>NZ_AWZU01000009.1 GCF_000472385.1 Bradyrhizobium sp. ARR65
GAGATGCCCGGGTTACCTGCTGGGCGCTCGAGACCTTCGAGAGCCGGCTGGGGTTGGTTATCCGCCGCCTCGCGGATTGCCCCTATCTCGCCGGCGACCGCTTCACTGCTGCCGATATCTCGGTGAGCTACGCCCTCCTGCTCGGCCTGCGAACTGGCAACTACGTCCCCGGTTCTACCGAGCGGGACTATCTCGCCCGCACNACGGCACGCCCTGCCTACGCCCGAGCGATGGAAAGCTGCCAGGCCACCAAGGCTTGGGCGGCGAGATCACCGGGATTGTAGTGCTCGCTTCATCGGAGAGGCCAAGCGCCTGATTGAGTAGTTGCGAAAAGTTCCTTAGGGGCGTCTACCAATTGGAGGTTTGGCTTCCAGCTCGCACTGAATTCTGATTCACGCGCAGCATGCGCCGATATGATCTAACCGACTTCGAGTGGCGCGTGATCGAGCCGCTCCTGCCCAACAAGCCAAGAGGTGTGCCGCGAGTGGACGACCGGCGGGTGCTGAACGGCATCTTCTGGGTGCTGCGTTCGGGCGCACCATGGCGCGACCTGCCCGAGCACCTTGGTCCGCGCACGACCTGCTACAACCCTAATCGACGTATTCACTGCGACCATTCCGACGCTCGCCTTCGCGCCGGGTGTTCACGTCATTTATGGTGAGACGGTGCTGCCGATGCGGGACGGGTTGCCGAAATTCAGAGATTTTCCGGCCGAATTCGGCGGCTCCGGCATAGCGGTTGAGGAATGAGACGGGCGCGCTGAGCTCGCGAAGTTACGTCAGCCCCGCGCGGCGAAAGCCCTCGAGATAATGCTCGCGGTCTGCGCAGCGCTTCATCGGCATCTCGCTCGCGACCCAGGCGAGCGAGATATTTGGCTGAGCGCGGCGAAGCTCCTGCAACGCCGCCTGCGCCATTTCATTATATCCCGCCATACCGGCTGCCGCGGTCAGCACACGATGACCACCGACGAAGTCGCTGCGCTGGCGCAGCGACTCTCGTGCAAGCCGGATCGCCTCGTCGTAGTTGCAGCCGATGAACTGGGCATAGGCGGCAATGCCGTAGTACAGCGTCGAAGAGGGATCGCGCGGGCTGAGCCGCAGCGCCCGGCGCACCGCAAGGTCGCCCTCCTCCCACCGCCCGGAATAGCATAGCGTCACGCCGTAGAAGGCTTGGGCAAAGGAAAAATTCGGGTTGAGCCGCAAGGCCAGTTCGAACTCCGCGATCGCATCGTCGAAGCGTCTCGCGAACAGATAGGTATAGGCCAGCCCATGATGGGCCCACGCATCTTCGGTGTCGGCCTCCACCGCTGCCAACGCAGCGCGTTCGGCGATCGGCACCACGGCACGCATGTCCGCCCATCCCATGTGAGCGCCGAAGATGTGGCTTGTGGCGAGCACGCCGAGCGCCTGGCCATAATGCGGATCGATGGCAATGGCTTTTTCCAGCAGCGCCTGGGTCGCCACGTTGTCCTCTCGCGTGATCCGCCAGAAGTGCGACAGCGCGCGCATGACCAGATCCCAGGCATCCAGACTCCCGGGCGGCTTGCGCTGCGCGCGGAAGTTTTCCGCTGCGTAGAGCTGCGGCTCGATCGCCGCAACGATCGATTCCGTGATCTCGTCCTGCACGGCGAACACGTCGGCCAGGCACCGATCGTAGCGCTCGGCCCAAAGCTGGCTGCCCGTCGAGGCGTCGTTGAGCTGTGCCGAGATCCGCACCCGATCGCCGCTCTTGCGCACACTGCCTTCGAGGACGTAGCGGACGCCGAGTTCCTGGGCGATTTGACTGATGCGGACCGCCCTGCCCTTGTAGATGAAGGACGAGTTGCGCGCGATCACGAAAAACCAGCGCAGCTTGGACAGCGCGGTGATGATGTCCTCGCTGATCCCGTCGGAGAAATAGTCCTGCTCGCGGTCGCCGCTCATATTGGTGAAAGGCAACACCGCGATCGCCGGGCGGTCGGGAAGCGGCAAGCTCGATTGCGGCGGCCTGACCTGCTCGGGGGCCACCGCGGCCGCCTGGTCCGCGCTCGCGCCGCTGAGCTGCGTTCGCACGGCGCCGACAAAGCGCAGCCCCTTGCGCGGCACCGTTCGGATCAGGTTCTGCTCGGCGCCGCTGTCGCCGATCGCTTTCCGCGCGGCGTTGATGCGGCTCGTCAGCGTCGAATCCGACACGATCCGTCCGCCCCAGACCTTGTCGATCAGGTCATCCTTGCTGACCACCCGGTCTCGATTCTCAAGCAGGTAGACCAGAAGATCAAACACCTGAGGCTCGACCGCGATCGTGCGGCCATCGCAGCTCAGTTCGTGACGGTCCGTATCAAGCACATGATTGGGAAACACAAATTGCACGTCAATTCTGGGCCTCATGAAACAATCAAGCTGATCTAAAGGCAAAATCAAGTCGCCCTCGGAGTCTTTAGGTCAAACGACTGGCATGTTTGGTTCATCGCAGCCTGCCGATGAGGCTGCTCTGGAACCGAAGAAGGATGCAGATGGTCGCTGCAAGCTCTGCAAGACAGATCGAAAGTTCCGCCCGCCGCGCAGCAACTCGCGTTGCTGCGACGAGGCTCCTTGGACATCCCAAATTCCTCAAGGGCTAGTCCCGCCCGACAAACCCCTTTTTCGCAAAATTCGTTCTGCTCCGGGTTCGCAGCCCGGATCGCTTAACCATGACAGAGATCTTTGATGTTCACCCATTCCGACTCGACAAATTTTCGTACAGCCGCGCTGTCCACCGTTATGGCGATCGCGCTGTTCGGCCTCATCAGGATCGGCGCGGCACTATCCCATGCCTCGCACGGCGCCTCGATGCCGGCTGGCTCCCTCGCACTCTTTGGTATCGCTCACTTGATGTCGTTGGCGGCCGCGGGTCTCGGCTTCACCTTCAGCTAGGAAACGCTTCGATGATCAATTCCATTCAGTTCTCTCCCGCGCAAGCGCCGAAAAGCTGCGTCCTCGCGCTACATTGCTCGCTGGGATCAGGCCGCCAATGGACACGGCTGGCCGAGGCACTCGACGGCAAATATCGGCTGTGCGCGCCTGACCTTGTCAGGCACGACAAGCACCGAGATGTGTTCAGTCCCGCGGCGACGCTCGCGGAGGAAGTCGACCTTCTGAGCGAGGCTTTCGAAGCGACGAGCGGCCCCATCCATCTCGTCGGCCACTCCTATGGGGGTGCAATTGCATTCAAGGTTGCGACTGCTTCGCTGCTTGCGAGCAGGATACGCAGCCTAACCTTGATCGAACCCGTGTTGCCGACACTGCTGCGCGACAACGAAGCCGACCGGCGGCTCCACGACCGCTTCGAGGCATTCGCCGTGAGCCTTTACGTCGATCTCTGGAACGGCCAATTCATGGAGGCCATCGACAAATTCATTACGTTCTGGAATGGCTCCGGACCGGCGGAGCAGCCGTCGGCCGAAGCGCGCCTGCGCATGATCGAGCATGCCGAGGAACTGGCGTTCAACTTCCATGCGGTTCTGGCGGAAGACAATGTCGCGACCGCAGCGGCCGCCATCCGCGTCCCGACGCTGCTGATGTCCGGCGGCTTGTCGCCTTACCTGACCCAGCGCATCGTCACGCGGCTTGCCGCTCTGATTGCTGGCTCGCAAGTGACGCACTTGCCGAAGGCTGGTCACATGCTGCCGCAGACCCATCGCAGCACAGTCACGGCGGAGATCATCAGGCACATCACGCGCGCCGATGATCTCGCCGAGATTTCCACACTTCGGCGCTCAGGCCCTCACGGAACCGGTACCGCGCTTGTCGTTTCCTGCCCGATCGCGGACGGATGATCGGACGCGATCAACGGCTCCTCGCTGCCGAAACGCGCGCGATAGACCAGCAAGTTCTCCATCACGCGCTGGACATAGTTGCGCGTCTCGGCGAACGGGATGCGCTCCACCCAATCGACCGGATCGACATTGGGGTCGCGCGGGTCGCCATAGGCCTTCACCCAATCGCGCACGCGGCCGCGCCCGGCGTTGTAGCCGGCAAAGGTCATGATGTGCGAACCCTTGTATTCCTGCAGAAGCGCGCTGAGCTCTGCCGCCCCCATCTGCGTGTTGTAGACGGGATCGGAGACCATCCTGTCCCAGTCATATTCGACGCCGAATCTCTTGGCGGTGTCGCGCCCGGCCTCGGGGGTGACCTGCATCAGGCCGACCGCGTTGGCCGCCGACTTGTCGCGCTGATTGAACTCGCTTTCCGTGCGCGCCACCGAGTAAATGACGCTGCGGTCGATGGGGGGCCCGATCGGGCTGTGCGGCGGAATGCCAATGGTCGGAAAAGCGTAGGCGTCCAGCGCGAGGCCGCGTCCCAACGCCGTCTTGCCAAGGTCCAACATGGCGCGTGCGTCGTTATGACGGCCGGTCACCTCGGCGACCGCCGCGAGGGTGGCAACATCCCTGCTGTCATCGGCGAGATCGGAGACGAAGCTGACCACGGTCTCGCGCTCCCCGAGCGTGTAAAGCATCTCGGCGGCGCGCACGACCTCGTCCGCAGATTTGGATGCGCCGGCCGGAGCGGTTTGCTGCACGGTGCGCAGTTCAATCTGTCTCATGCCGAGCTTGGCGCGCGCCAATTGCCCGTAATAGGCGGTGGGATAACGCGCGGCCGCTTCATAGTTGATCCGCATGATCCGCTTGTCGCCGAGCGTTTCGGCGGCGCGGCCGCGCCAATAAGCCGCGCGCGCCAGCGTAATCGGGTTGGAACAGCCCTCGTCGATATGGACGAAGTGCGCCATCGCCGTCTTGGCATCGTCGAGATAGCGCAGCGCGATCCAGCCCTGCAGGAAGTGGAATTCGGCGCGGTAGTTCTCGCTGTCCGGCTGCGCGGCGCCGTGCACAATGTCGTAGGCGCTCTGGTAACTGCCCTCGTCGAGCAGCTTGCGCGCCAGAACGCGCCGCACCCGCCACCATTCGTCCGTATCCTGCAGCGGCATGGTTGCCGGCGGCGCGGCGAGCACGAGCCGCGTTGCATCCGCAATCTGGTCCTTGCGCATCAGCCACTGGACGCGGCACAGCACGTAGCCGAGATCCTGGCGGGCGTCGGCCGCTACGGAATCGAGTTTATCCGATGCCTTGTCGTCATTGCCTTTGACGGCGCTGCACGCCTTCACGATCGAAATCGCATCGTCGCCGATGCGATGCGCAGCGCGCATCGCGCCTGCAATATCCTTGGCACCGATGCGCTTGTCCATGCGCACCCGATGGTCGTCGATTGTGAGAAGATTGCCAAAGGCGTCGAGCACGTCCGATTCAGTGCGCTCCGACAGATCCTCCGAGCGCCAGGCCTCGCGAACCAGCCGCTGCGCGCCGTCACGGTCGCCCTCGTTGAGCTGCACGCGCGCGAGCGCGAAGCGGCCCTTCGCGGTCAAGGGATGCTCGCCGATGAAGTTGCGCACCGTGGCGGCATCGCCTTTCTCCTGCCACAGCCGCGCCTCCGCACGGCGGCGCATCAGAGTGACGCCCGGCCAGTCCGGATTGTCGGAGACGAAAGAGGCATAGCGGCTGAAATTGGCTTGCGACTCCGGATGACGCAGGATGAACCATTCGGCAAGCTTCTGCCCCGCCGGATCGCCGATCGTCTTTTCGGCCGTGGTGGCGTCGCTGGTCTTACCCTGCCGCGCCAGATCGATCACATTCTTCAAGATGGCAAGGTCGCCCGTGAGGGCGGGCTCGGCCGGCTTCTCGCTCGCAGGTGCCTTCTTGCGCCGTTTCTCGGCGATGCGCTCACTGCGTTTGCTCTTGGCATCCTTCTTCAGCGCAGTTTTGCCGTCATCACGCGGCGCGCTTGCCGCCTCGGTCTTCTTTTCATGCTGAACTTGCTTGTGACGAGCGCTGGCGAGCGCGTCGCTCGACGTCCCCGAGAGAACGGCCAGGACGAAGAGACACGGCAAAGGCCGGAACAAGTGATGCATTCCGTGATCCCCCCTGCGAAGGACCGGCACGAACCGCGAGATCCCACGATCCGTCCGGTTGAGCTGAAGTCAAAGTAGCACGACGCCAATTCACAACTGTCGCGCTGCCGCAACACGAAGCAGGCAAATTGTGGCGCAAGAGTGAGAACAAAGGTTCTCCCCGTGAAGACACGGTGAAGGAACATGCGCATACATGTTGGTGGCGCGCATGTTGGAACTCAGCGTAGGTGAATGTTTGCCTTCAGGATGTTTTCGGTTCCGGCTCTGAACGAACGCGCGACGAAAGTTCCATCGCCGCACAAGGGGAAATGGCACCGCTCGAATTATCTTGATACCGCAGAGCGAGTGCTTGGAACTTTTCAGAGCACAACGACCCGGCGGATGATCAAGGTGACCGGGCCCATGGCAAGCGCAAGCGCGCGGCACCGGAGGTGCATTTCGCCTATGCGGAATCGCGAGTGCGATCGTTGTTGCAGGACCGAACAGCAAGCTGATGAACTGCGCACCCGCGAGATAAGCCCTCCAGCTCGCGCCAGTGCAGCACGCGGGCCAACCACTCTCCTCGCGGGGCTCGCGGTGAGTGGCCGCCTGCGCACCAATGACGCCGAAGCGGCTGCGGGAGGCGGTTCGCGAGGGGCTCGGCATTGCGCCATTGCCGACCTGGCAGGTGAGCGCTACCTGCAGACCGGATCCATCGTTCGCGTCCCTATCGGGAAGTGGCGTCGGCCCCGTGAGACCGCGCGGCGGCGCGTTGCGCTATCAGGCGAAATCGCTGATTCTATCTCGAGGGGCGATTCGTGCTGACAGCGGCTGCGACATATCTCGATCAACTCAATCCGGAGCAGCGCCGTGCCGTCGAGCATGGCGTGAAGCCGCAGGGCACGGTTGGGCCGCCGCTTCTGGTCATAGCCGGCGCCGGATCGGGAAAAACCAACACGCTCGCGCATCGGGTTGCGCATCTAATCGTCAATGGCGCCGATCCGCGCCGAATCCTGTTGATGACCTTCTCGCGCCGCGCAGCCGGCGAAATGAAGGCGCGCGTCGAGCGCATCGCGCGCAAGGTGATCGGCGAGAATTCCGCACTGATGACCGGCGCGCTAACCTGGGCCGGAACTTTCCACGGCATCGGCGCACGACTGTTGCGGGAATATGCCGAACGCATCGGGCTCGATGCCGCCTTCACCATCCATGATCGCGAGGACTCGGCCGACCTGATGAACCTGGTCCGTCACGAGCTCGGATTTTCCAAGACGGAGCGCCGCTTTCCGGCCAAGGGCACCTGCCTCTCCATCTATTCCCGCTGCGTCAATGCGGATGCCTCGCTGGAGCAGGTATTGGGCCTCGCCTATCCCTGGTGCGCCGGCTGGGCCGGCGAGCTGAAGGCGCTGTTCGCAGCCTATGTCGAAGCCAAGCAGGCACAGAACGTGCTCGATTACGATGATCTCTTGCTGTACTGGGCGCAGATGGTGTCGGATGCCGCCTTGGCCGTCGAGATCGGCACGCGCTTCGACCATGTGCTGGTCGACGAATATCAGGACACCAATCGCCTGCAGTCTTCGATTCTGCTCGCGCTAAAACCGCAAGGCGCTGGCCTCACCGTCGTCGGCGACGACGCGCAATCGATCTATTCCTTTCGCGCGGCCACCGTGCGCAACATTCTCGATTTCCCGAGCCAGTTCTCGCCGCATGCGGAAATCGTCACGCTCGATCGCAATTACCGCTCGACGCAGCCGATCCTCGCGGCCGCCAATGGCGTGATCAGTCTCGCCAAGGAGCGCTTCACCAAAAATCTCTGGACCGAACGATCATCCTCGCAGAAGCCGCTTCTGGTGGCGCTGCGCGACGAGGCGGACCAGGCCCGCTATGTGGTCGAGCAGGTGCTGGCGAACCGCGAGCAAGGCGCGCTGTTGAAGCAGCAGGCGGTGCTGTTCCGCACCTCCTCGCATAGCGGACCGCTCGAAATAGAGCTGACCCGCCGCAACATCCCCTTCGTCAAGTTCGGCGGGCTGAAATTCCTGGATGCGGCTCATGTCAAGGATATCCTGGCGCTGCTGCGTTTTGTCGAAAACCCGCGCGATCGCGTCGCCGGCTTTCGCATCCTGCATCTGTTGCCAGGCGTTGGCCCCGCCACCGCCCAGCGCGTGCTTGATGCGATCGCGGACACCGCCGAGCCGGTGGCCGCGCTCTCCAGCCTGCCCGCACCTCCCCGGTCCGGCCGTGATTGGACCGCCTTCGTCGAGACGATCAGCGACTTGCGCGCATGCCGATGGCCCGCCGATCTCGAACTCGCCCGCGCCTGGTATCAACCGCATCTCGAACGCGTTCATGAAGATGCGGAAGTTCGCCGCGCCGATCTGATCCAGCTCGAGCAGATCGCCGGCGGCTATGCCTCGCGCGAGCGTTTCCTGACCGAACTCACACTCGATCCGCCCGATGCCACCAGCGACCAGGCGGGCGTGCCCCTGCTCGACGAGGACTATCTGATCCTCTCGACGATCCATTCCGCCAAAGGCCAGGAGTGGAAGTCGGTATTCGTGCTCAACGTCGTCGACGGCTGTATTCCCTCCGACCTCGGCGTCGGCACCTCGGCCGAACTGGAAGAGGAACGCCGTCTGCTCTATGTCGCGATGACCCGCGCCAAGGACGATCTGCATCTGATGGTGCCGCAGCGCTTCTTCACCCATGGCCAGAGCGCGCAAGGCGATCGCCACCTCTATGCGTCGCGGACGCGCTTCATTCCGGAAGCGCTGCTAACGCTATTTGAGCGCACGAGCTGGCCGAAGGCCGCCGACGCCGCGGCAAGACCCGCGAGCCAGGGTCCGCGCATCGACATTGCCGCCCGCATGCGCGACAGGTGGCGATAGCCGCGAACCAATTGCCGAAGCCTTTGCCGAGCGCGGCGGCGCGCCGACATCTCGGCCCCTTGCCGACAGGTGCGGTCGACCTAGATTCATCAGCGCTTTTGACGACAGAAACTCGATCGGAGGTCGGCGATGGTGACAGAGAATTTGCGTGGACGAGTGGCATTGGTGACCGGCGGCTCGCGCGGGATTGGTGCGGCCATCGTGAAGGCATTGGCTGCGGCGGACGCCGCCGTCGCCATCAACTACCGATCGCATGCAGAGCAGGCCGACGCATTGGTCGAACGAATCCGCAGCGCGGGCGGAAATGCCATCGCGGTCCAGGCGGACGTCTCGCAGGCGGAAGCCGTCGCCAAAATGATCGAACGCGTGAAATCCGAACTCGGGCCGATCGACATCCTCGTCAACAATGCGGGCGTCGCGATCGTCCGCGGCGTCGACGATCTCTCCGAAGCCGACTTCGACGAGACCATCGCAGTCAATTTGAAGTCCGTCTTCCTGTGCACGCAGGCGGTGTTGCCGATGATGCGCGCGACGACATGGGGCCGCATCGTCAATATCTCCTCGGGCGCGGCACGCGGGGCCGGGTCGATCGGCCCCCACTACAATGCGTCCAAGGCCGGAATGGAAGGATTAACGCGCGGCTACGCAGCGCGCCTCGTCAAGGAAGGCATCACCGTCAACGCAGTGGCGCCTTCGCTGATCGAAACCGACATGATGAAGGGCCAGGAGAGCCTCGTCGCTCGCATACCTCTCGGGCGATTTGGCAGGGTCGAAGAGGTTGCCACCGCGGTGATGATGCTCATCAACAATCCCTACATGACGGGCCAGACCGTCGCCATGAGCGGAGGCATGGCGTTCAATTGAAATTTCAGAAATAGCTGCTTGGATTCTCGAAAGCGAATGGCGCGCATCACAGCGAACTAACCGTCGCGCTCCTTTTTGACAGTCGACATCAAGCGCGCCGCGAGCGGAGATCGCGACGGGATGCACCATCGATGGCGCGATGGCGACGACATCCAATGTCATCGCCAGATCACGATAATTTCACGGCAAGCTCAGCAGTCTTGTGACCAGGACGCAAGATGAGAAATCTCAGATGGCCGCACGCAGCGCTGATGCATCTCTCCGGGCTTCCAAGATCGCGTCAGCCGGCGACATCACGCCAAGCGATGCAGCCCCGGGTTTCCGCCACTTCCTCGGCAATCCGCAGCCGTCACAGCGTTTCCGCGTCTTCGGTATCGATCCTCTTAATTCGCCGGAACATCTGCCGCGCGTGCGGGCGCTGATGAACCGCCTGTCGCGGCGCATGGATGCGGAAATACGCTGGCCTGCGCACGCCGACTGCTCGATCGCGCGTTGGGAAAATCCCTCGATCCCTTCCGGCTACACCTACCTGCTGCAATTCGTGGCGCACGATCTGGTTCACTCCGCGATGCCGCTGTCCATCGTGGGCGAACTCGGCAGCGCCGTTGCGAATGCGCGGCGCGCCCCACTCCTGCTCGAAAGCCTTTACGGGCACGGCCCGGTTGGATCGCCGCATCTCTACGCGCTCGATGCGCCGAGCGACGACCGGCGAACCAAGCTCCGGCTCGGGCGCATGCGCTGGAAGGAGGCAAACGGCCAAACCGGCTGTCCGTTTCGCGACATCGCACGCACGCACGCCGAGAATCTGACGGGCATTGAACGCAACATTCCCGGACGCGCGGCGCTGACCGACGCGGTGCTCGCCGATGCACGCAACGACGACCATGCCATCATCTCACAGTTAACGGCGCTGTTGGCGACGCTGCACAACAGCCTGGTTGATCTTGCCCGCCGCGGCGAGCCCGTAAGCGACGCGAACGGCCGTTTCGCCGCGGCCTTCAAGCGCTTCCTGTGCGCGCGCGATGCACTGACCGCGATCTACCACAACATCGTCCGCAACGACCTGATGCGGCGCGTCATCCATCCGGAGATCTACGCGGCCTATTCGAGCCAGGTCCCGCCCTTGATGGATCAGGCCGCCGGCGACGGCGACTGGCAGATTCCGCTGGAGTTCTCGCATGGCGCATTTCGCTTCGGCCATGCCATGGTGCGACCGGAATATCGCATCAACGATCTCTCGACCCACGATCTCAACAACACGCTGGAGAAGACCTCCACGAACGATCCGGTCAATATGCCGCTCGACGAAACCTGGATGGTGCAATGGTCGCGCTTCTTCGAGATCAGCGGGTCGAGACCGAATTTCAGCCGGCGCATCGGACCCTATCTCAGCGATGCGCTGGGCCATGATCAGATATTTTCATCCTTCGACGAAACCGATCGCGTTGGCCTGCTCTATCGCGACCTTTTGGGCGCATCGCTTGCAGGCCTGTGGTCGGTCGACGCATTGATTGCGGAGATCGCGGCCAGGAGGCCGCATTTCGTCAGACCATCGCGGCTGCTTTCCGATCAAACTTACCGAAAAAGCCAGCTCCGGGATTGGTTAGCGGCCGCACCCGCTTATGGAGCGCTGACGCCAGAGGACATCGACACGCTCTCCAGCGATCCGCCGCTGCCGTTTTTCGTCCTGTTCGAAGCGATGCAGGAGCCGCAGGAGGGTTTTTGTCTCGGCCGGCTCGGCTCGATCGTGGTCTCGGAAGTCGTCTTCGCCGCGCTCGCAAGCGCACGGGGCTCGCTCGGATGCGAACACGACGCACTGACCGATCAGCTCGCCCATTTTTCCAAACGCTACTACGCCAGGAACGTCTTTTCGGAAATCCCCGACATTCAAAGCATGGCGCGGCTCGTGGAGTTTACTGCCGGCATTGCCGGCCTCGAGCACGCCGTGCCCGCATTTCTGTGAACGGAATTGTTCCGATTCACTTAAAAGCAGGAGGAGCAAACATGCGTATCGAAAGGCTGCAGATCACAAATCACGAGCGGTGGGGGAAACTGGTGAAGACCTGGTCGACGGGCAAGAATTATCTCGAGGACGACAATGAATACCCCGTGCCCACCACGGTCGAGGAATTCAAGGAGCAACTCGCCAAGGCTCAGGTGTTTGCGACGGTGCCGGAGCGCTTCAAGCACATCCAGTTCGTGACCTCGGACCAGGAGACCCTGCTCTTGAAGTTGCCGCCCAAGGTCATGATCGAGGACTCCGAGGCGATGCTCAGCGAGCCGGGATCGACCTACCCGATTCCGCCGTTCTACAAGCGCCTGTTCAACGGCGTTGATCCGGTGATCCCCGAAAGCGAAAAGTTCAAGGTGCACGCCGAGCGCATCGGCGATTACACGATGAGCCTGTGCGCTTGAAAGCCCACTCACGCGGTCAGTTGGTCGATGCCTTTGACAGGAAGCCCGGCGCCACCCAACCCGTCGCGCAGGGCTTCCCATCGCCCAGATATGCTGATCGGATGGGCCTGCAGAACCCACCGTGCAATGGCTTCGTCCGTTGGTGCAACAGGTCCAACCCAGAACGAACGTATGCCGTTCAGAAAGCGCGTTGCCGCTTCCCGGGCCAGGTCCGGCCGCCCGAGATGAAAGAGCGCCGCCGCCCGCCACGCAAGCAGAATCTTGACGACATCATTGGCGCGATCGCTGGCCTTCACCGCGGCGGCATAATCGCCGCAGAGGAAACCGATGATGCTGTGGTACGCCCATTCGAGATAGGACGGCACTGGAGAAAGCGAAAGCGCCTGGTCGGCGCGCAGCCGGGCCTCCTCGATCGAGCCGCAAAAAGCCCAATAATGCGCGGCCGACAGCAAAGTCCAAGGATCGTTGTCGTTCAGCTCGCAGGCGAGTTCCATATGCGGCGCCGCCTCGGCCTCGCGCAGCGCCATGGCATAAGACCAGCCGCAGCAGAGATGCGCCCTGGAGTCGACTGGGTCGAGCTGGACAGCGATTTTCGCGAGCTCGAGAGTTGTCTTCGCCTTCTCGATATCCCGAAAAACGCCGGGATGGACGAAATGCTCGATGTTGTTCATCTGCACGAGGCTGGAGTAGCAGGGCGAAAAGGACGGGCTCTCGCGGATGCCGTCGCGAAAGATGGCGACGGCGCGATGCCAGCTTTCGGAGTCGAACTTCGCGATGAGATTTTGCCCGCGGAGCCAGCGGTCGTAGATGTCGAGCGACACGTCGGGCTCGCCCGCCAGCCGTTTCAGCCGTTCGGCTGATAACTGCACGTTCAACGCGGCCGCGATGCGGCGAATAATGCGCTGCTGCGCCTCGAACCAGTTGCCGAGACTTAAGCGAAAGCTCTCGCTCCAGACAAAGAGGCCGCTGGCGTCGTCCTTGAGCACCATCACGATGTTGACTTCATTGCCGGCCTGATAGGCGGTCGTCTCGATGCTGTATTGCGGCGCCGAGTCGGATTTGGGGACGATAACGGCGGCCGGCGGGCGGTCGACGACGCTCCATTCGCGGAAACGCACCAGCGACGCGGCAAGATGCAGGCTGAACCCCTGCACGAGATGCGCGTGATCAGCATCGACGCCGTGCATGCCGAACGGACGCAGCACGAGGCGAGCCTTCGGAAGCGCATTGACCGTTGGAAATGACGAAACGGCAGGCCGGCTTGCCGGTCCCTCAATCGAGCGGACAAGCTGCTCGCCTTCGCGGTGCTTGGCCTGATCGACGCCCACCCGCTCGAACGCACCGAGCTTGATGCTCGCGACAAGCTCCTGCGTCGGCCTCGACGGCTCCATGCCGTAGTCGCGATCGAGCAGATCCCACAGAGCTTTGTAGATGCGAAGCGCGCCCGCGACGTCTCCATCTTCGGCATGCGCCTGCATCAGATGGCAGCAGGCCTGCTCGTGGGTCGGGTCGAGATTGACGATGGCGGAAGCGACATCTCTCTTCGCCTCCGCTGTGAGATTTTCCGTCGCGAACGCAGCACCGAGGCTGCGCATCAGCCGCTCATGGACGGTCTGACGCTTGGCGAGCACCCAGACCCGAAACGACGGATCGAGGTCGTCCATTCCCTCGAGCAGCCGCTCATCGAGCCGCGAGATATCGAGAAGCAGCGGATGCACTCGCCCCTCTTCGGCAAGCCGCAGCACACTCTCGATGTCGATGTCGAGTTGTTCCGGTTCGATGCCGACGGAGAGGCGGCCTGCCGCAAAGCCGGCAAATCCCGCGTCCTCGAGGACGGATCGCAATTCGCGGACCACCTGGCGCAGCGAGGCGCGGGCCTTTTCTTCATCCGACCGGCTCCACAACAGCCCGACCAGGCGTTCCCGGCTCTCCTGCTTCGTCTCGCATAAGGCAAGATAACCGAGCACAGCGGCCGCCTTGCGAGTCCGCAGCTCGATCGGCCGGCCGTTCAAGCGAATGGCAAAGCGTCCGACCAGCGAAACGGAGAGGCGTGGTGCGACGTCCGCCGCGCCAGCCAATTCCCTCGCATTCGGGACACTAGCCGTACCTTCCATCACGCATTTCTCGTCATGCTGCGCATGCCGGCTAAACTATAGCAAAGGAATGCCGCCAGTATAAGCAGCGCCGCCGCCGGTCCGTGCGATCGTTTCCGCAAGCCGCGGCGTGACGATTTCCGATGGTTCGAGCTGGAGCGAAGGCACAATGATACGGGCCACCGGCACCGAGAACAGCGAACGCGTCAAATCAAGACAATATGGTTCGATCGCACGCGCTTGGAGGTGCCGAGCAATCGCCGTCAGGGTGGCATGCGGAACGGTGCTGTCAATTCGGATATGTTCCGCATGCGCGCCAATTGGCTGCAGCAATATGCATTGGTCCGCATTGATTGCCGTGGCGCGCTGCAGATGGATGAGATCCTTAGCATTGAGCCCGGTGTCCCCGCGCTCTCTTCGCTTGGCGTCAACTACGACCGAGGCGAGTTCGACCTGGCACATTTCCAAGATCGCGGAGCGGATCGCAGCAGCTAGCGTCGGCCGCGCGGCGAGCCCGAAGGCAAAGCCAAATCCATCCCGCCGGCATGAAACGGCGGCGACCACGGGAATGCCGATGTCCGTCGTGATGTCCAAAAGCCAGGTGCGTCGCGACGTTGCGCCGGTCGGTCGGAGTTGCACTAGCAGCGCTTCAGTGCCGGCTGCGTGCTCCGGCGGGACAGCGCGGCCGCGGCTTCCGCCACGCCACCAGAGGCTCGCCGCGTCACGCTCGATCAATTCCAGCAAGCAATGCAGTGCCGCCCCCTCCCAGGAGGTGCCGGCGGCCGATCCGATGCTCAACGGAAATGGCGGCACGAAGTCCTGCCGTGCCGGCGGTCGGCGCAAGCACAAATCTGCAGGCAGCCAGATCTCGCTGCCGTCGGCGAGCCGCTTTGCCGGATGCCAGGAAAGCTCCGCATCCGCGTCAGTGCGCGTTGCGACCAGCGTCGCGACCAGGCTCCGGCTCTGCGGATCGAGCGAGGCGATGTGCTCGCCGAGACCGGATTGGAGCAGCGCGTCATTGCTGGTCTGGAGCTGAGAGAGATATTCGATCGCTTCGCCGATGCACCTTTCGAACGCCTGCTGCAGCGACAAGCCCACACCGGAGACGCCGATCACAGGGCTACCCTGGTGCAAAGGATCGGCCAAGGCAGGATCGAATTCCGCGCCCAGGCTGACGAGACCGGGCGCGTCGGGCGCGCTCAGCTCGAAAATCCGGACAGCGCGCGAGGCCGTTCGGAGCAGACGGGCGCGATGGCGCGTCTCGCCGTCAATATCCGCCGCACCGGCCACACCGGCCGGCGCGTAGCCGAGCGCTTCCAACAGATCCTGTGCCGGACCGTCAGGCTCGCCCTCTGGTTGTTTTCCCTCCAGCAACAAGGCGGCGTTTGTAAACATATCGGTCATTGGCGCTCGCTCACGGTAGTCTCACGCCAGGCGAAGACTCTTGCGATGGCGCTCGTCTTTGTTCGTGCTTCGGAGGAACGTATGCCCGCAAAAGCCTTCGCCATCGCCTTGGCTGCCGATATTGCCCGGTCGGACTACGCAAAGCCAACCCTGATCCGAAGCCGCAGCCGCGAGTGGCTGATTGCCTGCCGCTGGGGACCGGAAGGCGAATATCTGTCGATCGCCACCACCGGAACCAGCCTGGATCTCGGCGGCCACCACGCGCCGGAGGTAATCAGGCCGGTTCACACCATGGTCGGGGTGCTGGCGTCGGAATCCGAAAAGGAAGGCACCTCCACCTTCCTGCTGGTGCGCCAGCTACCTACGCCGATCGAACTCGCCGGCACCTTCTTTCCTGCCGACGGCTACGCGGTGTTACAGCAACGGGACGATATCCGTCTCATCTGCAAGACGCGCTATTCGCATAGCTGCGGCTGGCTGGACGGCAGGGAGATCCGCAAGGACATTCCTGACCCCGCGCCGGCCTCGGCCGAAGCGATGGCCTGGCACATCGAAGCCATGCGCGCCAATTGGATCGGCGAGTTCTTCCCCGCCAGCGAATCAAAGCAAAGGACGCCCCTGCGCGCCACCGCCTGAGCACGCGTGACGGCCCCTCTCGCCAAAAAGGAAACCAAGCCAGGAAAAGGAGCCGTCGGACCTGCCAGCGGCCAAGGCGCTTCTGACCCGCAGCACGATGCCGCCCGTGAGGGCGGCGTCAGCGCAAGACGAAACAAAGATCCGAGAAACGCGAAGGCATCACGCTGCGGGGCGCATAGATAGAGCCAAAGTGGTATTGCGGGTCGAGCATGATCCAAGGCTCGAAGCGGCGCGTCAACGCGGCGGTTTTTCCGAAGAGATCATGCCCAAACAAAAACTTCACAAGCGCGATGAGGATTCAACCTGATCTTATCGCGTTTTCTTTAGGAGACGATCTTGAGCGGCGGTTTCGCCTTTGGCTCGAGCGTATCGCGATGAAGGATGCATCTGCCGTCAGCGTCGATCGTCACTTTGGTCGAGCCGGGATCGGTGGCCGTCAGGAAAGAATGCAGAGCTGCCCGACTGCCATCCGAAAGCCCAAACAGTCCGCGCATCAATTCAAAGAAACCCGGCTCCTGCGCGACATAAAGCAGCTCACGCAGTTCTGCACCGGTGTATTGCCCCAAAGCCGAAAAAAGCCACTCCGTCTCCTCGACCGGATCGTCTTCCGGCTGACGGTTCAAATAGTAAATGACCGACTCAGCACTCATTTTTTTCTTCTTTCCCCCTGCAGCAAACGACAAAGAATACCCTCAATGCGCGGATCATGCGCAAACTAGCGTGATTTCAGCGTGAGGAGCCACATCGCGTTACCAGCGGCGCGGATCATGCGAGGAGAACCCTTCGCAAAAGACGCGAGCGTGCGCGGAAAGATGCAGTCACACCCCGCCTTCAACGAAACGTGCTCGGCCGGGCGCGGCGCCCCCCGCGGACCGATCCGCCGATGCGGGACGATGATCAACGCGGCTGGCGGCCCCCATGGTCGGGTAACGCAACAACGGCGTGCTCGCACCGATCCAGCGGACAGCCTTCGTCCGCCAAGTATTCGCTAGAGTTTAGTTCAGATTTATATATTGGTCTTTCCATTGGTCTTATGGAAAAACAGGTACCTACTCTTTTGATTATACGGCCAATACTCGGTCTAACTTGATCTCGAACGGAATTCGAGGAGCTCGCGGATCGCGTAAGAACCCGTCTCGAAACTCGCCTGAGCTGGCCGATTCAGGGCAGGATCCCTATCATGATTCCGCTGTGCCTTCCCGCCCGACCGCAGCGTCAGCCTCCACCACAGGGTCGTTGAAGGTCCAACGGGGAATCGTACGCATTCGTTCGAGGCCGGCGAAGACGCTCGTAAATCCGCCGTCTGGCGAAACCTCATGGAGCGCGGCATCGAACTCCGGGCCGAACCCGGTAAAGCCGTCAGCCTCGACCTCGCACAGATGAATCTGATTCCAGTCGATATTCAGCGCAGGGTCACGGTAGAGCACCGCCGCCGTCTCCATCGCCCTGAACGTCCCGATCTTGTTCGCCCGAACGAGCTTCGCAGCAGCTGGACCGATATACTTCCGCATGATGTCTCTATACTCACCGAGATACGCCGATTGCACGTCGATATATTCCAGCGACGCATGCCACTCGGGCCGACCGGCCGAGCCTTGCCAGTCTTGCGGTAGTATGAAAGCCGAGGGCGTAGTCAGAAGAATCTCCGCGCGGAGCAATCGCATTTCCGCTGGCTGCTCCTTGACCACGAGGTCGCGGATGGCGTCGGCAGGAACGATGTTACGAAAGTAGCTCAGTTCGAGGTGGCTCCACACGGGCACTTCCACAGCGTTCCGAAAGATAGAGCGGTGTCGATAGAGCGCCTGCCCGAGGCACGTTTCCCCGAAGCGCGCCCACTTGACGGCGCTGTCCTTAAGCGCCGTTTCCGATCCGGGACCCCGCGCTTGTATCGTCCGGGCAAGCACCACGAGGCGGTTATCGGGCTCAATCCTAGCCAGATGCGACCAGTCAGAGGGATGGATACTCCCAACCATTGGACACCTCTCTTTAAGAGCGCAAAGATCCTCGCTGTAGGACCCGGCCCAGTTACTTCGTTCGATCCTTGCTTGGTGCTTTCGATCCGATGGCAGGTGCTGGTTTTTTGAGATCATCGGCCATTTGTAGGCAGGTGAGAAGATCAAGGTAGCTGAGGCTGCCCAACGCGACCGCTTCACTGTGGCAGCGATTGCGAACCGCACCGGAGGCTCCTCGCCAGATCGTGTTGAGCTTCTCCCTGGCCGCTGTTTCGTCGCGAATACAGTCGGCGACGCTTTGCACCTCGGAAAGCCGCATGGCTTTGTCTTCGGCCGACCTGCCCTTGCACAGCGCGTCGACGTTCAATTTCGGAAATCGATCGGCAACCGGTATTGCCAATTCGGCCCCAAGCAGTGCCAGCGATAACAGCGCCACCTTCATCCGGACCTCCTCCCGTAACCTGACAGGCTCTCGTCGATTGTGCCTCGCGCGCCACGAAAGAGTTCAACTCAGAAGAGAAGTTCTCAACCTGGCACGCGAGCCGGTCTTGCGGACCGCGTTACGGCCGAACAACGCGGATCGTGCGAATATGGCCGCGAGCCGACACGGCGCGAGGTAGCGCTTTCGGAGGCTTCCGGGTTCTTGGATCCGGTTCTTGGAAATGTCCGCGGCAGTTCCCGCGGGACGCTTGAGGTCATTGGCCCGCCTTCGTGCAGGGCGCGGGCGGCCAACCTCGGCCAAAGGGGCCGGTGTCTTGGGGTGGCTGGATCGATGGTTGACTCGGGACCAACCAGCGATCAGAAGAAAAAGCCCAATGATTTCTGGTCGGAGTGGTAGGATTCGAACCTACGACCCCTGCGTCCCGAACGCAGTGCTCTACCGGGCTGAGCCACACTCCGACTGAGATCGCGGCTTATAGCGTCGGGTTTCGCCCACCGCAAGAAGCCGGATGTAAGGAATTTGCTCTCACGTGAAAACGGGCCTGACCACCAAGATCCTGCCGGCCGACGAGGCCGGCGTGAAGGAAGCCGCGCGGTGCCTCGCCGCAGGCCGCCTGGTCGCGTTCCCGACCGAGACCGTTTATGGCCTAGGCGCGGATGCCACCAATGCGGCCGCCATCGCGCACCTTTATGAGGCCAAGGGCCGGCCGCTGTTCAATCCGCTGATTTCCCATGTCGCGGGCTTCGAGGCGGCGCGGCGGCTTGGCCGGTTCGACGCAGTCGCCTGTGCCCTCGCCCAGGCCTTCTGGCCGGGGCCCCTGACCCTGGTGCTGCCCAAACGGCCGGATTGCGGGGTCGCGGAGCTTGCCACCGCGGGACTGGATACCATCGCCGTCCGTGTTCCCGCTCACCCTACGGCGCACGCGATCCTTGCCGCCCTCGGCAAGCCGGTGGTGGCGCCGTCGGCCAACCTGTCCGGCCATGTTTCCCCGACCTCGGCCGCCCACGTCAAAAGCGACCTCGAGGGGCGCATCGACCTGATCATGGATGGCGGGCCCGTCGCGGTCGGTGTGGAATCCACCATCGTCGGCTGTTTCGGAAGCCCAATGCTGCTCCGCCCGGGCGGCGTGCCGCGCGAAGAGATCGAGCGCGTGCTCGATCGCCCCCTGAAGCAGGCGCCGGCTGACGCGGACAGCGACGGCGCGCAGCCCCTGGCACCGGGCATGCTGACGTCCCATTACGCACCGCGGGCGAAGGTCCGGCTCAATGCACGGAGCCTCAAGCCCGGCGAGGCCTTGCTTGCCTTTGGCAAGCCCGATGTCGCAGGACGAGAGCATGCGGCCGCGACGATGAATTTGTCGGAAAGCGGCGACCTGGCTGAAGCAGCCAGCCATCTTTTTGGTTATCTTCGCATGCTTGATGCGACAAACGCACATACGATTGCGGTGATGCCCATTCCGCCACACGGTCTGGGCGAAGCCATCAACGACCGGCTGCGCCGCGCAGCCGCAGGGCGGGAATGATCTCAAGAAAGTCGAACAATGAATATCGTCCAATCCTCATCCGTGCCGCCGCTCCCGCCTGAGCTGATCGCCAAGTTCAAGAAGATCGTCGGCGACAAATACGCGGTCACCGATCAGACCGACATCGAGCCTTACGTCACCGAGGAACGCGATCTGTTCCATGGCCGTTCGCCTTTGGTGCTGCGGCCGGGGTCCACAGCCGAAGTCGCCGCGATCTGCAGGCTCGCAACCGAATACAAGATCGCGCTCGTGCCACAGGGCGGCAACACGGGGCTCGTCGGCGGCCAGACGCCGCACAATGGCGAGGTCGTCATTTCACTGCGGCGGCTGGACAAGATCCGCGAGGTCGACGTCGCCTCCAACACCATGACATGCGAGGCTGGCGTGGTGCTGCAGGTCGCCCAGCAGCGCGCCACTGATGTGGACCGGCTGTTCCCGCTCTCGCTCGGCGCGGAAGGCAGTTGCACCATCGGCGGCAATCTCTCCACCAATGCCGGCGGCACCACGGCGCTCGCTTACGGGGTGGCGCGCGAGATGGCGCTCGGCCTGGAGGTGGTCCTGGCCGACGGCCGCGTGTTGAACCTCCTGTCCAAGCTGAAGAAGGACAATACCGGCTACGACCTGCGCAACCTCTTCATCGGCGCGGAAGGCACGCTCGGCATCATCACGGCAGCGACGCTAAGACTGTTTCCGAAGCCGCGCGCGATCGAAACCGCCTTTGTCGGCCTGAAATCGCCGGCGCAGGCGCTCAAACTGTTGTCGCTGTCGCAGAACGAGGCCGCGGGTACGCTGACCAGCTTCGAGCTGCTCGCCGACATCGCGGTCGATTTTTCGATCCGGCACGGCATCGATGTCCGCGATCCCTTGTCCAGCAAACATCCATGGTATGTGCTGATGGAGCTGTCCTCGCCGCGCGACGATGCGCGCGCGACGCTGGAATCGATCCTCGCCAAGGCTCTGGAAGACGAGATTATTGATGACACCGTGATAGCCGCAAATTTGAGCCAGCGCCTCGCGTTCTGGAAACTGCGTGACGAAATGTCGGCGGCGCAGAAGCCGGAAGGCGGCTCGATCAAGCACGACATCTCCGTGCCGGTTGCGGTGGTGCCGGACTTCATTGCCGAGGCCAATGCGGCGGTCGTCAAATTGATCCCCGGGGCGCGGCCGGTGCCGTTCGGCCATCTCGGCGACGGCAACATCCATTACAATGTCAGCCAGCCGATCGGCGCCGACACCGCCGCCTTCCTGGCGCGCTGGCATGAGGTCAATGCCGTCGTCTTCGACATCGTGCTGAAGCTGGGCGGCTCGATTTCCGCCGAACACGGCATCGGCGTGCTCAAGCGCGACGAGCTGCCGCAAGTGAAGGACAAGGTCGCGATCGAGCTGATGCGGCAAGTCAAGGCGATGCTCGATCCGCTCGGCATCATGAATCCCGGAAAGGTACTGTGAGCATGTCTGCGAGGGAGGCTGGCGCGACGCTGTCGATCGCGCCGATCGAGGACGCCGATGTCGCCGACATCGTCACCCTGTGGGAGCGCTGCGGCCTGACGCGCCCGTGGAACGAGCCCGCAGCCGACATCGCGCTGGCGCGGCGGGACACGAACGCGACCATTCTGGTCGGCCGCGAGGGCGAAGCGATTGTCGCAACCGCGCTGGTCGGCCATGACGGCCATCGCGGCTGGGTCTATTACGTCGCGGTGGATCCCGCGCATCAAAAGAAGGGGTTTGGCCGCATCATCATGGAGGCGGCCGAGGACTGGCTGCGAAAGACCGGCGTCGAAAAAATAATGTTGTTGGTGCGTCCCGAAAACACGGCAGTGCGCGCGTTCTATGAATCGATCGGCTATGGCGAGCAGCCGCGGATCATCTTCGCCAAGTGGCTCGACGGCCGCCCGCTGACGCCGTGATCGCCGTTACACCACCAGGGGTGCCATGAGCGTTTCCGACCGCATCCGCATCACAGGCGAGCGCGTGCTCTCCAAGAACTATGGCACGCTCAAGAGCATCAGCTTCGCGTGGCGGCGCGCCGACGGAACTTGGCAGACGCTCACGCGCGACGTGTTCGACCGCGGCAATGCCGCGGCGATCCTGCCCTATAATCTGGCGCGGCGGACGGTGGTACTGGTACGCCAGTTCCGCCTTCCTCCGTACGTTAACGGTCACGACGATCTCCTGATCGAGGCGGCCGCGGGCCTGCTCGATGAGGCCTCGCCCGAGGAGCGCATCCGCGCCGAGGCCGAGGAAGAGACCGGCTACCGGCTGCACGACGTCCATAAGGTATTCGAGGCTTTCATGAGCCCGGGCGCATTGACGGAAAAGATCCATTTCTTCGTCGCCGAATATGAGCCGCACATGCGCATCGGCAACGGCGGCGGCCTCGCCGACGAGGGCGAGGACATTGAGGTGCTGGATATTGGGATCGACCAGGCGCTGGCGATGATCGCCGACGGCAGCATTGCCGATGCGAAGACGATCATGCTGCTGCAACATGCGGCGCTGAATCTGTTTAGGTGATGTGCCGTCCCGGCGCACGGTCCGGCGTTACGCCCGTCATCCCTTGGCGACGCGAAGCATCGAACCCACCCGGGCGGGTGGTTGTCGGGCAACACCGGGACGGCTCGACCGTTCCGATCGAACTGACGGTCGGCGAGATGTGGTCCGGCGGCCGCCGGTACTTCACCGGCTTTGTCCGGGATCTCACAGAGCGCCAGGAAACCGAGGCGCGGCTGCAGGAGCTGCAGTCGGAGCTCGTCCATGTCTCGCGGTTGACGGAGATGGGCGAAATGGCCTCCGCGATCGCCCATAAGCTTAACCAGCCGCTGTCAGCCATCACCAACTATCTGAAAGGTTCCCGGCGCCTGAGGTGCCTTCGCGCAGCGGAGGCCTCGAAGGGCGACGGCCCGGCTGTTCGCACACGGGCCGTTCATCCTTCGAGGCTCGCTTGCGCGAGCGCCTCAGGATGACGATGATAGAAAGGTGACGGTGCTAGATGAAACTTCGTTTCGACCTGATCCCGACCATGGTCTATTCCAACCTCAGAACAACGACCCCTGCCCGTCATCGGTCACGAGCGGCGGTGCTTTTTGCACCGGCCGCTTTGAAGCCTTCGGTGCTTCTTCCGCGGCACGTTGTTCGTCCGTGATCGGCACCAGCAGTTGCGGATCGTCATTGTCGGCATGATTGACCCGCGTCGATACCTCGTGCCAGGCAAAGCTGCCTTCCTGCGGGCCGACCAACAGCGCCATGACAGGCTCGGCGCGATCCTCGCTGCAATCGAGCCAGCGCGCGACATCGTCGAGCCCTATCGTGACCGGCACACGGGGATGCAGCACCGCTAGATCGCAGCTGGCAGGCGCGGTGACGATGGCAACTGTGTCGACTTCCTCGCCATTGGGTCCCATCCAGGTCTCCGCCAGTCCTGCAAGCCCGAACGGCTGCTTGTCGCGGCGATAGATGAAGAAGGGCCGCCTGCGTCCGCCCGCTGCCTGCCATTCGTAATAGCCGTCGGCGGGAACGAGGCAGCGTCGTCGCCGGATCGCATTCTTGAACGCGGGCTTCTCGAGCACCGTCTCCGATCGCGCATTGATCAGAAGCGAGAATTGCCGCGGGTCCTTGACCCAGGACGGAATGAGCCCCCAGCGCATCAGCCGGAAATGCCTTCCGCCATTTTCGATAATGACCACAGGTATAGGTTGTGTCGGTGCAATGTTATGCCTTGGCGGGAAATTTGGCTGCTCCGCGTAGCCGAAAATCCGCCGCAAGGCCTCTGGAGGCGAAGTAATGACAAACCGTCCGCACATTGTGATCGCCTAAATAGGCATCCGTTCAGCCGCTTTTAACCCGGCCTGCGAAACACTGCGCATGATGACCCCATCGGCCGCACCATCCGAGACATCCGCCTTACCGCCGCAAATGACGGGTGCCGACGAGGCAGCCCGCGCGGCGGCGCTGAAGGCCGCCAACATCAATCCCCGCACCGGGCTTGCCACCGACTATCTCAACCACTTCAACGAAGCCATCATGTTGCTCGAGATGATTCCGGACATTCCGGAATGCGCCGATGACTTCCTGCAATGGCGGCCCCTTTCCTACGCCGAGCACTTCATCGCCTCCAATTTCAAGGCGCGCGATCTTGCGATCTGGGCTTACGAATCGGCCGACCCGGAGCTCCGCGCCGAGTTCGACCACATCACGGGAACCATGACCAATATCCTGACCGCGGTCAGCGAGGCCATGGGGCAGGTGCAGCAGGACAAGACCCGCGCCAAGCTCGCCATCCAGGCGACGAGCTGGCTGAAGGAGTTGGTCGCGGCCGCCGGTGGTATTATCAATGGCGGCACCGAGGCCAATGTCGACTACATCATGACCCATTGATGGCTGATGCACCTCCTCCCCCGCCCGCGCGTCCCCAGCATCCGCAGCTTGCGGTGAGCGCGGCCATCTTCCGCGATGACAAGGTGCTGCTGGTGCGGCGCGCCCGTTCGCCGGGCAAAGGCTTTTATTCGCTGCCGGGCGGCCGGGTCGAGTTCGGCGAAACCCTGCACACGGCGCTGAGGCGCGAGGTCGATGAGGAAACCGGCCTTGCGATCGACATTGTCGGCCTTGCCGGATGGCGCGAGGTGCTGCCCGCGGCCGGCGGCGGGCATTATCTGATCATGTCGTTCGCGGCACGTTGGCGCGCGGGCGAGCCGCGGCTCAACGCGGAACTCGACGATTTCAGGTGGCTCGCGCCCGACGCGCTTGGCGACCTCAAGCTCACCGGCGGCCTGACCGAGGTGCTGGAGATGGCGGCGCGGCTGATCCGGACCTGAATTGCCGGGCCGAGGCGGCTTGCTTCCGGCGCATTTAAGGAGCTATCAGGCGGACTTCGCCGGACCTTTTCATGCCCAAACGCCGCCTCGCCGCCCTCCTGCTGATCTGCCTGAGCCTTGCCGCGCCTTTACGGGCCGAGGAAGCGGCTGCGCCCTTTGACGGCGACCTGCAGCGGCTCGCCGAGATCCTCGGCGCGCTGCATTATCTCCGGGGCATCTGCGGCAGCAATGAAGGCGCCAAATGGCGCAGCGAAATGCAGGCGCTGATCGACGCCGAAACGCCCTCCGGCGAGCGCCGCACCCGCATGATCGCGGCGTTCAACCGCGGTTTTAACGGCTTCCAGCAGACCTATCGCACCTGCACGCCTGCCGCGCTGGTTGCGATCCGCCGCTATATCGATGAGGGCTCCAAGATCTCCCGCGACCTCACCGCGCGCTATGCGAATTAGGCGAGTTGAGGCCGCTCCCAACTTTGACCGTCACCATGAGGGGCCGTTGCGCAGCGTAATGGGCAAGATCCGTCATTGGCCCCCTGGAATTGTTGAGCGGCGTTAACCTTTCCTAAAGAACTGGTCTAGGCGGCCCCGCTGCGCGTGCTACACCTGTTCCGCGTTGGACGCGCTTTGCCGTTCCAAAACGCGTCAGTCTTGTTCCTCTTTTGGTTTGCGCCGTCCCATGCCGTTTCATCTTGCCCGCGATCCGTTGCCCGACCACGAGCAGAAGCAGGCGGCGCTCAGCTATCTGAACGAGGCCTGGGCCGAGGCGCGCCACGACGGTGTTGACGGCGACTGCCTTGCGCAGGCCAGCCTGTTCGCCGCGCTCGCCGAGCTGGTCGGTACCTATGGTGAGGATGCGGTGGCGAAATTCGTGGAAGGCCTGCCCGCACGCGTCCGCAACGGCGAATTTTCGCTGGCGCTCGCCAGGCAATAGCAGCCGCTCACGCCGCGCGCACCAGCAGAAACGCCGCCGCCATCGCGATCAGCGCGGGAACGGCGGCAATTGCGAACAGCGACTGCGCGCCGATCTGGTGCGCGAGCATCAGCCCGCCGATCAACGGCCCCACGATCGAACCGACCCGGCCGATCCCGAGTGCCCAGCCCACCCCGGTCGAGCGAATGGCGGTCGGGTAATACGTCGCCGTCAGCGCATTCGACGCGATCTGGCCTCCGACGATGCAGAACCCGGCGACGAAGATCGCGACCGTGACCAAGAGGATCGAATGGCTGGTGAGACCGATCGCGGCGATCGCGACCGCAGCGCCAAGGTAAGTCAGCGCCAGCGCGCGGAAGGAGAAGCGATCGATGAAGCGGCCCAGCGTGAAGGTGCCGGCCACGCCGCCGACCTGCAGCATGGCACCGATCGCGGCCGCTACGGAGACCGAGACCCCGAGATCGTTCAGCACCGTCGGCAACCAGTTCGCCAGCAGATAGAGATCGAGCAGGCTCATGAAGAACACGACCCACAGCAACAAGGTCGTGACCGCCCGATGCTCCGCGAACAGATGCGCGACAGGCAGACCGGTCAGCTTCGGCTCCTGCACGACAAAGCGGACATCCTCGCTTATCGCCATGGCCGGCGCGATATGGCGCAACAACGCCGCGACCTCGCGATCACGCCCGCCGAGCAAGGCGAGATAGCGGATCGATTCGGGCAACGCATAGAGCAGGACCGGCAGCAGCAATAACGGCCCGAGACCGCCGACAAGGAACACCGAACGCCAGCCGTAAGCGGGAATCAAAGCCGCCGCGAGCAGCCCGCCGAGCGCCGCACCGACCGAAAATCCCGCAAACATGGCCATCACCATGGTCGCGCGGCGCCGGTGCGGGCTGAATTCGGAGGTCAGCGCGACCGCGTTCGGCATCGCGCCGCCGAGCCCGAGGCCGGTCAGGAAGCGCAGCGCCATCAGCCAGGTGGCATCCTGAACAAGAACGGTGAGCAAAGTCCCGATGCCGAAGGCGGCGGTACTGAAAAGGATGATGCGCTTGCGGCCGATACGGTCGGCGATGGTGCCGAAGACCAAGGCGCCGATCATGAGCCCGAACAATCCCGCGCTGAAGACCGGTCCGAGAGCGCCGCGCGGCAGCTTCCATTCGTGCGCCACGGCGGGCGCGACATAGCCGATCGCCTGCGTGTCGAAGCCGTCGATGAAGAGAACCGCCGCGCAGATCAGCAGCAGCCTAATCTGGAAAGCACCGACCGGCTGCCGATCGATATAGTCGGGAACGTCGATGACGTTGGATGCGGACCTCTCCTTGACGGCAATGGTCACGTGCGATTTTCCTCCGCAAGGCCCGTCGGGCTGAACTATAGTTCTTAAGAAAAATCTCTTATAATGAGATTTTATATAAATCAATCCCGCTCGCCGGCGCTCCGTTTGTTGGCGCACCGAGGCGGGCTATCGGGATCTCTGACGCCGGTTGGATCAAGCGGACAGTGCGGAAGACAAACAGCCAGGATCGGGTGCTTGCGGTATTGGACCTCTTCAGCGAGAGCCGGCCGCTCTGGACGCCGGACGAACTCATGCGCGAACTCGGCTACACCAGGCCGACGCTCTATCGCTATCTCAAGAGCCTGAAAGAAAGTGGGCTCTTGATGTCGACGCGCGGCGGCCGCTTCACCCTCGGCCCGCGCGTTGTGGAAATGGATTATCTGAGCCGCCGCGCCGATCCGCTGGTGGCCGCCGCGGCGCCGCATTTGGCGAGGCTCACGGCCGCACATCCCTGCACGGCACTGATCGTGCGCTGGTACGGCGACAAAATGCTTTGCGTCGCCTCGGAATCGTCGGCCCCCAATCCTGTGAGCAGCTATCCGCGCGGTCGTCCCATGCCGATGGGACGCGGCGCGATCGCCCGCTCCATCATGGCGTTCCTGCCCAAGCAGCGGCTCATGCCGCTGATCCTCCGCTACGCCGACGACCTTCGCGGCGTCG
This sequence comes from Bradyrhizobium sp. ARR65, assembly GCF_000472385.1. Lineage (GTDB taxonomy): Bacteria > Pseudomonadota > Alphaproteobacteria > Rhizobiales > Xanthobacteraceae > Bradyrhizobium. Next base: position 27,852 of record NZ_AWZU01000009.1, read on the forward strand.
GGCTCGGCCAGCGGCCGGAGGACGTCGTGAGGGTCCTGAAGCAGATCAAGCGGGCCGGCGTTGCGGTAGCCTTTGGCGAAGTCACCCCCGGCGCCATTGGCATCGCCGCCCCCATCCTCGATGCCGGCTATCCCGTGGCCAGCCTCTGCCTCACCATCGGCGGCCAGCAGGCGAAGGGCGAGTTGATCGACCGCATCACCGAGGAGGTCCGCATCGCCGCCCGCACCATTTCAGCGGAGATCTTTGATCAATAAATCTCAAAATGTGAGATTTTATGTTGACGAAAGACCCCGCTGCCGGCATGGAGCGGCCGGAGAAACCGCGCCGACGCAGATCGAGCGGCTTGTAACCGCGAGGGCACGCCAAGATGTCGAATTCAGCTCAAGTCCATGCCCCTGTCGTCATCGTCGGTGGAGGGCCGGTCGGCATCGGGCTTGCCATCGATCTTGGCCTGCGCGGCGTCCGCTCCATCCTGGTCGAGCGCTATACCGATCTGCAGCCGATCCCGAAGGGGCAAAATCTGACCCAGCGCACGCTCGAGCATTTCTATTTCTGGGGTGCGGAAGACCAGTTGCGCGCCGCGCGCACCATCCCGCGGGATTACGGCATCGGCGGCATGACATGCTACAGCACGCTGCTCGGCGGCTACAGCTACGACTGGCTGCAGCGCGAGCTGGTACGGCCGTTCTATTTCACTGATAACGAACGGCTGCCGCAATACGCGACCGAAGCCGTGCTGCGCCGAAGGGCGGCGCAAATCCCGGCCATCGAGACGTTGTATGGTTGGACCTGCGAAACCATCCGCGCCGACGACGATCGCGTCGGCGTCGAGATCATCAATCGCGACGGCGAAAGGCGCACCTTACGTGGATCCTATGTCGTCGGCTGCGACGGCAGCCGCTCCACCGTGCGCGAGCAGGCGGGCATCACCCAGACCCGGTCCGATCATGACCGCCTGATGGTGCTCCTGGTATTCCGCTCCACCGGCCTGCATCGCCTGCTCGAGCGTTATCCCGGCAAATCCTTCTACAACGTGCTGCATCCGGAACTGGACGGCTACTGGAAGTTCTTCGGACGGGTCGATCTCGGCACCACCTGGTTCTTCCACGCCCCCGTTCCCGCGACCACGACGCGCGACAACTTCGATTTTCGCCGCCTGCTGCATGAAGCGGCGGGTGCCGAGTTCGACGTCGAGTTCGACCATATCGGCTTCTGGGACCTGCGCTTCGCGCTTGCCGACACTTATCGCGCCGGCCGCGTCTTCATTGCCGGCGACGCCGCGCACAGCCACCCGCCCTATGGCGGCTATGGCGTCAACAGCGGCCTGGAAGATGCCGTCAATCTCTCCTGGAAGCTCGCCGCCACGCTGCAAGGCTGGGGCGGCGCGGGCCTGCTCGACAGCTACGACGCGGAACGGCGTCCCGTGTTCGCCTCCACCGCGCGCGACTTCATCGAGAAGTCGATCCTCGACGACCGCGACTTTCTGCGAAAGCACGATCCAGCGCGCGATCGCGGCGACTTCGAAAAAGCTTGGCGCGAGCGACAGACCGGTGCGCGCGCCGAGGTGAACGCTTTTGAACCGAATTATGAGGGCTCACCGATCGTATGGGGCCCGGCCGGCGCCACAAGCAGCGCGATCGGCTCCCATGCCCATGCGGCGCGGCCCGGTCATCACCTGACGCCGCAGCCTCTATCGTCGGGCAGGAACGTGTTCGAGGAACTGGGCAACGGCTTCACGCTGATCGATCTCGGAACGAACGCGGCCGCGGCATTCGAACGGGCGGCTGCCGAGCGCCGCATTCCCCTGAAGGTCATCAGGGACTCCGCAAGCGATGGACGGGAGAAATACCAATCCCGCCTGATCCTGGTGCGACCGGACCAGTTCGTTGCCTGGGCCGGCGACGACGCCGAGCCTGCCAAGCTGCTGCAACGCGCGATTGGCGGGCCTGCTTAGTCTGACTGCGGCATTAAACCCTCGCGGTGAGAAGGCGCGAATGCGCCATCTCCGGACGATACTGCGCATCGCCGGGAGAACCATGAGGCCCCGATGCCGGCCTCATCCTTCGAGACGCTTGGCTGGCGCAGGCTCCTTAAGGATGAGGGGATAGAGCCGCTCATGACGCAGCAGGATTACGGGGCGCGAGCCCCCGTTGCGCGTTACGGGAACCGAAACTGTTCTTGCCGGTTAGCTCCGACAAATTTCTTTTACGAGAGAGTATGCCATGGATAAGGATCGCGTTGCCGGCACTGCGCAGGACTTTGCCGGCAAGGTCGAAAGCACGGTCGGCGATATCGCCGGTGATGCAACAACCCAGGCGTCAGGCCGAGTCCGCGAGGCTGCGGGCACGGCGCAGAACCTCTACGGCCAGGCCAAGGACGCGGCGCGCGATGCGGCCGATACCGCGGCCGGCTACGCGAGGCAGGCTTACGAGAACAGCGGCGATAGCTTCCGCGAGGGCTCGCAGGCGCTTGCGAAAAGGGTGCAAGAGAATCCGCTGGGCTCGATGTTGATCGCGGGTGCAATCGGCTTTGCGCTCGCGCTGCTGATGACGCGCCCGGCGCGCCGCCCGCGACGCTATTACGGCTAGCTCGCGCGATCGAACAACGCTACCTTCGGCCGCGCGTCGCCCCTGGAGATGAACCGTGAGTGAAGAGATCCCGCTCGCGCCGTTCCTTTATGACGGCTTGGACCCGGCGCCGGAGCCGAAATCCACCACAGCCGAGGTCGCCGACCTGGTGAGGGGGAGCGTGCGTTGGGTAAGCGATACCATCGAGGCGGGCCGCAAGCCCGGCATGCCGCTCAGCATCCTCACCAATGTGGCGCGCGAAGCGCCTCTGGGTTCACTGTTGATCGCGTTCCTCTTGGGCGTGGCCATCGGCCGCCGACGGGCGCGCTAGCGCAGTCGCCAAGCTGAGCGAACCGGGCGAAGAAGCGCCCGGTCTGCGGCGTCATTGCGAGCGCAAGCGACGATTTCCAGACTTTCTCCACGGATGAAGTCTGGATTTGCATCGTCGTTTTCGTTCTTCGCAACGTCGGGCTTGGTGCCCGTCCGGCGCTGCAACGCGATCGGCGGATGCTGGCGACAGCAACATCGCGAGGATACGGGTCGGGGCGAAGCTTGTGGAGGGTTTTCCTTTGGCGTGGCCAACGAAGGCCACAGCTAAGGGTCATCACTGTTTGCGATAATCCGCTAGGCCGCGTCGGCTTCTGCTATGATTGCGTCATGACGATCGGGATTACCGGACCGCCGCCGAAGGTCCCGGGGCGAAGCGTCCTGGCAGGGTGGATCATTGCCGCGATCGTCATCGGAATTGGCTGGCTGCTGCTCAAGATCGCAGGCGACGTCCTTGTCGACTGGCTCTGGTTTTCCTCGGTTGGTTATTTGCAGGTTTTCTGGACTAGTCTCGGCGCCCAAGCCGCGCTCTTTGGCGGCGTCTTCATCGCAACGTGGATCATTCTTTGGCTGAACGGGTGGGTCGCGCTGCGCCTCGCCCGAGCGACATCTGTTCCCCCTCTCACCACCTTTGGACGGCAACCGCCGCCCGACCCGCTTGCGCTCGCGCGCGACCGCTTGCCGTGGCCTCACATCATCGTCGCCTGTGCCGGCCTCATCGCCGTCCTGGTCGCCGCGGGAGAAGCCGACGACTGGGCCACTTTGCTGCGCTATCTCTATCAGGTCCCGTATGGTTCAAACGATCCGCTCTACGGCAAGGACATCGGCTTTTATCTTTTCTCGCTGCCCATCTATATCAGGCTCAAGAACTGGATGGTGCTCACGCTGGTGCTGAGCGCACTGTTCGCTGGAGCGATCTACTGGACCTACAGCGATGTCTCACAGGTGACCCATCGCCGATCTGCACCACCGGCAGCGATCGCTCACGGCTCTGTTCTGCTCGCTCTCCTCCTTCTCGTGAAGGCGTGGTCCTACGCGCTCGACCGCTATCTGCTGCTCTATGGCGACAATGGCGTGGTCGTCGGCGCCAGCTACACGGACGTTCACGTGCAGCTTCCCGTGCTGTGGTTATTGATTGCGCTTTCGCTGATCGCCGCATTGATGGCGTTCGCAAACCTGCGTGTGCGAACCTATTGGCTTCCGGTAGCCGCGATCCTGGTCGTCGCCCTCGGCTCCTTTGTGCTGTCCGGCGTCGTCCCCTCGCTGTTCCGACACTTTTTCGTCAAGCCGAGCGAGCTCGAGCTGGAGAAGCCTTACATTGCGCGTAACATCGCACTGACCCGACAGGCATACGATCTCGATCGGATCGCCGCCAAGCCGTTTGCGGCCGAACAGACTCTGAGCTTCAAGACGCTGGAGGCCAACAAAGCGACCATCGACAATATCAGATTATGGGACTGGCGGCCCCTATCGGATACCTACGCGCAGCTCCAGGAGATCCGGACCTACTACAAATTTCACGACCTTGACGTCGATCGTTACTGGCTGGGCGGCTCCTATCAAAGCGTGATGCTCTCGGCGCGCGAACTGCGACCCTCGCTGCTGCCGCCCAATGCCCAGACCTGGGTCAACCGCCATATTCTGTTTACGCACGGCAACGGCGCCGTGATGAGCCCGGTGACCCGCAAGAGCGCCGAGGGGCTGCCATATTTCTATTTGCGCGATATTCCCCCCGTTGCGGACGGCGGCCCCGAGATCCGCGAACCGCGCATCTATTACGGTGAAGAGAGCGACGGTTACGTCATCGTCAAGAGCACCGTTGCGGAGTTCGATTACCCGAAAGGAAAGGATAACGTCTACGCGGCTTACGATGGAAGCGGCGGAGTTCCGATAGCGGGACTGCTGAGGAGAACCCTGTTTGCCCAATACTTCAGCGACGTGAATCTTCTTCTCACGGATTACATCGCGGGCGACAGCCGCATCATGCTCCGGCGCAACATTCAGGAACGGGTGCGCACAATCGCTCCCTTTCTGAGGCTGGATCATGATCCGTACCTCGTCATCAGCGAGGGGCGGATGTTCTGGATACAGGACGCTTACACGACGAGCTCGTATTTTCCTTCCGCTGAGCCTGCGCAGGATCTCGATCTCAACTACATCCGCAATTCCGTGAAAGTCGTGATCGACGCCTACAACGGAACCGTTGCGTTCTATCTGATGGACCCGGGCGATCCGATTGCTGCGACCTACCAGCGCATCTTTCCAACTTTGTTCAAGCCGTTCGCGGCAATGCCCGCGGACTTGCAGAAACACATCCGCTATCCGGAGGACCTGTTCCTGATCCAGGCGCAGATCTATCAGGCCTACCATATGGAAGACCCCGCGGTTTTTTATAATCGCGAGGATCTCTGGCAATTCCCGCGCCAGCCGGGCGGCGATGGCACCACGATGATGGCGCCCTACTACATCATCATGCGCCTGCCGGGCGAGCCACAGGCCGAGTTCTTTCTAATGCTGCCGATGGTCCCGAGCCGTCGCGATAACATGATCGCCTGGCTTGCCGCACGCTGTGACTCGCCCGATTACGGCAAGCTGATCGTCTACGAATTTCCCAAGGACAAGCTCGTCTATGGTCCCTTCCAGATCGAAGCGCGCATCAATCAGAATACCGAGATTTCGCAGCAGCTCACGCTGTGGAACCAGATGGGATCGCGGGTAATCCGCGGCAACCTCCTCGTGATCCCGATCGAGAACTCGATCCTCTATGTGTCGCCGCTCTATTTGCGGGCACAACAAGGACACCTGCCGGAGTTGAAGCGGGTGATCGGAGCCTATGACGAACACGTGGTGATGAAGGAGACGCTATCCGAGGCCTTGTCGGCGCTGTTCACAGAACCTGGCCCAGCGCCAACCACGCAAGCATCGCACGAAGGCTCCGCGCAGCAGGCACTCGATCACTACAATCAGGCAATGGAGCGCCTGAAATCAGGAGATTGGGCCGGCTTCGGCAAGGAGATCGAAGCGATGCGTGTCATTTTGGAGGCCTTGAGGGGACGACCGAGCGAGCTGCAGCGCCCAGGCGAGGCGGACGGCGGAAATCCCAGCCGCTAACTGCACGAAGAGCGGCGAAGTCGCATGCGCGCAAAATCGAATTTTATGAAGCCCTTCAGTCTGATCGGGGTGTTCAAGATGTCGCGCGAAAATAAACCGCTTTGCGATGACCCCAAATCAGTCGCATTCTCCTTCGCGTCTCGCCTCGATGAGGGGCGTACGCGTCGTCACGGACGTTGAGTGCGGGATGCGGTGGACGCGCGAGTGCCGAAAGACGAACGGCAGCTTTCGCGGACGGCGAAGTCGTGTGGTCCTGGCGCCCCAAGGCTGGCGCTAAGGTCGCGACGATGCGCAAGCGCATCGCGCGGGCGACGGTGACAACAAAGTCTGGCTCACCGGGGAGAGCACGGAGTAAGCCGTAAACCACTGCGCAGGGGAATGCCGGGCTGTCTCGGCTGAACCTGTGGTCAACGCCCCGCGCACTTCTTTCGCGCGGGGGCCATGGGTGCAGCCAGCACCCGGCATTCCCTGCGCCCTCTGATTTTCGAAGAGGGTGGTCTCGATGCAAGACTCGGGCGCTACGCGCCGCGGGAATGTGGAGTCGTGGCCGCAGCATCACTCGCGGGGCCCATCTTCGAGGCGCCGCTTTGCGGCTCCTCAGGGTGAGATTGTCATATGCGGCGCGATATCAGCCCCTCGTGGTGAGGAGGCGCGAAAGCGCCGTCTCGAACCATGAGGCCCGGATGCATAACGCCGCGCACTTACGGCTTCAGCGTCTCCAGGAAGCGCACCGGCTCGCCCTGCGATGGCGTCACCAGTTCTCCTTGCCACATCACGCGCTTGCCGCGGACGAAGGTGCCGACCGGCCAGCCGGTGACGCGCATGCCGTCGTAGGGCGTCCACCCTGCCCGCGAGGCGATCCAGTTATTGGTGATGGTCTCGCTGCGCTTGAGATCGACGATGGTGAAGTCCGCATCGTAGCCGGCCGCGATGCGGCCCTTGCAGGCGATGTTGTAGAGCCGCGCGGGTCCCGCGCTGGTGAGATCAACAAAACGCGCCAACGACAGCCGCCCGGCATTGACGTGGTCGAGCATGACGGGCACCAGCGTCTGTACCCCGGTCATGCCCGAGGGCGAGGCCGGGTAGCTCTTGCTCTTTTCCTCCAGCGTATGCGGCGCATGATCAGAGCCGAGCACGTCGACGATCCCTTGTGTGACGCCGTACCAGATGCCCTCGCGGTGATCGGCCGAGCGCACCGGCGGGTTCATCTGGGCCAGCGTGCCGAGCCGTTCGTAGCATTCCGGCGCCGCCATGGTCAGGTGATGCGGCGTCGCCTCGCAGGAGGCGACATCCTTATGGCCGCGCAAAAACTCGATCTCTTCCTTGGTCGAGATGTGCAGAACATGGATGCGCTTGCCGGTCTCGTGCGCCAGCGCGACCAGGCGCTGGGTGGCCATCAGCGCCGCCGTCTCGTCGCGCCAGACGGGATGCGAGCGCGGATCGCCCTCGATGCGCAGAGATTTGCGGTCGTTGAGGCGGTACTCGTCCTCGGCATGAAACGCAGCGCGACGGCGGATCACCTGGAAGATCCTGCGCAAGCTCGCGTCATCCTCCACCAGCAGCGCCCCGGTCGAGGAGCCGATAAAGACCTTCACCCCGGCGCAGCCCGCCGCGCGTTCCAATTCGGGCAGCTCCTGCACATTCTCGCGGGTCCCGCCGACGAAGAACGCGAAATCGCAATGCATGCGATGGGTGCCGCTCCGGACCTTGTCGGTGAAGGCCGCCTCGGTGACGGTCAGCGGCGCGGTGTTCGGCATCTCGAACACGCCCGTCACCCCGCCCATCACGGCGCTGCGGGAGCCCGTCTCGAGATCCTCTTTATGCGTCAGCCCCGGTTCGCGGAAATGCACCTGGGTGTCGATCACGCCGGGCAGGATATGCAGGCCCTTGCAGTCGATCACCGCGGCGGCGGAGGCGTTCGCGAGCGAGCCGATTTCGGCAATACGGCCGCTGACAATCCCGATGTCGCGGACACCCTCGCCATCCTGATTGACCACGGTGCCGGACTTTAGAATGGTATCAAATCGTTGATTCATGGATCCTCAGTGCCCGTTTTGGCGAAACGGGTGGTCGCGCAGGCCTTGTTGGGCGCACCTTAGCGGCTTACCTTGCAACGTAATATCGGCTAGGTGCCGTATCTAACAAGAACTTCAAGAGAACCCGATGAAAGCAGCGTTTCTTCCCGACCGCGGCGTGGTCAAGGTCTCCGGCGAGGACGCGCGCAATTTCCTCAATGGCCTCGTTACCACTGATGTGGCCAAGCTCAAGCCCGGAGAGGGCCGGTTCGGGGCGCTATTGACACCCCAGGGCAAGATCATTGTCGATTTCCTGATCACGGAGGCGCCTTCCGGCCATGGCGGCGGCTTTCTTATGGACTGCCCGCGCGCACTCGCGCAGACGCTGGCCACCAAGCTCGGTTTCTACAAGCTGCGGGCCAAGGTCGCCGTGGAAAACCTGTCCGAGAGCCTCGGCGTGATCGCCGCCTGGGACGGAACACCCGCAATGCAACCCGACCTCGCCTTCGCCGATCCGCGCGCGGGCGAACTCGGCTTTCGCATTCTCGCGCCCGAAGATCTCGCCCAGAAGGTCGCCGATCTGATCGGAGCCGACCTCGTCGATGCGAGCGCCTACGAGACCCACCGCATCGCCTGCGGCGCGCCGCGCGGCGGGATGGATTTTATTTACGGCGATGCCTTCCCGCATGAGACCAATATGGACCGGCTGCACGGCGTTGATTTCGACAAGGGCTGCTATGTCGGCCAGGAGGTGGTGTCACGGATGCAGCATCGCGGCACCGCGCGCACCCGCACTGTCAAAATCCTGCTCGAGGGCCCTTCGCCGGAAACAGGCGCGACCATCCTCGCCGGCGACAAGCAAGTCGGCACCGTCGGTTCGACGGCAGGCGGAAAGGGATTGGCCTTGGTGCGGACCGATCGGGTCGCCGATGCACTTCTCGCCGGTCTGCCGCTGACGGCCGGCGGGCTCTCGCTCCGCCTCGCCGATCCGGACGCGGTGCTCAAGGCCAACAAGCAGAGCGTGGCATGAGCCGGTCCGCGCGACTGCATCCCGACGGCAAGATGCGCTGCCCCTGGCCGGGGGATGATGCGTTTTATGTCGCCTATCACGACAATGAATGGGGCGTTCCGGAATATGACGACCGCGCGCTCTACGAAAAGCTGATCCTCGACGGCTTCCAGGCAGGCCTCTCCTGGATCACGATCTTACGCAAGCGCGAGAATTTCCGCCGCGCCTTCGACGATTTCGAACCCGCAAAGATCGCGCGCTACAACGCGAAGAAGGTCCATGCGCTGATGAACGACGTCGGCATCGTGCGCAACCGCGCAAAGATCGAAGGCGCGATCGAGAGCGCGAAATCCTATCTGAAGATCATGGAAGAGGGTCCCGGCTTCGCCAAGTTTCTGTGGGATTTCGTCGACGGACGTCCCAAGGTCAACCAGTTCAAGACCACGGCGAGCGTCCCGGCCTCGACGCCGCTATCGGTGAAGATTTCAAAGGAGCTTGCCTCACGCGGCTTCAAATTCGTCGGCCCCACTATCGTCTACGCCTTTATGCAGGCGACCGGCATGGTCAACGACCACCTCGTCAACTGCTTCTGTCACGAGACTTGCGGCAAGCAACACCGCGCGCCGCGCCTTGCCGTCAAATGAGCGCAAATCAAGCGAGCGCAAGCAAGCCGGTCCAGCAGCCACGCGCCTGGCAGCGGATGCTGTCCGGGCGCAGGCTCGACCTGCTCGACCCCTCACCGCTCGACGTCGAGATCGCCGACATCGCCCATGGGCTCGCGCGCGTCGCGCGCTGGAATGGCCAGACGACCGGCGCTCATATCTTCTCGGTCGCGCAGCACACGCTTTTGGTCGAAGCCGTGATGCGCGCAGAAAATCCGAACATCGATACACGGGTACGGCTGGCCGCGCTGCTGCACGACGCGCCGGAATATGTTATCGGTGACATGATCTCACCCTTCAAGGCGGTGTTGGGGGGCGACTACAAGGCAGTCGAAAAACGCTTGCTTGCGGCTATTCATGTTCGCTTCGGCCTGCCGGCGCAGTTGGCGGGCGACATCGAGCGGCAGATCAAGGCCGCCGATCGCGGCGCGGCCTATCTGGAGGCGACGGAACTGGCGGGCTTTTCCAAGGACGAGGCGAAACGGCTGTTCGGCCGAGATCCGGGCCTGCCGGAAACCGCCATGCGCGACTATCTGACCCCCTGGAGCGCGGTCAAGGCGGAGAAGCGGTTCCTGGCCCGCTTCAAGGCGCTGGAGGGTTGAATAGGAGGGGCGAAGGTGCTTTCAAACAGCTCTACCCGCGGCATTTTAAGGTGGGCAAGGGCACTCGCGCGCCGGACCCACTGGCTTGGTGAGTTCCCGACGCCCCAGCTTAGCCCAGCCCGCAAGTTCGATATAAGGAGGCCAATGATACACGTCTGTTCGCTCGCCGCCCTGCCCGAAATCGTACGCTTGACGGGCGCCAGCCACGTGCTGACCGTGATGGGCAAAGTCGATCAGGTTCCGCGGCCGGCGTCGATTCTCGAGGCGAACCATTTGAAGGTCGCAGTGGACGACATTATTGAGCCGATGGAAGGCTTCGTTGCGCCATCGGCGGAGCACGTCGAGCAGGTTCTGAATTTCGTCCGGAGTTGGGACCGCACTGCACCGCTGGTGATCCATTGCTATGCCGGCGTCAGCCGCTCGACCGCGAGCGCCTTCGCCGCCGCCTGCGCGCTCAATCCGCACCGCGATGAGATCGCGATCGCCCGACAGATCCGTGCCGCCTCGCCGATCGCCTCGCCCAACCGGCTGATCGTGAGCCTCGCCGATAAGGCCTTGGGGCGCGAGGGCCGCATGCTGCGCGCGCTCGATGCGATCGGTCCCGCATCGATGATGGTGGAGGGCAGGCCGTTCCGGGTCGAGCTCGATTGAGGCCGCGTGATAGACTCTCGCCCCGAGGCTGAGGCATTCGGATTCGGGGCAGCAGGCATGAGCGAACAGGCTCTCAAGCCGATCGAGATCGGCCTGACCGCGGCGATCGTCGCCATGGAGGACAATGAGCCGCTGATCCTGACGGCATCCGGTCAGGATGATGGCAAGCTGACCGGCCTGCCCTTCGGTCCCTTCGATGCGGTCGCCCACCGCACCTTCGAGATCGGCTTGCGGGCGTGGGTCGAAGAGCAGACCGGATTGCGTCTCGGCTATGTCGAGCAGCTCTACACCTTCGGCGACCGCGGCCGCCACGCCCAGGCCGCCGACACCGACGCCCATGTCGTCTCGATCGGCTATCTGGCGCTGACCCGCAAGGCCGCGGAGAGCGCGATGCCCGCGCCGGGCGCAAGCTTCGAGCCGTGGTATCGCTTCTTCCCCTGGGAGGATTGGCGCCAGGCCCGCCCCGACATCATCGAGCGCCACATTCTTCCCGAACTGACGGCGTGGGCCAGTCAAAGCGAGCAGCCGGAAACCGCGCGCGCGCTGGCGCGCAAGGACCGCGTCAAACTCTATTTCGGCACCGAAGGCGCGAATTGGGACGAGGAGCGCGTGCTCGACCGCTATGAGCTGCTTTACGAAGCGGGCCTCGTCGAGGAAGCGCGCCGCGATGGACGGCCGGCGGCGCTGGCGCGCCACTCGCTGCCGCCGCTCGGCGTCGCCATGCGTTTCGACCACCGGCGGATCCTGGCGACCGCGATCGCGCGGCTGCGCGCGAAGCTGAAATATCGCCCGGTGGTGTTTGAACTCATGCCAGGCGAATTCACGCTGACTGACTTGCAGCGGACCGTCGAGGCCATCTCGGGGCGGCATCTGCACAAGCAGAATTTCCGCAGGCTGGTGGAGAGCGGCGCCCTGGTCGAACCGACCGGCGTGATGTCGACCCAGACAGGGGGGCGGCCCGCCGCGCTGTTTCGTTTCCGCCGCGAGGTGCTGCAGGAGCGCCCCGCTCCGGGCCTCCGGGTGCGCGGCCGGCGTTGACAGAAGACAAGCGGATGATCGGTACGCCGGAAAGACGATCAGTCACCTGTGGATGCGTGGCGGCTTACGCCGCGCGCGCTGCAATCCAGAAACTCACTGGCTTCGCGTCACTCAGTCGAGCGGCGCAGTTCGGGCGCGACATCAGGCTTTGCGGGTTCGGCCTTCTCGGATTTGACCGGCTCGAGCTTGGCGCTCTCGACCTGCGGCGTCTCCACCCGCGCCGCGACTTCGGCCCGCGGAGCACTGGCAGAGCCTATCTGCTCCGCACGACGCGAGCGAGGCCGCGCCACCGCCCGTGCCATCAGCATCTGGTGCCCGCCCTCGTGATGGAAATCGCAATACGCGAAGCTCATGCCAGCAACCGACCCGCGGAAGCTGACCTCGTCCTTCTTGTCGAGATTGAAGCAGGGCTCGAACGGCAGACCGCGCAATGAAGCGCATACCGATTGGCCACGAATCTGCAGGGTATTCCCAGGCAGCCGGATGTGCCGGATCGGACCGGAGCCGGAGAACTGTACGGCGCCGGCCGCGCCCATGTCATCGAGAATGCGTCCGGCACCGCGGGTGCCGTCAACGCAGGTGAAGGCGAAGACCTTGCCGGCGACGAATTTGCGGGCCTCGTCGGCGGTCATCATCCCAGCGAGCGCAGGTGCAAACATGGCGCCGGCGGTAACGGTGCCCAACAGGATACGCGCAAGCATGCTGCAACTCCAACTAAACCAAGCGCGAGCAAAGTCTGCCTTCTTTACCCGCTGCTTACCATACTAACCGTGGCAACATTGGAGCAGCTTGGTTGGTAAAGTCTGAACGTCCTCAGACAATTTTTACCACAATGCGCCCGCGAACCTGGCCCGCAAGGATTTTCGGTCCCATCCCAATGACCTGATCCAAGCCGATTTCATGAGTGATTTCAGAGATTTTTGTCCGATCCAAATCGCGCGCGAGGCGCTCCCAGGCAATTTTTCGCAAAGCAAGCGGGCACATCACGGAATCGATGCCGAGAAGGCACACTCCCCGCAAAATGAACGGCGCAACCGATGACGGCAGGTCCATGCCCCCGGCAAGGCCGCACGCCGCAATGGCCCCGCCATATTTGGTCATGGACAGAAGATTGGCGAGCGTGGTCGAACCGACGCTATCCACCCCACCCGCCCAACGCTCCTTGCCCAGCGGCTTGGCAGGACCTGACAACTCGTTGCGCTCGATCACCTCGGCCGCACCGAGGGCCTTGAGATAGTCGCCTTCGGACATCCGCCCGGTCGAAGCGATGACATGATAGCCGAGCTTGGCCAGCACCGCGGTCGCGACCGAACCGACGCCGCCCGCCGCGCCCGTGACCACCACCGGACCGGCTTGCGGCGACAGCCCGTGCTTTTCCAGCGCCAGCACCGCCAGCATCGCAGTGAACCCGGCGGTGCCGATCGCCATAGCGTCCCGTGCCGACAGCCCATCCGGCAAACGCACCAGCCAGTCGCCCTTGACCCGTGCCTTTTCCGCGTAAGACCCGAGGTGGGTCTCACCCATCCCCCAGCCGGTGCAAACGACCTTGTCGCCCGGCTTCCAGTTGGCGTGGGAGGACTGCGCAACAGTGCCGGCGAAATCGATGCCCGCGATCATTGGGAAGCGGCGCACCACCGGCGCCTTGCCGGTGACGGCAAGGCCGTCCTTGTAGTTCAAGGTCGACCATTCGACGTTGACGGTGACGTCGCCATCCATCAATTCGGCTTCGTCGAATTGCGTGAGCGCGGCGGTGGTGCCTTTGTCGGCCTTATCGATCCTGATCGCCTTGAACGTTGCCACGGCAAAACTCCCTAAAACGTCTGCTTGCCGGGGGTTTTAGCCCATCAGGCCGGTTGCGCAATGGCTCGCGGCACTGGCTTTTCGACGATCGGCAGGTTGATCAGCGCGGAGAGCACGCCGAACAGCACCGACAGACACCAAACGGGTGTGTAGGAACCGAAACCTTCAAAGACCACGCCGCCCAGCCAGACGCCGAGAAACCCGCCAACCTGGTGACTGACGAAAGCAAAGCCGTACAGCGTCGAGAACCAGCGCGTGCCGAACATCAGCGCCACCAGCGCCGAGGTCGGCGGCACGGTGGACAGCCACATGAGGCCGCTGATCGCGCCGAACAGGATGGCGGATATGGGCGTGACCGGAAACGAGATGAAGGCAACCGTCGCCAGCGCGCGCACGAAGTAGATGGCGGACAGGATGTAACGCTTGGGCAGGCGATTCTGCAGCCAGCCGACGCTGAGAGAGCCGATGATATTGAACAGTCCGATCGCCGCGATGACCCAGCCGCCGGTCTGCGCGGTGATGCCGCGATCGGCAAGGTAAGCCGGCAGATGCACCGTGATGAAAGCAAGCTGAAAGCCGCAGGTGAAGAAGCCGAGCACCAGCAGCACGTAAGAGCGGTGGCCGAAGGCTTCCGCGAGCGCCGTCTGGAACGATTGCTGGTCTGCAACGCCGGTTTTCGCGGGGAGCGCCGGCGGCGTTGCAATCGCAAGCGACAGCGGAATGATCAACAGCATCAGGCCCGCGAACACCATCAGCGCCGCCTGCCAGCCGAAATTGTCGATCAGTGCCACGCCGAAAGGCGCGAACAGGAATTGTCCGAACGATCCGGCCGCGGTGCCTGCGCCGAGCGCGAGCCCGCGTCGCTCCGGCGGCAGCAATTTGCTGAACGCCGACAGCACGAGGTTGAAAGAGCAGCCGGCCAAGCCGAAGCCGATGAGCACGCCGGCGCCGATATCGAGCGAGAGGGGCGTAGCGGCATAACGCATCAGCACCAGGCCACCGGCATAAAGCAGCGCGCCGACGATCATCACCCTCAGCACGCCAAAGCGGTCGGCAATCGCACCGGCCAATGGCTGACCAAGGCCCCACAGCAGGTTCTGTACGGCGAGTGCGAGGCCGAACACGTCGCGACCCCAGGCATATTCCTGCCCCATCGGCTTGATGAAGAAGCCGGCGCTGGAGCGCGGGCCGAAGCTCAACAAGGCGATGGCGCAGCCGCAGATGATGATGACGAGCGGCGTGCGCCAACTGGCGCGACCGGGAGCCGGCGAAAGGTCAGTCGTCGACATGCAGTTTCCCCTACTCCGTTCTTGGCGGCTCTCCGGAATCGGCGGCCCGGAGGCCACAAGGATTAATGCATCTGCATGAAAAGCCAACCGTCATCTAAAAGGAATTTCATTGCGCAATGCTGCCTTGCAAATGGCACCGGTCTGTTACGCTGAATTGATCATGCGAGGATCTGGCGCGATGCGGAGGCGCGTGCTATATTTGTTTTGCTCATCTTGAGGATAATACGATATCCTCCGGGTGCTGAGGCCCGCGACGCTGCGGCGCCCCAGCGAAACCGAGACCAGGAAAACGATGACCGGCCCAGCTAAGGCCGGGTTTCTCAGGCCCCAGATGTACTCAAATTGAGTATATATCTGGAAAGGCAACGTGAAGGGAGGCTGACATGCCGATTGCCGGAATTTACGGACCCGAAGATTTCGCCACTGAGCGGACGCAGGTGGTGACGGCGCCGCCGCGGACCGGGACCAGTTCGCCCCCTTGCGCGCTGCCCGCACCGGCATTGGAATGGAACAGCGAAGTCGAGCGTGCCACGGCGCCTCTGTACGAGCGGGTTAAGCACGTGATTCCGCCGATCGAGTGGCCGTTCATGGCCCCCTACGTCAAGGCGATCAACGAGCTGAAGGGCGAACGCGACGCGGTGATCCTCGCGCATAATTACCAGACGCCGGAGATCTTCCACTGCGTCGCCGACATCGTCGGCGATTCTCTGCAGCTTGCCATCGAGGCCACAAAGGTAAAGGCCTCGACCATCATACAATGCGGCGTCCACTTCATGGCGGAGACGTCGAAGATCCTGAATCCGGACAAGACGGTGCTGATCCCGGATTCGCGCGCCGGCTGCTCGCTGGCCGCGAGCCTGACTGCGGCCGACGTGCGGCTGCTGCGTGAACGTTTCCCGGGCGTGCCTGTGGTCGCCTATGTCAACACCTCGGCCGAGGTGAAGGCGGAGGTCGACATCTGCTGCACGTCGTCGAACGCGGTGCAGGTGGTGGAGAGCCTGAACGCTCCGACCGTGATCTTCCTGCCCGACCAATATCTGGCGAAATACGTCGCCTCGAAAACCGACGTGAAGATCATCGCCTGGAAGGGCGCCTGCGAAGTGCACGAACGCTTTACCGGAGATGAGCTGCGCGCCTATCGCCAAGCCGATCCGGCCGTTCAGATCATCGCCCATCCGGAATGCCCGCCGGATGTGCTCGCAGAAGCCGATTTCACCGGGTCGACCGCGCATATGATCAACTGGGTGCGCAACAAGCATCCCAAGCGTCTGGTGATGATCACCGAATGCTCGATGGCCGACAATGTGCGCGCGGAGCTACCCGGCATCGAAATGGTGCAGCCGTGCAACCTGTGTCCGCACATGAAGCGGATCACGCTCGCCAACATTTTGGAGAGCCTGCTCTACTTGCGCGAGGAAGTCACCGTCGAGCCTGTGATCGCGGAGCGCGCGCGGCGTTCTGTCGAGCGAATGATCAATCTGAAGAACTAACCCCGATCGTCCCGGCCAAGCCAACGGGTCCGCGCAAAGGCGCGCCCCGATGACAGGCTCCGCGCGAGCCGGCCCATAACCACAGGCGGATGTTTGGCGAGGAAAGAGAACCACGAGCGGTGTGAAACAACGACCGGCTGTGGTCATGGGTCCCTGGCTTTCGTCAGGACGACGCAAGGTGACAGGCATGAGCAACTCAATTCAGAATTTGAAGAACGCAGCCGACGTCGTCATCGTTGGTGGCGGACTCGCCGGGCTGTTTTGTGCGCTAAAACTGGCGCCGCGGCCGGTCACGTTGATTTCGGCGGCACCACTCGGGTCAGGCGCCTCGACGGCCTGGGCGCAAGGCGGCATCGCTGCCGCGCTTGCCGAGAACGATAGCGCCGAAGCACATGCCGCCGATACGATTGCGGCCGGCGCTGGGCTTGTCGATGAGAGGATCGCTCTCGGCCTCACGCGCGAAGCGGCCGACCGAATCGAGGACCTGCTCCGCTACGGCGTGCCGTTCGATCGCGACCTCGAAGGCCGGCTGGCGCTTGGCCGCGAGGCGGCGCATTCGGCTCGACGCATCGTGCATGTGCGGGGCGACATGGCGGGACAAGCCATCATCGCCGCACTGACGGACGCGGTGCGCAACACGCCGTCGATCCGCGTGGTGGAAGGCTTTGTGGCCGAGGCGCTGCTAGCCGAGGACAACGCGGTGACGGGACTGCAATTACGCAAGCGCGGCGACGACACGGCGAACCCGGAAACGATCGCAGCCCGCGCGCTGGTGATCGCGACCGGCGGCATCGGCCACCTCTACGCTGTCACCACCAATCCGCAGGAGGCAAGCGGCCTTGGCCTTGCGATCGCTGCGCGTGCCGGCGCCGTGATCGCCGATCCTGAATTCGTCCAGTTTCATCCCACAGCAATGATGGTCGGCCGCGATCCGGCGCCGCTTGCGACCGAAGCCCTGCGCGGCGAAGGCGCGACCTTGATCAACGACAAAGGCGAGCGCTTCATGCGAGCGGCTCACCCGCTCGCCGAGCTCGCGCCGCGCGACATCGTCGCTCGCGGCATGTTCGCGGAGATCGCCGCCGGCCGCGGTGCATTTCTCGATGCCCGCGCGGCGTTGGGCGATCGCTTCGCGGACAAATTCCCCACCGTTTACACAAGCTGCATGGCGGCCGGCATCGATCCGGCGAGGCAGCCGATACCGGTCGCGCCCGCCGCGCATTACCACATGGGTGGGATTGCCGTTGATGCACGCGGCCGCAGCTCGATTGAAGGACTCTGGGCCGCCGGCGAAGTGTCGTCGACCGGCGCGCATGGCGCCAACCGGCTGGCCTCAAATTCCCTGCTCGAGGCGATCGTGTTCGCCGCGCGCATCGCCGAGGACATTGCAGGCTGCAACGCCACGTCGCCGAGGCGGCCGACGACCGAACAACCGAACCCGCGCAACTGCGCTCTGTCGACGAAAGCCGTGCACGACCTACGCGCCATGATGGCGTCGCATGTCGGCGTGATCCGCGATCGCGAGCGTCTTGCGGAAGCCGTGCGCGCCTTCGCCGCGCTCGAACGCGACACGGGCAATGTCGCCTTACGCAACATGGCGACAACGGCGCTCATGGTTGCGGCCTCCGCCTTCAACCGCCGCGAAAGCCGCGGCGCGCATTGCCGGGACGACTATCCGGCGGCGAGCAAAGCATTGGCCCGCCGTACGATGACAACGTTGACGCAAGCACGGGAGATCGCGCGAGCGCTCGACGAAAGCGCGCAAGACGCCGTGCAGCCGATGATGGCCTGAGGAGGACTACGTGACGACACCCGCTTCGCTTCTGCATTCTGACGCATTTCTCTCACAGCTCGCGATCGACGAAGCCGTCGTGCGTGCGCTCGACGAAGATCTTGGCCGCGCCGGCGATGTCACGTCGATCGCCACCATACCCGAAGCCACCAAAGCCCAGGCCATTATGGTGGCGCGGCAGCCGGGTGTCATCGCCGGCCTGCCGCTCGCGGTCGCAGTATTCCAAAAGCTTTCGAGCGAGGTTCGCGTGCAGGCCCATGTCCGCGATGGCGCGTCCGTTGCCGCCGGTACGCATGTGCTGACCATTTCGGGACCTGCGCGCGCGGTTCTCACGAGCGAGCGCACCGCGCTCAATTTTGTCGGTCGCCTCTCCGGCATCGCCACGCTGACGGCCGACTACGTGCGCCGCACTGCCGGCACGAAGTTGCGCATCTGCTGCACGCGCAAAACGACCCCTGGCCTGCGCGCGCTGGAAAAATACGCCGTACGTTGCGGCGGCGGCTTCAACCACCGCTTCGGCCTTGATGACGCGATCCTGATCAAGGACAACCACATCGCGGTTGCCGGCGGCATCAGGCCAGTGTTGGAGCGTGCCCGCGCCCATGCGGGCCATCTCGTCAAGATCGAGATCGAGGTCGATACGCTCAAGCAATTGCGCGAAGTCTTGGAGACCGGGCTCGCCGACGCGGTGCTGCTGGACAACATGGATATCGCAACGCTCACCGAAGCGGTGCGGATGGCGGAAGGTCGCGTGGTTCTCGAAGCCTCCGGCGGCGTCACGCTCGATTCCATTGCACAGATCGCCGCAACAGGTGTGGATTATGTGTCTTCCGGAGCACTGACGCATTCCGCGACGAATTTCGACATCGCCCTGGATATCGAGGCTTGACTTCTCACGGCGCCATCCCTGATCCGTCACCCTGAGGCGCCTCCGCGCAGCGGAGGCCTCGAAGGGCGACGGCCCGGCTCTCGTAGCTGGGCCATTCATCCTTCGAGGCTCGCTTTCGCGAGCACCGCAGGCGACAAACGGCGGAGCCGTTTGCGCGGGGATGACGGGATTGGCCGAATCTACCTCCGCACCGAATTCGGATACATCTCGGCTTCGCTCTTCGCCTCTTCGGCGAGTTCCGCCGAGATCGCGGCAGTTTGCTGCGGCGTGCCCCAGCTCGGCGCATCGCTGCCGTCGCCCCAGGCTTTCGGCCGGTAGAACGTGTGCACACCGAATTTGTACATCCGCTTCATCTCGGCCACCCAGGACGGATGCACATAATAGGCGTGGTAATGGGTCGACTTGCCGACCTCGGGCAACCAGATCAGGCCGTCCAGCATCGCCTTGGCGATCT
Source organism: Bradyrhizobium sp. ARR65 (assembly GCF_000472385.1). Taxonomy (GTDB): domain Bacteria; phylum Pseudomonadota; class Alphaproteobacteria; order Rhizobiales; family Xanthobacteraceae; genus Bradyrhizobium. The sequence continues at coordinate 47,545 of NZ_AWZU01000009.1, forward strand.
TCTTCGCGCGCTCCCACATGTCGGGCTCACGGATGACGTCGGGATATTTGTCGCAGGCGAAGGTGAACTGACAGGCGTAGTGCCGGTACTTGTTCTGATACACCACGCCGCAGACCGTGGTCGGATAGTAGCCGGAAAAGGCGCGGTTCATCACCACTTGCGCCACCGCGATCTGGCCGCGCACGGCTTCGGCCCGGGCCTCGAAATAGACGGCTTCCGCCAAGCACTTTTCCGCCTTCGCGCGCGACTTCGCGTCAAACAGGCCGAGGCGCTCGGCCGGCGTCTTGGCGCGCTGATTATCGGCGTTCACCTCGCCCTTCGGCGCGATGCTCTCGCCGCTCTCGGTTTCCTTGGCGGCATCACCCGAAAGCGGCAGTGAAGCCGTTATCTTCATGTCGGGATCGGGCTGCGCGCTGGGGCTGACGATCAGCGGCTCTTCGCCGGGCTGCCAGCGCTCGATATTCTCATAGGAGCCGCCGAGCGAGGCCGTGCCGAAATAAAGGCTTGCAGTGTTGACGTTGAAACCATCGTCCGGCGAAGGCGCAGGTTCGGCCGGAAGGATTTCCGGGGCTTTCTTCAGATCCTCCAGGGGGTGCGCTTCCAGGGACAGCGAGATGTCGTATTGCGACAAGGGCGGCGCGTTCAGCGCCTCCTGCAGTTCCGGGTCGAGCCCGCCGGACGCGGCTGACGGGAGCGCGGCGGTCTTGGCGCCCACGATCGAAAAACTGGGGCTCGCGGGATTTTCAGGCGCGGGCGGGTTTTCGGCGGGAGCCGCATGCTCGGCCGGAGCAGGCGGCGGCGTCACCACGAGACGGTCGCCCTTCAAGCTGCGATCGACCTTGGGAAAATCGGAAGGCTGATAGCGCGGCGGTGTCTGCAAGACCGGATTGCGCGTCACCGCGCCCGCGAGGTCGTCGCGATCGAAGCTCGCCAGCAGCAAGGCAGCGCTCCGCGGCGCGGAGGTGCCGACCGGCCGCGCAAAACTGTAAGTGGCAAGCTGGATCGACGCGGCCGCAGAAAACACTCGCTTCTGCCAGCGCTCGGCGACGCCAGGCTGGCGCGCCAAAAGCGAAGCGATGTCCTGATAGCCGATTTCGTTCGGCACAATTGCGAAGATGCAAAGGCCGAGACCGAAGGACGCGAAACGCACGCCCTTCGGCCGGTTACGCACGACTGACATTGATACGCCCACGCAACGCTTACACACGTCAGGAACCGAACGCAGTACATCCGTGCAATTCGGCCTTTTGCGGTAGTATCTAATTTAGGTTGCTGGGGCGTTAATCGGCGTGGCGTCCGCGACACACGCAAGCAAACGCGCGCGCCTGCGCGTTGATCTCGACGGCGTTGGTAAACGGCGCTTCGACGGGAGTGGTAAAGATCGCGTCAACAAAGATGGTTAGCGAACTATGACCCGTGTGATTACGGGTGGATTCAACAACGCTTGTTGTTGAGCACGTCATTCCGGGGCGTCGCGTCAGCGGCGAACCCGGAATCTAAAGATTCCGGGTTCGATGCTTCGCATCGCCCCGGAATGACAGTGTGAACGGCTATGCAGTGCTTATGCTTCGGGTCAAATCGGCTCACGCCGTGCTGGCGACGGCGTTGCCGATCGCGGCTTGGGCGGCGGCGAGCCGCGCGATCGGCACGCGATAGGGCGAGCAGGAGACGTAGTCGAGACCGGACTCGTGGCAGAACGCCACCGACGCCGGATCGCCGCCATGCTCGCCGCAGATGCCGACCTTCAGGTTGGGCCGCGTCTTGCGGCCCCGCGCCACGCCGATCTTGACGAGTTCCCCGACGCCGTCGCGGTCGAGCGAGATGAAGGGATCGACCTCGAGAATGCCCTTAGCGATGTAGGTGCCGAGGAAGCTCGCCGCGTCGTCGCGGCTGATGCCATACGTCGTCTGCGTCAGGTCATTGGTGCCGAAGGAGAAGAACTCCGCCGAGTTAGCGATATCAGCGGCCATCAGCGCCGCGCGCGGCAGCTCGATCATGGTGCCGACCTGGTAGACGAGCGTTGCCCCGGTCTCACGTATGACGGCTTGTGCGGTCGAATCGATGCGCGCTTTGACCAGGTCGAGTTCCGCCTTGGTGGCGATCAGCGGCACCATCACCTCGAGCCCGACCGCCTTGCCGGTGCGCTTTCCGGCCTCGACCGCCGCCTCGAAGATGGCGCGCGCCTGCATCTCGGCGATTTCCGGATAGGCGATCGCCAGACGGCAGCCGCGGAAGCCGAGCATCGGGTTGAACTCCGACAGCTCGCGCACCCGATCGGCCAGCCGACGCGGATCGGTGTTCATCGCGCGCGCAACTTCCTCGATCTCGGCGTGGGTGTGCGGCAGGAACTCGTGCAATGGCGGATCGAGCAGGCGGATGGTGACCGGAAGGCCCTTCATGATCTCGAACAGCTCGACGAAGTCGGCCCGCTGCATCGGCAACAGCTTCGAGAGCGCCGCGCGCCGCGCCTGCTCCTCTTCGGCGAGAATCATCTCGCGCACCGTGCGGATGCGCGTCTCCTCGAAGAACATGTGCTCGGTGCGGCAAAGCCCGATGCCCTGCGCTCCGAACTTGATCGCGGTACGCGCGTCATCGGGCGTGTCAGCGTTGACGCGCACGCCGATCTTGCGCACCTCGTCCGCCCAGCCCATCAGCGTGCCGAACTCGCCCGACAGCTCCGGCTCGATCATCGGCATACGGCCGGCCAGCACCTGGCCGAGCGAGCCGTCGATGGTGATGACATCGCCGGTCTTGAAGGTGCGCGAGCCGATGCTCATGGTGCCGCGGCCGTAGTCGACGCGGATGTTGCCGCAGCCGGAAACGCACGGCTTGCCCATGCCGCGCGCGACCACCGCGGCGTGCGAGGTCATGCCACCGCGCGTCGTCAGGATACCTTCAGCGGCGTGCATGCCGTGAATATCTTCGGGGCTGGTCTCGATACGAACCAGGATGACCTTGTGGCCATCGGCTTGCAGCTTGGCGGCTTCATCGGAGGAGAATACGATTTCGCCGGATGCTGCCCCGGGCGAGGCCGGCAGACCCGTGCAGATCACGTCGCGCTTGGCGGCGGGATCAATGGTCGGATGCAGGAGCTGATCGAGCGATGCGGGGTCGATCCGCGACACGGCATCCTTTTTCGTGATCAGGCCTTCATTGGCGAGTTCGACTGCGATCTTCAGCGCCGCCTTGGCCGTGCGCTTGCCGTTGCGGGTCTGCAGCATCCACAGCTTGCCGCGCTCGACCGTGAACTCCATGTCCTGCATGTCACGGTAGTGCTTCTCCAGCAGCATATAGATGCGCGTCAGCTCCTTGAAGGCGTCAGGCATCGCGACTTCCATCGAGGGCTTGTCCGAGCCCGACTCTTTTCGCGCATCCTCGGTGATTTCCTGCGGCGTGCGGATGCCCGCGACCACGTCTTCGCCTTGCGCGTTGATCAGGAACTCGCCATAGAGCTTGCTCTCGCCGGTCGAGGGGTTGCGCGTGAAGGCAACGCCGGTCGCCGACGTCTCGCCCATATTGCCGAACACCATCGCCTGCACGTTGACGGCGGTGCCCCAGGACTCCGGAATGTTGTGCAGCTTGCGGTACGTCACCGCGCGTGCATTCATCCAGGATGAAAACACCGCGCCGATCGCGCCCCAGAGCTGGTCGTGCGGATCCTGCGGGAATTCCTTACCCGTCTCGCGCGCCACGGCCTCCTTGTAGCGGCCGACCAGTTCGACCCAGTCTTCCGCCGAGAGGTCGGTATCGAGAGAATAGCCCTGGCTATCCTTGAAGGTGTCGAGGATGTCCTCGAAATGATGGTGCTCGAAGCCGAGCACCACGTCGGAATACATGGTGATGAAGCGGCGATAGCTGTCATAGGCGAAGCGGCGATCGCCCGACATCGCGGCTAGCGCCTCAACGGTCTGATCGTTGAGACCGAGATTGAGCACCGTATCCATCATGCCCGGCATCGAGGCGCGGGCGCCCGAGCGCACCGAAACGAGCAGCGGATTGTTGGGATCGCCGAATTTCTTGCCGGTGAGCTTGCCGATATAGTCCAGCGCCTTTTCGACCTGCGCCTTCAACTCCTTCGGATAGGTCTTGTCGTGCTCGTAGAAATAGGTGCAGACCGAGGTCGGAACGGTGAAGCCGGGCGGGACCGGCAAGCCGAGATTGGCCATTTCGGCGAGGTTGGCGCCCTTGCCGCCCAGGAGGTCGCGCATCTCCGCGCGCCCCTCCGCTTTGCCATCACCAAAGGTATAGACCCACTTGCCGGCCTTCGCGGCAGAGACCGCAGGCGCTGCCTTCTTCGGCGCGGGCGTGGCGGCCTTTTTGGATGCCGGCACTGGTTTCTTCAGCGCTGGCGCGGGCTTTTTTGGCGCTCGCGCGGACTTGGCCGCAGCCTTTTTCAGAGCCTTGCGCGCCGGCGCCGCGGATTTGGCCCGGGCTGGCGTGGATGGCTTTGATTTCGCAGCGATTTTCTTCGATCTCGCGAGGGCTTTGGCCATGGCTTGCTACGATCCGGGATGATGGACGGGGATGGACGAGAGGTTGCGCGCGTTACAACATTTTGGGCCGGCCGGCGCAAGCCGGAGGGTTCCGGTTTTTGCCCGCTACAGGTGCAGCCACCGCAACAGGCCGAGTCCGATCAGGCCGACAACAATAAGGTAGATGGCTACAATGAAGTTGAGGAGCCGCGGCATGATCAGGATCAAAATGCCTGCGATCAAAGCCACGATAGCAGGCACATGCGCAGCGGTGATGACCATTTGAATTGTCTCCGGGTGATGCGGGAAAACGAATCGGGGAGAGCATCTTAGCGGTGCGGGTTCCGAAATAGGAGACGCCGACGCCGCTCATCGGGTTCCGTGGCTCTTCTATATTGCTGAAAATTGTTGCGCGTAAGACGCAGTGTTCCGCGGAACGATACGGCGCGCGACGCATTGGGCGCGAGTGGCATGCCGGCGCAAGCCGGCTGGCATTTTCGAACTTGGAGTCGCTCCCATGCGGAACAACATCCTTGCCATTGTCGCTGTCGCGGCCGCGGCCAATGTGCCGATCCTGGCGCACGCGCAAACCGTGGGCGTGGCGCCGGGCACAAGCGTGATCGTGGAGGACGCCCCTCGTATCGCGGCGGAATCCTATCCGGCCTTTCGTGAATACGTCATCGGCGAGCGAATTCCGAATCACACAATTCCCGGCACCATCGCTGTCGGCACCGTGCTGCCCGACGACGGCGTTACCTTTTACGATGTCCCGCCGTCATTTGTAGCGACACCTTATCGTTACACGGTCGTGAACGGCGAGACCGTCCTGGTTGAGCCGCGCACGCGGCGTATCGTCCAAGTCATTGAGTGATGTCATCGAATGACCGCGGTCGAACAGAACGTCACGAAATTGTCCGGATAGCCGCTGCGGCGCCGGACAAGAAGGCCCTGCCCGGTTCCCCCCGCCGGGTGGGGTTCTTTTTTGCGCAGATCAGCCCGCTTTCCTCGCGACGAGGCGGTGAATCGTCTTTCCCGACGAGGCACTGACCACCTCTTCGTCGAGCAGCAGCGTTGCCTTGGTCAACGCGCTGCGTACCAGCTCCGTGTCGAAAGCGGCATAGAGCCGGCCGTGAGCGTCGCGCAAATCGGCGCCTTCGGTCACGCGCCAGCTCAGATAAAGAATACCGTTCGGCTTGACGATATCGAGCAAGCGGCACACGGACGGCGCAATCCGTGCAGGCTCCAGATGCATGATAACGGTCTCGCAGAGCACATTCTCGTAAGCGTTGGCCGCAATGCCTTCAAGCTCCGGCAGCTCGGCATGCGCGAATTTGAGCTGCGGATAGCGATCCCGCGCCTGTCGCAGCAGGCCGTCGGACGCATCAAAACCTTCGGCAGCAAAACCGTTGACGGTGAGCCAGGCGACCTCGCGGCCGCTGCCGCAACCAATATCGCAGGTCTTGCCGCCCCTGATGAAGAAGCGCGCGACGATCTCGTGCAGATCGGTTGGAGCTGACTGCTCGTGCCAATCCTTCGCGAAGGCGGCGGCGTCGTGATCGTAAGCTGCGAGGGTCGCAGGGTCCATGATCAACCCTCGATCTTGGAGAAATCGGCGACCGCCCGCGTGGCGGTGCGAATCTGGTTCAACAGCTTCAGGCGGTTTTCGCGCACCTTGGGATCGTCGTCGTTGACTCTCACCTTGTCGAAGAACGCATCGACCGGCGGGCGAAGCGTTGCCATCACGCTCATCGCGCCGGCAAAATCCTCGCGTGCGACGGCCGCGCCTGCTTGCGCCTTCACCTGATCGATCGCCTTTGCGAGCGCCTTTTCCTCAGCGAGGCTATAGAGCGCGACATCCGGCGCGCCGTCAAACGTGCGCTTGTCCCGCCTCTCTTCGATCGCGAGAATGTTGCTTGCGCGTTTTGTGCCGGCGAGCAGGTTCTTGCCGTCATCGGTGTCGAGAAAGGCAGCCAGCGCCTCGACGCGGCGGACGATCATGAGAAGATCGTCCTGGCCTTCGAGCGAAAAAACGGCGTCGACGAGGTCGTGGCGCGCGCCCTGCTCGCGAAGCTGTACCTTCAGGCGGTCAGCGAAGAAGGAGAGCAGGTCGAGCGGAAGGGTCGTCGCATGGGCGGCGTGCTTCTCGGGCAAGCCGCCGATCGCGAATTTCGTGATCTTCACAAGCGGCAGGCGAAGCACGTTCTCGAGAATAAGCCTGATCACGCCCAGCGCCGCACGGCGCAGTGCATAAGGATCCTTGCTGCCGGTCGGCTTCTCGTCGATTGCCCAGAAGCCGACCAGCGTGTCGATCTTGTCGGAGAGCGCGACCGCGACCGAAACCGGATTGGTGGGCACGTCGTCGTTCGGGCCTTGTGGCCTGTAATGCTCCTCGCAGGCGGCCGCGATGGCGGGATCCTGTCCTTGTGCCAGCGCGTAGTATTTGCCCATCAGGCCCTGAAGCTCGGGGAATTCGCCGACCACCTCCGTGAGCAGATCGGCCTTCGCAAGCCGCGCCGCGCGTTTTGCTTTTTCGACATCGGCGCCGACCAGCGGCGCAATCTCCGCCGCGAGCCGCTCGATGCGCGCAATGCGCTCGCCCTGCGTACCCAGCTTCTCGTGGAAGACGATGGAATCGAACTTCGGCAGGCGATCCTCTAGCCGCGTCTTCAGGTCGGTCTCATAGAAAAACTTCGCGTCCGACAGCCGCGCGCGGATCACCCGCTCATTGCCGCCGACGATGGTCTTGCCGCCGTCCGCCGTCTCGACGTTGGCGGCGAGGACGAATTTGTTGGCGAGCTTGCCGCTTTTGGGATCGCGGACGACAAAACACTTTTGATTGTTGCGGATGGTGGCGCGGATCACTTCGCCGGGAATGGACAGGAAGTCGTTATCGAACGATCCCATCAGCACCACGGGCCATTCGACGAGGCCGGCGACCTCGTCGAGCAGCGCCGGATCTTCGACCAGCTCAAAGCCTTGGGCGAATGCGAGCTGCCGCGCATCGGTGACAATGGCGTCCTTGCGCCGCTGCGGATCGAGAACGACTTTCGCGTTCAAGAGCTTTGCTTCGTAATCCTCGAAACGACGAACATTGATGGCGGCGGGCGCCATGAAGCGGTGGCCGAACGTGGTCTGGCCGGCTTCGATGCCATCCACCGAAAAATTCACCACGTCCGGCTCCTCGGTCTCGAGCCCAAAGGTCGCGGTGATCGCATGCAGCGGCCGCACCCAGGACAGCGAGCCGGGTTTTGCCGAGCGCGCGCCCCAGCGCATTGATTTCGGCCACGGAAAAGTGCGGATGATCACCGGCAGGATATCGGCCAGCACGTCGATGCTGGCGCGCCCCGGTTTTTCGATGAGCGCGACATAGAAGTCCCCCTTCTTGGGATCGCGCTGAATCTTGGCCTCTTCGATCGAGCCAAGACCCGCAGCTTTCAGAAAGCCCGCGATCGCGGCCGCCGGCGCCTCGAGCCGCGGCCCTCTCCGCTCGTCCTTCAAGTCCGGTTGGCGTACCGGAATGCCGTGCACGGTCAGCGCCAGCCGGCGCGGGGTGGCGAAGGCTTTGGCGCCTTCATAGACCAGGCCCTCCGCAACCAGCCGGTCAGTCACCATGCGTCGCAGGTCGTCGGCCGCCTTTGACTGCATGCGCGCGGGGATTTCTTCGGAAAAAAGTTCAAGCAGAAGGTCGGGCATTTGATTTTACGATGTTCGAAGTCGGCAGCGGCGACGGGAGCAACGAAAGGACGAGCGAACGGCTCAAGCGCCCACGCCACCAGCCTCGGTGTGGATCCAGGCTTCGCCGCAAGCCTTTGCAAGTTCGCGCACGCGCAGAATGTAGCTCTGCCGCTCCGTCACCGAGATCACGCCGCGCGCATCGAGCAGGTTGAACACGTGGCTTGCCTTGATGCACTGGTCGTAGGCGGGCAACGCCATCAAATGTTCTTTGCGGTTGCCCTCGCGCCAGCCCGCCGCGAGGTATTTCTTGCAGGCCTCTTCCGCCATCCGAAACTGCTCGAACAGCATCGCGGTGTCGGCATATTCGAAATTGTGGCGCGAATATTCCTGCTCCGCCTGCAGGAAGACGTCGCCATAGGTGACGCGCTCGGCGCCATCGCGGCCGTTGAAGTTGAGGTCGTAGACGCGGTCCACGCCCTGGACATACATCGCGAGCCGTTCGAGACCGTAGGTCAATTCGCCGGCGACCGGCGCGCATTCGACGCCCGCGACCTGCTGGAAATAGGTGAACTGCGACACTTCCATGCCGTCGCACCAGCATTCCCAACCCAATCCCCAGGCGCCCAGCGTCGGACTCTCCCAATCATCCTCGACGAAGCGGATGTCATGCAGCGAGGCATCGATGCCGATCGCCGCGAGCGACTTCAGGTAGAGGTCCTGAATGTCGGGCGGCGACGGTTTCAGGATCACCTGGAACTGATAATAGTGCTGCAGCCGGTTGGGATTTTCGCCATAGCGGCCGTCCTTCGGACGCCGCGAGGGCTGCACATAGGCCGCATTCCACCGTTTCGGACCGAGCGCTCGCAGCGTGGTCGCTGGGTGAAAAGTGCCCGCGCCGACTTCCATGTCGTAGGGCTGCAGGATCACGCAGCCATAGTCCGCCCAATAGCGCTGCAACGCCAGGATCAGTCCCTGGAACGAACGGTCCGGGCGCATATGCGGTGGCACTGATTGCATGGTCAAAAGGGTCTCGCGGGGCCTTAAAATGCGCGGGACCGTATCGGCGGAGCCGCCGGGAATCAAGGCAATGGCGCCCGGAATCGGCCGCCAAATAGCGTCAAATCACCAATTCAGCCCGGCCGGTAGGTGCCGGTGACGGGGTCGCGACGCAGTGTCTGGATCTCACCGGACCTTGCCGCCTCGGCGACCCGCGCCAAGCGCAGCTCTTCAAGCTCCTGGTTGACCCGCTGAGCTGCTCTGTAGGCCCAGCGGACCACCGCCAGACCACCCAAGACGCCCGCGAATGCGATGAACGGCGGCATGGTCGATCCTTGTTCGTAAACTCCGCCCCCACCTCGCATTGTTGCGCATGGAACAGCGCTTCGCAACGTCTCACTTGGGGACAAAATGGCGCGCCCCTCCGGGTTTAAAAGCCAAACTTGGCCCAAATCGCGCGCGTCTCGAGCGCGGAGATCACATCATCGGGAAGCCCGGCCAGACCGTCCACGCCAAGCGCGCCCGCGCCCGGCTGTCTGCGCCCGAGCAGGCCGGATAGCAGCCCGCCCGACGGCGTCACCACCGGCGTTAGCACCTTCTCGCCATAACGGGCGCGCAGCGTCGAGCGCAGATCGCCGATCCCGTCCGCCAACCCCAGCGCAACGGACTTCTCGCCCGCCCAATATTCTCCGGTGAACAGCTCACCATCCGCACCCTTCAGCCGCGCGCCGCGGCTGGCTTTCACCAGCGCAATGAAGATCTCATGGATGTCGCGCTGAATGGCCTTGAGCCGCGCCACGTCATCGGGATTTTCGGGCAGGAACGGATCGAGCATCGCTTTGTGCTCGCCGGCCGTATAGAGCCTGCGCTCGATGCCGACCTTCTTGATCAGCTCCTGCAGCCCGAACGAGCCGCCGACCACGCCGATCGAGCCCAGGATCGAAGAGGGATCGCAAAAAATCTCGTCACCCGCACAGGCGATCATGTAGCCGCCGGAGGCTGCGACGTCCTCGACGAACACCAGCACCGGCAAGTTCTTCTCCTCGGCCAGCTGGCGGATGCGCAGATAAATCTGGCGTGACTGCACCGGCGAGCCGCCGGGTGAATTGATCAGCAGAGCCACCGCCTTAGCATTCTTGAATGCGAAGGCACGCTCAAGCGTCTTGGCCAGTCCCGCGAGCGTCATTCCCGGCCGCAACGGCGTGACCGCGCCGATCACCCCGGCAAGACGGACCACGGGCACAACCGCAGTTCCCCGTCGCAGCCGAGCCGGCAGCCATTCCATCGCGCGATCGATCCAGCCGCTGACGCCGCTGCGAACACTCAAATCGTCGGCCATCTCATTACCTCAAATTAACCATTTCTTATCACGCCACTGTCATTTGATCGGAAGGAACGCGTTTTGCATCCTTGTGGTTGCCAGGCCGCAAATGACGCAGCGGGAAAAGACATGAAAATCTATCTGCTGATGCTGCTGATCGGTACACTTTTGACGGCGATCCATTTCACTTCCGCACCGGAGCGGAAATCGGAACCGGCACAGCAATAGAACGTCCCATCAAGCGATTGCCAGGGGCAGGCGACCCTGTCCCGCCAAAATCGCTGATGTCTGCGGGTCGGGCCTGCCCTTTTCGTCATTGAGCATCAGCGCCGACAAGATCTGGGTTGGCGCCTTGCCACCCTTCACCGCCCGAACGAGAACGCGGATCGCCGGCTTCCTCGCATCCCCATGCACCGGCACAATGACGAGGCTGCCAAAGCCGCGAGTGAGCGCGGCCAGTGCATCGGCTAGTCCGTCGGCCCGCCAGATCAGGGTGAGAATGCCGCCCGGTCTGAGGATGCGCCGCGCGGCCGCGGTCCACTGCTCCAGGGCGCCCGGTGCCGCCACATGCGCCGACGCGCGCGCAAGATCGGGCGAGGCGCGGTGGCGCGCGGCGTTGTTGAACGGCGGGTTCATCAGCACGAGATCGGCATTGTCGGGGGCAAGCCCGGCGGCCGAAAAGTCTTGCGCCGGCGCCGTGACATCGAGCACCACGACCCGCGCGGCGATCCCGTTCGCCACCGCATTGTGACGGGCCAGTACGGCAAGGTTGGAATCGATCTCGACCAGCGTGAGATCGATGCCGCCGACGCGCTTGGCCACTGCAAGACCAGCGGCGCCGACGCCGGCGCCGAACTCCACCACCCGCTCGCCCTGATACGCCCGGCTCGCGGCTGCAAGCAGCATGGCATCGTGGCCGGCACGATGCCCCGATCTCGGCTGACGCAAATGCAATTGTCCGCCGAGGAAGGCGTCTTCGGTATATTCTGGAATCGTCTCACTCATCCGGCCGCAATTCGTGGGACAGGCCCGCATCGGCCAGAACCTGGCGCGCCGCGCGATTGTCCTCGTCATGCACAAGAATCCGTCGCGGCAGGATGCCAAGCGAGCCTTCGATAATGCTCATGTTCTGATCAAGCACCACATGATGGATGTCGGCGCCGTCCAGTAGCGCGCCGACCGCCGAAACCAGCACGAGGTCGTTGGTTCGAACCAATTCCCGCAAATCGCCTCTCCATGCTTGGTCATGAGCGGCAATGACGCACGCAAATCAATGACAAACCGCCCTTGCCGCGTGACGTGGCAGTTTCTATTGTCAGTTCCTAACATAGCAAATCTTGGAGACCGGCGTGGCGGTAATTGTGCCTTTTGAGAGCCCTTCGGGCGCGTCAATCGATGCCCTGATCGAGCTTGTTGCCGCCGACATGGAGCGCGTCAATTCCACCATCCTGGCGCGGACCGGCTCAGAAGTGACCCTGATACCCGAGGTCGCCAATCACCTGATTTCGTCCGGGGGCAAGCGGCTACGGCCGATGCTGACGCTGGCGATGGCGCAACTCTCCGGCTATTCCGGGGACGGCCATATCAAGCTCGCAGCGTCGGTCGAGTTCATGCATACCGCGACCCTGTTGCATGACGATGTCGTCGACGAGAGCGAGCTCCGGCGCGGTAAATTATCGGCGCGAATGTTGTGGGGCAACGAGGCGAGCGTTCTGGTCGGCGACTTCCTGCTCGGCCAGGCCTTTCGCATGATGGTCGAGGTCGGCTCGCTGCGCGCGCTTGATATCCTGTCGTCCGCCGCGGCGACGATCGCCGAAGGCGAAGTCATGCAGCTCGCCGCCGCGAAGAACACCGCGACCACCGAAGACGAATATCTGGCGGTGATCCGCGGCAAGACCGCGGAATTGTTCGCCGCGGCCTGCGAGGTCGGCCCTGTGCTCGCCAACCGGCCGAAGGCGGAGCAGACCGCCTGCCGCTCGGTCGGCATGAATCTGGGCATCGCTTTCCAGTTGGTCGACGACGTGCTGGACTATGGCGGCAAGTCGGCGAAGCTCGGCAAGAACATCGGCGACGATTTCCGCGAGGGCAAGATCACGCTGCCCGTCGTACTCGCGTTCCGCCGCGGCAACGACTCCGAGCGTGCCTTCTGGGTGCGCGCGCTGGAGCGCGGTCAAATCGGTGACGGCGATCTCGAACATGCGATCGGCCTGATGGCCAAGCACCGCGCGCTGGAAGACACCATGAACCGCGCCCAGCATTATGGCGCGATGGCAGTCGATGCCCTAGCGCTGTTTCCGTCCTCGCCGATGAAGACTGCACTGGAGCAGGTGGTGGCGTTCTGTCTGGCGCGGTCGCATTGACGACGCCTTTGTAGGTTGGGCAAAGGCGCATTCGCGCCGTGCCGACCAGCCTGTGGCTGTCGAGGATGGTGGGCACCCTTCGCTTTGCCTGCCCTATGGCTCCCCGCAATGACGAGTCCTAGCTCAATTCGCCCGCGTGCACCCACCAGGTCGGGTGATCGACGCAAATCGTCTTCGCCGCTGCTCGTGCCTCCGCGGCATTACCGAACAACGCAAAGCAGGTCGCGCCGGAGCCGCTCATGCGCGCCAGCTTTGCGCCTTCTGCTTCAGCTAGCGCCTTCAGGACGTCGCCGATCACGGGTTCGATCCGCCTGGCGGGCGCCTCGAGATCGTTGCCGACGATCGACAGCGCCGCGATCCAATCGGCGAGCGCCGCGCCCTCGGCCGGCCATGCCGGCGACTTGATCACGTCGGCGGCCCCGACCAGGAGTTCGCCATTGCGCAAGCCGAGTGCTGCGAACACGTCTTTGGTGGCGACGGGGACGTTGGGATTGATCAAGACGCAAGGCAGTTTCGGCAGGTTCAGCGGCAACAGGCCCTCTCCCACGCCGGTCATGTCGCAAGCTTTCGAGAGCAGACAGACCGGCACGTCGGCGCCGGTCAGAAGCGCGACCTCGGCAAGGCGCGGATCATCAGGCGCAAGCCTGTTGAGCCGCGCCAGCAGTCGTAGCGCGGCGGCGGCATCCGCCGAGCCGCCGCCGATGCCGGCCGCGACCGGCAACATCTTGTCGAGTGCAAAGGCGCCGAGCTTCAGCTCCGGCACGCGCTCGGCCAGCAGCCGCGCCGCTTTCAATACGAGATTGTCGGCGAGTTCGCCGCAGGCCTGCGCCGTCGGCCCCGTGGTTACGAGCGTGAGCTCTGGCCCGGGCGTCAAGCTGAGGCGATCGGCGCAATCGGCAAAGGCCACTACGCTTTCGAGATCGTGATAGCCGTCGACGCGCCGACCCACGACCCGCAACGTCAAATTCACCTTGGCACGGCCGCAGTCGGTCAGCACGTGCGCCGCGGATAAAGCCTTCGCCCCGGTTTCTGCCTCGCCTGTCATCAGATAAGTCAAATCCAATTCGAAAATGAGATAAGCGTCTCTAGCGGTTCCGGCACTCGCAGAAAAGCGGCCCGCGAGGAATGCCAGCACCCCTTTGCTTCCCTTGCGGGAGGAAGTGGCGCGGACTTCAGTCCGCGACGGATGAGGTCCTCTCTCAGCGGATAGAGGATCGACAGAGGTTAACCTGCGGAGGCAAACCCCTCACCCGCATCGCATCTTCGATGCGGTCCGACCTCTCCCACAAGGGGAGAGGTACACCGCCGCCTGCGACCAGTGATCTTGCCGGCGCGGCGCTTAGCCGCCCTTGTCGTCCTCTTTCTTCTTGTCGGCGGATGCCGCGGCCGACGGGGAGGACGAATCGTCCGGCATGCCGTTCTCGATCTTGGCCAGGATCTTCGGCAGATCGTCCGCCTCGGGCTTCAGGTCGCGGGCATGGGCCCACTGAAATTTTGCCTCCAGCTTGCGCCCGACCCGCCAATAGGCGTCGCCGAGATGGTCGTTGATAGTGGGATCCTCGGGCTTCAGATCGACCGCACGCTCGAGATTCTTCACCGCCTCATCGTAGTTGCCGAGCTTGTAGTAGGCCCAGCCCAGCGAATCCACGATATAGCCGTCGTCGGGACGCTGCTCGACGGCGCGCTTGATCATCTTCATGCCTTCGTCGAGATTGATGCCCTGGTCGATCCAGGAATAGCCGAGATAATTCAGGACGTGCGGCTGGTCGGGCTGCAGCTCCAGCGCCTTCTTCATGTCGGCTTCGGCCTTTGGCCACTGATGCGAGCGCTCCTCGCAGATGCCGCGGTAATAGTAATAGAACATGTTGTTCTTGTCGTTCGCGTCCGGCAGCGCGTCGATGGCCTTGGAATAGGTCTCGGCGCAATCAGCGAACTTCTTGCGGCCGCGCTCGATATTGCCGAGCGCCATGATGGCTTCGAGATCCTTCGAATCGTCCGCGATCACGCCTTTGAGGATCTTGATCGCCTCGTCGCTGCGGTCGGCGGCATCGAGATCGGTCGCGAGCTGGATCTGGGCGTTCCGCTTCAAGGGCGAGCTCGCGGGCACGCGCTCATACACCTTGATCGCCATCTGCGGCTTCTTCACGGATTCATAGAGATCGGCGAGCGACAGCAGCGCCAGCGGATGGTCCGGCTTCAGGTAAAGGGCGAGTTGCAGATAGACCAGCGCGAGGTCCTCACCGCCGCGGCGGGTCAGCGTGGCTCCGATGCCATACAGCGCCTCGGCCGCACCGGCCTGTGCGGAATCGACCAGCGGCGACAGCTTCTTGCCGGCATGGATTTCGCGCAGCGCGTCCTGCACCAGCGGATGGCGCGGCAGCTTCTTGTCGAAGGCTTCATAGATGGCGGCGGCCGCCCGCTCGTCCTTGTTGCGCGACAGCCAATGCCCATAAGCCTCGGCGACCCGCAGCATGGAATCGTCGAGTTTGTAGGCGCGTTCGAAACGCACGCCGGCGTCCTTTTCCTTGCCGGCGAGTTCGTCGATCATGCCGGCATGAAGGTCCTTGAACAGCGGATACCACTCGGGACCGGTCAGCTTGTCGATGCTGGCGATCGCGCCCTTGGCATCGCCGGCGCCATAAGCAGCCCAGCCCGACAACAGCGTCGCCACCAGATCGGTGATCGGTCCGCGAATCGACTGATTGATGTTGAGCTGTGCGGCGGCCCACTTCTTCTGCTTCAAGTTCTGCACGCCGATTACGAGCCGCGCCACGCGGTTGGACTTGTCGACCGCCAGGATGCGCTCGGCGAGCTTGACGGCCTCGTCGATGTCGCCGTCGGCGACGGAGGAGATGAAGGCGCGATCCAGGAGCTCGTTGTTCTTCGGATCGGTGCGAAGCGCGGAGCGATAGAAGGCTGCCGCGGACGCCGCATCGCGCTCGACGCTGGCGTGACGTGCCGCCAGATAGCTGCCGGACGTCGTCAAGCTTTTCAAATCGTGAGTGGTGGGAAACTGCGCCGTGTTTTCGGTCGGGTGCTCCGGCGTCTGCGCCAGGACCGAGCCGGGCAGGACCAGCGCAGCAAGGGCGAAGGCGGCAAGAGTTGAGCGGGTGCAACGATGAGAGATCATCAGTTCGCCTTAGCGTTTTTAGGAATTGACGGAGCGTCTCGAATGCGAACCACACGGTGCATCAAGGCAGCGGTCGGACAATGCCGCGTTTGAAGCTCATCCGCAAGGATATGGGCTGGCTGTTCCGTTTGCTGAAGCGCCCCTTTTGCTCGCCCTCGCGGCCTCAAAACGCCTGTTCTGTGGCCTTATCGTGACCGGGCCGGCCAAGGCCGCCCGGCCGCCTCACGCAATCGTGCTTAGCTCTTGTTCGAGCATGATCTTTTCGGAAAACCGCTGTGCACTCTGTGCTAGCGCTGTCCTCCGGGTCCGGATCATGCCTTACATTGCCTCGTAATTCGGGCCGCCGCCGCCTTCCGGCGGAACCCAGGTAATGTTGCCATTCGGGTCCTTCACGTCGCAGGTTTTGCAGTGGACGCAGTTCTGGGCGTTGATGACGAAGCGCGGGCCTGAAGCCTCCTCAACCCATTCATAGACGGCGGCGGGGCAATACCTGGCCGATGGCCCGGCATAGACATCATGCTCGGAGATCTTCTGCAGGTTCATGTCGGCCACCTTGAGATGGACCGGCTGGTCCTCCTCGTGATTGGTGTTGGACAGGAATACCGATGACAGGCGGTCAAAGGTGAGCTTGCCGTCCGGCTTCGGATAGGAAACCGGCTGGTGTGCCTTGGCGGGATCGAGCGTGGCACGATCCAGCTTGCGGTGGGATTGCGTGCCGAACAGCGAGAAGCCAAGCGTGTTGCACCACATGTCGAAGCCGCCGAGCACCACGCCCAGCACGGTGCCGAACTTCGACCACAGCGGCTTGACGTTGCGCACCGGGTAGAGGTCCTTGCCGACGGGCGAAGCGCGCCAGGTCGTTTCATATTCGGAGAGCTCGTCATTGCCGCGGCCGGCCGCGATCGCGGCGGCGACATGTTCGGCGGCGAGCATGCCGCTGCCCATCGCGTTGTGTACGCCCTTGATGCGCGGCACGTTGACGAAGCCGGCCGCGCAGCCGATCAGCGCGCCGCCGGCGAAGGTCAGCCGCGGCACCGATTGATAGCCGCCTTCCGTGATGGCGCGCGCGCCGTAAGCGAGCCGCTTGCCGCCTTCGAACAGCTCCCGGATGGCGGGATGAGTCTTGAAACGCTGGAACTCGTCGAACGGCGACAGGTACGGATCGTCGTAATTCAGATGCACGACGAAGCCCACCGCGACCAGGTTATCGTCGTAATGGTACAGGAAGGAGCCGCCGCCGGTCTTGTTGTTCAAGGGCCAACCGAAGGAATGCTGGATCAGGCCCTTCTTGTGTTTGGCCGGATCCACCTGCCAGACCTCTTTCAGCCCGATGCCGAATTTCGGCGACTGGCTGCCTATGTCCAGCGAGAACTTGGCGATGAGCTGCTTGGTCAGGCTGCCGCGGGCGCCTTCCGCAAACAAGGTGTATTTGCCGAGCAGTTCCATGCCGCGGGTGAAGGACGCTTTCAGCGAACCGTCCTTGGCGATGCCCATGTCGCCGGTGGCAATGCCGCGCACTGCGCCCTGCTCGTCATAGAGCACCTCGACCGCGGCGAAGCCGGGATAAATCTCGACCCCCAATGCTTCGGCCTTGCGCGCGAGATACCGGCAGAGATTGCCGAGCGAGCCGGTGAAGCAATGATGATTGTTCATCAAGGGCGGCATCATGAAGTTCGGCAGACGGATCGCGCCGGTTGCGGTCATCCAGTAGAAGCGATCGTCCGTGACCTGCGTCTTCAACTGGCAGTCGGGATCCTGGCGCCATTCCGGGACCAGCTTGTCGAGCGCGAGCGGATCGATCACCGCGCCGGAGAGAATATGCGCGCCGACTTCGCTTCCCTTCTCCACCACAACGATGTTCAAATCCGCATTGAGCTGCTTCAGCCGGATCGCGGCGGACAAGCCCGAAGGGCCGGCGCCGACGATCACGACGTCAAATTCCATGGATTCGCGCGGGGGAAGTTCTTGGGTGGCCATAGTCTATCTCAGCCCGAATTGAGACATTTCCTTAGTTGTTGGCCCTCTTGTTTCCGATTTTTACTGCCAGGACAACCATGGAAATGCGTTTCGAAGGCGTGCAACGCCGCCTAAATTGACCTAAATGCCAGTTCAGCCCTCGCCATGACGCCCGAACCCACCCTTTCCGTTCGCGAACTGCTCGGCTTCTATCTGGAGGCCGGCGTCGACTGCGCGCTGTCGGAGGAACCGGTCAACCGTCTGGCCGAGCCGGAGTTCGCGCCGAGCCCACGGGATGTGCTGCCGGCGCAACCGAGGCGGCCCGTCGCGCCGCCTCTTCCGCTCGCCCGCAGCGAACCACCGGCGCCGGATGCGGCGATCGCTTCGGCGCGCGAGGCCGCGCGCACCGCGCCGACATTGGAAGCATTGCGCGAGCTGATGGAGCGCTTCGACGGCTGCACGCTGAAAGCGACCGCAACGCGGCTGGTGTTCGCCGATGGTAACGCAGAAGCCCGCATCATGTTCGTCGGCGAGGCGCCCGGCCGCGAGGAAGACATCGAGGGCCTGCCTTTCGTCGGCCGTTCGGGGAAGCTCCTCGATCGCATGATCGGCGCGATCGGACTCGACCGCAGCAAGGCCTATATCGCCAACGTGATCCCCTGGCGGCCGCCCGGCAACCGCACGCCGACGCCACAGGAGACGCAAATCTGCCTGCCCTTCATCCAACGGCAGATCGAACTGGTCGATCCGGACGTGCTGGTGACGCTCGGCAATCCCTCCACCCAGGCCCTGCTCGGCACGCGCGAGGGCATCATGCGGACCCGCGGGCGCTGGTTCGACTACGATACGGGAACGCGCACCATCCGCGTGCTGCCCACCTTCCATCCCGCCTATCTGTTGCGCTCGCCGGCCTATAAGCGGCTGGCCTGGCAGGACCTGCTGGCGATTGCGAAGGCGTTGCGGGGGGCATGATCGTTTCGCACCGTCATTCCGGGGCGATGCGCCAGCATCGAACCCGGAATCTCGCCCGCAACTTCTGGATCGCGGGTTCGCGCGCCTTGCGAGCGCCCCGGAATGACGGTGCGTCTACTGCCCCTTCGGCCGCACGATGGCCCAGCCGATGCGCAACACGCCCTGGCGGCCATTGACGAGCCGGTCGAACGAGCGCGGCACTTCCGGCACGAGGTTCGGGAAGCGCTGCGCGATATCGGGCGGCGGCGCGCCTGACGTGTCGGAGGCGCGCCAGACCACCACGCCGCCAACCTCGTTGAACTTGGCCGCTGTCATCCAGGGCGTCCGCTGCGGGCTTGCGTCGACGAACAGATGCGGGCGTCCCGGGCCCAGCGCGATCAGGCTTGCGATCTCCGTGTCGCCCGCGACCGCTTCGAGCTGATGACTGGTACGCCGCGAGAAACTGTCGGTAAAAAACTGCGCCATTGCGCGCGCAGGCAAGGTGGTGGCGACTTCGCCGGCGGACGTCCAGGGCAGGAACAACGTACCCGCGATAACGACCAAGGTCGGCGCGGCGACGATCGCCGCCCATATCGCGCGCAGCATGCGCTGACGCTGCAACCGGATGAGATCGCCCGATGTCACCACCACGGCGAGCCCCGACATCAACAGCGCAACGCCCGCGCCGCCGAACACGCGATCGAGCCCGAACAGGCCGGCGATCAGGCTTGCCAGCAGCGGCGGCACGATCGCGAAGAAGTACACGAAATTGTACGCCAAGGGCTCGGCCGGGGGCCGGAACAGGCTTGGTGGGTCCTCGCCCTCGCGGGCAAACAGGCGTGAATTGAACACCACCAGGATCACGATGCCGACAAGCGCGAACAACAGCCAGCCGAGCAACCAGCCCCAGTGCCGGGCGCGCGCGCCCAGATCCGACAGCGTCGGCCAATGCTGGCTCCAATAGAGGCTCATCGGCTCGGCGCGCATCAGCCAGACCAGATAGGGCAGCGCCAGCGCGACCACCACGAGCAATGCGAACAACGGATCGAGCGAGCGCAGCATGCGGCGGCCCTCGTCGGTCGCCAGCGCAAAGCCCGCGACCAGCAGCAACAGCATGGCCGCGGCTGGGCTCGTGAGCAGCAAGAGGCCGGCATCGATCGACCAGGCGAACCAGACGTTGCGCCGCTGCTGCCCGATCAACTCCCAACTATGCAGCAGCAGCAGCGCCCAGAGCGGTCGGGCCAATACCGCCGGACCGAACTCCAGCGTCTGCGCCCCAAAGGCGGTGACCGTCATGGTCAGGAGCACCGCGAGCACTGCGTGTTGGCCGCCGACCAGCGCGCGGCCGAGCAGGAATAAAATCCAGAATGCCGCAACCGAGCAAAGCACGGCGAGCAGATAAACGCCGAAGATGTGATTGCCGGCCGCGCGATAGGCGATGTCGCCGAGCCAGAACGCCAGCGGCGGACCGAACTCCGTACCGACCTGATATTCGCGCCCATAGGCCAGCGCGATCGCAAGGTTCGGAGGCGGGCTGCGATAAAAGAGGAGCGCGACCGTCAGCCACAGCGCGGCTTGCGCCAGCGCCACGATCCAGACCACCAGCCGCGGCCGGGCGCGGATCAGTTCGATGGCCAGGGAGGTGAAACGCATGAAAGGTCCGGCTGGCGAGCCAGCGCGGAAGCTAGCCCCTATTCGATCTCGGACGTGTGATAATGGGCGCAAGAGTGCACGTCAAAGCGTCGCCGAGGACTCGACATCGACCTGTGCTTCCACCGAGAACAGGTCAAGCTCGCGTTTGATGGTCCACGGCTGGTGCTTTTCGCGCGCGGCGATGACGGGCGCGAAGAAGCTGCGATGATGCACGGAAGGACCGAGACGGTCCAGCGCCTCCAGATGTTCCGGCACGCTATAGCCTTTGTGCGACTCGAAGCCGTAGCCAGGACATTCTTCGGCCAGCAGGCACATCAGCCGGTCACGCGTCACCTTGGCGATGATGGAGGCCGCGGCGATCGACAGCACCAGGCCATCTCCGCCGATCACCGCCTCGCACTCACAAGGCACGTCGATCTTGTCGCGGCCGTCGACGAAGACCTGCTTGGGCGCTTCGGGCAGCGCGCGCACCGCGCGCGCCAGCGCCCACAGCGAGGCGCGCAGGATATTGTCACGGTCGATCCGCGCGGGAGATGCGAACGCGACGGCGAAGGACGAGGTCGCGCAGATCTTGTCGAACAGTTTCTCGCGCTGTTCCGGGGTCAGCCGCTTGGAATCGTCGATGCCGCGGGGGATGCGGTTGGGGTCGAGCACGACGGCCGCGGCCACGACCGGACCCGCCAGCGGACCGCGGCCCGCCTCGTCGCAGCCGGCCACCGGCCAGATGCCGCTTTTGAAAAGCGCGCGCTCGCGGCGGAAATTCGGCGGTGTCACCGCAATGACGCCTCTCGCCGCCTTCTCGACGTCCTTGGCCTTGATTACTTGGGCGTTGATTACCTGGGCCTTGATTTCCTGGGCCCTAATTCCTTGCGCCTCGGCCTTTTGCGAAGCTTTTGCGGACTTGTCTCGACTCATAGGCGGGATGGTGGCGCAAGCAGGGGCCGCTGCGCAACCGGGAACTCCCGGTAATTCCCGTTATTCTCGTTTGTTAATCGGGCAGATGCACACGCCTGTCCTCACCGACCTCGATGTTGGGCGCGACCACGGCTTCCCAGGGATGGCCATCTGGATCGGCAAAATAGCCGGAATAGCCGCCATAGTCGGTATCATGCGCCGGCTTCAGCAACGAGGCGCCCTTAACGAGGCGCCCTTGGAGATCGCCAGATCAAGCACCGCATCGACTTCCTCGCGCGACCCGCAATTCCAGGCGAGCGTCATGCCACGAAAGCCCTGCGGGCGCGGATTTTCCGGAATCGTGGCGTCCCGCGCAAGCTGATCCCATGGAAACAGCGCCAGCACCGGGCCGCCGGTCTCGAAGAAGGCGACGGCCTCGCCGGTTGCGCGAAATCTGCGCACAAAGCCCAAGGCCTCGTAAAACGCGATGCTCCTGCTCATATTGCCGACACCGAGCGCGATGACAGTGAGTCGCGGAACCGGAGCGGCGGCTTCCATGATCGTCCCTCAAAACAGGCTGAGCTGCTCGCCGGCTCGCTTTGGCCGGACAAAATGGTCGGTGGTCAGTTTGGAGCGTCGCTTATTGAGCCCGTGCTTCTCGCAAGCGATCTCGAAGCGCCGCCCGATCATCCAGGCCATCGGGCCCGTGCCCTTCATCCGCGTCCCCCATTGCGAGTCGTAGTCCTTGCCGCCGCGCATATCGCGGATCAGGGTGAACACGTGGCGGTAGCGGTCCGGATAATTGGCCATCAGCCATTCGCGGAATAGGTCCCGCACCTCCAGCGGCAGCCGCAGCAGCACATAGGAGGCTTCCTTCACGCCGGCATGGGCGGCTGCATCAAGAATGCGCTCCATCTCGGCATCGTTCAGAGCCGGTATGATGGGCGCCACCATCACCGTGGTGGGAATGCCCGCTGCCGACAGCCGCCGCAGCGCCTCCAGGCGCTTGGGCGGAGTAGAGGCGCGCGGCTCCATGCTGCGCGCGAGTTTTGGATCCAGTGTGGTGACCGAGATAGCCACCTTTGCCAGGTTGCGCTTGGCCATCCGCGCCAGAATGTCGGCATCGCGGACGATCAGCGCCGATTTGGTGACGATGCCAACCGGGTGGCCGGTGCGCTCCAGCACTTCCAGAATGCCGCGCATGATTTTCCGCTCGCGCTCGATCGGCTGATAGGGATCGGTATTGGTCCCGATCGCGATCATGCGCGGTTCGTAGTCGGGTGCCGCCAGTTCCTTCTCCAGGAGCTGCGGTGCGTCGGGCTTCGCGTAGAGTTTTGACTCGAAATCCAGGCCTGGGGACAGGCCGAGATAGGCGTGGGTCGGACGGGCGAAGCAATAGATGCAGCCATGCTCGCAACCCCGGTAAGGATTGATCGAG
This sequence comes from Bradyrhizobium sp. ARR65, assembly GCF_000472385.1. Lineage (GTDB taxonomy): Bacteria > Pseudomonadota > Alphaproteobacteria > Rhizobiales > Xanthobacteraceae > Bradyrhizobium. The sequence goes on from NZ_AWZU01000009.1 coordinate 70,391, forward strand.
CGGTCGAAGCCAATATCGGGTGAATCGTTGCGGGTAATAACTTTCCGCGCCGTATCGAGCGAAACCGTGGTCTTGAACGGCGGCAGATCATCAAGGCTCTGCCAACCGTCGTCGAAGGCGACGCGCGCCTCCGCCTCGTAACGGCCGCTGGCATTGGACTGCGCGCCACGACCGCGCCGCCGCTCGCGATCAATGGCGACCGCAAGCTCCGGGAAATCCGGCGCAGCGGCGCCCGCCGGCTCGGAGGGCACCGGGACCGGCGGGCGCTTGAGGGCATGTGAAGATGCTCGACTCATGGCCGTAGAGATAGCACGCCGCGAGAACAAATCAAGAACAATGTATTGAGCGCCAGCATCGAACCCCGAAATGACGGGGACGCGTGTAGGCGGCTGCCCGCCGGTGGGGCACGCGCTTTTGACCGCGCTCAAGGAGTTGCCTTCAAATTCGCATTCTATCGTAGCGCGAGGGAACGGATCGATCAAATGCGGGTCGTTCTGGTGTTTCCACAGGAGGTCGGCATGGAACGCGTGAAACCGCAACAGACGGGCGTTGACGAGCTGGAGCTGCTCGACCGCTATTGGCGCGCCGCCAATTATCTCTCCGTCGGCCAAATTTATTTGTTGGACAATCCGCTGCTCAACGAAGCGTTGCGGCCCGAGCACATCAAGCCGCGACTGTTGGGACATTGGGGCACTACGCCAGGGCTGAACTTCATCTATGCCCACCTCAATCGCGCGATCCGCACCTCTGACCTCAATGTCATCTATATCTGCGGCCCCGGCCATGGCGGGCCGGGCATGGTCGCCAACACCTATCTCGAAGGCACCTACAGCGAGATCTATCCCGAGATCACGCGCGATACCGACGGTTTGCGCAAGCTGTTTCGCCAGTTTTCGTTTCCAGGCGGCATTCCGAGCCATGCCGCGCCGGAGACGCCCGGCTCGATCCATGAAGGGGGCGAACTCGGCTACGCGCTGGTGCATGCCTATGGCGCCGCGTTCGACAATCCCGATCTGATCGTCGCCTGCGTGGTCGGCGACGGCGAAGCGGAGACCGGGCCGCTGGCGGCGTCATGGCATTCCAACAAATTCTTAAATCCCGTGCATGACGGCGCGGTGCTGCCGATCCTGCATCTCAACGGCTACAAGATCGCCAACCCCACCGTGCTCGGGCGGATGAGCAATGACGAGGTTCGCGATCTCTTCATAGGCTACGGCCATGAGCCGTTGTTCGTCGAAGGCGACGATCCGGCACAGATGCACCGGCAGATGGCCGACGCGCTCGACGTCGCGCTCGCCAGCATTCGCTCGATCCAGCAAAGTGTCCGCGGGCAAGCCGCGGGCTTCCACCGGCCGAAATGGCCGGTCATCGTGCTGCGGAGCCCGAAGGGTTGGACCGGCCCCAAGGAAGTCGATGGCTTGAAAGTGGAAGGGTTCTGGCGCGCGCACCAGGTGCCGATCGCCAATCCGCGCGGCAATCCTGATCATCTCAAATTGCTCGAGCAGTGGATGCGCAGCTACGAGCCCGAAAAGCTGTTCGACGCAAGCGGCCGCCTCGTTCCCGAATTGCAGGCGCTGGCGCCGGAGGGCGATCGCCGCATGGGCGCCAATCCGCACGCCAATGGCGGCCTGCTGAAACGCGAGCTCAAGCTGCCGGATTTCCGAGAGTTTGCCGTCGATGTCCCCTGCCCCGGCGGCACTATCGCGGAAGCGACGCGCGAACTCGGCAAATTCCTGCGCGACGTTGTCACGCTGAATGCGCAGGCGCGCAATTTCCGCATCATGGGGCCGGATGAAACCTCTTCCAACCGGCTTGATGCCGTGTTCGAGGCGACCGAGCGTGTCTGGATGGAGAGTATCGAGCCGTACGACGTCCATCTCGCCCATGACGGGCGCGTGATGGAAGTCTTGAGCGAACATCTCTGCCAGGGCTGGCTGGAGGGCTATCTGCTCACCGGACGCCACGGCTTCTTCTCCTGCTATGAGGCCTTTATCCACATCGTGGATTCCATGTTCAACCAGCACGCCAAATGGCTGAAGGTATCGCGCGCGCTGCCCTGGCGGCGCCCGATCGCTTCACTGAACTATCTGCTGACGTCGCATGTCTGGCGCCAGGACCACAATGGCTTCAGCCATCAGGATCCGGGCTTCGTCGATCTCGTCGCAAACAAGAAGGCGGACATCGTCCGTGTCTATCTGCCGCCCGATGCCAACACCCTGCTCTGGGTCGCCGATCATGTCTTGCGCACTTATAACCGCATCAATGTGATCGTGGCCGGCAAGCAGCCCTCGCCGCAGTGGCTCACGATGCGCGAGGCGCTCACCCATTGCGAGGCCGGCATCGGCATCTGGAAATGGGCGGGCACGGAAGCCTCCAATGCCGAGCCCGACGTGGTGATGGCCTGCGCCGGCGACGTTCCGACATTGGAAACGCTGGCCGCCGTGGACCTGCTGCGCAAGGCCCTCCCTGAGTTGAAGATCCGCGTAGTCAATGTCGTCGACCTGATGACGCTGCAACCGAAGGACCAGCATCCCCACGGCCTTTCCGACCGCGATTTCGACAGTCTCTTCACCCGCGACAAGCCGGTAATCTTCGCTTATCACGGCTATCCCCATCTGATCCATCGCCTGACCTACAACCGGACCAATCACGCAGGGATGCATGTGCGCGGCTATGCCGAGGAAGGCACGACGACCACGCCGTTCGACATGGTGGTGCTAAACCAGCTCGACCGCTTCCACCTCGCGATCGAAGCCATCGAGCGCGTGCCGGGACTTCCGATCGCTGCGGCTCACGTCAAGCAGCAATTCCGCGATGCGCTGATCGAGCACTCACGCTATGTGCGCGAGCACGGCGAAGACATGCCGCAGATCCGCGACTGGGTGTGGCCGAACAGCGCCGGCGGATCGACGCCGCGAGAGGCGGGCGACTAAGCGGAATGGCTTGGTGACTTCTCCCTGAGGGCCTTGATCGCAGGGCGGCAATGCGCCTGCGCGCGAAGCGCGGCTCGAAAACACGACCCTCGCGAGCGCCTCTGGGTAACGGGCCAACTTGAGAGTACGTTGCGGGCGAATTCCGCCTCACCGGGATCACTCCAAAAACCGCGATCACCGGGGCTGATTTGAATGTGACAAGGTGATAACAGTGCAGGGATTTCTGGTATCTGAGGGTTTCCTTTAGCTCAATGCTGAGCGTCATCATCCCGACCGAGGGCGTCGAACAGCCGACCGTCGCGACCCTTGCCGCGCTGGTGCCGGGCGCCGCGGCCGGCGTCGTCCGCGAGGTGCTGCTGGTCGATCGCGCCGACAACGGCGTAATCGAACGGGTGGCCGACGTCGCCGGCTGCCGCTTCCTGCGGTTTCAGGGATCACGCGCGGCGGCAATGGCCGCCGGCGCCCGGCAGGCCCGCTCGCCCTGGCTGATGTTCCTGCGGGCGGGCGCGGTGCTGGATGCGGGCTGGATCGACGAGACCACGCAATTCATTCAGCGCGTCTCGGCAAGCGACCGCCCGCGCGCCGGCGTGTTCCGCTATGCCCGCTCGCCCTATGCCGAGCCGCGCCTGCAGGACAGCATCAAATTTCTCGCCCGTATGATCGCAGGACCGCTCTCCGACCAGGGACTGCTGATCGCTCGCGAGCATTACGACCGGCTCGGCGGCCATGCGCCGGATGGCCGCTCCGAGGCGAGGCTGTTGCGCCAACTCGGCCGCTCTTCGCGGACGCTGCTACGCAGCCGCATCATCATGGTGTGAGGCACCCAGAAAGATACTTGCCAAAGTCAAACAGTTATTTGACAATGGCAAATATCGAGAGGTGCACCATGATCTCTGCCCAAAGTTCTCTGGCCCAAGCCGACCAGGACGTCGCCGCGGTTCGCGCGTTCAATCGCTTTTACACGCGCAAGCTCGAGGTGCTCGACCAGCACCTGCTCAAGAGCCCATTCTCGCTGAGCGAGGCGCGGGTGATGTACGAGCTCGCGCATCGCGGCGATCTCTCGGCCAAGCAGATCGGGCTCGAGCTCGGACTCGACCCCGGCTACCTCAGCCGCATCGTCCAAAAGTTCGAGGAGGACGGGCTGATCTCCCGCAAGCCCTTAGCCACCGACCGCCGGCAATACCAGCTCAGCCTGACCGGCAAGGGACGTGCAGCTTTCGCAAAACTCGAGCGCACCTCGCAGGAGCATGTCGGCCAGATGCTGGGCACGCTGTCGGCCGACGATCGCAACCGGCTGCTCGGCGCGATGGGGCTGATCGAGCGTCTGCTTGGTGAGCAGCGCGCCGCCCTGCCGCCTGCGATCCTGCGCGACCCGCGGCCGGGCGACATGGGCTATGTTGTGCAAAGCCACGGCGCGCTCTACGCCAGCGAATACGGTTTCGATGCCAGCTTCGAGGCGCTGGTTGCGGAGATCGCGGCCGCATTCATCACCTCTTTCGATGCCTCGCGCGAACGCTGCTGGATTGCGGATATCGACGGCAGGCCTGTCGGCTCGGTCTTTCTGGTCCGGCACAATGATGACGTCGCGAAGCTGCGCTTGCTCCTGGTCGAGCCGAGCGCGCGCGGCCTGGGTCTCGGGCAGCGACTCGTCGCCGAATGCGTCTCGTTTGCGCGGGCCTGCGGCTATCGCAGCATCACGCTGTGGACGCAAAGCATCTTGGTCGCCGCACGCAAGATCTATCAGGACGCCGGCTTTGCGCTGGTGAAGAGCGAGCCGCATCGCAGTTTCGGGCAAAACCTGATCGGCGAGATCTGGGAGCGCGCGCTATGAGAACGCCCGACCGCGAGTCCATGCCGCGCGTCAGCCCAGAACTGATCGCGCTCTACAAACGGCGCGCGCGAAGGCTGCGAGTCGAGGCGTGCCGGAGCATGTGGCGGGCGGTGTGGCTGTCGTTGACAGGCTACGCGGCGCGCCGCTGATAGTGCCTAAGCCGACGCGCCTTGCGCCTTCGGCCGGCGCAAATGCTCGTCAAGGCGCGGCATGATCTCGACGAAATTGCAGGGCCGCGTGCGGTAGTCGAGCTGCGCCGCCAGGATGCCGTCCCAGGCGTCGCGGCAGGCGCCGGGCGAACCGGGCAGGCAGAAGATGAAAGTCGCGCCGGCCACGCCCGCGGTGGCGCGGCTCTGAATCGTCGAGGTGCCGATCTTGGCGTGGCTCAGCATGTGAAAGGCGATAGAGAAGCCGTCCATCCTCTTTTCGAACAGCGGCTCAATGGCGTCTGGCGTCACGTCACGGCCGGTGAAGCCGGTGCCGCCGGTCGTGATGATCACATCGACTCCCTTGTCGGCGATCCATCGCTTGACGACCGCGCGGATCGCATCGACGTCGTCGCTGACGATATCGCGCGCGGCGAGCTTGTGGCCGGCTCCGCTAATACGATCGGCCAGCGTCGTTCCGGATTTGTCGTCGGCCGGCGAGCGCGTGTCGGAGACCGTCAACACCGCAATGTTGAGCGGGACGAATTGCTTTGATTGATCGATGGAAGACATTGCGAATCCTCAACTGTCGTTCCGGGGGCGCGCGAAACGCGAACCTCCGATGCGCAATTGCGCATCGGGGAAGCTCGAGATTCCGGGTTCCGTGCCTTGCACCGCCCGGAATGACACCACGCTACAGCGATGCGTTGCCGAACGTGTTGCACGCCTGCACGGTGCCCTGCTGATAGCCGGTCATGAACCAGCGCTTGCGCTGGGCCGAGCTGCCGTGGGTGAAAGAGTCAGGCACGACGCGCCCGGTCGCCTGCCGCTGCAGCGTATCGTCGCCGATGGCGGATGCCGTCTGCAGCGCCGCATCGATATCGCCGGCTTCAAGAAAGCCGGGACGCTTCTTCTCCTCACGGTTCGTCCAGACGCCGGACAGGCAGTCCGCCTGCAGTTCCACCTTCACCTGCAACGCGTTGGCTTCGGCCTTGCTGCCCACCTGCTGCTGCAGGCGCGTGACGCGCGGGATGATGCCGAGCAGGTTCTGCACGTGATGGCCGGCCTCATGCGCGATGATGTAAGCTGCGGTAAATTTGCAGGCGTTGCCGGAGCAGCCGTGAAAGCGCGTCTCGACCTCGCGGAAGAATCCCGTGTCGAGATAGATCTTCTGATCCGGCGGGCAATAGAACGGCCCCATGGCAGACTGCGCCATGCCGCAGCGGCCGCCATTGGTGACGTTGCGGAACAGCACAATCTTGGGGCCGACGTAATTCTGCCCATTGGCCCGGAAGATTTCGCTCCAGCGATCGTCGATCTCGCCCAGGATGCCGGCGATCATGCTGCCCATCTCGTCGGTGGGCGCACCGGTCTTGCCGGGCCCCGAGCGGCGATCGGTCTGATAGGTCGGTGCGTGACCGCCGCCGGAGAGAATTTCGGCGCCTCCGATCAGGATCCGCGGATCGATACCGAAGGCGTAGCCGATCAGGCCGAGCACGATGATGGTGCCGATGCCGAGCCCGCCGCCGCCGATCGGCAGGCCCATGCCGCCGCCGCCACCCATCATGCCGCCGTCATCACCGCGACGATCCTCGATGTCGTCGCTGCGGCGGAAATCATCGTAGCGCATGGCGGCCTTTCCTTAACTCGTTTGCGGCGCTTGTTCGACAGCGCGCGAAACAAACGTAAAATGTCCCTTACGCCAATCAATAGCCCGCCCGGCAAAAATTGCCTAGTGGCGTCGATTCGACGCTGCGCGATTGCGACACTCTCGCAGCTCAGGAGCAAAATCGAAAAGCAGCAAGGGAATGGCAGAGTTGTTGACGCCACAGCGCGTCCGAATTTCGCCGCAAAGCGCGCTGCGCTGCAGGATGCGCAGGAACAAGCGCTTACGAAAAATTTTCCCGGTTAAGTCGATTTTTACTTTGCCCCGCCATTGTAGCCGCCAGTCGGTTTGTTGGTCCCGCGTCGCCGACAGCGTCGCCTGAGTCAGAGTTCTTGAGTCATGGTTGTGTCGCGTCGCGGGGCGTCTGCAAAGGCGCCCCGCACAAATTTTGAGGCCAAGGATTTCAGGGCCGCAGAGCAGCACCGCGTCATCGTTGGCGATTGCGTCGCCGAGATGTCGAAACTGCCGTCGGCCAGCGTCGACCTCGTATTCGCGGACCCGCCGTACAATCTGCAGCTCAAGGGCGATCTGAAGCGCCCCGACGAATCACATGTCGATGCCGTCAATGACGCCTGGGACAAGTTCTCCTCTTTCGCCGCCTATGACGATTTCACCCGCGCCTGGCTGCTCGCCTGCCGCCGCATCATGAAGCCGTCGGCGACGCTTTGGGTGATCGGCTCCTATCACAACATCTTCCGCGTCGGCACGATCCTGCAGGACCTGGGCTTCTGGATGCTCAACGACATCATCTGGCGCAAGTCCAACCCGATGCCGAATTTCCGCGGCCGCCGTTTCACCAATGCGCACGAGACTATGATCTGGGCGGCGCGCGACGAGAATGCGAAGGGCTACACCTTCAATTATGAGGCGCTGAAGGCAGCCAATGAGGACGTACAGGCGCGTTCGGACTGGCTGATCCCGCTCTGCACCGGTGAGGAACGACTGAAGGGCAAGGACGGCAGGAAGGTCCATCCGACCCAGAAGCCCGAGGGTCTGCTCGCGCGCGTGCTGCTCGCCTCCTCAAGACCCGGCGATCTCGTGCTCGATCCGTTCAACGGCACGGGCACCACCGGTGCCGTCGCAAAGCGCCTCGGGCGCCGCTACATCGGCTTCGAGCGCGACGCGGATTACGCCAAGGCCGCCGAAGCGCGCATTGCCGCAGTCCAGCCGCTACCCGAAGCGACACTCGCCCCCTTCATGACCGCGCGCGAGGCTCCGCGCGTGGCGTTCTCCGAGCTGATCGAGCGCGGCATGATCATGCCGGGCACAAAGCTGGTCGACGCCAAGAAGCGCCATGGGGCTCTAGTGCGCGCTGACGGCGCCATCATGCTCGGCGACAAGGTCGGCTCGATCCACCGCATCGGCGCGGTCGCGCAGGGCTCGGAGGCCTGCAATGGCTGGACCTTCTGGCATGTCGAGACCAAGAACGGGCTGAAGCTGATCGACGAATTACGCGCCGAGATCCGCGCCGAGATGGCGGCCGGATAGATCCATCCATCTGCACCGTCACTCCGGGGCGATACGAAAGCATCGAACGCGGAATCTCGAGATTCCGGGTTCTCGCTTCGCGAGCCCCGGAATGACGCGCTGAAGCAATTGGCGGCTCGCTGCGCGTTCACAAACTCGTCGCTTGCGCCGTCCTTAGAATTTGCGCATGGAGACGCCTGCGTGCGGTAACGCAGCCGCGCGCCCGATTTTCTCGGCAACAAGCGAAGGGGAGATTTCCGATGCTCAAATTCTACTTCAGCGGCGCGCCGAACCCGAACAAGGTCGCGCTGTTCCTCGAAGAATCCGGGCTGCCTTACGAGCCCGTAGCCATCGACACCCGCAAGGGCGAGCAGTTCAAGCCGGAATTCCTGAGGGTCAATCCAAACGGCAAGGTGCCGGCGATCGACGATGACGGCATTTTCGTCTTCGACAGCAACGCGATCCTGCTCTACCTCGCCGAGAAGACCGGCAAGTTCCTGCCGCCCGCCTCGTCGACCAATCGCGCACAGATGCTGTCCTGGCTGATGTTCATCGCCACCGGGCTCGGCCCCTATTCGGGACAGGCGGTGCATTTCAAGCACTTCGCGCCGAAGGACCTGGACTACGCCAACAACCGCTACCAGTACGAGGCGAACCGCCATTACAAGCTCCTCGACGAGCATCTCGCGACCAGCCGCTATATGGTGGGCGACACCTACACCATCGTCGACATGGCGTTCTGGGGCTGGGCGCGGCTGGCACCGTTCGTGCTCGGCGATGAAGCTTACAGCAAATATCCGAACGTGAAGCGGCTGGTGGACGAGATCTCGGCCCGTCCTGCGGCGCCGCGCGCGCTGGCGCTGAAGGACAAGTTCACCTTCAAGGCGGAGATGGATGAGGAGGCGCGCAACTTCATGTTCGGGCATCTGAAGACGAAGGTAGCGTGATTTTGTTTTAGGCCGTCATTCCGGAACGCTCCCGAAGCGAGAACCCGGAATCTCGCGCCACAATCTCCAGATTCCGGGTTCGCTCGCTTTGCGAGCGCCCCGGAATAACGGGACATGGGGCAACCCGGTGCACACTATTGCGCCCCTGGAAACCTCCCCAGCGCCTTCTCGGTCAAGACCGAGTCGCAATATTCCCTCACCTCCTTGATCCGGCCGCCATCGAGGCGGAACACCAGGCAATAGTCGTTATCGTAACGCACGCCTTCCTTGGTGAGGTTGTCGCCTTTCGCTTCGACCACGACGTAATCGCCCTCGGCGATGAAACGATGCGCGACCGTCCGCGCGCGATCGACCAGACGCGAGCGGACGTGACCGTGCAAGTCGTTGAGGATCGACCCCTTGCCGCTGAACGTACACGACCAGGAATACTGGCCCGTCACCACCCAGGTCGCGTCATCGGCAAGCGTTGCGATGAACAACGCGCGGTCGCGCACGGCTGATTCCGCACTTCCCGCAGCGGCAAAAATCTCCTGCATCAGTTTCTTGTTTTCAAGCGCGCTCATGGCGGTTTCTCCGTCTTCGTCTGAAAGGACATCCGCCTTTGTGCGCGCCCGCCCGGTATTCTTCCAATCGATAATTCATATGGTATAAATTCGCACGATGAATTTAGCCGCGCTTGATCTCAATCTGCTCGTGGCGCTGGATGCGCTGCTCAAGGAAGGCAATGTCAGCCGCGCCGCGATGCGCATCGGCCTGTCGCAACCGGCGGCGAGTCACGCGCTGCAGCGGCTGCGCGATCTGATCGGCGATCCGCTGCTGGTGCGGACGGGCGTGCGCATGGAGTTGACGCCGCGCGCGCTGGCCTTGCGCGCGCCGCTGGCGCAAACGCTGGAGCAGGTACGCGCGCTGTTCGTCGCGGAGGATTTCGATGCCGCGCGCAGCGAGCGGCAGTTCCGGCTGATGATGCCGGATCTCGCGGTCGAACTGCTGATGCCGTCTTTCATGGGGAAGATCACGAAGCTCGCGCCGCATGTCCGGATCGACGTCGTGCCGTGGCGGGGACCCGCGATCTTCCATGCCGAATTCGCCCGCACCATCGACCTCGTGATCTCGATCGGCAACGCCTTCAAGGGCTTTCACCGACAGTTGCTCTATACCGACTCCGACGCGCTGGCCGTGCGGCGCGGCCACCCTGTCGGCACCAAACTCAAGCAGCGCGACGCCTTCCTCAACGCGCTGCACGTGGCCGTGATCATTCGCGGCCAGAACGAGGACCTGATCGATACCTGGCTGCGCTCAAAGGGCATCGAACGCCACATTGCGCTGGTGGTCCCCGGCTATATCGAAGCCCTGCATGTCGCGGCGCGCACCGACCTCATTGCCTTCGTGCCGCGCCGCCTGATCGCGGCACTCGCCAGGCAATTGTCGCTCGTAACCGTCGCCCCGCCGCTCGATCCCGGCCTCGACGAACAGTTCATGTTCTATCCCGCCCGGGCACAAATGGACCCCGGATCCATCTGGCTGCGCAAGTTGATGCTGGAGACGGGACGAGAATTGGATCGCGAGAGGCGGAAGGCGGTCTAGCACACACCTTCTCGTCCTCCCGACTCTGCGCTCGCTACGTTCGCTTGGCCGCGACGACGAAAGGGAGTTAGACCTTCTCCTCTTCCACCGCCTTCCGCACGGCGGCGCGCTCCGTCATGCGCTGGCGGTGCGCGATCACTTTCGGCAGGGTCGAGAGATCGACGCCATCGCCCTCGAGCCACTGGGCCAGTGTAAACAGATAGGGATCGCAGATGGTGTAGGTCTCGCCCATCACCCAGGGACCTCTGAGCATCTCGCGCTCGATCAGCGCAAAGGCAGCGCCGACGCTTTTTGGCACCATCCGCTTCATGTCGGCGAAGGACGTCTCCTCCGTCGCCCAACGATAACCGCGCATCCTGTGGGCGTGCGCCACATGCACCGTGGAGCAGAAATAGCTCGTGATGGCCTGCACCTGCGCAAGCGCGAAGGGATCGTCCGATGGCGCGAGTTTCGCTTGCGGGAAGCTCTGCGCGATATAGGCGAGGATCGCCGGCGTTTCCGTGAGCACGCCGCGCTCGGTCACAAGTGCCGGCACGCGACCCTTGGGATTGATGGCCAGGTAGTCCGGGCTGTTCTGCTGGTTGGTCTTGAAATCGATCCGCACCGCCGTGTAGGCCGCGCCCACTTCCTCGAGCGCAATGTGCGAGGCGAGCGCGCAGGTCCCGGGCGCGTAGTAGAGCTTGTACATGTCCGACCTCGTTGGCAAAGGCGCAGGTTACCGGCGCCGCGCCGCGGCGTCCATCCCGGTCGGGTCGTCGTGCCACCGATCGTGCAGCTTGGAAGCTAAAGGCCCAACCCGTGCGCGATTACTTTGCGCATCACGTTCGGCAGCGCCTCATCCGCAAGGGTCGCGATCGGCACCCAGCGCATGCCGTCGGGCGCGCTCGTACGCGACGGCACGTCCGCCGTATAGACCACGAGCTCGAGCGGAAAATGCGTGAAGACATGAGTGACGACGCCGGCCTTACGGTGCCAACGCGCAACGCCCTCCAGCGCCGGCGCCTGCTCAAGCGCAGCCCTCTCCGCCTGCTCGGCCGCCCAATCGGAACCGGGCACTTCGGTCATGCCGCCAAGCAGACCTTTCGCGGGCCGCGTGCGCACCAGAAGCTCCTCGCCGCGCCTGACCACGAAGGCCGCTCCGCGACGCAGCGCACCGGTCTTCTTGGCCGCCTTGCGCGGGAACGTCTCTTGCGCTCCTTGCAGGCGTGCCGCGCAATCCTCGATCAACGGGCATAAGGCGCAGGCCGGCTTCTTCGGCGTGCAGATCGAGGCACCAAGATCCATCAGCGCCTGCGCGCTGTCGCCGGCGCGAGACTTCGCCTCGCCGGCGCTTGCATCGCCAAGCAGCGTCGTCGCCAATTGCTGGATCAGCGGCTTGGCCTGGGGCAGCGTTTCCTCGACCCCGAACAGTCGGGACACCACGCGTTCAATATTGCCGTCCACCGGCATGGTGTGACGATCGAACGCGATCGCCGCGATCGCGGCCGCCGTATAGGGCCCGATGCCCGGCAGCGAGCGCAGGCCCTCTTCCGTGTCCGGAAACACGCCGTCATGCTCGCGCATCACCGCGGTCGCGCAGGCATAGAGATTGCGTGCGCGGGAATAATAACCGAGTCCGGCCCAGAGCCGCAGCACGTCATCGAGAGAAGCCCGCGCCAGGCTTGCGACATCGGGCCAGCGCGCCGTGAATTTTTCAAAATAGGGCCCGACGGCCTTGACGGTGGTCTGCTGCAGCATGATTTCCGACAGCCAGACCCGGTACGGATCAGGCCGCGCGCCTGGCGGCGCCCGCCAGGGCAGCCTGCGCCGATGCCGATCGTACCATTCGAGCAGCAGCGCGGAGCGATCGGTGGGTGCGATTGCGCGAGGCTTGGTTCTTCTGACTGCAGCGGGACTCATGAGCCCTCTTTTAGCGCAACTCTCGCCTCGTCATGCCCGGGCTTCTCCCCGGCATCCACGCCTTTCTTGCTTGCCGCGGCCTCTCGTTGATGGCCGGGCCTTCGCCTCGCCCGAGGGCTTCGGCCCGGCAGGCGAGACAAGCCCGGCCATGACGACCGAGTTTGCGGCTCCTCCCCGGACTTGTGGCATGCTAGTAGCGAGGTCATGTCCAGACCCGGTCCCGTCAGCGCCAAGCCGCTTTCCGTCCTGCTCAGCGACGTCTTTTCCGACGCCTACGCCAAGCAGGGGTTTGCCGCACGCGAATTGGTGACGCGCTGGGGCGAGATCGCGGGCACGGACATTGCAGCCTTTGCCGAGCCACTGAAAATGCAATGGCCGCGGCAGGTCGAGGGCCAGCCACAGGAACCGGCGACGCTGGTGCTGCGGGTGGAGGGCCCGATGGCCTTGGAGATCCAGCATCGCTCCGACGTCATCCTGGAGCGGGTCAACCGGTTTTTCGGCTGGCATGCCGTGGGGCGGATCGCGCTCCGACAGGCGCCGCTGTCACGCCGACCCCAGCCCGCGCGCCCTCGCCCGCCCGATCCGGCCGCCGTAAAAAAAGTCGCCGACACATTGTCCGCGGTCGAGGACGAGGCGCTCAAGGACGCACTCGCCCGGCTTGGCGCCGCGATCAAGCGAAATTGACGCTCTTGTCAGGACCTCCACACAAACCGCGCCATTGCCACAATGGCCGTTTTTGGCTAGCGAACGGCGTCTTGATTGGAACCTTTCGGCGCGGATGCGCCAATCCGGGAGCAGACCGTTGATCATCACGCGCCGCGCTTTCACCGCTGCCTTGTCACTGACCGGACTTGCCGCTCTGGTCGGCTTCTCGCGGCTAGAGCTGATCTCGGATGCGCTGGCGCAAAGCGCCGCCGATGTTGCCAAGCCGCAATCGCTGCCCGACATGGCCCTGGGTCCTGCGGACGCTAAAGTCACCATCGTCGAATACGCTTCGATGACCTGCCCGCACTGCGCGGCCTTCAACGAGCAGGTGTTTCCGAAGATCAAGTCGGAATACATCGATACCGGCAAGATCCGCTATATCTTCCGCGAGTTTCCGCTCGACATCAAAGCCGCCGCCGGATCGATGCTGTCGCGCTGCATCGCCAATGGCGACTCCAATAAATATTTCGCCGTGACCGACCTTCTTTTCAGGTCGCAGAGCGACTGGGTGATGAAAAACACCACCGAGAGCCTGACGCGCATCGGGAAGCAGGCCGGGCTCAGCCAACAGCAGGTCGAGGATTGCCTGAAGGATCAGTCACTGCTCGACAAGATCGCCGCGGACCAGAAATACGCGAGCGAGGTGTTGAAGGTCGACTCGACGCCGACCTTCTTTATCAACGGCGAGAAGATCAAGGGCGAGGCCTCGATCGAGGAATTTGAGAAGAGGATCAATCCGCTTCTGAAGAGCTGATAGTGAGGTGATTCCTCCACAGGAATTAGCGCCTCACATAAGCCTCGCAAAAGCCTTGGGAAAAGCCTCGGCCGCCGGTTGCCCTGGAGGCGCGGCGCAGCCATTGTCGCCACCTTAAAGTGGCGCATCAGGCGCATCTCCCACACCGAGATTGCCATCTATGGTATTGTCCCGGCAGGGAGATTCGTTTCCTGCCGAAGGAGAATCCGCCTTTATGAAACTCACGCGTCTTCGCCTCCACGGTTTCAAGTCGTTCGTTGAACCCACCGATTTTGTGATCGAGCCCGGCCTCACCGGAGTGGTCGGTCCGAACGGCTGCGGCAAGTCGAACCTGGTCGAAGCGTTGCGCTGGGCAATGGGCGAGACCTCACACAAGTCGCTGCGCGCCGCCGACATGGACGCGGTGATCTTTTCCGGTTCCGGCAATCGCCCGGCGCGCAACCACGCCGAAGTGGTGATGACGATCGACAATTCCGATCGCACGGCGCCGGCCGCCGTGAACGACAGCCAGCTCCTGGAAATCTCCCGTCGTATCGAGCGCGAGGCGGGTTCCGTCTATCGCATCAACGGCCGCGATGTCCGCGCCCGCGACGTGCAGCTCCTGTTTGCGGATGCGGCAACCGGCGCGCGATCGCCGGCCCTCGTGCACCAGGGCAAGATCGGCGAGATCATCCAGGCCAAACCGGAACAGCGCCGCCGCGTGCTGGAAGACGCCGCCGGCGTCGCCGGCCTGCATGCCCGCCGGCATGAGGCGGAACTGCGCCTGAAGGCGGCGGAAACCAATCTCACCCGCGTCGAGGACGTGATCGGCCAGCTTGCCGGCCAGATGGACGGCTTGAAAAAGCAGGCGCGCCAGGCGATTCGCTACCGCGAGGTCGCCGCCAAGGTGCGCAAGGCGGAGGCAACACTCTATCACCTGCGCTGGCTGCAGGCTCATGCCGATGTCAATGACGCCGCGCAGAATCACGACATTACGGTCCGCGACATGGCCGAGCGCACCCGCGAACAGGCCGAGGCGGCGCGCATTCAGGCGATCCGCGCCTCCGAACTGCCGGGCCTGCGCGAGGCCGAGGCTCGCGCGGCTGCGGGCTTGCAACGCCTGACGACGGCCCGCGACATGCTCGACCGCGAGGAAGAGCGTGCCAAGGAACGGGTCGCCGAACTCGATCGCCGGCTCACGCAGTTTGCCGGTGACATCGCCCGCGAGCAGCAGCAGACGTCGGATGCCGACGTCGCCCTCCAGCGGCTGGAGACCGAGGACGCCGAACTCAAAGAAGAGATCAAGTCGCGCGTCGAACGGCGCAGCGGCGTCGATGAACGCGTGGCCGAAGCCGAAGCGACGCTCGCCGAATGGGAGCGTCAGTTCGCCGAGCTGACCACCGCGCTCGCCGACCTCACCGCTCAGCGCAACCAGCTCGAGGCGAGCGTGCGCAGCCATCGCGACCGCCTGGCGCGGCTCGATCAGGAGATCGCTAACGTTCAGCGCGAGGAAGAAAAGCTCGCGGTGGAGACCGGCGGCTTCGGCGATCTGGAGACGCTGGCCGCGGCGATGGAGAGCGCGCAGGAAAACCGTCTGCAGGCGGAAATGGCCGCACAGGCCAGCGAAACCGCGCATGCAGCCGCACGGCAGACGCTGGAGGCCTCACGCGCCCCGCTCTCCGAGGCGGAGAAACGGGTGCAGCGCCTCGAGACCGAGGCACGTACCATCGCCAAGCTCGTGACCAGCGCGACCAAAAACCTTTGGCCGCCGATCATCGACGGCGTCACCGTCGACAAGGGTTTTGAGAAAGCGCTCGGCGCCGTGCTCGGCGACGATCTCGACGCGCCGGTCGATGCGTCCGCGCCGATGCACTGGACGCTGGCGGGCGCGAGCGGCGAGGACCCCGTCCTACCCGAGGGCGTCGAGCCGCTCGCCGCACGCGTGCAGGCGCCGCCGGAATTGGCGCGCCGACTGGCGCAGATCGGCGTCGTATCGAAGGAGCGCGGCGCGGAATTGGCATCGCAGCTCAAAGTCGGCCAGCGGCTGGTGTCGGTCGAAGGTGACGTCTGGCGCTGGGACGGCTTTGTGGCAGCAGCGCATGCGCCGACAGGTGCGGCGCGGCGTCTTGCGGAACGGGCGCGGCTGGTCGATATCGAGAACGAGCTGGAGCAGGCGCGCAACGATGCCGCTGCCAAGCGCCAGGCTCTGGAAACGGCCGAAGCGGAACTGCGGGCCGCCGCGGCCGCCGAGAGCGCCGCGCGTGAAGCCTGGCGCGCCGCGCAGCGCGAAGCCGATGCAACGCGCGAGCGCCACGCGACGGCCGAGCGCGAGATCAACCGCCACGCCGCGCGCAAATCGGCGTTGTCGGAGGCGCGCAGCCGCCTGGAAGCCGATCTCACCGAGGCCTATGCCGCGCATCAAAACGCCACCGCAGCGCTCGACGAATTGCCCCCGAGCGTCGAGACCGAGCAAAAGCTCGCCGCCGTCCGCGCCGAAATCGAGGGCCATCGCCGGCTTGCCGCGCAGGTGCGGGCCGAGGCACAAGCCTTGGCACGCGAGGCCGAGCTGGCCGACCGCCGCGTGCAGGCGATCCTCGCCGAGCGCAATGAATGGCAGAATCGCAAGGCGAGCGCCGCCTCGCAGATCGAGACCATCGAGGCTCGCATCACCGAGGTGACGGCCGAGCGCGCCGAGCTTGAGAACGCGCCCGAGTTCTTTGCCCAAAAGCGCAGTGCACTCATCAGCGAGATTGAATTCGCCGAGAATGAGCGCCGCGTTGCCGCCGACGCGCTCGCCGCGGCCGAAGCCGCCATGGCGGAGACCGACCGTGCCGCGAAGGTCTCGCTGGAGGCGCTGTCGACCGCGCGCGAAGCGACCGCCCGCGCCGAAGAACGGATGGAAGGCGCCAAGCGCCGGCTTGCCGATATCGAGCGCGAAATCCACGACATGCTGGAAATCGAGCCGCAGGCGGTGGCCGGCCTTGCCGAGATCGAGCCCAACGCCGAACTGCCGCCGCTCGCCGAGATCGAGGAAAATCTCGAAAAGCTGCGCCGCGACCGCGAGCGTTTGGGCGCCGTGAACCTGCGCGCCGAAGAAGAGCTGGGCGAGGTCGAAACCCAGCATACAGCACTGACCACCGAGCGTGACGATCTGGTCGAAGCCATCAAGCGGCTGCGTCAGGGCATCCAGAGCCTCAATCGCGAGGCGCGCGAACGGCTATTGGCTTCGTTCGAGTCCGTCAACAACCAGTTCAAGCGGCTGTTCGTCGAGCTGTTCGGCGGCGGCGAAGCTGCGCTGCATCTGATCGAGAGCGATGATCCCCTGGAAGCGGGCCTTGAAATCATCGCCAAGCCGCCCGGCAAGAAGCCGCAGTCGCTGTCCCTGCTCTCCGGCGGCGAGCAGGCGCTCACCGCCCTGTCGCTGATCTTTGCAGTGTTCCTGACCAACCCCTCGCCGATCTGCGTGCTGGACGAGGTCGACGCGCCGCTCGATGACCACAACGTCGAGCGCTTCTGCAACCTCTTGCACGAGATGACGGGCTCGACCGAGACGCGCTTCATCATCATCACCCACAACCCGATCACGATGGCGCGGATGAATCGCCTGTATGGTGTGACGATGGCAGAACGCGGCGTCTCGCAGCTCGTGTCGGTCAACCTCGAACAGGCGACGAAGATCCTCGACCAGAACGTGGCGTAGGAGTTTGATGGTCGTCCCGGGGCGATGCGAAGCATCGAACCCGGAATCTCGAGATTCCGGGTTCGCGCTGACGCGCGCCCCGGAATGACCGAGGACGACAGCATGCTTCCTCCCACCCTTCCCGCTGCACTCAAGGCTGCGCTTGACGTCAAGCTCGAAGGACTCTCGCGCAGCGACGCGGCCGCGCGCGCCAGCGCGATCTCCAGGACGTATCGCGACGGCGGCGGCTCGGGCACGATCCGAACCGAAGCCGACGCGCTCGCCTACGCATTGGCGCGCATGCCGGCGACCTATGCAGCCGTCGTTGCGAGCCTGAACGCATTGTCGGAGATCAGGCCGGATTTTTCGCCGCGGACACTGCTCGACATCGGCGCCGGACCGGGAACGGGGAGCTTTGCCGCGGCGGAAGTGTTTGCTTCGCTTGAGCGCTTCGTGCTGCTCGATCGCAACGAGACCCTGCGTGCGCTGGCGCTCGAATTGGCCCGCCAGTTTCCTCGCCTGAACGAATGGACCTACTCCTCAAGTGACGCGCGAACCGGACTTACGCAGACCGACGTGGCCGACCTCGTCATCGCAAGCTATGTGATCGGCGAACTCAGCGATGCGGACCGCAACGAACTCACGAGGCTGATGTGGAGCAAGACCACCGACACGCTCCTCATCGTCGAGCCTGGCACCCCCGCCGGCTACGCGCGCATCATTGGCGCGCGACAGCAACTGATCGCGCGCGGCGCCCACGTGGCCGCACCCTGCCCGCACGATTCGGCCTGCCCGCTAACGCCTCCCGACTGGTGTCACTTTGCCCAGCGCCTGGCGCGGTCGCGCGCACACAAGGAAGTCAAAGGCGCCGAACTGCCCTTCGAGGACGAGAAATTTTCCTACGTCGCGGTGACGCGCAAGCCGATCATCTCCGCCCGCGCGCGCGTGCTGGCGCAGCCGTCGCTGAGCAAGGTCGAGGTCTCCGCCAAGCTTTGCGCCGCCAATGGCCTCGTGCTCGCAAAGGTGCCGCGCCGCGACAAGGTGGCCTACGCGCGCGCCCGGCGTTGGCGCTGGGGCGAGGCCGTCATGGACGAAAGTTAACCAATTCAGTGGTTTAAGCATTGAACTCGGCCCGCCTTGCGCGCGACCAAGGGGATACCCACCTCGCCGCTGTTGCACGCGCCCGATTTCGTTAAGCTGCGCTTTGTTGTTCTTTCAGGAGCCATTTCCATGTCGTCCGGCTGGATCGTCCTCGGCATCATCGTCATTCTCGTGCTGTTCGCCTTCGGCGCCTATAACCGCCTGGTCGCGCTGAGGCAGCGTGTCGACCAGGCCTTCGCCGATATCGACGTGCAGTTGAAGCAACGCCACGACCTGATCCCGAACCTGGTCGAGACGGTGAAAGGCTATGCGGCGCATGAGCGCGGCACGCTCGACGAGGTCATCAAGGCGCGCAACATGGCGATGTCGGCGCAGGGGCCGGCCCAGGTCTCTGCGGCGGAAACCCAGCTCACCGGCGCGCTCGGCCGGCTGATCGCGCTGTCAGAAGCGTATCCGGACCTCAAGGCCAACACGAACTTCCAGCAATTGGCGGGCGAGTTGTCGGATCTGGAAAACAAGATCGCCGCGAGCAGGCGCTTTTTCAACAACGCGGTCCAGGAATACAACACCGGGATCCAGCAGATGCCGGCGGCGCTGTTTGCCGGCATGTTCGGCTTCACGCGCAAAGACTTTTTCGACCTCGGCGCCAGCCGCGCGGAAGTCGAGGTTGCGCCGAGCGTGAAGTTCTAAGAATCCACCCAGATGCGCAGGAGCATGCCAAATCACTCGTGTCATTCCGGGGCGATGCGAAGCATCGAACCCGGAATCTCGAGATTCCGGGTTCGCGCCTTCGACGCACCCCGGAATGACGGGGGCGGATAGTGGCTGCCTACGGCCTCTATACGCACATCGCCGCGAACAAGACCCGTTCGATGCTGCTGCTCGCGGGCCTGTTCCTGCTTGTGTATGTGATCGTCTATGCCGGCGCGCTGATCGTCGAGGTGCTCGACTATGCCGGCGCGCCGGCCGACTATTATCTGCGTGCCGCGCTGCGCGACCTGATCTGGTCGCTGCCCTATTCCACCGGCGCGGCGGCGTTGTGGATCGTGATCGCCTATTTCTTCCACCAATCCATCATCGACGCGGTCACCGGCGGGACGGACGTGACGCGGAAGGAGCAGCCGCGACTTTACAATCTGTTGGAAAATCTCTGCGTCTCCCGCGGCATTCCGATGCCAAAGCTGAAGATCATCGACAGCGAGGTGCTGAACGCCTACGCGACCGGGCTCAACCAGAGGCAATACGCCGTCACCGTCACCACGGGCCTGCTCAATGCCCTGAACAATGACGAGATCGAGGCGGTGCTCGGCCACGAGCTCACGCACATCAGGAACGGCGACGTGCAGATGATGGTGGTCGCCGTGATCATCGCTGGCGTGGTCGGCTTTTTCGCCGAATTGTTCTTCCGCCTCTTCTTCAATTTCGGCAATTATGGCTGGAGCTACCGCCGCGGCTCGTCTTCGGATTCCTCCTCGGACTCCGGCAGCGGCAGCGAGCGAAGAAGTTCGGGCGGCGGCGCCATCCTGATCATCATCCTTGCGGTGGTGCTGATCGTGCTCGCCTGGGCGTTGTCGCAACTGGTCCGGCTCGCACTCTCGCGCTCACGGGAATATCTGGCGGATGCCGGATCGGTCGAACTGACCAAAAATCCCGATGCGATGATCTCGGCGCTGCGCAAGATCGAGGGACGCGGCGAGCTTCCCGGCGCGACCTCGGCGGTCATGGAACTGTGCGTCGACAACCCGCGCGAGGGCTTTGCCGACCTGTTCGCCACTCACCCGTCGGTCGAGGCCCGGGTGCAGGCGCTGGTTCGATATGCCGGCGGGCACTATATCGGCCCGCTCGCCTTGCCGACGCCGTCAGAGGCGGAAGGCGGCGAAGCGAATCAGCGCGAAGGCACTCCCCTGCCATCGCCCGCCTCATCATCCGGTCCCTGGGGAAGTCCCGACAATTCCGCGAATGGGCCTGCGCCCTCGCACAGGCCATGGGGCGACCCGGCCGAGAATCCAACCGGCCCCTGGGGACAGCATTAGGCCGCGGAGCAAGCTCCCTTTGAGACACGACAACTTTTCATCAGGTTGTCTCCGCTCTATCCCATTAGAGGGGCATGATCTTTTCAGATAAACCGCTGCCCGCCCGCGCTGACCTGGCTCTTCGGCCCGGATCATATTCTAAACAACAAATTCGGCGCGAATGGCAGAAACGGCGCTGCGATGAATTGAATTCTCCCTTGTTTCTGCCATGTTCGCGCCCAAAAGCAGGTACCGGGAATAGTGGATCGATCGTCTCGATCGGGGCGTCTTTTTTGAGGGTGGCACATGGCAAAGCCGGCAGTGATCGTGGTGGGTGCGGACAAGGGCGGGGTCGGCAAGACCACGGTGTCGCGGACGGTGCTTGACTATTTCAGCGCCAACAACGTGCCGACGCGTGCCTTCGATACCGAGGCGCCGCGCGGCACCCTGAAGCGGTTTCACCCCGATATCACCGAAATCGTCGACATGACGTCGACGGCGGACCAGATGAAGATTTTCGATACGCTCAATACGGTGAGCCCCTCGGTCACCGTGATCGACGTGCGCGCCGGCCTCCTGTCACCCGCGTTGGCCTCGTTGCGCGATATCGGCTTTCTCGACGCGGCCAAAGCCGGGCAAATCACCTTTGCCGTGTTCCATATATTGGGACCCTCGATCGCCTCGCTCGAAGAGATCGCGGAAACCGCCAATTTCATGAGCGGCGCGAAG
The DNA here is from genome assembly GCF_000472385.1 of Bradyrhizobium sp. ARR65. GTDB lineage: Bacteria > Pseudomonadota > Alphaproteobacteria > Rhizobiales > Xanthobacteraceae > Bradyrhizobium. The sequence continues at coordinate 91,823 of NZ_AWZU01000009.1, forward strand.
TACTTCCTGGTGAAGAATTTCATCAACAACACCAGCTTCTTCGAGTGGGACCAGTCGACCTACAATTCCTACTTCCACCGCATCAAGGACGCGACCGAGCTGACCATTCCGAAGCTGAACGAAATGGCCTACGAGCAGGTCGAGGTGGCCTCCGTCCCGTTCCTCAAATTCGTCGCCAACAAGGGCACTCGCGACGAGGCTGCGAACTATTCTTTCGTGCTGCGCGGCTACGTCCGCCATTGGCTCGCCAATGTCTGGAGCGAGTTCGACCGCATCAAGCTAACCGACATTGTCGGCAGCAAAGTCGGTGCGCGCGGGGGCGAAAAATAATTTCGGCATCCTGATCCGAATCGGCTGGAATAGGCACGAATTTCGCCTGATATAGCGGGAAATGCCCGCAACCCCGGTCTACATCATCTGCTCGCCCCGACCGCAGGTCGGCAAGACCCTGCTTGCGCGCCTCTTGAGCGAGTTCCTGCTGCTGAAGAACGGGGCGGTGCTTGCCTTCGACGTCAACCTGAAAGAGCCGTCGCTGCTGGACTACCTGCCGAGCATCACCGAGACGGCGGAAATCGATGATACCTTCGGCAAGATGCAGCTAATGGACCGCGTCATTTTGGACGACGGCATTGCCAAGGTCATCGACCTCGGTTTCCACGCCTTCGACGAGTTCTTCAAGATGTCGGAGGAGATCGGATTTCTGAAGGAGGCGGCACGGCGCAATGTGCGGCCGATCATCCTGTTCGCGGCGGATACCGACCGCGCCTCGACGCGCGGACACCAGATGCTGGTTCGGCAGATTCCGGCCACGCGCCTCATCGTCGTCGACAACGAATATATCGTACGCGGGGAACTGCCGGAGACCTTTACCGCCGGGCGGGTGCAGCGCATCAGCGCCTTGCCGGTGTTTCTGAAGACCTATATCGACCGGCTGACCTTCTCGTTCACCGACTATCTGCGGCACGAAAAGGATTCCTCCACCGAACTGCACCAATGGATCCGGCGCAACTATTTCAGCTTCCGCGAGCTGGAATTGAGCCTGATCCTGCAGCAGTCGTAGGTATCTGTCGCTTTGGGATCGTTGAAAGCATTGTCCAGCGTGCGAAACCCCTTGTCATGGCTGAGACGGGACAGCCGACACTTCCTGATCCGCGGATTAAAAGCGCGCTTTCTCGACCAAAGGCTCGAGTTCGATCTGATTCGACAACACGTTCGTTCGACCGACATCGTTTGCGATATCGGAGCGAATAAAGGGAGTTTCGTGTTCTGGCTGTCGCGCTGGTGCAAAGGCGGCCTGGTCGTCGCCTTCGAGCCCCAGCCCTGGTTTGCGGCCTCACTTGCCGCACTCTGCCGGAATCTTGCGCTCGACCAAGTCAAGGTCGAGCCCAAGGCGGTGTTTTCCCGCTCCGGAACGGCCGATCTGTTCGTCCCGAAAGCCCATTTGCAGAGTGCATCCCTCCTCGGCAAGGTCAGGGATGCCGGGAATGTCGAGACGGTCTCGGTCCCGACCGTCCGGCTCGACGATTATTTTCGTGCAGACCAACGCATCGCGCTGCTCAAGGTCGACGTCGAGGGCGCGGAGCTCGATGTCTTCAAGGGCGCCGAGCGCATCCTCCGCGAGCACTCACCGCTTCTCCTGTTTGAGTGCGAGAACCGGCACTTGGAAGGCAAAAGCGTGCAGGACGTTTTCGCCTACCTGGAGTCACTCGGCTACAGCGGCAGCTTCGTCGCCGGCCATCACCTGCTCCCGCTGTCGGCGTTCGACGCTGCCGTACACCAGCGGGCTGACAGCGAGTGGTTTTGGAAGGAGAAGGACTACTATAACAATTTCGTCTTCAGCAAAGCGCCACTCGCAAAGCCGCAAGTTGGCTGAGCTAAAGCATGATGATTTTTCTTGAATCGGTCCGAGCCGCGGACTCGGTTCACCCCTCCCGGAGCGAGAGGTGAACTCCGGGGCAATTACCGAACCTCCATTTCCTCGTCATGCTTTAGCCTACGTCTGTCGACGATCTCAATGCCCCTCGAAGGCCATCAGCGTACGCACCGGCACGTCCATCGCCCGCAGCTTTGCCGCGCCGCCGAGATCCGGCAGATCGATGATGAAGCAGGCGGCCACGACATTGGCCCCGATCTGGCGCAAGAGCTTGACCGCGCCTTCCGCGGTGCCGCCGGTCGCGATCAGATCGTCGACCAGGATCACGCGCTCGCCCGGATGGACGGCGTCCGCATGCATCTCCATTTCGTCGATGCCGTATTCCAGCGAATAGGCGATGCGCACGGTGGTGTGCGGCAGCTTGCCTTTCTTGCGGATCGGCACGAAGCCTGCCGAGAGCTGATGCGCCACCGCTCCGCCCAAGATGAAGCCGCGCGCCTCGATTCCGGCGACCTTGTCGATCTTCGATCCGGCCCAGGGATGCACCAATTCGTCGACGGCGCGGCGGAAGGCGCGCGCATCGGCCAGCAAGGTGGTGATGTCGCGAAACAGGATGCCGGGCTTGGGATAGTCCGGAATGGTGCGAACGGCCGCCTTCAGATCGTGGTCAAAGGTCATTGTCGTCTCTTTCTCATGCGCCGTCATTCCGGGGCGCGTGTAAGCGCGAACCCGGAATCTCGATATTCCGGTTCGATGCTTGCGCATCGCCCCGGAATGACGGAGTGGAACTCTTACACCAATCCGCGCTCAATTCATCGCCTCGTTCAGCCGAAACGCGTTTTCGACGATCCGCAAGCCTATCTCGCCTCCAAGCGACATCAGCGACTCCGGGTGAAACTGCACGCCGCCCACCGGTAGGCTCTTGTGCTCGATCGCCATCGCAACGCCGTCCTCGGTGGTGGCGGTAACGGTCAGCACCTCGGGCATGCTATCGCGCTCGACATAAAGCGAGTGATAACGGCCGATCACGATCTCGTTGGGAAGACCCCGCATCAGCCGGCCGCCGCGCACCTGGACCCGAGAGGGGCGGCCATGCGCGGGCTGCGCAAGCTGGCCGAGCTGACCGCCAAAATATTCGCCGATCGCCTGCAAGCCCAAGCAGACGCCGAACACCGGCAGCTTTTTCTCGATCGCCACCTCGAGCGTGCCTGAAATCTTGAAATCCTCCGGCCGGCCCGGACCGGGGGACAGCACCAAAAGATCCCATTTGCGCTGCTTCAGCATGTCGCGCGCATGCACATACCGGACCACGGTGACGGTGGCGCCGACCTGACGGAAATAGTCGGCCAGCATATGCACAAAACTGTCGTCATGATCGATCAGAAGCACCTGCTTGCCGCTTCCGGTGGCATCCGGCGCCGTGCTCGACAGCGGCTTCGGTGGATCGCCGCGCAGCGCCTGGAACAGCGCCGCGGCCTTGACCTGGCATTCGCGGTCCTCGGCCGCCGGATCGGAGTCAAACAAACAGGTGGCACCGACCCGCACCTCGGCCAGCCCGTCCTTCATGCGGATGGTGCGGATGGTGAGCCCGGTGTTGATGCTGCCGTCGAAATTGACGCAGCCGATCGCGCCGGCGTACCAGCGCCGGGGCGAACGCTCATGATCCTCGACAAACTGCATCGCCCATAGCTTGGGCGCACCGGTCACCGTCACTGCCCAGGCGTGAGTGAGGAAGGCGTCGAGTGAATCAAAGCCAGGCCGCAGCATGCCTTCGACGTGGTCGACGGTGTGAAACAGTTTCGAGTAGGTCTCGATCTGCCGCCGCGCCAAAACCTTGATGGTACCGGGCACACAGACCCGCGCCTTGTCGTTGCGGTCGACATCGGTGCACATGTTGAGCTCGAACTCGTCCTTCTCCGAGTTCAAGAGCTGCCGGATCTGCTCGGCATCGCCGATTGCATCCACGCCCCGCGCAATCGTACCGGAGATCGGGCAGGTCTCGACCCGCCGTCCATCGGAGCGGACGAACATTTCCGGCGAAGCCGAAACCAGGAACTCACCCTCACCAAGATTCATCAGCGCGCCGTAGGGCGATGGATTGATGCGGCACAGCCGCTGAAACACTTCGGCGGGCGAACGCTCGCAGGGCTCGCCAAAGAGCTGGCCGGGCACGGCCTCGAACAGATCGCCGCGCGCAAAGGCCGCGCGCGCGATCTCGACCGTGGCCTGGTATTCGCCGGGCGCGTGATCGGAAAATCCCTGACGCGGGATCTTTGCGTAGACGCTTTCGGCAGTCTCGCGTGGCAGACCCGCCGTCGATTTGCCGTCGAAGGCAAAATCGTAACTCAAGATCACGCCATGCGCGGTCGCGCGATCATAAGCCAACAGCCGGTCCGGCACATAGAGCACGATATCGCGCTGGTCGGCCTCGCGCGGACGCTTCTGCACGAGATCCTCGATCTGGAAGACGAGATCATAGGCGAAGGCGCCGAACAGGCCGAGCAACGGATCGTCGTTTGCGGCAAAGCTCGCAATGAGGTCCCGAACCAGCGACATCACGCTCGCGCGCCGCGTGCGCTGGTCTTCTTCGACCGGCGCCGCGCCGCGGACGATGTGGCCGGCCAGGCGCGAAGGCGTCTTTTCGGTCACGACAACACAGCGCTCGCGCAAGGCGTTGCTCAGAAAACTGATCAGCACTTCGCCGCGCCCGTTCAGCGCGATGAGTGTGAAATCCACGCCCCTGGTTTCCAGCGCCAGCGGCGGATCGGAAAAGCCGAGGTCAAAGCTCTCATAGCGGCCTGGCACGGTGGTGCCCGAGGACAGCACTACCCCGCGGCGGCGGTCGAGCAAGTCGATCAGCGCGTCGAGCCGGCTCGCCCCGCCGGAAAAATGCTCCGCCACGCGTGTGACCAAAAGGCCGCCGCGTGTGCGGTATTCGCTGCGTTCGGCTAACGAGAAAACTGTCCTGTTCATGTGATCCTCTTACGAAACTTGCCGAGGGAACGCCACACAGGACAGAGGAAGGGCCGCCGCACTGCGATGGCGGCCTTCGACGATCAAAATCTACGGAAATCGCACCGGCCACCTTTTACAGGGTGGGCCACCAAAGACCGGAGGGGCGGAAGACGGTGCTCATGGTCTCTAGACACCACGGCGACGGGGCGGCGTCAAGGGCAGGCGGCCCCTTCCGGGCGTCCCCGCGAAAGCGGGGGCCCATAACCACGGGCGGAAACTAGGAAGAAGCCGATCGGCCATTGTGCCTATCGATAGATTCCGCGGCATGGGTCCCGGCTCGCGCTTCCGCCTTCGCTTTTCGAGCTACGGCGGACAAGTCGCTTGGCCGGGACGACGGCGAAATTCACCCCAGATGCTTTTTGAAAAATTCGATCGCGCGACCCCAGGCAAGCTCGGCGGCTTCGCGGTCGTGCACCGATTGTCGCTGCTCGTTCACAAAGGCGTGCTCGGCATCATAGCGGTACAGTTCGAGTGACTTGCCGGCGGCCTTCATGGCCTTCTCGAATGCGTCCACCACCTGCGGCGTGCACCAGTCGTCCCTGTTGGCGAAATGCGCCTGCAACGGAATTTTGACGTCCGCGGGCTTTGCCGCCTGCTCCGGGGGGATGCCATAGAACACCACGCCCGCCGCGAGCTCCGGGATCTTGGTCGCGCCAATGATGGTGACGGCGCCGCCGAGGCAGAAGCCGGTCAGGCCCACCTTGGCGCCGTTGCGCGACAGATATTGCGCGGCGCCGCGCACCGTCTGCGTGGTGGCGTCCATGAAATCGAGCGAGTTCATCTCTTTGCCCGCGGCATCCGTGTCGTGATACGGCACCACCTTGCCTTTGTAGAGATCGGGCGCCAGCGCGTCGAAACCGGCCAGCGCGAAACGATCGCACAGGCCCTTGATTTGGTCCTGGAGACCCCACCATTCCTGTATCACCACCACGCCGGGTGCGTTGCCGCGCGCCGCATTGGCGAGATAGCCGGATGCCTCTTTTCCATCCGGCCGTTTGAAGGTGATGATCGTACCCATGATTCCTCCGAGGACTCTTTGAGGGGATTGCTACTATTCTGACCGCGGCTGTCCGCCGCTGCAAGCGCGCTGGCCAGTCCCCGCTCCTTCATTCCGGGGCGCACGAAGTGCGAACCCGGAAATCTTGAGATTCCAGGTTCGATGCTGCCGGATCGCCCCGGGGATGACAGTGCCCCAAACGAGAAAGCCCCCGGTTTATCGGGGGCTTTGCATTGTTCGGTGGAGGCCAGTTCAGTGAGCGTCGGCCCAGACCTTCTTCTTGGTGAAATACATCAACCCGCAGAAGATGACCAGGAAGACGAACACCTGCATTCCAAGCTGCTTGCGCTCCTCCATATGTGGCTCGGCCGCCCACATCAGGAAGGTTGCGACGTCGTGCGCGTATTGCTGGACGGTCGCGGGCGAACCGTCATCGAAGGTGACTTGGCCGTCGGAGAGAGGCTTCGGCATCTTGATGGCGTGCCCGGGAAAGTACTTGTTGTAATACGAGCCTTCCGGAATGGTGACACCTGCCGGCGGAGTGTCCTCAAATCCCGTCAGGATCCCGACGATATAGTTCGGGCCCTGTTCCTGGAACTGGGTGAAGAAGTCGAAGATGAACCAGGGGAATCCGCGTTCATAAGAACGCGCCTTGGCAATCAGCGACAGGTCGGGAGGCGCAGCGCCGCCGTTGGCTGCACGCGCCGCTTGCTCGTTCGGGAAGGGCGACGGAAAGTAGTCGGCCGGCCGGCCCGGCCGCTCGAACATGTCGCCCTGATCGTTCGGGCCGTCCTTGATCTTGTATTCGGCCGCGAACGCCTTGACCTGTGCCTCCGAATAGCCGGGGCCACCGGGATCGCCGAGATTGCGGAACGCGATATAGGACAGCGCGTGGCAGTTGGAGCAGACCTCCTTGTAGACCTTCAAGCCGCGCTGCAGCGCGGCGCGGTCGTACTTGCCGAATGGGCCGGCGAACGACCATTTCTGCGAGGGCGGCGTCTCGTCCTCGGCCCGGGCGCTTTGCACGCTGCCGGCGAACAATCCGCCCGCAACCATCAGGGCGATGACGGTGGAGACCATCGGGGTCACCTTGCTGCCCGTCTTGGCCAGCACGTCATCGGCAATCGAGTTCGGCAGCGGCCGCGGCTTCTCGATCCGGGACAATAGCGGCATCAAGATCAGGAAATAGGCGAAATAGCATACAGTGAGAACGCGGCCGGCGATCACGTAGATGCCCTCCGGCGGCTGCGAGCCGAGGTAGCCGAGCAGGATGCAAACGATCACGAAGATCCAGAAGAACTGCTTGGCCAGCGGACGGTATTTGCAGGAGCGGGTCTTGGCGGTGTCGAGCCAGGGCAGGAAGACCAGCACGAGGATCGCCGAGAACATCGCAATGACGCCCGCGAGCTTGTTCGGGATCGAGCGCAGGATCGCGTAGAACGGCAGATAATACCATTCGGGTACGATATGCGCGGGCGTCACGCCGGGATTGGCCGGGATGTAGTTGTCGGCGTCGCCGAGATAGTTCGGCATGTAAAAGATGAACCAGGAGAACAGCAGCAGGAACACGGATACGCCGAACAGGTCCTTGATCGTGGCGTAAGGCGTGAACGGCACTGTGTCCTTCTCGGTCTTCGGCTCGACGCCGGCCGGATTACCCTGGCCCGCGACATGCAGCGCCCAGACGTGCAGCACGACCACGCCAGCGATCAGGAACGGCAGCAGGTAGTGCAGTGAGAAGAAGCGGTTCAGAGTCGGGTTGCCGACCGAATAGCCGCCCCACAGCAGCGTGACGATGCTGTCGCCGACATAGGGAATGGCCGAGAACAGGTTGGTGATCACGGTGGCGCCCCAGAAGCTCATCTGGCCCCAAGGCAGCACGTATCCCATGAAGCCGGTGGCCATCATCAGGAGATAGATGATGACGCCGAGGATCCACAGCACCTCGCGCGGCTCCTTGTATGATCCGTAATAGAGGCCGCGGAACATGTGGACATAGACCGCGAAGAAGAACATCGATGCGCCGGCGGCATGCATGTTGCGCAACAGCCAGCCGTAATTGACGTCGCGCACGATCAGTTCGACCGAGCGGAAAGCCATCGTCGCTTCTGGCGTGTAGTGCATCGCGAGGATCACGCCGGTGACGATCTGCGCCGCCAGCATGAAAGAGAGGATGGCGCCGAACGTCCACCAATAGTTCAGGTTGCGCGGCGTCGGGTAGGCGACAAACGAGGAATGGATGAAGCCCATGATGGGCAGGCGCCGTTCAATCCACTTCAGCGCCGGATGGCTAGGCTGGTAATCGGAGGGTCCGCTCATGTTGCGATCCTGAGGAATAGGGCAATACGACGGGCGCAGGCTCCCGGACTCAGTCCGAGGCCTTAGCCAATCTGGATTTTGGTATCGGAGACAAACTGATAGGGCGGCACCGCCAGATTGGCGGGCGCAGGCCCCTGGCGAATGCGTCCCGAAGAGTCGTATTGCGATCCGTGGCAGGGGCAGAAGAACCCGTCGTAGTTGCCCTCATGGGCGATCGGGATACAGCCGAGATGGGTGCAGATGCCGATCACGACCAGCCATTGGTCATGGCCCGACTTGATCCGGGATTCGTCTGTCGCCGGATCCTTGAGACTGGCGACCGGGACGCTCCTCGCCTCCTCGATCTGCTTCTTGGTGCGGTTCATGATGTAGATCGGCTTGCCGCGCCAGAAGACCTTGATGTCCTGCCCTTCGGCGATCGGGGTGAGATCAACCTCGATCGGCGCGCCGGCGGCAATCGTGGATGCGTCCGGATTCATCTGGTCAATGAACGGCCAGAGCGTGGCCACTGTACCGACCGCTGCGGCCGCTCCGGTTGCAACAAAAAGGAAATCACGGCGTGTCGGTTGGTCCGCCGAAGACGCTGTCGTCACGTTTCCACACCCTTTCTTACCTGCAGCCGGTGGAACCGCCCCGGACGCCAAAACATGGCCGGAAAGGCTGCCGGCGCCCGCGACCCCCGCGGCGGCAGAGGACCGTCGTTTGATTTCAGCCAAGCAGGCCAAAGTGGCGGTCCAGAATCGTTCTATTGGCACCCTTGCCGGAATAGCGCAAGCCCGCTATCGGCCCATAAGCGTGCAATGCACGAATTCCGCGCGCGGCTCATTGCGCTCGCGCAATCCCTCGAGGCAGCATCGGATGCAGATTGCGCTTTTTCAGCCCGACATCCCCCCGAACACGGGAACAATACTTCGGCTCTGCGCGTGCCTCGATGTGAACGCTCATATCATCGAGCCGGCCGGATTTGCCGTATCCGATCGGACTTTCCGCCGGGCGGGAATGGATTATCTGGAGCATGTGAAGCTGATGCGCCACGATTCCTGGGACAAATTCGATGACTGGCGCCGTAACGCGGGACACCGGCTGCTGCTGTTCACCACCAAGGGGGCAACCTCATACCTCGATTTTCGTTACAGAGAGGGGGATATCCTGATGTTCGGCCGCGAAACCGCGGGTGTGCCGGAGACCGTCGCCGCGAAGGCGGATGCGCGGCTCAAGATCCCGATCAAGCCAACCTTGCGCTCGCTCAATGTCGCGATGGCGGCCGCAATGGCCATCGGCGAAGCGCTGCGGCAGACCCGCTCCAAACCGTAAGGAGCGATCGAGTGAGTTACGCCGTCAAGGAAATCTTCCTGACGCTGCAGGGCGAAGGCGCCCACACCGGACGCGCGGCAGTATTTTGCCGATTCGCCGGCTGCAATCTCTGGAGCGGCCGGGAAGAGGATCGCGCCAGCGCCACCTGCCAATTTTGCGACACCGATTTCGTCGGCACGGATGGCACTTTGGGCGGCCGCTACGCCTCAGGGGCCGAACTCGCCGACATGATTGCCGCGCAATGGAAGGGAGATGACCGGGATCGCTACGTCGTGTTGACCGGAGGCGAACCGCTGCTGCAGGTGGATGCGCCCCTCATCGCGGCGCTCCATGAGCGCGCCTTCGCGATCGCCGTCGAGACCAACGGCACGGTCGAGGCTCCGCCAGGGCTGGACTGGATTTGCGTCAGCCCGAAAGCGGGCACGAGGCTCGTGCAACGACAAGGCCACGAACTGAAGCTGGTGTACCCGCAGGCCGGCGCCGAGCCGGAGGCTTTTGCCGATCTCGCCTTCGAACGGTTCTCGCTGCAGCCGATGGACGGCCCGGACGTTGCGGAAAATACCGCGCGCGCAATTGCCTATTGCCTTAAGCATCCGCAATGGCGGCTCAGCCTGCAAACGCACAAGGCCCTTGGGATCAGATAGGCCTTTTGGAATCGGATCGAGAGCGCGCAGATCATCCTTCACGACATAGGCGAACGATGGACTCATCAGATATCGAAGCGCGCAAAGCACGCGCCAAGGCTTGGTTCGAAATGCTGCGCGACGAAATCTGCGCTGCCTTCGAAAAGCTCGAGGACGAGGCGCCAGCCGCGCTGTTTCCCGGTGGCGCCGGACGTTTCGTGCGCACGCCCTGGCAGCGCACCGACCACAGCGCCGTTCCGGGCGGAGGCGGCGTGATGTCGATGATGCATGGCCGCCTGTTTGAGAAGGTCGGCGTGCACTGCTCGACCGTGTTCGGCGAGTTCGCCCCGGAATTCCGCAGCCAAATTCCCGGCGCTTCCGAGGACCCGCGCTTCTGGGCTTCCGGCATTTCGCTGATCGCGCATATGCGCAGTCCCCATATTCCCGCCGTGCACATGAACACGCGCTTCATCGTCACGACCAAGAGCTGGTTCGGCGGCGGCGCCGATCTCACGCCGGTACTGAACAGCCGGCGCACCCAGGAGGATCCCGACACGATTGCGTTCCACGCCGCGATGCGATCGGCCTGCGATGCCCATGCGAGAATTGCGCCCTACGAAAAGTATAAGAAGTGGTGTGATGAGTATTTCTACCTGCCGCATCGCAAGGAGCCACGCGGCATCGGCGGCATCTTTTACGATCATCACGATTCCGGCGACTGGGATGCCGATTTCGCCTTCACCCAGGACGTCGGCCGCGCCTTTTTGCAAGTCTATCCGCAGCTGGTGCGCGCCAACTTCAACACACCGTGGACAGACGCCGAGCGTGAGGAGCAATTGATCCGGCGCGGCCGCTATGTCGAGTTCAATCTCCTCTACGATCGCGGCACGCTGTTTGGGCTCAAGACCGGCGGCAATATCGATTCCATCCTCTCCTCAATGCCTCCCGAGGTGAAGTGGCCGTAAGGGTTGAGGGTCATTCCGGGGCGGGCGCGCAGCGGCCGAACCCGGAATCTCGAGGTTTGGGTTCGCTTCGCGCCCCGGAACGACGCGGGGAAAATCAATTCACGGCCTGTCGCGGGTGAGGCGGGCAACCGTCTGGTCGACGATGGACGCAAGCGAAGCCGGATCGAGCGGAAAATCGGCGGCCAGCCAGGCATCTTCGGCCAGCGTGAGCACATGTCCGAGCGCAGGACCTTGGGCAATGCCGCGGGCGATGAAATCGGCGGCTTTCAACGGAAATTTCGGCGCCTCCCATCGCCGCGGCAGCGTTGCAAAATTCCGCCACGGCGTGGGATCGGTGTTGCCGCCGGCCCGCGCCCACGCGAGCAGCAGACGATCGCGATACGCCTCTTCGCCCAGGCGGTAGAGCCGACGCTTCGCCCTCGCCTCGTCCATCGCTGCCAGCCGCCACCAGCGATGGCCCATGGAATCGAGCCGCTTGGCTTCGGCACTACTCAGGCGCAAGCGCGTCGCCAGGCGCCGCGCGTCCTCGGTGACGGCAACCGCAAGCGCCGCGAGCCGACGGATTGCATCCGCCGCCAGACCAAGCTCACGTTCGGCGGCAATCATCGACGCGAACGGCCCGGTATAGGCGACGCCGCCAAATATCGCCTGCAGGAAACCGCCCTCCGCCATCGCCGTCACCGCGCCGACGGCACCGTCCGCGACCAACAGCTTCATGATCTCCATCCGCACGCGCTCTGCCGAAAGCGTGGCAAGCCCTGCGCGCGCGGCGATGCAGGCGAGATAGCCGGCGCGGTCCACCTCGCCCGCGCCGAACGCGGCATGAATGCGGAAGAAGCGAAGGATACGCAGGTAATCCTCCTCGATCCGCTGCGCAGGATCGCCGATGAAGCGCACCCGCCGTTCGGCGATATCGGGCAATCCGCCGACATAATCGTACACCACGCCCGCAAGATCGATGGAGAGCGCGTTGATGGTGAAATCGCGCCGGTGCGCATCGCCCACCCAGTCACGACCGAACGCGACCTTGGCCTTGCGGCCGAAGGTTTCGGTGTCCTCGCGCAGCGTGGTGATCTCGAAGGGATGCGCATCCACCACCAGCGTCACCGTGCCGTGCTCGATCCCCGTCGGCACGCTCTTGATGCCGGCCGCCTTGGCGCGGCGGATCACCTCGTTCGGCAGGGCCGTGGTCGCGATATCGATATCGCCGGTCGGAATGCCGAGCAGCGCGTTACGCACTGCGCCGCCGACCACGCGCGCTTCCTCGCCATCACCGTTCAAGAGGCCCAGCACGCGGACAGCGGGACCGGATTTGAGCCAGGGCGCGTCCAGCACCCGAGCAGGACTCATTTCTCCACTCCGGGGACCAATTTGCCGTTCTCGATATGGGCGGGGATGTAGGTGGAATTTGGCGGCGCGCCGGAAAAATTAGCAAGCATGATGAAGCTTAGAATGACCAGAAGCAATGATCCAAGCACGAGTCTCGCCACAAGGTGAAGTGGCCACAAGGCCGGAACCAGCAGGCCGGAGCGGGTGGCGATCAGAAACAGCGCATAGACCGCGAAGGGAATGAGGAAAATCCCTATCTCGGTCGCTGCCTGCCGGATCATGGCAAATAGATCCGCTCGTAGAGCACCCGCAGGATGCCCGCGGTGGCGCCCCATATATACCGCTCGGCGAACGGCATGGCGTAGTAAGTGCGCTCCACGCCGCGGAATTCCTTACTGTGAAGCTGATGATTCTTGGGATTCATCAGGAAGGACAGCGGCACCTCGAAGGCGTCGTCGACCTCCGCATGGTTGATGGTGAGCGCAAAACCGGGTTTTACGCGCGCCACCGTCGGCAGGATGCGAAATCCGAAGCTCGTGCCGTAGACCTCGAGATAGCCGAGCGGATCGATGAAGCTGCGGTCGAGCCCGACCTCTTCTTCCGCCTCGCGCAGCGCGGTATCGCGGGGGGATGCATCGATCGCGTCGATCTTGCCGCCCGGAAACGAGATCTGGCCGGCGTGGTCGGCCAGGTTTGGCGAGCGCTGCGTCAGCAGCACAGTCGGCTCGGGGCGATCGACGATCGGGATCAACACCGCCGCCGGCCGGATCGGCTGCTCGCGCGCGATGACCTTGAGCATGTGGTCGGTACCGGCATCACCGCTTTGCGGAATGATATTCGGGTCGACGAGGCTTCGAGGAACGTCGAAGCTAAGCCGCGCGCGCACCCGGTTGAAAAACTCCGTCGAGCTGAGCTCGACCGGAGTTGTCTTCAGCATCGGCTCGTTCAAAGCGCCGCCCTCACCTGTTCCGCATCGGCCATCGGGAAAAATTCGCCTGCGGATTCCACCCCGAACATCGGCCGACCATCGATCATGCGCTCCTCGCCCATGTCAACCAGATCGTAATAGAGCGCGCGCGTGACCTTGGCCCAGAGATCGGCACGAATGTGAAGATAGGGCGTGAGCCCGCCGTCGCGGGACATCTCGAACCGCAGCCTGTGCGCGGAATCGCAATCAACCCAATCATCCACATTGGTGCGAAAGCGCAAGCGCCGCCCGTCCGCGTGATCTTCCTTAACCATTTCGACCGCAAGGAAGGGCGCGTCATCGACGCGGATGCCCACCTTCTCGACCGGCGTCACCAGAAAATACTTGTCCCCCTCGCGCTTGAGGATGGTGGAAAACAGCCGTACCAGCGCCGGCCTGCCGATTGGCGTGGCCATGTAGAACCACGTACCGTCGGCAGCGATTCGCATGTCGATATCTCCGCAGAACGGCGGATTCCACAGATGGAGCGGAGGCAGGCCCTTTCCGGCGACCGCCTTGGCAGCGTCGTTTGCCGCAGCCGTGAGGCCATCCAGGCCTCGATTTGAGCTCTGCCCTTGCTTCGCCATGGTTCGCCCTGAAATTTTTACTTCACGATTTGGCACGATTGCTGCAAGCCAGACGTTGTAAGTAGCTGGCGAGTTCCCGGGGAAAGTGCGGGTTCAGGTCGCCACATCGTGATGCCGTTAATACCTCGAAACCCCCTTAATGTGGGGATAGTTTAACTCGACGAACACATGGCCTTTGCGCAAGGTTGTTCGTAGCATGGTCTGTTGGCATGGCGCGCAAGCGAGCCGCGTCAAGAAGGAGCGAAGCGGATGGCGGAGAGTGTCGAAAAGCTGGAGGACGTGATCGTCCGCTCGGCCGAACAGGTTTCGGGGCAGATCCGTGCCGCCAAGGAAGCGATCTCCACCGTCATTTTTGGCCAGGAACGCGTCATCGAGAACACGCTGGTGACGATCTTGTCCGGCGGCCATGCGCTTCTGATCGGCGTACCCGGCCTCGCCAAGACCAAGCTGGTCGAAACTTTGGGCATCACGCTCGGTCTGGATGCAAAGCGCATTCAGTTCACGCCGGACCTGATGCCCTCGGATATTCTCGGCGCCGAGGTGCTGGACGAAAGCAATTCGGGCAAGCGGTCGTTCCGCTTCATCGCAGGACCGGTATTTGCGCAGCTCTTGATGGCCGATGAAATCAACCGCGCCAGTCCGCGCACACAATCCGCGCTGCTGCAAGCAATGCAGGAGCAGCATATTACGGTTGCGGGCGCCCGCCACGATCTGCCCAAGCCGTTCCATGTGCTGGCCACGCAAAATCCGCTGGAGCAGGAGGGCACCTATCCCTTGCCGGAAGCCCAGCTCGACCGCTTCCTGATGGAAATCGACGTCGATTATCCGGACCGCGACGCCGAACGCCGCATTCTGTTCGAGACCACCGGCGCCGAGGAGACGCTGGCCAAGGGCGCCATGACGGCGGACGCGCTGATCGCGGCACAGCGGCTGGTGCGCCGCCTGCCCGTCGGCGATTCTGTCGTGGAAGCGATCCTGTCGCTGGTGCGTTCAGCGCGTCCAGGCCCGGAAGGCGGCGATGCCGGCAAGCTGATTGCCTGGGGGCCCGGTCCGCGCGCCAGCCAATCCTTGATGCTGGCGGTGCGCGCGCGCGCCCTGCTCGACGGGCGGCTTGCGCCTTCGGTCGATGACGTGCTTGACCTCGCCGAACCCATTCTCAAGCACCGCATGGCACTCACCTTCTCGGCGCGGGCGGAGGGGCGCACCATTCCGGACGTGATCCGGCAATTGAAGACCCGGATTGGTTGATGGCTGAAGCGACCAAGCAGACAAAGGGGGAGATCACTGCAATCAGACGTGCCGATGGCGAGAGCCGAACGCTCGCCGCATCGCTGCCGCGTCTTGTGCTTGAGGCCCGCCGCATCGCGGCCAATGTGATTCATGGATTGCACGGCCGGCGTCGCGCCGGGACCGGTGAAAACTTCTGGCAGTATCGCCGCTTCATCTCCGGCGAGCCGTCGCAAAATGTCGACTGGCGAAGGTCCGCGCGCGACGATCATCTCTATGTCCGCGAGCAGGAGTGGGAGGCCGCACACACCGTGTGGATCTGGCCGGATCGCTCACCGTCCATGGCGTTCGCCTCGAAACAGGCGCGCGACAGCAAGCTTGAACGTGCCCTGATTGTCACCTTCGCGCTTGCCGAACTCCTGGTTGCCGGCGGCGAACGGGTCGGCATTCCCGGCCTGCTGAATCCGACCGCGAGCCGCGGCGTCATCGACAAGATGGCGCAAGCGATGCTGCACGACAGTGCGGAGAGAATGAGCCTGCCGCCCTCTTTCGTACCATCGGCACTCGCCGAGATCGTGGTGCTGTCGGATTTCTGGTCGCCGATCGCCGATATCCGCAACACGCTGGCGGGCCTGTCGGCCTCGGGCGCGCATGGCGCGCTGGTCCAGATCGTCGATCCCGCAGAGGAAAGCTTCCCTTATTCCGGACGCATCGAGTTCGTCGAACCGGAAGGCCACGGCGTCATTACCGCCGGACGCGCGGAAAGCTGGATGAACGACTATGTCGAACGGGTAGCGCTGCACCGCGATCAGATTCGCGCCGAGACCAGCCGGCTCGATTGGCTGTTCTCGACCCACACCACCGATCGCTCGGCGGCCGAGCTCTTGCTGTTCCTGCACAACGGCATGACCGTGGGCAAGGGCAGCTTGCGCAGCAATGTTAAAGCGGGGCTGAGTGCATGATGTTTGGCCTGCCCCTCTCCTTTACCGAGCCACTGCTGCTCGCGGGCCTGTTGAGTCTGCCTGTGTTGTGGTGGGTGCTGCGGGTGACGCCGCCGCGGCCCCGGCGCATCGAATTTCCGCCGACCCGGCTGCTGTTCGACATTGCACCTCGCGAAGAGACGCCGTCGCGTACACCGTGGTGGCTGACCGCACTGCGACTCGCCGCCGCCGCGCTGGTGATTTTTGCGGCCGCGGGTCCCGTGTGGAATCCGCAGGCCGGGCTTGCCGGCAGCAAGGCGCCGCTTCTGATCCTGCTGGATGACGGCTGGAGCGCAGCATCGAGCTGGGACGCGAGGATCAGGGCCGCCGATGAATTGATCGCCAAGGCCGATAACGACCGGCGCGGCGTTGCGCTCGCGCCGCTCTCGGATCCCGCACGCGACATCACCTTGATGCCGGCGGGCGCCGCGCGCGTGGCGCTGCGGCAGCTTGCGCCGAAACCCTATGCGGTCGAACGGGTGGACACCCTCGCCGCGATCGATCGTTTCCTCAAGGGAACCGGTGACGTGGAGATCGCCTGGCTGACTGATGGCGTCGACACCGGCCGCGGAGCGGAGTTCGTCGAAGGCCTGGGCAAAGTCATCGCCGATCGCACCTTGACCATCTATCAGGGCGGCACGCCATCGCCGCTTGCGCTCGCCGACGCTGAAAACGCCGCCGCCAAGATGACGGTGAAGGTGCTGCGCACCGATACCGGCATCGCAAGCGGTGTCGTGCGCGCGCTCGATTCCAAGGGTTCGCCAATTGGCGACGCACGCTTCTCCTTTGCGCCCCAATCCCCCGAGACCGAAGCCGCATTCGATCTTCCGGTCGAATTGCGCAACGACATCGCGCGGCTCGAAATCGCCGGTGAACGCTCCGCAGGCGCGGTGCAATTGCTCGACAAGCGTTGGCGTCGCCGCGCGATTGGCATCGTCAGCGGCGCGACCAGCGAGACCGCGCAGCCGCTGTTAGCGCCGACCTTCTATCTCGCCCGGGCGCTGTCGCCCTTCGCCGACGTGCGGCTGGGCGATCGCGGCGTCGCGCCGCAGCAGGCGATCGGGCAGTTTCTCGACCAGAAGGTGCCGATGATCATCATGGCCGATGTCGGCTCGCTCTCGCCGGAGCTGCGCGATCGCCTCAACGCCTGGATCGATCAGGGCGGCGTGCTGGTGCGCTTCGCCGGTCCTCGCCTTGCGCAAGGCGATGACGATCTGGTGCCGGTCAAACTGCGCCGCGGCGGCCGCACGCTTGGCGGCAGCCTCACCTGGGAGAAGCCCCAGCACCTCACGGCTTTCGCCGGCGACGGTCCTTTCGCCGGCCTTCCGGTGCCCAAGGACGTCACCGTCAGCCGTCAGGTGCTGGCCGAACCCGACGCGGTGCTCGCGACCAAGAGTTGGGCTTCGCTGGAGGATGGCACCCCGCTCGTCACCGGCGAGCACCGCGGCAAGGGCATCATCAGCCTTTTCCATGTCAGTGCCGACATGCGCTGGTCGGACCTGCCGATGTCGGGGACCTTTGTCGAGATGCTGAGGCGGATCGTCGATATGTCCGGCTATACGTCTACTCCGGGCGCCGGCGTCGCCAGCCAGGGCAGCAAGGAGACCGTGGCACCGCTGCACACGCTCGACGGCTTTGGCGTGCTCGGCCCGCCGCCATCGACGGCCAAGCCGCTGGCGGCCGATTACCGTGACCGCGCGACGCCGGACCATCCTCCCGGCTTCTACGGCCCGGCGGAAGGGCCGCTGGCGGTGAACACGCTCGCCGCGGCCGACCGCATCGCGGCGCTCGATACCTCGCCGTTGCATGCCCAGCGCGCCACCTACACCAATGCCGAGCCGCGCGACCTTCGGGGCATTTTGCTCTCGGCCTCGCTCGCTCTGTTCCTGCTCGACGCGATCATCGTTGCCCTGCTCGGCGGCGGCCTGGCCGCCCTGGTGCGGCGGCGCGCAGCCGCTACAGTGCTGGCCGTCGGCCTGATTCTTGCGGGAACGCTGATGCCGTCGGCAATCCGCGCCGAAAGCGCCGACGATTTCGCAATGAAGGCGGTGTCGCAGACGCGGCTTGCCTATGTCGTCACCGGCAATGCCGACGTGGACTCCATCGTAAAGGCCGGCATGGCCGGGCTCACGCTTTTTCTCGCGCAGCGCACCGCGCTCGAGGCTGGAGATCCCATCGGCGTCGATCCTGCGCACGATGAATTGGCTTTCTTCCCGTTGATCTATTGGCCGATCGTGCCCGGCGCGCCCAAGCCGCCGCAGGACGCGCTCAACAAGATCGACGCCTATATGAAGCAGGGCGGCACGGTGTTGTTTGACACCCGCGATGCGATCGACGCGCCGCCGGGCGAGAACGGCGCCTCGCAGACGCCGGGCATGCAGGCGCTGCGCGACATTCTCTCCTCGCTCGATGTGCCCGAGCTCGAGCCGGTGCCGCGCGAGCATGTGCTCACTAAGACGTTCTACCTGCTGCGCGACTTTCCGGGACGCTTTACCAACGGGCAGACCTGGGTCGAGGCCTTGCCGCATGACGAGGACGAGGATGCCGCGTCGCGTCCGGCGCGCGGCGGTGACGGCGTCTCGCCGATCATCATCACCTCGAACGATCTTGCCGGCGCCTGGGCGATCCGGCCGGACGGGCAGCCGATGCTGCCGCTGACACCGGGTGAGCCGAAGCAGCGCGAATTCGCCTTCCGCGCCGGCGTCAACATCGTGATGTACACCCTGACCGGCAATTACAAGGCCGACCAGGTGCACGCGCCGGCGCTGATCGAGCGACTCGGACAGTGAGATGCGCGTGATGAATTTCATCGTTCCCCGGGTTGACGCCGTCATGGCCGGGCTTGGCCCGGCCGTCCACGCCTTGACGCACGGCGCGAAAGACGTGGATGCCCGGGACGAGCCCGGGCATGACGATACGGATAGGTTAGCATTATGAACTACGGTATCGCGTTTACGCCGCTTGTTCCCTCGCTCGTGCTCTGGATCGCGATCGGCGCGATCGTCGTGGTGGCGGCGGTGCTTCTGGTCGCACGTGCGCGGGGCGCGGCGGTGCGCGTTGCGGCGCTTGCGCTCATCGTGCTGGCGCTCGCCAACCCGTCATTCACCCGCCAGGACCGCGAACCGCTGAGCTCGGTGGTCGCGGTCGTGGTCGACAAGAGTCCCAGCCAGAATTTCGGCGACCGTAACAAGCAGACCGAACAGGCCCGCACCGAACTCGTCGACGCCTTGAAGAAGATCAAGGGGCTGGAGGTCCGCGTCGTCGAAGCCGGACAGGCAGACGGCGAGACGGACGGTACCCATCTGTTCGG
Source organism: Bradyrhizobium sp. ARR65 (assembly GCF_000472385.1). GTDB lineage: Bacteria > Pseudomonadota > Alphaproteobacteria > Rhizobiales > Xanthobacteraceae > Bradyrhizobium. The sequence goes on from NZ_AWZU01000009.1 coordinate 111,329, forward strand.
CGCACTGTCCTCGGCGCTGTCGGACGTTCCGGTCGATCGCGTCGCCGGCGCGTTCCTGGTCACCGACGGGCGCGTGCACGACATTCCCGCCAATGCCAGCGCGCTGGGCTTTCAGGCCCCCGTCCACGCCCTGGTCACTGGAGCGAAGAACGAACGCGACCGCCGCATCGCCGTGACCGCCGCGCCACGCTTCGGCATCGTCGGGCAAACGCAGACCATCACGTACCGGCTCGACGACCAGGGCGTGACCGGCGAGCGCGCCAAGGTCACGATCCGCCGCGATGGCGAAACTATCAGCGAGCGCACCTTGCAGAGCGGCCAGACCTCGAGCGTCGACGTCGACATCAAGCATGAGGGGCCGAACATCGTCGAGATCGAGGCCTCGCCGCTGGAGAACGAGCTCACGCCCGTGAACAACCGCGCGGTGGTTGCGATCGACGGCGTGCGCGACAAGTTGCGGGTGCTGCTCGTCTCCGGCGAGCCGCATTCGGGCGAGCGCACCTGGCGCAACCTCTTGAAATCGGACGCCAGTGTCGATCTCGTGCATTTCACCATTCTGCGCCCGCCCGAAAAGCAGGATGGCACGCCGATCAATGAATTGTCGCTGATCGCCTTCCCGACCCGCGAATTGTTCCAGCAGAAGATCAACGAATTCCAGTTGATCATCTTCGATCGCTACGCGCGGCAAGGCGTGCTGCCGGTCGCCTATTTCGACAATATCGCGCGCTATGTGCGCTCGGGCGGCGCGGTGCTGGTCTCGGCGGGTCCCGACTACGCCTCCAACACCAGCATCTGGCGCACGCCGCTGGATTCGGTGTTGCCGGCGGAGCCCGTTGGCGTCACCGAAAAGCCGTTCTACGCGCACCTCTCCGATGCCGGCAAACGTCATCCGGTGACGCGCGGGCTTGAAGGGTCGGCGAGCGAGCCGCCGCATTGGAGCCGCTTCTTCCGCACGGTCGATACGCGCAATGCAACCACGGCGCCGGTCATGACCGGGGCCGACGGAAAGCCGCTGCTCCTCCTGTCGCATTACGGCGAGGGACGTGTCGCGCTGCTGCTGACCGACCATATCTGGCTATGGGCGCGCGGCTACGAGGAGGGCGGCCCTCATCTCGATCTGTTGCGGCGCATGTCGCATTGGCTAATGAAGCAGCCGGATCTCGACGAAGAAGCACTGCGCCTGAAGGTTCAAGGTCACGATCTTGAAGTGATCCGCCAGACCATGGCCGACAGCGTCTCGCCTGTCACCGTGACCTCCCCGTCCGGCGCCACCAAGGAGTTGACGCTCAGCGAGGGCGAACCGGGCCAATGGCGCGCGACGCTGCCGGCGAGCGAGCTTGGGCTGTGGCAGGCGACGGATGGCACGCTGAAGGCGCTGATCAATGTCGGCCCCACCAATCCCAAGGAATTCTCGGAAGTCACCTCCACGACCGATACGCTGAAGCCGCTCGCGCAAGCGACGGGCGGCGATGCGAGGCGCGTCGCGGACGGGTCAAGCGTCGAGTTGCCGCGCATCGTGGGCGTGCATTCGTCCGGCGTTTTCCATGGCGAAGGCTGGATGGGTGTACGGATGCGCGATGCCAGCGTCGTCAAAGGCGTCGGCGTGCTGCCGATCTTTGCCGGGCTGATCGGGCTCTTGTTGCTGCTCGGCGCGTTCGCCGCGACCTGGCTGCGCGAGGGGCGTTGAAACCGTCAGACGGCAAGCGGGCCTCGCACTATTTCGCAAAATCCCAGTCGGGGCGGATCGCCCCGGAGACGCCCTCAAAGGCATTATCGGCGAGTTCGGCGACCAAGAGCCGATCGTAGTCGACCGGTCCCGGCATGGTCGCCCTGCCCTTCGGCACTTTCCTGAAGCCAACCTGGCTGTAGTAGGGCTCGTCGCCCACCAGCAGCACAAGGCCATGGCCTTTGGCCTTCGCCTCCTTGAGCGCGCGCTCGAGCAGCGCGCGCCCGACACCGCGGCCGCGAAACGGCGGCTCGACGGTGAGCGGCCCAAGCAGCAGAGCCTTGGTATCGCCGACGCAGATCGGTAATTGCCGCACCGACCCGACCAGGAGCGTGCCGATACGGGCGGTGAAGGAGAGATCGAGCAAATGGTCGACATGCTCGCGCAGACGGTAGGCGCTAAGCACGAAACGGCCGGGGCCAAAGGTGCGTTCGAGCAAGCGTTCGATCGCCTGGGCGTCCTTCGGGTCTTCCGGCGCGATGGTCAGGGACAAATCATTCATGCGAACGCGCCTTAGCATCCGCAGCGCGTGCGGTCCATTGCCCCACACGCCCCAAATGAACCGAAACGCATCAGGACTTGTTGACGGGCGGCTGCGAGAGATAGGCAAGCAGCTTCATTTCGCGTCGCCCCCGCGTCACGGTGTCGAGCACGAGCCCCGAGGAGACTGAAAGGATCGCCACGATCATGAGGCCGGTCGACAACACCGCGGTCGGCAGGCGGGGAACGACTCCTTGTTCGAGATAGGTGATGAAGATCGGGATCGCGAGCCCGACCGACACCAATGCCAGGAAAATGCCGATGGCGGTGAAGAATCGCAGCGGCTTTTCCGAGCGGTAGAGTTTGAGGATGGTACCGAGAATCCGAAAACCGTCGCGCCAAGTATTCAGCTTGCTGAACGAGCCCTCGGGGCGAGCGAAATAGGGCGTCTCGACCTCCGCAACAGGCAGCGCCAGTTCGAGGGCGTGGACCGTCAATTCGGTTTCGATCTCGAAACCATCCGACAGCACCGGGAAGGACTTGACGAAACGGCGCGAGAACACCCGATAGCCGGACAGAATGTCCTTGAAGGCCTGGCCGAACACCGAGGACAGGAAGCTGGTCAACATCCAGTTGCCGGTGCGGTGGCCCCGGCGATAGGCGGCTTGGACCTGATCGACTCGCAGCCCCACCACCATGTCGAGATGCTCATGCACCAGCCGCTCGATCATGCGCGGCGCGCTCGGCGCGTCGTAGGTGGCGTCCCCATCCACCAGCACGTAGACGTCCGCGTCGACGTCGGCGAACATGCGCCGCACCACATGCCCTTTGCCTTGCCGCCGTTCGCTGCGCACGGTCGCCCCGGACTCACGGGCGACAGCCGCGGTCCGGTCGCGCGAATTGTTGTCGTAGACATAGATTTCCGCAGCAGGCAGCGCCTTGCGAAAATCACCGACCACGGTCGCGATCGCCGCCTCCTCGTTGAAGCAGGGGATCAGAACGGCAATCCGCAGCGATGACAGGCTCATTTTCGAAAACGTCCGTCCATGGAGGTGCACCAGGCCCCCGGCTGCATATCACGACCAGAGCCTTGGCCGCCCCTCCGACAGGCTTATCATCCACTGCCACGTGACATCACCGCCACGTCGCAATGGTTGGCTTACCCTCAAGCACTTCCGCTATCCGCAGGCGCGTACCTTTGGTGGTGCCCTCCGGGAGGGCATCGGGCGCGAAGAAGCCGCAGGCGGCAATTTCGCGATTGGGCCCGGGCAGGCGGTCCTGGCGGTAGCTTCTGACCACATAGACCACGACATGGTCGCGTCGGGACACGTGGCTGTTGAAGAATACGCCGTGCAGCGCCGGCGGCGCGGCAAGCTCGATGCGTCCCTCCTCCATCAATTCGCGTTTCAGCGCCTCCGTGAGGCTCTCGCCGACCTCGACGCCGCCACCCGGCAGATGCCAGCCGGAGACATAGCTGTGCAAGACCAGGAAGATGCGGTTCTCGCCGTCCAGCACCACGGCACGCACGCCCAGCGTCATACCGCGGGCGAAGCGCCAATAGAAGTGAAACAGCCGCCGTAGCCACGGCTCCATCCGCCTTCGCAAGCCCTCCCCCTTGCCCGTCATGCGTCTCCCCCGTCGGCGTTTACAGTTGCGCCGGCGCCAGTGGCTTGCGAATAGATGAGCATTCGGAAAGGTCTCACGTGGTAGCCATGCAATCGCTTACAGTTGCGCGACAGGGGATTGGATGACGGCCACCTTCACCCTTGCACATCTGTCGGATCCGCATCTGCCGCCGATGCCCGCGCCGCGCCTGTCCGAGCTCATGGGCAAGCGTGCGCTGGGCTATCTCAACTGGACGCGTAATCGCCATAAATATCACCGTCGCGACGTGCTTGATGCCCTGGCCGCGGACCTCAAGACGCAGGCGCCCGACCACATCGCAGTCACCGGCGATCTCGTCAATCTCGCGCTGAGCGCTGAATTTGCGCCTGCGGCCCGCTGGCTGCAGTCGATCGGCAGGCCCGAGCAGGTGACCGCCATCCCCGGCAATCACGACGCTTATGTGCGCGCGACCAGCCATTGCTTTGATCAGATCTTCGCGGACTATCTGCGCGGCGACGCGGCCACGGCCAATGCGCGCTTTCCGTCGCTGCGCCGGCGCGGTCCGCTTGCGCTGATCAGCCTCTCCTCCGCGCTGCCGACGCCGCCGTTCTTCGCGACCGGCACGCTGGGGCGCGGCCAGCTTGCGGCGCTCGCAAGCTTGCTCGACCAATTGTCCGCCGAACCGCTGTTTCGCGTGCTCCTGGTGCATCATCCGCTGCGCTCGGATTCCTACATCAAGCGGCTGACTGATGCGGCCGGACTGCGCGCCATCCTGCGCCGGCACGGCGTACAACTGATCCTGCACGGTCACGACCACATTCACTCCACCATCTGGATCGACGGACCGGACGGCAAGATTCCCGCCATCGGCGTGCCGTCGGCCTCTGCGCTTCCCCATGGCCGCCATCCCGCCGCCGCATACAACCTGTTCTCGATCGCACGCGAGGGCAACGGCTGGCGCTGCGAGCAAATCGTGCGCGGCATGAACGAGACACTGCACGTTGTGGAGCTCAATCGCACGCGGTTGATATAAGGCTCTCTCGTCATTCCGGGACGATGCGTAGCATCGAACCCGGATTGACGGTGGGCATCCTACAGATTCTGCAAGGCAGCAACCAGCGCGAGCGCGAACAGCGCCAGCGCGCCGAGCACGAAGCCGAACGCGAACACCCAGAAGCCATGGCGCCGCCGCTTCTCGGCCGCGATCGGCTTGGGCGCCGGCGTCGCGGCCAGCGCATGTTCGCGCTCGATCATGCGGCGGGCGACATAATCGGTCACCGCCTCGACGATGGCCGGCACGTCGTGCGACTCCGCAAGCACGATGCGGCCAAAGCGCGTGTCCTGTACGAAGCGGTAGATGCGCTTGTCGCGTCCCATCACGATATGGGCCACAACATCGATCCATAACCGCGGCGTTTCGCCCTGGCTGATGCCGCGATCGAACAGATCGATCTCTCCTGGCACCTGCGCGAACACGGGATCGAGCGCCTCGTTCAGGATTTCCAGCCGCGCCACTTCCGCATCGCGCAGATCGACCACGACACCGGTGCGGTCGGCGGCCTCGATCCGCGCCTTGCGGAGCGCATCGCGCAAGCTGATCGGCCGGCTCTCGGCTGTGCTTTGCGTAGTTTGCGCCTCTGACATCTGACGGCCTTAAAAAGGTGGGTTTTGACCCCATTAGCCTATCAGTAACCAGAACCCGCGCAAAGCAGCTTTATTCTCAAGGACTTATCTCCCTGGGGATGAAAAGGCAAACGGCCCCACCCGGGGATCCGGATGAAGCCGCCTGCCTTGGGCATTTTATTTCTGGAGCATGATCCTATCGGAAAACCGGTACCCACTTTTCCGGATCATGCTCTACCCGGCCATGAGGCCTGTCAGGCCGCCGCGATGCGGCTGGGCTCCTCCACGATCGAGAAGCGCACGCCGGCCTTGTGACGGTGTTCTTCCGACACCTCGCGCCAGCAGTCCTCGGCTTCCTTGCGGGTCTTGAATGGACCTTTGACCTGGGCCGAGCCTTCCACGAGCTTGTGGAAGTTCATCGAGCCGAACTCACCGCCAATCACCCAGAAATTGCTGCCTTTGGTCATGATCTCCTCCTCAAAAGCTATTCTGCAGCCTGAACGTGGATGTCCGAACCTTGCGACTTGAACTGCGCGGTTTCGGTCGAGTCGTGCAGCGCCGTGGTCGACGACTGGCCACCGGTGATGGTGGTCGAGACCAGGTCGAAATAACCGGTACCGACCTCGCGCTGGTGGCGCGTTGCCGAGTAGCCGAACTTCTCCGAGGCGAACTCGGCCTGCTGCAGGCGGGAATAGGCCGCCATGCCCTCGGTCTTGTAGCCACGCGCCAGCTCGAACATGCCGTGGTTGAGCGAGTGGAAGCCCGCCAGCGTCACAAACTGGAATTTGTAGCCCATCGCGCCGATCTCGCGCTGGAATTTTGCGATCGTCGCCTTGTCGATGTTGGCCTCCCAGTTGAACGAGGGCGAGCAGTTATAGGCGAGCATCTTGTTCGGATAGACCTTGCGCACGGCCTCCGCGAACGCCTTGGCATCTTCAAGGTTCGGCGTCGAGGTCTCCCACCACAACAGGTCCGCATATTTCGCGAAGGAGAGGCCGCGCTTGATGCAATGCGCGAGACCCGTGCCCGGCTTTAAGCGGTAGAAGCCTTCCGCGGTGCGCTCGCCGGTGATGAACTCGCGGTCGCGCTCGTCGATATCGGAGGTGATCAGCTTTGCGCTTTCCGCATCCGTGCGCGCCATCACGAAGGTCGGCACGCCGCAGACGTCGGCAGCCAGACGCGCCGCGATCAGGTTGCGCTCATGGGCCGCGGTCGGGATCAAGACCTTGCCGCCCATGTGGCCGCACTTCTTTTCCGATGCGAGCTGATCCTCGAAGTGAACGCCGGCCGCGCCCGCCTCGATATAGGCCTTCATGATCTCGAACGCGTTGAGCGGCCCCCCGAAGCCGGCTTCCGCGTCGGCGACGATCGGCAGGAACCAGTCGATCTTGGCGCCGCCTTCGGAGTGCTCGATCTGGTCAGCCCGCTGCAGGGCGCGGTTGATGCGGCGGCAGAGCTCGGGGCCGGCGTTGGCCGGATAGAGGCTCTGGTCCGGGTACATCGCGCCAGCGGTGTTGGCATCGGCGGCAACCTGCCAGCCCGAGAGATAGATCGCGGGCAGGCCAGCGCGCGCCTGCTGCATCGCCTGGTTGCCGGTGACCGCGCCCAGCGAATGGATATAGGGCTCGGTCTGCAGGGCCTTCCACAACCGGTTGGCGCCGCGCTCGGCGAGCGTATAGGCGATCGGCACGGAGCCGCGGAGCCGCTCTACCTCAGCCGAGCTGTAGGGACGGGTGATGCCGTCAAAACGGCCTGTCGGCGCAGGCACGAGTTGCTCAAAGGTCTTCGCCATTTTTCTCTCCACAATCGTGACAGTGCATTGCGAAATGCGTGTCAGGAGGTAAACGCGAATCAGGTCAATAAGTACAGTTTCCTTGCTTTTGATTGGTGATGCGATGTAACATACTCGCCCGTGTCAAATGTCATTTTGTAAATTTTGTCACAAATATAGGTCAATGAGACTGCCATGCCTGGCGATACCGGAAAGAAGCTGTTCGTCGGTCCGCGCTTCCGCCGCATCCGCCAGCAGCTCGGCCTGTCCCAGACCCAGATCGCGGAAGGACTCGGCATCTCGCCGAGCTACATCAACCTGATCGAGCGTAACCAGCGCCCGGTCACGGCGCAGATCCTGTTGCGGCTGGCGGAGGCCTACGACCTCGACCTGCGCGACCTCGCCACCGCGGACGAAGATCGTTTCTTCGCCGAGTTGAACGAGATCTTTTCCGACCCCCTGTTCCGCCAGATCGAGCTGCCCAAGCAGGAATTGCGCGACCTCGCCGAGCTCTGCCCTGGCGTTACCCATGCGCTGCAGCGGCTCTACGCCGCCTATACCGAGGCGCGGCGCGGCGAGACGCTGGTGGCGGCGCAAATGGCCGACCGCGACGTCGCCAGCCGTTTCGAGACCAATCCGATCGAGCGCGTGCGCGAGCTGATCGAGGCCAACCGCAATTACTTCGCCGAGCTCGAACAGTCCGCGGAAAATCTGCGCGACGAACTGAACGCGCCCGCCGAGGGCCTCTATGGAGCCCTGGTCGCACGGCTGCGCGAAAAACATTCCATCACCACCCGCATCATGCCGGTCGACGTGATGCGCGAGACGCTGCGCCGGTTCGACCGCCACCGGCGGCAGCTTCTGATTTCCGAGCTGGTGGACGGCTCGGCGCGCACTTTCCAGCTTGCGTTCCAGATCGGCCTTGCCGAATGCGCCCCCCTGTTCGAGACCCTGGTCGGCCGCGCCGGCGCACTGGATGACGCGCCGCGCCGGCTCTACCGGATTACGCTCGCGAACTATTTTGCGGCCGCGGTGATGATGCCCTACCAGGCTTTCCTCTCCGCGGCCGAAGCACTGAGCTACGACCTGCACGTGCTGGCGCAGCGGTTCAATGCGGGCTTCGAGCAGGTCTGCCATCGCCTGACCACACTGCAGCGCCCGAACGCGCGCGGCATTCCCTTTTTCATGCTGCGTGTCGACAATGCCGGCAACGTCTCCAAGCGCTTCTCCTCCGGCACCTTTCCGTTCTCGAAATTCGGCGGCACCTGCCCGCTGTGGAACGTGCATTCGACCTTCGACACCCCGGACCGGCTGCTCAAGCAGGTGATCGAACTGCCTGACGGCACGCGTTATTTCTCCATCGCGCAGATGGTGCGCCGCCCCATCGCGCCGCATCCTTTGCCGCAGCCGCGTTTTGCGATCGGTCTGGGTTGCGAGATCCGCCATGCGTCAAAACTCGTCTACGCCGCCGGCATGGATCTGGAGAAGACGGAAGGCACGCCGATTGGCGTCAACTGCCGCCTCTGCGAACGCGAAAACTGCAGCCAACGCGCCGAGCCCCCGATCACGCGCACGCTGATCTTGGACGAGAACACGCGGCGGGTGAGCTCATTTGTGTTTTCCAATGCAAGGGAGCTGTGAGGGCCTTCGCTGCCCACATCACACGCCACCGTGATATCCCGCGCATGCGGGCTATCAAGTACGCCGCGCTCTCTCAAGAGCACCATTGCCGTCTCTGGGAATACTGGATGGCCGTCTTCGCGGGCCATGACCAGCCATTGCGCTCACGCCAGCGTATGCACGATCACCGGGCCGGCGACTGCGGTCGTAGGGCCGACCAGCAGGGGCGCGAGATTTTGCTCGCCCCAGGCGAGCGCGCGCCGGTTCGCCTCCTCGGCCTGCTCGTATTTGTTGAAGATGCTGATCGCCGTGACCGTGTCGTCGCCGGCATAGACGACATAGTAACCCATAAAGCCCTCAACGTCGCTGATGATGGGAATGGCGCCCTCCTTGATCCGGCGCGCCAGCTCCTCGGCACTTCCCGCTTTTGCCTTGGCCTGACGGATCGCGGCATACATGGGTTCCTCCTTCCGGCTTGTCGATAATGAGGCGCGTCTTGCCTGCGCGCTTGGTGTCTCCAGCGTACTCCATGCGGTACTTCCGATCCACGTGACACGGAGCGCCTGATGCAATTTTCCGAGCGCCTGTCCGACGCCGCGCCTCGAAGGATGCGCCACGACAAAGACGGCGATACGACTTGTCGTTCTCGCCGCGCGACACGCGCCCGAGTTTTGCATCTCCTCGTCCCTGTCGACAACAGAGGGCGCAGGGAAGGCCGGGTGTCCGCCGCACCCATGGCCCCGTGTGCGGCAGATGCGCAAAGAAATGCACACGGGAGCAACCACAGGTACAGCCGGGTTCACTCCGGCCTTCCCTGCGCAGTGGTTTACGGCTTACTTCGAGCTCTCCCCGGTGAGCCAGACTTTGTTGTCACCGTCATCCGCGCGATGCGCTTACGCATCTTTCGCGACTTAGCGCCAGCCTTGGGGCGCCAGGACCACACGACTTCGCCGTCCACGAAAGAGCCGTTCGTCTTTCGGCTCCCTCGCGTCCACCGCATCCCGCACTCAACGTCCGTGACGACGCGTACGTCCCTCTTGCCGAGGCGGAACGCGAGGAGGATGCGACTGATTTGGGTAAAGCGCAAAGCGATTTATTTTTTGCGTGAGATCTGGACGACCCAAATCAGGTTGAAAGAGCTCACGAAATTAGCTTTTGCGCGCATCGCCTTTTCAGGTCCTTGCAGGACGCACGAGCAGCAACCGCACGCAAGAACGAGATGATTTCCCGACGAGCCAAGTCATTGTAGCCAGTTCGTAGAGTGGGCAAGGCGACGGAACATCGCGACCTAGATTTCAGAGTTGATCGGACGCTCTCGCCAGCATCAAAGCATTGCTCAGCCGCCATTGGATTGTTCTCCAGGCGTCGCGGACCTTTTCTTGAGCTGAACCAGGGCGCGCCGGCCGATATAGGTCAGTTCGCCCAGCGTGGTCTTTCCGGCGCGCGCAGCCTGGATGAGCTGCTCAGCGACGAACTTGCGGCTCTCATGGTCGCCGCCGTTCGGCAGCTCGGCACAGACCTCATCGAGCACCACGTCCATGTTGGCCTGAGTCCGATCGTCAAAATCGCCCATAGCCGGTCCTCACGGGTGCAAGCTTAGGCCGAATGCCCTCGGGCGTACAGGCGCAAACACGCGTTCAGCCTCGCCCGCTCGGTGTAGAAGTGAACGTAGCGTGCCGTACTTGCGCACCTGCTTGTCCTCAACGCGCCGAACGATCTCATCGGGGTTGCAGGCAGACCGACGCGGGAGGAGCCGAGCTCTCGGAACCAAGCGAGCTTCTTTGAAGTTTTGAGACTTCGGGACGTTCACTGGGCAGATGAAATTCTTGGATCGGAAACATGGGTAAATTTGCAATCGCGTTGATCGTGGCGCTTACGCCCTCGTCCTCCGTTCTGGCGCAAGATCATGCCGGGACGCCACAAGAGCAGCAGGCCTGCTCGCGCGACGCCTCGCGCTTTTGCCGACGCGTCCTGGGCGATGACAGCGCGGTGCGGCAATGTCTGGAGCAGCACCGCCACAGGCTTTCCTCGGCCTGCCGGAAAGTGTTCGAGAGTCACGGCATGTAAAGTCCGCCTCGGGACGGCCGCGGAGGTCCGAGCATCCGGCGGCAGCAGACAGACGCCTCCGCCGCAAGGCCGGCTCATTCCACCGGGCAGGACGCGATCCGCGCCAGCCGGCGCTGCGGCGCTTTTTCCGATCTAGCCGCGGCCGCGCAATGTGCGAGCGCCACGGCAATCTCCTCGGCGACAATGGGCCAGCGCACGATGTCGGCGACGCCGGCGCCCATCAATACATCGGCGCCGGCTTCGATCGCACCCTTGTTGGCCAGCACGATGGGCAGACGCGGCACGGCCGTATGCAATGTGGCCGCCAATTCAAGCGACTGCCTGACCGACCCGAACTGGCTGATGATCGCCATATCGAAACGATCGGGTGCAGCGGCGCAGGCGGCGAGCGCCGCCTCCGCCGTGGCGAATCCGACCGGTTCGTAACCAAGCGCCGCAAGGGTCTCCTCGTCCCGCAGCACGTGCTCTTCGTCCAGCGCCACAAGCATCACTGTCTGGCCTTCTCCCGTCGGAAGGATGCCCGCCCCCGGCTCGGGCGTGAGCTCAGCCGCCAACCGCGGCAACCACACCTCGAAACGGCTGCCCTCGCCCAATTTGCTTTGCACGTTGACCGCACCGCCATGGTCGCGGACGATCTCGCGCACCGTGGCAAGCCCAAGGCCGTTGCCGGACGATCGTGTCGTGAAGAATGGCTCAAAAATCCGCGCCAGCGTCAGCTCATCCATGCCCGCGCCGATATCGGACACGACGACGCAGACGTAAGAGCCCGGCTTGATCTCATCGTGGCTCAGCGAACGCGACTGCGACAGCTCGTGCAGTTCGGTTGCGACCTCGATGTGGCCGCCGTCCGGCATAGCGTTGGCTGCATTGTTGCAGAGATTGAGAATCACCTGCTGGAGCTGCGCACTCTCGCCGGATACGACGGTGGCGGCCGGTGGCTGCCGAATGACGAGATCGATGCCCCGGCGGCAGCGAGGCCTCCATGAGGGACGCGGTTTCGGCGACCAACGCGCCGACGCTGAGCGGCTTGTGGCCGATCTCGCGGCGCCGGCCGAAAACCAGGATCTGGTCGACCAGATCTCGCGCCCGCTCCGCGCCGCGCCGGATCGCGCCGAGATTGCGCACAAGCTTTGCGTCCGAACCGACATACTCTTCCATCACTTCGGAATGACCGAGAATTCCGCCCAATATGTTGTTGAAGTTGTGGGCGATGCCGCTGGTGAAGATGCCGATCTTCTCCATGCGCCGCGCCTGCTGCAAGCGCACTTCCAGGCGCGTACGCTCCTTCTCCATGGATTGCCGCTCGATCGCCTGAACAAAGGTGTCGAGCGCCACTCGCAGCAGCGCGAGCTCGCCTGTATGCGAGATGCGACTGGGCCTGCCGACGGCGTCAAAGCCGAGCGCGACACTGACGCCGGCACTGTCGACGTTGGTCGCGCAGGCCCATCCTCCCAGGCCGACATCAAGGCATGCCGCCTTATCGTCGCCTACCGGCATCGAGCCGACGCGGGGAATATGGACGACGGCATCAGACCCGGCGCCGATCCGACGGGCCAGCTCGGGAGCCCGCGCGGGCCAGCCGGGCGGAGGCTCCATGCCGGGCTTATGCCAGACGTGCAAACGCTGCCGGGGGCCGGACATCACGAAATAGACGCGATCCGAGTCGCTATGGGCCGCGAGATCGGCCAATGCGCCGTCGATTGCGCTGTCGATGTTCTGCGGCGATGCCTTGATGAAGCGCATCGAGATGCCGGCGATCACATGCTCGAGCGCGGCCCGCCGGCGCAGCGCCTGGGCGCCCGATCTCAGTCGAATGCCGAGATAAACGAGGAACCCCACCAGCACAAGCGAGGTGCTGTACAGCAAAAGGCGAAAACATCGGGCGGACTCGCGCGATGTCATCTGGCGCGCCAGGATCAGGCGGCGCAGGGCTTCCTCGTCGCGCTTCTCCGGCAGCGCCCGCATGGACTTCAACGTGTTGTCGACGGAGGGCAGCAACCTGTGCAGCAGGCGCCCATGCGCGAGCAGCGCTTCGACCGCCGCGGCATGGCCACTGCGAGAGGCCTGCTCGTCAAGCTCGTTCAAGCGGTCCTCGACGTCGCTCACCGCCGAGGATGACGTATCGAGCGAAAGGTGCAGGATCGCGGCGGCGGCCCCGCTGATCGCCGGATCGAGATCCGGCGTGAGTGAATTGACGCCGAGACGTCCGAAAAAGGCCAGCGAGTTGTGCAGCAGCGCGTTTTCGCTCTTGAACAGCTCCACCAACTGCTCCTGCCGGTCGAGCGAGAGCGCCAGCCGATCGACGGCCAGCGTGGTTTCGTCATCCAGGTCGGATGCACGGCTCAGACGTTCGAGCGAGTCGCGCAGAGCATTGATCTCGCTCACCAGCGGATCGTAGTTGCGCAGCATGCCGGCGCGCGCGGTGAAAATATCGCGATACAGCGCGTTCTCGAACATGCCGAAGCGATCGAGCTGGGCGAGGGCGCGGTCGAACAGCTCGGCGTCGGGATTGGAGGCGCGCGACGAGAACCAGGTGAGCAATGCGACCAGAATGACGACGATTGCCGTTGCAGGCGCGGCTCTCATGGCGAGGCTCCTACAACGGGTTTGCCGCGATAATTCCCGGTCAGCGTCTGGAGGAACGCCACCACGGATGCGACCTGCTGATCGGTGAGCGTGCGGTCGAGCTGCGCCGCCGCCATCCGGCGCACCGCCTCTTCGAGCGTCGCTGCGCTTCCGTCGTGAAAATAGGGCGCTGTCGTCGCGACGTTGCGCAGGCTTGGCACGCGCACGATCTTGGGCTGTCCTTCAACTAAGGGCCGAAACACACCCTGTCGCTCGAACAAATTGCCGCCGACATTGACCCCCTGGTGACAGGAGCTGCATCCGTATGATTTGAACATGCGATAGCCTTCGAGCTCGTCCGAAGAGAGCGCCGTCGCCTCACCTTCGAGCCAGCGATCAAACCGGCTTCCCGGCGTGAGCAAGGAGCGCTCGAACGTCACGAGCGCATCTAGAAAATTGTCGCGATCGGGCGCCTGCCCATAGGCGGCATAAAACTGCCGGCTGATGGCCGGATCGGCGTTCAGCTTGCGAACGACCTCGGCGACACTCGAGTGCATATCATTGCCCGGACTTTCAATCGACGAGACGGCTTGCGCCGCCAGGGTGCGAAAATTGCCTTCCCAGTTCAGGCGGAAACTGAGCGCGGCGTTGAACACCGTGGGCGTGTCGAACGGCAGCCGCGTCCCGTCCTGCGCCATCCTGCGCCGGTTGCGGTCGGCGCCGTTGGTGCGGAGATCATGACAGGACGAGCAGGCGACATTTCCGGTCGCGGAAAGGCGGCCGTCACCGAACAGGCGTTCGCCCAGCGCCAGCTTCAGCGGATCGGCGGCGGGCGGCGGCGGTATAGGCGTGATCGGCTCCTGATCGGCCGTGTGGTTCGTTTGCGCAGGTGCTGGCGGCGGCGCCGGAGCCTGAGTCGCCGCGATGCTCACCAGCAGCACGACGACGCAAGCCAATGCCCAGAGCGGAGGCGATAGGCGCGCGCTGATCGCTGGCGACCATGCCCGCATCATCCTCACCGGCCTTCGCCCTTGACGGCGGCTTCGATATCGCTGCGGCATAGGCCGATGTCGCGTAGCGATCGGTCGTCGAGCGCCTTGAGTTCGATGACGGCGCCGCGCCGCACGCGCGCCTGCCGCACGCTCCTGAACCAGACCGTCGCGGCGGAGCTGATCGACACATACCAAGGCGCCTCCTGCTGCGATGTCGGTAGCGAGGGCTCAGGCGGCTCCGACAGCGGAAGCGGTTCGTGACTCTCGACCCCCGGCGCTGCCGTGCCGGCAATCACGCGCAGCTTGGGCCTTGGGCTTGCAGCGCTTCCGCAGGCGCGCGGCAACGCTGATGTCAGCGGGTTTGCAGCCTTCGCGTCATCCTCCGCCGGCACAGGCACCATGTACATGGCCTCGCCGTAAGCGGCGCAGCCAGCGAGAAATTCGCCAATCACGCAGGTGACGATGCCCAGCAGGACATTCGGAAACGTCGTCCCGGCACCAGCTCCCAATCGCGCAAACGCTTCGAAGGTGAAGCGAAGCACCGCCGGCGGGATATCACGTCGCGCGATATCCTGCCGCGCTATCGCGCGCCGGTCATCGTCGAAAGGGCGGATCGGAATCGGATGCCGACCAATCCGGCGTATCTCTTGAGTTTGCGATTCCGCCTGGACGACGGACAATTGCCTTGAGGACAATTGCTTCGAGAATGGCATCGATATCTCCCTGGCAATGCGAGTCAGGGAGACTCTGTCGCGCGGATGTTTCCGCAGCATTCCGCTGCCGCAAATTAAGGCTACGGTTGTAATGCGGTCTGACGCCGCGCTTGGCCTGGAAGGGGGCGTCGCGCGGCCTCGTGGTCGCAGCGAGGTGCTCGAAGTCCGCTCGGGCCTGCGCTCTCGCATCAGAGCTGTTCGACAGGCAGCGCGAAAACGTATCCCACGCCGCGTTCGGTGCGGATGATGGAGGGCGAGCTCGGATCGGTTTCCAGCTTGCGCCGAAGACGCAGCACCTGCACGTCGATGCTGCGGTCAAAGACATCTTCGTGAATTCGCGTCGCCTGCAGAAGATGCTCGCGGGAGAGCGGGCGCTGTGGCGCATCGACAAAGGCGAGCAAGAGCGCGTACTCGCCCTTGGTGAGGGCGATCGGCTCGCCGCGCGAATTGGTCAGTCGCCGGCTCCGGCGGTCAAGCTGCCAATCGCCGAAACGGCAGCGGCCTTTCTCGACGTCGCGCTGGGCCGCGGTCTGTCCGGCTTCCCGCCGCCGCAAAACGGCGCGGATGCGCGCCAGGAGTTCCCGCAAGCCAAACGGCTTGGTGATGTAGTCGTCGGCTCCGAGCTCCAGTCCGACCACACGGTCGATCTCGTCGCGCCGATGTCCCGTGGTGATGATCACGGGCACATCGGAGTTCGCGCGGATCTCGCGCAAGAGATCGAGACCGTCTTCCTGACCAAGCCTGAGATCAAGCACCACCAGGTCCGGCTGGCTGCGGGCAAGCAGGCCTGCCACCTCATCCCGGCGCGAGGCGGAGATCGCGCGGATGTCGTGATCCTCAAGATAATTCGTCACCAGGTGCCGCATGGTGCTGTCGTCCTCGACGACCAGGCACACCGGCGATTTGCGATCCGTGCTGTTGCTCGCGGACGCCGGTCCGGGCGGCGCAAATGCATTGCTGTCGAATTGGCTGGCTGGGCGGGCCGCGAGGCTCTCGGTCCTTTCAGTCATCATATTCTCCGGCGCCCCCGGTATCGCTATAGGGCACACCACCTTGCGCTGCAGCACACGTTTCAGAGAGCGATCTGTTATCGGTTCGCGATTTTTCGAGCGACTTGTCGGCGTCGCGGCATCGGCGATGAGGCGCTTGGTTACAGTCGTAACGCGAATGGGCTCTGGCGAAATGAATTTGGCATCGCACGCCCGATAATTCCGCCATCGCTGGTCTCCAATGCCGCGGCTGAGCCGTCCGGTCGGTTCGCCGGCAGGTCACGACGAATCTGCCCGTCGCGACCTACGACACATCGGATGATTACGATGGTTGAATTGTTCGAACCCGCAGTTCCGATTGCCACTGCCGCCCTGCTGGCCCGCTCAAGCGTCCATGCCTGGCGCGCAAAAAATCCTTGGCTGAAATGGGGCGGCGCGAGCCTTGCCGCTTTGCTGGCCGCAATCCTGGTGGCGCTGGGCGTCGTATTGATCCTGGATTGTTCAAGCTACATGCGCGCAGCGCGCCGACCGTGAGGCTGAAGGTGACCGGCACGGCCGAACAGATTCGCCGCGGCGAGGCGATCGCCGCAAGCTTCTGCGGCGGTTGCCATGCGCCGAACGGCGCCCTCACCGGCGGTCGCGACATCGCGCAAGAACTTCCCCTGCCCATCGGCTCTTTCGTCTCCTCCAATCTCACGTCCGCCGGACTGAGCGGATGGAGCGATGGCGACATCTTCCGCGCCATTCGCTATGGCGTCGACCGCGACGGCCGCTGGCTGATCATCATGTCCTACACCAATGCCGGAAAGCTCAGCGACCAGGATCTCTGGGCCGTCATCGCCTATCTCCGCAGCCTGCGTCCGGACGGAGAACCCACTCCTGATCCACCCGATCATCTCAACCTGCTCGGCATCATGATGCTGGGTGCCGGCATGCTGCCGACCGGCAAGCCGGTGTCGGCCGGCGTGGTCACCGCGCCGCCGAGGGCTCCGACCTCCGACTATGGCGAATATCTCGTGTCCTATCTCGATTGTCGTGAATGCCACGGCGCGATGCTGACCGGTGGCACTCCCGGTCAGCTTGCTCCGCTCGGACCGGATCTCAGCCTCGTCAAGACCTGGAGATTCGAAGACTTCGTCTTGACGCTGCGCACCGGCGTCGATCCCTATGGCCATCAACTCGGCAAGCAGATGCCGTGGCAACCGATCAGCCGGTTGGACGATGACGAGCTTCGCGCGATCTACGAATATCTGGCGGGATTGCCGAACATGTAGACGGCTTCCCGCGGCCCGCATCATGACTGCAATCGAGGGCCGCGCCGCGCGAGCAAGGCAGGAACCCGCGCCGTCGCGGCTTTCAAATGTGACGTTATTGAGTCATTGAGTCCACGAGCGGAACGGTCCGAGGCGGTTTTGCCGCTTTTTTCATCGATGCTGGCAGGGGTCGCGCGCCGATATTTGTGCTAAGCTGCCCGAGCATCGGTTGCAGTCATCCCGCCTAAACCATGTGAGTTATGAGTAAGCCAACATCGAAGACCGTATCAGTCGTGCTCGCGACACATAACGGAGCCCAATATGTTGAGGAGCAGATCAAGAGCATCGCCGCCCAGACGCTCGCTCCTTTCGAATTGATCATTTCCGACGACGCCTCGAGCGACAATACGCTCCAGATCATTCAGGACGTATTGGCGGAATGTCATTTCACCACAAAAATCGTTCGAAACGAAAAAGCGCTCGGCTTCCGGGACAATTTTCTCAAGGCCTGTCTGCTTGCGCGGGGCGATTTCATCGCATTCAGCGATCAGGACGACGTCTGGCATCCGACGAAGCTGGAGACGTGTTCGCAATTCTTCGAAGACAGGACGGTTTCCCTTATTGCCCACGCCGCAACACTCATTGACGATGCGTCCAATCCCATCGGCATGTTTCGCCAGGGGATTACGAATACGACCGTCAAACCGCCTCTCAGCTATGACCCCTGGGACACCTTTTGGGGGTTCTCGATGGTGTTTCGCCGCGAGATCATCGAGCTGGTGGACATTCAGGACAGGATCATCGACTACATCGTCCCGAGCGAACGGCTCGCGCACGACAGATGGGTCATGTTGCTTGGACAGATGGTCGGCGCGACCGCCGAAATCAAGGAGCCGCTTGTAGGCTACAGGCAGCACGCAACCAATCTCTTCGGCTCACAGAGGCGCAAGCATTCCGCCTTCGATCTTCGCCGGCGATCGGAAATCTACATCAATGCCACCTCTCAGATGCTCGACGTCGTGGCAAAAATGCCGACGGACACCAACGAGAGTTTTCCGCTGTTCGACAAAGACCGCTGTCATCGGTTTTTGAGCTCTGCCCTCCTCCAGCTCACGCGCAGACACACGATCTACGAATCTCCGTCGACGTCGACGGCCTTCCGCCAAATCTGGGCCTGTCTTAGCCAGGGCTCCTACAGGAATGTCCATGACGGCAGCATGCGCTGGAAGTCGCTCATGAGGGACGCCAAGTTTGCCGCGCTGGGCGCCTAGCCGAACCCATTCACTACAGTTATAAACGATCCAAGTTCAATTATTGCCGGAGCCCTTGACCAAATCATCATCACAAAATTCGGTTTTTCATGACCACTCCGATTACTCGCACCGATCATTACACGACGCTCGACGGCATCAGGGGATTTGCGGCCTTATCGGTCCTCGCATTTCATCTTGGTCGCTGGCTCGATATTCCCTGGCTCTGCGCCAACGGCAATCTTTCGGTCGATACTTTTTTCTGCCTGAGCGGCTACGTCCTTCCCCTCGCCTATGGACGGAAGATCGCCACCCTCTCCATGAACGCGTTTATCGTCACGCGCCTGATACGGCTGATGCCGATGATTGTGCTGTCGGTCGCCATCAGCGCACCTTACGTGTTCTTTCGAAGCGTCGTCTCCCACATCGACGTTTCCGCGGCAGCGATCTTATCGGCTGCGCTGCTGGGCGTATTGAACTTGCCGTACCTCTACGCGCCGCCTGCCGTCGGGGGGCCGCAGCTCTTCCCGTTGAACGGACCTCAGTACTCGCTCTTCCTCGAAGTCGTCGCGAACATCATCTGGTGGGCGGGCCGCTACCTGCCTCAGATGGCGGTCGCCGCTGTCGTCGCCGTCGTCTCTGCGGAAATACTTGTTCTCATCGGAATCGGCGGAGATACCACCGAGACGTTCTGGTATGGTTTTCCGCACGTGGGCGCCTCATTCGCGCTCGGCGTTCTCATCTATCACCTCGATCAGCGACTGCCCTCCTGGCGCGGCTGGACACCGCTCTTCTGGGGCCTGACCGCAAGCATGATCGTCATTTTTTTCGCTCCATATGAAGCAACTTTCACTGTAAAACTCGCATGGAAATTATTTCTGTCCCCGCTGCTGGTGCTCGCGGGCGCTCACGTTCAATTCGGAAAGAGGATAGATTCATTTGCCCTTGGGATCGGCGCCCTGTCGTACCCTGTCTACGCGCTGCACTATCCGCTGTTCTGCTGGATCAACGGCGCTTTCAGGATGCTGCTGGGTTCGCGGGACGGCTGGATCGAGGCGACCCTGATCTTCGTGGCCGTGATCGGCTTGAGTTATCTGGCACTACGTGCCTACGATGAACCGGTGCGATCCTATTTGTCGCGAAAGCTCGTTGCCAGGCGGGCGAAAGCGGCCGTTCCCGCCGAATAGACGAGCCGGCGATGCCGTCCGTACGCATCTTGCGGTGAACGAGCTGCCGACGATGATGGATTGGCGGCGGAACCGCGGCAAAGCAACCCTGACGCAAGCAAGACTCGACATGCCGGTTCGCGCCGCCTGTCTGACAAGAGAACGAGATCCGGAATGCTGACCACCAAGACAATTCTCGGCGCCGGCTGGACGGTGTCGTCGCGACTGGCCGGCCGCCTGATTGACTTCGTGACCGTCCTCGTCCTCGCCCGAATGCTGTCTCCGGCCGACTTCGGGCTGACGGCACTCGCCATGACGCTCACGACGATCGTCGACATGGTGCTCGAGGTTCCGCTCATTCAAGCGCTGACGCGGCTGCCCGAGGTGAGAAAATCTCACATCGACACGGCCTTCACGCTGGGCGTCTTACGGGGACTCTTTCTCCTGTTTGTCGTCCTCGCGGCGGCCTGGCCGTTCTCCTACATCTACCACGACAATCGCCTGATCCCGCTGGTGGCGACGACTGCGATCGGGCCGTTGATGCGAAGCTTCTACAGCCCGGCGATGGTCAAGTATGTTCGGGAGATGAGCTTCCGGCAGATCTTCATCGCAGAGTTTGTCGGAAAGATCATTGCCGCCACGATCGCGATCTCGGTGCTGTATCTGGGCGGCGGATATTGGGCCATCGTCGCGAACGGCGTCTCAGCGTCCGTCGCGGCAACATTGATCTCCTATATTCTTGCGCCGTACCGACCAAGGATCACCCTGGCCGATTTTTCCGATTTCTCCGGCTTCCTCGGGTGGTTCAGTACCGCCCAGATCGTCATCGCGTTCAGTTGGCAGTTCGACCGGATATTGCTTGGATACTTCGTCAATAGATCCGACCTCGGGCACTACACGATGGCTACCGACCTCGCGGTCTTGCCGACGCAGAGCCTGATCGGTCCGGCGATGCAGCCGGTCATGGCGGCATTCTCCAGAATCCACAACGATCGCAAGCGGCTTCAGAATGCGTATTCGAAGGCATCGCAATTGACGATGCTGGTCGCGGTCCCGATTTGTATCGGCATGTCCTTGACGTCGGATCTGCTCGTGAACGTGCTCCTGGGAGCCAAATGGAAGGAGGTCGACGTCTTCCTGCAGTGGCTGGCCCTCGCCACCATGCTCAGCGCCTTCTATCCTCCGGTCCATGCCCTCGCTCTGGCCACCAACCGGACCAATGTCGTCTTTCGATTGAGCCTCACGGAGTTTCTGTTGCGGATCGTCCTGATACCGCTGGGGCTTCATTTCTATTCACTCATGGGCGCGATTTTTGCGCGCCTGCTCATCTCGCTGATCATGTTCGTTTTGGTTTTTGCAACCGCGCGGCAACTGACTGGCTTCAATACCGCAACCGAGGCTTTCAAGCTGGGAAAGATCGCGGCGGCCGGCGTCATCATGGCGCTGCTCGTCCTGGTCGTCCGTCACGAGATGGCGGCGCAGCACGTTGGGATGCTGATCGAGCTGGTCGTTACGGTCTGTGTCGGCGCCGCGGTCTACTTCGGCGCGCTCTATGCGCTTGGGGTCCGGCTGATGACGAACTGGAGGCTGGCGATCGGTTGATTCCTGCCGGCTTCAGCCGAACACCTCGGCACCGCGCAGCGCCGGCGCCTGCGCGTCCTTCTCGCTCATGATCGGGCTCTCCGTCAGCGGCCAATCGATGCCGATGTCCGGATCATCCCATCGAATGCAGCGCTCGTCGGCTTTGCTGTAGATATCGGTCGTCTTGTAGAGGAACTCGGTGTCGTCCTGCAGCGCGAGGAAGCCATGGGCAAATCCCACGGGCACCCAGAGCTGCCGACGATTTTCGGCCGTGAGCAAAGCCCCTGCCCATCGTCCAAAGGTGCCGGAGCTCTTGCGAATGTCCACGGCAACGTCAAAGGCCGCTCCACGCACGACACGAACGAGCTTGCCTTGCGCATGCGGCGGCAACTGGTAATGCAGGCCGCGTAGGACGCCTTTTCTGGACACTGAATGATTGTCCTGCGGAAAGTCGCAGCGCAATCCTGTCGCCATTTCGAAGATCGGCCGGCTGAAGCTCTCAAAGAACGCGCCCCGGTCGTCCGCATAGACGCGAGGCTGAAAAACGATCAGCTCCGGAATGGTCAGACGACTGTAGTCCATCAGCTACCGGCCTCCTTGGCGAGCGTCAGCAGATATTGCCCGTAACCGCTCTTGCCGAGCGAGGCGGCGAGCGAGACCAGCTCGTTGGTCGATATCCAGCCCTGGCGCCAGGCGATCTCTTCGAGACACGCGATCTTCTGACCTTGTCGCTTCTCGATGGTCGAGATGAACTGTCCGGCATCAAGAAGAGAGTCGAAGGTACCGGTATCGAGCCAGGCAAAACCTCTGCCCAACAGCTCGACGTTCAGCGCGGATCGCTCCAGATACAGGCGGTTGAGATCCGTGATCTCAAGCTCGCCGCGCGCGGATGGTTGCAAGGACTTGGCGAGTTCGACGACTTCGCCGTCATAGAAATACAGGCCCGTCACCGCATAATTCGACTTCGGAACCTTCGGCTTCTCCTCGATCGACAGGACCTCGCCACGACTGTTGTACTCCACGACGCCATAGCGCTCCGGATCAAGAACGTGGTACGCGAACACGGTTGCGCCCTTTGTTCGGTTTGCCGCCCGATTCAGCAGCTCCGGCAGACCATGACCAAAGAAAATGTTGTCGCCGAGCACCAGGGTCGATTGATCATTGCCGATGAATTTCTCGGCGATAAGAAAAGCCTGAGCCAGGCCTTCGGGATTGGGCTGAACAGCATAGGAGATGTTGAGCCCCCAGGATCCGCCGTCGCCCAGCAAGCGCCTGAAACGCGGCGTGTCTTCAGGCGTCGAGATGATCAACACATCCCGGATATCCGCAAGCATGAGCGTCGAGAGCGGATAATAGATCATCGGCTTATCGAAGACCGGCAGAAGCTGCTTGGAGATGGAAAGAGTCGCCGGCCAAAGCCGGGAGCCGGTACCGCCTGCGAGAATGATGCCTTTGCGGTTCAAATGAAATTTCCTTTGATCACGTCCGCCACAAATTTTCGCATGTCCGATTGCCAGGGCGGCAGGGAGACACCCAAACCATGCTCGAGCTTTGTTGTACTTAATCGCGAGTTCAGTGGCCGCGCGGCGGGCGTGCGGTAGTCCGCGGTCGCAATCGGCCTAATGCCTTCGGGTGAAAGCGTCAGCGGCACGCCCTGCTGCCGGGCGTCGGCGACGATGAACTTTGCCAGATCCGCGCGGCCGACCTCCCCTGAAGCTGCCAAGTGATAGATACCCGAGAGGCTCGAGGCTGCCGCGCCGGACCCGGCGATCTTCGCCAGGGCGTTTGCGGTGATCTCGGCAATCAGGCCGGCGCTGGTCGGGGCCCCGACCTGATCGGACACGACATCGATGTTGGCGCGCTCCTTTCCCAATCGCAGGATCGCAGCCGGAAAATTGTTGTGCCCCGGCGCATAAACCCAGCTCACTCTGAATATGAGGTGCTTGCAGCCGGAGCTGGTGACGGCCTGCTCTCCTTCCAGCTTGGTTGCGCCATAGACGCTGAGAGGCTTTGCCTCGTCCGTTTCGACATACGGCGCCTGCTTCAGGCCGTCGAAAATAAAGTCGGTCGAGAAATGGATGAGCCAGCCGTTTCCCATACAGCGCGCCAGCGCCGCGACGGCTTGCGAATTCACCAGGCGCGCGCGTTCCGGCTCGCTTTCCGCCTTATCCACGGCCGTATAAGCCGCCGCGTTGACGATGACGTCGGGCCGTACCATTTCGACGAGGTCCGTCAGCGCATCCACTCGTTCAAGATCGGCCTCGGCCCGACCGCAAGCGATGAGCTGGCCGAGCGGCTGGAGCCGCCGCTGCAACGCCCGGCCCAACTGACCGTTCTTGCCGAGCAAGAGCATCTTCATGCGTAGTGTCTCGCCACCCAGTCCCGGTAGGCGCCGCTGGTGACCCGTTCGACCCAACCGGAATTGTCGAGGTTCCACCGGATCGTCTTTTCGAGGCCACTCTCGAAGCTTTCCAGCGGCCGCCAGCCCAGTTCGCTCTTGAGCTTTCTGGCATCGATCGCATAGCGCCGGTCGTGGCCCGGCCGATCTTTGACGAAGGTGATCTGATCCGCATAGGTCCTGTTGTGACCAAGCGGCCGCAATCGATCGAGAATGTCACAGACGCTCTTGACGACATCGATATTGGCGCGCTCGCTCTCGCCGCCGACATTGTATGTTTGACCGGGGCGGCCGCCCTTCAGGACCGCGCGCAACGCACCGCAGTGGTCCTTGACGTAGAGCCAGTCGCGCACCTGTCTGCCGTCGCCGTAGAGAGGCAGGGGCTTGCCGCGCAGCGCATTGTGGATCACGAGCGGGATGAGCTTTTCTGGAAAGTGGTAAGGGCCGTAATTGTTGGAGCAGTTGGTGATGAGCACCGGCAAGCCGTAGGTCTCACCATAAGACCTCACGAGATGATCCGATGCCGCCTTGCTCGCGGCGTAAGGGCTGTTGGGCCGGTATGGATTGTTCTCGCTGAAGGGCAGCTCATCCGGCCCAAGGCTGCCATAAACCTCGTCCGTGGAGACGTGAAGAAATCGGAAACTGTCCTGCCGATCGGCGCTCAATCCCGACCAATAGCGTCTCACCGCATCCAACAGCTTGAACGTGCCAACCACATTGGTGTCGATGAAGGCACCCGGCCCAACGATCGAGCGGTCCACATGGCTTTCGGCGGCGAAGTTAACGACAGCAGTGACATTCTCCGACGCCAGCAGGTCGCTGACGAGAGCTTCGTCCTCGATCGCCCCGAGCACGAAGCGGTGTTGCGCGCAGCCATCGAGCGAAGCGAGATTTTCGCGGTTGCCAGCGTAGGTCAGCTTATCGAGGCTGACCACGTCCTCAAGCCCAGCACCAATCCAATCAAGTACAAAATTCGAGCCGATGAACCCAGCGGCCCCAGTAACAAGAATCGACATTTACACCCCGCAAAATGGCAAGGTCGTCAGGCAAGCCACTTTAGGTCAGAACCGGTGGCATGAAAATGACCTGCCGCTGGTATCCTGGTCCGCAACCCCAAAGGGCGCTGCTCGCGGGCGGAGCGAACGACCTCTGGTCCAGCTCCAGCGTTCGCCATGTCACAGCCGGCAATTCGGGCGGGCGGACAAGCGGTGAACCGTTCGCCCCGCCGATAGCCGCGCACGCAAGCCAGGGTTGGGACGGGCAGCAAGAAGCGCGTGCGGATGGCCCGCGCCAGGATACGCTGCCGAGACGAAGAATGGATGCGTCGCGCTGGAACATCCAGCAAGGAACTTGAAGCGGCCCGCAGATTCCGGCTCACCTTGCGAAAAATCGGTATATAATCGAACTCTTTTCAGCATCTGGGGCAGATATTCGTCGTCGGTTAGTTACAATTTATAGTTGAGATATAGTCATGGTCGTTTTCGTGCGACTTGTTCTTGTTGTCTCAATCCTGCTATTCGCGATGTCCGATCTCACGAGCGCACGCTCTCGACGATCAGCCGACGACGTGCTCGGCACTCAACGTGCGGCGGAGATGGAAATCAGGGATCAGGTCAACGCCTGGAGCGTCGGTCTCGCCGGCGGTTTGCTCGAAGGCGCACCGATCCGGTTCGCGACTGAAATGGCCCGGATCGTTAACGACAACGGTCAGATGCACGTCCTGCCCATCGTCACCCGCGGTCCCACCGAAAACGTCAACGACCTTCTTTACCTGAAGGGCGTCGACGTCGCGATCATCAACAGCGACTCCCTGGAGGAGTACAAATCGCAGGTGCCTCAGATCCAGCAACGGATCGTTTACATCCTCAATCTGTTTCCGTCCGAACTCCACATCTTCGTTCGGCCCGAGATTCACACACTGGCAGACCTGGCCGGGAAGAAGGTCAATTTCAATACGCAAGGCACCGCCGCCGCTTATTCAGGACCTCTCATCTTCAGCCGTCTCGGCATAGACGTTGACAAGACCTTCATCCCGCATCCCGCTGCCCTCGAGCTGATGAAGCGCGGGGAGATTGCGGCTGTCGTTTTCGTCACGACAAAGCCGGTGGATGCTTTCGTGAAGGGAAAGTGGGGCGACGGATTCAAATTCCTTCCGGTCGAGTACGGTCCGAAATTCGAGGACTACTATTTGTCTTCCTATCTTGAGGCGACTGACTATCCCGGCCTCATCGCCAAGGGCGAGCGGATCGCCACAATCTCGGTTCCTACGATCCTGGCAGCGTTCAATTGGCGTCCCGACTCGCCCCGCTATCGTCGCGTGGCGCGATTTGTCGACGAGCTGTTCGGCCATTTCGACAGGCTGCGCTCACCCGGCTTCGATGCCAAGTGGAAGGACGTCAATCTCTCCGAGCGGGCTCCGGGGCTGGAACGCTTTCGGGCGGCCCAGGAATGGCTGAATCGCTACGCAACGACGAAACAGAGCGGAGATCCGTGATGTGGACCCGACTGGCAGGCATTGCGCTGTTTGTCGCGGGCGGTATCGCTCAAGCGCAATCCGCCAGCGAAAATTCGCCCACACTGGAATCGTGCTTCCAGGACGTTCGTGTCGCGGACGCGATCTGCTCGAAATTGTCAGATCCGGAACAGCGAGTAAATTGCTCCGTAAGGGCACAGAAGGTGGAGCTTGAATGCCTGGAACGCGTCCTCGCCGTGGCGCCCGCCGGGCGGAAAGTACCCGCAGCTCCTTCCGACACGGCGCAGTCGACGCCTCCCTCCGCTACGGCGGTGCCGACCGCGTCTTCAGTGGGCGGAGAGAAGGAGACTGTGCCGGTGGATCCGACCGCAAGCATTCCCGTCGGCAGGTCCGCGGCGCGGCCAGACGCCGCGGCGAAATCGCCTTCGCCAAGCAGTCTTTCATCGTTTGCCGAGGCGCCCAGCACATCGATACGGACTGACGCATCTTCCAAGGACGACAGGCTCGCTGGGAAGTCGAATTGGATTGTGAGCGAGACAACATCGCCCGTCGACTTTGCTCCGCTCGTGACCGCAGTGCTTCATTCAGGGGCGGGCGCGAAAGACAGCGGCGATATGCTCTCGGTTCGATGCCGCTCCCATCAAGCCGAGGTTTCGCTCCGCATGGGCGGCGCATGGACGGTGCGACAGCACGATAAGCTCCCGGTTGACTATCAAATCAACGACCAATCGCCTGTTCGGCAACAATGGACCGTATCGGCAGACGGAAAGACCGCAGTCTACAAAGGTGACGCCATCGCGTTTTTGCAATCGATCCCCGAGGGCGCAACGATGAGAGTCTCCTTCACCGACAAGCAAGGCATTCGCCCTGAAGCGATCTTTCACCTCACCGGACTATCCGTCATTCGACAGAAAATCGCGGCTGCCTGCGAGCGGACGCCAGTGACCGCCAAAACCTCATTCGGAGCGCGGTGAAAGAGGAGCCCGCGCCCGTCCATGATGCGGTTCAGGGTCGGATGTAACTCCAGCCCTTCTCCTGCAATTCCATCAGATGGATGACGCCTGAAGGAACGATCACCGCGTCCGACACGAGGTCGATCGCGTGCCCCTCCTTTTTCTCCATCCCTTGCTTGGTGACATTGCATGCGGAAAACTGGATCGTGCTCGGGAACGCCACGCCCTTCAATTGCTTGATCCGATCCTGCACCGGCGATGTATCGGCTCGAAGCATGTTAAGGCCCGGGCCGTAGGTGACGATATCCACCGCCACTTCTTCGCCCTTCGACCGATAATATTCGATGACGTTGTTGGCGTTGTTGAGGGCGAGATTCATGACCGCCGGATCGTTCTGGTCGATCTGGATGAGGAGGCGATGCGGTTTGGCCGACTGATGTGCGCGAGTGTCGGCCGCTCGACCGGCCGAAACAACAATCAAGGAGGACAACGCCACGACGACGGTCCGAAAAAACCATTTGCGCATGACAATCTCCCATCAATTAAACCGACAATAGGCAATCGATTGCGTCTCGTATTAAATTCCACCGGCAGTCGTCTGCCAATCCAAATCATGCGACTGCCAAACGTCTGAAGCACCATCAGCAAGGCCGATGCAGTGGCTAGCTTGGCTCTGACCCGTGCAAGAGTACCTTCCCGTCCCGCGCGGCGCCTTCAAGCGGGGGCCAAGCACGCGGCAGCTTACCTTGGCGTTCCTGCAGCGGCATCGAAGAATGCATAGACGTCCATGCGCAGGATGCCATAGGTCGAGCTTGCGTGCAGCCGTTCGGCGCGCCAATTCGCGCCGGCGGCCCCCAGGGTTACGAAGATCGGCAACAGGTGCTCTTCGCTCGGATGATTCTTGGTCGCAAACGGCGCCTGCCGGCGATAATCGAGCAGATCCTCCGGCCTTCGCATCGTCAGCCTGTCGCTGAACCAATCCGCAAAGCCCTCGACCCAATCCGGTGTCGGCGCATCCAGGCTTTGGCCGCGAAATTCCGACAAATCATGCGTCAGGCTGCCGCTGCCGATCATCAGCACGCCCTCGCCCCGCAACTTTTCCAACGTACGCCCGATGCGAAGATGATGCGCCGGCCCAAGATGCGGCTGCACCGACAATTGCAGCACCGGAATGTCGGCATCCGGATACATCAGCATCAGCGGTACCCAGGCGCCGTGATCGAGCCCACGGCTCTCGTCGATGCCGCAAGCAAGACCGGCCTTGCTCAACAGATCCGAAATCTCGTTCGCAAGCGACGGCGCGCCGGGCGCGGGATAGCGAAGCTGATAGAGCTCACGGGTGAAACCATAGAAGTCGTGGATCGTGTCGTTGCGCGTCACAGCGCTGACCGCAGGCCGCGCGGTCTCCCAATGCGCCGAGATCGCAAGAACCGCTTTCGGCCGCGGGAGCCGGCCGCCGAGCCCGCGCAGGAAGCTCCGGGCCGGCGTATCGGTGAGCGGCAAGGTCGGCGCGCGCCGTGCGAGAGAAACAGGCTGGGAAACATGACGCTGACCGTTTGGCGCCTGGCTCAGCGCGAATGCGCGCCCGACAGCTTCGTACCACCAAAGAGATTGGCGAAGGACGCGCCCAGCGCGTAAGCGCCGTCCCCGAGCAGCGCCTGTACCACCAGCGCGATGGTCCAGAACGCGGGATATTCCCAGCCACCATGCGGGTTGGTGAAGAAGAAGCCGGCCGGGCCGTGCACCGTGTAGATGGCGCCGAGCAGGATCGGCGTCGCCAGCAGCGCCACCACGCGCGTCCAGATGCCGAGGATCAAGGCGATCGCGGCAAGCACTTCGGCCGTCATGATCACATAGGCAAGTTCAGGCGGCAGTCCGACGCTGCCGAAGAATTTCGCGGTGCCGGCCGGCGTGAAGACCAGGATCTTCAGCCCCGCATGCGCAAGGAACAGGACGCCGAGGCTGAGGCGCAGCAGCAGCGCGGCATAGGGGGCGGTTCTCGAATCGACCATGACTGTCTCCGGTTAGGCTTCCGGGCCTTATGATCCATTCCATCATGGCGGATAATCTGCTATCCGGGAAATTCAGCTCACACCAGGAGGGTGAAATTCCAGATGCCGGATCGGCTGACCGGGCTTGAGGTGCTCGCAAAAGTCGCCGCGACCGGCTCGCTTTCCGCTGCCGCCCGGGCGCTGGGCCTGTCCCAGAGCATGGTGACGAAGCACCTCGCCGCGCTCGAAGCCCGCCTTGGCACAAAGCTGTTTCATCGCACCACGCGACGGCTGTCGATGACCGACGCCGGCCGCATCTTTCTCGAATCCTCCGAGCGCATCCTGGCCGAGATCGAGGCCGCCGAGGCGGAGGTGGCGGCCGACAGGCTCGAGCCCCGCGGGCAGCTGCGGCTCAACGTGCCCTTGGTGTTCGGCGTGCGGCAGATCGCGCCACGGCTCGCCCAGTTCGCCCAGATTTATCCGCGCGTCACCATCGAGCTCGGTCTGAATGACCGTCTCGTCGATCTTGCAGAAGAGGGCTGGGACCTCGCCATCCGGATCGGCAATTTGCGCGATTCAAGCCTGGTGGCGCGTCGGCTGGCGCCCTGCCGCATGGCGGTTTGCGCGGCTCCCGCTTATCTCGCAGGCCACGGCACGCCGCGCACCGCCGCGGATCTCGCAAAGCATAATTGCCTTGGCTACACGCTTGCGCAGGCCGGCGCGGAGCGCTGGGTGATGGGGGGACGCTCCGGGCTCAGCATTGCCGTTTCCGGAAATCTGCGCGCCAACAATGGCGACGCGCTGCTCGCGGCCGCGGTGGCCGGACAGGGCATCATCTATCAGCCGACCTTCATCGTCGCCGACGATTTGCGCGCGGGCCACCTGGTGCAGCTCGCGCTGGATCTGCCGCCGAGCGAATTGCTCGCAGTCTACGCCGTCTATCTCCCGCACCGTCATCCGCCGGCCAAGGTGCGCGCCTTCATCGATTTTCTCGCCGGGCAATTTGCGCCCGAACCGCCCTGGGATCGCGGCGTAGTCTGACAGGAGCGGTTGTCGGAGCCTTATGGTTCGAGACGCGCTGTCGCGCTCCTCATCATGAAGGTCTAACATGGTGCCGCGCGCGACACCTCATCCTGACGAGCGGCCGCAAGGCGGCGTCTCGAAGGATGGGCCGCGGGGGGCTGCCAGATGGCGTGCGCAAGCCCTTGCGGCGCGCGCAGCGATCGGTTTTGTTCCTCGACATCTTGAAGGGAGTCGGGGATTGGCAAATTCGAACGCTGAGCACACTTCCGAGACATCCTGGCCGGTGTTTCGCAGCTTACGGGCCTACCGCCCGAATGATCTGCCGGGCGACCTGATCGCAGGCCTCACGCTTGCGGCGATCGCGATCCCCGAACAGATGGCGACCGCGCGGCTGGGCGGCTTCGCGCCGCAGATCGGATTTTTAGCGTTCGTCGCCGGCTCGCTCGGCTTTGCGATGTTGGGCGGCAACCGCTTCCTGTCTGCGGGCGCGGATTCCACCATCACGCCGATCTTCGCCGGGGGACTTGCGCTGCTCGCCGCGTCCAGTTCGCCGCAATACCTGCCGCTGGCGATGGCGCTTGCGCTTTTGGTCGGGCTGTTCTTGATTCTCAGCGGATTGTTTCGGCTGGGCGGCATCGCCAACCTGCTCTCGACGCCGGTGACGGTCGGCTTTCTCGCCGGCATTGCGTTGCACATCCTGGTCTCACAAATGCCCGGCGTGCTCGGCTTGCCCGCGCCCGACGGCCCGATGCTGGAGCGGATCGCCGTGCTGGCGCTCCAGGCGCGACAGGCCAACGCTTACACGCTCGGCATCGGATTGGGCGTGTTCGCCATCGTGACGGCTTCAGAGGCGCTGAGCGCGAAGATTCCAGGCGCATTGATCGGCCTGATCGCGGCAACCATTGCGGTGATTGCGGGGAGCCTGGAAAGCAAAGGCGTCAACGTGGTCGGCAGCGTGCCGGCGACCTGGCCGACGCCGTCATTGCCGGACATCGATCCCGAGCAATGGGCGAAGCTCGTCCCCTTGAGCCTCCTGATCGCGATCGTGGTGATGGTGCAGACCTCCGCCGTCACCCGCGCCTTTCCATCCGAACCGGGCAAACCGGCCGATGTCGACCGCGACTTTCTCGGGCTTGGCGCCGGCAGCGTGCTCGCGGGCCTGTTCGGCGCATTCCCTGTCAATTCCAGCCCGCCGCGCACCGGTATAGTCGCCGAGACCGGCGGCAAGACGCAACTCTCGGGGCTTATCGCGGCGGCGATCGTGCTTGCGCTGTCGGTGTTCGGCGGCACACTGCTCAAACATGTGCCGAATGCGGCGCTCGGCGGCGTGCTGCTGTTTGTGGGCCTGCGCATCATTCGCTTCCGCCAGATCGTCCTGATCTTTCGCGAGTCGCTGCCGGAATTCTTTCTCGTCATCGCCACGGCAGCCGCCATCATCGTGCTGCCGATCGAACAGGGTGTTGCGATCGGCATCGGGCTGTCGCTGCTGCACGGCATCTGGAGCAGCACGCGGGCGCGGCTCGTGGTGTTCGAGCGCGTGCCGGGGACCACGATCTGGTGGCCGACCAGCCCGCATATCAGCGGCGAGCAAATCCCGGGCGTGCTGGTGGTCGGACTGCAGGCACCCCTGTCCTTCCTCAACGCCTCGACCTTTCACACCGATCTGTTTCACATGTTGCATGCGACCAAGCCGCATTTGCTGGTGCTGGAAGCCGCGAGCACGCCGGAAATCGACTTCACCGCCGCGCAGCTGCTGCGCGATCTGTTCACGGAATGCCGCAAGCTCGGCATCACGGTCGCGATCGCAAGGCTCGAATCCTTGCGCGCGCAGGACGCGTTCGAACGTTTTGGACTCTACGACGTCCTGCCGCGGGATCACATCTTCCGCAGCGTGGATGAAGCCGTGAAGGCATTGGCCTCGCCAGCGGTTAACGGTCCATCGTCGTAGAGCGCGATCGATCGGATCAACACGAATCCCCATCTATCACCGTCACCCCGAGGTGCTCGCGCCAGCGAGCCTCGAAGAGCGACGGGCCGGCGCACGCGCATCCTGCCGGTCAAGTTGCAGCACTCACGTCGTCCGCCGCGGCCCGATCGCCTCGAACTGCGCCTTCTGTTCGTCGCTCAGCGTGGCGTAAAAATTATCGAGCGCCGGACGCACCAGTTTCACCGCCTGCAGCATGGTGTCGAGCCGTTTTGCCGCAGCCGCAAGCCGCGCCGGCGGCGTCACCGCGTCGTCCGGCCGGCAGGCCGCCTTCAACATGTCGGCAGCCTGTGAGCTGGCGTCCGCGAGCACTTGCAGCGCAGGGCGCTGCATGTCGTTCGGGTGCACCCTGGCCTCGATCTCGCTGCTCGGCCATTGGAATGCTGCGGGCCGCGCACTACCGCAGTTCTGCGCGAGCGAGGCCTGGGACGGGTGGGCCTTGCGCTGGCCTTCGGCGAGCGCATTGAAGCGCTCTTTCTGTTCGTCGCTCAGCAGACCGTAAAACTTCTCGAGCGGCGGGCGGACGATGCCGACGGCGGCAATCATCGCCTCGATGCGCTGCTGCATGACCGCGAGCCGGTTCGGTGCGGTCAGCACCACCTGCGTCGGGCACGACGCGCGGATGGTCTGGGCGGCCTCGATCGAAGCATTGGCGAGTTCATCAAGTGCGGCTCGCTGCGCATCGTTCGGCTGAACCGCCTCCTGTATCTGATCGATCGGCAGATCCGCGATCTCGCGACTGTCATCGCCACAGAGCTGCGCGACGGAGGGCAGCCTGCCATGACGTCGGCCATGCGCCGGCGGCCGGATGTAACCTGAAAGATCATCATAGCCGTAAGGAGCAAAGATCCCGGCATAGATGTCCGGATAGCCGTAATCCCAGAAGCCGAGGCCATCGCCCCAGATCGTGTAGTCGTAGATGTCGTAATAAGCGAAGGGCCAGAACAGTGGTCCGATCCAGCCATAGAAACTGTTACCGTGCTGCCACCAGCCATTACCAAAATTGCCGCCGTGCCAGCCGGCGAGCGCCGCGGCCGCCGCGATCTGCCCGCGCGCGGCCGGATTGCTGAGCAAGCGGCCGTTGCGCAGCCCACCGGCATGCGACAGCGAAGCCATCGCGCCGTGAATGCTTGCGGCGCGAACCGGCGCGTTGCGAATCTGACCGAAATGCGTCCCACCGTGGCCGGCAAAGGAACGGCCGCCATGGGAAAATGCGCGCCCGGCAAAATGCGCGCCGCCATGGTGTCCGCCAAAATGTCCGCCGCCAAAATGCGCACCAGCGAAATGGCCGCCGCCCGCGTGGCCGCCACCAAAATGTCCTCCCCCGAAATGACCGCCGCCGAAGTGGCCGCCACCATGGCCGCCTCCGCCGTGGCCGCCGCCACCACCATGGCCGCCACCACCATGCCCGCCACCGCCGCCGCCTCTGCCGAGCGCCGCACCAGACAATGCGGTCGCGAGCAGCAGAACGATAACTGCAATGCGGGATTTCGACATGGCTCCTCGCTCTACCCCCGACCGCATCGCCGCGTCGCGCCTGCGGACACTGAAAACTTCTGCCTCCGCCAGCGGAGCCGTCACGCCGTTCGTTTGGGCCCGATCGCCTCGAACTGGGCCTTCTGCTCGTCGCTCAGCGTGCCATAAAGATCATCCAACGCCTGGCGCACCAGCTTGATGGCTTCCAGCATCGCGACGAGCCGCCGATCCACTGCTGCGAGCCGCGCGGTTGGCGTGATCGCATCCTCCTCTTCGCAAGCATCCTTCAGCATGTCGGCGGCCCTGGCGCTGGCACGCTGCAGAACGCCAAGCGCGGCCCGCTGGGCGTCGTTCGGATGCAGTCCCTGCTCGATCTCGTCCGCAGGCCATCGCGGGGCGGCGGCTTGCGCTGTGTCGCAGCGCTTGGCGGACGCCTGGCTCGGATCGGTCGTCTTGCGCCGATTTTCCGAAAGCGCATTGAACCGCTCCTTCTGCTCGTCATCCAGGAGGTCATAGAATTTTCCCAGCGACGACTGCAGGTTCAACTCCGCCTTGATGATGGCCTCGATCCGCTCCTGCATGGCGGCCAAGCGTGCCGGGGCCCCTGCCGGCGCTTGCGTCGGACAGGATGCGCGAATGAGCTGGACACCTTGCGTTGATGCATTGGCGAGGTCGTCCAAGGCGGCGCGCTGTGCATCGCTCGGCTGGACCGCCTGCCGGATCTGATCGATTGCGGAAGACGTGGTATCGCCCTTGTCGTCGCCGCAAAACTCTTGCAGCGAAGGCACCCTGGCGCGTCGCCGCGTGGACGGCTCCTGTCCCATATAGCTCGCAAGATCACCTTGCGCATAAGGCGCGAAAATACCGGCGTAGATGTCGGCGTAGCCGTAGTCCCAGAAGCCCGTGCCGTCGCCGAGCAGGGTGTAGTCGTAGATGTCGTCATAGGCGAACGGCCAAAACAGCGGCCCCACCCAGCCATAGCCGCCGTCGCGGTGCTGCCACCAACCATTTGCGACGCTGCCGCCATGCCAGCCGGCCAGCGCTGCCGCCGCGACGATCTGCCCGCGCGCCGTGGGATTGCCAAGCAGCGGCCCCTCGCGGCCTTCGCTGACTTGCGGCGCAGCAACGATATTGTTCTCCTGTTTTGGCTGATTTGGCGGCTGCGGCTGACCTGGCTTGCCCTGCTCGTTGCGCGCGAAGGCCGCGTTACGGACCCGACCGTGGCGTGCGTAGTGGCGCGCATAATGGCGGGTGCGATGAAGCGCCCCGAGCGGCAGCAGATGGGCGAATGTTGATCTCACGATGCCGAGGGGACCGCCGCGCAAACTGAGGCCTCCGCCCTGCGCTTCGCCCGTCAGCAGGATGGCCAGAACGAGGACTGCAATGCCAACAGGGAATCTCGACATGGCACCTCCCCGCGCCAAGCCTCACCGAGTGACTTAGATGACGCCGCAAGGAACCGAAAGTTCCCGTCGTCCCATCGTCTGAGCTGACGCATTTGCGCGGGAAGACGGCGGAAATCGGATCGCGCAGCGCCGCCGTCGCCTATTGCCGCAACGCGGGGTGTTGCTTCAGCACGTCCTCGCGGATCGAGTCGGCCTGGATCGCCCGAAACAGGACACGGGCCGTTCTGAGATCATTGGCCTTCAGGCAGAGGTCCACGATCTGACCGACAGCGGCGTCGCGCATGAGATCGTCGCAAACCTTCAGCGCGATCTGCATCGCACATCTTGCGGCACGTTCGTACCGCTCGGCGTCGCGCCCGCTGTCACGTTGCGGCTTCTTTGTCTTTTTTGCCTTTTGGCCGCCGCCGTCGGCGAACACCGCACGCCCGCCGACGGCTTCAGCGCTATCGGCCGCGGAGCGGCAGATGTTGCGGATGCGCTCTGCCGCCTCGATGTCGCCGATCGGCCATTTGATCTCTTCGTCCCAGATGTCTTTCGGCTCTTCCTTGCGAAACCACCACATCGCCCCTGCCCCAAAAGCACAGACGGCCGTGGTCCCCGTTGCGGCCGATGTGAATTACGCTGCCGGCACGATCTTTCCGGGATTGAAAATATTGTCGGGATCGAACGCACGTTTGAGCGCACGCATGGCATCCAGCGCTTCCGAGCCCAGTTCGGCCTTCAGATATTTCTGCTTGCCCTGGCCGATGCCATGCTCGCCGGTGCAGGTGCCGCCCATCGCCTGCGCGCGCTCGACCAGGCGGTGCATGAACTCCTCGCCGCGCCCCATCTCATCTGCATCGTTCACGTCACAGATCAGCGAACAATGGAAATTGCCGTCGCCGACATGGCCGACGATCGGCGAGATCAGGTTCAGCCGCTTCAGGTCGGCTTCCGTCTCGGTGACGCAATCGGCAAGTCGCGAGATCGGGACGCAGACGTCGGTCGCGACGACGCCTATGCCGGCGCCAGGCCGCAGGGCCTTCACGGCCCAATAGGCGTCGTGCCGCGCCTGCCAGAGTTTGGTGCGATCCTCCGGCTTGGTGGTCCAGGTGAAATCGCCGCCGCCGCATTCTTTCGCGATCTCGCCGAAATTCTTCGACTGCTCGCCGACCTCGAGCGCCGTGCCGTGAAATTCGAGCAGCAACAGCGGCGTCTCCGGCAGCGTCAATCTCGAATAGGCGTTGCAGGCCTTCACCTGCTCGGTGTTGAGCAGCTCGATACGGGCAAGCGGAATGCCGGTCTGGATCGCGAGGATCACCGCCTGGCAGGCGCCGCCCAGCGTCGTGAAGGAGCAGGCCGCGGCCGCAATCGTTTCCGGGATACCGCGCAATCGCAAGGTGATCTCGCTGATGATGCCGAGCGTGCCCTCGGCGCCGACGAACAGATGCGTCAGATCGTAGCCGGCGGAGGATTTTTTCGCCCGCGTGCCGGTCGTGATGATCTCGCCATCGGCGCGCACCACTTTCAACGCCAGCACGTTGTCGCGCATGGTGCCGTAGCGCACCGCGTTGGTGCCGGAGGCACGGGTCGAGGCCATGCCGCCGAGCGAGGCGTCGGCGCCGGGATCGATCGGGAAAAACAGGCCCTGGTCGCGCAGATGCTCGTTCAGCGCCTTGCGCGTGATGCCGGGTTCGATCACGCAGTCCAGATCCTCGGCGTGGATTTCGAGCACCTTGTTCATGTCGCGCAGGTCGATCGAGATGCCGCCGGCCGGCGCATTCACCTGGCCCTCCAGCGAGGTGCCGGTGCCGAACGCGATGACGGGCACGCGGTGCTTGGCGCAGATCCGCACCACGTCCTGGATATCCGCCGTCTCCTGCGCCATCACCACGCCATCAGGCGGCTGCATCGGCAGCCATGTCGTGGTGTGGGCGTGCTGCTCGCGCACCGCCTGCGAGGTGATCAGGCGGTTGCCGAAGCGGGCCGCCAGCGCCTCCAGCGTGCTTGCAAGCGCGGCCGGATCCGGCCGCTTCAAATTCTCGGTTATGATGATATTCAAACTATCCTCCCGGCTCGATCCGACCGTGGCAAAGCTGAGACGCGGGGTCAAGATTTTCGGGGACCCCGTACGGAAAGGTATCATGACAGGCCCACTTAGCGTTGAAGACCCTCTGCTCCGTCCCGTCCCGTTTTTGTCCTCGGTGATGCAGGTCGAGCCGCAATGGATCGACTACAACGGCCATCTCAACATGGCCTATTATAACGTGATGTTCGATCGCGCCATCGATGAATTATGGTTCAAGCTCGGGATCGGTCCGGCCTATATGCGCGAGCGCCACGGCTCGACGTTCACCGCCGAATGCCACGTCCGCTATTTGCGCGAGATCCATCAGGGCGATCCCGTGCAGATCGCGATTGTTGTGGTCGCCGCCGACGAGAAGCGGCTGCACACTTTTGAGGAGATGCGCCATGCCAGCGAGGGCTGGCTCTCGGCGACCTCCGAGAACATGACCATCCACATCGACATGAAGGCGCGAAAGGTCGCGCCATTTCCACCCGACATCCGCGCCCGTATTCAAGCGGTCGCGGATGCCCATGCCGCGATCCCGCGGCCCGACGGCCTCGGCCGCAAGGTCGGCATGCCGACCAGGACGGCCTAGATCCTTCTGCCGCGGGCGACGTGGGCCACGGCCGAGACCAGGAACAACACGACGGCGATGAAGAAGATGATCTTGGCGATTTCGATCGACGCGCCGGCGATGCCGCCGAAGCCGAGAATACCGGCTATCAGCGCGATGATCAGGAAGGTGACGACCCAGCCTAACATGATCAGGACCTCTGTTTCCGAAATGGATGGCGAACGCCGCTGAGGCGCCCGCCGTGACTGGGAGACCAATCCGGGCGGGGAACAGTTCGTTCCGCTCCATTGCCGTTGAAAAACCGCGTGAGCGGCGGAACAAATCGGCCGCTGGAGGCCCAAATCGCTCTCCTGGCCTGCCACAAAGGCCTGCAAAACCGGTCCGAAATCCCTATATGCCCGACAATCCTGCTAAGAAGGCTCAACTTTACCGCCCTGCGGTGCCATCGTGGGGCTAGATCGATTCGCATGACTGAGCCGAACAAGTTCAATCCTTCTCCCGCTCCCGACCACACGCCCGCGGCCGGCGGCATCGCAGCGCGCGCCCGCGCTTCATTCGCGCCGCGCTATCTCGACGGGCTCAATCCCGAGCAGCGCGAAGCTGTGGAGACGCTGGACGGGCCTGTGCTGGTGCTGGCCGGTGCCGGCACCGGCAAGACGCGCGTCCTGACCACGCGCATCGCGCATATCCTCAGCACGGGCAAAGCGCGTCCCGGCGAAATCCTCTCGGTGACCTTCACCAACAAGGCCGCGCGCGAGATGAAGATGCGGCTATCCCAGATGCTGGGCCAGGCGGTGGAGGGCATGCCGTGGCTCGGCACCTTTCACTCCATCGGCGGGCGCATCCTGCGCACCCATGCCGAGATGGCGCAGCTCAAATCCAATTTCACCGTCCTCGACGTCGACGACCAGGTGCGGCTGCTCAAGCAACTGCTGCAGGCCGAGGATATCGACGACAAGCGCTGGCCGGCGCGCATGCTGGCAGGCCTGATCGACGGCTGGAAGAACCGCGGGTTGATGCCGGGCCAGGTGCCCTCGGGCGAAGCCGCCGTGTTCGCCAACGGCAAGGGCGGCAAGCTCTATGCGAGCTACCAGGAGCGCCTGAAGATCCTCAACGCCGCCGATTTCGGCGACCTGCTGCTCGAGAACATCCGGATCTTCCGCGAGCATCCTGATGTGCTGAGGCAGTACCAGAACCGTTTCAAATTCATCCTGGTCGACGAATACCAAGACACCAACGTCGCGCAGTATCTATGGCTGCGCCTGCTCGCGCAGGCGCCAAGCTCTTCCAAAGCAGCAGCCCCCGTCATTCCGGGGCGCCTCGGAGAAGCAAACTCCGATGCGCAATTGCGCATCGAGGCATCTCGAGATTCCGGGTCTGCGCTTTCAGCGCATCCCGGAATGACGGAGTCGACGTCGACAGCCCACCCAAAAAATATCTGCTGCGTCGGCGACGACGACCAGTCGATCTACGGCTGGCGCGGCGCCGAGGTCGACAACATTCTCCGCTTCGAGCACGATTTTCCGGGCGCGAAGGTAATCCGGCTGGAGCGCAACTATCGTTCCACCGGCCACATCCTCGCCGCCGCCTCCTACCTGATCGCGCACAATGAAGGCCGTCTCGGCAAGACGCTGCGCACCGAGGATGTCGAAGGCGAGAAGGTCACCGTCACCGGCGCCTGGGACTCCGAAGAGGAAGCCCGCGCGATCGGCGAGGAGATCGAGGAACTGCAGCGCAAGGGCGAGAGGCTCAACGAGATCGCGATCCTGGTGCGCGCCTCCTATCAGATGCGCGAGTTCGAAGACCGTTTCGTCACGCTCGGCCTGCCCTATCGCGTGATCGGCGGCCCGCGCTTCTATGAGCGGGCGGAAATCCGTGACGCGCTCGCCTATTTGCGCGTGGTCAATTCGCCCGCCGATGACCTTGCCTTCGAGCGCATCGTCAATGTTCCCAAGCGGGGCTTAGGCGATGCCACCGTGCAGCTCCTGCACGATCACGCGCGCAAGCGCCGCATTCCCTTGTTTGAGGCGGCGCGCGCCGTGGTCGAGACCGACGAGTTGAAGCCGAAGGCGCGCGGGTCCCTGCGCGAGCTGATCCAGCAGTTCGACCGCTGGCGCGCGCAAGCCGAGGTCACCGCGCATACCGAGCTCGCCGAGATCGTGCTGGACGAAAGCGGCTACACCGACATGTGGCAGAAGGATCGCTCGGCCGATGCCGCAGGCCGGCTCGAGAACCTCAAGGAGCTGGTACGCTCGATGGAAGAGTTCGAGAACCTGCAAGGGTTTCTCGAACACATCGCGCTGGTCATGGACCGCGAGGACGGCGGCGAGGACGACGCGGTCTCGCTGATGACGCTGCATTCGGCCAAGGGGCTGGAGTTCGACAACGTCTTCCTGCCCGGCTGGGAGGAAGGCCTGTTTCCGAGCCAGCGCACGCTGGACGAACAGGGCCGCGCGGGGCTCGAGGAAGAGCGTCGCCTCGCTCATGTCGGGCTGACCCGGGCGCGGCGGCGCGCGAAGCTTTATTTTGCAACCAACCGTCGCATCCATGGCACTTGGAGCACCACCATTCCCTCACGCTTCCTGGACGAATTGCCGGCGGCAAGCGTCGAGATCACGGAATCCAAGGGCGGCTCGGGGTGGGGCGGCGCCGGCGGCTACGGTCCGTCGCGCTTCGATAATGTGGAAAGTTTCGGCTCCAGCTATTCGACGCCGGGCTGGCAGCGCGCGCAGGCCCGGCGCGGCGGCCAAGGCGGAGGGAGCCGCGGCGGGTTTGACGAGGAGCAGTCGCCTTTCTCGGGCGCGCGCGGCGGTTTTTCCGGTGGCTTCGGCCGCAACAAGCGCGCACCCCTGACGATCGAGGGCGAACTGGTGGCAAAATCCACCGGCACGGTCTCGGAATTTGCGCTCGACGACCGCGTCTTCCACCAGAAATTCGGCTACGGCCATGTCGTGAAGGTCGACGGCAACAAGCTCA
Source organism: Bradyrhizobium sp. ARR65 (assembly GCF_000472385.1). Taxonomy (GTDB): domain Bacteria; phylum Pseudomonadota; class Alphaproteobacteria; order Rhizobiales; family Xanthobacteraceae; genus Bradyrhizobium. Next base: position 152,031 of record NZ_AWZU01000009.1, read on the forward strand.
CCATCGCCTTCGACAAGGCCGGCGAGAAGAAGGTGGTCGATACATTCGTCGAGCGGGCGTGAAACGTCATGCTTATCCGCCCACAATTCTGCCCCTTCGTAGCTCTTGACCCCTGCGGCACGCGTCGTATGACATGACCGCATGGTCAGGGGAGGCATTTTCCTGTTTGTTGCTCTTCTTGCGACGGCGCCGGTGGCGTCGGCGGAGACGATGAGCTTTGCCGATTCGGCCGCACTGCTCGCCAGGAGCTGCGGCGCCGAGATCGATGCCAATTGCCGCGGCGTGAGCCTCGATGCCAACCGCATGAGGGAGTGCCTGTCGCGCAACACCGACGTGCTGTCGGCGCAGTGCCGGACCGATTATCTGCGCGCCTTCAACGCGATCCAGAAGCGGATTGCAGCTCGCGTTACCGTCGCCAATGCCTGCACGCGGGAAATCGTCAAGCTGTGCAACGGCTCGACCAAGGAAACCAGCAAATCGATTCCCTGCCTGATTGCGGCGCATGGCGTTAGCCGCAACTGCATCCAGGCCATGGATGATGCGGGGTATCGGTGATGCGAGCAAAGCGCCCGCGCGGCATCGGCCTGCAGCTCGCTCTCGTTGCCGCGCTCGCCGCGGCTGCCTCACCGTCGCGCGCTCAGAGCGTGCCGGAGAAGGACGCGATCATCAGCCAGCTCAGCCGCTTTGATGCGGCGCCGGAGCTCGATATCACGAGCTTGCGCCAGCGCGTCCTCGAGAAGTCCAGATCGCGGTCGCGCAACGAGCCGGAGCCGTCGAAACGGCCGCCGATCGTGCCCGAGCTGCTCAATCTGCCGACCGTCACACTCGACATCCATTTCGATACCGATACGCCGGTGGTCCGGCCCGATTCATATCAGACGGTCGGCCGCCTCGCCGACGCGCTGGTCAACGCCAGCCTGCTGCCCTACAGCTTTCTGATCGTCGGCCATAGTGATTCGACCGGCAGGCGCGAGGCCAATGTGGTCTTGAGCCAGCGCCGCGCGGACGCGATCCGCGACGTGCTCGTCAACACCTTCAAGATTTCCGCAAAGCGGCTGCAGACACTGGGGGTCGGCGAGGAGCAGTTCATCGACCAGGCGCATCCGACATCGCCGGCCAATCTGCAGATCCAAATTTTGACAGTGGCCAAACTACCTGAGCAGAGCGAGCAACCGGGCCAAGCGGCCGCGGCAGCGCCCCCGCCCGCGAAAAAGCCGGCGAAGAAGAGGTAGTGGGTCGCCGAAGCGTATGATGCGGCCGCAAACTCCGTCACCTTTCCCATCGGGAGAGGTGAACCAGAGTCCGCGGCGCCGACCGACCAGATCAAGGACAATATGGCTGCCCTGATCGAACTGTGCGCGACCGCCCACGCCGCAGATTAAATATTCCAGCTCCAAGCCCGATTGCAGAACGCCCATAGCGTTCCTATCTGAGAAGCCCTGCCTTTCTCCTGCCGCAAAGCGGTCCGATGTGCCGCGTCCCCGCTTTCCGGCCCCAGCCACCAAGTCCTATGTCATCAATCATTTCCGTCGCAAACCTGTCGAAGACCTATGGCTCCGGCTTCAAGGCGCTGAAGAACATCAATCTCGACATTCAGCGCGGGGAGATCTTCGCGCTGCTCGGGCCGAACGGCGCCGGCAAGACCACGCTGATCAGCATCATCTGCGGCATCACCAACCTGTCGGAGGGCCGCGTCATCGTCGGCGGCCAGGACATCAACAAGGACTACCGGACCGCACGCTCGCTGATCGGGCTGGTGCCGCAGGAACTGCACACCGACGCGTTCGAGACGGTGTGGGCCACCACCAGCTTTTCCCGCGGCCTATTCGGCAAGCCGAAGGCCCCCGCGCTGATCGAAAAAATCCTCAAGGACCTGTCGCTGTGGGACAAGAAGGATTCTCAGATCCGCACGCTGTCCGGCGGCATGAAGCGGCGCGTGATGATCGCCAAAGCCCTGTCGCATGAGCCGCAGGTGTTGTTCCTGGACGAGCCGACCGCGGGCGTCGACGTCGAGCTGCGCAAGGGCATGTGGGACGTGGTGCGCGAGCTCCGGGCGTCCGGCGTCACCATCATCCTGACCACGCATTACATCGAGGAAGCGGAGGAGATGGCCGATCGCGTCGGCGTCATCAACAAGGGTGAGATCGTCCTGGTCGAGGACAAGGCGACGCTGATGCAGAAGCTCGGCAAGAAACGCCTGACGCTGCATCTGCAGCATCCCATCGACGGCGTTCCCGATGCACTCGCGCCCTATCACCTCGAGCTTTGCGACGGTGGACGCGCGCTGATCTACGACTACGACAGCAAGAGCGAGCGCACCGGCATAACCAGCCTGCTCGGCGACTTGCGCAACGCCGGCATCCGCTTCTTCGATCTCGATACCACGCAGTCTTCGCTGGAAGACATCTTTGTCAGTTTGGTGCACGCGCCATGAATCATCAAGCGATCCGAGCAATCTACCTGTTCGAAATGGCACGCACCTGGCGCACGCTGCTGCAAAGCATCGTCTCGCCGGTGGTCTCCACCTCGCTCTATTTCGTGGTGTTCGGAGCCGCGATCGGCTCGCGTATCAGCCATGTCGAGGGCGTGAGCTACGGCACCTTCATTGTGCCCGGGCTGATCATGCTTTCCGTGCTGACGCAGAGCATCGCCAATGCCTCTTTCGGCATCTATTTCCCGAAATTCGTCGGCACCATCTACGAAATCCTCTCCGCGCCGATCTCCTATTTCGAGATCGTGCTCGGCTATGTCGGGGCGGCCGCGACCAAGTCGATCATCTTAGGGCTGATCATTCTCGCCACCGCCGGCCTGTTCGTGCCGCTGCAGATCCATCATCCGGTCTGGATGCTGGCATTTCTGGTGCTGACGGCAGTGACCTTCAGCCTGTTCGGCTTCATCATCGGCATCTGGGCCGACGGCTTCGAGAAGCTGCAGATGATCCCGATGCTGGTGGTGACGCCGCTGACCTTCCTTGGCGGCAGTTTCTATTCGGTCAACATGCTGCCGCCGACCTGGCGCACGATCGCGCTATTTAATCCGGTGGTCTATCTGATCTCGGGCTTTCGCTGGAGCTTTTACGAGATCGCGGACGTCGATGTGGCCGTGAGCGTCGGCATGACGCTGGGCTTCCTGGTGACCTGCATGATCCTGGTGTGGGCAATTTTCAAGACCGGCTATCGCCTGAGGAATTGAACCCGCTGTCATTCCGGGGCGCTCGCAACGCGAGCGAGCCCGGAATCGAGAGATTGTAGCTGGAGATTCCGGGTCTGTGCTTCGCACGCCCCGGAATGACGGTGCCTGAAACTGCGAGCGCCCCCGGAAATGACGGTGCCTAAAGCTGCCCGCAGCGGGCGGGTAAAAAAATCACCTGTAGCAGTGATAGCGGCCATAGCCGTCGTAGAAGCCCCGGCAGTGGTGATGCCAATGATGATAATGGGGAATCCCGAACACCCCCTCGACCGCGCCAACGGCGCCGCCGACGCCGGCGCCGACCGCACCTCCAACCACGCCGCCCACCGGGCCGGCGATCCGGTTGCCTTCCGAGGCCCCCTGCTGCGCGCCGCGGACGATGCCCTGGGCGTGGCCGGGATGGCTGGCTGCGAATAGCGCCAGCGCCAGCCCGGCGGTTGCGAATATCAATGGCAGCCGCAGACCCAAACGCAGGCCCGTGCTCTTAACCATGGTCTTGTTCATCTGGATTTCCTAGCGATTCGGCAGCAACGGTCTGCCGACAGGCGGGAATCTGAAACGCCGATGCGGCCAAATGGTTGCGCCTCTGTGACCAATTGGAGATCGAGAATGGCGGCGGCTCGCGAAAATGTCAGCACCGCAATTTGCCCAAGCACATTGCTAAAGCCGCGCACTCCATTAACGATGCAGGCCCAGGCCGCTGGAACAAACCACGGATTCCAGGCATATTGCATGCCGGGGACGGAGAGACTGCGGCGTTGTGGAATTAGGCCAGGAGGCCAGAGGTAAGATGCGTACGTTCTTCGCTGCTTTCGCCGGTTTGACCCTGCTGACCTGCACCGCTGCGCAGGCCCGTGTCGACATCACCGTCGACAAGAACAACCAGACGATGACCGTCGCCGTCGACGGTGTCGAGCGCTATCACTGGCCGGTCTCGACCGGCATTCCCTCCTACGAGACGCCGAGCGGCAGCTTCCGCACCTTCCGCATGGAGGAGGACCATTTCTCCAAGGAGTTCGACGACGCGCCGATGCCGCACTCGATCTTCTTCACCAAGATCGGCCATGCGATCCACGGCACCGATTCCGAAAGCAAGCTCGGGACGCCCGCATCCCACGGCTGCGTCCGGCTCTCGAAGGCCAATGCCGCGACCTTGTATGAGCTGGTGAAGGAGCAAGGCGTGCTCAACACCACGGTCACGCTGACCGGCTCCTCGCAGATCGCCCTGGCGCGTAACCCGCGCCACAACACCGCGATCGCCCGCACCGAGCCCCAGCAATATCAGCAGCAATATTCCGACTCGGGCGAGCCGGTCGTGCTGACGCCGCAGCCGCAGTACTACCAGGGCCGCCGTGCCCTGCCGCAGGAACGCCCCGATGACGGCTACATCTATCCGGCCGACGGCAGCTCCACCGCGCAGATCTATCCGGCGCCGCGGTCGAGCCGCAGGCTTTACGATGCGCAGGCCTATTCGCAGCCGCAATATTATGGCAACCAGGGCTACCAGCAGGCGCCGCAGGGCTATTACCAGCAGCGGCAATATTATCAGCCGCGCGGCTTCTTCCAGGACTGAGGCGGCCCGCGCCGCGCGCTACACTTCAATATCAACATGAGAGCGGGATGGCGGATGAGCATCCCGCTCTATCTTTTTGTTCGTACATGGCTATTGCCGTCAGGCAGCGCGATGCGAGCTGGGCGGCGCAGGCATAGGGGCCGGCCAAGAGTTAAAGTAGGATCTGCGCCTCCTTCTCCCTTCTCCCTGCTTGCGGGGAGAAGGTCGGGATAAGGAGGACTCTCCACACGTGAGCTCTGGGAGAGCCCCCTCACCCGAAATTCCGCGCGTTCCGCGTGAATTTCGACCTCTCCCCGCAAACGGGGCGAGGTGGGAGCGAATGCCCGGAAGGATTTACTCCCCGTCCCGCAGCCGCCGGTACACCGCGCCCAGAATGTTGGAATAATCGTCGGTCCAGACCCGCTGGTTCTCAGTGGGCTCGGTTTCGACCCATTTGTCCGAAGACGCGAGCGCGCCGACGTCGGCCTCGTCGCGGGCGGAGACCACGACGTCTGTTGCGAAGATATATTCGTCGTCGCGGCCGGAGTCTTCGTTATAGACCCAGCTCTTCAGATCATTGGCATCGGCGATGCCCACTACGACGCTTTCGAGCTCGAGATGCCGGTTGGAGACATGCATCACCACCGCGCCTTGCGGGGCGAGCTTGTCCTTGTAGATCCTCATCGCCTCTTGCGTTGCGAGATGGATCGGAATCGCGTCCGACGAATAGGCGTCGACGATGATCAGGTCGTAGATGCCGTCGGGCTCCTTGGCGAAGGTGAGCCGCGCGTCGCCGATCACCGGTTTGAAGTCGGGCTCGCAGTTCTGGACATAGCTGAAATAGCGGGGATCGCGCGCGGTATCGACCATGGTCTGGTCGATCTCGAAGAACTTCCAGGTCTCACCAAGCTCGGAGGCGCAGGCCAGCGTGCCCGCGCCGACGCCGATCACGGCGACCCGCAGCGGCGCGCCTTTGCGCGCCCGGATCGCGGTGATCGCCTGCCCGATGCCGCCATCCCGGTGATAATAGCTGATCGGCTCGGGCCGGCCTTCGACCTTCGAACCATCATCGTTGAGGAATTTCTGCGCGCCGTGAATCGTGGTGCCGTGCATCAGCACGTGATACTGCCCGTCCGGCGTCACCACGATCTTGTGCACACCGAAAAAGCTGCGCACGGTTTCCACCCGCCCGTTATCCGACGGATAGGCACGGATCAGGATCAGCGCCACCACAACCGTCGCGAAGATCTTCCAGCGGCTCGCATTGAGCGCGAGCGCCAGCAGCGCGGCGAGCACACCGACGCCGCCGGCCACCCACGTCCGATGGTTCTCGAGCCACAGGCCGATCTTGCCGCTTGAATAGGCCGGTGCGATCAGCGCAACGGCGAGCACGGCAAGAAACGGCCAGTACCAGCGGCTCCAGCGCGGCAGACGTTCACTCGTTTCCGGCCGGCACAATGCCGCCAACGCCAGCAGGATCGGATATTCAGCGACCCAGGAGAAGCTGTAGGGCGCGATCAGCCCGGCGAACAGGCCGCCGAGCATGCCGCCGAACGACAGCGCGACATAAAAGCCGGTGAGATATTTCGCGGCCGGCCGTCTGCGCGCCAGTTCGCCATGGCAGCCCATGGCGATGAGGAAAAAGCAGAGCTGATGACCGCCGAGCGTCAGCAACAGGTTCTGCTCGCCGCCGACCGCAAGCAGGATGACCACGCCCGCAATCGCCAGCGGCTGGACCATCAGCATCCATTTGTGCGGCAACAGCGGCCGCGACTGGAACACCAGCACCCAGGTCAGAAGGTAAAGCGAGAGCGGCAGCACCCACAGCAGCGGCGCCGCCGCGACGTCGGTGGAGATATGCGCGGTCACCGCGATCAAGAGGCCGGAAGGCACCGCGGCCAGGAAGATCCAGCGCGCGCGCAGGCTCCAGGCAGGCGGCGGCGCATCTGTGTCCTCGGCCTCCATGTCGGTAACGGCAAGAACGGGGGAACGCAGCAACAGCGTCCCGCAAGCAGCGATCAGAACGATCAGCAGCCCATAACCGAAGGTCCACATCAGGTCCTGGCTGTGCAGCGTGAACATCGGCTCCAGCAGCACCGGATAGGACAACAGCGCGAGGAAGCTGCCGATATTGGAGGAAGCGTAGAGGAAATAGGGATCCGGTCCGGCCGGATGGCCGGTGCGGACGAACCAGGCCTGCAGCAGCGGATTGTTCGCAGCGAGCGCGAAGAATGGCAGGCCGATCGAGACCGCAAACAGGCCAAGCAGCCAGAATGCATAGCCCGAGGTCGGCGGCTCGCCCCAGCCGCCGGCGATCGAGAGTGGCAGCGTCAGCATCGCCACCACCAGCAACGAAAGATGCACGGCCACCGGAACGGCACGGCTTCTGATCCGCATCAGAAAATGCGCGTAGGCATAGCCCGCCAGCAGCAGCGTCTGGAAAAACACCATCGCCACCGACCACACCGCGGGCGAGCCGCCGAGCCGCGGCAGCACCATCTTGGTGAACAGCGGCTGCACCGAGAACAACAACAGCGCGCTCAAGAAAATCGCCGCGGTATAGATCGATAACACCAGGCGGTTGCGCGAAGCGGAGGGCTGATCTTTAAGGATTTCGGCAGATGACATGAAAACTCCGGCGGAGGCCCGGTGGAAGGGCGCAATGGAGCACACGGAATGGCACGGAGCAATCTGGCCCGCGATCAAACCGCTGTGCTGGATTGAACGAGTCCGCTATGTAACGTCATCCGTCATTCTGGGGCGCACGCGAAGCGGGCGAACCCGCAAATCTCGAGATTCCGGGTTCGGCTCTGCGAGCCGCCCCGGAATGACGGTGCAACACACAAGCGGTTCCTAAACAGGCATGAACGAGCCGGACGTCATCATCATCGGTGCGGGGCACAATGGGCTCACTTGCGCGGCCTATCTCGCGATGGCCGGCCTGCGCGTGAAGGTGGTGGAACGGCGCAAGGTCGTCGGCGGTGCCGCGGTGACCGAGGAATTCCACCCGGGCTTCCGCAATTCGGTCGCGGCCTACACCGTCAGCCTGCTCAATCCGCAGGTCATCGCCGATTTAAAGCTCGCCGAGCGTGGCCTGAGGATCGTCGAGCGCCGGGCGCAAAATTTCCTGCCTGCACCTGATGGAAGCCATCTGCTCACCGGCGAGGGCCGGACCTTGCCTTCCGTCGCGAGGCTCAGCGCGCGTGACGCGGAAACGATCACGGCTTTCTCGCGCGAACTCGAGACCATCGCCGACGTGCTGCGCCAATTGGTGCTGCGCGCGCCGCCGAACCTGATCGAAGGTTTTGGTCTCGACGCGCTCCGTGAGAGCATCAACGCGTTCGGCACCGCTGGTATCCTGCGCAAGCTGTCGCTGGAGCAGACGCGCGACCTGCTCGATCTGTTCACGCGCTCCGCCGGCGAGATACTGGACGAGCGTTTTGAAAACGATTTGGTCAAGGCGCTGTTCGGCTTCGATGCCATCGTCGGCAATTACGCCAGTCCCTACGCGCCAGGCTCGGCCTATGTGATGCTGCACCATGCCTTTGGCGAGGTGAATGGCAAGAAGGGCGTCTGGGGCCACGCCATCGGCGGCATGGGCGCGATCACGGAAGCGATGGCGAGCGCCGCGCGTCACCATGGCGCCGAGATCGAGGTGAACGCCGCCGTGCGCGAGGTGATCGTGGAAAGCGGTCGCGCGGTCGGCGTCCTCCTTGAAGACGGCAAGACCATTCGCGCCAAATATGTCGCCGCCAACGTCAATCCAAAACTGCTCTACACAAGGCTGATCGATAGCGGCGCGCTGCCGCCGGAATTTCTGGCGCGCATGAAGCGCTGGCGTAACGGCTCCGGCACTTTCCGCATGAACGTGGCGCTATCGCGCCTGCCGTCCTTCACCGCGCTGACGGGCGACGGCGACCACCTCACCGCCGGCATCATTCTCGCCCCCAGCCTCGCCTATATGGACCGCGCCTTTACCGACGCCCGCGCGCATGGCTGGAGCCGCGAGCCGGTCATCGAGATGCTGATTCCCTCCACGCTCGACGATTCACTGGCGCCTGGAGGAGCGCATGTCGCCAGCCTGTTCTGTCAGCATGTCGCGCCCGATCTGGGAGGCGGAAAATCCTGGGACGACCACCGTGAGGAAGTCGCCGACCTCATGATCGCGACCGTCGATAAATACGCGCCGGGCTTCGCGCAAAGCGTCCTCGGACGGCAGATCTTGTCGCCGCTCGACCTCGAGCGCGAATTTGGCCTGTTGGGCGGGGACATCTTCCACGGCGCGCTGACGCTGAACCAGTTGTTCTCGGCGCGGCCGATGCTGGGCCATGCCGATTACCGTGGTCCGCTCAAGGGGCTCTACCATTGCGGCTCCGGCGCCCATCCCGGCGGCGGCGTCACCGGCGCCCCCGGCCACAACGCCGCGCAGGTGATCTTGCGCGACCACCGGGCGCTCTTTGGGAGACGTTGAACATCCGAGACCCGGCTTCGACCAACGACGATGGGGGCGGCATCCTGTGGACAGCTTTGTGGATGGTTTGTGGAAAACCGGTTCGTAACCGGTTAACGCATGCGCTGAAAATTGATCTTCATCGCCGTGCCAGTGCCACGACGACGGCCTGCGGCATGAAGACTGGGGAGACCAGCGCCCGCCGGTCCCAGGTGTTGGAGAGGTTGCCAAAGCACCGGCACAAGTCTGTGCGCAAGCTTTGGATAAGTGTCCCGGAACGTTTGGAAAACCCGGTCTCAAAGCCAAAACCCGCGCGAGGCATCGCGCGGGGGTCTCGTTTTTTATCCTGATTGCGGCAAACGGAGTTCTCCCCCTGAGAAAGGGAGCGCCAGAAACTATTTCAGCGAACTGTTAATGGACGAGAACTTGTCGTTCAGAGTGCCCCCGATGCCGTTCACCACGAGGATGATCGCGAGCGAGATGCCGGCGGCGATCAACCCATATTCGATCGCGGTCGCGCCCGAGTTGTCGGCCCAAAATTTCGAAAATAAAACCTTCACCATGACCTCCGAATGGTTGTGTTGGCTCGATCCAACATCCGTAAATATACGGCACGCATCCTAAGGTTGTTTGAACGCGGGCCCTCCAAGTTTTACGGATAATGCAAGATGATCATTCCTCAAATTCTACGCAAAGTCCTAAGGCTTCACGCACACAAATGACTTCCAGCCAACCCCCTGCCACCTATCGGGCCAGCTTCGCGATCGGCGACGAACAGGCCGCCAAGCACGTCGTCGATGTGCTCACCGAAATCTTCTTCGAAGGCGATGCCGCGGTCGCCGCCTTCGAGCGACCGGACGGGCGCTGGGACGTGACACTGCACTTTGCGGACGCACCGGACCAACCGCTATTGCGGGAACTCGTCGGCAACGCGGCGGGTGAGGACGTCGCCCGCGGCATGAGCTTCGACACGGTGGAGGCCAAGGACTGGGTCAAGGCAAGCCTCGATGACCTGGTTCCCGTACCCGCGGGGCGTTTTGTCGTGCATGGGCAGCATGACCGCGCCCGCGTACCAAACAATAAGCTCGGTATCGAGATCGAGGCGGCGCTTGCCTTCGGCACCGGCCATCACGGCACGACGCGCGGCTGCCTGTTGCTGCTCGATCATGTCCTGAAGGCGCACCGTATCGGACGCGTGCTCGACCTCGGCACGGGAACCGGCGTGCTCGCCATCGCCGCGGCCAAGGCGCTCCGCTGGAAGGTGCTGGCCAGCGATATCGATGCGGCATCCGTGGAGGTGGCGCGGGAGAATGCGCGCCTGAACGGCGTCGGCGACCTCGTGACGGTGATCCGCGCGAGCGGGCTCGGAGCGCCGGATTTCGCGCAGGCAGGTCCGTTCGACCTGGTGCTGGCGAATATTCTGGCCAATCCGCTGAAGCAATTGGCTGGGGCGATGTCGGCCCATCTGGCGCCGCGGGCGCTGGTCATCCTGTCGGGATTGCTGACGTCTCAGGCGAGCGGCGTCATCGCCGCCTATCGCGCCCGTGGGCTGGTGCCGGTGCGGCACCTCAAAATCGAAGGTTGGAGCAGCCTTTTGCTCCGCTCAGCCAACTGAGCTCGCGAGGTCGGTTTTGGTTGAAGCAATGGGAGCGGCGAACTCGGTCACCTCTCGCGGATCGACCTCTTCCCGCTGCGGAGAGGTGAGCCCGTCGGGCCAGCCGAGCCCAATCTCGTTTGTTTTAATCCGGCGACTTCGGCTGCCGGGTGTCAAAAGACTGCTTACGCAGCGAGCGCCTGACCCGCGCCTCGGACAGACGGTCCAGGAGCTGGACGATGAGGCCGCGCGGGCGCTTCTCGCCAGCGTCGGCTTGGGTGATCGGGTTACGCCGAACCGGCGGCGAAATCTTCTCAAAACTAAAGGCCGGCATTGTGTATCCCCTCGTCATTGAGTTGAGACACCCTGGCGTTTCCAAAAATTATCATTTGACATCACTGTGACAGAAAACATTCGACCTCGTCAACGCAATCGCGCATTCCGTCAGAAGTTGTGCCAAATTCCCCCAAATAGCGTCCACGTGGCGCACGTCCTTTCACCATCTCTGAGATCGGTGGACCATGTTCGAAGCCCATTTTCAAACTTTTGAGGAACCGGAGACCGGTGTCGCGCTGACAGCGCGGCTGGCCGCCTTTCGCGAGGAGCTGAGACGGCGCAAGCTGACCGGCTTCGTGGTGCCCCGCGCCGATCAGCAACAGAATGAATATGTCCCGCCCTCGGAAGAACGGCTGGCGTGGCTCACCGGCTTCACCGGCTCGGCCGGACTTGCGGTCGTGCTGCCGAGTGAGGCCGCCTTGTTCGTCGACGGCCGCTATACTCTGCAAGCGAGCAAGCAGGTCGACGGCAAGGCGTGGGCGATCGAATCGCTGGTCGATCCGCCGCCGGAAAGCTGGCTCGCACAGCATCTGAAGCCCGGCGACCGCCTGGGCTACGACCCCTGGCTGCATACATCCGCCGCGGCGGAGCGGCTGGCTGCGGCCTGCGCCAAGACGGGCGCGGAACTGGTTGCGGTCGACGGCAATCCGGTGGACGCGATCTGGACCGAGCGCCCGGCCCCGCCGCTGGCCCCCGTGGCCATCCACGCCATCGGCTTTGCCGGCGAGAGCGAGGCCGACAAACTTTCCCGCATCAGGACCGAGATCGGCCGGTCCGGTGCGGACGCGCTGGTACTGTCGGACCCCCATGCCGTAGCCTGGACCTTCAACATCCGCGGCGCGGATGTCGCACATACGCCGTTACCTCTATCCTACGCCCTGGTGCCGAAAGAGGGCCGGCCGACCATCTTCATCGACCATCGCAAGCTCTCCAACGCGACGCGCGACCATCTCGAACAGTCCGCCGACGTTCGCGAGCCGGATACGCTGACGCGCGAACTCACCGCGCTGGCCCAACGCGGCGTGCAAATCGCGCTCGACAGCGCAACGGCGGCGGACGCGCTCAGCCGGCTGATCAGTTCCGCCGGCGGCAAGGTCGTGCGCGGCAGCGATCCCGTCAGCCTGCTCAAGGCGGTCAAGAATGCCACCGAGATCGACGGCACGCGCACGGCGCACCAGCGCGACGCGGCGGCACTGGCGCGTTTCCTGGCCTGGGTGGACCGGGAAGCTCCCAAGGGCACGCTGACAGAAATCGACACTGTCGAGGCGCTCGAAACCTTCCGCCGCGAGACCGGCGCGCTGAAGGACGTGTCGTTTCCAACCATCGCCGGCACCGGGCCGAACGGGGCCATCGTGCATTACCGCGTCACGCGCAAAAGCAACCGCCGCATCGTGCCCGGCGATCTGCTGCTGATCGATTCCGGCGCGCAATATGAAGACGGCACCACAGACGTCACGCGCACCGTTGCGGTCGGCGACCCCACCGATGAGAGGCGCGACCGCTTCACCCGCGTGCTGCGCGGGCATATCGCGATCGCCCGCGCGGTCTTTCCCGACGGCACGACCGGCGCGCAGCTCGACAGTTTTGCGCGGCAGTTCCTGTGGCAGGCCGGGCTTGATTTCGAACATGGCACCGGCCATGGCGTCGGCAGCTATCTCTCCGTGCATGAGGGGCCGGCGCGAATCTCCAAGCTCGGCACCACACCGCTCAAGCGCGGCATGATCCTGTCGAACGAGCCCGGCTATTACAAAACCGACGGCTACGGCATCCGGATCGAGAATCTGGAGCTGGTGGTCGCCGCTGATATTCCGGGCGGCGAGAAGCCGATGAATGCGTTCGAGACGCTGACGCTGGCGCCGATCGATCGTCGTCTGATCGATATCGCCATGCTGTCCCAGGCGGAACTCGATTGGCTCAACGCCTATCACGCACGCGTTGCGCGCGAGGTGCGCGGACAGCTCGACGCTGCGACCAAGGCGTGGCTGGATCAGGCGACGGCGCCGCTTTCTACCCGCTGACGTCATTCCGCGGCGCGCGCAGCGCGAACCCGGAATCTAGAAGTTGTGGCGCGCGATGCTACCCTGCGGCGCAAGATTCCGGGTTCGATGCTCCGCATCGCCCCGGAATGACGAGCCAAACAACGCCAGCCGCGTTCGCGGGTGACGACGGCCGAGTATGCGGCTCAGCATGTGCCGGCTGACCACCGCACGCGCATCGCCGCCTCATTCCGCGCCACGTTATAATAACAGTCCCGCAAACGGCATGGCCGCATTCCGAAACAGGCGTATTCGTCTTGCGTAAGGACGCTACAGTCCGCGCCATGTTTGCAGCGGATTTGAACTCTCGATGCATGGCGTGATGCGCAGGCCGCCAGGTGCGGCCACGGACGAGACGCCTGCGACCTCGCGCGTCATGCTGATGCTGCTCGTCGTGATGACGGGCGTCGCCCCGATTTCCCTCTATCTGCTGGTACCGGCGCTGCCGCTGCTCGCCGTCGGCTTCGGGCGCGATATCGCCATCGCGCAGATGACGGTGTCGCTCTACATGGTCGGCATCGCCTGCTCGCAGATCATCATGGGGCCGCTATCGGACCGGTTTGGCCGCCGGCCGGTCCTCTTGGCCGGGCTCGGCCTGATGGTGGCCGCCAGCGTCGGCTGCATCTTCGCGCAATCCCTGCCGCAATTGATCGCGGCGCGGTTTCTGCAGGCGCTTGGCGGCGCGTCCGGCATGGTGATCAGCCGCGCCATTATCCGCGATCTCTATCCGCGCGAGCGCATCGGCGCCATGATCTCGCTCGTGATCGCCGTGATGATGATCGCGCAGATGCTGAGCCCTCTGACCGGCGGCCTGCTGGAGACCGCATTCGGCTGGCGCGCGATCTTCTACGTCATTACCGCATTCGCTCTCGTGACCGCGGTGGCGATCGCGCTGGCGCTGCCGGAAACGCGGCGCGAGGGCAGCGGTAAGAGCGGCTTTCGCGGCGATGTCGGCAAGCTCTTTGGGAGCCGCGCCTTCGTCGGCTATATGCTGTGCCAGGTGCTGGCTTCCCAGATCATCTTCGCCTTCGCCGGCGGCGGCCCTTATATCGTGGTGACGCAGATGGGGCGCTCCAGCGCCGAATACGGCGCCTGGTTTGCGACGACCGCCTTTGCCTATCTGATCGGCAACGTCTTCTGCGTGCGCTTTTCCCCGCGCCATTCGCTGGAGCGATTGATCTGGTTCGGGCTCGCGCTGCAAGTCGCGGGCAGCCTGTTGAATTTCCTCTTAAGCCTCGGCGGAGTGAACCAGGTCCCGTCCTGGCTGTTCGGCACCCAGATGATCGTGATGTTCGCCAACGCTTTCGTTATGTCGAACTCGGCGGCCGGCGCGATCAGCGTGCGTCCTGAGGCCGCCGGCACCGCATCGGGCGCGATGGGTTTCCTGCAGATGGGGCTGGGCTCGCTGATCTCACAGCTAGGGGCCTATCTCGGCGGCCATTTTGCCACCACGCTGCCGCTGACGAGCGCGATCCTCGTACTCTCCGCGGCTTGCGTGTCGACGATGATCTTCATCGTGCCGCGGCGGAAGGTGATGGTGAGCGAGAGCTTGATCGAGCAGGCGGAGGAGGAAGAGTCGGGGATGCTGTGAGGCACCGTCGCTCCGGGGCGATGCCATCCGGCCCGCGGGAAGCGCGGACCCGGCAAAGGCAGGGTACCCTCACTCCCCCACCAGCTTCAGCCACTCCTCTTCCGTCAGCACGGCGACGCCATGCTTCTTCGCTTCGGCAAGCTTCGAGCCGGCGCCAGGGCCGGCGACGACATAATCGGTTTTCTTGGAGACCGAACCGGAGACCTTTGCACCCAGCCGCTCCGCCTTGGCCTTGGCCTCATCGCGCGTCATGCGCTCCAGCGTTCCCGTGAACACCACCGTCTTGCCGGCGACCGCCGAATTGCTCTTCGGCCTCTCGGCATCGAGAATGGTCACTTCCTTCGTCAGGCGTTCGACGATGCCGCGGTTGTGGCTTTCCTTGAAATAGGCGGCAATGCTGTGGATCACGGTATCGCCGATCTGGTCCAGCGCATCCATGTCGGCGATCGCCTCCTCGTCGTCCTGAGCGACCTTCAGGCAGGCCTCATGAAAGGCGTCCCAGGAGCCATACCCACGCGCCAGCGCCAACGCTGTGGTTTCGCCGACATGGCGCATGCCCAGCGCATAAATGAAACGCTCCAGCGCAATCCGGCGCCGCGCCTCGATCGCATTGAAGAGATTGCGGACCGAAGTCTCGCCATAGCCCTCGATCTCCTCCAGCTTGATCTTGGCGTTGCGGGCAGAAAGCGTGAAAATATCGGCGGGCTCCTTCACCCAGCCTTGCTCGAAGAAAAATTCGATCTGCTTCTCGCCGAGACCATCAATGTCGAAAGCCCGGCGCGAGCAGAACAGTTTTAGGTGCTCGATCTTCTGATAGGGACAGGCGAACTCGCCGGTGCAGCGCGCCCGCGCGCCCTCCTCGCCGGTCGCCGTCTCCTCGCGCACCACGTCAGTGTGAAGCGGGCACGGACATTTCTTCGGGAACTGGAACGGCCTGGCGTCCTTCGGCCGTTTGTCGATGATGACATCGACCACCTGCGGGATCACGTCGCCGGCGCGCTGGATCACGACGGTGTCGCCGATCCTGATGTCGCGTCCCTCACGCAGGCTCTCGCCCTTGTTGCCGATGCCCTTGATATAATCCTCGTTGTGCAGCGTCACGTTCTGCACGATGACGCCGCCGACCCCGACCGGCTCGAGCTTGCCGACCGGCGTGAACGAGCCGGTGCGCCCGACCTGGATCTCGATGTCCTTGAGCACGGTCATGGCGCGCTCGGCCGGGAATTTGTGCGCGATCGCCCAGCGTGGCGTGCGCGATACGAAGCCGAGCCGCTCCTGCCAATCGATGCGGTCGACCTTGTAGACCACGCCGTCGATATCGTAGTCGAGCTCGGCGCGCTGTTCCTCGATCTTGTGGTGGAAGGCGAGCAATTGATCGACCGAGTGACAGAACTTTGTCAGCGGATTGGTCTTGAAGCCGCAGCGTTCGAACCAGTGGATCATGCCGGTTTGCGTTTCTTCCGGCATCGCGCTCATCTCGCCCCAGGCATAGGCGAAGAAGCCGAGCGGGCGCGAGGCGGTGATGCTTGGATCCTTCTGGCGCAACGAGCCTGCGGCAGAGTTGCGCGGGTTGGCGAACACGGTGTCGCCCGCAGCCTTCTGGCGCTCGTTCAGCGCCAGAAAAGCATGCTTGGTCATGTAGACCTCGCCGCGCACCTCGCAGATGTCCGGGATGTTACGTCCCTTGAGCTTTTGCGGCACGTCTTCGAGGGTACGGATATTGGCGGTGACGTCCTCGCCTTCCGCGCCGTCGCCGCGCGTCGCGGCCGTGACGAGCTCGCCGCCCTCATAGCGCAGCGACATCGAGAGCCCGTCGATCTTGGGTTCGGCGGAAAAATCGATCCTGTCGTCGGCGAGTTTGAGGAAGCGCGCGATGCGGCCGACGAAATCGCGCACATCCTCTTCCGCAAAGGCGTTGTCGAGCGAGAGCATCGGCAGCGCATGGCGGACTTTCCTGAACCGCCCCGACGGCGCGGCGCCCACCTTCTGCGACGGCGACTCGGGCGTGACGAATTCCGGAAAGCGCGCCTCGATCGCATTAAAGCGCGCTCGCAACGCATCATATTCGGCGTCCGAAATTTTCGGGGCGTCTTCCTGATAGTAGAGCCGATCGTGCTCTTCGAGCTCCAGCGCCAGCCGTTTCCATTCGGTCTTGGCCTGCGCCTTTGTGAGATCGGCAACGTCAGGAAGGGTCTTTGCTTTTGCTGCTCTGGCCATCATGCGTATTGTGGTTCGTCATTCCGGGGCGGTCCGAAGGACCGAACCCGGAATCTAGAGGTTATAAGCACCGTCATGGCTTACTATGTATATATTCTCGCCAGCCGGAAGGACGGGGCAATTTATGTTAGTGTGACGAACGACATCGTTTGTCGGGTGTACGAACATCGAATAAAAGCTGTCCAAAATACAATATCACGCGGCTGGTTTGGTTCGAGATGTACGAAGATGCATACACGGCCATTTCTCGCGAGAAAGAGCTCAAGAAATGGAAGCGGAGCTGGAAGGTCCAATTGATTGAGACGCAGAATCCAGACTGGAATGACTTGTACGAGTCAATCTGCGAGTGACTCCGTCATTCCGGGGCGGTCCGGAAGGACCGAACCCGGAATCTCGAGATTCCGGGTTCGCTCGCTGTCGCGAGCGCCCCGGAATGACGCGCGTTCCTTACGCCGTCGCGGCCCTTAACAACCGCTCCGCCGCCGCCCTCGCTTCCGCGGTGATCTCCGCACCCGCCAGCATGCGGGCGATTTCCTCGCGGCGGTGGTCGGCGGCAAGCGCGTTGACACGGGTGGCGACGCGCTTGCCCTTGTCGAGCGCGTCCTTGGAAATCAGGAAATGCTGATCGGCGCGTGCGGCAACCTGCGGCGCGTGCGTGACCGCCATCACCTGCACCTGGCTCGCGAGCCGCGCCAGCCGCGCGCCGATGGCGTCCGCCACCGCGCCGCCCACTCCGGTGTCGATTTCGTCGAACACCAGCGTCGGCGCCGAGCCGCGGTCGGACAGCACGACCTTCAGCGCCAGCAGAAAGCGCGACAGCTCGCCGCCGGAAGCGACCTTCATCAATGGTCCCGGCCTGGTCCCCGGATTGGTCTGCACCCAGAACTCGACGCGGTCAAATCCCTGCGGCCCCGGGACTTTCTCATCGCTCTCGACCTGGGTCATGAACTTCGCGCGGTCGAGCTTGAGCGGCGCGAGCTCGGCGTTGACGGCCCTATTGAGCTTGTCCGCCGCCTTACCTCGCGCCGCGGACAGTTTTGCTGCGGCGGCCCTGTAGCGTTCGTCGGCCTCGTGCGCTACGGCCTCCAGCTTCTTGAGCTGCTCGGCACCGGCATCGATCAGCGCGACGTCGGCGGCGTATTTGGCGGCAAGCGCGGCAAGCCCATCCACCGGCGTCGAATATTTGCGGGAGGCGGCGCGTAAGCTGAACAGGCGCTCTTCGATGCGCTCAAGCTCCAAGGGATCGAAATCGGCCGCGGTGAGCGCTGCGGACAAATGCTGGTCCGCCTCCTCCAGCGCGTTGATCGCCGCATCGATCGCCTTCACCGCCGGCTCGACCAGGGCCGGCGAATTGGCGGCGCGGCGCTCCAGCCGTCGCACCGCCGCCGAGAGCGAAGCGATCGGCGAATGATTGCCGCAGACCGCATCTTGCGCCTCGCGCAAATCGGCCGCGATCTTCTCGCCCTGCATCATCACGGTGCGACGTTCGGCGAGCTGCGTCTCCTCGCCGTCCTTGGGCGCCAGCGCCTTCAGCTCGTCGGAGGCATGGCGCAGATAGTCCGCCTCGCGCGCGGCGCGCTCCATCCCGGCGCGGTGCTCGTCGAGCGCGGCATTGGCGGTGCGGCGGGCCTCCCAGAGGCGCTCCAGGGCGGCGACATCCTTTTCCAGCCCGGCAAAGGCATCGAGCAGGCGGCGATGCGTCGCGGCATCTACCAGGGCGCGCTCGTCATGCTGGCCGTGGATCTCGACCAGCGCGGCGCCGACCGCCTTCAGCGTCTGGACGCTGATCGCCTGATCGTTGATGAAGGCCCGGGTGCGCCCGTCGGCCATCTGCACCCGGCGCAGAATCATTTCGCCGGTGTCCTCGAGCCCGTTCTCGGCGAGAATCGCAGTCGCCGGATGGTTCTTCGGCACATCGAAGACCGCCGTCACCTGTCCCTGCTCGGCGCCGTGGCGCACCAGGCTCGCATCGCCCCGGCCGCCCAGCGCGAGCGCGAAAGCGTCGAGCAGGATCGATTTACCTGCGCCGGTCTCGCCGGTCAGCACGGCCAGTCCTTTGGAGAATTCGATATCGAGCCGTTCGATCAGGACGATGTCACGGATCGACAGACGCGCCAGCATGGAAGGCAAGTCCCCTAGGAGATACGAAGTTCGCTTGAGTTTAGCATGCTACCGGCGAACCCCGCTTCCGGGACGCTAGCCCAGGCCAACTTTCTTGAAGGCCCGGCTAATCCAGGATCCCTGATTCTCGGTCGGCTCCGCACCGCCGGATTTTACAAGATTATAGGCGTCCTGGTACCAGCGGCTGTCGGGAAAGTTGTGCCCGAGCACGGCCGCCGCCGTCTGCGCCTCGCCGACGATGCCGATGGCCATATAGGCCTCGGTGAGCCGGAACAGCGCTTCCTCGACATGGCGCGTGGTCTGGTACTGCGTGACCACGGTCTTGAAGCGGTTGATGGCCGCCGTGTAGTCGCGCTTTTCGATGTAGTAGCGGCCGATATCCATCTCCTTGCCGGCGAGCTGGTCGCGCGCGGCCTGCAGCTTGGCCTTGGCGCTGACGGCGTATTCGGAGGTGGGATATTTGCGAACCACTTCTTCGAGCGCGGCAATCGCCTTTTCGGTGCGGTTCTGGTCGCGGGAAATGTCAGGAATCTGGTCGTAATGCGAGGACGCGATCAGATATTGCGCATAGGCCGCATCCGGGCTGCCGGGGTGCAGCGTCACGTAGCGCGTCGCGGCCCCGATGCAGCTATCATAGTCGCCTGCCTGGTAGAACGAGTAGGCCGACATCAGAAGCGATTTGCGGGCCCAATCGGAATAGGGATGCTCGCGGTCGACTTCCTCGAACTTCTTCGAGGCCGCCTTCGGATCCTTCTTCTGGTTCATCAGGTACAAGCCCTCGTTGTAGAGCTTGTCCGCCGGCTCATCGACGAAGGTCTCGTCCTTGGCCAGGAACTTGTCCCACAACGGGCCGGTGCCGCAGCCGCTCAGGGGAATTGCGAGCGCGATCAGGGATGCGGCCAGCCGTAGCTGCCGCGCCTTGGCCACGCCCTTGCGTCGTTCACGCGTTAGAGGGATTGCCGCCATCGCCTACGAACCTGACCCGTGTGTGCTGCGGCGCCTGCTGCCCGCGATAAAAGACGATCACGCAATGATTGCGGTGCCGCGCCCGAAGCTGTTGACCAGACCTTCTGCCATGCGACCAAGGCCCCCTTAGCTGAAAAAGCTCCGTCAACCAACCGCATAGGGACGTATTTCGCCCGGATTAAGGCGGCGCAAAGGCACGCAAGCCGTCATCATCCGCCCATAAGAGTCTGGAAAGGACGCCGTAACAACCGCCAGCGGTGGCCGCTTAGGACACGTCCGGGCCATAGGCCGGCGCGACCAGCCCTCCGGCCATGCCGCGGCCGACCTCGGCCTGGGTGCGGGAGCGGCGCGCCGCCTCGCCTTCGACGAGGCGCCAGGCTGTGCGATCGGCAAGGAGCGCCGTCAACACCGCGTGGTTGAGCTTGTGGCCGCCACGGAACGAACGATAGGCCGCAAGCAGCGGACGCCCTGCCAGCGCAAGATCACCGATCACGTCGAGCACCTTGTGGCGGGCGCATTCGTCGGCATAACGCAGCCCTTCCGGATTGAGCAGGCGCTCGTCATCGAACACGACGGAGTTCTCGAACGAAGCGCCGAGCGCGAAACCGGCACTCCACAGCCGCGCCACGTCGTTCATGCAGCCGAAGGTGCGGGCGCGGGAGACCTCGCGGCGGAAACCTTCCGGGCTGACATCGAGGCTGTATTGCTGGCGGCCGATCACTGGGTTCGCGAAATCGATTTCGACCTCGGCGCGGAAGCCGCCCACATAGGGACGCAATTCGCCGAACGAATCTCCCATCGCGACTTTCACCGGTTTCAGCACCTGAATGAAACGGCGCGGCGCGGATTGGGCGACAATGCCGGCCTGCTCGATCGCATTCACGAAGGGCGCGGCGCTGCCGTCCATGATCGGAACTTCCGGACCATCGATTTCGATCGTCGCGTTATCGACGCCCATTCCGCGCAGAGCCGCAAGGACATGCTCCGCAGTGGAGACGAGCGGACCTTCGCGATCGCCCAGGACCGTTGCAAATTCGGTGGAGATCACCGAGTCGGCAGTGGCGCGGATCGCGCGGTCACGGCCGTCCAGGCCGGAGCGAATAAAGATAAAGCCTGCATCGATCGATGCAGGGCCGATGGTCAGGCTGACGGCCGAACCGGAATGAACACCAACGCCCGACACAGTGGCTTGCGCACGCAGCGTTGTTTGCCGGCCAAATTTCATTGGAAACCCGCCCACCACGACTTTTACCTTACAGCTCGATTCACCGGAGTTCCGGCTGCTTCGAGCCAAGGCATCCCCAAATCACGTGCAGACGATAGCACCGCCCCAAAGAGCGCCAACTCACGGTTTTTTACGGATTGTTACCCTATCTCCGCCGTATTCGCGCCAAAGCTTAACCAAATTGGACCTGCGCTGGACACGATTTCCGCATCTGCATCAAAACAAGGAATAGATAATTAATCATTTAAAATCAGCCGCTTGCAAAATGATTCGGCACCGCTCCCGTTGCAAAAGAAGAGGTCCCGGCGCCTTTCACCGGGACCTTTTCCACAAGTTCGGTTGTAACAATTCTCAGGTTGCCTGCCGGCGCAGGAAGGCGGGGATATCAAGATGATCGTCTCCCTGTGGCGCCGGCGCAACAGGTGCCGGGCGGCCATGCGGGTCCAATCCCTGCGGAGCCGGCCGACGCGCATACTCCGATACCGGCTCATTCGCCGCGATTTGCTGCTGCACGCTGCGCTGCGGCTTCCGCTCGGGCAGCGGCGGCATCGACGGCATGGCGGGCCCTGCGGTACGGGCCGCGATCGGCGGCTCGCTGTCCTCGTCACGACGGCCGAGTCCGACATTGGCCAGCCGCTGTAACAAGGAGAGTCGGCTCTTCTGCGGATGCTCTTCCTCGGCCTCCCCACGGGCCTGCCGAATCTCGGCTTGGGCCGGCATCGGCAGTTCCTCGAATTTCGGCATCCGCGGCGCGCGTGGGGGCGCCTTCTCGGCAGCCTGCGGAATGAAGGTTTCCGGCGTCATGGGCTCGCTGGGCTCACCGCGCGCCACTTCGGGCTCAGGGAACAGCGAAGGCTTCGGAGCGATCGCCCGGACCGTGACATCGCCGTAGAAGGCCGGCTGCACCGGAGCGGTCGGGGCCGCCATCGGTGCTTCCGGGGCAACCGCCGCCGCGATCGCAGCCAATGCGGCGCGCTCGACATTGCCGGCGGCACGCGGCGGATGGGCAACATGGCCCGTTGCAGGCACCTGGGCTTCGAGCTTGGCCGCGCGTTCGGCAAGCCGCTGATTGTCCGCACGCAGACGCGCCGTGAGGTCGGCGAGCCGGTTTTCCGGCGAAGCATTGGTGGCGGGCGCGGCGGCGGGCGCCGAGGGACCAGCGATGCGGTGAGCGATCTGCGATTGCTCGATGCCAGTCGCGACCACCGAAACGCGAATCAGGCCGTCGAGCGCCTCGTCGAAGGTGGCGCCGACGATGATGTTCGCGTCCTGATCGACCTCCTCGCGAATCCGCGTGGCGGCCTCGTCGACCTCGAACAGGGTCAGATCCTTGCCGCCGGTGATCGAGATCAGGAGGCCCTTGGCGCCCTTCATCGAGGAATCGTCGATCAGCGGGTTGGCGATCGCGGCTTCCGCAGCCGTGAGCGCGCGCTTCTCGCCGGAGGCTTCGCCGGTGCCCATCATCGCCTTGCCCATTTCGCGCATCACGGCGCGGACGTCAGCGAAGTCGAGGTTGATCAGGCCTTCCTTCACCATCAAGTCGGTGATGCAGGCCACGCCCGAGTAGAGCACCTGGTCCGCCATGGCAAAGGCGTCGGCAAAGGTGGTCTTCTCATTGGCGACCCGGAACAGGTTCTGGTTCGGGATGATCAGAAGCGTGTCCACCACCTTGTGCAGCTCGGAGATCCCGGCTTCCGCGGTGCGCATGCGGCGCGCCCCTTCGAAGTGGAAAGGCTTCGTCACCACGCCCACCGTGAGGATGCCCATTTCGCGCGCGGTCTTGGCAATCACGGGAGCGGCGCCGGTGCCGGTACCGCCGCCCATGCCGGCGGTGACGAACACCATGTTGGCGCCGGAGAGATGATCGCGGATCTCGTCGATCACCTCTTGCGCGGCGGCGGCCCCCACGTCCGGCTGCGACCCCGCCCCCAAGCCCTGGGTCACCTGAGTGCCCATCTGGATGATGCGCTGCGCCTTCGACATCGTGAGCGCCTGCGCGTCGGTGTTGGCGACGACGAAGTCGACGCCCATGAGGCCGGCCGTGATCATGTTGTTGACGGCATTGCCGCCCGCTCCACCGACGCCGAATACGGTAATCCGCGGCTTCAACTCGTGGATGTCAGGGGGAGTAATATTGAGTGCCATGGTTGCCTCTCGATCACGCGCGCGTGGGTTCACCCCGGCCGGCGGCCGCGGGAGTTGGTGGAATGGATGAGGGACGGAACGAAGCCATCAGAAGCCCTCGCGAAGCCATCGTCCGACCTTTCCGAAGTAACCGTCCGTCCCTGTCCTGAGCTGCCGCGTATGCCGCGGTTCGACATGTTCAAGGTGAGCGTATTGCGGATAGACCAGGAGCCCGGTGGGCACCGCGAAGGATGCGTTCTTCGCCTCGTTGGGCAGGCGACCGAAGCCGAGCGGCCGGCCGAGCCGCACCGGGCGGTTGAGGATCTGCGTGGCAAGCTCGACAACGCCGGTGAGCTGCGCCGCTCCGCCGCTTAAGACAACACGCGCCTTCGGCTCCGCCGCAAAAGGAGAATCCGCAAGCCGGTCCCGGACCATCTCAAAAATCTCCTCGGCACGATGACGGATAATGCTTCCGATCGTGGCGCGGGACACGATCTGCGGAACGTCCCGCTCTTGGTCGCCGGCCGTCGGCACGGACATCAGCTCCCGCGCGTCGGACCCGCCGGTCAGCACGGTGCCATATAACGTCTTGATTCGCTCGGCATCCGCAATGCACGCCGAGAGGCCGCGCGCAAGATCCATCGTGATGTGGCGGCCGCCGACGGCAAAGCCGGAGGCATGGACGAAGCGGCCGCCGGAATAGATCGCGATCGTCGTCGTGCCGGCGCCCATCTCGACCACGGCGGCGCCGAGATCGGCCTCGTCGTCGGTCAGGACCGACAGGCCCGCCACATAGGGACTCGCCGCCATTGCCTCGACGTTGAGATGGCAGCGCTCCACCACCAGCATCAGGTTGTGCGCCACGGTCGCGTCCGCGGTCACAACATTCATCTCGACGCCGAACTGGCGCGCCACCATGCCCTTGGGATCGCGAACGCCCTTGACGCCGTCGAGCGCGTAGCTGGTGGGCAGCGCGTGCAGGACGGTGCGGCCGACGCCGGTGGCGTGGCGCATGCCGGTCGAGGTGAGCCGCGCCACATCCGCGGCCGTCACGCTGCCGCCGCGGATATCGGTGGCGGCTTCGATCATGTGGCCCTGCAGGCGGCCGCCTGAGACCGACAGCAGCACGGATTCGACCCGCACCTTGGCCATGCGTTCGGCGAGCGACACCGCCTGGCGCACCGCCTGCTCGCATTCGTTGAGATCGACCACGGCACCGGCCTTGACGCCGCGCG
Source organism: Bradyrhizobium sp. ARR65 (assembly GCF_000472385.1). Taxonomy (GTDB): domain Bacteria; phylum Pseudomonadota; class Alphaproteobacteria; order Rhizobiales; family Xanthobacteraceae; genus Bradyrhizobium. The sequence goes on from NZ_AWZU01000009.1 coordinate 176,667, forward strand.
ACTGGATCTGGCTGTAGCCGATCAGCTCGGCCACATGCGTGCGCCCGCGCAGCGCATCGCTCGGCGGACAGGGCTTCAGCCGCGCGATCATGCAAGCGATCTTGCTGGTGCCGATATCGAGCGAAGCGACCAGCGCCGTGCGCTTGTGCGGCATCGGACGCGTCTTCGGGGTCTGGGCGCGATCAAGACCGGTCATGCGTCACCGGCCTTCTTCTTGGTCTTCTTGTCGTCGTACAGCTTGTCGCGCGCCTTCGCCGCATCGTCGGACAATTGCACGACGAGCCGGTCCGGCAGGCGCATGTCGACCGCGACGATGTCGCGGGAGAACAGCTTTTCCTCTTTATCGAGCCGGCTCAATTCCGCCAGCGCATTGCCGACGTCGTGCTCCGGCAGGCGAATGTCGAGCCCGTCCTTGAGCCGCAGATTCCAGCGCCGTTCCCCGACATAGATCGCGGCCTTTGTCACATCATGCACCTGCGGGTAGCGCGCGAGCAGCGCCAGGAAATCCCGCGCATGGGTTTCGGCTCCCTTGCCGACCACCAGCGGCAAGGTCAGGAAGCGGCGCGAGACATAGGGTTCGAGGACGGCGCCGTCCTCGGCGATGACGGCGAGCCGGCCGTCCTCTTGCCAGAGGGCGAAGGCGGTACGCTCGACGAGATCGATCTGTAGCTGGCCGGGATAAAGCTTCAGCACGGTGGCGTCCGCGATCCACGGATTGGCTTTCAGCCGGTCGCGCACCGCCGCGGCGTCCAGGAACAGCAGCGAGGAACGGCCGTTGACGCCGCCGATCCCGAGCACCTCGTCCTGGGTCAACTGCCTGCGGCCGTTGATGACGACCGAGGTGATTCGGAAGCCGGCCGAATTGGCAAGCGCGTTGCGGGCATCGGACAGCGCCGCATTGAACTCCTCGGCATGGCCGCCCTTGACGATGCCGAGCCAGACACTGCCGAGCAGGAGCAGGACGGTAGCGGCAAGCCCGGCGCGGCGCGGCACATGGCGCTCGATCCAGGCGACGATGCGCGGCGGCGGCTCACGTTCGATCACAGGTTTGACGAGCGGGTTGACCAGCGATTTGACGGGTCCGACGCGACGAACGAAGAGGCGCTCGCGCAGCAAGATCAGCGCGCCGATTGCGGCCGCTTTCAGATCAGCTTGGGGCCCCAGCGATCTCACAGATCGGGCGAGGCGTCCGGCACCATCCATTGCACGAGCTCGTCAAATAATGTGTCCAGCACAGATGACGTCTCGGCTCGGCCGGGCTGGGTGTTGAAGGCAGAAAAGGCCCTTTTCCCCTCGTGCGGTGGTCGAAGCGGAATACCGCGACAGCTCACGCCCGGCAGCCAAGCGCCATATGCGCCGCCAGCGTTAACCTTCGGGCTTCCTGGTAAACAAAAGGTAAAACGAATGGGGACAGGACGCTTTTTACGCAGTTCTGTGAGATGTTTGCCCCAAAATATTAAAGATTTTACCCACCCGGTTCCCAAACCGGGTCGTCCACCCGTTTGGAGGCCCCCTAGGTTGGGCTACGCCGTTCGGCCAGCGTGATTTGCTGGCGCAGGAAGTCGACGAAATCGATTCCTTGCGCCTTCAGCGCCTTTGGATAGAGCGAGGCCTTGGTCAGGCCCGGCAGGGTATTGGTCTCCAAGAACACCGGTCCCCGCTCCGAGACAATGAAATCGGAACGCGAATAGCCGCGGCAGGACAGCGCACGATGGGCGCGCAGGGCCTGATCCATGATTTGCGCGCTGATATCGGGGGCAAAACGTCCCGGGCAGATCTCCTGGGTCGCCTTGGCCAGATATTTTGCCCGGTAGTCGAAGCCGAATCCGCCGTCGGCCGGGATGATCTCGATCGGCGGCAGTGCGATCACCGAGCCGTCTTCCTGCTCCAGCACGCCGCAGGTGGCTTCCGTCCCCGCGATGAAGGGTTCAATGACATATTCTTCGTGCCTTGCCGCGTTGCGGACCGCCACGATATCCTGCCCGGAATTGATAAAGATCAGGCCATAGCTCGAGCCGTCACGCACAGGCTTTGCGATCAGCTTGCCGTATTGGGCGAACGCAGGCTCGATGTCCGCAAGTGCGATGCCGGGCGCGCAATTCGCGCCGCCGATCGCCGCAAAGCGCTTGGCGGCGATCTTGTCGAAGGCGAGGTGCGAGGACGCCGAGCCCGAGCCGGTGAACGGGATGTCGCGCATTTCGCACATCGCCTGCAGCTCGCCATTCTCGGCCCTGCCCCCATGCAGTCCCAGCACCAGCAAGCGGGCATCGGCTTTCGCATAGTCGAGCGCTGCCTCGATCGTGCTGCCGATGCGGCGGGCATCGGGCTTGAACGGATCCTCGAACGGGCGCGCGTGTGCCAGCAGCGTCGCGGCCCTGGTTTCATGCACGCTGTCGTCGACGTCCCAGAACCAGAGATCGGCCTCGGGAAGCGCGGAATGCAGCGCCTGCGCCGAGGCGACCGACACCAGGCGTTCCTTGTTGGTGCCGCCGAACAGGATGGTGATGCGCATCGTTCAGATCCGTTCCTTGTCATTCCGGGGCGCCCGTGAAACGAGCGAACCGGGAATCTCGAGATTGTGGCGCGTGATTCCGGGTTCGTGCTTCGCACGCCCCGGAATGACGGCAGCCAAACTGCTAACCTCCGCGCCGGCGATAGCTATTCCGCAATCCCGACGCGTTTGATTTCCCACTGTAGCTCAATTCCGGATGATTCCTTGACGCGCGCACGCACGGTCTCGCCCAGCGCTTCGATGTCGTGGGCACTGGCGTCGCCGGTGTTGATCAGGAAATTGCAATGCATCTCCGACACCTGGGCGCCGCCGACGCGCAAGCCGCGGCAACCGGCGGCGTCGATCAGCTTCCAGGCACTGTGGCCGGGCGGATTCTTGAACGTGGAGCCGCCGGTCTTTTCGCGAATCGGCTGCGCCGTCTCACGATGGCTTTGTACCTCATGCATGCGGGCGCGGATCGCTTCCGGCGTCGCGCGCAGCCCACGAAAACGCGCGGCGGTGAAAATGATCGAGGGATCGGCGCCGCTGCTGCGATAGACGAACTTCATGTCGGCGTTGGAAAAGCTGTGCCGCTCGCCTTGCCGATCGATGCCGGTCGCCTCAATCAGGACGTCCTTGGTCTCAGCGCCATTGGCGCCGGCGTTCATGCGCAGCGCGCCGCCGATGCTGCCGGGAATGCCGAAATAGAACTCCAGCCCGCCGATATCGGCCGATGCCGCGGCTTCCGCCACGCGCTTGTCCAGCGCGGCGGTGCCCGCCACCACATCATCGCCTTCCGCCCTGACCTCGCCGAAGGCGCGCGGGCTGAGACGGATGACGACACCCGAAATGCCGCCGTCGCGCACGATCAGATTGGAGCCGACGCCGACCACATAGACCGGAAGCTCGCGCGGGAGATTCTTCAGAAAATAGGCAAGATCATCTTCATCGGCCGGCGTGAACAGCACCTGCGCCGGACCGCCGACGCGAAACCAGGTGAACGGCGCGAGCCTTTCGTTTGCAAGCAACCGTCCGCGCAAGTGCGGCATCGCTGCTTTCAGCTCCGGCGTGATGTCGGGAAAGCCCAACGCCATCATCCCAGCGCCTTCAATTCATTGGGCAACGCGTAGGCCCATTGCGTGATGTTGCCGGCACCGAGACAGACGACGAGATCGCCAGGGCTGGCGAGGCCCTTGACGATGCCGGCGAGATCAGCCGGCCTTTGCAAGGGGATCACATCGCGATGGCCGTGCGCGCGCAGGCCGAGCACGAAATGATCGCGGTCGATGCCTTCGATCGGCGTCTCGCCGGCCGGATAGACCTCGGCAACGACCACTGCATCCGCATCATTGAAGCACGTGCAAAATTCCTCGAACAGCGACTGCAGGCGAGTAAAGCGGTGCGGCTGCACCACAGCGACGACCTTGCCGCTGTAGGAGTCCCGCGCGGCTTTCAGCACGGCGGCGATCTCCACGGGGTGATGCCCGTAGTCGTCGATGATGGTGACGCCGTTCCATTCGCCTGTTTTGGTGAAACGCCGTTTCACGCCGCCGAAGGACGCGATTGCCTTGCGGATCGCCTCGTCGGAAATGCCGAGCTCATGGGCGACCGCAATCGCCGCCGTCGCATTCGAGGCGTTGTGCCGGCCCGGCATCGGCAGCACGATGTCTGCGATCTCATGGGTCGCGCCGCTCTTGCGATTGCGGAAGACGACGTTGAACGTCGAACCGCCGCCACCAGCAGTGAGGTCGACCAGCCGCGCATCGGCCTGCGGGTTTTCGCCATAGGTGATGATGCGGCGATCCTCGATCTTGCCGACGAGAGTCTGCACGACGGGATGATCGAGACACATCACTGCGAAGCCGTAGAAGGGCACGTTCTCCACGAAGTTCCGGAACGCGTCCTGCACCGCCTCGAAGGTCCTGAAGTGGTCGAGATGTTCAGGATCGACATTGGTGACGATGGCGACATCGGCCGGCAGCTTGAGGAAGGTGCCGTCGCTCTCGTCGGCCTCAACCACCATCCAGTCGCCGGCCCCGAGCCGCGCGTTGGTGCCGTAGGCGTTGATGATGCCGCCGTTGATGACGGTGGGATCGAGTCCGCCGGCATCGAGCAAGGTTGCGACCATGGAGGTCGTGGTGGTCTTGCCATGAGTCCCGGCGATCGCGACGCAGCTTTTCAGCCGCATCAACTCGGCGAGCATTTCGGCGCGGCGCACCACGGGAATGCGCTGGGCGCGCGCCGCCATCAATTCCGGATTGTCGCGCTTAATCGCGGTCGACACCACGACGACATCGGCGCCGTCGACATGCTCGGCCTTATGGCCGATCGAAACCTTGACGCCCTTCTCGCGCAGCCGCGCGACGTTGGCGTTCTCGGACGCGTCAGAGCCCTGGACGCGATAGCCGAGATTGCACAGCACCTCGGCAATGCCGCTCATGCCGATCCCGCCGATCCCGACGAAGTGGATGGGTCCGATCTCGCGCGGCAGTCTCATGAAACTTCCCCGAAATCATCGTCCGCCACCGGCTCGGCGCGAACGCGCCGCCCGATAACAGGCTCCGAGCGGACGATCCAGTACGCCGTGCGGCTGGAGGTCAAATCAGCCGCCGGCGATTACTGGATGCCCCGCTTTCGCCGGGCATGACAAGGGCAATTTTGCCGATGGCCGCCTAAATACCGGCCACTTTTAGGACCAGATCGGCCAGCCGCTCGGCTGCATCGAGCCGGCCTGCTCCGCGCGCGGCTCTTGCCATCGCGTCAAGGCGCGCCGGCTCGGCCGCCAGAGCAGAGAGTTCGGACGCGAGGCGATCCGACGTGAACCCCGATTGCGCGATCCGTATGCCGCCACCCGCATCCGCCAGCACGCCGGCATTGGCAAACTGATCCTGATCGATCGAGCCCGGCAGCGGCACCAGAATCGAGGGCCGGCCGATCGCGGCAAGCTCCGCGACGGTGCCCGCACCGGAGCGCGACACCACCAGGTGATTCGATGCAAGGCGCGCCGGCAGGTCCGTGAAGAACGGCGCCAGTTCGGCATGGATCTTGAGCCGATCATAGACGGCGCGAACGCGCGCCATGTCCTCCTCGCGCACCTGCTGGGTGAGGATCAGGCGATTCCACAAGGATGGCTCAAGCCTCTCGATCGCGCCGGGCACGACGTCGCTCATCACCCGTGCACCCTGGCTGCCGCCGACCACCAGAAGGCGGAACGGGCCGGTCGTATCGGGCGGGTTGTATGCAATCGCCGCCGCCGCGAGAATCGCGGGCCGCATCGGCGTGCCGACAGTTGTCGTTTTCTGGCCAAGCGCCGGATCGCGGTCGAGCACGCCCGGCAGCGAGGTCGCGACCGCATTGACATGGCGCGACAGAAAGCGGTTGGCGCGGCCAAGCACCGCGTTGGAATCGTGGATGACGCTCGGGATCCGCAACAGCCGCGCCGCGACCAGCGGCGGCACGGTCGGATAACCGCCGAAGCCGACCACCGCGGCGGGTTTGAGCTTTCGCACCAGGTTCAACGCCATCGCGGTGCCGAGAGCGAGCGTGATGCCGGTGCGGGCGAGCTGCCAGGGCGAGCGGCCGCGCATGGTTTCGCTCGGCACGACATCGATCATGTCCTTGGAGAACAAGCCGCTGTAACGCACCGCGCGGGAGTCGGTGACCAGGCGAACGCGCAAGTCGCGTTTCATCAGTTCCACGGCGAGCGCCTCGGCGGGAAACAAATGTCCGCCGGTGCCGCCCGCAGCCAACAAAATCAAAGGCGCAGTTTCCATGAGGGCACCTTCTATAGCTAACGCACTGGCATTGCGAGTTGCGAGCAGCAGACCTGGAGCACGTCATTCCGGGACGGTCCGTCAGCATCGAACCCGGAATCTCGAGATTCCGGGTTCGCCTCTACGAGGCGCCCCGGAATGACGGGAGATCAACTACGCGAATCCGCGCGCCGCTCCGGGCTCGCCGACCGGCGATTCAATCTCGCTCTGCGGGCGCAGCCGCGTCAGCGCCAGCATCATTCCGACGCCATAGGCCAGCGATACCATCGAAGAGCCGCCATAGGAAATGAACGGCAGCGTCATGCCCTTGGCCGGGATGAGCTGCAGATTGACCGACATATTGATCGCTGCCTGCACCCCGAACAGGATGGCGAGCCCTGAGGCCGCAAAGCGGGAGAACATATCTTCATTGCGGTAGGCACGCGACAGCGCGCGGATCACGACGAAGGCAAACAGCGCCAGCAGCGCCAGGCAAAGCACGATCCCGAACTCTTCCGCCGCGACCGCAAACACGAAATCGGTGTGGCTGTCAGGCAGGTTGCGCTTGGCGATGCCCTCGCCCGGCCCAAGCCCGAGCCAACCGCCATTGGAAAAGGCCTCCATCGCAGTATCGACCTGGAACGTGTCGCCGGAGGCCGGATTCATGAAGCGCTGGATGCGGCCTGCGACGTGCGGCACTAGGAGATAGGCGCCGAACAGGCCAGCGCCGGCCGCACCGGCAAGGCCCAGCACCCAGATCATCCGCATGCCCGCGATGAAGAACAGCGAACCCCACACCATCAGGATCAGCATGGTCTGACCGAAATCGGGTTCCATCACCAACAGCGCTACCAGAGTCAGCAGCAGCACCAGCGCCATCGAGGTCGCCGGCATTTCCGGCCGCTTGGTCGATTCGGCGAACAGCCAGGCAGCGATCACCACAAAGGCAGGCTTGGCGGCTTCCGAGGCCTGGATGTTGACGCCCAGCAGCGTGATCCAGCGCCGCGAGCCCTTCACCTCGGGGCCGACCAGGAGCGTCACCACGATCAGCGCGATGCTGATCGCGAACACGATCAACGCGCTGCGCCGGATCTGCCGTGGCGACATGAAGGAGACGCCGATCAGCACGATGAAGGACGGCAGCAGGAAGAAGACATGATGGTTGAAGAAATGGAAGGCATCGAGCCCGATGCGGGTCGCCACCGGCGGGCTCGCCGCCAGCGACAGAATGACGCCGCTCAGCATCAGCGCGATGATCGCCCCTAACAGCGGCCGGTCGACGGTCCACCACCATTGGGAAAGAGGATTGCGTTCTTCGCGGGAGAGCATCGGCGGACCCAGGGCCAACGGAAGCTTCCATTGGTGGCCCATGTTGGTTTCCGAATGGTTAAGAAACTTCGTAAGTTCTGACGGGCGGCACGCCTTCTCCACCCGTCATTCCGGGGCGCGCTAGCGCGAACCCGGAATCTCGAGATTCCCGTTTCGATGCTTCGCATCGCCCCGGAATGACGCTGCCCATCACACCACCGGCTTCACGCCGGGCAGCGCATTGACGAGGTCACGGAACCTGGCGCCGCGGATTTCGAAATTGCGGTACTGGTCGAAGGAGGCGCAGGCCGGCGAGAGCAACACCACCGCGTCCTTCAGCCCTGATGCTTCCGCATCGCGCGCGGCGTGATCGACGGCAACCTCCAGCGTCTCGCTGATCTCATGGGCGGCCTGCCCGTCCAGCGTCACCGCGAATTCCTTCGCGGCTTCCCCGATCAGATAAGCCTTGCGGATGCGCGGGAAATAGCCGGTGAGGCCAGTGATGCCGCCCTGCTTCGCCCGGCCGCCCGCGATCCAGAAGATATCGGCAAAGGACGAGAGCGCATGCGCCGTGGCATCCGCATTGGTGCCCTTGGAATCGTTGACGAACAGCACATTGCCGCGGCGGCCGACCTGCTCCATGCGGTGCGCCAGCCCCGGGAAGCTGCGCAGACCATTTTGGAGAGTCTCCTGGTCCAGCCCCAGTGCAAGTGCGCAGGCCGCAGCGCAAGCGGCATTCTGCGCGTTGTGCAGGCCCCGCAGCGAACCGATGCCGCCGATCCGCGCGACCTCGCTGCGCGCCCCACTGGCGGCGCGCAATATTGTCTCATCCTCGACATAGATGCCGTCGGGCAACGACCGCTTGACGGAGATGCGCACCACACGCTTTCCAGCCCTATCCAAACGATCTGCGATAGCGCGGCTAAAGCCGTCGTCGACACCGACGATCGCAGTGCCCTTGGCCTGCACGCCGGTGACCAGGCGCTCCTTCACCTCGGCGTAATGCTCCATCGTGCCGTGGCGATCGATATGGTCTTCGCTCAGGTTGATCAGGATGCCGACCGTCGGATCGAGCGAGGGGGTAAGATCGATCTGGTAGGACGACATCTCGATCACATGCACGCGCCCCTTGCGCGGCGGCTCCAGCGACAGGATCGCGGTGCCGATATTGCCGCCCATCTGGGTGTCGTAGCCGGCAAAGCGCATCAGATGCGCGATCAGCGCCGTAGTGGTGGATTTGCCGTTGGTGCCGGTGATGGCCACGAAGGGCGCGTCCGGCACATGGCGGGCCCGTTCGCGGCAGAACAACTCGACGTCGCCGATCACCTCGACGCCCGCCCGCCGCGCCAGCAGCACGCTCCAATGCGGCGCGGGATGGGTCAGCGGCGCGCCCGGAGTGAGCACCAGCGCCGAGACATCGTGCCAGGAAATCGTGCGCAGATCTGCGGTGGCAATCCCGGCCTGCGCCGCCTCGGCAAGCCGGTCCGCGCCGTCATCGCCCGCGATGACATCGGCGCCGCCCGCCTGCAAGGCGCGAGCGCTCGCAAGCCCGGACCCGCCGAGACCGAACACCGCGACCTTTTTGCCGGCGAAGGAAGTGACTGGAATCATAGTTGGACCACCGTCATTCCGGGGCGCTCGCCCCGAACTCGGGTCTACCCGAGTTCGGCAATTTGACTTGTCTAAATCGGCACCAGCCGACTTGGAAGCGAGCGAACCCGGAATCTCGAGATTGTGGAGCGAGATTCCGGGTTCGCGCTTCGCGCGCCCCGGAATGACGATCGTGTGGAGAGGAAAACATCACCGCAGCTTCAGCGTGGAGAGTCCGGCCAGCGCCAGCATCACGGCGATGATCCAGAACCGGATCACGATCTGCGGCTCGGTCCAGCCCAATTGCTCGAAATGGTGATGGATCGGCGCCATCTTGAAGATGCGCTTTCCGGTCAGCTTGAAGGAGGCGACCTGCACGATCACGGAGACCGCTTCGAGCACGAACAGGCCGCCGATCACCGCCAGCACGATCTCATGTTTGACCGCGACCGCGATCGAGCCGAGCATGCCGCCGAGCGCGAGCGAGCCGGTATCGCCCATGAAAATGGAAGCCGGCGGCGCGTTGAACCAGAGAAAGCCGAGGCCGGCGCCGAGCACCGCGCCGGAGAGCACTGCAAGTTCGCCCGTGCCCGGAACGTAATTGATCTGCAGATAATCGGAAAACACGACATTGCCGGCGAGATAGGCGATCAGGCCGAAGCTTGCGGAGGCGATCATCACCGGCACGATGGCGAGCCCGTCGAGACCATCGGTGAGGTTGACCGCGTTGCCGGCGCCGACAATGACGAAGGCGCCGAAGAGTACGAAGAACCAGCCGAAATTAATGACGACCTCCTTGAAGAAGGGGATTGCAAGCGACGTCGACGACGGATCGCGTCCGAGCCGCACCAGCGCGTAGCAGGCGGCGAGCCCGATCAGCCCTTCCAGCAGCAGACGGGTGCGGCCGCCGAACCCGCTCGAGGTCTGCTTGGTCACCTTCAGGTAGTCATCGTAAAAGCCGACGAAGCCGAACCCCAACGTCACCGCAAGCACGATCCAGACATAGGGGTTGAGTGGATTGGCCCATAACACCGTGGCGACCACGAGCCCCGAGAGGATCATCAGCCCGCCCATCGTGGGCGTGCCTTTCTTGGTCAAGAGATGCGATTGCGGCCCGTCCGCGCGGATCGGCTGGCCCTTGCCTTGACGAACGCGCAGGTGATCGATGATCCAGGGACCGAACAGAAAGACGAACAGCGCGCCCGTGACCACCGCGCCGCCGGTGCGAAAGGTGATGTAGCGAAATACGTTCAGTATCGTACGCAACCACCCGAGACCGGGAGGGAACGTACTGGACAGCTCAATCAACCAGTAGAACATTCATTCTGTCCTATCCCGCGGCGACGTCGCGCGCGGACCTAGCGAGAAAGCGCTTCTCCAGCGCATTCACAATGGCCTTCATTTTCGAGCCGAGCGACCCCTTGATCATGATCGCATCGCCCGCACGGATCGCGGCAACCACCTGGGATTCCAGGCTCGCCGAATTCTCCGCATAGCCGCCCCGTTTAGCCGGGGAAAGCGCATCCCACAAGTTACGCATCAAGGGACCGCAGCAATAGACAAGATCGATGCGATTGGTTTTGACGACATCGGCAAGGCCGCGATGCAGCTCGGGTCCTGCGGGCCCGAGTTCGAGCATGTCGCCGAGAACCGCGATGCGCCGTCCCTGCGCCCCGACATCCGCCTGGGCCAGCACATTCAGCGCCGCGGCCATCGAGGCCGGATTGGCATTGTAGCTTTCATCGATCAGGGTGGCTTCGCCATTGCCGAGTTCCAGCGCGCGACGCACGCCGCGGCCGGCCGCCGGCACCAGATTCGACAGCGACAGCGCCGCGAGCGCGAGATCCGCGCCGGCAAGGGAGCTGCCTGCAAGCACGGCGAGCGAGTTCAGCGCCATGTGGCGGCCGGGCATGCCGAGCTTGTAGGTCACGTCATGGCCGAGGATGCTGGCATGCACGGCCGAGCAGGTGGCGTGCAGCGAGAGATCCAAAAGCCGCGCATCGGCGTTCGCGTCGGCGCCGAAGGAAACGATGCGCGAGATGTCGCGTTCCCGCGCACGCCGGCTGAGCCGCTCGAACTGCGAATTGTCGCGATTGAGCACCACCGCCCCGCCCGGCTCGAGCCCGGCAAAGATCTCGGCCTTGGCATCGGCGATTGCCTCCAGGCCCGAGAAGAACTCCAGATGCACCGGCTCGACGGTGGTGATGATCGCAAGATGCGGCCGCACCATTTTGACCAGCGGCTCGATCTCGCCCGGATGATTCATGCCGATTTCGAACACTGCAAAGCGCGTGTCGGCCGGACACCGCGCCACCGACAGCGGCACGCCCCAATGATTGTTGAAGGACGCGACCGAAGCATGCGTTGCGCCCTGCGCGGAAAGCACGTGCCGCAGCGCTTCCTTGGTCGAGGTCTTGCCGACCGATCCCGTGACCGCGATGACCTGTCCGGCGAGACGCGCCCGCGCGGCGCGCGCCAGCTCGCCCAAGCCCTCAAGCACGTCCTCGACCACGAGCAGCGGCGCATCGCTCGCAAATTCCCCCGCTTGCGCTGTCTCGACCACGGCGAGCGCCGCGCCGGCCCTTAGTGCCGCCTCAACGAAATCATGGCCGTCATGCACGTCGCCCTTGATCGCAAAATAGGCTTCGCCCGGCTGAATGGTGCGGCTGTCGATGGAAAGGCCGGTCACGGCATCGGGCAACGCGCCGCAGCGCCCGGCATGCATGGCCTCGGCCATTTCCTTGGAGGTCCATAGCGGCGCCGCGTTCATGCGACCCTCGGAGCCAATGCGGTTGCGACCGCTTCGTGATCGCTGAACGGCAGAACGCGGTCGCCGACGATCTGCCCGGTCTCATGGCCCTTGCCCGCGATCAGCAGCGCATCGCCCGGCTGCAACGCATCGATCGCCGTCCGGATCGCGGTGGCGCGGTCGCCGATTTCACTGGCGCCTTTTGTGGCGCTCAAGATCGCGGCGCGGATCGCTTCGGGGTTCTCGCTGCGCGGATTGTCATCGGTGACGATGACGCTATCCGCATTCTCGCTCGCGATCGCGCCCATCAGCGGCCGCTTGCCCGCGTCGCGATCGCCTCCGGCGCCGAACACGACGACCAGCTTGCGCTTGGCGTAAGGACGCAGCGCCTGCAGCGCCTTGGCCAGCGCGTCAGGCTTGTGCGCATAATCGACGAAGATCGGCGCGCCGTTGCGCTCGCCCACCCGCTCGAGCCTGCCTTTGGCGCCTTCGAGCTGTTCGAGCGTTGCGAATACCGCATCCGGCTCGCTGCCGGTTGCAATCGCAAGGCCCGCAGCCACCAGCGCGTTCTCGATCTGGAAATGGCCGACCAGCGGCAGGTGCACGGAATATCTCTTGCCGCGATGTTCGACCAGGAGCTTTTGCGCGAAACCGTCGATCGCAGCCTCGACCAGCCGAATGCCCTCGCCCGCACCGTCGCCTTTGCTGCCGACGGCGAGGATACGCAGGCCGCGCGACCGCGCCGCATCGAGGACTTGGGAAGAGCAATCGTGATCGGCCGAGATCACAGCGGCACCGCCGGGCGGGATCAGCTCGCGGAACAGGCGCAGCTTCGCGGCAAGATAATGTGCGATATCGGGATGATAATCCATGTGATCGCGAGAGAGATTGGTAAAACCGCCGGCGGCGATACGCACGCCATCGAGCCGGTATTGGTCGAGCCCGTGCGACGATGCCTCAAAGGCGAGATGCGTGACGCCGTCACGCGCGATCTCGTCGAGCTGGCGGTGCAGCGCGATCGGATCGGGCGTCGTCAGCGAGCCGTAGACGGTGCGTTTGTCCGACACCAGACCAATGGTGCCGATACTCGCGGAGACATGGCCGAGCCGCTGCCAGATCTGTCGCGTAAAGGCCGCCACCGAGGTCTTGCCGCTGGTGCCGGTCACCGCCGCAATCGTCGCGGGTTGGCGGGGGAAGAATTTTGCCGCCGCCAGCGCCAGCGCCAACCGCGCATTCGGCGTGACGACAAAGGGAACGCGGCAGTTATCGGGCGGCGGATGTTCAGCCGCGATCGCAATGGCGCCAGCGGCGATCGCCGCATCGATGAAGCGCGCGCCATCGGTCTTGTGGCCGGCCAGCGCGAAAAACAGGTCACCGGGTTTTACGGCCCTGCTATCCACGGCGAGACCGCCGACGAGGATCGCTCGCGCCTGCGTATCGAGGCGCGCGTCATCGCCAAAGAGCTCGCCAAGATTCATGATGTTCCAGTCCACCCCGGGCCGTGGGAACGCGGTCGATGCCGCGAGGACTCAAGAAGAGCTGCGGCAACGTCGTGCTTACTGCGTTGTCCTTGATGCCGCAAGAATAAGGCGGTCAGGCGGCGGCAGGTCGAAACGCGGTTCAATGCCCAGGAGCGGCGCGATCCGGGAGATCACATTGCCGGCGGTCGGCACCGCGTTCCAGCCCGAGGTGATGAACCCGTAGGTTTCCTTCAGCGGCTGCGGCTCGTCCAGCATGATCAGGAGCTGGTAGCGGGGTTTATCCGCGGGGATGACCGCCGTAAAGGCGGTCAGCACACGCTTCTTGGCATAGCGCCCGTTGATGACCTTTTCCGCGGTGCCGGTCTTGCCGCCGATGTAGTAGCCCTTGACGTCGGCCTTGCGCGCCGTGCCGACCTCGGCATTGAGCCGCATCAGGAACCGCATCTTTTCGGAGGTTTCGGGCTTGATCACGCGCTTGGCCAACGCCATGGCCTCTTCCTCGCTGCGCTTCAAGAAGGTCGGCGGAATCAGATAGCCGCCATTGACCAGCGCACTGACTCCCATCACCGCCTGTAGCGGTGCCACCGCGATGCCGTGCCCGAACGCGATGGTGATCGTGTTCAGGTCGCCCCAATGCCGCGGCACGATCGGAGCGGCACTCTCCGGCAATTCGGTACGCAGCCGCTCGAGCTGCCCCATCTTGCGCAGGAAAGCCTTGTGCGCCTCGACGCCCTGTGACAGCGCAATGCGCGCCGCGCCGACGTTGGAGGAGAAGGTGAACACCTCCTTCATGCTGAGGAACCGGCCCTTCGGCTCGTCATCATGGATTGCGAACTTGCCGTAGTGCAGCGGCCCGCGCGCATCCCACATCGAGTTGAGGTCGTATTTGCCGGTATCCAGCGCCATCGCCAGCGTGAAAGCCTTGAAGGTCGAGCCCATCTCGTAGACGCCGGTGGTCAGGCGGTTGATGCGGTCGGGGTCGTGCGCTTCCTTCGGGTTGTTGGGATCGAAATCCGGCACCGAGACCATCGCGACGACCTCGCCGGTCCTGACATTGGTGACGAGGCCAGAGGCCGCCTTGGCGTGAAACTTCTCCTTCGCCTTCAAAAGTTCGTCGCGCAGCGCGTGCTCGACGCGCAGATCCACTGATAACTCGATCGGACGCTGGAGCCGGTCCGTGGCAAAGCCGGCGCGGTGCAAATCGGCAAGCCCGTTATTGTCGAGCCATTTCTCCATGCCGGCGATGCCCTGGTTGTCGATGTTGACGAGGCCGATCAGGTGCGCGACCTCGTTGCCGGTGGGATAAACGCGCTTGTTCTCGCGCAAAAAGCCGATGCCGGGAATCCCGAGGCGATGAATGTCCTGCTGCTGCTGCGGCGTGATTTCGCGCTTGAGCCAGACGAATCCCTTCCTCGATGAGAGGCGGTCGCGCACCTCCGCGGTATCAAGATCGGGCAGCGTGGCCGTCAAGAGTTCGATCGCCTCGTCCTTGTCGATGATGCGGCGCGGCTCGCCATAGAGACTCGGCGCCTTCACATCGGTCGCGAGAATCTCGCCATTGCGGTCGATGATGTCGGGGCGCGCGGTCGCGATCGCGTCGCGCGATCCGCCCTGGCGCGCGCCATGCGCGTCCGCTCCGATCGCGAACATCATGAGCCGCCCGCCGATCACCGCATACACGGCGGCGAAGGCGAGAATGGCAAAGCCGACGCGAGCCCGCGCCTTGGCGGCGCGGTCGACATTGCGCCCGTAAAGCAGGCTGCGGATCAGCCGCTGCCTCCATGGTTCCGGCTTGGTCTTGGCCTGCGCCACATCCGTCATTGCTTCTTCTCCGGCTGCGGCACCGAACCGGTGACATTGGCTGCATCGACTGCCGCATCGATGGTGTGGATCATCGATCCGATCGGGTCTGGATCACCCGGCTTCACCAGGGTCGGCGGCCGCTCGGGAAGGTTCTTGAGATCGTCATATTGGCGGGCGTTGATCGGCTTCAGCGGCAAGTGGCGCTCGGCGAGCCCTTGCAACCGCAGCGGCGCGTCGAGCTTGGCCCATTCGGAGCGCAGCGTCGCAATCGCATCGCGCTCCTCGCGAATTTCGGCATGCAGCTTCAGCACGCGCTCGGTGCGCGCGGTCGAATCCATCTTGATCCGATAGACATAGGCCGCGGCAAACACCAAAAAGCCGATCACGAGGAGGTGGAGGATCCGCATCGCGCTAGCCTCCCCGCATCACATCGGCCAGTCTCGGCCAGGACGGCAAGGGATGGGGCGGATGCGCTGGTGCCGCGGTGCGTTCGGCGGCGCGGAGCTTTGCACTGCGCGCGCGCGGATTGGCGGCAAGTTCTGTCTCGTTCGGGGTCAGCGGCCGGCGCGTGATGAGCCGAAAGCTCGGCGCGGAATGCGCGACCTCCGGCAGGTGGCGCGAGCCGCCGCCGGACTTGCTGCGCTCGTTGAGAAAGTTCTTGACGATGCGGTCTTCCAGCGAATGAAAGGAGACGACCACCAGGCGGCCGCCCTCGCTCAGAACGCGCTCGGCCGCCTCCAGCGCAAGCTGCAACTCCTCGAGCTCTTCGTTGACGAAGACACGCAGCGCCTGGAAGGTCCGCGTCGCCGGGTGAATCTCGCCCGGCTTTGAGCGGACGTTGCGCGCGACGATATCGGCAAGCGCGCGTGTGGTGGTGATCGGCGCCTCCTTGCGCGCGGCGACGATGGCGCGGGCAAGCTTGCGGGAATGGCGCTCCTCACCGAACAGATAGATGATGTCGGCGAGCTGTGCTTCACTCGCGCGCGCGACCACATCGGCCGCGCTCGGACCGCGATCGCTCATCCGCATGTCGAGCGGACCCTCCAGGCGGAAGGAGAAGCCTCGCTCGGCCTGGTCGAGCTGCATGGAGGAGACGCCGACATCCATCACCACGCCGTCGACGCCCGCAACGCCCTGCCCGGCGCAGACCTCGGCAAGATGCGAGAAGCGGTCCTCAACCAGCGTCAGCCTGCCCTCGGACTGCTCGACGAGCGCGAAGCCGCCGGCAACCGCGCTGCGGTCGCGGTCGATCGCGATTACGCGCGTGCCAGGCGTCTTAAGGATCGCCCGGCTGTAGCCGCCTGCACCGAAAGTGCCGTCCACATAAATACCGCCGGTGCGGGGCTGCAGCAGTTCCACCGCCTCGCGGCCGAGCACGGGGACATGGCGCGAAACGTCAGCACTCATGTCCCTTTGCCTCGCGAAAGCTGGCGACGCCAACAGAAACTGGATGGTCGCCGGCCCATGGCGCCTCAAATCCTCGCGCTTGTCCTTGCGCTTGTCCCGAAGTTGTAGAACGCGCCGCCGCTCCGCGCCGTTGCTCACCCCACGCATCCCGTCTCGCAAACCCGGTTTTCCGCATGGAATTTGCTGGGCTGACATGGGATTTCGAGCGTGAAATAGGGATGGCCGTCCCCCACAACCGGTTCGGCTCTTCACGACTTAGTAACGGCAGATAGACTTAAGAAAGGGTTGATGGGACGGTGACAATTCCCGAAAGCGCCCAAGCCCCGACTGAGTTCCACCTTCGAAAGGCTCGTTAAGCGTTCCGCAGAGAAAATGGGAGGGCCGCTTGACCGGAATGATTGCACCGCCGCTATAGTAAAGGAACGGTTAAGTCATTATCCCCCGGAGCAAGGCCGGACGCCGTTGTCCTGCCGGTTTTGAATTGCCAGATGCCGCCTGGTTCGTTCACATCCGACGAATCCGATTCGAAGCGCACTCGTGCCTTCCGATTCCGAAGGCCGTCGCGAGCATGAAGACCTTTACCCCGGACACCTCAATCGCCTCCGACGTGATCGCCTCGCCGAATTACGGCGAGCGGAGCAAGGGCCGCGAGCCGGACATGATCCTGCTGCACTACACCGGCATGCCCGACGCCGAAGGCGCGGTCGCGCGGCTCTGCACGGCGGGCAGCGATGTCTCCTCGCATTACATCGTGCTGGAGGATGGCCGCATCCTGCAATGTGTTCCGGAAGCCAAGCGCGCCTGGCATGCCGGCGTCTCGTCCTGGGCGGGCGAAGAGGACATCAATTCGTGTTCGATCGGGATCGAGATCGTCAACGGCGGGCATGATTGGGGCTATCCGGATTTTCCGTTGCGCCAGATCGCCGCGGTCATTGCGCTGTGCCGCGGCATCATGCTTCGCCGCAAGGTGCCGCCGCAGCGCGTGCTCGGCCATTCCGACGTCGCGCCTTCGCGCAAGAAGGACCCCGGCGAAAAATTCCCCTGGCATTCCCTCGCCAATTCAGGCGTCGGCCACTGGGTGCAGCCGGCGCCGATCGTGCGCGGGGAAGCGCTGATGCTCGGCACCATCAGCGAGGACGTGCAAAACATGCAGATGGCGCTCGCCAAATACGGTTATGGCGTGCCGGTCACCGGGAAATATGACGCGGCGACCATGGACGTGGTGACCGCCTTCCAGCGCCATTTCCGCCCCGCGCGCATCGACGGCATCGCCGACCACTCGACGCTGATCACGCTGCACGCGCTGCTTTCGACGTTGCCGGCCGCGGCGGTGACGACGGCAAGTTGACGCTGTCTCCAACGGCGTGCCTCTCTCACCGTTCGCCAAACAACGCAAATCGGACGTAGCGATCGCCTTTTCGCCAGTGGTTTTCTCCGCCTCAATTACAGCAACTTCTATTCCGAAAAATGCCTCCACTGGTGCGTGCAGTTGCGGGCCAAGTCCCGCTGCGCCCATTGAGCTGTCTGACCGTCGATCAGCGTAAGGGGCGCCAGCGTCCCAGCGCGCGGATCAAAAGCATCAGGTCTCTCTGACGATTTCGATATCTCAGACGAGGGCTCGGCAATGGATAGACGGACTTTCCTAAAGGCAGCGGCTGTGAGCGGCCTCGCTTCACTTGGTGGCGCGGCACCATCGGTGACCGCCGGCGAGGCGATGCCGTTTGCCAGGGTACGTCCGCGCGATCCCGCGTGGCCGTCGCAGGCGCGCTGGAATAGTCTCTTCAATGCGGTCGGCGGCCGGCTCGTCAAGCTCGACGACCCTCTTGCCGCGTGCCGAGCCGCGCCCGAGGGCGCCGCTTGCGAGGCTTACTTCAAGGAGATGCGCAACCCCTATTTCATCAGCGAGAATCCGGCGCTTACCGAAACTTCGGGCTGGGTGGACGCCTGGAATTCCGCACCGAGCGCCTACGCCGTCAAAGCGCAATCGACGGCGGATGTGGTCGTGGCGGTCAACTTCGCGCGGGAGAATAACCTGCGGCTCGTCATCAAGGGTGGCGGTCACAGCTATCAGGGCACTTCCGATGCGCCGGACTCGCTTCTGATCTGGACGCGCGAGATGAGCGGGATCACGCTGCACGATGCCTTCGTTCCGGACGGTTGCGACGCCACACACGCTCCGCAACCCGCCGTCACCGTCGAGGCCGGGGCGCGCTGGCTCGCCGTCTACGACGCGGTCACGACGCGGGGCGGGCGCTATGTGCAGGGCGGCGGCTGCACGACTGTGGGCGTCGCAGGCTTCATTCATGGCGGCGGCTTTGGCAGCTTCTCCAAAAAGTATGGGCTCGGCGCGGCCGGTCTCCTTCAGGCGGAAATCGTCACGGCAGATGGCACCGTCCTCATTGTCAACGCTTGCAACCACCCCGACTTGTTCTGGGCCATCAAGGGCGGTGGCGGCGGCGCCTTCGGTGTCCTCACCAAGCTCACATTGCGCACGCGCGAGCTTCCGACCACCTTCGGCGCAGCGTTCGGTACAATCAAGGCCGCATCCGACACGGCGTTTCGCGGCCTGATCGACAAAACTCTCTCCTTCTATGCGGATAAGCTGTTTAATCCGTATTGGGGCGAGCAGATCGCCTTCGGCAAGGACAACTCCGTGCATGTCGCCATGGTGTTCCAGGGTCTTGGGCAAGCCGAGGCCGAGAGCGTGTGGGCGCCCTTCGCCTCGGCGCTGGCGTCAACGAAGGAGATCTCGATCGAGAGGCCGATCGCCTTTTTCGCAGCGCCGGCGCAGCACTTCTGGGACGCCGATTATCTGCGCAAAGTCCCCGGCCTGATCGTGCAGGACGATCGGCCCGCCGCGCCGCTCGGAAACTTCTTCTATGTTGGAGACAGCGGACAGGTTGGGTTTTTCATTCACGGCTACAAATCGGCCTGGCTGCCGGCATCGCTGCTTCAGGAAAGCGAGCGGCAAAAGCTGACAGACGCGGTCTTTGCCGCATCGCGCCACTGGCCGGTCGCCTTTCACTTCAACAAGGGTTTGGCTGGAGCGGCACCAGAGGAAATCGACGCGGCGCGCGATACTGCAATGAACCCAGCTGTGCTCGAGGCGTTCGCGCTTGTCATTATAGCCGGTCACGGGCCGCCCGCATTTTTAGGCATCCGTGGTCATGAGCCGGATTTGCCGCGTGCGCGCGCCGCCGCGCAGGCCATCGGCCGCGCGTTCGAGTTGCTCGTGACGGTCGCGCCAGGTGCGGGTGCTTATCTCTCCGAGGCCGATTTCTTCGATCCGAATTGGAAGACACGATACTGGGACCAAATTTCGATCGCCTGGCTGCGATCAAGAAGCGCTACGACCCGGACGGGCTCTTCTTCACCCATCACGGCATCGGCAGCATGAATGGAGCGCCGACGGGTTCACGCGGCTACGGACGTAATCTCGATGCCGCCGAGGTCATCCACGAGCGGGCACCGGGTGGTGGGTCCGCACCGGATGCAAGCGGCTAGGAAGACTTCCAGTCCCCCATCAAAAGCGGAGCGGAATATGGCTCGATTACTATCGGTGAATGTCGGACTTCCGCGCGATATCGAGTGGAAGGGTCGAACCGTACACACCGGGATCTGGAAAAATCCGGTGCGTGGGCGCTGTCGGGTCGGCCGCTTGAATCTGGAGGGAGATGGTCAAGGCGACCTGGCCGGCCACGGGGGTGAGCAGCGTGCCGTCTTCGTCTACCAGATCGAGTCGTATCGCTACTGGCAGGAGCAGCTCAAGCGGACCGACTTCGTCCACGGGCAGTTCGGCGAGAACTTCACGATCGAAGGAATGCCCGATGATGCCGTTTGCATCGGCGATCGTTATCAAATCGGCGGCGCGGTCTTCGAGATCACTCAACCTCGCGTGACCTGCTATCGCGTTGGCATTCGGATGAATGAGCCGCGGATGCCGGCATTGCTGACATCCAGCGGACGGCCGGGATTCTACTTCCGCGTGCTGCAGGAGGGCGAAGTCGGCGCGGGCGACGAAATCGTGAAGGTGGGAGAGGCGAATGAGCGAATGACCGTCACAGAGGTCAACGCGCTTCTCTATTCGCCCAATCATCCGCGCGACCGATTGCAGCGCGCCTTGCGGATCGAGGCGCTTTCGCCCGGATGGCGCGCGTCTTTTCAGGCGTTGCTGCAGAGCCAAACGATCGCCATGGGAAGCGGCAATGCGGGGCTGGCGCCGGCTGCAGCCGCGCATCCCGCAGCTCCCGGATTTCAGCCGCTCGCGGTGGCGTCGATCGATCAGGAGTCCGCGGATGTCCTCTCCCTGTCGATGCGGCATCCCGACGGTCAACCGCTGCCACCGGCTCTGCCCGGCCAGTACGTCGTCTTGCGTCTCGCACGGACGGGCGGCGGTCCGCCACTGTTCCGCAGCTACTCGCTCTCGGGGCCCCTCTCGACGGAGCGCTACCGGATCTTTCAATTACCCACAAATTCTCCGCCGACCATGGCGCTCAGCGCCATGTCGGTGAGGCGTGACAGCCCGCGCCACATAACGGTATTGCCGGGCGGCGGATCGCTGGCGCGGGCGAGATAACCGCCGAGCCGGGCGATCTTGATCAGGTAGTGCGAGAGCGTTTTCTGTCTTGCTTTTGGTTTGTCGTTGACGAGGCGATTGAGCACGCCGATTTCCGTCGCAGTCAACGCGAGAGTTGGCGGCGCGTCTGGGGCGGAACGGTTGAGCATCGTCATCCAGAACACCCTCCAACTCAGGATGCAAAAGAGCGAG
>NZ_AWZU01000010.1 GCF_000472385.1 Bradyrhizobium sp. ARR65
GATCGCATCCGACCCCAGATACATCTCGCCCTCGCCATGTCCGATCGCGAGCGGCGACCCCTTGCGCGCGCCGATCATGAGATCGTTATGGCCTTTGAACAGGAACGCCAGCGCAAACGCGCCACGCAGACGCGGCAGCGATGCNTTNACCGCATCCTGGGGCGAATAGCCCTTGCTCAGATAGGATTCGACAAGATGCGCGACCACCTCGGTGTCGGTNTCGGAGGAGAACTCGGCGCCGTTCTGCTCCAGCTCGGTGCGCAGCTCGCGAAAATTCTCGATGATGCCGTTGTGCACGACCGCGACATTGTCGGTCGCATGTGGATGGGCGTTGCTCTCGGTCGGCTTGCCATGCGTGGCCCAGCGGGTATGGCCGATACCGGTATGGCCCGCCAGCGGCTCGGCGCGCAGCCGCTTCTCCAGATTCTTCAGCTTGCCCTCGGCGCGGCGGCGCTCGAGATGGTCACCTTCCAGCGTCGCGACGCCAGCGGAATCGTAGCCGCGATATTCAAGGTGCCTCAGTGAATCGATGAGCTGCTGCGCAACCGGACCACGCCCCAAAATACCCATAATCCCGCACATGCAGCTCAATGTCCTCCAGTTTCAAGAACAACCATTTTCAAAGTGCCAAGTCGTAGCGAACTTCACTCGTCGAATAGACGTCCAACAGCGCTCGCCGTTTCTGCAATCACCTCGCCCAGCCCCAGAGCAGCTCAGGCTAGCGCAAGCCAAACGACGCAGGAAGCAGCAGCAAGTCAGCTGACGGCTTGGCGGTGAGCCGAGCAGTTCGGGGCGCGCCCATAACAACTCCGTGTGAGCAGAAACAGGCTCAACCTGCAGTAAGGAAGATCGCAATCCTAGCTGCAATAGGGCTGCTGAGTGGGATATCTCTTGCGAATAGCCAGACCCCAGGGGTCGATCACATTCAATGCAGGTCGACGCATCACATCGTGTCCCGCGATTAACGACCCCGAACCTCATGATTGTCGGTCAGCTCGCCATTCCTCTCGCGCCGAGCGTCATTTTTCGTGCCCAGCTGTGTCTCAGAGATGGCTCACCACGGCGGCATCTCGCCTTGCAGTTTCGTCGCCAGCTAAGCCAAGATGAGCCGGTCGGATCATCGCCATTTCGTACCGCCACGTGTCACAATCTTCGACGTCGATCTCCCCTCTTCTCAGCCCGCGCGCTTGATGCCGTCTAACGATAGCTCCAAGAGCCGCTGGGCGCGAACCGAATTCATCCTGCCCATAAGTTTACAACCCGCCGCGTAGACAGCTCTACGCAATTCACTCTCCCACATCGAGAGACTTGGGAGAACTATACGAACGTTTGCAAAACTCGCCATTTCGCTCTCGATGGCCTTTCCAGCCTGTCTGTCAGCTCATCTACGCTCATACGAACCCTCCTCGTAACTCGCCCAAACTATCGGGCCCGCCTCCTGATCCGAACGAGGCGAGCGGACTGGTCGGACTGGCCCATGGGAGCCACCGTGTCCCGGACGCAAACACCATCTTTAGGGCGAAACGCGTCAGCACTCGACCGTCGAGTGGCATCTTGTCCTGGATGGGCCACCTGGTCCTCAGTGGTGGAATACGAGTTTGGAGCAGCCGGTCAAGCTCCGAGCGCATCCAGTCCCAAAGACCGGGGAGCGGACGGGGCAGCTGGTCGTTAACGACGCTAGCATATAGTCCGCCACATCTCTCTCCGGCTGATTCAACATCGACTTCCATTCTTCCGAGCATCGGCTGATGTCGCAGATCCTTCGCAAACGTTGTGGTCGCGGTGAACGAAGAAGGTAGAACGGCTGCTAGGCATCGGTGTACAACGACTGCTTCAGACGTTTAAAGACCAGCCATCGTCAGCAATGTTGATCTCGCACTTTGGGACACTCGCACTCGCACATCAGGATCTGTGGCGGTTGAGGCCGACGGCCAGGAACCGATCGAGCATGGCATTGACCTGATCAGCAACCTCAATCGTGTTGAAATGTCCCGCAAGCATTGTGTTCGCCACGACAAGCTGTGGGCAGATTTCCTGCAGCCGATCTAGACCGCGCGCCATCTTTACCAACGGCACGTCCGCGGAAATATAGGCCATCGGCAGTTTACAAGCTTCTGCAGCAGGAACGGGATCATAGTTCAGCGTCGCATTTCGTAGCATCGAATAGGCCACATGCTGTGGTGTTTTCTCGCACGGCGGAAGTACATAAGATTCAAAGATCCTTTTACGTCGATCAGGATCATCGAAATCGCAGCCGAGCTCCCATGCGCTGTTCCTTAGCACTGCCCGATAGGTCGGTCCGGCAACGCCCTCCAGCAGATTTTGAAGTTCGCGAGATTCTCGTAAACGTGGGGGTGGCATGATGATTGTATCGATCATCACCATTCCCGAAGCGAGGTTCGGATTGCGGCCGCAAAGTTCAAGTGCGATCCGCCCGCCCATGCTGTGGCCAATGACCACGGGCTTTTCCAGTTTCAGTTGAGCGCATTGCCACGCAACATCGTCCGCAAGTCCAGCCATCGTGTATTCCTGCTCTGGTGCATCGCTAGCGCCGTGACCGCGAAGGTTGACGGCCACGACACGGCGGCTTTGAGCGAAATAGGTAATCTGGGGCGCGAAGATGCCGTGGTCTCCCGTCCAGCCATTGATAAGCAGTAGCGGAGGAACATGCCCGCCAGCAGGCCCGGCCTCAACATGTGCCAAACGCACACCATCACGGCTCAACAGCACGGGCCGCAACTTGTCGTAAGAGATCACGGTTTGCCCTCCTGAGCTGGCTCTTGCTTTTGTCTGACTTCAAAGGTTCTTGGCTGACAGAACGATCCAGATGTAGGTGGCGTCCGCCAGCAGGCAAAAAGCGAGCATCACCACGGCCATTGAAAATGCCGAATGCCCGTCGAAAAGACCCGCGACCACCGCACTGGATAAAGCCGCGCTCATCATCTGCACAAAAGTTCTTGCGGCATTGATGGAGCCCATAATATCTGGCAGGGGCGCCAACGCTTCGTTGATAAGACATGGCGACATTAAGCCGAACGAGAATGCGACACCGATCATCACGAAGATCACAACGGCACCCGATTGACCTCCTGCGAGCGCCATAACGAGGAGACATGCCGCCAGCATGGTCGAGAGGATGAGGCCCAACGCAACCACCTTCGTTGGCGCCAGCTCTAAGCCGCCCAGGATTATGTTGACCCGAGTGCCAGCGATGACGGACAGGGCACTTGCTCCGAAGATCAGCCCATATTGATGCGGATGGAACCCCAAGCCGGTGATCAAGAGCAGAGATGAACCGGTGACGTAGGCAAATACAGCTCCGGCCGCTGCGGCATTGCAAAGGATGTTTCCAAGGCAGATGGGATGCCGCGAAAGACGGACATAGTTCCACAGGATCGCAGCAGGGCTTAGCCTTGCCTTTGGATCGATCCTCGCGCTCTCGGTAAAGCCGCACATCGCTGCGAGCAGCACCAATGCCCCTACGATTGGGAAGAGATGGATTGCCCGCCAGCTGCTGAATGCGAGAAGCGCCGCGCCGACCGTTGGTGCAAACATTGGAACAAGGTAGATCGCCAAGATCACGTTGGAGATCTTTGCTGCAGCGGCCGCCCCATCAAAGATGTCCCTGACAATTGCGACCGCAGCAACCGCGGTCGCGGAAGCACCGGCTCCCTGGAGTACGCGAAAGAACAGGAGCTGCCTTAGAGAAACAGAGAAGGCGCAACCGATGCTCGCAATGACCACAAGTACACAGCCAAAGACGACGATACACTTGCGGCCAAAGCGATCGGATATCGGCCCGTAAGCCAGAGGTGCTGCACCCAAGCTGACGAGATAGACGCTCATAATCAAACCCACTTCGGCTGAGGTCGCACCGAGATCCGCTCCTGTTGCCGACAGGCTTGGTAGGATCATGTCGGCTCCAAGCGTTGGCAACGAAGCCATCAGACCAAGTAGCAACGTGAAGGGGACCGAATTGGGCTCAATGCGCAAGGCAGTCTTCCCTTTTGTCGTCTAAGGCTTGCGCCATGTGCCAGATGCGACGTGTTTTGACCGCAACAGGACGGCGCATCTACCCAGCTAGCTGGGCCATCAGCGACTATCTCTTTGGCGTTTCGCGCCGGCGACAAGCTCCATCTCGTCCACAAGCCTGGAGCTGTCGATGTCGGCCTTGATAGCCTCGCCGAGGTTACGGGCTGCGGATTCGAATTGAGGTTCGACGATCAGCCTGTTTGCCGCTGCGGCGATCTCCTCTTCGGATGCGGTCGGAGGCAATCGAAGTCCGGCGCCCCTCGCCTCCACTCGCGCTGCGTTGGCAGACTGGTCTCGCCCCATTGGCAGAATGAGTTGCGGTAAATTATTTATCAGTGACCGCATGACAGTGCCGTGACCGCCTTGAGATATGACGAGCGAAACCTCCTTCATGACCAGGTCATGGGAAGCACCGCGCACCACGTGCACGTTGCCCGGAGCACGAAACTCGGCTGCGTGCAGGTTTGGACCTGTTGTAAACACGGCCTCGACATCAAGCGTCCCCACAGCGTCGATAACGCGCTGGAACAGAGCAAGCTGGCCCTGCGCACCTGTGCTGCAGGCGATCAGCACGCGGGGACGGTTGGCGGGTGCGGACCAGGGCCTTTGCCACGAATTGCAACAAGCCGGCGTATCGAGCAAAGGCCCGATATAGCGGAAATTGTCAGGCAGAGAGTCAGCTTCGAAGTCGAAAGCTTGAGTGGTCGCGAGCAGGACCCGATCGGCGCGGTCGAACAGATGCATAACATCCCCAAGGACCGCGAGCCCAAAATCGATGCGGGCCCGATTCAGGATCGGAAGAGAGGCATTCATCGCTCCGGCGAAAGCCGAACACGCGGCCTCGACTTCGGCGCGCTCCTCTTTCGTCTTTGGCAGGGCCAAGCCCGAAGTTGCCGGCGGCAGCCCAGGCAAAATCCGAAGGCTGACGTGAGGCGAAAGAAACGCGAAGGGCACGCCGGACGCTTCTGCCCCAACTGCCGCCCCAAAAAGAAGGTCGAGGCTAAGAACCGCGTCGGTTGGCCGGCGGCCAATCTCGTCCTGGATATCGGCAGCGTATGCAGAACAGGGCTCAAACACCACCCTGCGCATCCGCTCTTGCGGGTTCGAGATATCTGTCGGATCCGCGGCCATTTCTGTTGGTGCGCGGCGCCATGTCACGAACTCGAAGTCGGCGGCCTCGACCTCTGGACGCATCGCCGGATCAGCGATGACCCGCACCCGGTGACCGCGCCGGCGCAACCACCGCCCCGCCGTGAGCAAGGGGCTAAGATTTCCCAAGGTCCCCCAGGAGGCCAGAAGAAAAGAGTACGAGATCACAGCGATTCAGCTCCTTGGCAGCCGCACGTTAGAAACCTTCACAGGGCTCCGGCTGCTGTCATTATTGGGGAATGAAGATTGCCTGCGCGCCAGGATCAGCCAATCCAGCACGCCACATGCTCTACGAGGAGGCAATGCAGCGCGAAGGGTCCCACTGAATCGGTTTGAACTGCCGTAAGATGAGCTTGCCTTCATTCGGCAGATCTAGTCGACCTGGTCTGGCCAACCGCTTTCGTGTCGATCCTTGATGGCGCGCCGTGGCGCAGCCCCCTGGCAGGGCAAATCGATGAACCTCGCTCGACGAGCTTACTGGACACGAGTCTCTTGAAGCGAGCTCAATGCTCGTGTGGTGGCGCTCGAGTTCCAATGAATTATTGATCCCTGCAAGGCGACAAGGTTCTTCGAAGGCTACAACCTGACGCAACGTGAGATGCAAGGCGTTTTTGATGATCTCGCACGATCGCATTTCAGATTATCGCGAGCGCCACGCCTGAGGCACATGGTTGTGCGCGACGCCAGCCGAATCTTGGCCCGCCTCAATCGAAATCGTCTGACTCTATTGGCAACGTGAATGTAAAGACGGCGCCCCGCGGCTCATTTGCGCCCGCCCACATCTCACCTCCGTGCGCCTCGATGATCGAGCGGCAGATGGCTAGCCCCATGCCCATTCCATCGGGTTTGGTGGTGTAGAACGCCTCGAACAGGTGGTTCATATTTTTTCGATCAAGCCCGGGCCCCGTATCGCGCAAGCTGACTAGAACGCCGCTCTCTCCATTTGTATCCGTGCTGATCCGCAGCTCCCGCAAGCCGTCGTCCGTTCCGCGCATTGCCTCGACGGCATTGATGATCAGATTAAGGATCACTTGTTGGAGTTGCACTCGATCCGCTCGAATGAGCGGCAAGCGTTCGGCCAATTGGGTTTGTACCGAGACACTGCTCTTCACGACTTCCGCACGGGTCAGGGCTAGCACTTCAAGCACCAACTCGTTGATCGCCAGTTCCTGCTTTTGCGGATGGGCCTTCTTAATAAGCCCGCGGATCCGTCCGATGACGTCGCCCGCTCGTTCTCCATCGCTAATGATCCACTCGAACGTTTGTCGGATTTCCTCCAAATTCGGCGGTTGTGCATCAAGCCAGTTTAGCCCAGCCTCCGCGTTGCTGATAACTGCGGCGATCGGTTGGTTGACTTCATGTGCGATCGAAGCCGTCAGTTGCCCCATTGTGGTAACGCGATTGGCGTGTGCAAGCTCAATCAGAGTCTCGCGATAGCGCCGCTCGCTTTCACGGGCCTCAGCTTCCGCGCGCCTACGCTCGGTTAAGTCGAGCACGAAGCTAACACCTTGGTCCTGTCGCTCGTCGAACGCGGCCGAGCCGATTAGCACGGGCACTCGGCTGCCATCCTTGCGGACGTACTCCTTCTCAAAAGGTTGAACAGCTCCAGTCATTTGGATTTCCGCCTGCGCTTGCGCCGAGCGTTCACGCCATTCTGGCGGCGTAAGGTCCGTCCAGCGCAGTCGGCCGGCGACGAGATCGTCTCGGCTGTACCCGACCATCTTGAGGAAGGCATGATTTGCCTCAACAATCTCGCCCTTTGCACCGAAGATGAAGATTCCGACGATGTTAGCGTCTACGAGACGCCGTATCTTCGCCTCTCGTTCCTGGACTTCGCGGTATAAACGACCGTTCTCCAGGGCGATTGCCGCTTGCGAGGCAACCAGTTTCAGCACCGAAATCCGGCTTAGGGCGAATATGCCGGGAGCTAAATTGTTCTCGAGGTAGAGGATGCCGACGAGCTTTCCCTGGGTAATGAGAGGCAGGCACAAAATGGAACGTGCCCGATGGGCGCGTACATATGGATCATCCGCAAATGAAGACTGGGCAGAGGCATCTTCGAGAACAACGTTCTCGCGCGAGCGCATGACATAATGGAGCACTGCCTCCGGAAGCGCCGCCGCGGTTATGGGCTGCTTGTCCATCTGCACCAGGAGCGCTTTTCCCGAGATCCTAGCCTCCGCTTCTATAGCAGCCTGTCCGTTCCGCAGCACCATCAGCAGACCTCGCTCGGCACCAGCCTGTTCAATTGCGGTGCGCATCAGCGTGTCGATCAGCTTTCCAAGAACGATCTCGCCGGAGATCGCTTGCGACACTTTGATCACTGTCGCAAGGTCGAGATGCTCGACGGGCGCCCCGATCCTCGTTATGGTCAGGGCACGTGCCGCTCCTTCCTCACTGAGATCCGGATAGGTGTCATCGAGCTGCCGCACCTTGCCATCCGCCCCCCATCGCAGATAGCTAGAGCGCGCATCGCGCAGGTAGACGAAGGCGATCTTCTCGAAACCACTTGCAGCGTAAAAGCGCGCCGCCAGCTCGAAGGCGATCGCCTCGTGGTGAGGAAAATCGTTGACTGCCGCGGTCCGGATCGAGTGTTCGTAGAGGCGCATCGCCTCCGCGTCACGATGTTCGAGGCGCGCCATTTCGGCGCCGACCAAAGCGGCGCGGTGCTCAAAGTTCTGAGGACAATGCTCCGCCCACTGCTGCAGCTGCTTGTGATAGACTCTTACGACATGTTGATGTCGTTGCTGTTCCTCTGCCGTGACACTGTCGCAAAGGCAAGAGCGAGACAGCGCACCGTAAAAGTAGAGTTCTGCGGTCGCCTGTTCTGTCGGGATGGTCCATAGCCGCGGCTCCGCCTTCATGCAGGCCTCGATCGCGGCGGCATAATCACCGGCCAGAAAGCGCGCCTGGAGTTTGCGGATCCAATAGCTGACCTGACCGGACGCCAGTTCAGGCTGGCGCTCGAACGAACGCTCGGCCTCGAGCTCATTGAACTCCTCATCATCAAAAGACCCGAGTGAGCGCGTCAGGCCACGCATGCTGCGAACGAATCCCAGCTGAGCAGCTATCATCTGGGCCGCGAAGCGAAATTTCATACTCCGAACTGTCTTGAGATTTTTCTCCAGCTCGCTTTGCAGCTCTTTGAGAGGATCTCCCGCACTTATCATGTTTCCAGTTAGATGGATCAGGCTGTAGGCCTCAAAAATCGGATCGCCGATATGGACGGCAGCGTCGAAAGCTCGTCGTATCAGATCGCGACCAGCCCGCACGTGCTCGGTCCACAGTATGATGTTAGCTCCGACAGCCAGATAGACTGGAGCTTGAAAACGGGCTAGCCCACGACCGTCCACCAGATCGCAGGCGAGCCGGCCAAACCTGTACGCCGCCTGGTAGTCACCGAAGCGGCCGCCTAGGACTCTGCCAAGCCAAGCGTAATGCGCGCACGAGGCGTCGCAGTTGCCGTGCTCGAGGCTGATATTGACGGCTCGACATATGACGAGAGCTGATAGATGAGGATCTGTAAACACGGCTGGAGGCAGGATCCGTGTCAAAACCGCCAAGGTGGCAAGCCATCGTTGGTCCGTCATTAGGGGCAATCCAGCAAGATCTTCGATCTTCCGGGCGCCCAATTGGGACCAGATCCGCTGATATTCGGCCTGGGCATCCTCTTCCCTTGGATGGAGCGGCCAGTCAATTCCGACATCGCGGAGATAGTCGAGGCCAACCGCCACTGCACGCCCGGTCTGGCCGAGCGTTAGGTACAAATCGACGCGCAGGCATGCGATCGCTGCTTGTTCGACCGCGTTCAGAGCACGCCTGGACAGGACGGACAGGCGTTCCTCCGCAATGTTCAGCTCGCCCGTCAGGAATTCGCATTCGGCCCGGTTCAACTCCAGTGTCAAAGTGAGCTCGTTCTGGCTCTGCCAGGAGTCTTCCGGAAGCAGGATCGTGCCGGCAACCAGATATTTGAGCGCCGAGCTGTAGGCCGCCGACGCCTTCGCACGCTGGCCGGCGATCAGGTTGAGCTCAGCCAGCTGGACCCGCTCCTCACGGGAGGTGATTAACGCAAGACCCCGGTTGAGTTGATTGACGATATCGAAGATCGCCTGCTGACGGCTTTCCGCAGGGGTATGTGCGGCCAGTATCCGACCGATACGCAGATGCGTCGGAGCACGCAACTCTTCCGGAACCAACGAGTACGCGGCCTCTTGAATCCGGTCGTGAATGAAGCTGTAGGAGCCGCCGTGTCGCGCGATCAGCTCCTGTCGGACTGCCGGCCAGAGCATCGTGTGCATCTGCTCCTGCGAAGCCCCGAGCACAATTGAAAGAGCCGCTCCTTCCGCTATGTTCCCGAAACAGGCCAGCTGTTGCAGCGCGCTCTGAGTCCCGGTCGGGAGGCGAGTGAGTTTCCCGAGCATCAGGTCCACCACATTATCAGTGTACTCTTTTGCGACAATGCGATCGAGATCCCAGGACCACCTTCCCGCTTTGTGATCGAACGCCAGCAGTTTCTCCTCTGCCAATTCAGAAATGAATTGGAGGGCGAAGAACGGGTTGCCCGCCGTCTTCTGATGTACCAGCTCCGCGAGCGCCGCAACCGAGTCTGCCTTGCAGCGAAGCGCATCAGCGACCAGTTGGGTGACGTGCTCTGAGGTAAGCGGCGCCAGTGTGATCGCTTCTATTTCTCTGCCCGCTTTCCTGAGGGCGTCGAGTTTTCGTTGGAGCGGATGGCCTTCTTCTATCTCGCCGCTTCTGTACGCACCAATGAGCAGCAGGTGCAGATCCGACCGGCTCAGGAGGCTCTCAAGCAGGTCGAGCGTTGCCGCGTCACACCACTGCAAATCGTCGAGGAAGAGGACCAACGGATGCTGCGGCCGGGCGAATATGGCAACGAAGCGGGAAAACACCAGTTGGAAACGCATTTGCGCTTGCTGAGGCGGAAGCTCGGGAACGGCGGGTTGCTCGTCGATGATCAGCTTCAGCTCGGGGATCAAGTCCACCATAAGGCGCGCATTCGGGCCGAGCGCCTCCAGGAGTGTCCTGCGCCAAATTGCCAGCTCGTCGTCGCTCTTGCCGAGAAGAGGTCGGACAACGCTTTGAAACGCCTGGACTAGGGTTGAATACGGAACGTCGCGCTTTAACTGGTCAAATTTGCCCGCCCCGAACAGCCCGCGCGAGGGCGTGAGCACTTTGTGCAACTCTTGTACAAGTGAGGACTTGCCGATACCTGCGTAGCCAGCGACAAGCACCAGGCTCGGCGCGCCACTCTTCACGACGCGATCGAAAGAAGCGAGTAAGGCCTTGATCTCGCAGTCTCTGCCGTAGAGCTTCTCAGGGATCAGCAGTAGGTCCGGTGTGTCGTGTTCGCCCGGCTCAAACGGCTCGATACGCCCGTTGGTCTCCCATTCGATGAGACAGTGGCGCAGATCCTGTGCAGCGCCGGCCGCTGTCTGGTAGCGCTCCTCGGCGCTCTTGGCGAGCAACTTCATCACGATCTGAGAAACCGGCTTCGGGACGCTCTGCAACTTTTCGATAGGTGGTATTGGCTTTCTCGCGATATGGCAGTGTATCCACTCCACAGGATCTGAAGCGGTGAACGGCAGTGAGCCGGTGAGCATCTCGTAAAGCGTGACGCCAAGTGAGTAGAGGTCAGTGCGGCAATCGATTGACCGGTTCATACGTCCGGTCTGTTCGGGCGCCATGTAGGGAAGTGAACCAGCAACGAACTCGGGCGCCTCGGCGGTCTGCCTTTCCCGGGTAAGCCGCGAAGCAAGACCAAAACCGGTAAAGCGCACCTGCCCATCGGGGCAATCCACCAGGATATGAGTGGGCTTTAGGTCCTTGTGCACCAGCCCCCACCCGTGGACCTTAGCTAGGCTCGCGCTGATACCGACTGCAAGACGCAGGAACTCCTGGAGCTCAATCGGTGCGCCTATTAGCTCCACGAGCGGCTTACCGCCCGGGTCCTCCAAGATCAGATTGGTCCGGCCTGCGCGGCGGATTAGTTCCTTGGGGCGTGCCGCCCAGTTGGCGTCTAGCTCAACCCTGAGCTTATATTCATGGGCGAGGCGATCGAGCGTAGCGCGGGCCGGATGTTCCGAGGCCGGTCGGACGATGAGCACGCGCTGCGGGCTATCGTCAAGCTTGCGATGCCACGCGCGGCAGAAGACGCAATCACCGTCCTCCCACGAAAGGTCGAAGTCCTGATCTCCCTTTAGGGGCAAGACAGTTGGGTTGAGAGGATCCTGCGACATTCGACCGCCCGGTCGGTCAGACCAAATTTTGGCAGAAATCTGCGGCATATTGGGCGAAATAACAATTTCGACCCGGGTCACGTCAAGGCTACGGATGGTGGCCGAGGTTCGCAACACCCAATGAGCGCACGACCGAAAGGCCGGCGTGAGTTATGGCCGACCAGCGGTACCCACATGAGGCACCCACCTCGCGATCACGAAGCTTGCCTGCGATACAGAGTGGCATGAGCGGATCGGTGGAGGTGGAGCGATGGCAAATGCCATGCTTGATGCCAGGCATCAAGGTGATTGCTATCGTCGTGTCGAGGTGATTAACGATGCCGAGCTCATTGCAAGGGCTCGGGATGTGGTGGCGCGATCCAAGACGCTCCTTCAAGAGGACCCGCCGAAGACCTTCGCGGGGGAGCGCCATTATCCGGAGCCGTCCAAAGAAGGCCGCTTGTGTTCAAGGCAGTCCTTTCGCCTGCCGGCCCCTGAATGGTCCGCAGCTTTCCCGAGGAAAGCGGCCCCCGGGCAAGCGGGTTAACAAGAACCGATCGTAACGTAAGTCGGAGACGAGAGTTACGACGGCTGGGGCAACTCCGAGGAGCAGCACAACGAGCCCACACGTGCTCGAGGAGCTGAGGACCGCGATCGACTGGAGCATGGGCGGCGCAAAAGCGCCCTGACATCCCGATGAAGAGGATGACGACGAAGAGAAAGATCGTGAAAAAAATAGCCGCGACGACGAACCGCCGGTCATGCGCGAGCCGGACGAATGATTAGGCCGACTTCCGCTGCGGCTTCGCCGCCGCCTTCTTCGCTGCGGCTTCCTTCGGCTTCTTGCCTTCGATCGGCAGCAGCATCTCCTTCTGACCCGTCGCCTTCTTCGCTTTCTTCGGCGGCTTGGTCGCCCCCGCCTGGCCGAGGCTCGCACGCAGCGCGTCCATCAAGTTGACGACGTTACCGGCGACGGGCCGCTCCTTCTTCGCGATCGGCTGGCCGGCGCGCTTCTTGTTGATGAGGTCGATGAGCGCGGTCTCGTACTGGTCCTCGAACTTCTCGGGCTCGAAGTGGGCAGTCTTCTGGTTGACGATGTGCCTTGCGAGGTCGAGCATGTCCTTCGTCAGCTTCACATCCTGGATGTCGTCAAAATACTCCTGCTCGTCCCGGACCTCGTAGGGGTAGCGCAGCAGCGTGCCGACGAGACCCTTCTCCAGCGGCTCGAGCGCGATGATGTGCTCGCGGGTGGTCAGCACGACGCGGCCGATCGCGACCATGTTCATGCCGCGGATCGTTTCGCGGATGACGGCGAAGGCGTCGTGCCCGACCTTGCCGTCGGGGCGCAGGTAATATGGGCGGATCAGGTAGCGCGGGTCGATCTCGTCGCGCTTGACGAACTCGTCGATCTCGATGGTGCGGGTGGATTCGAGGGCGATGTTCTCGAGCTCGTCCTTGGTCATCTCCAGGTAGGTGTCCTTGTCGACCTCGAAGCCCTTGACGATGTCCTCGCTCTCGACCTCCTCGCCGGTCTCGGCATCGACGCGTTTGTAGCGGATGCGATGGCCCGTGTTCTTGTTGATCTGGTTGAAGGAGATCTTCTCGGCGTCGGAGGTGGCAGGATAGAGCGCCACCGGACAGGTGACCAGGGAGAGACGCAGAAAACCCTTCCAGTTGGCGCGTGGGGCCATACGCAAAATCCCGGACTGTGAATGGATTCAAGACAAAGATGTATTCATCGTTCCGACATTCCGCCCGCCCTGCCGTCGATTAACCCTTAACGAACCACCAAACGATACCGCAATCGGAGCTGGTCCAGGCTCGACGTTTGCAGCTCGTTCCGGATGAGATCGCGGTGGGCGATATGGGTCGCCAGCACAGTGGGGTAGGTCGCCAACAGCTCGATGGCCAGAGCGGTCGGATGTGAGTCACGTCAAGAACGGATTTATGGTGAGAGGTGCCATGACGTGGATCAGAAAGGAAGTTCTAGAGGGCATCCCGGAGTTGCCCAGACGCGTAGATTTTGATGATTGGAATAAAGAGCGAGGTCTAGTTAATCTTCTCTCAGACGAGAAGAATTCAAAGCCGTGGTTTCCCGCCGGACTTATAAAAGGACCAAGGGAGGCAGGCTGTGCGTTTTGGAGGTTGCTCCTTCCGGTAAAAGGCGTCAGCCAAGCAGTTTGGTTGGAGAAACCTAAGGTCCGCGTCAAGGTCTGCACGCAAGCGATTTAGATTCCGTTGTTGGTCGTGGGGGCGGTCGCGCGGTCTGCCCCGGGAGCTAGTTTTCTGCGGTACTCCTCCAGAAGCCACGACGCCGGTTAGTCCGCGGCTTGTCCAAATCCCCTCCCCCAATCCGAAGTTTGCTATTTTTTCGTTCCAGCAGCCTTCCGAAGACGGCGCTTCGCTTCGGTCGATCGAGCCGCTTCGGCAAGCTTCATCCAGTCGTCCGGAGGGTTGCCGCGCATC
Organism: Bradyrhizobium sp. ARR65; assembly: GCF_000472385.1. GTDB lineage: Bacteria > Pseudomonadota > Alphaproteobacteria > Rhizobiales > Xanthobacteraceae > Bradyrhizobium. Next base: position 13,884 of record NZ_AWZU01000010.1, read on the forward strand.
AACATCTTCCGAAACACAGCGTAGGCGTCGTTGGCACTCTCATAGGCGCGCAGCGTCGAGTCATCATTGACCCAGGCCAGGACGATGACCTTGGCGTCAGCTGATGGCTGATAGCGAAAAAACAGGCGAAACTGCTGCAGAAATTTCGCGCGGAACCAATGCTTGTATTCATTGCCGAGAGTGGCGCCCTGACGATAGACGTCGCGGGTCGGATCGCCGGGAATATCCTCGAACGCGACCTTCAGCACGGCCGCAAGGAGCTTTGCGGCGCGCTTCTTCTTGTATCCCTTCGGATCCTTTTTGCGCGCCCTCTCAACTGTCTCGATCATCGCTTCGAGCTGGTCGAGAAAGAGCGGATGCGCATAGATTGCCCAACCGTTGATTTCGATGGCGCCATCGCTCAAGTCTCGTCATCCGGAAGAGCTGCGTCGAGGTCGACCTTGACGCCCTTGACCAAGCCCTTGCCGCGCGCCACCAGCGACTTCGGCAGCGGCCGAATTCGTGCCGGCTCGTTAGCCATGTCACGTGCCAGGAATTCGAGGAACGTCCCGATCACAGGGTCGGCCTCGTCTTCACGCTCTGGCTTCTTCGCGATTACGACCGTTCCGTCAGCGAGGCCGCGGAACACGACCTGGTCACGCTTGCCGAGAGCCAGCATCTTTCGGATAGCGGCCGGCACAGTCGTCTGACCGCGCTCCGTGATCGTCGCGGGGATTTCGAGGATTTCAGCCGTCTTGGCCATGGCCGGCTCCTTGCATCGTCACACCATCCGATGTAATGCATTTGCATTGTAAGTCAAGTTCATGTCGGCTAGCACGGAGCTGGCCGAGAGCTGCGGAATTCTGCCCGTTTGGTGCGTTTTCCCCTGACGAACGAGCGGAGGGAACGCAGCATGGCGCTGGTCCGTGTGCTTGAAATTGAGAACTTTCGGGCGGCATATGCCGCCCGGTTCGCGAATTGAGATGTACGACTATCAAAGCCGCAAGCTCCAGGTCGCGACCAGGCGAACCATCAATGGCGACCAGACGACGGTCTACGAGGATCCGCCCGCAATCGTCTCAGGCGGCGGAACGACTACCGTCGTCATGCGCGGCCCTGGCCTTTATCGCGTGGAAGCCAGTTTTCGCCTCAACGCTTCGGTGACGGGCAACGCCAACGATACGAAACAGAAATCCGCAAGTTTGAGGGTTTCGACCACTCCCTAGACGAGTTTCACCGTTCATGCTCCGCCGCTTTTCGAAGCGCAGCGGTACGGCGGTTTGACTCACGCATACTGCGAATGCAAGCGGGTCGGCAGCAGATACCCTCCCCCTCTTTACCAACTCAAACGAATCAGGTCGTGCACAGAGCCACGAATCGTATGGCACCTTGGCGCCGCGAAACGACGTCCTGTTTCATTCGCTTCCGGTGCCGTCGTCATCCAGGCCGACGTCGGCGCCGTGTTCCGATTCGAGAACAGGAATGTCGCCGGCGAGCATCTTATTCTTGCTGAGGAGCCCCCCGTCCTCGAGCGCCTCCATATCCGTCAGGTCGCGCAACGTATTAAAACCGAAGTGCGACAGAAACTCGTTCGTCGTTACATAGGTATACGGCGCGCCGGGCTGGGGCGCGCGCGGCCCCTATGCAATGGATCCGAGACCCCAAGGTGGCCGATCAGGTCGCGACTGACCTCCTTGCCGAAGAACTGGGAGAGCTCGCCGTGGGTGATCGGCTGATAGTAGACGATGCACATCAGGAACAGGCTTTCCTGCTGCGAGAGCGGGCGTAGCTGCCGGAGAAGACCTCACCTGGAAGGCTCCGGCATCCGCCGACCTGGCAACTATGGGCGCCTGATCAAGCGGCCATAATGTCAGCGCCCAAGGTACCGAACAAACTTTGGACAAATGAAAGGCCTGCTGCATCATCCATTAACAATTGCCGAACCGCGCTTTCGTATTGCTTCCTACCTTGAAAGCCCAGAACTTCAGCGATGACCGTAAGCGCAGGTGTTTCACGAATGGGGTACCGTCTAATCAAAAAAGCAAGATCGTTCTTTTCGATTGCGGCTTCCAGTGTTACTCTTTCGGAAGCAACTATCGTAGGAATGTCGATCTCTACGGTGATTGGCTGCGCAGTTGCGATGTCCTTCCGACGCGGCAACTTCGTCATCAGCTCCGATCGTATCTTTGCCTCAACAATACGCTCACTCAGTCGTTGCGCGTGTGGACCGATTGATAGGAGCGCCCGTTTCTTAGCATCTTCGAGATTTGCGGCCGCATCTGCGCCGGTAATCTTAGACTGCCTTTCGCAAACCCGTTCTTGAAGATATGGGTGGTAGTAAATCGATTCAATTGAAACCGCCGGAACGGCGTAAATGCCCCTTTCTTTCAACTTCAGAATATCCATCGCGTCTCGATTGTCGCTGTCAACGATGCCGAAAGCTCGCAGCCAATGAAGCTCCGCAGCGTCCCGGATTCCTGCCACCGCATGTTCAACATCTCGACAGCTCTGCTTTGCGATGACCGAGGCACGGGGAAACAGCAAGCTGTAAATCGGCTTGTCCAAGCTATGCTCTTCCCCTTCGACAAATAGCAATGTACGGCGCGAACCCAAAATGTCCTTCTTCAGAGTGTCGTCAATTTCATCGGGGGTCACGACAAGATCGGCATCCCAAGCAGAGGCAGTTGACCCGGAGTAAACGCAAGATCGAAGCAACAACGTCCGAGAGCTTGGATTATCGATGGGCAGGAGAACGTCATGAGTGCAAATCACGAACGCGCAGTCTAGCCGCCTCTCGAACAGCAAGGTGAGTAACGGGGATATTATTGACCTGTGTAGATGTCGTTCCGGTTCATCGATCAGGAAGAGTGTGCCCGATTCGGCGTTAAGTACGTCAGCAGCAAGAAGCAGAGCATTGCGCTCGCCGTCTGACAATTCCGCAACGCTGTATCGCGGACCTCCATTTTTGCTCGCGAAAACCTGCTCGGATTTTTCGACCGATATTTCGATCGGCAGGGCCGAAAGTCTTAGAAGCTCGTTTATGATTTTGATCGGGGCATCTATCTTTGACAGCTTTTTTGCGAGATCTATGTTCCCTTCATCAACAGCGGACGCAATCTTCCTAGCTCGGACATTTTCTGCGTCCAACAGGTCATAAATTGCCAAATTAGGCCGCACGGCAGATAAGTGATCTCGCCACCGGGAGGACGGGTCCGTGTCCCAGCTCAAAACGTTGGTTTCGGTATCTCGTTTCTGCCGTGCAGAGATTTGTATGGCATTCGATTCGAACCAAGTCTGACGATGCGCAGAAATGCGTCGGCTCTTTTGCCGGTTGTTCGCATAAAACCGATGCATCAAGCTGGATTTGCCGGTCCCGTTTGCGCCCAAAACGAAGACAACCTCCCCAATCTGCATCTGAAATTCCAAAGGCGGGCCACCCACTCGCGTTACAGAAAAATTGAACGTCACTCCGAATCCCTTCCCTGCGCAATAGTTGCGATTGCAGCTAAAGCGAGTTTTATCCGTGAAGGCAACCGCTACTTGAGTATGGGGCCATTAATGTTCAACCAGTGCCGATCATCAGCCGAGTTGGTCACTATGCTATGAGTTGGTCACTATGCTATGAGTTGGTCACTATGCTATGCCCTCGAAGCGAACTCCATCAAAGCGTACCCTGCTGATTTCTTCTGCGAGCCGGAGAGTAGGATAACCACTGTCTCTGACCCCATCGGCGTCGCGTTTGCGACCGTAGCGAGCGCCCACGCTCTTGTTGGAGTGCCCTACCAAGTGATTGATGATTACCTCATCAAGGCCCGCAGCTCGGGCAAACCTCTTAAAGGTATGTCTAAATGAATGAAACTTCTTAATCGGATTATCAACGACATGCTGCACAAGATAGCCGTTGAACCACTCGCTCCACTTGTTGGCACGGCTTTTGAGCTTGCTTCGATCTTCAAAACCAGGCCAAAGACTTCCCGATGGTCCAACAAATTTACGGCGTCTCTGCACGAAGTCGATAAATCCCAGCTGGATCAGTTGAGGATGGACCGGAACGCGGCGAATAGAGGACACGGTCTTGATGCGCTTATCCCCTTCGCGGTCGAAGCGCAGAGTCCATAGACCCGTCTCGGCATCTTTGCCGATGTCATCCACGAGGAGCTGTATGACTTCGGTTCGCCGAGCGCCTTGAAACAGCGCCACCAACGGCGCCCATTTCGCAGTGTCGCCACGACCGCGCCGAGGCCGCTCACCGGCTGAGAAGATCCTGGTCGCGAGCAATCGGTTCAGCTCGTCCTTGCTGAACGGCTCATAGTAATCCTCATCTGCCGGATCAACGTCGAAGGCCACGTCAAACGGATTTCGCCATCCCGTGCCATCGAAATGACCATCCTGTTCTGCACGGGCTAGAACCGCCCCAAGCAGCGTCAGCGACTTGTTGATAGTCGTCGCAGATCGCGTCTCATAGGCGCTTAGATCGCGTTCTAGAAGTTGGTTAAGGGACAGCAGTCTCAGCTCTGCTGAAAGTCCTTTAGGTATCTTCGCTATGGCATCCCGGAACTCCCGTCCGTGCGCTTTGCCGATCTGGTGGACAGGCATGTCCCCATGCAACTCCACGAACCTACGAAGTGCAGCCTCCGCTTCAATCACGGTGTTCGGTGCAGGCTTCTTCGCACCTTTGACACCACCTCCTATGGACCAAGACTTGAACGCTTTCGAGATCGTCCAATCATCGTCGGATGCAACGCTCTGTGTTCCCGAACCCCTTTCAAGCGCATCCCGAAAAGCAGGGCGGCAGGGAAGAGATGAACGAGCGGCATCAGGCTTAATGGAACATTCAATCGTCAATTCGCCGAGCGACCGCAGCATCAGACCGTGGTCGAGCGGCAGCTCGGTTCGATCCGGGGCAGTGTCGCCATGGCGCAAGAAGGCTCTAGCTGCCTCGAAAAGTACTGCATGCCGCGCTGCTTGAATCCCGACGCGCTGCCTCGCCTCTCGCTCTACGGCGGTTCTTAGCGACAGCCAAATCGCCGTCTTGAGATGGCCGCGTCGGCTTGGGCTTTCGAGCTGCTTAACGATGTCGGGGACCGGTGATGGAAGAAACCGACCAGCAAGGTCGTCGGGTAGATCAATCTTGAACCAGTAGACACCGTTACGCCTGATCAGGTGAGAGACACGCGGCATTCCATCGCTTCCCGTAGCACGAAGACGTAGCAGACGAGGAAGCCGAACCGGAAAGTTCTTAGCGATATCGGGAGCTTAGGACAGCTTTGGCGCTCCCAAGGGGAATCGAACCCCTGTTTCAGCCTTGAGAGGCCATCTGCGTTTGGCACGATCAGCCCTGCGACCCGCTGAGGCGCTTCGCTTAGCTCCGCGCGGGTCATCTGCTGCAGCACGCCGGCGATAAGGCTATGAAGGTCATCGGCCATCAGGAGATCTAGGCGGCGAATCACTCCTCTTGGACACCCGGTGCTTTCTCGTTGCCAGCGAAAAGGGCTTCGGCGATGAAAGCAAGCCATTTGCTTGCCGACATCTGGCAAATGCGGCTAGCCTGTCTCTGTCCGATCTTGCTTCTTCGTCATCATCCTGGTCATCGTCATGTGCTGGCAAGGGATCCGGAAACTCCCCGGCCAGCATTTTGTCCTTGCTGAGTAGGCCCGCCTCCTCGAGCATTTCCATATCCGGAAGATCACGCAGCGTCTCCAGGCCGAAGTGCGACAGGAACGCCTTGGTCGTCACGTAGGTGTAGGGCGCACCGGGCTGGGGGCTGCGCGGCCCGGCAGCGATGAACTCGAGAGCGCGCAGCCGGGCGATGGTATCGCGGCTGACCTCCTTGCCGAAGAAGGATGACAATTCGCTGCGATTGATTGGCTGGTAGTAGGCGATGCAGGCGAGGATCAGAGCTTCGGTCTGCGACAACGTCGTGCCATGGTTACCTGCGCCGAGCGCAGCCCGGATCGGGATGCGCGCGTGCTGCTGCGTTGGGCCGAACGGTCGTATGGATTCTAGGAAGAGCGGCTGCGGCGGGAAGCCTCGGTGAACCTAACGCCACATTATCTGGGCTTGGAAAGAGCCTCGCGACCCATCTGTTTGAGGTAGTCAGGCCTCCTTTCACCTGCGCTGGCGACTTCCAGAATTTTCGAGGCGACAAGGGTGCGAGCACGGGTATCGTACCGCGGAAGGTTCTTGCAGACCTCGTCGAGAACCACCCGTAGGAGCGCAGTCGTGGGGCATCGAACATTTGGCGATCTCCCTCATTCTCTAGCAGGTAGCGAGATTTCGCGTCAGGAGTGTCACGCGACAAACTACCCAAAGTAGAACAGCCGATAGATCACCATGGAAGAAGAAGCTGACAGAGACGCGACAAGCAGATGTCTGTTTGACGCTCTCGCGTTGTTTTTCTTTTAATTGGAATTAAACGCCACGCCCAACGGCGCCTGACGCCGATGATCACTGCGTCCCAATCCTTGTTGCTTCGCGTCTCGATGCACCTGAGGAGATAGCGTCGCGATCGCACTCGCGGCGGTCCGATCAGGCAGAAGTCCAAAGTCTCTCAACCTTGCCCGGCAGGCCCATTGATGTGAGCAATACTCAGACAAATGTTTCAATCACGCTTGACGATCACACATCAGCGCAATTGTCCTCCCTGTCGTTGGAAGGCGTAGATCGGATTCATACCGCAATAGGCGTACGTGCCGGATGCAGTGGCCATGCACTGGTCATAGGTCGAGAACTGGCAATTGCCCGGATATCCCCAGGTACGTCCCTGCAGGCAATAAACGTCCTGCCGAGCCGGAGAGATGTACGGACGCCCCCGCGGTGCGGCGGTCGAAGGCGATCCAACCCCGACGAGGATGGGAAGTGCAAGCACACCGATAAACACAAGGTTGCGCATGAGACCTCTAGCCTCCGTTAAGTCATGCTGGAGGATAGAGGATCCGGATTTGATGTCTTGATCTTAATCAATGGCAAACAGGCGGTCGCCCTCCGTAGGCCGATCGTCTTCGAAAGAAGCTTGAGTGTGAGCCCTCCGGCTTCGGAACAGCATTCCTGCTCTCTGGAGGAAGAAACGCACCTTTCCAGCGTGATGAGCGCATCTGCGGCGGAAACACCGGCCGACGCAAGCAACAAATCGAGCTCCCGAACTCTCACGTCGCGGAAGGAGCCGGTTCGCGTCGGCCGTAAGTCTACGGTGAGCCTATCAATGACCGGAACGCGGAAAGTTCACAGCCCTCAGGTTTGCCATCGCGCGCGTAATGCTTCGGCTCCCCAACTTGAGGGCCCTGGCGGAGTTCATGAAAGGGTTCAACGAGCTGTTCTAGGATTTCGTGATCGGCCTGATCCGGCGCAGCAACGAATCGGCATATTCCTCGCGCTCGCGTATGAAGCGCTCTTGATGTGCTTTGAAGCTCTCGACTCGCTTCCTGATCTCATCGCGTTCGCTGCCGGCATGGTCGGGCACGCTGAGGCCACCCCGCTCGACCATTTCCTTCCGCTGAGGCCGCGGCAGCTCGATCTCGACCTCCAGAGATTTGGCGAACGCCATCGTTTCAGCGACGAGTGCATCGAGTTCGCTCTTCCAATCATGCATTGACGTGTCCCCCGCATAACTCTGACTCGTTAGACGAGCCAGTTCATCACAAGCCAGGCTGCGATCATGGCGCAGACGCCAATCGCGATATAGGGCAGCCCAACCCTCATTGCCGTCTCCTTGAAGGAGGCCCCCGACATTACCGCCGGCGGCCCTCCGGGTTCAAAATGTCCAGCGTGAATAAATGCAGTCCAGTCCCGGTGGCAGCAAGCCTAGACCCAAAACGCATCGTTTCCCAGTATTGCCGTCTAGAGAGCTTAACGCAGGTCGATACGGGCTTTCCCGGAATAAGGCACGCGGCGTCCGAGACGGCTCTTACAGCCACTCGGCGCCTCGTTCATCATTTGCTACAGCAGGTCACCGACCTGTTGACGTGTCATGCCGTTGAGTCAAGTCGCGTAAAGAGCCGGCTACCAGACCTTTTCATCGTTTTCGCTGCGCAAATCGCGCTTGGATGAATTTCCCGTTCAGATAGAATGGTTGGGGTTGAGCGTCATGGGGACCGCGCATGCCTGCGAGTTTGCGGGACAGGGTCGGCAGGTCTTTCCGAAGATTGAGACGACGGGCGGCTGGACGAACAGCGGCCATCGCAAACCGCTGTGCGCGCGGCACGTCACGTGCCCTAGGAGCAATCTCGACTGCATTTCAAGGATTTCTATCGTTCGCGGCTGACTTCGTAAGGTCAATCTACGATTGGCTGACAGCGGCCGCCTTATCGGTCGGCAGATTTGTGATGAAGCTTTTCCGGTATGCATTCGCCGGCCTCTTCCGGTATTGGCCCGGGATTATCGGCATCCTTTTTGCCGCAGGACTTTCCTATTTTTCCTGGCTGTATTGGCCGGCCGCTCACAAGCCGCATCACCACCATGTCCTGTTTCGACCGGTATCGCCCGACGTGGTGCATCGCGTATTTCCTCGCGACGCGACGAAAGACACGCGTAATGGGGACTACTATTACCTCGTGAATATCCTCTTTATTCCCCTTCAGACAGGGCTCCTCCTGCTCGCCGGTTTTGCGGGCTTTCGGACCCTGCGTCAGGGGCATCATTTCAAGCAGTATGATGTCGAGGCGGCCTGCATAAGGGACTATCTGGAGATCGAGCGGCAAATTAGTCAGGCCCGCACGGAGCAGGATTTCAACAGCGCGGTCCGATCCTACTGGGTGCTGATGCTTTATGAGTATTACTGGTGGCGGAAAAATCTGCTTTCACGCGAGCTATTCGCCAACTGGTGCCAATTTCGCGTTCAACGCTTCCGCACCAATGCGAACTACGCGTTACCGGGGACCGGCACCCCACCTTTCAGGACGTACCGCCAGGGATATGAGCATTTCCGGACGCAGAAGGTTTTTCCCAGTCCCTCCCGATTTGACGATTTGATGAAGGCACTGATGGATCGGGCGACCACCGGTGCCGAGGATCTCAACTGGAAGGACATCGAGCAATTCCGGCACGGGTTTGGGAAGGTGATTTGAGCAAACGGAGCTGCGTCGCACCACCGTCGAAAAGCTTGGTAATTGTTAAGCAGCGCGGTCAAAAGCGCAAAGCGCCTTGCCGTAATGAGAGGCAGGCCGTAGGCGGGCATCATTCGGTTTTGACGGCGAGTGCGCCTCGGTTACACGAAACGGCAATGATGAGAGATTGCTTCGGGCGGATGAGAGGCTGTCTGGGCACAACAGCGTCAAAAACAGCGACAGGCGCCCAAACCAATGCAGTCGCAGGATCGCTACAACAGCGCGCCGCAAGCAGCGAGCAATCAAGCCAATGGCGTCTGCGCTCAATCAAAGAGCTGCACGCGGGCCTCGCCGACTGGATCGCCTTTTATAACGAGGAGCGCCCGCACCAGGCACACGGCTATCGCACCCCGATGGCGGTCTGGCGCGCCGGCGCTACAGCAAAGGCTGTGGACATGGTGGACAACGCCGAAGAGGCGTTGCCCACATGCCCACAACCTCAACAACAGACGCAGACAGAGGCCCTGGCGGCCTGATATCAGAAAATCGGAGCGGCGAGACTTCCAACTAAGAAGGCGGCGTCAGTGGTCCTGCTCCCGGGGTCCACTTCACTGTTTCATTCATCGGTCTAATTGACGTTGTACTATCTTCGAAGCCACCAAGCGTATCGCCCACCCAAATGGTACAAGAAGTGCTCCTGGAATCTCTCGAACTACATGACGGGAGGTTCGAAATACTGAGCTATGGCGGAATCTGGGTGATGACGGTGTGAGGAAGGCGGCGTATCGAGGCGGGTGACGAGCCTGCCAGAACCTCTCGAGGAGAGCGATACGCCATGGCCTAGACTATCAATGTTCTTGCTTTCCGTCAGCCGTCCGCGGTTGATGATCCACTGACCGATATCGTTCGAGCCGGCGCGGGACCTCTTTGCCAAGGCGATCGAGATCGAGGTTGGCGCATTTCTGGCCAGCACGGCCAGTCTGACGCTGCCCGACGGTCGAGCGCGCCTGGTCCGACTTGGGCACGGTCCGGTGCGCGAGATTGCGACCGGCATCGGTCCGGTGGAGGTCGCTCGTCCCAAGGTCCGCGACCGCGGAGCGAGTGGGCCAGGCGACCGCCTCCGCTTCAGTTCGGCAATCTTGCCGCTATGGGCGCGGCGGACGAAGGGCCTGGATGCCTTGATCCCGGTCCTCTATTTGCGCGGCATCTCGACTGGCGACTTCTAGGAGGCGCTCGCGGCGCTGCTCGGCAAGGATGCGCCGAACCTGTCGCCTTCGGTGATCGCCGGCCTGGAGGCCGATTGGCAGGTCGAGTACGAACGCTGGCAGAGACGCGATCTGTCGGCGCGTCGCTATGTCTATATCTGGGCCGATGGCGTGTACCTGCAGGCCCGCATGGAAGATCACAGCGAATGCATGCTGGTGCTGATTGGTCCACGCCGGAAGGCAAGAAGGAGCTGATCGGCTTCCAGTCCGGCATGCGCGAGAGCGCGCAGAGCTGGCGCGAACTCCTGATCGACCTGCGGCAACGCGGGTTACGGATTGCCCCGCAACTCGCCATCGGCGACGGCGCCCTCGGTTCTGCAAGGCACTCGACGAGGCCTTTCCCGGCACGCGTCATCAACGATGCTGGTGCCATAAAGTGAGCAACGTACTCGACAAGGTCGCCAAATCCGTGCAGGGCCCCATGAAGAACGACCTGCGGAACATCTATCTGGCCCCACACCGGGCCGAAGCTGAAACCGCGATCGACGTCTTCGTCGAGAAATACCACGTCAAATACGAACGTGCGGTGGAGTGCCTGATCAAGGATCGCCACGCGCTGCTCGCCTTCTTCGACTTCCTGCTGAGCACTGGATCCACCTACGCAGCTCGAACCCGATCGAGAGCGCCTTCGCCACGGTGCGCCACCGAACGGTGCGGACCAAGGGATCGCTGTCGCAACAAACCGCGAAGCTGATGGTTTTCAAGCTCATCGACACCGCATCGAAGACCTGGCGGCAATTGAAGAGAAGAAACAGTTGCCGAAAGTCATCGCCGGTGTAAAGTTCACCGACGGAATCGAAGTCATTCCGAAAATTGAAAGCCACGCCGCCTGATCAGACCGAGCCACCCAAAATCAGCCATAGCTCCGAAATGAGCTATGCCGGAGTTTGGGTGACCGAGCTGGAGTTGCCCCCGTTAAAGCATGTGGTTTTTGACTCGAAAGCATCCGGCAAAGGCCGCGAGGTGCCTGTTTGAGCGCAACAGGTGCGCGAGCGCTCCGCTCCTGCTTGCAATGATGTGTGGACGCCGTGCTCTTGGTGATTGACGGCCGTTTGGCTTGGTGGCCTCGTTTCTTCCGAGGAGCGAGGGTATGTCGATCGAAGACCAGCTTCGGGAACGGCTGAAGAAGGTGGAGAACGCGAGCGCGCCGTCGGCGATGGCGAGCCGCGGCGGTACGTCGAGCCCGCGCCGCTTCAGGTCGAGCAGCAGATCGCGCCAGTCCTGCGCGCTCTCGCGGGCCCCCCATCGGTAAAGCCGACCAGTTCCTTGCGGCCTTCCGGCGTCGCGCCGATCAGCACCAGGATGCACTGCTTTTCGTCTTCGAGGCGTTCTTGGAGATGGATGGCATCGGCCCAGATGTAGACGTAGCGCTTGGCCGACAAATCGCGGCTGCCACGCTGTGTGTTCGTCGAGCCAACCGTCCTTCAGACGGCCGATGGCCGAGGCCGACAACCCGGCAGCATCCTTGCCGAGCAGCGCCGCCAGAGCCTCGGAGAAGTCGCCGGTGGAGATCCCCTTCAGGTAAAGGATCGGCAGCAGCATCTCGATCGATTTCGAGCGGCGCATGTAGGGCGGCAGGATCGACGGAGAGAACCGGATGCGGTCGGGGTCGGTAGCGCCCGCTTCGCGATCGCGTACACGCGGCTGGCGGACCGCGACCGGACCGATACCGGTCATCACCTCACGTTCCGGCAGGTGACTGTGGCGCACGACGCGCTGGTGGCCGTCCGCGGTCTTCAAATCGGCATGCTTGCCGAAAAAGTTCGCGACCTCGGCCTCGACCGCCTGGGCCAACAGAGCACGCGCCCCATTGCGCAAGATTTAGGTGAGTTTATCGTCGACGTTTCCTGGCTGAATCAGCTTGGTGATGTTATCTTTGGACACGGCATATCGCTCCTTCGGTGGAGAAGTGGAGGTGTCAAGCACCCCCATGATATGCCGCCTTTCCGATTTCCGCCGTCACCAACTTTCAGCGATAGCTCCCTGCTCGTCTTCGCAATTTTTGCCTGAGACCTATCACCGGCGGACGTGATCAGACCCGCAGGTTTTTAGCGCTACTCTTGCCACGCTTGGGGTCGACTTTGACTTCGTAAGAAATCTTTGGCGTTCTGCCAAACCAGAGAGTCCAGCGTGTTCTACGCGCTAATGTGGACAAAGATGTCGTTTCCGCCGTCATCTGGAGCGATAAATCCCTACCCCTTTTGGACATTGAACCACTTCACAGTACCTGTTGCCATACGATCACTTCCTTTGCCGCCGCACCCAGTCCATACGCTGGTGGGTAAGGGTGCCAGAAACATAGCAACCGGCGTGCCGGACCGAAATTGCTGATCCTACAGGGATGGCGAGCATCGGGTCGACGACAATGGACGCAAAGCTGACAACGCGTGCGACTGCCAACATTCTCGGGCTAGCTCAATCAGTTGGGATTACTCGAAGGCAGCACATGGCGGGTCGTAGGTTCTGGAACGGCATGATGCGAGCGCCGTGTGCTGCAGTTGAAAGTGCTCGACCCTATTGGCTCGCATATAGCCTCTTAGACTGGTCGCGCAGCAAGTTGATACCGGTGTCGTCGTATTCATCTGTGGCAGTGCCAGATCGATCACACAACGTCCGCAACTCGACGCCGAGCCTCTGGACCCGCACCGGCGAGGCACACCTTTCTATCTACTATTGAAGCATTCACTGCGCAAATTCTCGGGTGGCACACTCTTTGCTAGTTAGGTCCCAGATCCTTGCCGGGGAGAACGCGCATTAGTACCCGTTGCAAACCCTGCAATCGCCGTTGTGGGGATCGCGAGCTATCGATCAAGCACTGTGGAGCGTACTTGATGCTCAGCTTCCTCGATTCGTTTGGCATTGAGCCGCAGATGGCGCACAAAGCTCGGCTGCTTGGCCGCGCAGACGTGGTCCGCCAAGCCCGCGACATGATCGCTCGCGTCACCTGCGAATGTTGACCGCCGCCGACAAGACCCAGTCGATCCAGTTGGCTACGGGCCGGCTCGATATCGCCGTGGACAAGGCGGCCTGGCCGCTGGACAGCCTTTGCGCGTTTGCGGCGCGCGAAAATCCGCGGCGGGGGTTCCTGGTCGTATCCCGCGTCCTAGGGCGCTATTTGCCCGCCGCGCCGCAGCTGATGCGGCAGAGCGCCCGCGATCTCGCGGCGCGGCTTCCTGACGATCTGCCGGGGCCGGTGCTCGTCGTCGGCCTGGCCGAGACCGCCGTGTGCCTTGCCCAGACGGTGCACGAGGAATTTCGCCTCGCAACGGGCCGGGTCGACATCCACTTCCTGCATTCGACGCGACAGCAACTGGATCATCCGTTGCTGTGCCGCTTCGAAGAACCGCACAGCCATGCCTCCGCGCATCTGATCTACAGGCCGGCGCTTCCGGAGCCGCGATCACTGGTATTGGTCGACGACGAGATCTCGACAGGAACGACCCTTTGCAACCTCGCCCAGGCCCTCGCCACTGCTTGGCCGCGGATCGAAGCGATGTCGGTAGCGACGCTGACCGACTGGTCGGCCGGCAAGGCGTGGCAAGCACGCATGCCGCGTCCCACGCGCATCGCGGCGCTGCTGCGCGGACGCATGGAGTGGACGCAGGAGACGACGACGGTGCTCAACAGCGCGTTCGATACCGCTGCCGCTTCACTCGGGCGCATGGCGACGCATCGCAATTTCGGTCGGCTGGGACTCGACCGGCCCGTCGTGCCCGAACCCGATACCGCTGTGCCCGAGATCCTCGGCCCACTGCGGATCATCGGAACCGGCGAGTTCACCTATCCCCCCTTCCTGCTGGCGGAACGCCTCGCAGAAGAAGGGCATGATGTCGTCGTGCAGGCGACCAGCCGAAGCCCCGCACTCCCCGGTGCCGCGATGGTGACCAAGCTCCGCTTTGCCGACAATTATGGGACGGGCGTGCCCAATTACCTCTACAATGCCGACCGGGCCGATGGACGCGCGAACTGGATCGCGCATGAGACCGGCGCGGCGACAATCGACCCCGGGCTGATTGCCGCTCTCCGTGCCGAACTGATCGGCTGGACGGCATGACGCGTGCCATCACCCTGGTCGATCTGGACGACACACTGTTCCAGACGCTGCGCAAATGCCCGCCCGATTTGCCGGCCGACCGGTTGACGCCGCTGGGCTTCGCGCGCGACGGATCGCCACTGAGCTATGCGACCCCGCAGCAGATGCAGTTTCTGGAATGGCTGGCCGATACGACGCATCTCGTCCCCGTCACCGCCCGCAGCCTGGACGCATTGCGGCGGGCGCGCATTCCATTCCGCGCAGCGGTGTGCGCGCATGGCGGCGTCGTGCTGGATGACAGCGGTCAGGTCGACATGGACTGGGCTGCGACGATTGCCGACCGCGCCGCGCCCTTCGCGTCGCAGCTAGCTGGCCTGGCGGAGGCGATCAGGCGCAGGGCGCGCGACCGCGGCATCGCGGTCAACGCCCGTGTGCTGGTCGAGGACGCGCTGCCGCTCTACACCGTGGCCAAGCATGAAGATGCGGATGCCGCGGCACTTTTTGCGGTGGTCGACGCTGCCGTGCCGTCCTTGCCCAAGGGCTGGACGGACCACCGCAACGGCAACAACGTGGCGCTGACGCCACCCTATCTGGGCAAGGCCCATGCGGTGGCATATATCCTACCCGACCTCCGCGCACGCTTCCCTGATGCGCCGGTGATCGGCATCGGAGACAGCCGCACCGATGCGCCCTTCATGGGCCTTTGCGATTTCGCCATGATGCCCACCCGTTCGCAGCTGGCCGGCGGCATGTTCCATGCGGACTGAGGTCCCGTTCTCGGGCAGCTACGACCCGGCCGACGTCACCTTCCTGCTCAAGCCAGTGGTAATGGCCCCGACTTCCGTCGCCGAAAAGGAAGCGGCGATCCAGTCCGGCCGCCAGCACTATTCGGAGATAATCGCGCCGGAGAGGGTGCCGGACGACAGCTATCTATCCCTCTATCACGCCGCGCTTGCGCGGAACGGTGCCCGCCTGGCGCAGGATGTCGCCACCCTCGCTGCGCAGCTCGCCGCACGCAGGCCGGGGCGCGAGCTGGTAATCGTCTCGCTGGCGCGTGCTGGGACGCCGATCGGCGTCTTGCTCGCGCGGACCTTGCGGGCGCACGGACATCGCGCAGCCCATTATTCAATCAGCATTATCCGCGATCGGGGTGTCGACCGCGTCGCGCTCGCGCATATCGCCGGCCGGCACGATCCGCGAGACGCGGTGTTTGTCGATGGCTGGACCGGCAAGGGCGCGATTGCCGGCGAACTTCGCGCGGCCCTGGCCAATGCGCCATTAGGCTTCACACCGGACTTAGCCGTGATTGCTGACCCTGCAGGACAGGCAGACATCGCCGCGACGGCGGATGATTATCTGATCGCCTCGGGCTTGCTGAATGGCATCGTTTCGGGCCTGGTCAGTCGCTCGATCCTCAACGCCGCGTTGGTGGGGCCGGGCGATTTCCACGCCTGTGTCACCTACCCGCAATATGCCGGTGCTGATCTCTCACGTGCCTTCGTGGACACGATCGCGCCGTTGGCCGCTGCGGCGATACCGCAACCGGTAGATGGGCACGGCGCCCGCCGAGCGGCGCTGAAACAGGAATGCGAGGCGATGATGCGGCAGTTGCTGGCGGAAAGCGGAACGCATGACCGCAACCGGATCAAGCCCGGCATAGCCGAAGCGACGCGCGCCCTGCTGCGGCGGGCGCCGGAACGGCTGCTGGTTCGCGATTTCGAGGACGCCGATGTGGGGCACTTGCTCCATCTCGCCGCCGCGCATGCCATTCCGGTCGATACGCTGGGCGGGGAATCGCAGTATCGCGCGGTCGCAATTATCCGTAGCCTTGGCGACGATGCATGAGCCGGCTTTCCGCCCTCGCCCTTGGGGCCTCCTTGTATATGCCCTGCACCCGCGAGGATCTGGCCGATGCGTCGCTCGGGGGCTCACCTCTGAGCCCGCTGTTGGCGAATCTCTACTTTCGTCGGTTCCTGCTGGCTTGGCGCAAACACGGGCACCAAGACCAACTCGACGCGCATATCGTGAATTACGCGGGTGGGTGCGCCACGACGGCGCGAAGGAGGTGTGATGTAGAGCACCTTTGAGCAGCCTTGCTGCACAGAAGATGGGGGTTGGCCCCTCGAACTCGGGTTGCAGGACCAGGGTTCAAACCACCGGCTGCTGCTTCGGCCCAATGGTCGAGGTGGTGAGCGAGACCGGAAAAGGCAGAGCAAGACTCTGGCAGGTAAGGATCGAGGAGACGAGCGCAAGCGAACCACCGAAGAACTGTCGAAAGCGTAGGAAGGACGTCAAAACCAAGGGGTAGTCGTTATCTTGGGATTAGTCTGAGCGATACCTGTTTACGGCTCAGGCGTTAGGCGTGTTATTTGCTGTCGAACGGCGGTGCAGCCGCCACGAGCGGTTGGTCAATATCCTCTTCACTGCCGCCCACGCTCACACCGGGATTTCATCGCCTGCGCCTCGCAATCTCGTCAGAGACTGCGCTCGCAGCGCGTAAAAGCCGTTCATGCAGGGTCTCGAACATGTCGAGAATCTCGTGATTAGGTTCATTCCTGCCCTGTTCGATAGCCTCAGCGACGAGTTCGTCGAGGGCAGTTTTCTTCAACTGCTCTTCCCGGAAGAGGTGTTCATATAGTCCATCGATAGCAGGCTGCGGTTGGATGGAGCCGTCCCAGTCGCACCAGACCTCGAATGTCTGATGCCCCATAACGGCTTGCTCGACCATCTCCGCCTCCAGTTGGATCGTAGCCCACTCCTCGTCGTCCTTATCGACGAATCCGGGGCGGCTGATCGATCTCAGCCGTCACCTGGCCGCCGGTCAAGCCGTACGTTCTGGATGCTTTGCAAGGCGTACCCAGACCGTTCCCAGCTCCTATGCGCCTACGTCGTCACGCACTCGGTGAATGGACTGAAAGGTGATGCGCTCGACGTCGCGCATCTTGAGAGCACCGCAGCGGTCGAGGTCGAGGTCGGGTCATCGCCCCGGTCGTGAGCGTGGGCCGTCGCGAGCAGCGAGCAAGCGAACTCGTCCGCGCAACCAGCCAAGGACGCCTCCACGCCCGCGCAGGCGGCAGGGTCGTGGCGAACGCCTCCAGTGAACGTCGGATAGCCTTCCTTGGAGCGGCCGACCGAGCCGATGGAGCGCAATGAACGCAAGCTGGGCTGCGTCCCGGCATTTGGCAGATGCAGCTAGCCAGTCACTGTCCGATCTGCAGCTTCCTCGTCATCGTCGACATCATCGTCATCTGCGGGCAACGGGTCCGGAAACTCCCCGGCCAGCATTTTGTCCTTGCTGAGCAGGCCGGCATCCTCGAGCATCTCCATATCCGGAAGATCGCGCAGCGTCTCTAGGCCGAAGTGCGACAGGAATGCCTTGGTCGTCACGTAGGTGTAGGGCGCGCCCGGCTGCGGGCTACGCGGCCCGGCAGCGATGAACTTAAGTCCGCGCAGACGGGCGATGGTATCGCGGCTGACCTCCTTGCCGAAGAAGGATGACAATTCGCTGCGATTGATTGGCTGGTAATAGGCGATGCAGGCGAGGATCAGCGCTTCGGTCTGCGACAGCGCCTTGTCGTCGCCAGCAGCGCCGATCGCAGCCCGGATCGCCTCGGCGAAGTCTTTGCGGGTCCGGTGCTGCCAGCCGCCGGCGACGGAGACGAGCTCGTAAGGCCGACCGCTGAGCTCGTTGCGGATATCGTCGATGATCAGATCGAGGCTGCAGTCGCGGCCGACGACGCGCGCCAGCGTCTCGCGCGTCACCGGCTCGGGCGAGGCGAAGATCACCGCCTCCACGCGGCCCATCCATTCGCGCCAGCGCAGCTCCGGCGGCAGGTCGGCCAGCTCGGTGTCGAGATCGTGTTTCGGTCGCGCGCGCCGCCCCATGTCAGAGCCCGTAGAGCCGGAAGGTCGGCCGGCCGGTGAGCTCGCGCACTACGCCGAGCGAGACCAGCCGCTCGAACAGCCGTCGCGTGCTGCGGTCGCTCGCCGTCTTGCCGGCGCCGGCGGACTGGGCATCTTCCACCATCAGGATCGCCACCATCGTGTCGGCATCCTTGCCGCGCAACTTCGGCGCGACCGCCAGCAGGCGTGTCGCCCGCCGTGCGAGATCACTGTAGAGGTCGATCGCGGCCACGGCAGCCGTCGTGTAGGCCGCACAGAGTGCGCTCATGAAGATGGTCTCGCCCTCGAGGTGCTGCGGCGCTTTGCGCAGCGCGCCGCACGACAGATGGGCCGCGATCAGCGGCACCGGTGCCGGCCAACGGAGCTGGTGCGCGAGGACGGCGTCCGCCAGCCACAGCGGCACCGCCTCCTCATTCGGGAGCAGATGCCTACTCGCTGCGATGATCTCCGCGGCGGCGAGCACCGGCATGACGTGCTCCCGCTGCGTATGTCGGCCTGCAAGTTCGACGATCTGGTCCGGCAGCGAGTTGAGCGGATGGCCGAGTGTGGCAAGGGCAAAGATCCACTCCTCCACATCGCTGGAGGCCAGTTCGCCGAGCTTGCGCCAGGCGGCAAGAATGCGACCGCCCGGACCAGGGTCATCGCCGTCGCGGCGCAAGTACCAGTGGTCGCGCAGCACCGCTTCGTCGTCCGTCCGCCCGCCCTGGCGCGCGAGTGCGGCCGCGCAACTGAGGGCGAGACGCCGACGCCAAAGACTGCCGAGCGGGTGCTCGTCGCGGGCGATCGGATGCAGCGCCGCCAGCGCCGCGCCGGCATAAAACACCGCTTCGGCGACGATGTCGGGTGGTGCGCGACGACGCAGCCAGGCGGGCGCCGGGGCGAAGGTCGGCGGGGGTTCGGGCATGATTCGCGCGCGCGAGGGCATGGCGGAACCTAGCCATTCGCGGCGCTTATGACCACAAGATACGGCAGAAACCGCCGCGCTCGTCGGTGGATAACAACGACCGATAATGTTGCCTTATCGTTCGTTTTTGTCATTTATATAGAGAATGGCCATTTGCAGCGCCCAGAACCCGGAGAATCGCGCTCCGGAAGCCCTCGGCCAGCGCGGGTGTCGGATGAACGGAATTCGTGAGTGTCGGATGAACGGAATTCGTGAGATTCGGCGCGCCGGGCGGAAATCTCGCGCACAATTATGAGATTCCCCGCGCATAATTGTGAGACTGGCTGAATCGGAATTTATGAGACTGCCCGCGTTTCTGGCCCAGACGACCGAAAATCACGGCAATCGGGCTCCCGCCCGCCTCTCGGCATAGTTCGGGCAACGTTTCGTGGATGTCGGCACAGGGCGCCAGAGCCTGACTAGAGACGTCCGGCCGCCTGCAACGCATCGGCGAAGGTCGTAAGCGGCGCAACAAGTGTGAGCGGCTGATCGGTCAGCGGCTCGGCGCCAAAGCCGCGGTACCATTGTGCCGCCGGCTCGTTCTTGGCCTCGATGACCATCAGGACGCCGCCGATCTCCTCCGTCACCCGCAGGCAGCGCAAAGCGGCCGCCAGCAGGAGCTGGCCACCCAGCCCCTCGCCCGCAACCGTCTTGTCGACCGCGAGCCTCGCCAGCAGGAATCCGGGCACCTTGTGGCGCGCCAAGCCCTTGGTCATGACCGCCGGCACGACGTCGTGCGCGACAGACGCCGGCGCAAGGCTGTAGAAGCCCAGGACCCTGCTTGGCGTATCGTTGGCGATCGCGCAATATGTTTTGACCGCGTTCTGCTCATGCCCCTGGCGCGCATAGCGCAGCAGGAAGGTGTTCAGCGCGTCATCACCACAGTCGAAGGCTTTCCGATCATGGCTTTTGGCGATCGGCTCCTCGTGCCACGCGGGAAAGGTCACAGATCTTTGGGCAGACTGGCTGCAGCCGCGCGCAGCTTGGCATTCGCCTTGGGCGGATTGTCCAGGAGGTCGAGAACGCGCGCAAAATCGCGTTCCGACACCTTGATCACATCGGCTTCGGCAATGACGGCGTCCGCTTCACGCAGCGCCGACTGTGTCACGAAACTGGTCAGATCGGTATGGCGTAGCGCAGCCGCGCGCATCAGTCGGGCTTTCACCTCCGGCTTGATCCGCAGATTCATGCGGTTGGTGTCATCGACGGCAACGCGCGCCATGGCTCAAATCCGCTCCTTGTGCAGCCACAATATGTACACGATACAACAGAGCAGGTCAATGCCGTACACACACAATATGTACAGAGAGGACGCATGACTATGATCGGCGTCGAAAACGAGGATCTTCCCGGTCTCACCATTTCCGCTCCGATCGGCATGCCGTTTGACGCGTCAGAACGCAAATCTGGCGATCCATCAGAGCACGCGCGCCCCGTGGAAGGCCCCCTCCCCTCTCCGGACGCTCGCCTTGGCGGTCCGACCACGCCTGGGTGCTCAGGTTCAGGCCTCGGTCACCGTCAAGTGTCGTCGTAGAGTCCATCGCGAAATGCCTTACTGACCGGTCGTGCCCCAGCGTCGCGCCCGCGATGGCGCAGTTTGTTGACGAACCAAAGGCCGCGCTCGATCAGGGAAAGCCGAGGCCAGTCAAGTTCGGCATCGAGGTGCTCGTAGCCCGGCTCCATCTTGCTCGCCTCGATTGCAGCGCTGTCTTGATCGCTCAGCTCCGCAGTCCGAACGACCCGGCGATCGCGGCCGGCGGCTTGGTGGCCTTCGGTCGGCCCGGCCCCGCCATGCGGCGCCGGCTGCTCGCTGGTTTGCTTCGGGTCATCGTCCATCACATCGTCTCCCCTGCTCCCTTGATGATAGCGGGGCCGCGCTATTTCCGCATAAGCCCTCTTGAGAAACGGCGAAATCATGATTATAGTCATTATGGTCAAAATAGTCAAAAAGAGGCCATGACTGCCATCAAGAAATCATCCGGCCACGATACGGATAGTTGGACCATCGCCGACGCGAAGGCGCGCCTGTCCGAGGTGATCGAGCGAGCCCAAACTGATCCGCAAGTCATCACCCGGCACGGCAAGCCCAGCGCTGTCATCGTCTCGGCAGAAGAATGGGCGCGCAAGACCGAGCGGAAAGGTACCCTCGCCGAGTTCCTGCTCGCCTCACCGCTCCGGGGCGCCGAGCTCGAGCTCGATCGCGTCCGTGACCAGCCGCGCGACCTCGATCTGTGAATGTGCTGATCGATACCAATGTGCTGTCGGAGGTCCGGCGGCCGGCGCCGGACCCCAAGGTTCTGGCGTGGCTTGACGCGCTCGACGAGGATCGGGCCTACATAAGTGTCGCCTCGATCGCGGAGCTTCGGCGCGGCATTGCCCTGATGGACGACGGCCGCCGACGTGCGGCCCTCGCCGCCTGGCTTGCGGATGACCTGCCGGCCCGCTTCGCCGGCCGGATCCTGTCGATCGATCCCGCGATTGCAGAACGCTGGGGCGAGCTGATGGCGCAGGCCCGTAAACGCGGCGTTGCGCTTTCGGTGATGGACGGTTTTTTCGCGGCAACAGCCCTTGCCCACGAACTCGTGCTCGCCACCCGCAACACCAAGGATTTTGCGCCGCTCGGCATCCCGATGTTCAATCCTTGGGCTGATGCAAGCGAGCCAGAATGACCACCCCTGCTCGCCGGTCGCCGTGACGAATCGGTCGAAGCCGGATCGGCTCACCGGTCCAGTTTACCGCTTGCCGGACGGTAGCGAATGCCGATTTGGCGATGATTATGATAGGCTAGCGTTGCAATGCCGAGGTGAAAAGCATGAGCGACTTCAGGCGAATTACGCAAGATCGCGCCGTGATGGGCGGGAAACCCTGCATTCGTGGCCAGCGCGTCACCGTCGGCATGATCGTCGGCCAGATCGGCGCCGGCCGCAGCATTGATGCGCTGCTTGCCGACTATCCCGATCTGGCGCGCGAGGACGTGCTCGAGGCCTTGCGCTACGCCGCTTGGCGCGCCGAGGAGCGCGAGTTCGACTTGCTGGCCGGGCCAAGCTGGGATGACGAATTGGCCGAGGCAGTGACGCGACGCGCCAAGACCCCCAGCCGTGACGTGGCGTTCTGATGTTTCTCGTCGACACCAATCCCCGCGGAGACGTCAACGGGCTGATCGCCGCCACTGCCCTCGTCCACGATCACCTTCTTCTCGTGACCCGCAACGTCGCCAATCTCGAGGACACCAGCGCGTCGGTGATCGATCCATGTGGATCAGACCTGAAAAGTAGGAAACGGATATCCGGGTGCCCATTCGGAAGTCGTGCAATCGCACGGCAAAAGCGCTATATGGTAGAATATTGAAAAATAGGAACCAAGGAACTCCATATGGCGCTGAGCATCAAGGATCCCGAGACCGAACAGCTCGCGCGTACGCTGGCCGAGCGCACAGGCGAGTCCATTACCACCGCAACAAAGCGAGCACTGGAGGAGCGATTGCGGCGAACAAGTTCCAGCGCTCGCAAGGCCGCACTTTTGGAGGATTTGGAGGCGATCCAACGTCGCTGGAATGCCCTGCCCGTTCTCGATAGCCGCACCCCTGACGAGATCGTTGGCTACGACGAAAACGGCATCCCCCGCTGATGGTTATTGACGCATCTGCAATTGTCGCGATCGCCTTCAATGAACCGGAGGCCAAGAGCTTTCGGGAGCGCGTCGCGGATGATCCGGTTCGCCTCATCTCGGCCGCGACCGTCTTCGAAGCTTCAATGGTGATTGAGACGCGGCTAGGCGAAGCGGGGGGTGGGGATCTCGATCTCTGGCTGCACAAGGCGGACGTCGAGATCGTTCCCGTGACCGCAGAGCATGCCGATCACGCCCGCCGTGCCTGGCGGCGCTACGGGAAAGGTCGCCACCCGGCCGGACTGAATTTCGGCGACTGCTTTTCCTATGCCCTGGCCGCGCTCAGCGGTGAGCCCCTGCTGTTCAAGGGCAACGACTTCTCGCAGACCGACATCAAGGCAGCCTGACGATGAACAATTTCTCTCCCGGCAGCGAAA
The DNA here is from genome assembly GCF_000472385.1 of Bradyrhizobium sp. ARR65. Classification (GTDB taxonomy): domain Bacteria; phylum Pseudomonadota; class Alphaproteobacteria; order Rhizobiales; family Xanthobacteraceae; genus Bradyrhizobium. The sequence goes on from NZ_AWZU01000010.1 coordinate 37,091, forward strand.
GCCTTCCCGTCACTTTGGAGGTCATGCGAGAGACGGGCCAAGCCCCCTCCCCTCCCCGCACACCTGGAACAGCTCGCCGATCGCGCGCGCAGCTATGTCGACGCGGCGAGCTCGGCCAACACGCGCCGCGCTTATGCCTCCGACTGGAAACACTTTTCCGGGTGGTGCCGGCGCCAGGGCCTCGAGGTGCTGCCGCCATCCCCGCAGACGGTCGGGCTTTACATCACCGCCTGCGCCTCGGGGGCCGCGACGGCCGATCACCAAGCGAATTCCGTCTCGACGATCGAGCGCCGACTCTCGGCCCTGACCTGGAATTATGCGCAGCGCGGGACGCCGCTCGACCGCACGGATCGGCATATCGCGACCGTGCTCGCCGGCATTCGCAACACCCATAGTGCCCCGCCCCGGCAGAAGGAAGCCGTCCTGCCGGAGGATGTCATTGCCATGCTCGAGACGCTTCATCGCGGCACGCTGCGGGGCTTAAGAGACCGCGCGATGCTGCTGCTCGGCTTTGCCGGTGGCTTGCGGCGCTCGGAGATCGTCGGCCTGGATTGTGGCCGCGACCAGACCGAAGACGGCCGTGGCTGGGTCGAGGTCCTCGACAAGGGCATGATTGTCACCCTGCGCGGCAAGACCGGCTGGCGCGAGATCGAGATCGGCCGCGGATCGTCCGATGCCACCTGCCCGATCGTCGCCCTGCAGACCTGGCTGAAGCTGGCCCGGATCGGCCATGGCCCGCTGTTTCGCCGCGTCACCGGCCAAGGAAAGGATGTCGGACCGGATCGTCTGGCCGACCAGCAGGTCGCTCGGCTGGTCAAACGCGCGGCGCTCGCTGCAGGGGTCCGTGGCGATCTGCCGGAAGGCGAACGGGAGGAGAAATTCGCCGGACATTCGCTGCGCGCCGGCCTCGCCTCCTCGGCCGAAGTCGATGAGCGCTACGTCCAGAAACAGCTCGGTCACGCCAGTGCGGAGCAAACCCGACGTTACCAGCGGCGGCGCGACCGCTTCCGGGTCAATCTCACCAAGGCCGCGGGCCTTTGACCGCCGAATACTGGCCGCGCTCGCACCACCGCGCACGTCCGCGCTCCTCCAGACGGATAGACCGGACCTGACTGGCGACATGCGTCGGGGCGGTCATCACCATGGATATTCCATAAGGGGATATGCTAGATATCCACAAGGAGATATCTCATGCCGCTTTTCATTCGTAACGATCAGGTCGACGACCTCGCCAGCCGGCTCCAGGCCATGACAGGCGCGCGGACCAAGACAGAAGCCGTGCGTCTCGCGCTCGAGCACGAGATCAAGCGCCAAACCGAAAGTATGCTGCCGAGCCAACGAATCGGCAATGCGCTGGCGATCGTCGCTGGCATTCGGGCCAACGCTGCCGAGCGCGGCCTCGCCGGCACGGACGATTTCGACATGAAGGCCTTCACCGACGAGATGTGGGGCGTCTGATGGTCCTCGATGCCTCGGCCATTGTCGCTATTCTCGGCGGCGAGCCGGATGGACCGGAGCTCGCCGGCCGCTTGAACGGCTCGAAAACGGGCTTCTTCGTCTCACCCCTGGTAGTGTTCGAGGCGTCCGCATTGCTTGCCGCGAAGCTCGCCCGCGAAACCGGCTTACCGCGCGACGCTGCCCTCCTCGCCAAGGCGGAAACCGCGGTGCGGGAATTCGTCACCTCGCTCGGCGCCCAGGAAATCTCCCTCTCACCGGATATTGGTCGCAAGGCCCTCGAAGCGGCGCAGATCTATAGCCGCCTGGTCGACCATTCCGCGCAGCTCAATTTCGGGGACTGCTTCGCGTATGCCTGCGCCAAGGCTTACCGAATCCCGCTCCTCTACAAGGGGAATGACTTCGCGCAGACCGATCTCCGATAGCTGTCAAGCGACGTCCGGATTTAACCCCGTAGCGACATGAAGAAGTGACCCCCTTGTGGTTTTGCTGAAGTGAAGCAAGGCGCTCGCGGAGCGCGACCCGCTGGTCTACGACGTCGACTGGGATGAGGCCTCGTGTCTCGATGAATGGCGTGCGATTATTGAGCAGGCTCGCACTCTCGCGCCGACGCTCGCTACAGCGATCGCGATCGAGGCGTGGGTTACCATCGAACCGTTGCAGCGCATGCCCTGGCTCGGCCGGTTGCTTGCGGCTTCGCTCTTACGCGAGCGCGGCAAGAGCCGTTCGCACCTGCCGTGCCTGCACGAGGGACTCAAGGCCATACCCCGAGAGCGCCGAAGGCCGCGCGACGCGTCTGGTCGTCTCGTTGTACAGCTCGAGGCGATCGCGGCAGCGGCCACAGCCGGTCTTAAAGATCATGACCGATGGTTGGCCGCCCGTTCCCTGCTCGCGCGAAAACTCGATGGTGTTCGTTCCACTTCCCGATTGCCGGCTCTGCTGGACTACGTCCTGAGTTGTCCCATCGTCTCGGCCAACATGATCGCGCGCGAGCTGAGCATCACGCCGCGGGCCGCCCAGGATCTTGTAGGTCGGCTTGGGCTACGTGAAGTGACCGGACGAGGGCGCTACCGGGCGTGGGGGATCCTTTGACGGCGCGCCCCTCTCCGCTCACGAATTCAGGTTCTGTCTCGGCGTAAACTCGGGCGAAGCGCGCACCTTGGTCATCACCTCGCCCATCGCCAATCGGAGCTCGTCCTGGGCGTCATTCAGTCCGACATTGCCGGTATAGGCCGCAAGTGCCGCCAATTTCAGCGCGGCTAACATAGCGGCTTCGCTGCCCAGCTCGCGCGAGACCTGCTTCGCCGGATGCTTCTCCAGCACGGAAAGAGTCGATTGGGTCATAGTTCGCCCAAGCTCGTCGATCAGATCCTCGAACGCAGCGAGCTCAAGATCATCTTCCGAGCGGCTCGGCCGCGGCATAGGCGGGGCGTTCCGGACGGCAAGCGTCACTTCGCCAACCACCTCGTCCACCAAGCCAACGATCTCGCCAGCGCGCGCGTCGAGCTCGTCCCATGGGATGCAGCGCGTCCCGAGGCCCTCCTGCGCGCGATGCTCCGCCAGGGTCCGTGCCGCGATCCGGGCATTGATCGTGAGACCTGAGCGATCATCGCCAAAGATCGTCATGATCCGCACCCGAGCCGGGCGGTCGCTGAGGCTGCGCAGCTCCTCGGCCCGATCGAGAGCCGCTGCGATCGCGCCGCCGACCGATGTCGTCTCTCCGGTCAAATCGCCCTCCCCGACCTCTGTCCGGAAACCGTAGCCGAGTCGTCTCCGGCGACGGAGTCATTCTTGGCGCCGTTTCGGGTCATTTCGGCCGCCGGGCCGCCGCCAGTGAGGCGCGCAATTCGGCGCTGGCTCCGTAGGAGCCGGTTTGCGGGGGCTTCCCCGGATCGAACCCGGCGGGACCACCCGCAGGCGCCGGGGTTGGCTTCGACCCGTCAAGCTTGGCACGCAGCAGGGCCATGATCATCGGCCAGGCGGAGAATTTCCCGTCCTTGGCGCGGTCGGTCAATCTGCGCAAATAGCCGCCGGCGCTGTTGATCTGATCCGCTTTCTGGTGGATCGCCGCCAGCGTGATCGCGGCTTGTTGGTCACCGAGCACCTCCCGGGCCTCACGCCAGGCGCTCGGGCTGATCCCGAGCATCGGCCGGGCAAGCTCCGCGGCGGCCAGCAAGTCCTTCCAGTGCCGGATTTCGCCGCCTTTGCTCAGCCAGCGCATGTTTGGGCAGGCATCCAGCACAATTCCCAAGGGGAGCTCACGCTTCGGCAAGCTCCGAAGGTTGTGGTTCGCCGCGGCGTTGCCGTCCGCTTCATCTTTCTTTGCTAGGCCACTTTCAGATTCAGATGAAAGGTCTGGGTTTGAATTCTGTATGTGGCAACCAGAATGGGACTCATTGGCGTCCGGATTCTGTGTTTTCGCAAACGTTTCCAACAGCTCACGGATCTCGCGCCAGAGCGTTTCCATCTCACCGCCAAGGCTTTCCAGGAGCTGCCGCGGCGCGGTCCGAGGAATCCGCCCGGCGATCTCCTGGTAGGCCAGCTGAAATCGCTTCCAATTTCCCGGCACGCCCTCATCAAGCCCGGCTTCGATCATCTTCACGATGTCCCGGCGCAGGATGGTGAGACGCTCTTTGGCAACGCGGTACGCCTCTTTCTCAGCCTGCACAGCTCCCGCTGCTACCTCTGTGTTTGTTGCGCTATCGTCCGGCTTCGGCCGAGGCCTCTGCCCTTCCGTCGTCAACCAAACCTTGTCAGATGACACGGTTTGGACCGCACGCCGAAATCCAGGGCGACATGCCGTTCGGCCTCGGCAAGCTGATGATGCACCACCTTGGGGTCCATGCGAGCGCATGGCTACGCCGAACTGGGCAGCTCACAAGTCGGTCCGCTCGGTCATGTCTTGACTCCCATGGAACGAAAAGAGAACATGCGACCATGTCCGCGCTGCCCGACAGCTCCCCTTCAACCGCCGCCGACCTAGAAGCTGCGGCCGACCGGGCCATTGCGGCCTGCGGCGGCGATGCCCGGGAGGCGGTCAAGGCACTGATCGTGGCCTGCCACTTTCTGGAGAAGCAGGTCGAGGAGCTTCGGGCTTCGGTATCGAGCGGCTACGCGCGCGGGCGGCTGGCGCCCGATCGAAAGGAAGACCGCAATGGCTGACGTCACCTACTACGTCGCCCTGCCCTTCGTGCCCAGCGATGACGGCATCGCTCCCGGCGAGGCTGTGGAATGCCCGAGCGCCAATGCCGCCGTCATGCGCGCGGAGGCGCTCTCCCGCCACGCCGGCGCGCTCGCCTTCAGCCGGACTGGCGATCCGTCGACGGGCGAGTTCGGCGATGCGAAGGTGATCCGGAAATTCGGCAACGTGCCGGACGATCTGAGCGAGCTGTGAAGCTGCACTGGGTTCAGAATGAAATCGCCCAGCTGCGCCGCGCCATTTGCGCGCAGGAGCGCGAGATCGCGACGCTGCAGCGCGCCGGGGTCTCGACGGCATCAGCCGAGTTGCTGCTCGCGCGCTTGCGAGCGAAGGTGGACGATCTCTGCCGGGAACGCGATGCGCTTCGCAGGTCTGCGCCCGCAGCATCGAAATAGCGGACCTGCATGTGCGCGTATGGCCCACTAAAATTCAGACCTCCATGTGCAGGAACGCGCGCTTCATTGGGGCGCTTCCGTTAATCCGGAACGCGGAAGTTGCTATCAATCGGCGGCAGTGGCCAAGTTCGCTGGAGCGACTTCTTCCCCACAGCCCCATCCGTTTTTTGACGATAGCAGATCACAGCGGTTCGGATTGGTCGGACAGAGCGGTACTCGGCTAGCAATCTGTCTAATGTCCGAATTGTTTCCCGCGTCGATATCTCGACGTGCGCCATGCTCGTCGAGCGTAACGCAGGCCTTAAGCAAATCTTTGGAATTGATCTTCGTCGTACTATCGAATTTCGCTCCCGACACGTCGGCTAAGAACAGGCAAGAATTCGAGAGATCCGCCCCTGAGAAGTTCACATCTGCGAGTTTTGTGGCCATGAGGCCGGCATGCTCAAAATGCGAGCGCGCGAGGTTAGCTGCGGAAAAATTTGAGCAGGCGAAATAGCCCTAGCTAAATGTTGCTCCCGGCGCGCTTAGTCCGCCCAAATCCATCGACATGAGTGGTAGGGATTTGAGGTTGGCACAATCACGGCCAAGGAGGTATTTAATTGGTGTGTTTAGCCACCAGACGTCGCAATCACGTGTAAGAGTTTCGATAGCTCCGATTTGGCCGACGTTGCCCCACTTCTTTTTTTCGGACCATTCAAGTGCTGAACGCAAAACACTGCTGGCGAGTATCGATGCGGTCTTGATAGGTGAAGTAATATCCTACGACTGCAACGACGACGGCTGCTATGCTGGTCTGCTTTAGGGTACGTTTGAGCGAACTTCTAAAATAGGTCCCCAAGGAATCAACGTGTTCTTGCCGGCGCCGTTCTCGCCGACGAGATCGTGGATCTGGCCGACAAAAAGCGCGAAATCGACGCGGCCAACGGTGGCGCATAACTGAACTCGTCATCGTTCCTCAGCCCTTCTTTGGTCGTGGGAGTTGCTCACCAATTTGGCTTTCTACGACCACGCCGCGGTTCAGCCGTGCAGCCAGGGCTAGAAACCTGCCAGTGAGACAGGAGCAGCCCTTTTGGGCGTCGCGGGCTTGGAAAGAAATGGCGTCCCCAAAACAGGTCAGCCGTGGCCCATGCGCTCGTCGCCCAGACGATGCCGGCCCAGGAATGCCATAGACATGGCTGGTTTAGGTTTACCCGATAGACGGGCACACTAAGCTCGTCATGGCTTTTTTCCGAATCCACTAATGATGCCGCCGAAGAGCTGAGCCGCCATGCCGGCTAGCGCGCCCCAACCGCCAGTTGCGCCGACTGCGCCAACGATCAAGGGGATCAGCGTGGAAAGCGTTCCAGCTGTAGTCGATAAGTCCGGTGGGAGATTGGCCGCGGCGCCCAAGTTGAAGGGCAAGCCGATTTTTCCGAGAGCTTGCAGAATGGTGACAATACCAAGCGCGCCTGCCGATAACTGGACACTAGGCCGCGACAGCACGGGGGTGTTGGGATCAGCTGGTGCATCGGCCTTCTTTTGTTCGGTGCCAGGCCATGGTTTGCCGGTCAGCTGCTGATAGAGCACCGGCACGAGCAACGAAATGAAATCGGCGGGCGCGTGGGAAGATTGCGGCTGGCCCTGCACTGCCGATGCCGGGACAGTATTTGATGTCGGCGCAACGAGCGGTTTACCGGTGGTCAGGAGTGCCAGGAGTTGGGTGAGGTCGAGCTGCTTGCCGCTGAGCGCCGATTGCAACAGCGCCGGCAGCAGCACTTCCAGGCCTTGGCCCGGTTTGGCGGGGTCGGCGGTCATCAGTTTCTCCTTCGAAAGCATGATGAGGATAAGAGTGAGCAATTGTTGCGCTTCGGGTGGCAGCGATGCGAGACTAGTTCCCCTTCCGGGCACTGGACCGACTGTTCCGGTGTTGCCGGCGACGAGCGAGACACTGAGCGCTTCCGCTGTTTCCGGACCTACAGCACCATCGACGACCAGGCCCTGGGCTTCCTGGAAGGCCAGCACCGCCGCCTGTGTGTTCGGCCCAAACTCCCCGTCCACCTGACCGGGATCAAATCCCTTCTCGGCCAATGATTCCTGGATCTGCGCAACCACGGTCTTGTCCATGTTCGGCGAATTGACCGCGTAGATCACAGCTGGCGGGCTGACCTTGATTGATGCCGCACCGGAATACGAGATGCCCGGGATCAGGATGCCGGCATCCCACACGCGACCGTGTACCGTATCGGCGACAACTCCATACCGCCGACCTTTCGCCTCCACGGTGCCGCCGTTGCCGTCACAAAGCGCGATGTGCCCCATCTTCCCGGCCGCCGGCGGATAGCGCAGCACAATCCCGCCAACCGTTCCCGCTGCCTCCTCAACCGAGACGCGCCTGCCAAACCGCTCGAGGTCTGTCTTCCACGCGCCGGTGTAAGCGTCGGCAGTTGCGGGCGGCGCGGTGTCATTGATGCATCCATAGAGCTTTTGGGCCTCTTGATAGACCAGCCACGAGACGAACTCAGCGCAATCCCACGGACCTTGCCAATTCGGATTGTCTTTAGGAACGAGTACGTTCGCATATGGCTCGCCGATGTGCTCGCGTGCGCGCTTTAGGAGGCCCGCGCCAGATGGACCTTTGTCGGCGGGCAGTACAATTTCGGGCTGGGGAGGCAGGGCATCAAGATATGCGTCGGCGCTTCCGGCCTTGAACATTTGATGCGCCTGCCGCCATTGCTCCTCTGTCAGATTGTTGCCCTTACCAGACTCCCGGTTGGCAATGGCCTTCAGCAGCGGAATCGCCTGTGCGGGATCATTGACCATGTCCTTCGTTAAGGTCGCGTTCGGGTCATAGCCGGGCACGCCGAAACCGTTCGCTCCGGTCCACTTAACTCCGGCCTCACCAATCCTCATGCCCACATAACCGCGCTGCAATAGGTCAAAGTTCGAAGCGGCTCCGTTCACCGGTGACGGAAAGCGCGCAATCTTGTGGCCGCCGCCGATAATGCCGTAACCGGTTTGCCCGAACCGCGCTGCGCGTGCGCTAGGATATTGGGCGCCCGGGTTGCAGTAGCGAAACGAAGCGACTTCGCTGCCGATCACATCGTCGCGGTGGTCCGCGGTTGAAGCGTCTGTGGATCTGCCGATTTGATTGACCATTGCCCCTTCCCTCCCACGGCAAATGTTCAATGGCTAATCCGCCGCGACACGATCTAAGCTCGCCTGCTCAAAGCCAGATGTTCCTCGCTCACGCGTCGAGACGGCGGTGGATGGCTTGCTATTTCTCCTGCAAAATCGGGCGCCGTAAGTTCGCAGTCGCCCGCAGAGCTTTCCGCGATCTCTCACTTTCTCACGCTTTGAGGAACAGAAGGACATGCGGAGTTCCCCGCGAGACAAAGCGCAACGGAATGCATGACAACAAACAATAGAAATGAGTCTTTTAAGTCTAGGATACGCCCTGCTCGCTTATAGGGATGTGAACTCGTTCACATGCCGAGATGAAGAGTCAAACGTTAGAAGACCGGCAATGCGTGTCAGGACGATCCGAGCGCCACCGTGCTCCCGTCTCTCGCGCAGCCGGATCGAGGAATTTGTGGGGTGGTTCATAGTCGATCAACCAACTTCGACCTAAAACCAAAGCGCAGTAGTGGGGTTCGAAAAAGGGCAGAGACCGTTGCTGCCTGATCAGAGAACATGACCTAGAGTTTAAGTTGTAAGACGTTTTGTTCAGGAGGTCCGACATGGATGATCCTGCAGTTTTTTCATTTTCAGATTGCCCCCGAATCTTGCTTGCTCTCACCAAAGACTGGCGCGCGGGGGACAATAGCCGGGAGACTTTGGCCCGGGTCCGAACGGCGCTGGCTAAATTGATATACGCCGTTAAGGGTCAGGGCTTTCCTGACCCCGCACCAGACCGTCTCGTACAGCAAAGCCACGAAATCTGGGAGGATTGCCTAGCCGCTTCCCGCGCGGCAAGAGACGAGCGCGAGAGGCCACTGCCGCCGGACGGCCGATATGCCGTGCTTTGGTGCCAAGACAAGGACGATGCGAGCAAACTCGCTCCCGACCCTCTCAATGGGCCTCATCAGGCCAAGCTGACATTTGGCCCCATCATTGACGCGGACAATCAGCCGAAGCTGCTTTTCATGTTCGAAGAGATCGGTGAAGGCACCAAGTTCACCGAGGGTCTTCGCCCGAGCCCCGAATTCTGGCCGAAGCCTCTAGCGCCTCGCGCTCCCGTTCCTCTGCTTGTCCGAATTTTGATCGGCTCTCCAGGTGGCGAGTGTAGAGGCAGCATAGCTGAGTTCCTCCAATACGCCCTGCACTACGACTCTCTGGCTTATCGTCTCGTCATCGCAGCGGCCATTTGGCTTGGTTTCAGCGTACCGAGTTGGTTCGGGTTTAGATGGTGGGTACTCTCACTCGTTGCGAATTTGGGCTTCGTCGCGATCGAGATCTACGCGTCGCTGATCGGCGTCAGATTTGTTGCCGACCGCGCTCGTGGCCAGTTCGGCCGAATCCTCGCGGCAATGTGGTTGCCGATCATAGTTATCGCGGTTGCCGCCTACTTGCTGTTCGCTAATGACCAGGGAAGCGAACTCGGTGTCGGCGTCATGGACGGAAACCTCAAGGCGGTCGTAAAGGCACTCTGTCTTTGGCCCATCCTTGTCTATTGGGCCCTTAACAACTGGTTATCCGCAAGGATTGGGCTCAGCAGGGCGTTTCCCGAACCTGAGAAGGATCAGGTGCTGCTCTTCTGGGGACCGCGAGTGGTCGGCGTCCTCGCACACTTTCTTGCAGCCTTGAGTCTTTCAGCTGCAGCTTTGAAGCAGCCTGATATAAAGGGACAGGTGGAAGTCGCGGTCGGCCCGCTGGCTATTCTGCTGACGACGGTTCTCGTCTGGTCTGCGGATTCCGGCTTTTGGTCTGAACGCAGCGATGAGGAGCAAAAGCGATTGGGCCGCGTACGGACCCGTTTTGTGGGAGCGGTAGAGCTGCTCGTCTTCGCCGTGCTCACCTATGCGTGGGCGACTGAAAAGGTGCCTTCGGGCTTTTTCTGGGGCACACTATCGATCGTCGCATCCGCCGTCTCGTTCCTCGTAGCGATGAGTCTGATGCGGAAAAAGGCTCCACTGGGCAAGGGAGCGGACCAGAAAGCTCGCCAAGACGACAATCAGGTAGAGGAGAACACGACCAGAAACTGGACCATCGCTCTCGGATTGATCATGCTCGCCGGCACGATCGCGATCTGGTTCCGCCCGATGAGCGTCGGACAGTTCTTCGGCTCTCTCAACGTCGCCTGTTTTGCGTTTGGATCCTTCCTCGCCCTCACCAGTTTGCTCGACCTGATGGCGACCCGTTTGGTGAGCTATGGTGGCAAACGCTTTGCATTTGGACCTCGCGCTGTCGGCGTTGTGTTTGTCTGCTTCCTAGTGATCCCCGCCTTCCTGGCATCGTGGAAGCAATCGTTTCACCGGGTGAGACTCTGTGAGACAAATGAATGCACCGCGGTACCATGGTTAGACAAAGACAAACGCTGGGTCGCCGTTGCAGCACCGGAGCAACGCCCCACCGTCTCGGAGGCCGCTCGTGCCTGGTACGCTCAGGCTGAGCGCGCTTACCATGAAATTCCTTCCGTAGGCCCCGACGAACCGGTTCCAATGCTGATTGTTGCAACGGCTGGAGGCGGCATCCGCGCTGCATACTGGACGGCGACAATCCTCGAGAGGCTTGAAAAGGACCTTTCTGCACTCCCTGGCCATGCCAACGAAAGCCTGATGCGTAACCTTCTCTTCGCCATCAGCGGCGTTTCCGGCGGCAGCGTGGGCGCTGCAGCATACGCTGCGGCCGTGCACGATCATGAGGTCTATGGCACGACGATAAAGCCCACCAATTATCTGAAGGAGGATTTCCTGGCACCGGGGCTCGCAAGCCTGATCTTCATCGACGGACCCTCCAATATGTTGCCTGACTTCGGCCAAATCGATCGTGGCAAGGCGCTTGAGCGCGGCTTCGAACTCGCAAGCCAAACCGAACACGACAATGAAGGTCTGGTTGCCCACAAATTCCTCAGCTTCTTTCCCGCTATCGGCGGTGGGGACAATGCGCTGTCGTCCTGGCGGCCTGCCCTGCTCCTCAATGCGACGCATCAGGAAACCGGCCGGCGTATGATCACCAGCCATATCAAGGTTGAACGCGACACCTTTATCGACAGCTATGACGCATTACAGGTTCTCAATTCCGACGTGCGGCTGAGCACCGCCGCTCACAACAGCGCCCGGTTCACCTATGTTTCGCCGGCTGGAAGTCTCATCAACGCGCAGAGCGCTACAGAATCGCAGCACAACAGGGGCTACGTCATTGATGGCGGCTATTTCGAGAATTATGGCGCCGAAACCGCACTCGAGCTCGCGCGCAAGGCAATCGAAGCGATCGATCCTGAATACGGGAAGCCGGGTCACAGGAACAAGATCAAGTTGATCGTCTTGCAAATTAGCAGCGATCCCACGCTGAAGGAAGATCGAACGCTTGTGCGGGCCCGGGTCAAGGAAGACGGATGCTTCGTCTCCACCGTCGGACCGTCCACGCCTGATTCCACTGCTGCCGAGCCGAATCGTTTTGGTCAGCTTAGGCATACTTTCGCAGGAATGTTCGCGAAGGATCCGACCTCAGGGGATGCGACTGCATCCAAGCCGACGGATCCAGCCAACTACCTTAAATTGATCGATCCCAAAGACGGGCACGCAAATGAGGGAGAAGGCTTCGTTTTTTCCTATGCAAACGAACTGAGCGCGCCTCTGGTCGGCATTATGTCAGTCCGGCAGGCCCACGGTACAATCGCGGCAGAGGAACTTGCCGCATCGATTTGCCAGGGAAAAAACAAGGTCGAACAGGCGATGCAAAATGCACTGAACCGGAGGACGGCCGGTGGCCCATCGGACGAGACCGGACCCACAGTAAGCAGCGGCAACTACGCTCCGCATTTCTCCCACATGGCAATGTGCGAGCAATCCCTGAATCCGCCGCTCGGCTGGGTTCTCTCCGATCGGACCCGCGCCAGATTTGAGGGCATTCTGGGAAATTGCGGCAACAAGGAAGAATTGTCTGATCTGGAGGAAGCACTCGGGCTGCCGGCTTCGACAGCATCCGGTCTGGCGGCCACTAGCGCGGAGAGCAAGGCGCGCTGACGCATTTCCGCTTATCGTTCGTACCGCTGCCCGGCGTGAACGCCGGGTACATCACCTGTGATCGTTTGCTAAGGGATCACCTGTGTCGACAACAGCAAAGAACATCGGAGTTGGCTGTCCATGGCCTCGAAATGAAGCATCTGGAGAATCGCTCTGGCGTGGCAATTTTAGTTTCTGTGAGGAACGATCAGCCGAAAGTCGTTCGCGTGAACGTCACTTTGCCGCCGCGCCCTTAATGGCAAGGTCTGCCCTTCCCGTCCTCGATGCCAAGCGCAGCGCGGTTGCTGTAACAGAAGTCAAATTCTGAGAGATAGCGGTGCAGGTGCTTCTCGCCGCAATGCCGGTAGACGCCTTTGATCCCGCGCTTGAAGACGAATAGTAGCCTTCGACCGTGTTGGTTTAGATCACGCGCTTGCCGTCATAGCGCACGTATTCGACGGAAACTCAGCGCGCATACGGAACCCTACCATGATCACTGCGAGATCGCGCCTTATTGTGGTATTCTTCAGAAAACCTAATTATAAATGGGATATCTCGCACCAGCTTTGGTTTTTCATGAGGCGCAGCGATCTCGGCCACACAATCCGGGAAACCCTGAAGCGGCTTCCGCCCCGATAAGATTCCCATTACGGGATCGTCCCCCCGCCTCCACCCGAAGACGGCGTATCGGTTGCCGGAGCGACGAAAGCCCTGGATGCAGCCCAAGCCGCGTTCGGAAAGGTCGATGCCATCGCCGCCCAGATGAAGGACCCCTACATCGCCAGCCGGATCCTGACCAGACGCGAGGCCGTCAGTTCGTCGTCAATCGAAGGGACCCAGAGCACTCTCGACGAACTGCTTTCCATCGAGGAAACGGGGAATGACGATGCCAGGGACATAGCGCGCCAAGTGCGCAACTATGCCCTCGCGCTGGACGGGTTCATTCCGGTGGCTGCCAAAGACGGGTACGGCGTCTTCACGATGGACCTGATCAAGGATCTCCACCGCGCGGTGATGAAAGACGATCCGGATTACCAAGACGTTCCCGGCGAACTGCGCAGGCGCGTCGTGTGGATCGGCGGAAAAGGAGACATCGCCTACTCCAGCCTGAACCCTCCGCCTCCTGTCGACGTCCCCGACTGTCTCGCCCAGACCGTCGATTATCTCCGGAATGAGGGGATGCAGCAGGTGACTCAAGGCTTCATCACGCGCATGGCAATCGCGCACACTCATTTCGAGGCAGTTCATCCTTTCCGTGATGGCAACGGCCGTGTCGGTCGTCTCCTTCTTCCCCTCATGATGGCGGCCGAGAAGCACGTTCCTTTGTACCTTTCGCCTTACATCGAGAGCAAAAAGGGCACGTACTATGATTCACTCAAGGATGCTCAGCAACGTCTCGATTGGCAGCCCATCATCACCTTTATGGCCGACGCTGTCAGCGGCACGGTCGACGAACTCATTCGGACGCGCGAGGCGCTAACCAAATTATCCGAACTCTGGCGCGAGCGCCGCAAGTTCCGCAAGGGATCGGCGGCCATGCGCGCTCTCGACGAACTTCACAATTATCCGGTCGTGACAGCTAAGCGGCTCGGCGAACTTCTCCAGATCAGCCCCCCACAAGTCCATCAGGCCATCGCCCAACTGGAAGAGGCCGGCATTCTGGAAGAGCGAACCGGGTACGCGCGCAACCGCGTGTACGCTGCTTCCGAAGCGCTCAGCATCATCAACCGCCCTTACGGCGAAGAGCCTCTTCTTCCCGAACAAGCCGACCCGACGAGATATCGGCTGGCTCCAAGGCGCCGTGACCGGAGCTAAATGCCGGGGCCGGATGGTTGCGCCTGAGAAACGTCGACGTATTTCGTAGGCGCGCTTGATCCAGTGTGGTCCCGTCCGCCGGTGTCGATTTTTAGCTTCTCTCCCCGAAGTCCGCCCTTGCGATGGACACGTCGGCCCTCGATCGCGTCGCCCCCTCATGACGTCGGGAGCGTAGGGACAGATCAGACCAGTTGGCAGCTCGAACAGTTAGAGCCGGCCGAGATACAGGGTCCGATCCACACATTACATTGGTGAGCTGCTTTTACGCTCGGAAGCTACTGCCGGCGGTCCCCACGCGCGGGTCATGATATTCCGCCTCGGACGTAGATCGGGATATCATCGATGCAACGCAAGCTCGACTCCGCTTTCCCGGCGAGAGCGACTCTGTGCAACTGTTCCCCCAAGGCTGCATTGCAAAGCGACGGTGTTCTCCTGCTCTGGAAGTGCGGGGATCGCACCGCCGCCGAGCTGCACCTATTCCCCGCCCTCGTAGAACAGCTCGAGCGGCAGCCCCACCAGCGACTTCCCGATCCAGTCCCGCGCGATCACGTTGGACGGGCCCATGGCGATGGCGGCGCGGGCGTCACGGAACGAGCGTTCGATCGGCCCGCGCCGATAGCCGTAACCGCCGGTCACGGTCAGCGCCGCTGCCGCCACCTTGTTGGCGACTTCGGCGGCATGCACCTTGAACTCCGTCAGCGGAATCAGGATCTCGCTCTGGGGCTTGCCGGCGCGCCACAGCTCATCCAACCTGGCGGCGAGCTCCTTGCGCCACGGACGCAAGGTTTCAACCAGCACCTTTGCAGCGCCGAGCTCCTGGCGAATCGCCTGATAATCCGACAGGCTCTTGTTCTTGTCCTTATGAACGAATCTCGACGTGTGCGCCACCGCCGCATTGAGCGCGCCACGTGCCACACCTTCCCACACCGCACCGAGACCGATCAGGTAAACCGGTGAGACGCCATCATAGATGATCTCCTTGCCCTGCCCTTCGGCGCCGAGCCGGTCGCGCCTTGGAACCTTGACATCCGTGTAGCGGATCGGCCCGGAGTGATTGCCGCGCACACCGAGCGCGTCCCAAGGTCCCGCTTCAATTCCGGCCGCCTTGCCGTCGACAATGAAGAAGGAGATGTCGGTCTGGTCCTTGGCGCCGGGAGAGCGCGTCTGCACCAGATAAAAGTCGGCCTGACCCGAACTCGTCGTGAAGGATTT
This sequence comes from Bradyrhizobium sp. ARR65, assembly GCF_000472385.1. Lineage (GTDB taxonomy): Bacteria > Pseudomonadota > Alphaproteobacteria > Rhizobiales > Xanthobacteraceae > Bradyrhizobium. The sequence goes on from NZ_AWZU01000010.1 coordinate 52,309, forward strand.
CTCGGCGTTGACGACATAGTTCTCACCGTCACGCGACGCTTCCGAGAAGTTGTACCACCAATGTCCGCCCGAGGCCCGCTCGCTGGTCGAATAAGTCCCGAGCAGGGTGCGGCCCTTCGCCTTTAGCCAACGCTCCTTCTGATCGTCATTGCCGAACAGGTTGATGGTCTGCGCGGCACCGACATGCATGACGTAAATAAGGCCCATCGACGCATCATGCTGACCGATCCGGTAGGCCGCCTCCGCGAAGTCGCCATGGCCCAATCCGAGCCCGCCGAAACGCGGCTCGTTGAGAACGCCGGTCCATCCGGCCGCCGCCAGGGCCTGGAAATTGTCTCTCGGAAACCGCCCTTCGAGGTCGTTACGCTCGGCATTTAGCTTGACCGTCGATTCAATTGCGTGGTCGAGACTGGAATAGATGTCGTCCTGTGCGGCACGTGCGAGATTGGTTTTGCTCACGGTATCCTCCTCTGAGTCCTTCGAAAAATATTGTTCAAGTGTCGCCATTGGCCGGTGACGGACCGCGCAACGCGGCCAAGTGTGCCGCGCTCTCCCCGGGACTGCCGAGATAGAGCGCCCTGATCTCTGCACGCCCGCGCAGATCCGCCGCGTCGCCTGACAGCGCCGTCACCCCAGCTTCGAGCACGGCAGCCCGATTGGCGTAGCGCAGCGCCACCGTCGAGTTCTGCTCGGCGACCAGGATCGACAATCCTTCCTCGACATTGAGCCGCTTTAGGGTGCGGAAGATCTTCTCGACCACGAGCGGCGCAAGTCCCATCGACGGTTCGTCCAGCACCAGGAGCCGTGGGCGCGACATCAATGCGCGACCGATCGCGGTCATCTGCTGTTCGCCGCCCGATGTGAGGCCCGAGGCAGACCGCCGGCGCTCCTTCAGGCGCGGAAATAAAGTGTAGACCCGTTCAAGTCCTCTGGTGATCGCGCGGCGCGACAAGCCGCCTCCGATGCCGCCGGCGACGAGGTTCTCCTCCACGCTAAGCGCGCGAAAGCAGTGGCGGCCCTCCAGCACCGGGACGAGACCCAGACGCACCAGCTCAGCCGGCGCAAGCGCGGCGGTATCGCGCCCATCGAACACGATACGTCCGCGGCTGAGCTGCGCACGCTCAGCATGCAGCAGATTTGAGATCGCCTTGAGCGTGGTCGATTTGCCGGCGCCATTGGCGCCGAGCAGGGCCACGACCTCGCCGCGGCCGACCGTGAGCGAGATGTCGGACAGTGCGCGAACGGCGTGGTTGTAGGTCGCAGCCAGGCCTTCGAGAATGAGAAGATGATCGCCCATGACGATGCTCCGGATGTAGTGGACCGGGAGCCGGCGCGCCGGCTCCCGGTCGCGTCGGGTCCGCTACTGGCTGAGTGCAGTGTCGTCGGAGGTGCGGACCTTGATGTTGTGCTCGGCCGCGTATGCCGCGGCCGACTTCTCGATGATCGGACGCAGGAAGGCCCAGTCCGGCGCGATCCAGTCCGACACCGCCTTCCACTTGGTGCCATCCCACTGCTGGAAGGTCACGCGACCATCGCCCTCGTGATTGTCCCAGGTCACGTTGATGGAATGGAACAGCCCCTTGGCGCCGAGGGCCTGGACCCGTGTCGGATCGAGCTGCAGATGCTCGAAGCCCCAACGCACCTCGTCGCCCGTCAGCGTGCGCTTACCGAACTTCTGCTGTGCGATCCGGATGGCCTCGACATTAAGAATGCCGTTGACGATGCCGAGGTTGTGATAGACGCTGCCGATCCGCTTCTTGTCATCGAGATTGCCCTTGCCCGCGCCGTAGACGGTCTTGATGATCTCCTGCAGCACAGGAAATTCGGCGCCCGAGGCCTGGGTCGTGATCGCGACATAGCCCTTGGCAGCCTCGCCCGCGGGAATGACGTCCTCTTCCGAATTCGACCACACATTGCCGATGATGTGATCGATCGGGAAACCGACCTTCTGCGCGGTCTTCAGCGCCACCGGATTCATCACGCCCCAGCCGCGCAAGACGACGTAGTCGGGCTTGGCACGGCGGATCGACAGCCACTGCGACTGCTGCTCATTGCCTGGATGCGGCACCTCGATCTGCTCGAGGGAAAAGCCGTATTTGTCGGCGAGCAGCTTGTAAATCGGAATGGTCTCCTTGCCGTAGGGCGAACCGTGATAGAGCACGACGATCTTCTTGCCCTTGAGCTTGTCGGCACCGCCCTCGCGCGAGGCGATGTAGTTCACGATGCCGGACGTCTCGCTGTAGGGGTTGAGCAGCAGCGGAAACACGTAGGGAAACACGCGGCCGTCGGTCGAATCGGTCCGCCCGTGATTGATGGTGATCAGCGGCACCTTGTCCTTGGTGATGCGATCGATCATCGCGTAAGCAATTCCGACCGAAAGCGGATTCCAGGCCGCGACGCCCGGATGGTTTTTCAGCCGCTCATAGACCTCGAGGCCGCGCTCGACCTCGTACTGCGTCTCACCTTCCTCCCAAGTCAGCTTGACGCCATTGACGCCGCCGTCGCGGATATTGATCAGGTTGAGATAGTCGATGAAGCCGCCGAAGAAGCCAGTGCCGCCAGCCGCGTACGGACCGACCCGATAGCTCTGCAGCGGAAAGAACTGCTCGTCGGCATGAACCGGCAGCGCAGCGCCGAAGGCGATGGCCGCTGCGAGTGCAGCAGTTCGAAGGGATTTAGATATAAGCATAGGGCATTTCCTTTCATTCAGGAGACATTTAGGGCTGGGTCGGATTGCGCAGTGGACGGGACAATCGATGACGGATCCTGTCTGCGAGGCGATCGACGAGCGAAATCAAGCCGCGTGGCTCAGCGATCAAAATGCCGGCGATCAGGGCGCCGATGACGATGCGCTGACTCATCTCCAGCACGCCGGAATCGAACACGTCGCCGAGCAGCGCGGCGCCGAGCCGCGAAAGCAGAAGCGGCAACACGACCATGAATGCAGCGCCGAGAAATGCGCCGCGGATCGAGGCCGGGCCGCCGATGATGATTATGAACAGAATCTCGAAGGAGCGGTCGAGGTTGAAGCCTGCGGGCTCCACGGTGCGCAGATAGGCGAAGGCCCACAGGACGCCGGCGATACCGATCAGAAACGACGAGACGCCGAACGCCAGCAGCTTCGTGCGCAACAGCGGCACGCCGATCACCTTGGCCGCGATCTCATGGTCACGCAGTGCGATGAAGTTCCGCCCGACCTGCGAGCGGAGCAAGCGGGCCGCGAGCAGCGTCGCCACAACGACGACCGTCAAGGAGACCACGTAGCGCCCGACGGCGCTTGAGAACGTCAGGCCAGAGAGAGTGAGCGCCGGCGCGTCGATCACACCGGATGGATTGTTGTTCGAGAACCAGCCGAACTTGGTCAGCGCCCATTGCACAAAGAACTGCGCCGCCAGCGTCGAGACCGCGAGATAGAAGCCGCGCAGCCGCAGGCTGGGCAGACCGAAGACGATCCCCACCGCGGCGGCGACCAGGCCCGCGGCTACGATGCTGGCGAGCAGCGGCAGTTCCTGCAATCTCACATTGCAATTGAAAGCAGCGTAAGCGCCAACCGCGAGAAAAGCGGACGACCCAAGCGAAACCAGCCCGGCATAGCCGGTGAGCAGATTGAGCCCCAACGCAGCGAGCGCAAGGGCGAGAAATGGCGTCAGCAGCGCGTCGAGCACGTAATCGCTGCCGACGAATGGAACGAGTCCGTAGGCGGCGATCAGCATGGCCACGAGGCCGACACGGCCTGGCGTGATCCCGCGCGAAACAGCGGAACGAGCGAGTGTCGTCACTGGTCAGACTCTTTCCACCAGTTTGTGGCCAAACAGCCCCGAGGGACGCAGCAGGAGGAAAGTCAGCGCCACCACATACGCGGCCCACGCCTCGATGCCGCCACCGAACAATGGGCCGACATAAATCTCGGCCAGCTTCTCGATCGCCCCAATCAAGAGGCCCCCGACGATGGCGCCTGCCACCGAGTCGAAGCCGCCGAGCATCAGCACCGGCAGCGCCTTGAGCACGACCAGCGAAAGCGAGTACTGCACGCCGAGACGCGCGCCCCACAGCAGGCCCGCGACCAGCGCGACGGTGCCCGCCGCAGTCCACACTGCGGCCCACACGCGCGACAGCCGCAGCCCCACCGCCAGCGCGGCGAACTGATCATCGGCGACCGCGCGGAACGCAAGCCCAGTTCGGGTGTGGCGAAAGAACAGCGCAAAGCCCGCGACCAGCGCGCCCGCGGTTGCGGCGGCGAACAGGTCGAACTGGCTGATCAAGACGCCGCCGACCTCGAACGGAACATCATCGATGCCGAGATCGAGGCCATGGACCTGGGTGCCCCACAAAAGTTGGGCCACACCCTCGATCACATAGGAGAGGCCGAGGGTCGCCATGAACAGCGTCATCGGCGACTGGTTGACCAGCGGCCGCAGCACCACGCGCTCGACTGCAACACCAAGCGCCACCATGACCACCAGCGTGGCCCCGATGGCGAACCAGAACGGCACGCCGCGCTCGACCAAGCTCACGAAGGTGAGCGCCGCAAACAACAGCATCGCGCCCTGCGCGAAGTTCAGGACGCCGGAGGTCTTGTAGATCAGCACGAAGCCGATCGCGACCAGCGAGTACATCACGCCGGACAACAATCCGCCGACGAGAACCTCGACGAAGAACTGGAACTCGAACATCAGATCACGAGCTCCGTCTCGCCCTCATGGGCCACGCCGAGATAGGCATCGATCACGGCCTGGTCGGACCGCACCTCGGCAGGCACGCCGTCGGCAATCTTGCGGCCGTAGTCGAGAACCGCGACGCGATCGGATAGGCCCATCACGATGCCGATGTCGTGCTCGATAAGGACGATGGTGGTGCCATAGGCATCGCGCGCATTGCGCACATGCGTTGCCAATTCCTGCTTCTCGCCGACCGTCACGCCGGCGAACGGCTCGTCTAGCAGCAACAACTGCGGCCGCGCGACCAGGGCTCTTGCGAGCTCGACACGTTTCTGGATTCCGTAGGGCAGCCCGCCCGCGAGCTGATGCTTTACCGCATCGAGGTGAAGGAACGCGATCGCCTCCTCAGCGGCGGCGCACGCTTCGATCTCCTCGCGACGTGCCAGCGGCGTCGACAGGATTTGTCGCACGAAGCCGCTCCGCCGGCGAGCGACGAGGCCCATCACCACGTTGTCAAGCACCCGCAGGCCCTTGAAAAGCGCGAGGTTCTGGAATGTACGCGCCACGCCGAGTGCTGCGAGGCGCACGGCCGGCACATGCGTGAAGCGTTCGCTGCCGAGCCGCACCATGCCCTGATCAGGACGGTAAAGCCCGCTCACCACGTTGAGCAGCGAGCTCTTTCCCGCACCGTTGGGACCGATGATGGCGCGGATTTCCCCTTTCGCGACACTGAGATCGATGCGCTCGAGCGCCGTCACCCCGCCAAAGCTCAGCGAGATACCCTGCAGTGCCAGCACCGGCACGCCAGTGTCGGCGACGCGCGCCGAGTCCGCAGCAGCAGGCGCGCCTCCCGCCTGCCGCGCCGCCTCGGTGGCACGCGCACGCGTCGCGATGAGGGCTTCATTGCCCGCAGTCGCCATCACCCTCATCGGCTGCCCCTCCCGCCTATTCCGCCGCCTGAGCACGTGGCGCGCTGCGGGCTTCGAGCTCGCGGACCAACGGGATCACGTGCTTTCCGAAATAGTCGACCTCTTCCTGGAAATGCAGGAAGCCGAGCAGGATCAGGTCGGCGCCGGCGTGCTTGAGCTCAATGATGCGCTCGGCGACCTGCTGCGGCGTGCCGATCAGGTTCGAGCGGAAGCCGTCATTGTATTGGACGAGGTCCTGGAAGGTGGACTTGGCCCAGTTGCCCTCGCGCTCGGGGCTGGCATTGCCGGCGTTTTGGACCTCGTGATGGAAGCCGCCCACCGCTTCCGGGATGGCCTTGTCCAGGATCTCCTGCAGCACATCCTTGGCTTCATTTTCGGTTTGCCTGACGATGCCGAATGCATTGATGCCGATCTTGGTTCGCCAGCTCTTGCCGAAGGTCTTTTCCTTGACTCTGATGTCTTCGACCTGCGCCCTCAAACCGTCCGGCGTGTTGCCGTTGGTGAAGTACCAGTCGGACACCCGCGCCGCCATGTCGCGCGCGGCGCGCGAGGAGCCGCCCTGAAAAATCTCCGGCTGAGGATCGAGCGGCTTGGGCTTGAGCGAATAGCCGCGAAATCGATAGAAGTCGCCATTTAGGGTGAAGCTCTCCTGACTCCATATCCCTCTGAGCGCATTGATGAACTCTTCCGAGCGGCGATAGCGCTCGTCATGATCGAGCCACGGCTCGCCGATGGCGTGGAATTCGCCGCGGAACCAGCCCGAGACGATATTGACGGCCACGCGGCCATTGGTCAGTTGGCTGATCGTGGCAATCTGCTTGGCAGCCAGAGCCGGATTCCACGGCCCCGGAAGGATCGCAGCGATCACATTGAGCCTTTCGGTCGCCGCAAGAAGCGCATGCGAGAAGCTGACAGATTCGTGCTGCTTGTCGGCGCCGTAACCCGCGGTGAAACGGATCTGGCTCAGGGCGTATTCGAACCCTGCGTTCTCCGCGATCTGGGCGAGCTTGCGGTTGTAGTCGATGTCCCAGCCCGTGCGCTGCTCGATCGAGGAAATAACCAAGCCGCCGGATACATTCGGGACCCAGTACGCGAATTTAATGGGATCATTGGTCGTGGTCATGCTATCTCCTCACGTGAATCAGGTTGCGATAAAACCCGCGGACGGATTGAAGCAGGCAGCACAGTGAGTTCGCCCTGCTTGAGGCGAGCGAGCGCGCTCCTGCAACGGTCCGGACGCTAGGCTATGAGTTGTAGATTTCTATGAGTTGCAGAGGTCTTGGCGATCTCTAGTGCCAGTGCAATGACGTAGGATCGATGTCGTCAACAGAGTGCCGCATGGCCCCCCCGACGCAAGGTTCTGTGCGTGCCGGCGCTTCCGGCCTCGTCGACGAGATCATCGCAAATCATCAGCGCTCCCCTCTCTCAAGCACTATTGATCGATGGCCAATAGTCTCAGAGAAACAGCGCACGCGCGAGTCAAAGACAAACTCTTTTTCGTCGCGTCGAGAAAACTCGTTTTTCTTGATTCACGGCTGATGGCTTGTTTGTTGCCGCGCAGCTAAAACGTCTCATTCGCGACAGCCTTTGCGAAAGCCGTCGAGCTCCGTTAGTCATCTCTTCTACGGAATCGCTCCTGCAAGACGTTACCTTCTTGCGCCGTCAAGAATCTTTCCTTCGTCCATCACTGCGCTGGACCTGTATGACGCAAAGGGCTTCCCCTTACATCAATTTGCCTCGCCAACTACGGGCTGGTTGGCGTGTTGAAACCAAGCTGACATCCGACTCGCTTTTGTCGTGCATCAACGGCGAACTGCTGAAACAGTTCAATCTGTCCCCTTATGTGTTACCGGGTCCGCCTCGAGCGCCTGCTTTTCCCTTGCGGCCCATAGCACTCGCGCGCGTTCGTCTTGATGGCTTTTGAGCTTGTCGGCCATCCAGAGCAACGCGCCGAGAATGGTGGCCCGGTCGTCGCTGGTCAGGTTCACGATACCGGCTTTAACGACGAGGCCGCCGATTTCGATGAGGTGCCGCGTGCGCTCGCGACGCTCGACCTGTCATGTGCGCATCTCATGTCGCGCCCTTGCGGCCTGATGCCGGTTGCGCTCCGCTCGGTTACGCAGGAGGACCGTCGTGTTGCGATCAGTTGGCGGTGCATTTCGCCCTGCCCGGCTTTGAAAGAACGCGGCCCTACGCCTGGCCCATGCCTCCATCTTTCCGGTCTCTTTTGTCTCGCCAGTACGATCAGCGCGCCGGCCAGTTCATTGGCATTATGCCTAAGTGCTTGATCGCAAAGTCATGTGGTCCCCGCGACGGGTGGATTGCGGTCAATCCGATCCAGACGCGGTGGTAAGTCGACAACCGCGAGACGTTCGCGCGTCCATAAGCAGGCTGCATCTGACTTCACCGCTACTAAAGCGGTACTGGGCAGCGGGAGCTCCCAGCCTTAAAGGCCGCTCATAACGGTCTGGTTGCAGGTTCGAGTCCTGCCGGGCCCACCACATCGTTAGTCCGTCAGTGTTCGCAACGATGCGTCCTCATCCGCTGAAACGATCCTTTTCCCAATTTTTCCAATGGTCTGCGGCGTTCAACGTTCGTCGACGTTCGTATGCAATTTGCGAACATCCCGCCGTTTTGTTGGCATAGTTGGTATCTTATCGAGGCCGAAGCGAGATACCAACATGCAGCTCACGGATACGAAGTGCCGGAATGCCAAGGGCCAAATCAAGCCACGCAAGCTGTCCGACGGCGGTGGCTTGCACCTCTTAATCAATCCTGACGGAGCCAAATACTGGCGCTTGGCCTATCGGTGGCATGGCAAACAACCCACCCTTGCCATCGGCGTCTAGCCTTGACCCGCGCTTCTTGAATCTCAAAGTCATCGTCTTTCGACATAAATATTACCTACGCAAAGATATCCTTGGCGATGGCATCCATTGATTCACGATGGTCGTCCGACTTGAAGAGGTGCCCGTAGCGATCCATCGTGACTTGGAGGCTGCTGTGACCGGCGAAGGTCGGCCTTCGGCTTGAGGCCGCCTCGATCCAGCACGAAATTGCGAAGTGACGAAGCGCATGCGGAGATGAGTCCAAATTTTATCGTTGCCTCACGCTCATAGTTGATGAGTGTGAGAATATCCTGATTGCGCATGCATTCAGCCAACAGCGCCTTTTCCTCGGCGGTGAGGTCGTGGGCTTCGCCATGTTATCGCCTCTTCGCCGCGGCCGCGTGCGGCATCAAGAACACTTCAAGCGCCTTGACAACGTCAGCCAGTGATCCCGGATCAACGGCGACATCCTGGACGAAGGCCTTCCATTGTTGTTGCTTGGTTGGATCGTCCGCAAACGCCGCCGTTAGCCCATCAGGTGTCGCCGCCGGTATCTCAGTTTTCCGACGGGCGAAGGTCGTTGCGATGGCCCTTGCCAGCGCATCTTTGTTGAATTCGTGAGACCGCGCCAAGGTCCAGATGTCATAGAAATCCTTCATGCGGCCGTTGGCGCGACCCAGATCGACCATGGCCTGGAATTTTTCTGCAATCACCGTCTCGTAAGGATAGGCACGCAGGTTCGGCGAGGGCTGATCCAGCAGAACGGGCATCTCGATATCGACGGGTTCCGGCTCGACCGCATCGCCAAAAGCGATATCGATGATGATCCTCGGCTTCGCGCCGGCAATCTCAGCCGTCGTCTTGAGACGCATGCCGCCATATTCAGTTTGCTCACGGATCGCCTCGATGGCGAGCCCATCGACATCAAAGACAACGCCATCGTCAATCTTTACGCCGCAAATTTCACGAAACGTCGCGAGCATGGCCGCCGGCGACGGATCACCATGTCCGAGCAGATCAAGGTCACGGGTGGGACGGTGAGGATCTTCCATCCAGCTGGTAATCAACATCGCGCCCTTGAGGATAAAGCGATCGCGATATTTGCTCGTGCTGAGGCGATAAAGCAGGCGTTCGAGCGCGTAGCGGGTCAGAAGCAAATCGAGCGGCTGCCTGCGTTGCTTCGACAGGTTGAGCAGCCGGGCGCGTACAGATGCTGCGACGTTGACGATGGGTTTACGCTTGACCGGTTTAGGCATCCACTGTCAGCGCCTCCAGGCGGGGCTGGACAACTTTCTCCCAGATTCCGGCCTCAACCGCGAACTGGGCGATTTCAGCCGGCGTCGCCTTGCGTTTGCGAAGCGCTTCCTTCATGCCAAGCATGGCTTCGTTTAGGCTGATTTGCGAGCCGTACCAGATCTTGTGGCGCTGGGCATGCCTGAACATATCAACGATGGTCTTGGCCGGTGTGTAGATACGAACCTCGACCCGCTCAATGATATGGGTCTTGATTCCGGTATCGAAGACTTTCGGCCCGAAGCGAACGATCTCGATCTTTGGTTGCTCGATCTTTGGCCGCCACTCGCGCGGTCGAATGGCCATCCAGACAGCAGGAGGGATACGGTCCGTCAGTTCATGAAACGCGAGGGCGGAGCTGAGGCAGACGATACCGTTCGGAACAAGCTTGGCGGCCTCGGCCAGCGTGTGATTGGCATCAAGCGGCGCGTCAGCCAGTTGATAGAGGCCGCGAGCAAGCTGAACAACAGTACCCTTCTGCTCCATGCGGGAGATGGTCGCGGCCGTGATGTCATGGTTGAGGAATTCGGAAAGCCGAACCATGCCGCGATCCTTAAGCAGATCGAGCGCGCGGTCTTCCTGACGTGTTGAGGTGGCTGCCATGGCTCACAATATGATACAAAACATCACCGATGTCAACAAGCTAGCAAGGTTTTATATCATCATAAGGCATTGATTTTACTTTAGAATATGAAGGAATGCTTGGCCGAGCGCTTCTGAGGCGGCCTCGTCAATCAGGTAGTTGGTCGCGGAGTTGCTCCAAAGTCGCAAACCGAACGCCGAATTCTGTCGCAAGCCAAGTTCTATTCGCCGTATCGAAAATGGAGAGTCCGGCTGAGCGAGCTCGATCGTCAGTACATAAAATATCATTCCGATAAGCAATGTGGGCTGCGACCAGCTCTCCGTCCGCCCACTCAGCACAGGCTTTCAAAAACACCTTTTCAGTGGAAGTCGTTCCGCGCGCGGCGTTCCAGCCGCCTGCTGCATCAAATGCAGCCTTGCCAACGCCCCGAGACTCAATACGGGCCGCCAGATCGATTTGGCGCTGCTCGCGCTCGTTGTCCTTGGTTTCTGCGAACAGCGTGGGGTCGCGGATTTCCGCAGGACTTGGCAATCCCAGCCAGGCCGCACCTCTCAAAAGCCGAATGCCCGCAGCAAGCGCGCTTTTGAGTTTCTTGGATTGGACCTCAGGCAGGCCAGGGTGGCGCTTATCGTCAGGGCCGATCGACATGAAATGAACGTGGGGCTGGCCATGCCGCATGACGATGGAAAACGGAAACTGCACGTCCATCGCCGGCCCTGCGAAATAGGACGCCCGCTCGCTCTTGCGGATCGCTTCAATTCGGAAGCCAGACTCGCAAATGAACCCGGCTATTCGCCCATTCGCAATGGCCGATCGAACAGACGCCCAATCCCGATCGTCCGGATCAAAAATCTTTTCCCATGCATTACTATCAAAGGTTACTCGCACAATCCAAAATCTCCGACAGACCTGCGCGAAAAATGGACATTCCAGGGCCGTGTCGCAGACTCGAATGCCAATTGCATCAGGAAATCAGCCGCCATGAAATGGAGAAAATTCGACCCCTTGCCCCCACGCATGATCATCCCAGCGAAACCAACGAAATAGCTGCCTCGCCGCGAAACCACCAGCAGGCGAAGTTCACGACCGCGATTTCGTCAGCGGCAACGGCATCCTTCAAGTGATGCTGGGTGAGATTGACAGCACTGCTCTTTCCCGAGCCCCAAGGGCCATTGAGCGCGATCACCGTCCCTTCGGGTGCTTTGATCTTGTGAATGGAGGCGGCGAGCGCTTGCGCGAACGGATCGATGCCGAACCGGTCTTCGGCAGGTTCCTTGATAGGCGCGTCGTTCGGCGACTGATTGAAGTCGGACATGTTTGCTACCAGCCAATAAATAAGCGCCCGCAAGGGCGCTCGATGGGCGCTCAGTCGGGATCTACCTCATGCGACTCAAGCTGCATTATAGGCCGCCCGGGGCAGCACATTTCCAGCCTCATCGAGCCGACAAACCGGCCATTTCACATCCTCAGCTCCTCGGTCTTTTGTGCCGTTTTGTGCCATTTTTGTGCCGTGGATTTTTTGAGAACGGTTTGGGATCCGCACCGGAATGGCGTTAACCGGTTGTAATAACGGCTTCCCTTCGTACCCAGTGAGAACGAGTCGTAACGTATGAAAAAGCCCGCCAATGGCGGGGCTCGTCAAAATTTGGTTGCGGAGAGACGCAACCACCGATACGGACATTCGGTTCAAGTGGCGATTTGACAGCTGGCGCCCTCCGTTCCGAACGCAGTGTGTATTTTCTAAGCTATCGGTTTTTCTGCAATCGAGAGTCGTTCCATCTCGTTCTGTTCACGGCCGTTTGGGCCATTTCGTTGCGATATCGTTGCGGCGTTCTCGATTGATTCAATGGAGAGGTAGCCGATATCAACGCCCGGCGATCAGACCGCATCGAGCAGGATTTCCTCGAATTAGCGCCCAAAACAGGTCCTCTTACCGAGCCCGTTCGGAGACGCCGTTCCGCCGAGGCGAGATTGTTTCTCAGCCCAGCCGAACCATAGTCATCTACCCATACAGACCAATAAACGTCAGCTTGCTCAATAAGATACAGTGTAAATTGCATGATTTTTCAATGGACTATCCTACAAACGGGCCGTTTCGAGCCTATACTGCAAGGCATGAGCAAACTCGACGAACTCAAAAAGCACCTAAAGCCCGGCCAGGCCTATCGACGCGCCGATCTGGCGCGCTGGTCGACGTCTGTCGATCGCCACATCAAGCAGTTGGTTGAGCAGGGTGTCCTGAAGAAACTCTCAGGTGGACTTTACGCCTTTCCGAAGGAGACGGCATTCGGCCTGGCTCCCGCGGCTGACAAGGATGTCGTGAGCGCGTTTCTGAAGGATGACCGGTTTCTCCTGGCCTCGCCGAATGCCTACAACAGTCTCGGAGTCGGCACGACACAGCTCTATGACAAGACCGTTGTCTACAATCACAAGCGCCACGGCGAGTTTTATCTGGGCGGCCGCAGGTTTGCCTTTCGCGTGAAGCCGCATTTTCCCAAATCGCTGATGAAGGAATTTTTGCTTGTCGATCTCGTCAATAACCTCGATCAGCTCGCCGAGGCGAAGGATGAAGTTCTGAAGCGGGTCATGGAACGCGCGGTCGTGTCCGACAGTCCCCGTTTGCGCCGCCTCGTGCGCACCTATGGAAATGAGCGGACCAAAAAGTTCTTTGAGCGCGCGCTGAGACCGGGTGAACTGCAGCATGCCGCATAACTTCCTGCACAATCATCCGGACTTCCCGGATCTGATCCGGATTATGGCGGAAGAGAAGGGCATTGATCCCGCCCTGGTCGAAAAGGACTATTGGATCATGCATTGCCTCTACGGGGTTTCAGCAGCTCGGCTACACATTCCAACTGAAGGGCGGCACGTCGCTTTCGAAAGGCCACAAGATCATCCATCGATTTTCGGAGGACATCGATATCCTGATCGAACCTCCACCCGACCGCGACGTGAGGACCGGCAAAGAACCAGAACAGTCCGGCGCAAATCAAAACGCGAATGGATTTCTATGACTGGCTCGCCAAGTCGATCAAAATCGACGGCATTTCGAGCGTCGAGCGCGATACGGCGTTCGACGATATGCCGAACTATCGTGGTGCCGGCATCAGGCTCAGCTACGACAGCGTGACCGAGAAAGGCCTCAGAGAGGGCGTGCTGCTTGAGGTCGGCTTCGACACCGTCGCTTCCAACACGCCGAAAGACATCAGCTCCTGGGTCTACGATTACGCCGCTGGCAACGTTTATGTATTCAACCACGGAAACGCGATACTTGGCAGCAGCCTTGAACCCGGCGATCTCCTCAGGCTGATATGTGGTCGTCTTATGAATGACGACCCGGTCCGGCATCACACCCGCGCGTTCTCCATATTGGGCGAGAACATCGCTCAAGAGACTCTCGGCCTGTGCCGTGTTCAGATAAGGCTGCCTTTCCCGACGCTGGTCGTGCTCGATGTTTGCGCCTTTGAAGACGAATGGTTGAACGTCGGTCGAATATGCTTGGGCGACACTTGCATAGACCAGATGACCACTTCTTTTCTTCATGTGATGGAAAGAAATGCCGACGAAACAGACGTTCCGCGGAAGATCGGTCGGGCGCCAAGGTATTCCGCGCATTTTGTAATAAATCGAAGTCGCTATGTTTCAGGCACGTGTCGCGAAACTTTGACCTTTGTCATCCGGGCGATCGATCGTGTCTCGCCGAAGAAACTGTATGGGGACGGCTTCGTCATGCATCATGGTGCGCGCCTTGATCGCGCGATAGAAGGTGCGGAAAAGCAAGTCGTCGGCCATCGTGTAGAGCGCTTCAGCCGCCTTCAGTTCATCCGGCGAAGGCTGAAAGAGCGCGAGTTGGTCGCCTTCCTCTTCTGTTCGCAGGATTTCAAGCGCGTGGCGCTCTTCAGGCGTAAGCCCCGGGTTAGATACCCGCAAATCACCAAGCTCTGGCTTCACGCAAACTATGATGCAGTCTGGGCTGTCATCTCCGAACAGGCTGCTTATTCGACCGTCGAATATTTCAACGAGCTCGTCGAAGGATTTGCCCGTCAGCGCATCCTTCAAGGTACTATGAATATTCGTATCTACCGCGCGGACAAAGCGCTCCCCCACGGCAAACTCGCAGTTCAGGGCGCCTTCTAGTCCAGGCCAATCACGAAATCTATTCGAATTGCCTTCAAACGCCGGCATGAATTGATTGAGCCGACTTAACCACGCCTTTGAAGCTTCGATGTCTTCGGCGAGTCCAACCGAGCCGAATGCTGCGCAACCCGCGGTCATCTACTGGACCATGGGCTCCAAAGCCGCGCCGCGGATCGACGTCGCGAGCGGCGTTCGCAAATTCCAGTTCCGGTTCAGGCAGTACGTCGATCTTCAATGGAAGAGCCATCGACTAAACCTCCTTCCTGAACGTCAATTGTTACAAAACCTCCGTCGAGGAGTAGGTCATCGACATGTCGATGGCCAATATTTATTGTCTGCGATCCCTGCGAAAGAAAGCGAGCCCAGAACGTGAGATCGCTTTCAACATTCGCGTTGCGGTCAAACTTGATCCTGCGGGTTACCTTGCTCGTGCGCATATATCCGGGCCGGCCGAAGGCTGGCTGCCACAACCCGATCGCACCGACGAGGGTTATTGCGCTGAAGCTCCGGGCTGCTCCGGCTTCCGCACTCGGTGTCGGCGTGCGGGTTCGAACAATTGGCTTCGCGGACTGAGTTGCGCCAATTGTAGGCGCGTTTCCACACTCTGGTTAACGAACTCTTGTTGCAAAGCTCGGCATTGCAGGCCCCTCGCCTCGCCTTTCTCAAGAGATTGATCATACAACGAAACGACGCGGGGCGTCTGGGAATATTGGGGCTAAGCTAATGAACGGGCTTTTTTTGAAGCCTAGAACCGTACCAACCAAGCGGCTGCTGGCGCTTGGCATCGGTCTCATTTTGAGTTTTTCCGCCATCTACGCTTCCATTCTCTGGGAGATGGCCAATAAGGATTACCTGACGGCCGAGCAGGCCGCCACCAATCTCGTCGCCACCATCACGAGCGAGATCGAACGCAACATCGAGCTCTACAACCTCTCCCTGCAGGCGGTCGTTGACGGGGTCAAGCTGCCGGAGATCGATACGATCCGGCCCGAGTTACGCCAAGTTGTCCTGTTCGACCGCGCGGCAACCGCCAAGGATCTGGGCTCGATCCTGGTGCTGGATGCGGCGGGCAACCTCACCCTAGATTCAAGGACGCTCACGCCGCGAAAAGCGAATTTCGCCGACCATGATTTCTTCCGGGTACACCAGGCGCGGCGAGATGTCGGCCTTTTCATCAGCGCACCATGGGTCACCGGTGAGGGCGAATATTTGATCAGCCTGAGCCGGCGCATCGAGAATGCGGACGGCTCCTTTGGCGGGGTCGTCGCTGGTAGCATGCGCCTCAGCTACTTTCATGACCTGTTCCGAAAACTGAAGTTCGGTCCGGAAGATTCGATGACGTTGTTTAATACCGAAGGCATGATTCTGATGCGGGCGCCGTTCGACGTCGATCAGATCGGGCAGAGCATCAGCCGGTCCCAGGTGTTCAGATACTTCCCGCAGCAGCAGTCAGGCTCATATACAACGACGTCGATTCTCGACCATGTCAAGCGGCTGTTCGTTTTTCGGCAGATCGGCAGTCATCCGCTGCTCCTCGCCGAAGGGCTTTCGCTAGACGGTATATACGCGGACTGGTGGCGGGAAGTGTGGTCGATCAGCCTTGTAGTCGCGGCACTCTTCGTTTTCATGATCGTGCTGACGATCTACCTCATCGCCGCGCTGAAGCGGCGTGCGGCCGTGGAAAATCAACTCGCCGTGCTTGCAAATACGGACGGATTGACCGGCCTCTGCAATCGACGACGTTTTGACGAGGCGCTCGAGGCCGAATGGCGACGGTCGCAACGATCGGGAACGCCAATCGCGTTGTTGATGATCGACGCCGATCATTTCAAAGCCTACAACGACCAACATGGTCATCAGGCCGGCGATGCCGCCTTGACGGCGATCGCAGGCTGCATCGCAGGAGCAACGAACCGGGCCTCAGACCTTGCCGCTCGCTATGGCGGAGAGGAATTCGCCGTGTTGGTGCCTGGCGTGAATGCCGAGGGGGCGTTTGAACTCGCTGAGAAGATTCGCGGCCGTCTTGCGGCCCTGCGTAGGACGCAGCGCGAGCGTCAGGAGGTCTGTCCGACCATCAGCATCGGCCTCGCATGTCTAATTCCGCGATCCGGAGATGGTCCAGGCGACTTGGTGCGCGAAGCGGACGAGGCGCTATACTCCGCGAAACGCGACGGACGCGACCGGGCAGTTATGGCGTCCTCATCGAGCAAACAACGGAGGAAAGTCGCGGCATAGTGAAGGGAACGATTGCATCGATTGCGGCCTGCTCGCGCCAGTTAGGTCCCTCGAAACCGAGATTATCTCAAGCCAAGGGACAGCCGCATCTAGGTCCTAAAGGCAATTTAGGTAGCGCAACGCAGGAAGGACGAGAAATCCGGCGGTTTATGTCCGGCAACAGGAGGGAGTGGCGAGGCCGGCTCACTCCGCCGCTTCAGCGGGCGGGCTCTTAAGCTCCGAAAATTTCGCTGCCATCGTCGGATTGCCCCGGGTCAGCTTCTTGATGGTCACGTCCTGCGCCTTGTCGTTCGCGAGGCGCAGGTTGCGATCCGCACCGATCAACGCATCCTTGGTCTTCTGCAGATGATCGATGGACTTGTCGATCTCGGCAATCGCCGTCTGGTAGTGCCTGGAGGCCAGATCATAGTTCTTCGAGAACGCCGTCTTGAAAGTCTCAAGCTGATTCTCAAACTGGGTGATGTCGATATTCTGCGCCTTCACGAGCGCCAGCTCGGTCTTGTACTTAAGCGAATTGGTCGCCGCATTCCGCAGAAGCGTAATCATCGGTAGGAAGAACTGCGGCCGGATGACATACATTTTCGGGTAGCGGTGGAAGACGTCGACAATGCCGGCGTTATAGAGTTCGTTGTCCGGCTCAAGCAATGAGACCAGGATGGCGTACTCGCAGCCCTTCTCGGTCCGGTCCCGGTCAAGCTCCTTGAGGAAGTCCTCGTTTTTGCTCTTCGTTGCGGTTTTGTCGCTTTCGTTCTTCATCTCGAACATGATAGAGATAATCTCGGTACCGGCCTCGTCCGAGTCGCGGAAGATGTAATCGCCCTTGCTGCCGGTCCGCGCGTCGTTGTCTTTCTCGAAATACGCCCGCGGAAAGGCCATCGACCGCACCCGGTTGAACTCGGTCTCACAGTGCTGTTCGAGGGTCTCGCCGACCATCTTGGTCGACAGGCGAGCCTTCATGTCCTTCAGGCGCTCGATCGCGTCGTCGCGATCCTTGATCTGCGTTTCGTACTTGTCCTTCAGCGACTGCTCGGAGAGCTGCTTTTCAAGCTGCACCTGCTTGATACCGTTCTTCAGCTCATCGCGCTCCTTCTCGATGATGCCGACCGCTTCGGTGACCGCGAGCTTCTTCTGAAGCTCAGCAGCCTCAAGCTTGGCCTTCAAGTCTTGAATTTCCTTTTCCTTGGCAGCAGTGATTTTGTGCTGCTCGGTGACCAGGAGCGCTTCAGCAAGCTCCGAGGCTGCTTGCTTTTCGCGCTCCGACTCGGCCAGCGCGTTCGCGAGCCTGTCACGCTCCTTCTCCACGGTACTGAGCGCTTCACTGACGGCAAGCTTCTGAGCGACCTCACTCCCCTCAAGCTTGGACTTCAACTCCAGGATCTCGGCGTCCTTGGCGGCCGCAGCCTTCTGCAGATCGTTGCTCACCTGGGCCTTGGCCAATTCAACAGCGCTCTGCTTATCACGCTCGGCTAGTTCCAGCCGTTCGTGGAGTTGCTGTGCGAAATCGGCGTCACGGACCTGCTTCAGGATATCCGCGTAACCGGACTCGTCGACTTTGAAGGCCTTGTCACAGTGGGGACAGATGATCTCGTGCATGGTTCCTGTCCGGATCGGGGCGGCTGCTGTTGTCATTCAAAAAGGGGCTGGCTCCCTTAGAATCGGGCCAGCCGCAGCGAGAACAAAGAACAAGCAACTTTGAAGGGTCAAGCCGGAAGCCGCGGTTTTGCGCATTTTGCTTTGGCAATCCCCCGCTTTCCGAGGCGCCGGCCACGTCGCTCGGACGGCTTGTTGAGTTGAGGGAAAGCTGCCGAGCAGCGAGTCAGAGCTGGGCATCGCTCGCACGACGGGACGTTCGACGATTCGACCGGCGAAGGCTTGATCAGAGAAAGCCCGCGCTGCGGACCTATTCACCCGACACGACCGGCCGAGATCAATGCGCAACCAGGCGACTATCGCCAGCTCATTTGTTCTGCGAGACGGCCTAGGCTCTTGATCGCCAGCTCGTAATAGTGGGCCGATTTATCCGCAAATCCTGCCTTGAGGATCGCGGCATTGGTTTCGGGAGCGGCCCACCCCTCGAATATCTGTCGCCTGGTTTGTCCGTCCCAACCTGCGCGCCCCCTTGGACTCCAGACGAAGTCGCGACCGCCTGTTTTGCTGAGCCTGGTCTGCAACTCTTCGAGCGAAGTTGTCAGCGTTAGGCGCGCCAGCGCCGCCAACATCTCGAATCCTTCAAACAGCTTGGTGAACTCGGTACCCACGAAAATGAAATCCGTGCACCATCCAGGCAGTATGTCATGAAGGTGGTCGCTCAGAGGCGTTTTTCGCTTCTCAAGGCCCTCCAGGACCTTCCAGGCATCGTTGTCCCCGCCCTCCAGGAGCACAACGATCGTTCTGGATCACGGAGTGCTGCCTGCGCGTCACCTGTATGTTGCGCTAACAAGAGCATCCAACAGCCTCCTTGTAATGTCGTCACGCTAAGTAGCGTTGCGGCGACGTCGGACAAAGTAGGTGTCCACCACCTTCCCAGCACTTAGACTTAGCCTCTGAGAAGCGCCTACCCGCCGGCGCACCACCTTCCGCTTTTCGAGAATGAACTCAGTAAGCGGGCCTTCATCGTCGGCAATTTCAAGCCCTTCGTCGAAGTCCTCATGCCTGGTAAAATAGGCCAACGCGGCCTCGGGGCTCAGTTCGCCGGGCAACGACCATTCGTCCTTTAGTGCCGGATCGAAGAGTGGTGTCGTGCGCCGCAGGCTGTACCAATGCACCCGGTCCGAGCCATCATTGGCGGGCTGCCGGGTCAGTATCTCCAAGGCCTCGGTAAGGCTCTTCCGGGACGCGGCGAGAGGCTCAATGTCGGTGTCATTCTGATCGGTCTCCCCGGTGCAGGTGGTTTCGCCGCTGGTCATTTTCCCCGAATGCAGCATGGCCAACTGTTGGTCGATTTGCTTGATGCTATCGAGATAGCCCATCGCGGTTTCTAGGATAACGATCACAGGGCCTGGGATTTCGCGTTCACCGGCTTCCCATCTGCGCACGGTACGCCCATCTTCAACCCGAACGGTTCTGGCTAAGGCGTCTGCGCTCAGCCCAAGTGCGGCACGCGCGTCCTTCAAAGCTT
Organism: Bradyrhizobium sp. ARR65; assembly: GCF_000472385.1. Taxonomy (GTDB): domain Bacteria; phylum Pseudomonadota; class Alphaproteobacteria; order Rhizobiales; family Xanthobacteraceae; genus Bradyrhizobium. The sequence goes on from NZ_AWZU01000010.1 coordinate 72,090, forward strand.
CCGGCGTTCTAACGAGGGTCACCACCATACTCCTCCTAGGGCCATTGGTCCTAGCGTATATAGGGCCAATGGCCCCAGGAGCCAAGGGTTCCAAGTATGTTTTTGCCACTTAAAAGCGGCAATAAAAGCGGCAAAGAAAGGGGCGTCGACCCTATATAGCTGTTGATATTGTTGTATATTTTAGCGGCAAAGAAAGCGGCAAAAATGGACGTATCAGCTATGGAACCCCTCCTGCCAGAGGACCGGCAGGAACTCGAAGATCTGGCAACCGATCTGGTCGCGAAGGCCAACACGTTGGCCGGACGGATACACCCAGTCATGCGGGCTTCGGTGGGCGACCTCGTGCGTTCGATGAACTGCTATTACTCCAACCTTATCGAAGGCCACAACACGCTGCCTATCGACATTGATCGGGCGCTTAAGGACGACTTGGCTAAGGAGCCTGAGCGCCGCAATCTGCAATTAGAAGCGCGCGCCCACATTGAAGTGCAGCGTATGATTGACCGCTGTGAAGCTCCTTCACCTGCGTTGTCCGTCGATTTCATTGTCTGGACGCACAAAAACTTCTGCGAACGCTTGCCGGAAGAGCTGCTGGTCGTTGACCACCCGACGACCAAAGAGAAGATCAAAATCGTCCCCGGTGAACTTCGTAACGATCACGTCAAGGTAGGACTCCATATTCCGCCCCCACCGGAGGATCTTCCCGCGTTCTTGAAGCGGTTTGCTGATGGCTACTCCTCGAAACACCTTTCGAGATTGCGCAAGATTATTGGCATAGCCGCATCCCACCATCGCCTCGCCTGGATTCACCCCTTTCTGGACGGCAACGGTCGCGTAACGCGGTTGTTCTCTCATGCGCTCTTACGGGAATTGGATGTCGGCTCCGAGCTTTGGGCCGTTTCGCGGGGACTTGCGCGACGCGTCGCCGATTACAAAGCCAACTTGCAAGCGGCAGACGAACCGCGTCGCGGCGACCTTGATGGTCGGGGTAACCTCACGATGGCGGGCCTTATCGATTTCTGCAAATTCTTCCTGGCAACATGTGTCGACCAAGTCGACTTCATGGCGGGGCTCCTGGAGCCAGAAGAACTGCTCAGGCGCATGGAGATTTGGACCGAAGAGGAAACCCGCGCAAAACGGCTTCCAAAGGGTTCTTGGCCTTTATTGCGTGAAGCGGTGATGGCCGGTGAGTACGCGAGAGGGAGCGCTCCTGCCCTCACGGGATACGAAGAACGCCAGGCGCGAACGGTCCTCAACACCCTCATTGAAAAGGGCTACTTGGTTTCACCTACAACGCGCTCGCCGGTGAAGCTGGGTTTCCCGGCAACCGTAGTCGAACGGTGGTTTCCTAGACTGTATCAGCCGGCCGGCTGATTTCGCGGCGAATCGTGTCGGCTCGCAAGCGCGTGATCCCTCTTGGCGGAAGAACCACTTGCACAACCAGCCGGCCGCGATCACCAGTTGGCGCGGTCCCCTGTGGATCGCGCCGGCGCGGGCTCGTAACTCCGGTCGGGCTACGCCCTCCCCGCGTCACGAGCCCGGCGAAGCTATCTCATCCTGATTGACGCTCCACTGTCACCCTGATTGCCGCGCGGCAGACGCCGCCGCTCCGTGGGCGGAGCCGTGCCTTTGCAAACTGAACGTTCAGGCCTTCATACCGGATTTGCCGCCAGAGGAAGTCATCGTAGTGCGATACAAACACATCTTCCGCTCGCTACATCCTGCAGATGGTGCGCTAGATCTGATAAATGGGGTGCGGCTAAATCGGTAAACCCTCGTATAGTACACGGACTGCTCACCTCCATATAATTGAAGACCTCCGCTCTCCAGCTATTGGAAGCATAGAGTTTGTATGGCGATTGGCTTCGTGATGATCGAACCGACGGATTGCCATTGATCAAAAGCCGCAGCAGCGAAGTTCTGTTCCGTAACAGGTGGTTGGTAGCTACATACGGGTCTGCAAATGGGCTATCCTGGATCGGACCTTGCCTGAGCTGCTCCGGCATGACGCGGCATCTAATGAAGCTGGCCTCTGAACCAAATTGTCATGGCATGTGGTGTCTTCCTGGTCGCCAGCACGGTCGACGGTATCCTGGTTGCCCCAGCGAACCGATATTGCCGACCCGAAGCGCCAGTTTCAACGCCGTGCTCACACGAAGTCCGTTAGCGATGTCTTTGGCGCTGGCTCCGGGCTCTGAATTGGCCAGCATTTTCAAAATGCTGCACTCGATGAATGCCGGTCCCGGACAGTACCGGCAGAAACAGCCCGCCAGCGTAAGACGCATACCGAAGTCGTAGTAATGGTGCTGCCGAGATGCTCGACACATTCGTAACTGGCAAGACAATGCCAGCGGTGAACGATCGCGATCTAGCCTTGGACTTCGCCAAAGGAGTTCTGATCATTTTGGTGATTGTCGGTCACCTGATCCAGTATATCATTTATGGGGGAGATGGCTTCTGGGATTCGGCATCCTTCAAATGGATCTACATGTTTCACATGCCTCTTTTTATGGCGATAAGCGGATATCTTTCCAGCCGAGCGCTGTTGGGAAAGTCGTTCACGCAAGCCCTCCGTGATCGCGCGATGCAGCTCCTGGCGCCGATGCTGTTCTGGTGCTCTCTCCTTCAGGCAGCAAAGTTGGCCATGTTTCCTCGCCCGCCGGACGCACCAGACACCGTTTTGCTGGTTTTGAACGATTTCTCCGGCACATACTGGTTCATCTGGGCTGCGTTCGCTTCCTTTCTTTTCGTCAAGCTCGTTTGGGCCTTCAATCCATCTTCGCCATGGCCCCTGTTCGTCTCAGTGTTGCTTGTCGCATTTGCACCTGTGACTATCTCCGTATTCCCTCTCATAAAGTACACTTACCCCTTCTTCTGTCTGGGCTTCTCATTTGCGCAATCGAGAGAACGGTGGACGAGCATCGTGCGGTCCCATAGGCCGCTCTTGATGATGTCAACGTCCATAGCGGCTGCCCTGTGCTTTATGGCGTGGCGCAAAGACACTTATATCTACAACAATCTCGCCTTGATCCATGATCTGCAATCGGCAAAAAACGTACTTTTGATGTTTATTGGGTCGGCCGCGGCCTCAGGCATGATGATCGCGATCCTGCTTCGCACCTCGAGAATCGGCAGCTCGAACAGGGTAGTCCGCTTTATCGCCACCGAAGTGGGGCAGAGCACGCTCGTGCTGTACCTGGTGCAGAGTACGGTTTTCCGTCTGATGGATTCCCTGCCGTACGGAGAACTTTCGGATCTCACAACGAGGTTAGCTGCGGCTGGAAGTCTCGGGACAGCGATTATTGTAGTCGCGCTAATGATTCGTTGGACCGTACGCGACATTCCCTACCTGTCTCAGCTCATGCTTGGAATGCCCCCCCTCTCGCGTCCTTTGTCAGCCCAGCCTACTCATAAGTAGTCCTCCGTGAAGAACGCGAACCAGCGCTGATTCAAGCGATCTTTTGAGCCGGGACAGTTTCGGCGAAGGCCCGGATGATGGCATCAGGAGTTCTGGGAACCATCGCAGGAGCAGGCCGAAGTTGGAGCCGGCCACGGCGAGGACCGGAGTTGACGCGGTCGCCGCCGCGGCCTTGGAGATAGTTGCGGTCCATGCGGTGCTCGGCCTTGACGGGTTCGACGGCCGCACGAGGCTTCATCTCGCGCCGGATAGAAGCCGTGACGCGACGGACCTGGGCCGAGATCCAGACCCTGAACCGGTGCGCGTCGTTATGGCCGCGGTACCCCTTTGTCGAGATGGATGCGGCGAGCCTCAACGCCGGTGAGCTTCTCCATGTCGGCGACCACGGGGCCGAGCGTGTGCCCGTCGAAGGGATTGCCGTGCAGCGCCTTGGCATGGAGCACGAACTGTCCGCCCTTCGGGACGTCGCGGGGGTTGCGATACTGACCTTGCAGCCGAACTCGTAAGGCGCGCGGGTTTCCCCTTGCCGATGCACTCGACCTCCGGCGCATGTAACGCATAGACAGCGGGGCCGCGTTGATGCTGATCCTGGGTGCGTACCCGCTGCGCCAGATCAAGCAGCGGGCCGAAGCGAGCGTGAGCGTCAAGAGAGGCTCACCGGTGCCGGGCCTGACTCGCGCGGAATGCTCTGGATAGCGCGGTCGGGATGATTGACGCCGCCGGCGCGCGGTGATGGGGTGATCCCGGTTCGGAGCGGGCAACGGGGATCAGGATGACCAGCGAATCGCAGCTGCGCGAGAAGCTTCGGAAGATCGAAGCGTTGTTCGTGGGCGCCGGAACTGCTGGTGAGCGCCTGGCGGCGGAAGCCGCGCTGCGGCGGGTGCGTGCCCGGGTCGAGGAACTCGCTCGCCACGATCCAGCGATCGAGCAGCAATTCTCACTTCCCGACCAGTGGTCTCGGCACCTTTTTCTGGCGCTTTGCCGTCGATACGGCCTGCGGCCGTTTCGTTATCACCGCCAGCGACGCAATACGGTGATGGTCCGCGCGTCGCGGGGCTTCGTCGACAAGATCCTGTTGCCGGAGTTCACCGAACTGGAAAGGGCGCTGCAAGTCTATCTGCACGAGGTGACGCTGCGCGTGATCCGCGAGGAGATCTATGAGGACACCAGCGATGCGCAGGAAGTTCCAGATGCTCTGCCGTCGAACTGATCAGGCGGCGAGCTTTGCCTCCGAACCATCGCGCTCGGCCTTCCAATTCCACGGTAGCAGCATGTGCAGCTGATTGATCTTGGTGCGTCCAGAGACGATGTGCTCGAGAACGTCGGTCAGATAGTGCCGTGGGTCGATATCTTGCAGCTTTGCCGAGTTGATGAGCGACGCGAGAATGGCCCATGTCTCGGCGCCGCCTTCGCTGCCCGCGAACAAATCGTTCTTCTTTCCAAGCCCTATCGGCTTGATGCTGCGCTCGACCGAATGCGTCCATCATCGATGAAGCGCGTCAGGCCATCCCAATGGTTAAGGGTGTAGCGGATGGCTTTACCCAGACCGAACTTCTTCGAGACTTCCAGCAGCCGCGCCTCGAGCCAGGGTTTGAAGTCCTCGATCAGCCGTCTGGTGTCGGATTGCCGCACCGCAGCTCGCTGCGTCGCCGGCAAACCGCGAATGCGATCCTCAATGGCGTAGAACATCGCGATCCGCTGCAGCGTTTCCGCGGCGATCGGCGATTTTCGTCGCGACCTGAATTGTCCCAGAACTTCCGCCGCGCATGCGCGAGGCAGAACGCCAGTTGTACCGGACGGCCGCCGTTCTTGATCAGCCCCTTGTAGGCGGCGTAAGCCGTCGACCTGCAGGATGCCGTCGACCAGCGCACTGATCGTATGGCTGCCCATACGTACAGTTCTCAACCATCAAACCAGCCGGTCGCAAGGCGTCTTTCCTCGGAAGCTTACAGCAATATTTGAGCCCCACGTCCGCGAAGGAACGGATCTTTGCGCTGGTAGCCCTCTGTCGTTGGGGTCAGCTCAGCAGATCGACCTCACCGGTGTCGAGCCGATACAACCCCCCAACGACCTTCAGTTTCTTTTGCTCAGCTGCCGCGTTCAAAAACGGGCTCGCTGATCTGAGCTTTCTGACATTATCGGCCACATTTTGCTTGATCGCGTTGGCGAGCGCGTCCCCGGTTTCCTGGGAAGACGCCTTTACCGCCGGAGCAAGTGCGGCGACGAGGGATGGAATATGCCCCGGCGGAGGCTTGTCGTCTTTCAACGAATTGATCGTGGCCTCGACAGCGCCGCAACGGTCGTGGCCGAGTACCAGGATCAGCGGAGTGTTTAGCGCCTCCACCGCATATTCCATGCTGGCGATCATTTCATCATCGGCGAAATTCCCTGCGACCCGGCAGACGAACAGGTCGCCGAGTCCGCTGTCGAAGATATATTCGGGCGCAACACGCGAATCGGCGCAACTCAGGATCGCGGCGTATGGATTTTGCGCACCGACCAAAGCTTTGCGCTCTGGCCTGAGATCGTCGCATCGCGATATACCACGGACATACCGCGCATTACCTTCCACTAGTCGCTTCAGCGAAGCGTCCGGCGAGAGCACGTTATCCGGCTTAGGCAACGCTTTTGCCTCCCTCGCGTCAGCAATCCTGTCGCCAAGCAGCGTGCCCACTGCCGAAGCAGCGAAGAGCATCAGGGAACGGCGGGACAGCGCGATCGAGTTAAGGCAGATTGGGAGGCAATCTTCGCACATGGTTTTCCTTTTGGCGCGCGCCTTTGCGCCTTGTACAAGTGATAGATGCGCTCGCCCTTGTGGTTCACTCCGCGCTTATCATGCGCTCGGGCTGGCGGCGGGTCTGATACGGAGACAGCTCCGCGCAATAGCCTTGGAGCGGTGATGATTTGCAGCAAAGTAGCGGCACGCCTACACCCTGACGCTGCGTGAGATTCAAGCGATTTCTTGCGGCGTGCCGAAATGCGCGCGAGGCGGGTTGGGTGCCCCGGGGAAAGCCCTCGGGAACGGCTAATGAAGCATCGAAAGTCTCGCCGAGTGGCGACGTCTCCTCAGCCCTGTCGGATGCCAGCGCGGCTTGCTCCAAGTCCGGACTGAGCGGTCATCGAGCGCTTTTCGTTCTAAGATTTCTCGATCCCAGAAGCCACTGGACCGCAGATAATCCGCATGCTCCATGGTTGCCGACGCTAATTGCTCGGGATCGTAGCCCAGTGCGCGATCAAGCGCCGAACTTCCTGCTCGGTGTGCGCGACCAGATGCTCGTAATGTACCACTAGCGTATCGTGGCGACCGCGCTGAGCGGCAAGCGTAGGCAGGCCAAGAACGAGATCGGCAAGCGAAGGAGGCGATGGCCGGCGATGGCAGACCGAGTGCAACATCTGCGAGACAAGATACGATGGCTGATGGGCAGCTCGCCGAGCTGAGTGGGATGCCCCATTTAGCCTTCACCGAAGCGGCTATGGCATACGGATTGCGAAATAAAGCGATTCGTTGCGCTTCGGGATATAGACACTCCAGAAAATCCAGCACCATCCAATAGCGTGGCGTCTTATCTATGAAGGTACGTTTTCCGGTTGCCGCCAGATACTGCCCGTAGGCAGCATCGGTCAAGGCTCGGGCTACGATGCGGCGATCTATTCGACCAAGGAATTCCGACGTCGCGGCCCGAATCAACGATGCCCCGCAGGGTGGCGGTCATCTACCCTGCCGAACGCCTCAAGTGCCAACATTAGCCAGGGTTCGGGCGGGGCCAAAAATATCTCGGTGGTGCTGTAGCAAATGGGCCAGCACGGTCGTGCCTGATCGGGGAAGGTCTAGAAGAAAGCAGCCCCGTGGCGAATGGCTACGATCCAATGTCATGAGCCCATGCCCTTATTTCGGACGGCTGTCGGAAGCTTCTCATCCTGTTTGAGCATGCGGCCGTTGCTGGGGGCCGAGACCGCCTCATTATGGTCGCATGGCACGCGGCGAGCAGCGCCTTTTGCCAAACGTGCAGCGATGTAATGAAGCTGGATTCGTCATCGTGCTTACCGGTCGGCCAAGTGGGCTTCCCCGACGAGCTCGAACTCGGCAATTTTGTTGGACGGTTCGCAGGTGAGCTCGGCGCGGTGGTCGGAGGCGATCGCCACATAGACTGCCGGCAGCACGAAAAGCGTGAACAGCGTGCCGATCGATAGGCCCGCGACCACGACGACCCCGATCGAGAAGCGGCTGGCCGCACCTGCGCCCGTTGCGGTGAGAAGCGGCAATAGGCCCGTCACCATCGCTGCCGTTGTCATCAGGATCGGGCGTAGCCGGACGCGCGCTGCGATCTCGACCGCGGAGCGGCGGTCGAGCCCCTCCTTGAGCTGGAGCTCATTAGCGAACTCGACCATGAGGATTCCGTGCTTGCTGATCAGGCCGACCAGGGTGAGCAGCCCCACCTGGGTGTAGATATTCATGGTCGCCACGCCGAAGAACAGCGGGACCAAAGCGCCAACGATCGCCATCGGTACGCTGATCATGATGACCAGCGGATCGCGCAGGCTTTCAAACTGAGCTGCCAGCACGAGGAAGATGATGATCAATGCGAACGCAAACGTAACGACGAGTTGGTTGCCCTCCTGAACGTATTGCCGTGCGTCGGCAAGATAATCGTGGCTGAACCCTGCGGGTAGCTTCTTCGCCTCCCCCTCGAGGAAGTCGACCGCCTGCCCGATCGTTACCCCGGGCATCGGTACGGCCGAGAAGATCGCCGAGTTGAGCTGGTTGTAGTGGGTGAGCGCGTTTGGGTCAGTCCCCGTCTGTATCGAAACCACGGTCGATAACGGCAGCCGCGCGCCGCTTGCGGCTGTCACGTAATAGCCGCCCAGCGATTCTGGTGTGAGGCGCTTATCCCGAGGGACCTGCGGGATTACCTCGTACGAGCGGCCTTCGAGGTTGAAGCGATTGATGTAGTTGCCGCCGAGCAGCGTTGCGAGCGCAGCACCGATGTTCTGCATGGTGATGCCAAGGTCGTTGGCCTTAGAGCGATCCACCTTCATGCGCACCACCGGTTGGTTGAATTCGAGATCAGAGTCGCTGACTATGAAGAGGCCGCTATTGCGGGCGGCGTCCTTCAATTCGGCCATTTGCTCATAGACCGTCTTGTAATCCAGAGTCGAGTTGATCGCCATCTGGACCGGCAAGCCATCCGAGCCGCCCGGCAGCGGCGGGAGGCTAAAGGCAAATGCGTTGATGCCCTCGATCTTGGAAAGCTCGGCCTGCACCAACGGCTTAAGCGCGATGGAGGAGCGCTTGCGCTCATCCCAGGGCTTGAGCAGCATGCCGGCGATCCCGCTCTGCGAACCGCTGATGCCGTTCAGCACAAAGCGAAGGTCAGCCTCGGGGAACTTCTGGAACGACCTGTCGAGCTTGTCGCCATAGAAATCGAGGTAGTCGATATTGGCGTATTTCGGCGCCTTGGTCATCGCGAATATGATGCCCTGGTCTTCCTCGGGAGCGAGCTCTCTGGAGGTGTGCATATAGAGGAAGCCGACGAGACCTAGCATAGTCAGCGCGAACAGGCCGGTTATCGGGCGATAGTCGAGCGAGCGATCGAGCTTGCGGCCGTACCAGCTCGTCATGGCGCCGAACACCCGATTCACGAGTTTTGCAAACCGCCCCTCCTCGGCGCTCTTGAGGAACACCGCGCACATCATCGGCGACAACGTCAACGCGACCACACCCGACACAATCACCGAACCTGCGAGGGTGAAGGCGAACTCCCGGAACAGCGAGCCGGTCAGGCCGCCGAGGAAACCGATTGGCGCGTAGACGGCAGCCAGTGTGATGGTCATGGAGATGACCGGGCCGACGATCTCACGCGCTCCTTTGAGCGCGGCCTGTACGGAAGGCGCGCCCTCTTCGAGGTGACGGTGGATATTCTCCACCACGACGATGGCGTCGTCGACCACAAGTCCGATCGCAAGCACCATCGCGAGCAACGTGAGCAGGTTGAACGAGAAGCCCAGCACCAGCATCATGCTGCAGACGCCGACCAGTGACAGGGGGATGGTGACGATGGGGATAACAACCGATCGCAGGGAAGCTAGAAACAGGAAGATCACCATCACGACGATGACCACAGCTTCACCGAGCGTCTTCTCGACCTCGTCGATGGAGGACTGGATGAACTTGGTGGAATCGTAGGCCACCTTCATCTTCAGCGAGGGCGGCAGGTTCCGCTCGATCTCGGGGAGCAGTGCGCGCACGCCCCTGACGATGTTGAGCGGGTTGCCCTGGGGCGTTGGCTGCACGCCGATGAAAATCGCGTGCTCGCCGTTTAGAGCGACGCTGGCCTCGTTCGTTTGCGCGGCGAGCTCGACGGTTGCGATGTCCTCCATGCGCACGAACCCGCCGTCCTTAGCTTTGACGATCATGCGCTTGAAATCATCAACGCTTTTCAGATCAGTGTTAACTGTGACATTAGAGAGGATAAGATAGCCTTTAGCCTGACCGGCCGCGGCCTGGAAATTGTTGGCTGCTACTGCAGCTGAAACATCGGCCGGAGATACGCCCTGCCCTGCCATCTTCATCGGATCGAGCCACAGCCGCATCGCAAAGGTCTGTCCGCCCAGGATGTCGGCCGAGGCGACGCCGTCCACCGTCGAGAGAACAGGCTGCACGACTCGCGAGAGGTAGTCTGAGATGGCACTTCCGCTCAGTTCCTCGCTGGAGAAACCGAGATACATGACAGCTGTCGCCTGCCCTGTGGATTTGGTGATGACCGGATCGTTGGACTCTTTCGGGATCAGGTATTTGACCGAGTTGACCTTGGCGAGCACTTCTGTGAGCGCCTCGTTGGGGTCAAAATTGAGCTTGATATGGACCTGGATCGTCGACGTCCCGAGCACCGATGAAGACGTGATGTAATCTACACCTTCAGCCGAGGCAACCGCCTGCTCAATGGGGGTCGTGATGAAACCCTGGATCATGTCCGCGGAGGCGCCAGGATATGAGGTGGTGATGTTGACCAGCGTATTCGACAGTTTGGGATACTGCCGGATCGGCAGGACGCTGGCCGCGCGAAGGCCGATCAGCAGGATGAGCAGGCTGACCACCACCGACAAGACCGGACGCTTTATAAATAGATCGGTAAACGCCATGGACAGGATCGCATTCAAGACACTTGCGCTAGCAACTCAGGCCAGTGCCCGACTCATCAATGCACGAGCATTGCGCCAAATAGCCCGAGGGACGCAGAAACGGTGGTTTTAAAGCTTCGTATTTCTCAGCAAGACATCGCCTTCTATCTCTCGAGGATACTGGGCGACCAGTTCGAATGAAGGCAGAAGCTTAAGGATGGCTCGAAGCGATAGCTGCCCTTCGTAGAGCTCTTTATCGCTGTATTCCGTGTAGACGAAGCGCGTCTTGTTCAGGGTCTCGCTGGCGCCCGCGATGACATCTGCCTCAGCTCCCTGCACATCCATCCAGATCAAATCGATCTTGTCCAACTTGGCTTTGTTGTACCAGTCATCCAGTCTTTGGGTTTCCACTGAGATCGGCTGATCGAATCGAACCCAAGCATATTCGGAAAGGTGGTTCTTTGGCCGCCGTATTGACCCAGAGAGAGCCCAACCCTCTGCTTCTCCATCAGCATCGCTTGGATGAAAATCGATTCGACCATTTCGGTCACTGATTGCAATCTCGAAAAGAGTCACCTTCTCAAGGGATGGATCGATATTCTTCTTGAACCGAGCAATCGCACGGGGGTCTGGCTCAAAGCAGTACACCTCAGCTCTTGGGCAAAGCCGAAGAAAACGGAGCGTATCAACTCCGTCGTAGCAGCCGATGTCTAGGATCACGGGATCTGGTTTGTCCAGGAAGGACGCGATCTGCCGATGGACTTCTAACGGAGACGTTGGATTGAAATCACGCTCCAAAGCTTCCGAAGAAGGCGGCTGTACACCGTCCGGCGGGCTTTCAGTGGGAGACTGCGGCATTTTCATTGAACTCCGTCCTCAACATCTCAATTACAAGGACTCCCCCAAACCAGTCTCCGGAGAGCTCAGAGTCCGCACCGGCCCACCGGTCGCCTCGTTGGTCCAGCTTCGGGCCACTTAAGACGAGCTCAAAGGTCGGCTCAACTCTACGCAGGTAAGCGGCCGACATAGAAAGGGTTAAAAGAGCTATACAAACGTTTGTCGGCAGCTGAGGCCTGGCTGATCTGCGGCGCCAAGCCGGCCTGATGCAGCTTGCGCGGGGCTAGTGAACGTTGTCGCCCGGACAATGATAAGCCTCGGCTGATACTCCGTCTGTACACCTTTCTCCGAAACGGGACTCAAATCATCTGCTGTGCCCTGCGATTTGACGTCGGCCTTTGTATCCGCCGTCGCAGCATCGGTACAATCGATAGTTTCGATGCACAACATCCACACGATGGATAGATCCAGGACGGCAGTTGAACGCTTTGGAACTCCTCACCTCTTCCCCTTGCCTCCATCGAATGCTCAGCCACGATTTGGAACATTTAGGCGGTGGCGGGTGATGCCGCGTTCAGGACCACTGCTCAGCAAAAAGGAGTGACATCGCAGTTCAGGGCCAAGCGTCCCGGGCGTCTTCTCTGGTCGACGGCGTCAAAGCGGCACCGTTGCCAAGGCGAAAGCTGACGCACTGTTAGCTTCGTGGATTGGCCCTTCCGCTGCGCCTTGAGCCGCCAGCGATCGCAATGATGAGCGCTGCGCTTCGGACTTTCACCGTGCGGAAGATCGAGAGAATCTATCGTAAAGGCGCGATTGCGTCATTTCGTAATGCGCGCTGATCTAGATCGCACACAAATTGGGTTGGTAACTCCTCAACTATTTCATCACCTCTTTTTTCCGCCATGTTCGCGACCAAAGCAGAGACTTGCCGCTCGCGTGCTCCGCGATCGGCGCTAACGCGTTCTCAAGGGAATTCTAATGGCAAAGCCGGTTGTGATTGTGGTGGGTGCGGATAAGGGTGGGGTCGGTAAAACGACCGTATGTCGGACGCTTCTCGACTACTTCAGTATCCATAGCGTGCAGACGCGCGCATTCGACACGGAATCGCCCCGGGGTACGCTCAAGCGCTTCCACCCCGATATCACTGAGATCGTCGACATGACGACGACGGCGGACCAGATGAAGATCTTTGACACTTTAAACTCGGGCCTATCGGTCACCGTGATCGATGTTCGCGCGGGCTTGCTTTCTCCGGCCCTGACATCGCTGCGCGACATCGGCTTCTTGGACGCGGTGAGGACCGGACAGATCACCTTCGCCCTGTTCCATATCCTCGGCTCGTCTATCGCCTCGCTGGATGAGATCGCCGAGACGGAAAACTTCATGAATGGCGGAAAATACTTCCTGGTGAAGAACTTTATCAATGACACCCAGTTCTTCCAATGGGACCACTCGACCTACAACTCCTATTTCCATCGCATCAAGGACGCGACCGATCTGACCATTCCGAAGCTCGACGAGATGGCCTATGAGCAGGTTGAGGTCGCTTCCGTTCCGTTCCTCAGGTTCATCGCCAATAAGGATCCGCGTGACGATGCCGCAAACTATTCCTTCGTGCTGCGCGGCTATGTGCGGCATTGGCTCGCAAACGTCTGGAGCGAGTATGACCGTATCAACCTCAAGGACCTGGCGGGGGCTACATCCGTGAGCCGCAGCGGCGAGAAATGACTCTCGTTTCCGATTTTGCGCGGCTGGATTACGCACGAGAACTGCTCTGATGCACCGCCGGTAATGTTAGCGACGCCCGTCTATATCATCTGCTCTCCAAGCCCGCAGGTCGGCAAGACCCTGGTGGCAAGGCTTTTGAGCGAATTCTTGCTGCTGAAGAACGGCACGGTGCTCTCCTTCGATATCAATTTGAAGGAGCCGTCACTGCTCGATTATCTCCCAGACATCACCGAGACTGCGGACGTGACGGACACCTACGGGAAGATGCAGTTGATGGACCGCCTTATCCTCAATGATCGGGTAACCAAGGTCATTGATCTCGGCTTCCATGCCTTCGATGAATTCTTCAAGATGTGCGAGGAGATCGGCTTCATCAAAGAGGCGGCGCGCCGCCGTATTGCACCGGCGATGCTATTTTTCGCCGGCACCGACCGTTTCTCATTGCGTAGCTATGAGATGCTGCGGCGGCAGGTTCCGCCCGCGGCGCTGATCACCATCCATAACGAATTCGTGGTGCGCGGCGAATTACCTGATTGCATTCACCGCGCGGCACTATTCCGCTTGCCCGTGCTCCCGGTCTTTCTAAAAACCTATATCGATAGGCTCACTTTTTCCTTCACAAGCTATCTGCGCGGCGAGAAGGATCCATCCAGTGAGTTGTATCAATGGATCGGACGAAACTACGGCATCTTGCGTGATCTCGATTCGAAGCTAACGCTGGGACGCTCGGGTTGAACAACTCTAGCTTTGGGAACGTTGAGTTCGACCGCGACCTATAATCAATCGACAGTGACACAGGGCCCTGTCGGTCAGGTGAGCTAGTCCCTTCTTTTGCCAACCGCAAAGGTATTGGAGCGGATTGGTGCGCGACCACAGCCCGCGGTTCTTGCTGCCCTTGGCCCTGGTCGCGTCCTACGCCTCGGATGGCGAGCCATATCGCGCGCTGTTGAACAGATCATCTCGCAGAGCGGACTGCGCCTGTTCTTGTGTCTAACTTTGAGGGAGAGCCTCGGGGATGTCTACGTTATGGCGCGTGCGGCTGAACGTATTGTCCTCCCGCGACGGCATCCGCATCGAACCCGATGTCGGCGCGCCGGATCGGGGCACCCGCCTGTCCAGGACGCGCATCACGTGAAGTCGCTTCTGCAGAGCTTTCGCTGGATGGACTGAGTTGCAACTCGCCCAAACGCCCTCAAAGATCGGCCGTTGCTGATAATACGCCCGCGCGAATCCTTCCACATCGAATCGAACAGGTTGAAATTGCTGTTGGCCCGTTCCATCGATCCTCGCAGATCTACACAGTAGCAAACTTCGAATCCGACGCAAGATAGAGTGAACGCGTGCAAAAGCCGTAGGCTGAAAGTCCGCCTATGGACCTCGACAAAGCTGTCGCGAGCACGTCTCCAATCATCACCAGTCCCGTCACCCTGCCCGTGCGTTAAGCGGCATCGACATCCAGCACTCTCTGATAAAGAAGTTAGCTGTTCAGAACCAGACGAGCGCTCGAAAAAGCCGATGAGCAGATCGCGGCCACTTTAATTTCAGTTGAACCGCTCGCAGCGTCAGATTGTAATTATCCTAAAGCTAACGCCCCCTGATGTACTAAAGCGGCCGAGCTCTTTGGCAATACGACAGCGGTCACGTTGGCGGATGTGCAGCCTTTGTTTCTAGGAGAAGAGAATATGCAGATTAGGGGCAGACACCTGCCGATCGTGTTGTCCTTGCTTTTGGCTCTGGGCATAACCGCGATCGCGAAAGCCGATGAGCCCTCGCCGAAATACCTGGAGGTGCTCAGTGCTCTGCAGGCCGGAAAGAATGTGAAGCTGATACTCGACTTGAGCCGCTGCACGACGATCGATGGCGCCAAGCCAGGGCCGGCAACGCAAGGCGGCCTCGTTATCAGTGCCTTCAGGGTGACCGCCCAAAACGGCATCAGCTTCGCTAATGCGCATCAAACGATCGACAGCTCGGGACACGCCGTCACGGAATACATTCGCCACAGTCTCAGCCGCGAGGGCAAGCTCACGGTGCGCGCCTCGAAGCTCGCGGTCGGGGCGGCTGACGTTGTGAACCAGGGTGAATTCGTCTGCGAACTGCCGGAGGGGGCAAAGTTCGTCTGGTGATCCAAAACACGAACACGCACCGCTCCGCTGCCGTTCAGCAACGACGTCCGATCCTAGAGATCATCTCGCCGTCTCTGGGGAGCTAGAACACGGTATGCGCAATCGTAAGGGCGGCCAGCTTGTTTCTGGCCGTCTTTCCTAGGCTGATACGCCAGAGCGAAGACGCTTTCGAGCGGCTGGAACAGTTCGGACGAGCCCGCACCCGTTCAAGTGCTTGAGCCAAGTATTATTGTTTTGATGTTCACATAGCCGACAGTTTAACCGACGGCACTAGGTCGATAGACTGGATAGATTTTGACGGTCAAGCAAAGCCACGCCTGCTCCGAGCTTGAGCGAGGCATCGGCCTTTCGATTGCCGGGACAGTCGATCTGGCGCGTGCGCATCGAATCGCGCGTACGATTTCCTGATATAGATCCTACTCAAGAGCAAATGTCTTAGATCGCTCTGTCCCTGTTCTGATACGATCGCAGATGGCCTCTTGGGTGGGAACTTCTGCACGAGAGTAGATTTCTGATCTCCGGAGCAAGTGAATAGTGCTTTCCAGATAAGCTACCGAGTGTTTAGTAGCATTACAACGCTCGCCGGAGCGGCCGCCCAGTATTCGTTAATATTTTCACGGAACGAGCTACGAAAGCGGTTGAATCGCACGTAGCGTTAGATTGTAGGGTTCCAGACAAAGGTCGCGATATAATTCAGCAGACGACCTCATCCCGACAATTAGCAAGAACTGCGAATGTCTCAAACCCGCCAGGTGGGGCCGTATAGCTCCGCTGCACAGCTCAAGCTGTCCCTTCAAACGCCCGCTCTCAACCTCGGCGATGCGCTGGACAAGATACCAACCTCGTCCAATCGTATTGGCAAGTTCCCAAGCACTTCGAGAGGCGTGTGCGCTATCCTTGCATCATTGCCACCTGACGGAACAGAGCGCTCGATCGAAGTTCGAGACCAGGGTTTGGCCAACCGCCGCTCCCATATTAAGTGGGTCCACATGGCTGCGGGCGTGCTGCACGGCACGGGCAGCTCTGGATGTAGGCATCGCCGGTGCCCACTCTCTGCTCCCTGGCCGCTCGGTGCATTGTATGCAGCACCCTACTCCGCCGCGCGAAGAGCGTGATTTGCGCAGTCATTCCGACATGACTTGAAAAGAGGCGACCACAATGCGAGCGCTACTCGTCGACCACGAAGCCGACCTTGCCCGTGCTCTGCAGGCCGCGCTTTCGAATCGCGGTTTCGCGGTTGATGTCACACGCACGCTGGACGAGGCGACGGCGGCTCTTGATTGCGCGAGCTACGATATCCTTCTTCTCGAATTGGCCTTACCGGACGGAGACGGTTTAGACTGGCTGAAGCGCTTAAGGCGCGATGGCCGTTCCATCCCCGCTATGATGATGAGCCGTCTCAACGACCTCAGTCGGCGGATCGCCATCTTCAATGGCGGAGCCGACGATTTCCTGCCCAAGCCCATATCAATTGATGAAATCATTGCCAGGATGCGAGCCATCCTACGGCGGTCAACACACATGACCGCACCGATTGTCACATTTGGGAATTTAAAATTCGATCCGATCGCCCGGCAAGTGTCGGTGGATGGCCGGCCCCTGAGGATTGCGCGTCGTGAAGTGTGCATTCTTGAGCGTCTGCTGAGCCGCGCAGGCCGCACCGTACCACGCGCGTGTCTTGAAGACAGCCTTTACGCCTTTGACAACGAAGTTTCGAGGAATGCGCTTGAAGTCGGAATTTACCGATTGCGCGGTCACTTAACCCAATCGGGCGCGACATTGCGGATCAAAACCGCGCGCGGCATTGGCTACGTACTGGAATTAGCCAGTGCGGCGTCCGCCGCCTAACGAACTAACCCGAAAGTAAAGACGAAGTTGAAAATCCCTCTTAGCAGTAGAAGCAACCGCGACCGTCGCTCTGCAGGCGACGGTGCCAGTCTGAATGCTCATTTTACTTCAGTTTTCCACCTGCTGTGCATCGTTCTTTTGGCAACACGGGAGGTTAGAGCTGGCGCACGTGCCACACCGGAGAGCATCAATGGGACAAACCGAGTTGGTCAGTATCGTGACGCCCTACATTGTGCGGCCAGCATTCAGCGCAAGCCAGATCTTCTTCGATGATCCAAACAGGCTGCTGGAAGCCGTGAGCCGTCTGACCAACCTCCACGAACCCGGGCGCACCCCGCCAATTGCTTGGCCGGATGGAGCATTCCACTTCGGAATTTAGGATAGACGTGGAGGGCGTCCCAGTTGACGACGGCATTGGACAGGGCGCACCTTGATAGTCGCGACGGCAGCCAAATTCAAACGATCGGCTTCTCAACAAGTTTCAAGAAGGCGCTCGTGCAGCCGCACGTAAAGAAAATAGCCCCGCGGGCGGGGGCCTTCCCGCGGGGCTTTGCGTCAACGCAAGAGAGGATACTCTAACGTCGGCGCGGCCGGCCGAAACTCGAGTAAACGGCCGGAAGGTTAATCGTGGCCTCACGAGGTCCAGATCGTCTCGGAAATAAGCAGCATCGGCGCAACTCAAACAGCCTGGCTCATGTTTCGGCTCGCTCTCTTTGGAAACTGCCAGCGCTCGTTCAGCAGAATTGCCACCCGGGGTCTTGCTAGTGCTCTAGATGCGCCTGCTGCGCTATGGCTTAGCTGATCTTATCGGGTGACCGGGCTTGTTCGTGCGCCGGTTTGTCCCAACAATTTCCAGGCATGACGACGTTGTTTAATTTTGACTTGAAAGGTCTTGTGCCAGCGCAACTGCTGACGTGCACTGACACGATCCGGTTGGTTACGTAAAGCACAAGCAATACGCCGACTGTGAGGCTCACGACTATAAGCGCGGTCATCAGTAGGCAGGCCACACAGCACAACGCGGCTACATCAAGCGGCGATCGCAACCAGAACGGTGCCCAATCCAGATGCAGCCTATCCTCCATATGGCCAGACATATTCGTTTGAAGTGTGATCATTGGCTACTAAATACCGACGGCTGGACGCCTTAATGAACAAAGCTGACGGCAATCTGACGAACTCTCTCCGAGAGCCTCTCCTCTGGAGAAAAATGAGCGCGTTACGAAGAGCTCCGGTGGCTGCCGCAACATAATTTGGGTGCATGCTCCGAGGGGCACTTTCACGAACATGGCTTTCACCACAACAATTTCATCCGTGCTGATAACGATGCAGCTTCAGATGGCTCAAGTCCGACAACCCCTACGAAGCGCGTTGGCGGCATTGGAATAACTTGACGTGTCGGCTTCCAGAGATGCAGGCAGTATCGGCTGTTATTCACGTATTGCGAATGCGGCGGATGCAGTTGCATCACGCACTCCTCTTCATCCCAAAAAAGGTCTTTGACGAAGCACATCTCTTCCCAGTTCGGACAACGTCGCTGGGTCGAGACCGAGACATGCTCCCACCCTGGCCGGACAATTCCGACGATCTTGAGTTTGCAGCCACAAGGACCATCAACGAAGAAGAGGCCGCAAGGACCTGATCCCGGCTGGCTGGCGAACTGGCCATATCGTACCCGGCTGACTTCCAGCCTTTCTGGAATCTGCGCTCTCACGTGTCCTCCTTTGTCTCGCGGCTCGCTTTGAAATCGACGTAGATCACATTGTCCTGCGCCTCCTTCATTGATTCCAGCCAGCGCTGCTGCGCAACGTCCCAGTGCCATGCTCGACTCTCCGTCAGCCGCTGAACTTCGAATAAGCCGCCGAGTAAGCCGTAAATGTAGATCATCTCTCTTCTCCGCTGCCAAAGAGGCCAAGCACGTCCAATGGGGCGCTTCTGCTCTACTTAACGGATACGGCACAACCGCCAGCAGCCCGGATTCTGCTCGCCATCTTTTCGCGCTCGGTTGAATAGCCCGACTGCAAGGCGAGATCTCCTAAGCAGCCCGTCGCATGCTCCTCATCGGCCGCAAGCTGCGGATCATGCACAGGCTTCGAGTTGCCTGTGTTTCGACCGAACCCCACCCATCGCCAGAAAGACAAGTCGACCCTTAGGGGCCATTCCGCCACCGCCGCGGCAAATGGCTGCTCATCGCCATTGTCTAGCAAATATGTCAAGCAGCACTTATCCAGCCGGGCTCTGCCTGGTATCCATTTCCTCAATGCATGCAATCGCAGCCATCGATAGCAGTCGCATCCAACATCTCTGTCTCGCGCCCCACGTTACGCGAAGCAGCTTGCAGAATGGGCCCGCGAGCGTTGCCCAAAGGCGCGATTGGGCCGCCCTATTTCTGCACGTCAATGTAGCACTTGTTTAGCCCTCAAACCTGCCGCTCCTCGGCGAGGCTGAAACAGCGTGAATGGGACATCTGTATGGCCACGCGGACCCGGTCGTGTATTGAGGCTGTGAATAGAAATGCATTTACCGCAGCATTGCTCAGGGAGCATGTTGGAGATGGCTTGGACGTGCAAATCGCACTTTCCATCCGCCATCATTGCGGTGCCTAGGTCTTCAATGCCGCCTACTCAGCTAGCCAGCTGGGACCTTGCTGAGTGGCGGCCTATCACAATTTGCCATTGAGCTCCGTCGAGAGCGCACTCGGAGATCCTTCGCCAGGCGTCGAGCGCTCCCTCAAATGCTCAAAGGCGACTCTCACGAACGTGGCGGCAGCCGCTGGCTACTGCAACGCGCCTTAGACATCGATGCGCAAGTTTTCAGCTGAGACTCTGCCACTGCGACCAGTGAACAGTTCGTAGCTAACCCTGGCTCCATCTGGCAGGCCAGTTAGACCCGCCTTCTCCACGGCAGAGATGTGCACGAACACATCCTCGCCGCCCTCATCGGGCCTAATGAACCCGTAGCCTTTCGTTCTGTTAAACCATTTCACAGTTCCGACCGCCAATTCAGTAGCTCCTCTAAAAAAACGAATGACGCGGCGATTACGATTCTTCAGGAGCCCGGGCTCTAACCCGGCAGCAAGGGTCCGCACTGAAATCTCATCGCGACATCGATCTGCGACCACTACTAACGTCTAGTCGCCGGCTTGGCTAGAGGAGAGGCCACCTGACTCTTTTCTCCTCTGTGCTCGTACATGTCGTGTTAAGTTGAAGACGGTGATGTGGGGAAGCCGACACCGACAGCTCGCCACTTCAAGCAGGGGCGCACCAAACAGTTCTTTTCTCCGTTAGACCGGCGTCCGCAGGACGATCGCCCTGCGGCACGCAGATTGCTGAGATGATAATGTTCCAGCCAAGGAGCGGAAATGTTGTCAGCGCCGACATCACGCAAGGTGCGCCATTATTGTTCTGTTTCGTCGCTGACGCACGGCTCTGCGCCCCGACGTTGCTATCATCACGCGCACCGATCAATGCAAGTGGGTATTTGCAGGTACCCGTCAACGCAATGATGCGGCATCTCGATGCTGGTCCCCAGGAATCCAAGACTGATGGCCAAGCCGCCGAGCCTTAGGCGCCGTGGACAAGCAGCCCGGTCAATGTTGGACGGATTTTGTAAAGAAACTGGAGGCGCCCTCTCTCGTCGAGCAGCACAAGGTAAGATGCTGCAGACCGTGAGGCTGGCAGTGCGGAGATCAGCTGGCGATCAGGTCCGGCCGGCTCCGCGAGAGTGTTCTCCGGCAGGGTGGTGGCCGTTCGCCCGGCTTGGCGACGTTCAACAAGCGAATTCTTGGCCCTGACCAAACTATCGAAGCGAGATACCGATGACGCACTGGCGCGAACGAGAGCCAACCGTGATTGACGGCCATAGAGCTGCTCGCTTGTCCCATCCCGGTCCGTCGCAAGCGCGGCCAAGCCGGACTTTCTGCCTAATTGGGATCATCGTTGTTAACGGGCTGCTCTGGGCCGCCATCTGCTGGCTCATTGCGGCCTTCTCATGAGGAGCACGACGGCCATTCCCAGCTGAATGTGCAGGATCAGCAGTTCCACTCACTCCACGCAACCATACTTCGCATTAAGATGACCATGGAAATGCTAACGCTATCCGGCCTCGGGATCATTTTTTTTGAAGACCGCGCCCCGCCGGCTCAGCTTCGGTGACGCGATGCTAAACGTCCCCCGCTGGTGAATGGGCCGGGGGCCGAACGCATGATCCGCAAAAAATAGAGGCGGCCGTCAAAGCCGGTACAAGGTTGATGTCTGGAGCTTCGGGAGATGAGCTAGTTCGTCGGTATCGACGGCAATGCGAAGCGGCAAACCAGGTCGAGTTTCCGTCCCATAAAGCGAACAGGGGCCGACGAAAGTAAACCGCAGCCTGTGCTTAAACGTCGCACGAAGAAGCAGACTGCGCCCGAGTGCCGTTGCAAGGGCGGCGGCACGAACGGTGCCACAGTCACAAGCGGGTGGAAAGCGGCTCGCGCGAGTGATCTAGATCAAGACGACGCTGAACTGGCCGACTATGTCGCTAGCGTGCCGAGCGGCCTTCCCGCTACTGAGGTCCGGTCTCCTAGGACCCAGGCGGGCAGAAGCTGCCCGCTTGTTTCGTGCTTTTCTGATGTGCGACCTCTTCATTCCGCTTGTCCCCGATCGGCCGAGAGAGAGAGCACCGCCCCGGAGTGCGGATGGTCGCGCCGGGGCACACAAGCTGGGCTCACGCACTGACCGGAGTACGATTCGAAATAATTCAGCGTATTACCGCGCCAAAGCGGAGGATCGTCGCGCCGGGCAGCAGCGATTAAGCGGCACGTGAGGAACGAGTTTTGGCGAGCGCTCGCTCGTACGACGAACCGGGCGCGCCGAGTTACGTCGCCTTCTCTGCGGATAGACGATCGGCTAATGTCTCACCGTGTCAGGCGATCTGTGAACGCACGAGGCTAACATGGACCCGAACAAGTTGTCCGATGCATTGTGGTTATTCGGTTTATACGATCCAAATGATCAATCGACCTACCAGTTCCATTTATACCATCCAGATACGATGGACGCGGTTGCGGAGGTTTTAAGACGTCAGCAAGTAGTGCAACCGGAGCCAGCGGTGCAACCGGAGCCAACGGTTCAGCCGGAGCCAGCGGTGCAAGCGCTGCAACCGGTGCAAGCGGAGGGGGAGGCGCAGCGCCGGCATATCAATATGCTACAGGCACGCCATCGTAACGCCTCTCGCGCGGACCTGGTCCTCATCGAGAACATGCTTGACGCAGCCCGTGTAAACAGGCGCCTGAGCTTAGTTACCCTCGAAGGTCACGCTCAGGGTCTTCGCAGATTGGCGGATCATCTCGGGTCTCTGGGAATGACGTTGGAAAGACTCGATGACGCGGCCTTACTCGAACACGTCCCGAACCGCTCGGATGAGAAAATGATGAAGGGGTTGAATACCCTTCGTCAGTATCGCCAGGGCCGCTGGGACCCTCCCCCGCGTCGACATCATCATCCCTCTGAAGCAGATTACCGTCTCATCGACGATGCGTGTCGTGCCAGCGGGCTAGGTGCAGTAAATTATAACTGCGCGCTTCGCAGGTTTTCGGAAAAGCTCACACGCCGCGGCGAGGCACTTGCCATGCTTGGCCACGAGCAGCTGATGGAGCGTGCCGAATCGTTAGGCCTTCTACCTAACCGTCAGCTCATGGGCGCGTTGAGGATGCTTGAGCGGTACCGCAGCAACATTGCAACGGGCGCTTCCGGAGCGGACAGCTCTCGGCAGGCCGGAGATCAGGCTAGCGCGTCGGATGAACCCGTGCCGTTGCCTCGTTCGACGGAGTTTCGGCGGGGCATGGACCTCGTCGGCCAATTACCAGCGAGCAGTTGGAACACACCGAGCGCTCCGCAGGGGCCGCCGGCCTATTTGCCAGAGCAAAGTGTCAGTCAGTCGAGCGGGCTATCTTGGGATCAAAACTTCGGGGCATCGAGCCTCGGCCCGGCATCCCACCCGGCGTTCACGCCTACGGTGCCAAACCTAGCAATGTACGTCCCCGGCTGGCAGCACGGCGACCAGGCGGCGCCGCCGAGCCTCATCAATGGAATGTCTTTGTATCACGTGCTGCCGACCGCGTTTCAGCCGGAGACACATTTCATGATCGACCACGTGAATTACACGGCCATGTTCGGGCCAACAGGCAAGCCAAACGACATCTTTGTCCGCCGAAGAACCTGAACAGGCTGTTCGCGAACGTGTTTACGAAAAAAGGCCCATGGGTAATGCAGGTGGTACAACAGTCTTCTTGGCGTGTGTTCCCGTCTGCGCTGGCCACCGATCCTTCCTCGGTGGCCAGGATTTTGGAGATCTATTGGACCACGAGCGGATCGTCCGGTCCCCGGCGTCTTACGGGTCTTCGCGGTTAAATTTGTATATCTCAAGCGGGCGTTTGAGCGGCAAACTAATGAACTCACAGATGGCCATCCACGACCTCGCAGCGATGCTGCGCCCAATGCTTGTGGCGCGAGCCGTGCTGCGTGAACAGTATGGCGTCCTACACAACATGGTACTTGAAAGAGTACGCCGCAAGCCGACATACCGGCGGGCTCATGACGATACCCGGCTCAGGTCCACTGACGGCAATCACTTTTCTATCAACCCTTAATGACGGGGACCGCTTTCAATGCTCCCGCGACGTTGGCGCGCATCTCGGCCTCACGTCACGCAAATACGCATCTGGGGAGACCGACCGGAACGGCGCTATTTCGAGGCGCGGCGATGTGATGCTCAGGACCATCCTTTATCAGGCCGCGCTTGCACTTCTAACCCGCACCCAGCGTTGGTCTGCATTGAAAGGCTGGGGTGTAAAGGTGGCCAAGTGACGCGGTCCTCTGCGCAGGCGTCCAGAGTCATCTATCCATCTCTCAGGCTGCGAAGCAACAGAAAGGCCCGACGCTTCTCCAGAACGGAGTTGCGTCGGGCCACAACCTGACAAGGTTGGAGCATCGACCAGGCGCAGGGATGAGGGGGGAGGAGGCCCTCGTCAATGCTCAACATGAGCCGTGCAAGTCGTGTGCCGCTTTGAGCGAGGGCGGTTCAAGTACCGCCGCACCGAGAGCACGCCTCCATATGGTAGCGGCGCGCTGAGCGCGTTTTTGTTCTCAGAGCTCACGCACCTCTCCGCCCTCGACAAAAATATTCCAGGTCTATGCTTTTTCATTCGGCTACTGAGAAGCGCATATGCAAGCAAACGAACGCGTCTGCCCACATCGCGATGCCACTCAAGCCGCTATTGCGCTCCTCAGCTTACAGGCACGGCGGTGTCGCACTTCTCACAGAGTGAATGAGACTGTACACTTGCGTTGGCGATCGGACAAACCGGGGCGCCGAGTTGGCGTTATGGGCGGGGCGGAGCTTCGACTGTTTTTACGCTCAAACCGCACAAAGAAGCCCGACGCACCCGGCCGGGTGCAAGGTGCGTCGGGCCGGTGGGCCTTGTCGAGGCTCAGACGTCAAGGACCCAGTCGCCCTTCTGCAAAAGATGTGCCGTAAGAAGTTCGGTCATAGTGTCCGGCCTGTCTTCTGCGCCCGCACCGTCTGTTTCCGGCGCGCGGACGCCATCCGCCCTGCGACGTGGCGGGGCTGGAATGAGAACGGATTCACCGACAACGAAGCAAAGCTGCGGACAGGTGCTGAGGCCCTTGTGGAGAAACGGCGGAGCCTCAAGATCTGTAATCGGCGTGTGCGTCCCCCTCACTTTGCAGCCTCTGCCACTCCTCTGCACGCCGGGCTAGGCTCTCATACTCACGAGCGACCTTGAGGAGCCTGTCTCTGTTTTTTCCATCGGCGAGAGCATTGGCTTTATCTCTCGTTGCATCCGCACGCGCTCGCCAGTGCTTGGGATCGTAGAATAGAATTTTCGGGTTCATGCAAACGAGCATGCAATCTGAAGATCAAGGAAATGCGACGCCCGACCTACGTAGCATTACGTAGGTCGCCGTCCCCCAACTTGATTGGCCTGCAATCGCCAATATGTCGCCCTCTCGACTGTAGGGCTGATAACGGAGTTAATTGCAGCCGATGGCGAAAGCGCTCACCAGCGGGCAAGCCTCTGCCACATTCCAACCAGCGATCGCGAGGATCGCTCTTCACCGCCCGAGAGCCATGGGCCGCCAAAATCATTTGTCTGACATCGAGCATTAAGAGGCGCTCGTGGTCCGCTCTCTGGCTTATTCAGCAAAGAGCAGACGGAGGACGCGCACCTAGGAGAGCTGTAGGCCCTGCGGGTCAACAGATAAAGCTCGCCTGTGCGATGCAATTAAGGGAGCAGGCTCACTTCTCCCCCAGCGTATGGAACAGGATTGATCGCTCCCGAGAGGAGCCTACCCGACCGCCTGCCCGCAGATTAGCATAATTGAATTGCCTAGTCGACAATTGCACGATATTTGAACACGTGTATGCAGTGATTCTGAAGTGCCCGCGAAAGCCAGCAGATCCGATGGATTTGAAGCGTTGCGTGGATTTGGAAAACCTGGGTCCCGTAGGGCTGATTCAGACGCCTTGGGAGTGGGTCGAGCTCGGGCTTTCTTCCTACTGTTGTCATCTGCGCATGGAGGACGAGCTTCGCTCGTCTGGACGATTGCGTTCATGTCAGACGAAGACGAGTCAGGTGTAAGCGAGGCCACCAATTTCGTTGTCAAGCGAACCAGATGCGTGCACGGAATACTAAACTTGGTCTTCCAGACCCGCGTGAAACTGAGCCGGGCCGTCGCGGCTACGCCGGAAACGGTTTTCAATTTGACCGAACATGGGCATCTCCCGTTTGGCGAAGCACCAGCGCCCGCACACTTATTTCCACCTGCCGCTCGCAAGAGGCTCCGCAGCGCGGCGCAGCAAGTCCGGTCCCTTTTTATAAAGAATCCAAATGGTGAAACGACGCTCTGACTCGCCTCAACTCGGAAAGGCCGACGAGCCGGATGGGAAGCCGACGGTTTTCGTTGTGGAGGACGACATCTCTATGCGTCGCTCGCTCACGAACCTTTTTCGGTCGATCGGCCTCAACGTACTTGCGTTTGAGTCCGCTCAGGAGATGCTCCAGAACAAACTCCCGCAGGTTACCAGCTGTCTTGTCCTTGACATCAGGCTGCCTGGGCAGAGTGGCCTGGAGCTTCAGAATGAGCTGTCCAAGCAGAACATCCATATTCCGATCATTTTCATCACGGCACATGGCGACATTCCGATGACCGTCAAGGCCATGAAGCGTGGCGCGGTTGATTTCCTGACCAAACCGTTTCGCGAGCAGGACCTGCTTGATGCGGTAGTCGCCGCGATCGAACGGGACCGCAAGAGACGAGAGGCCGAGAAAACCGCTGCGAGCTTGCAGTCCTTGTTCGACAGGCTGACCGTACGCGAGCAGGAGGTTTTGAAACTCGTTGCTGCAGGGCTCATGAACAAACAAATAGCCGCGGAGCTGAAACTCGCCGAAATTACCGTCAAGATCTATCGCGGACAGATGATGAAGAAAATGGGCGCCCGGTCAGTGGCTGATTTGATCAGAATGGCTGAAAGGCTTGGCATTAGCGCCAACCGCGACGGTCAGCAAACCTAAGTATGATTTTACAATCTGCACGCCAAGGCTCACCTTAGGTCCAGGTGGCTATGCTACGGCAGGCGCCTTCCCCTGAGTTATGAGGTCGTCTTGTCCGCCTCGTTTAGCATATCTATCGTCGATGACGATGAGTTGGTCCGTACAGCAACGAACAATCTTCTGAAGTCGCGTGGGTACATCGTAAAGACATTCGCATCCGCTGACGAGTTCTTACGATCGCCCCAGCTCGAGGAAACCTCGTGCGTGATCGCGGACGTGCAGATGCCGGTCATGAATGGCCTGGAGCTGTTGACACATACACGCGCACGGGGTTGCGACGCGCCATTCATTTTTATCACTTCTTTTCCAGACGAGCGGGTTCGCGCCCGCGCGCTGAGCGCGGGAGCCACTTGCCTTCTGCCCAAACCCTTCTCCGGCCGCAAATTGATCAAGTGTGTCGACCTCGCGCTGCGGACGGATCGTCGGCCGGGCGCGTGAGACGAATTCTGCGCGCAACTCGGCCCGCATTTTCTTCAGGGCAGGACCGCCATGGAGCCAGCCTTAAAGTGAGGACAATGGGCCGCCTAGAAGAGGACAACAAGATAACGCGGCAACAACGGTCGGCCAATGCTCGACCAATTAGATAGGCGCTGGCGCGCGGACTGTGTCCTGAAGCTGTTCGAAAATTGGCTAACTCGCTTCCATGGCTCAGCCAGAAAACAGTGCTTTCAGCCTGCGCAAACATCTGCAGCATTGATATATCGCGAATCGCGGCCGACCGATCACTCGTTGGATCGGATATGCCTATAGCGACGCGGAGATCGATGCGTTGCTGACGGCGGCGCCGGCTCTGCCGCCAGAGGACGGGCTGCGTCGTTGGACCTATCATACCCTGTTCGGGCTGATGCGGTGACGGGTATACGTATATCGCGCTGTGCCTCAGCACGTGCGGTGACACGCTCTTGGCCTTCAAAGACGGGCAACTCTTGTGAGCGGCCCGAACATGCTTTTCCAGCAGCGACTGGACGCTGTCGGCACTGAGCCGGCCCGTCTCCGTGATCGTTTCTACACTTTCGTTCGTAACGTACGAATCCGTTTCATCTGCTTCCATTGACAAGGCGAACGAATGGCTGGTTTCTGCCTCAAGCTCGAGGCATTCCCGACCACCTGCGAACGACGAAACGATGAGACGCGCAACGCCATGCCGAACAGACTTCGAGCGCCACTCCAGGAGCCGGCTCATTAAGCCTTCATTCTGAATTGTGGTATGTATCTAGTGAATCAGCATCTCCTCCGAGAGCTCCTATGAGATATCGGGTCAACCTGACACTGCTCGCGGTCTTCCTACCGCTGGGGGTGGCGTTCACCTTGGCCAAGGAGGATAGCGCGAGCGATCGCACGCTCATCCAAGCCAGCTATCGACGGCCAGCCGCTATTCCCTTTCCGGGCAGCAATCCCTACTCCAAGGCCAAATCAGCGCTCGGAAAAATGCTCTTCTTCGATCCGCTGCTGTCGGGATCAAAAACGCGATCATGCGCGACATGCCACAATCCATCGCTCTCATGGGGGGACGGCCTTTCGCACGCAATCGGCGAGAACCCTAAAGGTCTGCCGCTTCGCGCACCGACGCTCCTCGATGTGGCGTTCACCGAGCCGCTCGGGTGGGATGGAAAGTTCAGGACTCTCGAGTCCGTCGCCTTTGGCCCCCTGACGAATCCGGCCAATATGAATATAAGTGAGCTGGAATTGACGGCACGTCTCTCGGCCATTCCCGCTTATGTAGATGCATTCGCTCATGCTTTTGGGGACGGCGGAATAACACGAGTCAGGATCGAAGCAGCGCTCGCGACCTTTGAACGGACCATCGTCGCGGGCGAGTCACCATTCGACCGGTGGATTATGGGAGACGAAACCGCCATCAGCGCGGCGGCACAGCGCGGCTTCGACATTTTCAACGGCAAGGCACATTGCTCTGCCTGTCACAGCGGACCATCCTTCACGGACGGATCATTTCAGGATATCGGCATTGGGAAGGACGACGATATCGGACGCGGACGATTGTTTCCGAAATCAGAAAAACTGCGGTACGCGTTCAAGACGCCCACGTTACGCGATGTCGCGCGCCGCGCGCCTTATATGCACAATGGATCGGTCGCGACCCTGGAAGACGTCATAGAACTGTACGACAAAGGCGGGATCGATCGTCCAAGCCGGTCGCCGTTGATAAAACCGCTTTTGCTGACCGCGGGCGAGAAGAGCGACCTTATCTCCTTTCTTCAAACGCTCACCGCGTCCACAGCAGCTACGGATGTGCCGATATTGCCGCGGTGAGGGTCTGACCCGATTGCAGCCTGCAACCTGATCAGCACAGGTGCGGCAAAGCTGATCCCAGCAAGCCGAAACCGAGGATAAGAAGTGCGCCGGCGCAGGTCTCCAAGGCATCAGTACGTAACGTACGCAACTTTGGTCCGCGCGTAAGTGCCGAGCCCAATGCGACAGTTACAGCACCTAGAACTCCGAGCATCGCCTTCGTCCCCATCCGATTTGTCTGTCCTTCATTACGACAGACGGAATTGAGACCCCGTTGCGCAATTCGCTAAAATTGAGAGGACTGCAACAACTGCCGCATGAACCACGTTGCGGCCACGCGCCGTTAACTACAAAACAACCGGCAGTTGGTGGCACCTCGAGGAAGCTTAAAATTTAAGATAAGTTTAACAACTCGTTAATGGGTGGGTATTGTTGGAATGTTTAATCATTGGGGGCGGGATGTCATTTCATCATCCGCTAGACCGTGCTTTGTTGCCTTCAAATACGTCGCGGCGCTTGCCTTTAGCGTCCTGGGGACGCAGGCGGCCAGCGCCCATGTGAAGTGGTTTTGTGCTTACGATATCGCGGGCCAGCCTCGAGGACTCGAGAATGTCCTATGTTCGGATTTCGAGTTGCTTCTCGGCACTGCCTTGCTTTGGTTCTTTGCGGCTTGCATAGCAGAGCGCACCGTCGTGGGCGAAGCAATGATCCGTGCCCTCGACCGCGTAACCAACGGACTGCGGTTGCGCACCGAGGAAATGATCCGCGCCGTCTGCGGCTTTTTCATCATCTCGATTTGGGCTGCGGGCGGAATCCTGCTCACGCCTGAATTGAAAACGACGTCACCTCTTGTGGGACTTGTGCAGCTTGCGATCGCGGCGGGCCTGTTGTCGCGACCTACGCTGCCTCTCTCCGCGGCGGGCATCGTGATTTTGTTCGGGATTGGCGCGCAGCAGTACGGCGCCTTCCATCTTGCCGACTATCCAATCTTTCTGGGCTTAGCCGCCTACCTCACTCTCGTCGGGCTGCAGAAGGATTTATTCGGCCTTTCACCGCTCGACATTGCGCGATACGCGACCGCGGTGACGTTGATGTGGGCCTCGGTCGAAAAGTGGGCCTATCCGCAATGGAGCTTCCCGCTCCTTATCGAGCATCCCGGCCTCGCCCTTGGGTTTGACAGCGAGTTCTATATGCGCGCCGCAGGCATGGTCGAATTCACCCTCGCCTTTGCCTTGATCTGGACGCCGCTTGTCCGGCGCTGCGCGGCGGCGGTGCTCATGGGGATGTTCATCAGCGCCTGTTTCGAATTCGGGAAGCTCGACACGATCGGACACTCGATGATCATCGCGCTCTTGTTGGCGATCATCTGCGATAATCCACCCGCTGAGCGCGACCATCGTCTGCCTTGGCTCGCGCCAGTGGGCCTGTCTGCGGCGCTGACAGCCACGCTCCTTGCTTATTATGTCGGCCACGCCGCACTTTTCGACACATCGATTCTCTAAGCCCGCTACCTGGTCACGTGCACGCGTAGCTTCATCTTCGGATGAATGCCGCACAAGACCGTGAACTCGCCAACAACGGGAAAGACGACGTCGAAGTTGCTGCCGGGCTGTTGATCGCCGGAGTCAAAACTGAACGCGTCGGAGCTCAAATACGCATGATGCAAGAGCTCACCGTCATCGTTGGAAAACCGCACCGTCTCACCCCGCCTGATCGCAATCTCACCCGGCTTGAATTCGCGATCCCTTTGCGAAATCAGATATGGGCCCGCGCCTAACGCTGCTCCCGTGAGCACGCCCGCCAAAATCGCTGCTGCCACTGGGGCAGCAGCTGCTTTGCCAACGCGCAAAGAACGCAACAGCAGCAATGATTGCATTTATGACCTCGTTGGAAATTCCAAATCGCAGACTGGGCATCACGCCTCGACAAGTGGTGCGCGAAGGCATGACGGCTTGAATTACGTGGCCCGAGCATTATCGCAAGTTCCATCTTAACGATTTCAGTATCGGTTTTGGGCATTATGCAGGCGATTGAGCTAACCCATCCTTGGGCGGGTGCCAGGCATCGTTTGCAAGACATATTCAAGCGGAAAACGTGGACATGCGCCTTCTCGTCAATTGCCTTGTCAGTCTGAACAGGACGGCCCTTGCGACGTTTCGAGGCGTGAGCGGCCGCTTTTCACGCTATGTCCTGACTCAACGTACGATACGTACACAAATTCTGATCTTCTGTCTTGCGATGAGCGCGATTGCGGCGGCTCTCGGAGCCTATGCGACGCTCGGAATTCGCCACGCGGGGCTATTGGTTGCCAGAACTTTCGATGAATCGCTGATGTCGATCAACTATGCACGCGCGGCCGGCGCGGATTTTGCCGCCATGCGCGTGGCGTCATCGCGACGGCTCATGACAAGAGACCCGGTCGCGCGCGCTAGTCTCGACAACGAAATCGAGAGGTGGGCGAAAACGCTCTCGGAAGATCTGGCGATAGCGGCCGAGCGATCCCAATCCGTACGATCTGCAAAAGCAGCGGCCAACGTTCAACAAGCAGCGAACGCCTGGATGGCGCTTCAGCGTCGTGCGCCCGAAGCGCTCGCGGAAGCAACTTCGTACGAAACGAACACTTCGAATTCATCGACCGGCAACGTTGGTCGGTATTCCGAAATCGTGAACCAGCAGATCGAGTTGCTGGTCAACTATACGGCGGGCGATGGCTTTCTATTCCGCCAGCAGGCGCTCGCCACGATCAAGCGGGACGTGCAGCTCAACCTGACAGGCCTGACAGTCGCCCTTCTGCTGTCTGGCCTTTTCTCGTGGTTATTGGCGCGGCGTATTATTGGTCCTGTCGCGATCGCATCGGAAGCGGCAAGGAGTATCGCTAATGGTGATTTGAACACAAACATTCCGGAGGGCGGCAGCGATGAACTCGGCACTCTCCTCGCCGCGATGGGAACAATGCGTGACAACATCAAGACGATGGTTGAGCGCGAGATCGCGCAACGGCAGTCCGCGCAGGCGCGGCTTTCCGATGCGTTCGAACACTCCCGTGAAGGCGTCGTTCTGCTGGATGCCGACGGTCAAATCGCCCTGGCTAACTCGCGCGCCAGTGAGTTCATCCGCGCTTACCCGCAGCTCTTGCATTCGCCTTCCTCGTCCGAGGCCGCGCGCGCGAGCTCATTGGCCGGAATAACGAACCGGATCTCCGGTGGTGACAGCGAGGGATGCGCAAGCGAAGCCCGGCTTCCAGACGGGCGCTGGTTGCGTGTCAGCCGAAGCCCGACGCAGGAAGGTGGCGGGGTCGTCGTCTGCAGCGACATTAGCGCGTCAAAGCGGCAGGAAGCTGAATTGCATGCGACGAATCTGAAGCTCGATGCGGCGCTCACACATATGTCGCAGGGACTTTGCCTTTTCGACAGCGAGGCGCGGCTGCAGGTGGTGAACCGCCGCTTCTGCGAGATCTTCAATATTTCGCCCGAACTTGTTCAACCTGGCATGTCTTTCGATGCCGTTCTCAGTCTCAGCGTTGCCGCCGGGAACCACGGCAATCAGGCCGTAGCCGATTTACTGGCGGAGCGCGCAAGGCTTTTGGGCGACAAGGGCA
The DNA here is from genome assembly GCF_000472385.1 of Bradyrhizobium sp. ARR65. Taxonomy (GTDB): domain Bacteria; phylum Pseudomonadota; class Alphaproteobacteria; order Rhizobiales; family Xanthobacteraceae; genus Bradyrhizobium. The sequence continues at coordinate 104,621 of NZ_AWZU01000010.1, forward strand.
CCGGCAACTATTTGCAGCACCTCAGCGACGGACGCATTATCGCCGTTGCTCAACGTCCGACATCCGACGGCGGCTGGCTTATCACCAGCGAAGATGTGACCGAACAACAGAAAGCTCAATCTCAAATCGCGTTCATGGCTCGGCATGATGCTCTCACCAGGCTACCAAATCGATTACTGTTGGCTGAGCGGATTGAACAGGCAATCGCGCAGGCTGGCCGGGGCGCTGGTTTTGCGCTCTTCTGCCTCGATCTCGACGGCTTCAAGCAGGTCAACGACACCTTAGGCCACCCGATCGGCGATGAGCTCCTCTGCGCGGTCGCCGACCGATTAACTGCCTGCGTCCGAGAGGTCGATATGGTTGCTCGCCTGGGTGGCGACGAATTTTCGATCATACAATCTGACGTCGACAACGCGGAAGGAGCCGAGCAACTCGCTCGCCGCATCGTGGAATGTGTGGGGGCACCCTATGAATTAAGCGGGCATCGCGTGGTCGTTGGGTGCAGCATTGGAATTTCGATTGCGCCGGGCGACGGCACGAGCGGTGAGAAGCTTCTGAAGAACGCGGACGTCGCGTTGTACCGGGCGAAGACGGATGGCAAGGGAACCTGGCGGCTTTTTGAGCCCGCGATGGACGAGTACTTGCAAAAGCGCCGCACCCTCGAGCTCGACCTTCGGCAGGCTATGAACAACGGCGAATTCGCGCTGTACTATCAGCCGCTCTATGATTTGCGTCTAGACCGCATCTGCGGCTTCGAGGCTTTGTTGCGCTGGCACCACCCGAACAGAGGCTTCGTGCCGCCCGACCAGTTCATCCCGATCGCCGAGGAAATCGGTCTCATCAATCCCCTCGGAAAATGGGTTCTTGCTCGCGCGTGCGAGCAGGCCGCAACCTGGCCGGACGAGATCAAGCTTGCGGTCAATGTGTCCGGGGCTCAGTTTCGTGAGCCGGACTTTGTCAACACCATCGAACATGCCATTGCTGCATCACAACTGCCCGCGCATCGGCTCGAACTCGAGATTACCGAATCTGTCCTCCTGTCGAACAGCGCGGAGACGCTTGCTATTCTGCATAAGCTGAAGCAGCAGGGGCTGCGTATAGCGTTGGACGATTTTGGCACCGGCTATTCCTCGCTAAGCTATCTACGCAGCTTTCCATTTGACAAGCTCAAGATCGATCGGTCGTTCGTCCGCGACGCGACGGCAAGCAGTGGATCGAAGTTGATCATCCGGAGCGTGATCAGCCTCGGCAAGAACCTTGGCATGACGACGACAGCGGAGGGCGTCGAGACCATTGAACAGTTCAACCAACTGGGCGCGGAGGGCTGCAATGAGGCGCAAGGCTTCTTGATCAGCCGCCCAGTCCCCGCCACTGAGGTGCCAGGAGTGCTCTTGGCGTTGAGAAATGGGCTCAAGAGAGATGACTTGGCAATTGCCGAGTAGCAAGGAACCTGAAAACCGGTATTGCTGCCAACCAAATCGCATTTTCGACTGACTGGTCGTTATGGGCGCTTATCCGAAATTCGGACCGGCTCGCGCGTGCGCCTTCATGAATACTCGCGTGCACGAGGAAGTCGAGGCGAAGCAAATCACCCCGTTGCGGCAGACCATGATCGCCGCCCTGCCCGTCGGCACTGACGACCACACGGTCATCAATCTTTGTCCGAATTCCTCGAAGAGGGTATCACTGCAGCAACCATCTCGCGCATGCGAGGTTTCGCCGAGGTTCCGCAAGTATTCTACCGCGGCCGCGATCGCTCGGATGACGAAATCGCCGAAAACGAAGTGTCTCACCGATCTCTCCTTTTGTTGTATCCATCCGAGCTAATCCGCGGACAATGGATTACGGATTCCACCGCTTGAGGAGTTCGGGGTCTTCCTTGTGTATCCTGATGAGCTCCATCAGGTTTTCGATGCCGAAGTCGGTGAACGCCATGACGCCGTCTTCACCTATGCCGTAAACCCAGATGATGCCGTCCTCGGTTTCCATTCCGTTTGCAACATCCCAGAGCCAGTCTTCGTCCTCTCCGAGGTCCTTGGCGACGCGATCGATGGTGAAGACGGCATGAACTTTGTTGACGTGCATGGCTACGCCGCCTGGGTGGAGGGTGGCGACGCAGGAGGCGTCCAGTTCCAGGGCAACAACTCGTCCAGGCGGCTCTGTGGGATGTCGGCGATGCGCGCAAGAACGTCGGCAAGCCAGGCTTTCGGGTCGATGTCGTTGAGACGCGCCGTCATGATGAGCGTGTCCATCACGGCAGCCCGCTCCGCGCCACGATCAGAACCGGCGAACATCTACGTCAATGGACTGCATGGCGCTGCAGAGGGATTTATCTGCGGTGTGCGTATCTCCGATTTGACGGACAGACTTGGGATGATACTTCAGTCGACTGACGATCTGTATAATGCGATTGCTCAAGAATTGCTCGACGAGAGCCGCGACTTCAACGCGACAAAAGCCGTTAATGCGCGCCATGTCCGTTCTGCCGAGGAACAAGCCAAGGTGGAAGAAAGTATGTCGCGCCAAGATGAGCTGGACGATCTACGCTCGGAGCTTCGACGACTTCAATCCGAAGGCCGACTTACAGGCCTGATCACGATCCAGGACTGTCAGCACTGCGATAACAAAAGCCACCAACTCCGCGACCGCTTGTGTTATCGCGATGTTCAATACTTCAATGTCGACAATGAGCTTCTGATCGCTTTGCTCAAGTTTCGCCGGCGATACTTTGAGAACGACAGCTTCCTGCCGGCCCCCTTTAGGCAAAAGAACTTGAAAGAGGCGACAAAAAACATCTAAGAGTTGGCCGGCTACAAACTTGTACTACGAGGAGGTTGGCCTGTTGCGAACTAGCTGACATCAATCGTGGCGAAGCGGCGTGCGCTATGTGCTTAAATTGAACGCGTCGGCGTTGATCGCGCGATTAGTCGTAGGGGCCAATACGGCTCGTCAGAAACCTGAGACCCCAGATTGAGCGCCGCGAGACCGTAGGGCTCAGCGTCTCAAGATCTTGCAGACGTCCAAATCTCGTTGATACCGCGACTGCCCCATCTTCCGAAAAACGCCACTAACGCATTTGTTGCAGCGCGCCGCGCCCCGCGAGCAAGCACGGAACAACAAACAAGGGCTTAGCGTGCACCCGACATACCCGGAAGATTCGTTATCTCCAGCTCCGAAGGAATATCCAAGTTGAGCGCTTTCTTGCTGCCGTTTTCAATCGCCACCTCTTTAAGTTGATTGGCTGCCGCCTCCTTTCCGAGCCGCGCCGAGGCGATGGCAGCCGTGAGTGCCGCCTTTGACTTCAGGTCTTTCATTTCATTCCCAAGCTTCGGGTTCGAAGCGACTACCGCGTCCGCATCATCGAGCGCTCGCTTCGATAACTCGAACGACTGGGAGAAGGATTGGCTGCCAAGATTGATATGCGCGGCGTTGTTGAGAGCCCAGGCCCGTTGCCTGTCGGTTACATCAGAAAGATTGGCGTAAACCAGCATCAGGTTGGCGCGCTTGCTAGGATCCTGGTTCCTGTCGGCGGCGAAACGCAAGATGTCGTCTTTCGGCGATAGCCCCAACTGACTGACAACGAGGTCGGCGACCTTGCGGATTGCCGTGGTATCCTGCGCCGACAGTTGAGGCAATGAAGGCGGTAGGTAGCGAAGCTGACCGAACAGATTGGCTACTGCCTCGATACCCCCCTCATGTTCGCCAGCTTTCTCGGCGATGTCCGCGTATATTTCGTTATGGAGCTGATCCAGGAAGAGTGAAAACTCCTTGGCTCCCATCTGGCCCGCGTGAGGCGCGCTATCGGTAAGTTGTCCAGCTTGCAGATGATAGATGTCAGCGGCAATCCATCTGGGAACCGTTCCGTCTCCAGGGCAAGGAGGATCATCGACGTCTTTGCCTTTGTAATCTGGCGGCTTGAACAGGATCTTGCAGACGGTGCTCTGATCAAACCCGTAGAAGTGCACCACGCGGCCCTCGAAGGCCTTGTCCACGTCATAGTTTGCTACATCGCAGAGGAATTTCTTTGCTTGGCCGAGCAGGGATGGCAACTCGTTTGCGATGAAGTCGTCGCGCTGCTGGTCGGTTAGCTGCACCGGCCAACCCAGCAATTTCCACTGCTTCGCATCGAAGAGATCGATGTTCCATTTGAGATCCTGCTCCGTGCGGAAGTCGAGATCAGTCTCCCACCCGGGTCTCTCGAGACAATCTTTCGTCGTATTGACGATGGGAAGCAACTGATAGGCGCTCGGATATCGAATGCCATAGATATTGAGATTGTACGAAACCGTATTCATGTCGATCTTCTTCATCAACGCCTGCCAAATCGAACTGTCGTTGGCCGGATCGACATAGAGGGTTTGTCCCTGCGAGAAGGACAACACGGCCTTGGGGGCGCCGTAGTTCGGCGTAGCCGCAAACACGATCTTTCGGATCGGCATCCAGCTCGAAAATTTGGTCGTATCCCCGGCGCAATGATCGCTGTCGTAGCTATGCTCAAGCCAATATTTCAGGATCAGGCCACCCATGCTGTGGGCAAGGAATATGATGGGCCGGTTCTTCACGACGTTGCGGACATCTTCCCTGCAGAGCCAGCGCGAAAAATCCCGCGCGCTGAGTACATTTGACTGCCGCCAGTCATAGGGAAACCGCAGCACGCTCTCGGGTGACCAAATTTTCTGCAGCTCCACATAGGCCTTCCCGTAGACATCCATATTTATCCCGAGGGGCCCGTAGAATTTGTCCAAAACCTGCGCCGTGACGGTCTCTCCCTCAGTGTACTTGAAGGCGGGATTATCCGCGCGAAGGTCCCCGATTGTAAGCGTCCCCCAGAAAGGAACGTCCTGGCCGCCTATATTCCTGGATAGCCGGGAGCCTAGAATGCCCGGGATAAAGATGAATCTAGGGGCGGTCTTATCGAGGGCTGAGTTCAAGATGGCCTGTTGTGCTGGCGGCAGCGAGCTAATCGCACGCTGACGTTTGGACGCCAATGGAGCGTTGACCTGGAGCACTGGCGTCCGGGCTGATGCACAAGTCGCGGCAAGGAAGATCAATAGGAACGACAGCACCCCGAGTACACGTCCGAACTGGGTGTAATCACTCATCGCTCTGCCCCATGAACTAGCTGCGCGGCAATCACGGATGGGCCGAAAAACGATCGACTAGGGATACCGCTCTCGTCTAGGCTGCGGCTCCCTGTTCCTACACCAGAAACGAACCTGCCGTAAGTCTCGGGCGGAAAGAAAGATGATAGCTTCGGAGGCTTCCGTTCCCAATGCATCGGGAGATTCTCGAAAGTGCTTTCCGGGCGCTGGAAACCTAGTCTGGTACGCATAGGACAGGCCAGTATTCCGGTAGTTGCCCACGCCCCTTGATGGCGCCTGCGATGCCCGCCGGCGAAACCAAATGCCCCGGGCGAAGCATTCCTTATGCCTTGCGCGAAGGATCGTCGCCCGTATGGGCCTAGGCGCAGACTTGGTGAGCGCAGCTCATAGAGCCAGGGCGGCTTTCGGCGAGCGCGGTCGAAATCGCTACGAAGCCATTCCAGCGCTTTACATCGAGCGTCTACAATTCGTCTTCCAGCGTCTACACGCAACGGTAGCGGATGCTTCCTGCGCGACACCATCGAACATCACGACGGGTTGATGCAATTGAACCTCGTGCAATGGATTTATACCACCTCTCGAGTGCCGGGAACTTGCATGCAGGAGAGTGTGATGCCCGAAACTGATATTACGGCTTTGCCGTCGCGCCCGCTGCCCCATTTCGATTTTGATTATTTCAGGTGGGTGCAATCGGCGTTGGACCCGCAAAAGTGGAGTCTTTCAGAGGCAGCTTCACCATCCGGACTTACCGAATTTGACGTGCCCCGAGCCGTGATTCAGCCGGTGCTGGGGGCGTTGCGCCAGACCAATACCCTCGCTGACGCGCTGTTCTACGATGTAGGGCTATTGGGACTGCGTCTTTTAACCCGCGGCATTACGGTCACGACAACAGACGACCCGCTTTCAGCGTCCGCGCATGATAGTCTGGCTGCCGCACAAGCCGCGGCCAAATTCATCAACCTGGGTGCGCTCACCAATCCGGAAGGTGCAATTCTGGTGATTGACGCTCACCACGCTCCCTTCGTGCAGGCATACGACAGTGTCGCCAGGTTTTTGGAAAGCGGCTTGTCGTTCGAGCCGAGCCGGGGCGGAAAGTCGAGAGAGGTCAGGATCATCGGCGTGACCGGCGTCGGCAGTTCGGCGCTCGGCTCTGCCGCCTTCGCCTGGAATATCTCGGAGTCGCTTCACCAGCCGGTGGCGGCGATTGTGCCGGGCTACGGACTTGCGGATATCATCCCGCAGGCGCTCGGCGGCTGGTTTGGTTTTGGCGTGCATGACTTCGTACGGCGCGTATCCGGACAATTTCTTGCAACTACGTTGCCGCAATTGGCCAAAATCGGGCGACATTTGTCTTCCACCGCAGTTGGCGATGAGGCCTTCCGCAGCGGCAGCCCCGAAAGCGATATCCTCCATGATATCCTGCAACACGCGGACCGGATTGAGCGTCTCTATGGCCATAGCAAGGGCGCCCTCTGCATTCAGAATGCCGTCCGCAGCCTACCGCCGGAGCGCACGCAAGAACTGCACATCACCACCTTCGGCTGCGTGATCCAGGAGGAGACGGACGCTGACTACAACCAGATCATGGGCAATATTGACGGCCTTGGCCAGCTCAATTCATGGGGCAACTGGCCGGAGCAATGGATCAGGAGCTGGCACAGCACCAATTCGATGTTGCCATTGACCATGCCGGTCGCGGAATTGGTGAAGAAGGACGTACGAGCGGAGGACCCCGTCAGGATAAGCTCCACCCAACTTCAGAACGCACTGATGGCTGCGCTTGCAGAGCTTCAGCCCAAACGACCGTAAGCACGTTATGCGTGAGAGTTGATCTCCAGCTTGTCTTATTCCCGGTTACGACCATCGGCCTGGCGCCTTTCAATCAGATAAGCGATAGCGCCTGTTAGTTAGAGCCGGCGTCGGGTCCAGCCCGGGAATCGCCTGCGGACAGAGCAGTGTGAACCGCGCGGTAGCAGTGGCGCTGTTGCAGGACCGGGGCCCCCGCATTCGAGCTTGCCGGTCGCAAGATCGGTCCAGTTGGGAGCCGGCCCGCCATAGTCAGTACCCATTATGGAAAACCTGTATTCACCGCCACTGCTCGGGCGACCCGATCAGATTGAAGCCGCAAGGCCGAGACGGACTCCGGCTCGGTTTACGAAAGCCCAGTCCGCACTGGTGGACGCGCAAAGGTACGACAGTTTTATTGAAGCCTGACTTCGAGTGTCGTCGGCAACGAGCCAATTGTCGTGCTCAATGCGACCAGTTGAGACAGCATTGAAAAGACCTGCTTGGTCGTGTCGCCCGCGTCGGAGGGGACGCATTAGAGGTCAGCGTTCAAGTGCGTGCTGGCAAAACACGATACCGTCGGCGCCCGCGTGACGGCGAGTATCTCGAAGTCCCGGGCATCGCCAGACCCTATGCTGCGATCAGGCCAATAAAGGCTTGCGGGGCTCGTTTCATAGGCACGAAGGATATGTCCGAAATAGGAAAACGCGGAAAATGGCGTGCATGATGATGGTGAAGGTCTGGCCGACAGACTGGCGGTTGCGATTCTTGAAAATCACGGTCAGGTTTTGCTCGTTTACGGTCGTCCCCTTCTTCTGCAGCGCAGCCGCGCCACAGCGATCGGGAAGATTCTGAACAATGCCGACCAGATCTCGCCGTGCAAACGCCGGATCGAAACAGAACTGCGCCTGTGAGATCGTCTTGGCCGGCGGGTCTTTCCCGGCCGCTTTCGCCTGCTTTACGGCTTCGGCCGTGTAGGCTGGATTCGGGACCGACTTCAGCTGAATATTCAGACCCCAATCCATGGCGCCTTGCATGTAGAACTGAAAGATGTGGCATTCACATGCCTCGTGCTCTCGGGCCAGATTTCCGGCGCGTAGGGGCTGCAGTTCAAGAATCCCGCGGGTCCGTAAAATTGTCCAGCGTCAGGACATGCCGCCGCGTTCGGCTCGCCGCCCAGGGAGCTGCGGCCAGTCCCCCGAGCCTGCCGGTACTGGAGCCATACGTAGCCTAGGCAGGCCGAAGCAACGGTCCCCCGTATCTTTAAGCAACCCTGTGCCATGGGGCCTAGCCACGAGCGACGGATCGGAATTATTGTGGTTAGCGCCAACAAATTCTCAGTTCGAAGTTTGGAAGGACACTATGCGTTCTGATACCTCGCAACTGGCCGGGCGTCGAATTCTCGTGGCCGGTGACCATTTCACTCGCTTCACCATAGAATCCATGCTTGAAGATCTTGAATGCACAGTAATCGGCTCTAACGATGATCCAAATGATATGTCGAGCGCTATCAAGGATGCCACACTGGATTTAGCAGTGCTTGTTCTTAGCGATCGAAACCCAGAGAAAGAAGTTCTTACTACCGCAGAGCAAATGGTTCGTCGCGGCATCCCGACGCTGGTGTATCACACATGTAGCCCCTACTCTCGGCCATCCGTTCCTGAGTTGGCGAGCCTTCCGATCATAGAGTCTCATTTCACTATTCAAGAGCTCCATGACGTGATCTTGCGAGCGATATCAAAGAAGACAACTCCGCGAAAGGCAGATTTGCCTCGAACTGGTTTCGTCACGACAGAGGGGGACCGAAGGTTCGATCTTTCGATCTACAAACTCCAATTTGACCAAGACGGCGAAGACCGCATTTTTCGTCTCGGCTTATCGTCCAATTCGTCAATACATGAGGTGCTTAGATGGGCAAAAGAAAATGAACTTCAGGTGCTCGTTTTCCCGCTGACGCTACCCAACTTTATTGCGCTCCAGATAGGTGAGCATGCGAGACGGCCTGATGCCTCCCTCAAAACGGTTCTCGTTTCGGGATCATCATTGCTGAAAGAGCTCAACGGCTTTGCATTGTTTCATTCAACAGCGTCACCCGCTGAGTTTGAGCGAGATACGATTGATGGGGCTATGTCAAACAACTCTTTTTTGACAGCAAACGCTGTCCTGGATTGCGTGGAGGATATCCTCAAGAACGACCCCTCGTTCGCGAAGCTCACGAATTCACACCACAGAACAAAAACCATCGAAAAATGGAGCATAAGCGATTACGTCGATGCGGTGCGCAATCCCGGTCGAGTGTACAAGGAACTCAACATATCTCATACGAAAAGCGATGAGCTCATTAACGCCCTTCTCGGCCACATAAAGTACGATATAGAGGTCTTGCGACCGTATTTTTCGCCAGAGGATTTCCTGAAGCTTACAGAGGAGACCAAGCGCCGACGTCTCGCAAACAAGCCGCCCGCCGCCGAGAGCAATTTGAAAGATCTGATTTTCTTCATTCATGGATTGGGAGGAAAATCAAAAACGACGTGGGAGCGTTTCCCCGAACTCCTCCTAAACGATCCAGCGATTGCGAAGCGCTTCGAGATAGATTTCTATTCTTATCCTACATCACTCGTCAGATTGCCTTTCGGTTCTCGGATGCCAAAACTCCAAGAGCTCGCGAGCGGCTTAGATACAGAAATTCGGCATTCAAAGAAATCGCCCTACCGTAAGGTCTATCTCGTTGGCCACAGTCTAGGCGGTCTCATTGCACGACAGTATTTGGTAAATGAGATTAAGGACAATAAGCCGCTTCGAGTGGCCGGTCTGGCGTTATTCTCTGTCCCGAACAACGGTGCGGCGCTGGCATCGTTAGGAGAGCAATTGTCCTGGAATCACAACCATCTGAAACAGCTTTGCAAGGAGGCCGATGTACTTGAGATCTTGAACGAGGACTGGGTGCGGTTCAGGGTACAAAAACGGGTCCGAACCAAATATGTGGTGGGAACGCAGGACGCGATCGTTGACCGATTGAGCGCAATTGCCTTTTGGGGCAATCCGGACATTGAAACTATCACCGGTAAGGGGCACATCGACATCGTAAAGCCAGCACCTGGCGATGATCTGGCCGTTAGGATACTAAGCAGCTTCCTTCTAAGTGCCGAATAATGTCAGAAATGATTTCGCCGGCCGGCTTTTCGGAGCTTCTCGAAAACAGGAATTTTCGGAGAGACGAGGAAGGGCGTGTCTACGAATCTGTCTCATCGACAAATCTGACCTCGGTGCTGTCCTCTCCAGTTTCCTGCACATCGGCCTCGTCTGACGCTGCTGTTTTCGCCCTCGCAGCCTCAGAAGCGGCGGCCGCCTTTAAGAAGCGCTCCCGCGCCTCAAATTCAGGGGTTCCAGGCATGGGTGCGAACTTCTTAACCGCCTCCGTGAAGACAGGAAGATCGATCAGGGGCTCGATTGCGTTCCATTGGAAGGTGAGAACCTTGCTCGTCACGTAATCGCCAAGGGCGTGCGACTGCCCCTCGAAGAGAAAGGCAATCAGCAGTTTCCCGAGCGATTCCGGATTCGTCGCGACGCAAGCCACCCAAGCCCGAGGGCCCTCAGCTCCCTCGAACTCACGCCATCGATAGAGAAAGTTGACCAAGTGCTTATTGCTGAGCATGTCCTCGGGATCTCGCGCCAAAGCCGCTCGAAATTTCTCGACCCAGACTTTTTTCGCCTCGGCTAGGTCGGCGGCGAACATCAAATCGGTCTCACCTTTCTCCTTCCGATCCATATCCAGGCCGATCAGCGTCGCCGGCACCGCCAACGAATCGGAGCTTCTCAGAGCCTTGAGGAAGGCCGCGCCGCGTTTTGCGGCATCGTCCTCGCTTCTCAAATACCAAGAAGCGGTGCGCCATGCGTTGATGAACGGCATTTTTCCGAACCCCATTTGATCGGGAAGGGTCTCGGAGATGTCGAAAAGTGCCGGCAGAAAAGTCTCAGCGGAATCTGGCGGCAATTTTCGAGCAACGGCGGCCTCATCGAGCCGCTCCAATAACTCCGGAAGGAGGTTTCTTTTCTCAAAATCTGCAAAGGATTGACTAAGACGCTCACGGTCAGCGGATTGTTCGAGAAAATCCATAAATTCCGAGTCCGATATTTGTCCGTCCGGCAGCCGGAGCGAAAAATACCGATCGAAATATCGCGGTGAGCATATGCGACGCTCGGACGACCAACCCTCCTCCCAATCGCTCCCATACCAAGAGCCTCCAAAAGCCCAACCCACGATCGGAAAGAGCTGTGAAACGACATACTGGACTGCTTCCTTGTATTCCGGTCTGGCTGCCGCGATGGTTGCCTTGATCCGCTCCTTATCGGCCTCTCTTCTTTCGCGCGTCGTACTCGTAATGAGGGCCCGGCTTCGGCTGATGGCAGCGTAGACGTCTGGCTCGAACAGGCGAAGCACTTCAAGCGCCGCCGTGTCGATGATATTCGTCTCAAGTACGCGCTTGCCGCTGTGGAGCAAAAACTGCACTTCAACTCCACCGATGAAACGTTTCGCATCGCGCAGATTTTTGAAAAAGTGCCGGAGTCCACCGACCCAGATATTGCCCCAACGCTTTTGATCGAACTTTCCATCGCTGGGTAGCGGCTGAGTAATTTTCTCCAACTCAGCAAGCACGATCCTGCCGATGCGCTCACCCTCAACTACTGGAACATCGAAGGCCGCCTGCACGATCTTTTCGAGATACTGCCTGCCGTCCTCGCCCCCGCCGAACGCACTCTCCAGAACATTACGTTGGTAGAGAAGTAAATAGGTCAATCCCGGGAAGTTAGCGTTTGCCTTGACGTGCCTGATGACAGTCCGGATCTGCTCGTCTTCCAACCGATCCATATCGTCGATAACCACGAGAATATTTCGTGGCATTTCTTTCAGTCGCTGCTCCAGGTCAAAGCGAGCAACGTCCAGTGGTCGATCGTCCTCCCGATCTCTCCCCAAAAATCCAATGATCCTGCTGAGGATCAGAACAGCACCGGCGATGACAAGTATAGCCGTTGCGAGCATTTTTGCCGACGGTTCGAGCCAAACGACACTACCGGCAATGAAAAACCCGATGCCGCTAAGCCATGCCGCGGCGCTCGAGGCTCGCGCACCTGCGTTCTTCAACCCACCCGAGAGAGTTTCCAGGGTCTTGGCGTACCGACGAAACTCATGCGCTCGTCGGCGAGCAAAAGCAGATTGTTCAGCGTCGCCGAGCGCCACCGCAATTTCGCGGAAGAATGCACGAGTGATGGCGTCGTCGGTCCCCCATTGCCAGGGATTGAACGTTACGACTTGCATCTTGGTCGAACCTGGGGGCGTAAGCGCCTCGACGACAAGATTCTTGATAGACGTCTTCCCCGAACCCCACTCCCCGCGGAGTGCGACCACCAGGCTTTCGCTACCGCGGTGACGATACAGAACGCGCGCGAGAGCCCGTGCGAAGTCACCCCTACCGAGAAGGTCCTCTGATGCGCTGGTGATCGGAGCATCCGCGGAGAAAGCGCCCTCTCGAAGCGACTGAACCTCAGTGCACCACCAGTTTCGCCAAGCCGTCTTGAGACCTTCGATTAGCCGCATCATTTCTCAAGAGATTCCATATCAGAGGCGGACATTCTTGCGAACCGCAGGGACAAGTGCCTGGTCAATTCTGTCCCACCCTTGGCATGCAATGTTGGTGTCGTCGATCTGCCATGACGCAATTCCGCAAAGCACGGTCGCGACGATTCGAGACTCCTTCTCATCTCCAGCGAAATAGACGCGCCATAGCCCGCCACCACTCATGCCTCCAAAAGACCTAGGTAGCTCGTGAAGATTATAGGGCATGGCTTTCACCGTGAGGAGACCGTTCTCCTGAGCACAAATATGCCCGGTGTGAAGGGCACCGCGCATGGGACTGATGAACTCCCGTCCCTCAATAAACGGCTTATCCGAGAACTCCGCGATCAGCCCGAGCATAGCATCAACATGCTTTCCCTCAGCCAGTGTCATGGCTTCCATCTTGGCCCGATTCTTCTCGATGTTGAGAAAGACACCTTGGGCTTCGATCGAGGACGCAACCTCGGCCGAAAGGGCCGTGAAGGCGAGGTCCAGAACCTCCTTGCTCTCCGAGAACGCGTCGCTGCTTTGCACGATTATGGTTTGTGCGTCAGCGAGCCTAAGCACTCGTTTTTGTTGCCCTACAGCAACAAACCGGATCAACCCAATTTCGGTGAGTTTCTCATAAGCCTCGGCAACATGACCGCAGGTCAAGATTCCGCGGCGGCCTTCTATTGACACCAAGACCCCAGATCCCAGAACTTTGCTACCCCTCCCTGGTTCTCGAATAACCAGACCTACCGCAAAATTCGAGATGTGGGAGAGGATTGCATCGGAAATATCGTGTGGCATGCTTGAAGTCGTGCTCAGATTGATTTCGCGAATAACCTTCATCGAGGCCCCCATCCCACGGTCCAAAGCTTAGCGGCCCGCTAGGTAACGCGAATGAGAATGATCGTCGAGTCGAGTTCATGGCCTGAAGCAACACTAGAACAGAATGGGAAAGACTGGTAGTCGAGGGCGTTTCCCAATGATTGCAGGAACATCATCGACTGCCTCGTTGTACGCTGGTTTCCACAACCAGACCGCAACGCATGCAAACCGAGCGACCAGACCAACTTACAATGATCGAGCGCATAGAACGCGCACTGGTGCTGCTCGCCTACTTCATCGAGCGGGATGGTGATTTCTGGCTCCCCATGTACGAGAGGTTCGAAATCGAGCTTCGGGAATTGAAGGCCAGGGAAGATACCAAGGCACGCGCTCGGCGTCGGCTGTTGGCCTACAGCGAAGCAGGCGCCTTGAAGGCAATCCGCTGAAGATACTTGAGCTTCAATTCAAGCGACGGGCCCTTCCCGTACTTCGGCTTGTAGGTCTTATGGCCCATGAGACTGTCGATGGGACTATCGGGAGCTTCAGCCGCAATCAGCCGGTCCTTGAAGCCATGCCGCAGCGAGTAAACCGTGTGTTGCTTAGTCGGCCGCGGTCCATTCTCTTGAAGATACTTGTTCAACGCCGCGGAAAGGTTGGAAGACTTGTGACGATAGCGCGGGAAACCCTGCGGCCGCTTTTTCATCGCGGCGAGCGCGGCACCCACCAGCGGTATCTCTCGCTGCGAGTCGACCGTCTTGGCGGCGCCCCTCCGGCAAGATCTTCACGTGAGGTATTGGTCCCTTCAGAACGATCGCATCTTCCTGCAGCTTCACGACCTCTGAAGGCCGCAGCCCGTGTCGGCCACCACGTACAAGACCAGTCGAGCATCCTCGTTCAAGCCATCCAGGGCGCCTCTTCGCAAGCAGGCGCTTCTGGATGAAATCTGGGGACCCGTGGCCGTTCGACCTCGCCCTTCAGCCGGAGTCGCTTGAAAATGTCAGGCAGATTGAGCCGCCGCCGAACGCTGACCTCCTTCAGCATCCGGTTGAGCTGACCAATATCCTTATTGGCCGTCTTGGGCCCCATTGTCGGCGATATCGGCCGCGTCGACGTGGATGACAAGCTCTTTCTGACCGACCGCAAGGCCTCATGATCCTCTCTGGCGACGTCAACATCTATACTCAAGAGATCGAGAACGTTCTGGTGGTTCACCCTTCCGTCGCAGACGTGGCCATCATCGGCATTCCCGATCGGAGGACACGGATAGAATGGGGCAACCGGACGCCATTCTGGTTTAGAGTTGCACGTGCATGGTTGCAGATGCTTCAAAAAGGCAGCATCATCGCCCTTGGCAACGGTGCCGGCCCAACTCGTGCAGCGGCACTAGAAGGTTCGGCGCCTGTCCTGCTAACATCGAACGACGTGTCGCTACTCCTGTTTGAACGTGCCGTCATGGGCGGGATCTCTGTTCTGGATACCCCAAGTCTCATATTGCATCGGGGCCTTCGAGAAGCTGATAGGTCACAACAATTCTGCGCGCCAAAGCCATTGCTATGGCGCCTAACCAGGCGGCCACGCCAAGGGCTGCGCCTTTCATGCGAGAGAGCAAAGTAAGACTCGGCCAGGCACAGCTACGGGCAGCTATTGCGGAGCGGCTGGGCCTAGCGACGCGCGTTCAGCCGCCCTTGAGCCGAGGTATAAGCATAACGTTGACGCCCTGCGGATTATTGGGGGTCACCTCCCCTCTCCCTGCAACCAACTGCGCCATGTAGGGATGACCGTGGATGTAAAAACTAGCCGTGGGCAGGAACGGTCTCGGAAAGGCGTCTACTCTGTTCAGCACGCCGAGCAGGATGTCCGGGGCCGGCTGCGGACCGTGGTTCCAGCCCGAGCCTAGGATATGCGTGAAATCATCATCTAATCTCCGAGCCGGCCCATCGAGCGCTGGACATGACAATTGGTGCGGCGGGTCCAAATGGCTCGCACCTCCGGCTAGTTTCCTCTCACCCCTTCCTTTCGAACCGCTAGGCTCCCCCATATCTCGCGGACTGAACCGCCCTGCGACTTTTTCAGTCCGAATTTTCTCCAACTCCCCAATGAAGTGCGCCGACCATTTCTGGATAGGATACGCTCGAAGCTTTGTTATCATGGTTCGCCAGCACGAGCGGCGTTCTTTGCGCGACATCGACAAAGCGGTTGAAATCTTGCCTGCTATGTCATTGATGTCGTAGGGATCAACGAGCAGCGCCGTGTCGAGCTCCTTGGCCGCGCCGGCAAATTTCGACAAAACCAACACGCCGGGATTGCAACCATCTTGCGCGGCGACATATTCTTTCGCAACGAGATTCATCCCGTCACGCAACGGTGTTACCACGCCGACACGTGCGGCGCGGTAGAGACCCGCGAGGACGGCCTGACTCTGAGGCTTCGTTTCGTGACGAATCGGTCTCCAGCCTTCTGTACCATGGCGAGCGTTGACATCGTCGACAAGAGCCGCGACATGCTTCTCGTATTCGCTGTAGCTCTTGATGCTGGATCGCGAGGAGGTGGCGATTTGCAAGAGCGAGATGCTGCGCGGGTCATCGTTCAAAACCTGATTGATGGCCCGAACGCGATTGTCGAGACCCTTGGTGTAGTCGAGCCGGTCGACGCCGACGGCAAGCTTCTCACGATCGAGACCTTCCAATAGCGAGGAGACATCGGCATTCGAACCCGCCTCTGCAGCATATTGTTCAAATTTGTTTGTATCTATGCCGATCGGAAACACTTGGCATCTTGTTACGCTACCACGGCGTGAACTCACGATACCATCTTCGCTCGGCGTGAGCTCGAGATCAGCGCGAACACAGGCAAGGAAGTTCTGCCGGTCCTCGTCTGTCTGAAAGCCTAGCAAATCATACGCAAGCATCAATTCGGTCAGTTCGCGATGATACGGCACCAGCTGCATGTCGGGCGCTGGCCATGGCGTGTGCAGGAAGAAGCCGATCGGCAAGTCGACACCCCGATCACGCAGCTCAGCGCCGAGCGTGAGGAAATGATAATCATGCACCCAGAACGCGTCCCGGTCCCTATACTCGAGCAGCGCGTTCGCCATGAGGGCGTTGATTTCACGGTAGCTGTTATAATCGCCTTCCGAGGAGGAGATCCGCCCTGTCAGCGAATGTAATGCCGGCCATAGTCCCGAATTGGAAAAGCCCTCATAATAGCGCCGATAATGGTCAGGAGGCAGATCCACCCTCACGAGCTTGCCTCCGCCGAGCGCAGTGACAGGCGGCTCATTTTCCAAGGGGCGCGACGGCCCCACCCAAATTGCTCCGGATTGTTGCACCACGGGAACCAGCGCCGCTTCAAGCCCGCCCGTCTTGGGTTCATTGACGTCGCTGCCGGCAACACGGTTCGACACGATGACGAGATTCACAAGTCATCCCTTCCCGTCTAATCCGCCGTTTACCCGGCATTCGATCAATTTGGTAAACCTGATCCGCCCAAGATTTGCGGCCTCGACACCTGATCGGCCCCGACAACTTCACGCGCGCTTCGTCGGCTGTTACCAACACGGCGTGCCGGCCCGAATGACCCTTGCCCGGCAGGCGCTCGCTGACCCGCAAGACAAATGTCGTCATTCCGGCGCCCAGTGTGCCAACAGCTTGGTCTCGTTGGGGAAGCTTTCCCAAAGACCAACGCACTGATTTTCTGCAGACAAACGGCTTGTACTTTTCGGCGACAGCCGCACCGCCGACGCGGTGTATCCGCCGCTCGACCGGCCTCCTGGCCCATGAAGATGCCGCAGGACCAAGTCGCGACCGTCTCGACGATCAAACCGTTGCCGTGCGGAGCGGCCTTTTACGCAGCGCTGAAGCGAATTGCTGCCCACCTAACTTGGTATGTGACACAAAGACGCGTTCGGATGGTGGGACCGAAAGTCCGTCATGCTCGAGAAATATTGGTAAAACACCACAATCGTCTCGGCAGGTTTCATGCCCGTTCTTGTAAAGCCCCGCACACTGGGTCTGTTGACCAAATGCGAGCGTCGTCCTCCAGGGGCCAGCCTCATCATTTCGGTTTTCGCGATGTTCGATCTCGCTAACCCGGGCGCCGACCGTCTGCACGGCGAGCAGGAGCTTTGGACTATGGCCGCGAAGGAGCTTCCGCCGGGCACCCCTCTCGACATCGGCATGCCCAAGCCGCAAGCCGAGGTGCTCATCGGCGGACATGCGGCGGCGCCTCAGGGACGGCCGACCGAGCGCATGGTGCTGGGCTTGGCGCTCGGACCGATCCGGAAGCACCTTCTGGTGACCGGCGACCGTTATTGGCAGATGACCGCCTCCGGCTGGCGACCGACGGCCGCGCAATCGTTCCAGCAAATGCCGCTAACGCGGCACCGCGCGTTTGGCGGACCTGGCTACGCTGCGAACCGGGTCGGCTCGGGGCACGAGGCTCTCCGCCGCAGCATGGCCGGCGAACTGGTGGCCCTGCCCAACATCGAAAGCCCCGAGCATGCGATTGAGTTTATCGACACAAGCGCACCGCCTGCAGCCTTCGGACCAATGGCGCTCGATGCTAAGGAGCGCCTACAATACGCCGGGACCTATGACGCCGGGTGGCTGCAATCGGTTGCCCCAGCTCTGGCGACCGATGCCGATCCGCGGCTTTTTCTGTTCGCTCCGCCAGACCAGCGCATGAGCGACTTCATCTGCGGCGGAGAGCCCTACGCGCTGCAGAACTTCTCCGCCGCGCATCCATTGATCGAAGGCCGCCTGCCGAGCTTTCGCGTGCGCTGTTTCGTCGGCTGGAGCGATGCGACGCGTGGCGTCACGGAACTGCAGACGCGCATCGATACTTTGTGGCTGTTCGCGGGAGCCCGCCGCGGCGTCATGATCTACCGCACCGCGATCGCGGTGCGGGAATTGGACGGCGGCGACGTTAGCGACATTATGGTCGCTTACGAGCAACAAGGCGAGCCCGCGCGGCCGTTCGATCATTATCTGAATGTCCGGCAGCTGCGGCTCGACCCGGCGAGCGCCGCACGCTATGCCTTTTCGGAACATCAACTCACCCCTGAGCTTTCGGCCGCCGAACGCGAACGCCGCGCAACGCAGCGGCGCCAACTGGCCGAACAGCGGGCAGCGCGGCGGCTGGCCGCCATGCGCCGGGCGTTCGATCAGCAACTCACGCAAATTGACCTTCCGCCTTCGCTGCGCCCCGCGATCGAGATACCATCCATCGAACCCTCGGGTATTCCGGAACTATTGCCTGAAGAACTTGAGAGTGGCGAAATCGATTTGGCCGAGATTCTCGAGGCCTTGGAGAAGGTACAGGAGAAGGCCGAATCTGACGTGGACAAGCTCACAGCTCAATGCGAACCGGTCCGCGTAGCCTATGAAACGATTGCCGACGGAAACGCCGCATCGAACGATATCGACGCCTTGCTCGCCGCGATCGGCAACATGGACGCAGCGCAATCGATAGACGCGAGCCTAGCGGAAGATCTGCCGCTGCCGGTGGATCTTGATCCCGCGCTCATAGGCGATATCGAAGACAAGCTCGCGCGCGCTAGGAACTGGCGCGACAACCTCATCGGGGCGGTGCAGCAGCCGCTCGAGGAGCAAAAGCAGCTCGAGCTTGCACACGCTCGTTTCTTTAACCTGGCGGCTGGACGGCCGCTCGAGCCGATACGCAACGCCATATCGGACGAAGCCTTTTCCCTTCCCGATATCCCGAGGCCGGTACTGCTGCGGGAAGAAGCGCGCAGCGCCGCGCCCGAGGCGCAACCGCGCCTGACGATTGACGAGATACTGGCGCAGATCGAGAGCGCCGGTACACCGCGTGACACCGCAGCACGTGCGCGGACCGGCTTCGCCGATGCTGAAGCGGCGCTTAGAAAGGCTCTTCCTGCGTTAACCGCCGGTGAGCGTTCGCCATTCGAGGCCCTGAGTGCAAGCCATGAAACGCCAATCGCGAATGGGCCAGAAACAGCGATCGCGGCGGCGAAAACGGAGTCTACGAAAGCATTGACTGTCCTGCGGGCCGAGATCGACGAAGCGGAAGGTCAGTTGGCAGCTGGCATGGCCGCCGCACGGCTTGCCTCACCCAAGCCGCTCAGGCCTGAAATGATGCTGGCACCAGCTGTCGCACGCGCGCTGGGGGATCTCGTAGAAGAGGAGTTCCGGCGCGGCGGCACGGTTGCTGGTCGGGATCTCGCCGGCGCCGACCTCTCCGGGCGACGGTTCGCGAACGCGGACTTCTCCGGGGCCTTCCTTGAACGCGCGAAGCTAAACGGGACCAACCTGGCCGGTGCGAAACTGCTGAAAGCCACGCTGACCGGCGCAACGCTCATCAACGCTGATTTAAGCGCGACCGATCTCACCGAAGCCAATCTCGGTGAAGCCGACTGCCGCGGAACGCGTTTCGCATGCAGCCAACTTGTGCGGATCAATCTTCTCGGCGCGCGCATGGTGGGCGCATGCTTCGACCAAGCGAGGCTTGGCGAGCTCCAGGTTTTGCGGGTACCGATGATCGGGGCAACCCTCCGCTCTGCGCAAGTAAGTCAATGCTCCTTCATTAAATCCGCCCTCGATAACACGGATTGGGGGGACGCCGTCCTCGAGCGCGGACAATTCATGGATTTATCGCTGTCTGGTGCAAGCTTTGCTGGCGCGCGACTTGAGCAAACCTGCTTTCTTAAGGTGACAGCGCCCCAGCTCGATCTGTCGAGCTCGCAATTTGACGAAGTCAGCTTCATCGGCGACATCGATCTGCGCGACGCCCGGTTCGGCCGCAGCAGCGCCGAGGCGCTCTCATTTCAGACGGCCGACCTCAGCGGCGCCGACTTCAGCATGGCTCGACTGAACGGTGTCTATTTCGGCAAGTCGACGCTGGCGCGCGCCACCTTCCGAATGACCTCTCTAAAACGCTCGGTCTTCAGTGGCAACGATCTGCGCGGCAGCGATTTCTATGCCGCCAACCTCCTCGAGGCGCATCTTAACAAGGCCGACCTGGCCGGCGCCAGCCTGCGCCATGCAAATCTCTACGGTGCCGACCTGATGGATGCTTCCTTGGTCGCGACCGATTTGAGCAACGCCAATATCGACCGCTCCGCCCTAATGATCACGCGCCATGTCAATTGATCTCTTATTGCAGTCGATCGACCATCAGTACCCCGTACGCGACGCTAACCTCGATGGCGAGGTGCTATCTGGACTGCGCCTGAACGACGGCGTTGTGTTGAGTTCTTCTTTCCGCGGCTCCCAGTTCACGCGTGCCCGCCTCACCGGCATGACGTTTCAGGACTGCGATTTGAGCGGCGCTTCCTTCGCCGATGCTTACCTTCAAAAATGCATATTTGTCCATTGCCGCGCTGGCCGATCCGACTGGCGGCGGGCGCGCTTCACCCAGTCGACTTTCATGACCTCAGATTTCAGCCATGGCGACTTCAGCGAGACGCAGCTCAGCCAGACGACAGCGATGCGCTGCGTGCTGGCCCAGACGATCCTGAGTAGGGCCACCCTATCTCAAAGCGCTCTGATGGATTGTGACCTCACCAATGTCGTGCTCGACTACGCCACGCTGACGAACGCCAGTATAACGCAGGCCGATTTGCGTAGTGCACAGGTCACGGGACTGCGTTGCGACACGATACATTTTTCGGAATGCGATCTGTCGGAGCGGGACCTCTCCGGACTTTTCCTTGCACGAGCAAACTTGAGCGGCGCCAAGCTGAACCGCACAAACCTGTCCGGAGCGGACCTCTCCGGTACGGTGTTGACTGGCGCGAGCCTCGTAGGCGCCGACCTCTCCAGCGCGACGGCTCCGAACGCACTGTTTGCCAGGGCTAACCTGCAAGCCGCCACGCTGCGCAATGCCAATTTGAGGCAATGCATCTTCGTAGAGGCGTGCCTCGATGGCTGCGATCTTTCTGGCACAACATTGGCGAACGCCGTTTTCACACGTGCATCGGCCAAGTCCAGCTTGTTTGCCGGCGCCGACATGTCCTATGCGCTGATGCACCACGTCAAGGTTGATGGCAGCGATTTTTCCGGCTCGCGATTTCTGCGCACTGACTTTCACTGCGCGTCGACCGCAGGCAGTTTGTTCGTGGCCCAGCGTGGGAGTGCCCTGCATACGATTCCGGAACGCGCCGTCGCTGAACTTTACGATGCAAGTCGCGTGATCCCTCTCAATGGAGTGAGCTAAAGAAATGAGTTTTGTCAATTCAAGTGGCCCGATGTCGGCGGAGGATCAAGCGTTTCCCGACGTCTGCAACACGCCATCCGGCCCCGCCATTGTGCCTTGCCCCTATCCAAATATCGCTATGAACACGACGGCCATTCCCACGCAGTCCCGCTGCCTGATCATGTGTATGCCTGCACACAACATGACGACCGAGCGCGCGACATCGATGGGCGATAGCGCAGGTGTTGCCCTCGGCGTCATCTCTGGCCTTGTCATGGGTCCGGGCCGCGCCAAAGCGGGATCGGACAATTTGTCAATCGGCGGGTCACCGGCAACTAAAATGGGGATGCCGACTAAGCAAAATGGTGCCAACCCGAACGCGTTCGGACTTTCGATATCGCCCTCTCAAACCCGCTTGATGGCGCAACGCTAATGTGCCGACAGTCCTAGGATTAGGGAGTCTACTATGCCAAATGCCTACACGCGACTGGTCGTTCCAGAAACACCGGTTTCGCCCATGACGAAATCAACCTATCTGCGCCTCGGTTCTTATTCGGACGAAGAAGCAAAGATTGTAACCGGACTAACGACGACTGTCGACGATGGCCCGGCTGGAACCAGTCCGTATGAAAGCGACAACGCCGGCATGCTTGCCTTCACGAATAAGGACTTCCAGGCTAACGTCGAAGGCGCCGCATTGATGAAAATCGGTGGCGGTCAGACCACCGAGGTCACGAACGGCAACTCCCAACATAAGGTCTTGAAAGGTACTTGTGAGATCTCTGCCGAGAAGGGCATATCAATCACTGCTGGCGCTAACGGGACGCCCGCTGACATCACGCTCACGGCCTCGAATCGCGTCAAGTTGATCAACAAAGGCAACAAGTCGGAAACCACCACTGGTCACGTCGAAAAGAAGACGATAGGCAACACCAAGGAGTTCTTCCAAGGCACCAAATTCACCTGCATGAGGGGCGCAGCTACCACGCTGACGATGGCCCGGAACGTAAGCATGTTCCTTGGAGACGCATTCACTTTCAAGATCTCAAGGGAATGTTCATTCAATCTGAGCGACATGAATTCTATCACGATCGGCAATAAGCTCGACATTGTCCAAGGAATCGACATTAAGCAAGTCATCGGCCAATCTGCCAAGTGTGTTTTTGGACCCGACTTCAAGTCGGCCGATAGCAATACCAAAATTCTCAGGACGAGCGATTTCAAGCTCGCACCCGTTGACGATTTGAAGGTGGTCGGCCGCGACGGCAAGGTCTGCAAGACCAGCGTATCCGTCTCAGACAACGAATTGAGAACGGGAACGTTGAACACCGAACAGTACGCCCTTGTCAAACGAATAGCGGAGCTCATGTCCAGTACCGGCAAGGACGAAGTCATACAAAAGAAGTCGATAAATTTCATGTAGCCGGCTGGAGAGATAGAATGACAATGCCGTTCCGCGCCACAAACAGTGATTTCATGGCGCTGGCCGAGCGATTGCTTGAACCTGGACACCACCGCGCCCGTGTCGTGTCAGTCAGCGAACATGGCACGGCGGTGGAGGTCGAAGTCGCTGGCGCTCGCCAAACGGCGACTGTGGCTGTGGGCTGCCTGGTTCGTCCTATTCCACAGGACGTGGTGCTGCTGTTCAGTGAGGCGGAACGAGCGTTCGTCGTGACCGTGCTGGAGCGGATGGCTTCCAGTTCGGGCATGGTCGGCCTGCCCGGCGGTCGCAACATGTCTATCGAGGGCGAGGCCATCACAATCGCCGCGCACCACCGCATATCGTTGCGCGCCGATAGCATCGATCTACAGGCTAAGCTGTTTGCCGTGCTCGCGAACACAAGCACCTGGATCGGCAAGCTCTACACTTTGATCGCGGATCGGGTCCGATGCTCGGCGCGTAGCCAGGAAACGAGCGCCGATTCGCTTACGGTAAAGGCGACGGAGCGCATCGCGGTCATCGAGCGGATTGACTCATTGCAGACCGAAACCCAGGCCATTAGGGTCACCGGTATCGCGTCCGAGATGGCCCACAGCAAAGTCATCGCGGTGAGCGAGGACCTCCGCCTCGACGGCAAACGCGTCACGATTGCATAACGCGCATGCCGATCACCCGCATGCCCGGCCCGACCCGACAAGATCGGCTTAGAACGGCGCAGGAGTTTATTGCAGCCGGCCGCCTCGAGGAAGCGGAGGCGCTGTTGGAGCAGGTCGTCGCCACAGGCGATCCCGATACGCTCAATGCAAAGGCCACATTAGCGCTCGCACGGGAACGCACTGAGTTGGCGTTCGAGCTGCTGGCGGAGGCGGCGACCGGCCATCCCGCTCACGCCGGGCTTGCTACTAACCTCGGGATCGCCCATGAGATGCTTGGCAGGTTTGACGAAGCGGTTATTTGCCTCAAACGCGCAGCGGCGCTCGCCCCGCGCAATCAGGAGATAAAGCTCGCGCTGGCTCATGCCCTGGACAGCCGCGGCGACGTTGCCGAAGCCCGCGCGATTACAGAGGCAGTTGTCCAGGACGAGCCAGGCAATGCGCGCGCCCTCCTTCAGCTCGGCACCATCGACCTCGGTTTGCGCGATTACTTGTCGGCCGAGATCGCCCTGCTTCGTGCCTTGGAACTTGTTCCGAACGATCCCGATACGCTGCGCAATTTGTCGGTGCTCTTGCTTGAACGCGGCTGCTTCGAGGAGGCGCTCCAGGTTGCGGAACACGCGCATCTGCGCGCGCCGCTCGACATGGCCGGGCTCTCGCATTTGGCTTATTGCCGTGCCGCGATGGGACTTTGGGCGGAAGCGGAAGCAACCTGCAGGAGATTGCTCGCCTATGCACCGATCCATCTTGGTGCGCGCGAAATCCTGGCCCGCGTCATGATTGCCAACGGCCAGGAAGAACGGGGAATTGCGGAGCTCACAAAGTTCGTACGCGCGCGCAACTCGCACCCTTCCGCTGCGCTTCTTCTGGCCAGCATTTTGCAGTTCGTCGGCCGGTTTGATGAAGCGCTAAGGCTTGCCAGCCACGTCGCGCACACACGACCTGACGACGAAGCGCCAAAGTCTCTTGTCACCGCACTTGAACTGACCCTCGGTCGCTTCCCGAGGTCCGAGCCGGCCGCCTTGGCTGCTGTGACGCGAGTAGTCGTGCCACCGACGACGGGCGCCCTCGAATTCGTTGCACTCGTTCGTCTCTTGCGGCGGCTGGCGAGCCAGCAAGATGTGTATGTAGTCGCGGAGCCACGCTATCAGGCTCTTCTTGCGAATCTAGCCGAGCAGGTCATTCTCGACGAGCCGAGGCCCGGGCTATCAGCTGCGCCGCTGCAATCGCTATTGCGCGTTCTGTCGACCGACTCTACGATCATCGCCGATGGCATTCCCTATCTGCGTCCCGAGCCCGAGCTGTTCGCCAAATGGCGCGATGCCCTAGCCGCCTTCCCAAGGCCTTTGGTGGGCATCGTGTGGGAGGGCGGCGCTCTCGGCCTGTCGATGGAGCAGATCTCCACCGTGGTTCCTCACCCGCTGACGCCGGTGAGTTTGATGACCGACGCGCGACGGCATGACATGAAGCGATGGAGCCGCCCGATCGATGCTGGTGTGCACATAGAGTGCCTGGCGGAATTGATCGCAGCAATCGCCAATCTCGATGCGGTGGTGGGGCCCGACAGCTTGGCCATCCATGTCGCCGGAGCCCTTGGCGTTCCCGGCGTCGTCTTCGTGCCGCGCGGTTATCCCTGGTATTGGGCCCAGGCCGACGGCAAGCCACTGTGGTATCCTTCATTCGGGGTCATCGTGCAGGAACGGTTCGGCCAATGGTCCGGCGCGATCGACGAAGGTCGGCGCCGCCTCGAGACCCTGCTGCGCACAAACGATTGACTGAGCGGCGTTCACACAGCATCACGGCAAGCCCAAGTCGCTGATTGTTGTCTTTGACAAGATGGCCCTTCATGTAGCTCAGGTTCAGAAGTAGAGAAGCGTGCGCCGGCATGGAATCGACCAGGCGCGCAACGTGCACGTAAGTCGCCGCCCGGTAGTCAATCATCGTTACGAACAGGTTGATACCGCAGGTACGGATTGGATTGAGGGACCCTTCATTGAGACGCCGGGTGTCAGGGTCGGCGGCGTGATACCACGTGTAATACTCCCCGCCTTGGCCTGAGCCAACCCGAGCCGTTTGTTACCGGTGAAGCCTTTCTTCCCCTCGTGCGTGACGCGGGCGAAAGGAAGAAGTCGTTTGCGACCTCATCATAGGCGTAGCCCGCGTCCGCAAGACACGATCCGTATTTCACTGTGCGCGCAAAGTTTGGCCAGCCTCCCCTCCCGCCTCCAATATTCGTTCCCTTCCCGACCTACCGCGATGCACGGCTCCCCTAGCTGGCGTTAGCGCGGCTGGGCGCAGAGCCCGAGGAAGCGAATGCCCTCTCCATGGAGCGCGGTCATCGCACTCGCAGCCTCAACCTGTCCCCTGACGATTTGCCAAACCTGGGAGCGAAGCGCAGCAAGTGAATGGGCTACTTGGTGAATGAGCGCACTTAGGGGGCCGCCAACGATCGGCCAAACCCGGGAACGTAGAGGAGCAAGGAAATTTGTTGGAGCGCGGTCATCGCAATTAAGGCCTCAGGGCGTCCATGAACGATCGGCCGGTTGAGTCTCAAACGGCGCGAAGGATGGTTGTTCCATCTCTTTTTCCCAGTACCCCTGTTTGGCTACATGCGCTCGATATTTCGACCGAACACGACCGACTTGGTGTACCGCGAGATCGTCCAGCCACCAAATGAATCGGTGTATCTTTGCCGCGTGTCTACGTTGTGAGTCGGACAATTCGTCCGAGACGCAAGCATATGAGCACGGCTTGCTGAAACCACCCAGTCTCGCCGCACCCATCAGCAAGGTAGCGAATGCTCCAGGTTTGTTCCAACATTCTGTTGAGCAAAGCTGGACCAGCTACCTACACTTTCCCAGTGTCTACCCACTGCCATGAAGCAGATCCGGCACGGCTATCTTCGAGTCCAGCGGGTGCGTTCGAATCTGCGCATTATATCCGCCAGTGCCCGTTCGGTGCCTGCGACCAAGTCCGTCCTTGGCTTGGCAATGGAGCATAGCGCTTCGTTGGCGCCGTAAAACGGCGATGGCGCGAACGGGCGGCGTTGTCACCATTTATCCTCGCCGCTGGTGCTTCCGGGAACATGCTCCCATTTCACTTCCTTGTAGGTGAACGACCAGTCTTCCATGTTTTGAAAGAAGTTGTTCTGCGGATTGATTGTCAGCGGCACATAAGCCTTGCCCTCGATTAGCGTCGCGTTCTTCCAGCTTATCTTGAAGAAATTCTGCGGCTGCGGCATGCCCCCAGGGTCGGTGCGATAGAACTCGCAGACCACCTCTTCGAGCACCTCGTTAGTCGCCAGCGCCTGCCATAGCAGCGGCGACGCACGATCGAAGAACTTGGTGAAGAGTACCGGCTGGTGGTTGCGAGCGCCCGTGGCTACACCGCTCGTCACATCGCGTGGAACGATGATGCCGCTGGTGAAGGCAACAACAGTGATCTTCCCTTGCTTATCCGAATCACCCTTGGCGACCTGCCCGATGCTGAGCGGCTTTGAGGCATCCTTGGAGATGTCGCCCTGCTTCTTCCCCTTGATTGTGACGTAGGCTTCAAGTGACACTTTCGTCTCCCAGACCCTGAGATACGCCGGCACACACCGGCACGATGGATATCGCAACATCCATGCCAAGAGCCGCGGGCGTGTGATACCTAATTTTGCGAGCCTTCCCCATCTGACGGCAACAGCACTGCGCCGTTTGTGCAGGCACCGACTCCATCAAGCAACGACGTCGTTGCGATCACGACAGCGATCTGTCACGGGTGTAACGGGACCGACCACCTCCAATCGACACTCGACCTCGAGAAACGCACGCGTGGCAACATCGAGGACGGCCTGCCCCGTCACCTGGTACCCCTTGCAGTTATCGACAACGGCGTTGCCCAGCAGCGTGTAGATGAACACCGTGCAAGGACCGCGCTGTTCCTGCTCGAGATAGTGCGCGGATAATTTGAGGCGCAACTCTCGTCCGTCACGAAGTCGTTGTGAGCGAATGTCATCAGCCGATGCCGGTGCTATGTTGATCGATGCCGTTGGCAAGATGGTTGCCCGTGCCGCATTAACGACCGCTTCCAATAGCGGATCGATCTCGTGAGTCGCTGGGCGCCACACTGTCAGGAGGGGGTATGAGGTGACGCAGGTCCGTCGTATATCATGATGGAGGCGCCAGATTGCGACGTAAGGCGATTGGACATGTGCGTGTCCGAGGTCACTCCTCCCTTCATCTCCGGATTGTGAACCGCCCCAACCACGACCGGCCGGTCAATATCACCGTTGATGTAGCCGACCAGAACTTCCGTTCCGGGGACCAACGGACAATGAAAGCCGGTTTGATTCGGACCTGCATAAGGTTCTAGCTTGCGCACATAGTCGCTGCGCGACCCCTCGGCTGGTTCATCGGCGAACATAAGCTGCAGCTTGTAGCGGCCCTGGTCGTCAATCTCGGCCCGCCCGTTCCAGGCTTCTCCATCGACTGTGGCGGTGTGGAGGCCGACGCCTGGCGGCACAGGCGTCATCGCAACCGGTCGATAAGGCACGTCCGAGCGGATGCAATGGACCATGTTTTGGTAGGCTCGCCCATTTTGCGCGAATGCGCGGAATCCGGCCGGCCCCGGGCGATAGGCCGAGTGATCCGCAGCAATGACGAGATATTCACCGTTGAAGCGGGGATGGCCCTCCAGTCCGAAAATGACGCCAGCGCGCAGCTCGGGTGCGTCGCTGTGGGCGATATACATTGTCTGCCCGGCGCAGATCTGTTCGGCACGGATCCGGGCCAGCGCTGTCGCTTCTGCGTCGTTCGCAAAATGCCCGCCGAAACGCGAGGCTTTGCCCAAGAAACCGCTACCTTGCCCGACCTGCTTATCGCCGAACACGAGGGTAGGAACCGTTTCGTTATAATCGCGAAGCTCGATCGTCTTTGTGGAGAGAACCCGGCGCTGCCGGAACGACAGAACAGCGCTTTCGTCGACGCCTCGCGCTGACTTGCGCTCGTGCTGGCGCGCATACAGAATTGTCGACTTGGTGCCGAACTTGACGTTGGGGAAGGCCAGATTCTTGTCACCGAAGACGACGGTTTCACCGTCGTCTTCTTGCTTGAAGAAATAGAAAATTCCATTCCGTTCGCAAAGGCGAGAAATGAACGCCAGATCACTTTCATTGTACTGCACAACATAATTTTGCTTGGCATAGCGATCAAGGTTGTATTCGGCGGGAATGCTGATGCTCGCTTTGCTTAACTGCTGCTTAATGATGTCATCGACGCCCATCGGTTGACCAGGGCCATAAATGCGGCTCGCGATCGAGAGCTCGGCGACCGCAAAGCGCGGCCGCAGGACGAACTGGAGCACCCGCAGATCAGTTACCGTTGGATCCAGTTCCTCGACTTGGGCGCAGAGGCCCGAGGCATTCCATCGCCCGCATGCGGTTTTGACAGACAGCTTGGCGCGCTCGCCTATCAAAGAGCCGGTATCGACGTCGCTCGACGTCGTGGCGTAGATCACGCAACTGAACGGCAAGGAAATGCACTCTGTGCCCTCGAACCCTTGGACGTCGAGCTCAATGTTGGGCTTGCTGTGAATGTCCAGGTCAATACTGAGATTGGAGTCGTTGGTCATCGGTACACCAGGTCACATTGTGGCAGCGCTAACAACGCTTGTCACAGTTGCGCGGAGCGAGAGTCGATCCCGGGTCCGAAGCACTCAATAGAACGATACCTCACATTCAAGGCACACGGGTTGAAGAGAAAAAAGGAGAGCATCGCTGGTCTAGCGCTCCTGCCTGTACTCGGCCTGCCAGTGTGGCAGCTGCAGCTCAATAGCAACAGCCGTGCCAATGGCGTCTCCTCATTTGAGCTACTGATTAGGTTTTGAAGAACCGAGGTTTGCCAATTAAATGTTCTCAGCCTGACACGGACGGGCGCGACTGTCAGGTTCTGGACGAGAGGTAAGCTGGTCGAACCTGACATAATGTCTCATCATTACATCGCATGATTTGTCGCTCGACAAGGCAAACTTTATAGCTGGCGTGTAGAGCGACGGTCTAAGATGATCAGCAGTTGACATGCACGCGAGGCTACCAAAGAGAGTCCTTCGAGGGCTGATGGCGAGCCTGTTTGGTGAGCCACAACATTGAAGATGGTACTTCGATTCTAAGACGGGTGGACAAACAGACATGTCGATTAATGAACAGAAAGTGTTTGTGACTGAACAGACAGTCCAGATTGGTCTGTTTCAGTTTCTGGCATCGCGATCTATCCTAGCCTGAGCACCTCAGAAAAGAAGCGACGCGCCTTGTGCTTCTAAGAGGCGGCCGCGTTCCACCACTTCAGGCTAGACGTGGCACTGAAGATTGTGACCGCTTGGATGCGGATGCCTGCGGTTATGAAATCGTCGAGAAGGATCATGACGCCAGCGCCGCACCGTCGCAGCCGAAAGATGACGAGCGCCAGGCGAGCCTGACCCTTGAGCACTAATCGCCTTCGAGCAGAACTGTCTTCGCGCACTCACAGCCGAGATAACCTCGGAGCTATCGAGGGTGCGGACGTTACGACGAGAAGGACAGAAATGAGTTCGGGTCGGTGTGCAGGCAAGGAAAGGGATCCGAGGAGCAGAGCGTGAGCCGCAGAAGAGCCGGCGGCTTGAGCTTCTCGTCGACCGGGATTATACGGCCGCCGATCGACTCGCTATTGCTTGGGTGGAGCTGCCATCTTGAGCGAACGCGAGAACGAGTGTCGAGAAGTGCAGATGATCGACGTCGTCAGATATGGCGCTGCCAAATGACGGAGTGTGGGCTGTTGGCAGATTGATCCGAACAAGCTGGAACCGCGGCTGCTTTTCAATTTGAAAACATCGGACAAGACGGCCCAACCGAACTCACGGGATGTGCGCGCTTCGGATCGAGCGAACATGCCTTGCCGCGGCAGTTGTAGCTTTTACCGGAGGCGCGCATGAGTGATAGCAGCGTCGGCTCTAACGAGGGGACCGACCGTTATGCGGTGGATAGGCGGCTTTATAAGGACTTCTGGGACTGGCTTGCTGCGAAGCTCCCGGACCGCCGCTCCCGCGGCGCCTACATCGCCGCAAATGATATGCGCGATTTTCTCGAGTGGATCCGCGAGACGAACAGACCCCCACTGGCCGACCGGATTGCGCGGCCGTCGTTAGACACCGACGTGCAAGCCTATGCAGCCGACTATATAGGACGTGATGTACCGGCGATTAGCGGGTTTCGTAACCGTCTGCTGAATTTGCGAGATATGCTTCGGGATTTCCGCCATGCCGAGTTCGAGAATTGGGCCACTGAGAGGCATGTGATGCTTCAGGCCTTTAATGAGTCCAGGCCGTCATCGGGCAGCCGCAATGATTCCGTGCCGTCATCGGGCAGCCGCCGTAGCAGCAGCGGCTCCCATGAGGGACCCGGCCCCCATGACGAGGATTGGCCGCTCCATCAGCACTTTTGGAAATGGCTTACTGATGAGCTCCCGAACCGCCGCTTCCGCGGTGCCGACTATGCCGCAGGCGATATCTACGATTTGCTCGAGTGGATCCACGAGACCAATAGACCCCCAATGGTCAACCGGATTGCGCTGCCGTCGTTCGATACCGACGTGCAAGCATATGCAGACGCCTGTATAGGGCGCGATGCACCGGCGATTGGCGGGTTTCGTAACCGTCTGCTGAATTTGCGAGATATGCTTCGGGATTTCCACCATGCCGAGTTCGAGAACTGGGCCCGTGCGAGCGGTGCGATGTTTCAGGACTTCGAAAACGTCGGGCCATCGTCATCACCACTGGCGCCCAGAACGCCGTCGGATCGCCCGACCATTGCAGTCGGCGCAGCGGCTGGGCAGGCACACCGTGACTTCGGAGCTTATGTCCTCCCCAGTTGGAGCGGCGGCCTTGCCCCGGACCCATTGATCGCGGAATTGCGAGAAAGCGGCCTCCTGCCGGCGGTATTGCGACCGCAAAGTGTGCTTATCAACGGCGCGCGCTATGCCGCCGTATTGTGGCCCGGGCGGGTGCCCGGGACCCCAAACAATCCGGAAGGCAAGAACTTTATTCTCACCCCTGGATACCAGGAGCTAGGGCTGCAGCTCCACCCGGGAGTTGAGCGGATGAATGAAATCGAGCCATTGCCCGATATCGGAGAGAGTGTCGGCCGTGACTGGGTCCACGGCCCGCGCGTGGCCGACGACTTCCTGATCAGCATACTGCGGGAGTTCAGACTTCTGCCGACCCCGGAGGTCCCAATGACACGTTTCTACATCCACCGTGAGCCGTACACGGCCGAATCGGGACCAGACGGCCGGATCCTTGTCATCCATCGGCTCCAAGCACCCTAAAGAACGCGTTTGGGCTGCAAACCGCATTCGACTGGAGCAGATGGAGGCGGAGTCACCATCATCTGCTACAGCGTAATGAGACTAATTGGATAACCTGCAAAATGGTTGGCGATACCTTGGAATAAGTCGCACGGCCTTGCCGATTGTTGCGCAGTGCCGGATCGATTGCTTCGCGCCGCAGCTCATGACGCGAGGCAGCCTGAAAGATCATGGTGTCCAGTGATCGAGAAACTCTTAGCGGTTACTCTACGCCTCGCGAGCAATGTTTCCCGCGAGGGCATCTCCGTTCTGATCCAGGTCGTAGAACTCGGCGATGATGGAGAAGAGGCGAGCCCCGCGGCTCATTCATCGGCGCCACTACGTGCGGCATAGCCTGTGCCACGTCCGCATCGATGCCCGCTCCCTGCATTCTATAACCCAGGAACGGCTCGCTGCGGCGCCGCACTGATCCGTGATCGACATCCTCTCTCGGCTGGAAGCCCCGCCCACGCGCCCGGTCGGCTCGGCGGCGGACAGCTGCGCAGTGAACAATTGGCTGATCAGCAGCACAGAGATCACGTTAAACATCGCCCACGCTCCGTATCTGGGATTCCAATCCCAACAAGGCTCTTCGCCTAAATGAGCGCAATCCGCTTGCTCGCTACAGTGCTTTGGAGAGCACGCTTTGCGAGCGGCTTGCTCCGAATTGCGGCTAGCCTGATCCAGAAAGAAACCACGATCCACGTCGGTAACATTGTCGCTGAGGCTATTTTCTACCCAATCGTCCATGTCAGCCGACACTGGTGCGCCGATGTTATTCCGTCCGCTTTCCCTGACGCGCGTCGCCGAATTGAATTGGACCAGAGCACGCCCAGATCTGCTAGCTACTCAGCTCCTAGATCCGCAAGGACGGGATTCAACCTCCCTTAAGTCGAGGGATCAGAATAATATTCACGCCTAGCGGATTATTCGGGCTTACTTCCCTGAGCCCTCTCCCCAACAGCGCTGTATAGGGTTGACCGCGGATGTAGAAGTTTGTCATCGGATGGAGCGGTGTCGGCAAACTCCTTCTTCTGTTGAGTGCACCGATCAGGATGTCTGGGGCGGGTTGCGGCCCATGGTCCCAGCCAAGGTCGATGACATGTCCGAAATCCTCCCGCGCCACAGCGTCGCGCGTTATGGGCGACATGGCGTCATTAGAATCCGAGCCACCGCCGCGCAATCCTGGAGACGACGGTGGGGATTCCGATGGCGGCGTTTCCCCGAAGAGCTGGGTGAAGAGCGGCGCTAGCGAGCTGTGCTGGTAAGAACTTTCTCCAGCCGCCGACGGTGCCCCATCTACTTCAAGCTGCTGTTCCAGGTCCAGGGCGAACTCCTCCAGGTCCCTCGCGTGCTCCTGAAGCATCCTGACCCCAGAGTCCACGCTGAGCCGAGGCTTACTCTTATAGAACGCCGTGATGTCTTCTTTCAGCGAGACGTCGTTGAGGCGACCGGCTATAGCCCTTCTGCTTGTCCTTTTGAGCCATCCGCTAAACCGGTTAAGAGACTTAACTGCTTGGTTGACTCTTTTCCGAGTTCCGACGAAGAGCCAAGGCTTTTCGGCGTCAATGTTCGCCCTGGCTGCCTCGGCCGCCGCGTCGATGAGCGCAGCGTCTTCGGGATAGGGACCCCGCCGAGCGGGCCGGCACGGTGCTCGATCGCGGGGCCCAAGCACGCCAGCGTGCCTTCGAAGCATCCTCAAGGCGACGAAGTGGGAGCGCGTGCCGTGAATACGTCTGAACGTCGCAAGATCTTCCTCAACGGTGTTGTCACCGAGGCGGCCGGCTATCGGGTTTTTATGCGCTCTTCGAAGCCAGTCGCTAAGCTTGCGAACAATATAAGTTGCCTTGTACACTTGTGACACGGTGTTGAGTCGCTCCCAAGGATGCCCCGCCGCAATAGCGGCTTTGGCCGCCTCGGCCGCCGCGTTGATCAGCACAACGTCTTCGGGATGAGGAATCACCGCGTTTCGCCGGTGCGGTGCCTGATTGCTCGAACCGGGCTGGCCACCAGGGACTGACACGTTGATTCCCCGACTAACTGCATCGCGTTCTATGCGAACGGCGGGAGTTACGAGATCTGGCGATTCAGCGAGCGTCCCGAGCGGGGCAGAACTGGCAGTTCGGCTACATTCGCCAGGGCCGAAACCCATTTCATTTCGAGATCCGGTCGCGCCATCCGTGCTGTCGTTCCGAAATTGAGAAGCGTGCGAATTCCCTCCAGGGCCTGACATATCGATCTCCGAGGTGATTGAGAGTGGGTATGCCTCTCATCAGCAAAGGCTGTGCCGACGCGTCCACCGATCAAGTTGTAAATGCCTGACTTGGATATTCGAGCGGCGTCCGAAAGCGATCGTCCCACTTTGGGGTACGATCGAGACCGAATATCAAGGTGCCGGTTTTGCTCCCAAGTGATTGTTGCCGCATTGGCGAGGTTGGCGCTGCATCGCCCGCCCAACCTTCGTCTTGATTCACAGCTTACGCGATCGACTCGGGCGATAAACCCACTCCGGGCAAAACTCCGGCGCACAGAAGCTGTCCACTGGCACGGCCCGTCCGCTCCGCAGCATCGAAAGTCATGTCCCGGTTGACGCTTTGCGCCCGCAAGTGGACGTCTGGCCGCGAGGAGAGTTGACGTCCATGTTGGTTTTCGGCGCAAGCCAGAGAACCGCGGTCATAGCAGCGTCCAAGGCCACAAATAAGTGGCGCTTAGTCTCGCTTTACGACAGCGTCATGCGCTAGCCGCACGATCGATAGAACGAGCGCGGGCGGGCAAGACGCTGGACGAACTCACCGACGGTATCGATACGGTCGCGGCGGTTGAGGGCAAGGCCCGACGCGAGCACCCGCCATTGCGCTCGCGAAATAGTCGGCGGCGGCGGCGGTGTGAGATTTGCGTTGAGTGCCTCGTTAGCTGGCCGCTGCGCATGCGGGTGGTTGCCGGTCAGGGTCAGATAGGCGACCACCGCGAGAGAATAGACGTCGTCGCTTTCTGCCCGTGGCTCACCCATCAGCATCTGCGGGGACGCATAAGCCGGCGTCAATAGTTCAATGTCGTCGAGCAGAGCGGTGGCGCTGTCGCGTTGCGGCGGAACGTCGAGCATGAGGGCTGTCCCAAAGTCCACAATTTTGATCTCGCCAGTCGAAGTCATGAAGATGTTTCCCGGTTTGAGGTCACCATGGACGATCCCTAGACTGTGCATGTGGACGAGACCCTGCCCGGCGGCGCGGACGATCTGAAAGGACACGGAGGGCGACAGCGGCCGTCCCTGACGATCGGCCAGGACCTGCGCCAGCGAGCGGCCCTTTAAGAACTCCATGACCAGGTAGTGGTACTTGCCGTCGTCGTCGGAATCGTAGATCCGCACCAAGTTCGGGTGTACGCAGTCGCGCAAAAGACGCGCCTCGCAGTGCAACAACTGCAATAATTTCTGGCGCATCTTCGCATGTGGTTGGATGACCTTCACTGCGACTTCTGGACTTTGTTCACGCGCCCACAGGCCGATCCGATCGATCGCACGATAGACGGTGCTGGTGCCGCCCTCGCTAATGACCTCTGCCAGATCGAAACGGCCGCCGAGCACGTATCCCAGGGGGGCGGTACTCACAATGCAGCCTCGACCAAGCATTCGGCGATCGCACTCGAATCGTAGGTCAGCCTTTGGGCAAGAGCGCAAGACAGCACCCTGCCCGTCGGAATGTAGAGCGTCAATGATCCGTTGAGTTCTTGATACGGGATTGCCGTCACGATCTGGCTGCTGCCTACCTGGAACGTGTCGCGTAGCTTACTCGTCGCCACCAGGGGACGGCGTACCAGCGTTGCGGGCGAACCGACCGCTCGTCCCAAGGTGCCGGCAGCGGCATGTGCCCGCCTCCTCCCGAAAAAGCTAAGAACTCTCACGGCGCTCCTTTCATAGGTGATCCGGACATCGGAACGAACGAAGGACACCCAAGCTGAAGGGATTGCTTACACTTTCCGCCCGCAGTTCATAGGTCACGTCGGGCCGATCAGGTCGACCGATCGTGATCGTGAAACGGTCGGGAGCGCCACGCGAGGTGGGCCGCGAGGCATCGATGAGACGGAACAGAGCCCAAGGGCCCGAGCGCTCAATCCTCTCCTCGGTTCCGTCCAGGGAAGCAAGGGCGACGGAAGCCGTGCTTGCATCGGTTCGACTCGGCCATTCAAGGTCATAGGCACGGGGTGCCTCGTGACGATAGACGATCTCCTTGCCATCCATGAAAAAAGTCGCGCGCAGAAATTTAGAGGCGAGATAGACCGGCTTGATGCTGAACTTCACGGCCGGAGCGGAGCCCGAGCCGCCGAAAAAGGACCTGCGAATCTCTCGCGCGCGCTGAAATTGAGACAGGGCAGCCGCATGGATCGGCGCTGCCGCACCGTCGATGGTTGCCAGCCCAAGACCGGTTCTGCCCTCGATGACGAATGGCGACAGGTACTTCTGAAAAAAATCATCGAGGATGCCGCCGGGGCGAAAGAGATCGCTGAAGTCCTTTAAAGTTACGTCTTCGGTCGCGGCGGCAAACAATGGATAACGCTGGTAGACGCCAGCTTGGCAGATCGGCGCCACTTCCTGCGTCCACACGGCATTGACATGACCGTGTGCCTGTCGAAGCAAGACGCTCCACGTCGAGAGCGCGATGTCGTTCATGATGGTACGGACCAGTTCGGGTCGTAGCGCCGAGTCAGCGCGCAAAGTGCCGAAGGCATCGTTGCTCGGATCCTTGACGCGCCGCTGAAAGAGCTGAAATGCGGCCTTGCCGGGATCGGGCGCGGTCGCGATATTGGCCATCGCTGCATACAGGCGGCCGAAAAGATCGCGGATGCGATCCATGCTGGCCACCTGTCCCGAGGCTCCGCCTATGCCCAGTTGCACCAGAGGTCGGAAGGCTTCGGTGATCCGTGTTCCAGGCCAGGGGGCGTCGCCGAATGCCGCCGAGAACACGGCGGCCGTTGTCTCACCCGCCTTGGCCGCGGTCTGCTCTCCGGGCGGCGGCAGGTTCGTATTGTCGCGTACGAGGGAAATGATCTGCTGCAGTGTGCTTTCCGGGCCGGCCAGCCCACGCAGGATCACCGAGGCGCGCTGCATATCGTCGAACTTGATGACGCGGAGGCTGCTCAGCGCGTTTGTCCAAACGCGAATGTAATCGGCAACATAGCGATCGATGACCTTGCGCATGACCTGTTGCGTATCCGCGGCGTCGAAGGAGCTGCCGGCCAGGCCCCAGTCGCCGCTTTGCTCGTCTTGGACGATGAGTGGAAGGTGCGGCAGCAGGAAATCGATCAAACCATCCCGTGTGAAGATGGCCGGGATGATCGCAGTACCACCCGAAGAAGCTAGTTCCTGCTGGCCAATTGTGGGGAAAGCAGCCTGAGGCTTTGTCTCCAGCTGGCCGGCTCCCAGCAGACTGACCAGGTCGATTGGCCGGAGCCGCGGGTTCTGAGTGCCTTCGCGCAAAAGTCGGGCGTAGACCTGCTCGACGAGCGGACGTTCCATCAGCCGCAAGCGCACCGCTACCACGAATTGCCGGTCGCTCGTGATGGGTTTCGGCAGCAACTCGATAAGTCGTGAAAAATGCTCCTGCAGTTCGCCAGCTGATGTCGTCTCGAGCGCAAACGCAACGGCCACTTCACTGCGCATAGCCTGTTCGACTTTGCCGCGATCGAAATGCCTCGGATCGCTCAGCATCAAATAGGTGCGGAACATTTCCTTGCCCTGGTCCAGCAGAGTATCGTTGCCAGATCTCAATAGCGCATCAATCCGAACGGCAAGCCTTCCAGCAAAAACCGGCAGCAGGCGGTCGACCAGAATCTCGTCATAGGTTTGTTGCGCAGCTGGCGCGAGCACCGGGGTCGCTGAAATCCCGAACTCACCGAGCCATGCAACCCAAGTGTTCTCGCCAGCTGCGAGACGCAGCTGGCGCGCGGCATTGAGGGTTGGCAGGAGCTTTACCAAATCCAGCGGCTCGCGTGCTTCCTTGAGGCGCGCTTGCATTGTCTGTGCGGCCATTCTGGTTTCAACGATACGTGCTTCGCTGCGAGCGAATGCGTGGTACCACTGATTCAGCGCGGCTAGCGCCAGCATGACTGCCGCCAGATAGCCACCACAGTGCACCACTGCGAGCTTGCGTTCGAGTTTGAGATTGCGGCCGACCAGCCCCTGCTCAGCGAAGATCACATCGGTCAGCAACCTCTTGATGAAGAATGCCTTTCCCGGCCCGATGGACGACGTGGGCGGGTTTGCGTGCAGACCGAAATTCCTTCTGATCGCACCGCTCATCCTCTCGATCGGCACTCCTTCCTGGGCAGCGCTTGTCAAGTAGACCCCGCGCAGCATCGGTCGCACTTCGAAGCGGCTCGGCCGGAAGACCTCGCTAACGAAACCGGCGGCCGCGGTCCGGATGCTCCACAATTCTTTCGGGAACATATACATTATTGCACGACGATTAGGATTGCGTTCGTCATGCATGCGAAACGCCAAGTTGCCCTCGAGCCCCTCGGCGAGTTGCTGAATCTCAAGGGTTACGGCGTCGTCGATGTGATCGCCCGGCCCCTCGAGAGGAAAGGTCTTGCCCCACACCTGGGCACGACCTTCATGGTCCAGATCGTCGAAATACTCGGTGAAGCCACGTACCAGGTCGCATTTGGTTACCAGAACATAGACCGGAATACGCATGCCAAATGTCTTGACCAGCTCCTGTATCCGCGAACGAATCGACTGGACGAGCCTGCGCCGGTTATCATCGCTCGATAAGAGATCGCACACGCTGATTGCGACCAAGATCCCGTTGATCGGTCGCCGGCGCCGGTGCATGGTAAGAAGATTGAGAAAGGCGTGCCAGGCCGCACGATCGACCTCGACATCCGTATCCTGTGTCGTGTAGCGGCTTGCCGTGTCGATAACGACTGCTTCTTCAGTAAACCACCAGTCGCAGTTTCGCGTGCCACCGACCCCCGCCACCGGATCGACACCGAGCCGTTCGGCCAGCGGAAACTCGAGGCCCGAGTTGCGCAGGATCGTTGTTTTGCCGGCGCCAGATGACCCAATGATGATGTACCAGGGCAATTCGAACAGGTAGCTTGGTCCGCGCTTGCCGGCGAACACCGTATCGCGCAGGACCTTCAGCGCGTCCTCGAAGCGTCCACGGATGAGATCGACCTCCTCCTGCCCGCGATTTTTGGAGGTCGTGACGAGGCCCTCGCTCTCCATCAATGACTTGATAACACGTCGGTTAGCACGGCGCGCCAGCCAGTAGCGGACAAGGATGCTCACGAGGACTGTCATGGAGACGCAGCCGATTGTCGCGGCGCGAACAGTCATCGAAACCAACGGATGTTGACCGAACAGGTCAAAGTCGGGACCGCCGAACCAGATCAACGCGTCGACCAGCAACAGGGTGAGCAACGTGATCATACCTCGCGCCGAAAAGAGGGCCGCGAATCGAGCACCAAACACCTGCCCCTCCCTTCTAGCGTGGCCCAGACTGGCCGATCACGACGAGCAGCTGCTCGACGGGCGAGAGTTCGTCCGATAGGCGCCAATGGAAGACAGCGTAAGCGGTCAGCATGATAACGGCAGCGGCGGTGAAGATGATCCATAGCGGCACGTAATGACGCACTCGCGTACGTACTTTGGCGCCGCGCCAATGTATCGATAGTTCGGCCCGTGATGCGCTCGTATAATCGCGCAACAGACGCTGAACGTCGTAACGCAGGTCTTCCAGCTGCTCGCGGCCACCTTCGACCACGCGGTACTTGCCCTCGAACCCCAGCAATAGGCAGATGTTGATGAGCTTGAGCAAGGCGAGATGTTTGGCCGGCTTTGCCTTCACGCGCTCGAGTATCTGGAAGACCTTCTCGCCGCCCCAGGTCTCGTTATGGAACTGATTGAGCAGGCTATTGTCACTCCAGGCGCTCTCACTGCCCCAGTGCGTGGTCATGACCGCCTCGTCCAGCAACGCGCATATCACGTAACGGGCGGCGCTTACATCGTCACCGCCCGCTTGGTGTTTTCCGGCACGCTCCTGGAAGTGCCGGATTTGCTCCACAATCCCGCGACGCAGCGCGCCGATATCGGCATTGTTGACGACGCGAAGCTGCGCGACGAGCAAAAGGAGCGGTGTCGCGGCCGCCACCAACGCATCCTCCACTGCCTTTGGCTCGAACAGACTTTGCACGACGATCTCGGCATGGTTCGCTGCCCACACCTCGTCGGATTCAGATACAGGCGACCGCAGAGCGCCCCTCGGGAAGGCGAGCTTCGGCGGAACGCAAGCGGAGGATTGCCCGACTTGAGAGTTACGGCTCGGACCGATTGGCCTGCGTCCGATGACTGTCGGTTCATCCATGTGTTGGCCAGTCACGTACGTTGCCTACGGATGGCCCAGAACTCGAGATGGAGATCCGAGTAGTCACCGCTCACGTGGAAAGCAAAGGCCGCGGAGCGCGGCAGGATACGCCACAGCTCCACCGACTGGTCCAGCTCGAAATAGACGGCATTCTGGATGTAGGGCAACTCGCGCGGTGCCACCGCGAGCGCGTGAATCGGAACACCAGGAAGCTGAAGATTGACGAGATCGCGAATCTGCTCGACGGAGCCTACTTTCATCTGCGCCGGAAGCTGGTTGCGCAACGTCTCAGACGGCACGCTTGCCACAGCGACCAGAACGAACCGAGAGTCCTGGAACAAGGTGCGGTCGGTGATCAGGCCGATCAAAATGCCGTAGCCTCGGTCCTGCAACGGGAGCGATATTGCGGCGCTCTCGATCACAACAGACAGCAGCTTACGCAGGATATCACCCAACGGCGTAAAGCAGCTTTCGAGATCCTCATGCCGGTAGTGAGGCATCTCTTGCGGTTTGCGGCGATCGCCAACGAAGCTCGACAACTGCCCGGTAAGGCTTAGCAATGCGCGGAAGAGGGCTTCAGGGTGATGCCCACGTGTTGCTGCGAAGTGGTCGAGCACGGCTTCTGCGCCGTTCACGATCGACAATGTGAAGAGATCAATTAGTCCGGCTCCGTCTGCCGTCGCGCGCGAGGGATCCGCGCGCGCAGCAAGCGCCTCCGCGCGTGTCCGCAGCAGTGATCTGGCCTCGTTCAACAGCGCGATCAGCGGCTTGGCTGCATAGATGTCGATGGCAGGCGGAACGTAGGTGTCGGATAACGTAATCGCGCGAGCCGGATCGATCTCACTGATGCGGGCAATAGGCAGAGCGATCAGATCAGCCTGCTCCTCGCCCTCGAAGATGAGATGTGTCGTTAGCGATGCAACCCTGATATCGACCGGAGCCTTTTCCGGCGAGGTCGCATTGCGGACCTGCAAGATCTCCTGATCGTGGCGGCGCGGTAGTGCATCGCCGGAACAGATGTCGCTGCCGGTCCGTCGGCGCGTGCCCACCGCGATCTTGACCAGCAGATTTTTCGCAGCCGACGGAGGGATTCGTCCGGTCGGAAGGCGGACATGCTCCGGCGCATGAAGGGCCGTGCCGTCGGGCATAATGGCTTCAAGCTCGGTAAGTGCGACTTGGCCAAGCGCCAGGAGATTGCGATCAACGGCAATTTTTCGAATGCCCCAGCCGTAGCCGACCAGACCAGAAACGCGGTTCTCGACCAGTTGCTCGATCCAGCGGTCGTGTTGCTGAAAGTGCTGCGGCCGCACCAACATGCCTTCGGACCAGATCGGTTTGCTTGTCGCAGACACTATTAGGCGCCTCTTCCCTGACCTTCCAAAAGATGCAT
Source organism: Bradyrhizobium sp. ARR65 (assembly GCF_000472385.1). GTDB lineage: Bacteria > Pseudomonadota > Alphaproteobacteria > Rhizobiales > Xanthobacteraceae > Bradyrhizobium. The sequence continues at coordinate 146,311 of NZ_AWZU01000010.1, forward strand.
CTGCCCGGCGCCGCCACGATCACGACGGACTAGTCAGAAGATTTTCCACCAAGTTCGGCTTGCTTCCTGCTCAATGCTCACAGCCTCAGCAGCCAATCTTACCCAGATTGTGTTGTCACGATTTGGGTTGATTTCGGCAGTTGAGCGCCACTGGGCATCGTTACCCGAGCGGAAGCCTGCGATCACGCCGACATTTCGGGTCTCGATCGGCGTATCGCGCTCGAACTCGACCTTGCTGCCAGGCGTCAGCTCGACCTCGCGCTTGGCCACCAGATCCGGCCCAAGCCGTTTGGCGTCATCGTCGAACAGCTCGAAAAACTGCGCCTGGGTGAAGGTGGTCGTCAACTTCAGTTCATAAATGCGGACCACGATCGGCGACGGCTCGCCGTGCGCGTTTGGATTGACGAGTTCATCGGCCTCGATCACGAACTTGATCGGCGTCGTCTTAGAGGTCTTATCAGTCGAACAACCGGTGCCTGCAGCGGCCATGAGCAACGCACCGCTAACGACGGACAACCGATGGACTGTGTTCGGCGGCGCCATTACGCCGTTTTCCCTTCATTTCGGTCGGATTTTGACCGTTGCGTTTCGTAGCTTCGGGCAAACTCTTCTGCGATATAGGAGCGAGCGGTTCGGTCAATGTCACCGACCATCGATGCGTGCAGTTCCACAAATCTGTCCCACAACTTGGCCTTATTAATGCGAGCGCCGAAAAACCCGCCATTTGCAGCGTCGCTCTCGATACGCTGGGGGCTCATGTGCGTTAGCACATTGCTGACCGCACCTCTCATTGCCGCAATCGCCGCGACCTCATGGGCCTTGATGTCGTCGAAGCCTGCGCGCACCGACCGCGAGAGCAACAGGAACCCGCGATCCTTTGCGAGCACCTCCCGCAGGGCATGACTGCTGCTGGCGAACTGTACTGCGTTGTCGTTCACAGCGCGTGTCTGCGACGGCCCGATCTGGCACTCATTCTTCAGCACGGCCCACGCCGCCAGTATCGAATGTAGGCCGTTCGTCATCTCGGCGATCGCACGGCCGAGTTCCGCAAAGAACTCGCGACGCTGTGCTGGTGGCACAAGGTTCGGATTGAACCCGAGCGCATTCCAGAACGCCTGCAGTTCGGCGTCGGATGGAGGGTCCGCGGGCAACCGCGGAGCACCGCTCGTTGTTGTGGTCCTCACCTGGGGTGCGCCAACCGCTCGCTGCGCAGCTGTTTCCTTCAGGCTCAGCAGCAGGCGATCGAGCTCTCGCTCATCGGGCGGCGGCGACCTTGAACCAGAATCTCGCAATTTCCCGAGGTGATCCGTCGGGGCAGAGGCGATCGGCCTAGGCGCGACCCGGAGCGCTTCGTTCGGCTCGTCGAGGCGCGCTTCTGTTTGCTGCGATGACACCGATGGCATGTGGCGCGATGCCGGTCTCGGCAACAGATCGCCGAGATCGAGATCCTCAGGGATGATTGGCGCAGGATGGCCATCCGACATTACACTCCTGCCATTGCAAGGTGCGGAGGGCAGCGCTCGGGATGGCTCGACAAATGGCGCGTCGACCGACGACAACGGAATTGATCGGATATTTCCCGATTGCGCGTGCGAGGACGGCCTCTCGGTCGTGGCAACGCTCGACGGTCGCCGGTGAAGATCCGCCAGTATCGGATCCGCAGCCTCGATGTCGTTGCTGAGCGCATTGTCTCCCGGCAAGGATGGCGGATGAGGTGCCGGCGGCTCCCATTGTGCCGCCGAATAGAAGATCCGGCGCGGTTCGGTCACCATTGAGGGATCGGGAGGAAGGTGCGCATCGCTTCGCAACGCTCCGACAGTCGGAACAGCTGCAGTTGCGAACTCTTGGTTGACTGTAGGAGACGAGATCGCCGGCTCTGTGCGGCCGAGGCGCACCGTTTTCGACCCCGTCAAGCCGAGCCGTTGACGTTCCTCGACAGGATCGTGCTCGATCATCACCGAGATGATGTAATTCGCCAAATATAGCGTATCGCCATCGGCTAGCGGCGCGGTATTGCCGCGTCCCAGCGGGGCGTCCACCGTGTTGATGTAGACGCCATTTGTGCTCGTATCGGTGATCGTGAAACCGACGCCATTGAATGCGATCACCGCATGTTGTCCCGACAGCGTATTGGTCGGATCTGGAAGCCGCCAGTTGCAGCCGCGCCCGCGACCGACAGAGCCGCCTTCCGCTCCAAACGCCTGTCTTGCGTTACGGCCCAAGGGCTCGGCGTTCTCTCCCAGGACTCCGAGTGTGACATGCATCCCGCACCTTTAGGCTTGCTCGCCGGCACAAGTGGTCATGCGGGTGTCCCATTGGAATTGCCGTGGCGGCAGCATTGTTTCCTACTAAGCAGCATTGTTGTTGGGTCGATCGATTGTCTTATACGCCGGTTGCGCAGGGCGAAAAGGTAAGGTCTCTTCGTGCGCTCAGCTGCATCGAAGGCCGCGCGGGCTTTCTCTCTCAGAAACAAGGCATGCCAACTCAAGCAAAGGAGCGCATCGGTCGGCTCACGCATCTACGTGCACTCCGCCAATTAATGTTGCCAGATTTCGGTAGCAACGGTCGTGCCAATGGCATCTCCAAGCTAACCAACTGATTGGACATAACAATATGTGGCGCGGCGAATGACGCAGGTGTTCTCAAACCGACAGAGGCCGTGCAGTCGTCAGACACCGGACAAGGTAAACCCTCAGACGACCTTTTTGGCTACACCCGGCCAGTGTCGTCTAGCTATCATTGACAAAATGGACAGCGGCAGCTCGTCGAGCCAACATAGCGACGACTTGGGGCCGAAAGATGCTCACGGGTCGTCGCTTGCGGCAGGCCGTGGGGCGTCACCTTGCAATTCACGCCCGGTGCGTCCGCCACAAGGGGCGGCCAATAGTTCAGGATGCCTTGCAGGGATATCACGACCTGCTGCCAGCTAAGTTCGTACCGCGGCCTCCTGAAAACCCCTCGCGTTGGCTGTGCGGGTCAACCACTTATCCCATACTGATGCTGAAGCTGGATGAGCCAACGTGCCGCTTGAGCCAGGACGAATACATGATGAGCCTCTCGGCAAGGAGCTTGTCGAGTTGGCTCAGGAGTTGGCTCGTTGTTTATCCATGATTGATATAATGACACATTTTCAAAACCGAGTTTGAGATCATCATTATCATTTACGGAGAAGACCGCCCTCCAGCGCCGCGAACAGGCGAGCGAGCCGCGGCTTCGCCGTGAGGTTAGCTACCGTTTCGATGGCACCCACAAATATCTTGTCTGTTTTGTCTACTTTCATGGCAATCGGGCGCGGTCAGCTCGCTGATCCGGAATCGTTCGAGAATGCCGCTCGCTCAATTTCGTGACTTCGTTTGATGTTGATTAGGAGAATTCATTATCGCGGTCGCACTTTGGGATTCGCCCTCCGTTCTGTTGTAAGAATTCACGCGGGTTGTTTGAGGGGCCGCTCCGGTATATCGATCATGCTTTCGGCACCTGCGCGGGAAGTTGTGTCGGAGCCCTGCCGAAATTGTATTTCCTTTGGGAGATCCTGTTCGACGGTTCTCTGCGCGCATTGGCATAGCTCCGCGTGCAGCCTTGCATTGAAGAACCGATAGAAGTCAGCGGTATCATTTATCACGTTGGCGTTGCCGTGTGGCGCCGGCTTCCATTCGACGCACGGAAGCAATCTACTCGAATAGATTTCCACCGCATCCTTGTACTAGCCGGCCCGCAGTGCTTGCGTCCCGAAAACGAGGGGGCAGAAGTCCGCTATCACCGGCAAGTTATTGCGGGCGCGACGCCGCGCCGAATCTTGCCAGGAGCTCGCATATTTGAGATCGATATCGGCGCATCGACATAGGAGACCTTCTTTGCCGCGGGCAGATTGGTTTTTCGCTTCAACAGCCATCCATAGAGAAAGCCGATGCGGTGCGCGTTTAGAGCCCCGGTCGGCTTCTGCTTCACGAGCTCCGCAATCTCACCCTCTTTCATGGCGAGGAAAAGCCGCTTTAGGACGGCAAGGTCTAGGCGTCGCGGACTGCACGAGCTCGCGATATAGGCGGCGGCGCCGAACGCACAGCAGTTGCTGCGGACGACTGGAATGACCGCCCGCGCAAGCGTTGGGCGAGGCCTTCGCTGTCTCGCCAGGCATCATGACCAATCAACCAAACCATCGCACGTCACAGCAATCGGCTTGCCGGACTATCGCATGCGAGAAAGGGAGGCAAAAGCAGCGCGCTTTGACGCCATGTCCGGTCAACCACTCGAGCCCACGGCGGCGGCTTCCGGACTAGATGCCGCCAATCGGACACGAAGCAGGAGTGAGGTGTGTTCGCTCGGGCGTTGGCAGGGGAACGGTGTTCACAGCCAATCGCGATTCTTGACGAAAAGATCGTAGAACAAACGATTATGGAAGTAGATCACTCTAGGCGCTGGGTAATACGGATCATTGTAATGCAACATGTCTTCTACCAGACCAGTCAACACTATCATATGCCCGACGGCTAGTATTTCGGAGCATAACGGCCGACGCAGCATAGCCAAAATTGGCCCTCGTGCGATCAACGTCTCTGCAATAAAATCGCGCGTAAATCCGTCTTCTGGCTGTTCGAGCCGCTCTAATCCTTCGGTGCGCGCCAACCAGTCAAGCTGGTCATAGTGGATGCCTACGTCGGCCCGCCAAACGGAAGGCAGACCCAGCCGAGGCCCCGGGCGAAAGTAGTAGGACAGCATACAAACGCAAGCATACCAACAACCGTTATTCCCACGCGGTTGTATATCTCCGGCATAGTTTCGTCCCATGTTCAATTGGCCGTCATAGCCATGTTGTTGCCAGACAAGCGGAACCTCCAGCACTACGTTTGGCATTCTACAGCTCCCCCAAATTTACCAGCGAGCCAGGCAAACAGCGTGCCGAACGGCTTTAGCGCCAGCCGCCGGTAGCCATGCCTACTCACAAGACTTGGCGTGAACGAGATGGCTCTCAAGGCCCGGCGGGCGCGCACCGGCTCGTGGCTGGGATCGATGCGTAACACGATCTCCGCGACCTCGCGTCAGTCCGCGCTCTCTGCATCCGCATCCAAGAGGCGCATGCAGGTGACGGCGTGCTTGGGATCGTCAGGGTCGGCTCGGTGCGGTAGCATAGCAGTCTCCCCCGTCATGGAAGCCATTGGAGCGCAGCCGGTCCCTATGGCAATCTCTAACCGGGTTGACCGCGGCTCCCGCCCCTGATCCATGACGCGCCATGATGGTCCAGTTTCCCGTCATCGCGAGTGATCTTCACCATTTGCGAATAGCTCGAAATCGATCACAATAGAACAAGGCTTCCGGTTCCCTTGGGCGGGTCGATCCATGTCGTCCAGCCTAATTTTCCTTCGCCCAAAGTCCATTCCGGCGTGTGCCCGAGGTCTAGTTCTAGCTGGAGATCCCATGCCAAAGGCTCGCGCAGAATAAAGCTAATGAGACGGCAAAGGATGGTGTTGCTCTCGCAACCGGGTAGCAGCGATCGAAACTGCAGCTGGTTGAGCGGGCCGAGGCAAAGCCGGAATTTGCCCACGACATCAGGCATGGTTTCGCCAGCGAGGGTATCAACGCCGAGTTCAAGACCAGGCCGGCCAAGACGCCACTGCGCCTCCTCTGGAATGTCGATCTCGCGCCAGATGAATTCCTCCACCCGGGCCGGAACGTTGAGATGACTGGAAATCAAGCCAGCCACGAGCTTGGCCGACCGGCTGCACAAGGCAAGGACGCCGGCATGCGGCAGCAGCCGTGCCCGCCATTCCCGTTGTTTGGCTGTGTCTTCCCCGGGCATGAGCGCAAAGAGTGCACCGATCAGCACCGAGATCGCGTCGGTTGCGCCCTCCTCGAACCGCAAATGGTGACGGTAGTACCGCCCGATCCGCAGCAGCAGGCTGATCAGACGGTGATTGAAAAAATCAAAAAAATCGCCAACTGATCCCATGCCGTCCGCGTGCATGACCCATTCGGTGTAGAAGGGCGGCAGCGGCGATGAGGGACCATGCAACCCGAGGAAGTTGACATCTACCTCCATGCGCTCGCCGGCGGCCCTGACCTGTCTGACGTCCGCGATCTCTTCGGCAGGAAAGCCAAGCGTCGGCGCCGCGCGAAAGCGCACCGCCTCCCGCGCGGGATCGTCGGTGGACCCGATCGGGGGAGCGTCGCTGAAGCGCCGCTCGAGAAGCGCGGCGAGCGAGAAGAATCCGCAAGCGGAAAGCTCATCGCGTTCGCCGAGTGCGGTCAGAGCGGCGTGATTGATCCGCTTCTCGCTGGCCATATGTAGCGTGCGTTGCTTTCCGTGCCGCGGACCGAAAACCGGTGCAGCATGTTGATGCCGGCGAACGTTGCGAAGAATGCGTCAAGTACCGACCCGAACAGGAACAATTCGCCCTCACCACCGATTTTGCTGTCGATCACGGCCAATTCGATATTTCGCATGCGGATCGGGGCGCCCCGCACCACGTGATCCGTATCGGTGGTCACAAACTGGTCGAGGCCTTCGAGCAACAATTCCAGGCGGCGACGCGCCTGCACGTCATAGACTGCACGGAAGTCGTAGCTGGCGAGAACGGTCCGCAACGTACCGATGTCGGCCATGGCGCCGTAGTTGCGCGCCAGATTGGCCGTCAGCCGCCGCAACAAACCATCACTAACCGGTGGCGGCACTTCTGCAACCACTGCCGTGATGTTGGAAAAGGTGACCGAGCGAGGCGTGTCAGAGGTCGGCAGGTCCACGCTACCGATAGGCAACCGGTCGGCGATGGGTCCGTTGGAGCAGGTCAATTGCAGCGATGCGACGTCGATCGGCGGATGCTGGCCGATGTCGAGCCGGTCGACGAAGCTCACATAGTGATCGACGCCCCGGCCGACCACCGCCGGCCGGATACGCTCGCGAAAGTAACGGCGGTTGCGCTCGGCGCCGGGCAGATCGTGGCGCAACAGATCGAACTGCTCGAACTCGATTCGTTCTGGACGGCCTTGCACATAGCCGGTCACACCATCGACGGATCGGATTGAGAAGTTCGGCCCTCCCGAGGCAAGCACACGGTATTCGGTCTTCGTCCGATTCAGCCGAATTGGCGAGGCCTCATGGCTGAAGACGTTGATTGCTGGCGTGCAGTTCAAGCAAATCTGGCCCTTGCCGACGCGCAACTGGGCGGGGAACGGCCGCCGAAACTCAAGGCTGAGCCTGCACTGGGTCTCCGTGTGGGCTGCGAGCGGCTCGAGACCAGACAGTTCGACGTAGAGAAATTTCGACGGGTAGCTCACATACTCCTGAATGAGCCGGAATCCTGAGAAGGCGTTGCGCGGCCATGGCAAAACCGCTTCGTCATCGCAAAAGCCGACCGGCGCAAGCTGTGCTGGGCCGATGGCGGCGACCTGTCGATCCGCCAGCGTAACGGTTCCCTGCGAGACGTGGCGGCAAAGCCAGGCCAACAGGCAGCGCCCCACTTGCGGCTCGCGCTCGGTCGAGAAGAAGAGGCGAAGCCGACCATTCTTGAGGCATGACAGGTTTTGCTGGCCGGTTGCTTTGATACCCAGCGTTAGCCGGGCCGAACTCATCCGGTTCTCGAGCTGAACGTCGTTGATCTCCAGCGGCAGCACGTCAATCGCGTAGCAGGTGACAAACGTGCAGTTCGTTCCCTCGATCGGCTGCGAGCGGACGCTCGTGCCGGCCGGCACGTTCAGGCTCGCGGCGCTCGCCGATGACTTCAAGGCAAATGCCAGAGTCGTAATGGGCGGCAGAGCTTGAAGATATTGCGGCCATACCATCCGCAATAAACTATGGACGAATTCGGGAAATTCGTCGTCCAGCTTTTGGCGCAGCCGCGCGACAAGGAAGGCGAAGCCTTCGAGCAACCGCTCGACGTCGGGATCAGTGGCATCCCGGCCAAGAAAGGGCGCAAGCTTCGGATTGGCTAGAGCGAAGTCGATGCCGAGCTCGCGCAGATAGGACAGCTCGTCCTCGTAATAGGGATTAAGAGCCACCGCCGCCTCAGCCCTTCACCCGAACGTGCTTCTCGACGATGGTATCAAAGGAGATAGGCTCGATTTGGTCGTTGTAATCGAGCGTAGCGTTGACCTGAAAACTCAGCTGCAGCGGGTTGTCGGGATCGGCATGAAAGCGGATCGAAACATTCTTCAGGCGCGGCTCAAACACCTCAATCTGCTTCTTGAGCGAATGGGCGAGCGCGCGCACCGCCTCGGCTCCCTGCCCGACCGCCTCGTTAAGGTCGGGCATCCCGAAATCCGGCCGTGTTTCGCAGCAGCCCTGCCGCGAGTTCAGAACCCGACGTAAGTTTTCCAGGACGCTTGCCCGGAGACGGTCGAACGCCCCCTGATTCGTTGCCGTCCCGTCCTCCAAGCGCTCCATAAGGCTGCGGTCGAACATCGCCTACCCACCTCTATTTCTTGTCGAGCTTACCCTTGAGCGTCAAAGCAAAATCAGCGCCCATGTACTTTAAGTGTGGAACGACGGCGATACCGACGCGATACCAACCCGGTTCACCTTCGACGTCCTCGACGATGATCTCGGCCTTTCGCAAAGGCCGCCGCGAGCGTACCTCTGCCGACGGATTCTCCTGGTCGGCGACATACTGACGAATCCAGTTGTTCAGCTCGTCTTGCAACTCTTCCCTGCTCTTCCACGAGCCGATGTTCTCGCGCTGCAGTACCTTGATGTAGTGCGCGAACCGGTTGATAATGAACATGTAAGGCAGCTGGCTGCCGAGCTTATAGTTGAGTTCGGCCGTCTTGCCTTCTTGGGTGTTACCGAAATACTTCGGCTTCTGCACAGAATTTGCCGAGAAGAAAGCGGCATTGTCAGAACCCTTGCGCATGGTCAGCGCGATGAATCCCTGCTCGGCGAGTTCGAACTCGCGCCGATCCGAGATGAGAACCTCGGTCGGCACCTTGGTCTGCAATTGCCCCATCGCCTCATAGGTATGCAGATTGAGGTCCTCAACCGCCCCGCCCGATTGCGGGCCGATAATGTTCGGGCACCAGCGATATTTGGCAAAGCTCTCGGTTAAGCGCGTCGCGAAGGCAAAAGCGGCGTTGCCCCACAGGTAATTGTCGGTTTCACCATGTAAGGTCTCCTCGTAATTAAACGCCTTCACCGGAACCGTGTCTGGACCATAGGGTAAGCGCAGCAGGAAGCGCGGTAACGTCAGGCCGAAATAGCGAGCGTCCTCGCTTTCGCGGAACGAGTTCCACTTGGCATATTTTGGTCCCTCGAACACCGATTGCAGGTCCTTCAGACCCGCGATCTCCTCATGATGTTCGAGGCCGAACATTTCCGGGGCAGCAGAGGCAATGACTGGTGCATGCGACATGGCGGCCACCGCGCTCATATACCGCATGAGCTTAACGTCTTGGCTGCCGCTACCAAACTCGTAAGCCGATATCATGGCGGCGACAGGCTGGCCGCCGAACTGGCCGTACTCTGCCGTGTAGACGTGCTTGTACAGGCCGGACTTGACTATCTCGGGGCTGTCCTCGAAGTCGGTGAGCAGTTCATCCTTGCTGACGCTGAGGATTTCCACCTTAATGTTCTGACGGAAATCGGTGCGGTCGACCATGAACTTCAGTCCGCGCCAGGCCGACTCGAGCCGTTGGAACTCGTCCGTGTGCAGCACATGGTCGAGCTGGGCCGAGATTTTGCGATCGATCTCGGCGATCATCTGATCGATGAGCGCGTTGTTGACCTGTTCGTCGGCACGGTTCGGTTTGATGAGCTCGGCGAGGAAAGCTGCGACGCCCCGCCGGGCGAGGTCGTAGCCCTCGTCGCGCGGGGTGATCCTGGTTTCGGCGAGGACTTGATCAACCAGCGAAAGGTCAGTGGCCGTGGTGGCGACTTCGGCCGGCTGCTGCGCGCATGTATCGGTCATACCGCCCTCGCTCCTCAACACAGCTCGCTGATCTGCTCATTCGCTCTTGCTGGTGAGCTCGCTCAAGAGTCGCGGCCGCGCCCCGTGGTCTTCAAGCAGAGTCTGAATGGCTTTACGGAAACTCGGCACATTGCCGAGTGGGCTCTTCAGGGCGATCAGGGCCGCACGCAATTCGATCAAGGCGCGCAGTTCGGGGATTTGCTCTGCGACACGCTCGGGTTCAAAATCCTTCAGGCTCTCAAACTTCAGGGACACGGACAGCTTGTCGGCCGCAGACTGATCGTCGAGCCTATTCTCAGCGGCGATATTAAGAGTCAGTTCCTGGCTTTTGACAACCTCATTGAAATTGTCTTTATCGATATTGACGAGCTCGCGCTCCTCAATCGGGCGGTCATCGGCCCGGCCGGTGAAGTCGCCCAAAACCAACAATTTGAGCGGCAGCTCGACATCCTCCTTGAGGTTGCCCGTTGCCGGCTTGAAGCGAATATTGATGCGCTCCTTTGGAGCGACCGAGCTTTCCTGTGCCATATCAGCTCCGTTAGGACTTTGTTCCTGACAACATCAGCTAGCGACCGAGTTGGCTCGCGCGTGCAATATCGATGCCTGCGACCCGTGTTCGGATTTGCTCGAGCGCGGCGCGACGGCGCGGCTCGTCAAACATTTGCTGCGAGTCGGAATGGATTATCGCACGAAAGCGCAATTCGGCGACGTCGAGCGCGAGCACAGGCTCCCAGCTTTCGAGGTTGCGCTCGGCGATCACCTCCTCCATATGCTCCAGCAGCGGGATGGCGGTTGTGACGAAGCCGGTTTCGACGCAGAAACGTGCTTGCGCAAGCTGGCCCACGAACCGCGCTCTTTCCCCAGTCGCGCCATTCAGCGCACGAGACAGCTTCTCGAGTGCGGCCTGCGGCTGCCCGCCGCCGACGAGCCTGTGTGCCTCGACAAGCGCTTCGTCGACAGGATCACGGCCCGGCGACACGTCCGCACCACCCACGGCGGCCCAGGCACGCGTGTCCTCATCCGCGAACGGCCCGCCGTCGTTGAACTGAAATTCCAAGATCCGCGGATAGCGTGTGACCAGCAGAGCTACGCTTGCGCGCACCGCCGCGACCGCCGGCTCAAAGAGCGGCCCCATTTTCTCCAGCGCTTGGGCAGCATGGCGGTGAGCGTCGACCCAGAATGGTGCCGTCCAGACGAACTCTTCGGCCAAATTCACGACATCGGCGTGCTGACCGGCCGCTATCTTGGCTTCTAACGCTGCGATATTATCCGCAGGCGGAAATATCGTCGTGCGGCCAGCCGTATCAGGTGGCAGGGCGTCAAAGCGCATCCAGGAGCCGACGCGATTGAGCAGATAGACCTTCGGGTCTGTGAGCGACGTGACGCGCCGGACGGCCGCAGCTTGCCGCAGCATATCAGGCAAGCGGTCGATAAAGCCGGCCCAGTTGCCATCGGCGCCCGCGGGTAATGCTGAATCCGGTGCAGCCGGTTGAGTCTCGCCAACCGGCAGAGTGGATACGGCGGGCCCGGCAGCAGCCTCATCTGCACCTTGCGCCGGCTCAGCCACACGTTCCGTAGCCACGGCGATTGCGCGCTTGGCTTCTTCGTAGTGCGGTTGCAGCGTCGTCAATAACTCGCCCAAAGAGGCTTGCTCATTGACCAACTTGTCGCGCAGCTGGCGATCGAGATCGTCCAGCGCCTCATAGGCAGCGAGCACGGCCGGATACTCGGTTTCGATAGGTGCATTCTCGCCCACCTCCGGTCCAACGCGACCAACGAGCCAATCGATCGCACCGACCCGCGCCCGTTCCCGTTTGATCGGCGGAAAGAGCCCGTCCCAATGCGCGTCCACCATGCCGCGCAGAACGCCTAAACCGACGGCAAGGCCCTGGTATCCTGTGCTCCGAAACAGACCATAGGTGGCCCAACAGGCGACCAGAATGTCTTTCGACTGGTTCGCCAGGATATGGAGCGACAGCGTACTGACTTTGCTCCAATCAACAGCAGCTGGTCCGTTGGCGTCCATGCGCCGCACCTCGGCTTCGAGCCGTTCGAATTCGGCCGTAGCACGGACATTCATGCCGGCGGGCGCGGGACCCGACACAGGCGCAGCACCGCAGCGCGCACGTGCATCGATGTCGTCTCGAGCCGCCACCCAATGGTCAATCATTGTGACAAGACCATACGCGACCGCGCATTGCGCCGGATCGCGGTATTCGGACAGTCAAACATCGTACCCGCTGCATACAATAAGCCCGCAGACGACACTCTTGTAAGCCGCCACTGTCCCCTCTTTCCGCAAGCGCTGCTTGATTACGTTCCTGTTTCACCTCTCGTTCAAACCTTGTGCCAGTTGCAATGACTTGATTTGCAAAAGCGATTTTCTCAATCGGAGGCGTCACGGTCCCGACAGGATGTTGCAAACCCGACATCAGAAGCCTTGGCCATGGCTCTTAGGTCGGCTCAGTCATCAGCCCTAAGGAGACTAGGGCTTAGGAAACCGGGCCGCGCGCTCGCCTCGCGAAACTTCGGAAGAAGAAGATGAGACGAAGACTTTTAACTCGGTACGTCGATGGATCGTTGGAACATCTGATGTCGTACGCGACTTTAAGCGCACTTCCGACTTGAGACGCAGCCAGTATTGGATGATGGCTCAAGTGAGTTCTCGCGTAGCTCGGAGCAACTGATGAACGATGGTGAGCCTGGACCGTCAACTAGAGCATCCGCCTAGCTGAGTGAATCGAAAGGGATTCCCAAATCAGCTCGGAACTGATTCAAACTACCTGCCGGAGGTGGGGGCCGGCAGGCATGTCAAAAGTTCTTTCGCTGGATCTTCGCATTCGGGTTCTGACTGCTGTGAAGGCGGGCGCATCGCATCGCGAGGCAGGCGAGCGCTTTGGGGTGAGCGCGGCAAGTGTGAGTCGCTGGCGAACCCGCGAACGCCAGCAAGGGGATGCGCGGCCGAAGGCCCTTGGCGGCGATCGCCGGTCCGGCCGGATCGAGGCGCACAAGGAGACAATCCTTGCGCTGCTGAAGGAAACACCGGATGCCGCGATTGCGGAGCTGCGCCGGAGTCTGGCCCAAAAAGGGCTGGTCTTCGGCGAAGGCACGGTCCGTCGCTTCCTGGCTCGGCACGGCATCACGCGCAAAAAAAGACTGCACACGCGAGCGAACAAGACCGGCCGGACGTCATGAAGCGACGGCAGGATTGGCGCGACGGCCAGCCTGCTCTCGATCCCGCGCGCTTGGTCTTCATCGACGAGACTTGGGCGTCGACCAACATGGCCCGCCGCTACGGCCGCTGTCCGCGCGGAGAGCGTCTGAAAGTCGGGGTTCCTCACGGCCACTGGAAAACCACGACCTTTGTTGCAGGCATTACCTCCACCGGCATCATCGCCCCTTGGGTCCTCGATGGACCGATTAACCGCGACGCCTTCGAAGTCTACGTCGACAAGATTCTCATCCCTGAACTTAAGCCAGGCTCCATTGTCATCATGGACAACCTGTCCAGCCACAAGGGGCCAAAGGTGCGCCAGATGATCGAAGCTGCAGGGGCAAGCCTGCTCTACCTGCCGCCCTACAGTCCCGACTTCAATCCGATTGAGAACGCCTTCTCCAAGCTCAAAGCGCTCCTGCGTCAGGCCGCAGAGCGAACCGTCGAGGGCCTCTGGAGCGCCATCGGCCGCATCATTGACTGCTTCACGCCGACCGAATGTCGCAACTACTTCAGTGCCGCAGGATACGCTGCAACATGATCGGCGAATGCTCTAGCTCCCAATCCGGAGTTGATGGCAGTGACGGCGCGGAGGAGCCCGTTCTTGAATCGGGCTCTTCCGACATCGAGGCTCACCGAGCGAGCAGTTGTGCCCCGGAGCAGATGCGCTCTGAACCGCGGGATTTGAGGGCGTCTTCATTTGGCGTGGATCGTGGTGCGCCAAGCCGCGAAGGACATGAGGCCCGTTCCGGCTATGAGCCCCGGGCGGATCATCGATCACCGCCCAGGCCGTCCGTGCTCAACCCAGATGTCAGATCTGGCGCTGACAGCGAACAGAATGTCCGCGAACTTTCAACTGCACTGGTGAGAACCGCAGCTACCCGCCGCAGGCCCCGATGCAGCACCATCCCGACGACAAGAAACGCCTCAATGACGTCCTCAATGACTTTGTGTCTGCGACTGCGGGCGAGCCCGCCGCGGGTCGACTCAGGCGGCGCTCCGCAACGTCCATTGCGACCACTATTCGCCGCTTTTCTTCCTGGCTCTACGATGAAAACAAACCGGGCATCATCGGTCGGCCTCATGACCGCTCGCTGGACGAAGATGCCAAGCTTTACAGTTTGCAACCTCAGGGCCAGACAAATCATCAATGCGCTGGCTCATCTCGTCCTGTTGAGCGGCAGAGGGACGGAAAAAAGATTTTGGTAGCTGGCTGCCTATCCCGGAGATGCGGCTCTCATCCAAAACGCAGTCAAGGCGGCCAGAGCGGACATTACGAGAGGAACTCGATGGCGCGGTTTCCAGACGCCGCGCGATGTCAGCACAATCGGTCGCGCGCTTCGCGCCTTTAGTGTGTGGCTCCAGAGGCATGCTAAAGGCGCGATAGCGGGCCGCCTCACCGACCAGTCGCTGCGGGACGATGTTAAGAGGTACAGCCGCGCCAGAAATATCCACTCGGTGGGCTTCGGGTTGAAGCTGCTTCGGAAGTACACCTCGCTACGGCAGTCCTCAGCCATCAGCGACAACTTAGATCTGTTGGAACTGCTGGAGCGGGAGATGGAAGTCGACGGGCCACCGTCGGCCGCGGCGCACGTCGCCTCGCAGCACACATTGCTGCGGGCATTTCCCGCGACAACCATCAACGACAACGATTTTGATCTGCTGGAGTTGCCGGAGCGCGAGATGGAGGTCGAAGGGCCACCGGCAGCCGCAGGCGAAGGCACCTCGCAGGGCACCTCGCTGCAGGCATCTCCCGCGACGGCAGCCATCAACGATGACGGCTTAGAGCTACGGAAGCAACTGGCGCTACTGGAGAGGGAGATGGAGGCCGATGGGCTATCGTCACTCTCCTGGGAAGGCGATCCGCGGCTGATCTTGTTCCTGAACTCGCTCGAACGAGTGCTCGCCGTGCCGGAGGCGCCTTGGACCTACCACGGTCAGCTCTGCCGTACCCCAATGGCAATCTGAATTTTGATACGGCCTTACGCGACGAAGTGCGTAACGATGCCTTCGACAGGTTTCGTGGGAGTTGGGCCAGCCGCAACAGTCATCTTGTCCGGCAGCTACAATACCTGCTCGGGCGCCGGCGTATGATTTCGGACATGTCGTCGGGTTGGGCTTCAATCATGGCTCTCAACCCGCCCCCGACGTCCTGGTTGGCGGACGGAATAGAAGAGGTATGCCACCGCAGTCATTCCAGCAGCCGACAAATTTGATTATTCATGGTCAGCCCTATGTGGCCTGTTGGGGCCAGGGATGAGGGAAGTGCCCCCAACAATCCCGTTCAGCGTGAATATTGTTCTGAAGCCCCGGTTTCAAGGAGGCTAAAGTTCGCGGCCAGGGCTGGGCCGCTTCTTCCACACGACTACCCGCGGACACGTTGGATCCACATTCCGCACTATATTCTTCATGGGCCAGCGGCAGGCACGGTGCTGATCCGCAGCTCGGCGGCGCTGAGGTTCTCTTTTAAGCCCGTCGCTCGGTATCAAAGCGTCCGATTGGCTGGTCGATCACCGCCCGCTAGCCCACGATCCGTTGCAGGGCAGGGTCGTGAGCGAGCCAATTCACGTCGTTCACACGTCCTCGTACCCGGCCAAGGTTCTGGTGCCGGCAAGAGACGCCCAGCCAGTTCCACTAGCCCGAGCGCATCAGCGAGTTCGGCGTCGCAAATGCGCAGGACCGCTCAGTCGATCCTGGAGGGCCCGCCGATTGGCGATGAGCTTGTCGAGGTGAAGCGGCGGCCGCTGCCCTTCAGCCAATCGATTGGCCAGCGCCCGTGTGCCGTCCACCACAAACACGCCGCAATCATGCATGTTTGGCTGCCGGGTCATTTTTGCGGTCTCAAGGCGAGCGCCCAGCTTGACTGCGAGCTGTCTTGCCACCTCCCTCTGAGAATCACGCGGTAAGGAGTCGTAGTGGTAGGCAACGATCCCTTCCGGATCGCGGCGATCAACGAGCAGCAGCGTCCAATGTCTACCGCTGTTAAGGACGACACCGGCGTTGCTTACTGGCACGAAGAGGAAGTCGGCAGTATCGTCACCATGGCCGTTGATCTCCCGCAAGATTTCCTCCTCGACGTTCGCCTCATTGGTCAAGCGCAGCAGATGAGCTTGCGCGGGCTGCACGAACCGGATGCGGGCGGCCAGATCCGGATATTCCCTCCGCAATTCCCGCTCCAGAAGTGTGTAATCCGCCGTGATATGCTCGTCACCCAGGCACTCCGTGTGACCCAGCGCCAGCGGAGGCTGCACCGGGATGGCCGATCCGGAAGCGTGTTCATCCGCCTGATCCAGACGGCCGGACGAGTTTTCATGACGACTCCCTCGGAGCTTGCCAAGCCCTGACTTGAAACACGACCACAGTCCACAGCCTTTGGCACCCTTCGTCCGCATCGTAGACACCGCAGCCCGGCTCGATGACGATGTTTCTTCCCCATGTCCCGGAAAGCTTTCGATGTCCGCCAGGACCGGCTGGTGAGATTCGAGCCCATGCCCGGGGATCAGCGTGACGCTAAGCCCTCCCGGATTGTTTGGAGTTGGCTCCCTTGCTTCGTTACCCAGCTTCGTCGTGTAAGGCCGACCATGGATGTAAAAATGCGCCCGCGACTGGAACGGTGTCGCCGGCAGTAGACCTTTTCTGTTGAGTGAGCCGATCAGGGCATCGGGCGCTGACTGACAACTGTGGTCCCATCCCAAAGCGACGATGTGTGTAAAGTCTTCCACAGGTGGACAGCCCTCCACCGGCACGCCGGCCGGCATGTCAACCGCGGGGTGTGCCAACTGGGCTGGTGGAACGGAGTGGCTGGAAGTGGCGATGCTAGACCCAGGTGGCGCCAGTCGCCCAACTTGGGCGAAACTCAATGATGGCTCAGCACTTGCGAACCGTGACGGCGACATTTGGCTGCATCCTCCCAAAGGTCTATTGGTCGCACTGAAGGTGGCGGCGCAGTCTCAGCGGCAATTAACTTCGAACATTTCGGCCTTGGAGCGCTGGATCGGAGAGCAGACCTTCCCGAGCACTAACATCGCCACTCACCTCGATCAACTGACGGCCTCCTGGTCGGGGAAGCTCCTCGAATTCATTGAAGAGAACTCGATTGGCGCATAGCACACAAGTGTGCCTTTCAATTTCCGCAAAATAAGTGTGCAGCTTTTTTGGTGACAGAAACATGTCACCTCGCAAACGGCCGCCGCGAACTCCTCCCCTTTCACAAATGCTGCGCAGTCAGGTCTGCTCCAGCAACCAACTCGCCTTTCCTACGGAAGCACGCGTGACCGCCGCCATCCCCCGAGCGCGCTGGTTTCGAAGGTCTCTGGGCGGCTGGTGTCTCCGGCTGCGTTGATCAGAACATCGATCCTGCCGAAAGCCGCATCGGCCGCAGAAATACCTTTTGCTACGTTAAAATGATCAGCAAGGTCGGCCGACACAAACACGGTTCGATACCCCTGGGACGTAATCTCCGTTGCAACGTTTGCGCCGCGATCTTTCTTACTCCCGTAATAAGCAGACCCGTGGCGCCGCGGCCAGCCAGAAGGCTGGCTATTTCAGTGCCTACCCCCTGTGTGCCACCTGTGACAACGGCGATCTCTCCCGCAAACGGAGGCCCATCAGCACCCATCTGCGTTGCCTCTTGATGGGCTCCGCCACCCGCCGAAGCTCGTGCTAGAGCGCGATCGATCCCAAGCTGCTCACCGCGGCCGAGCCCCTGCAGTATGACGGATATCTGCCCCGCGAAGAGACCAATGCAACTATCGTGGCCTTGTCGAAAGCGAAACATCGATCAAGCAGGTCCTACGCACGAGTGGTCAGGCGTGATCAGTGACGACGGATCCTCATAATAAGTCCAATGAAAGAACGAAAGGGCTTGCGCGAGAGACGAGGCATCGCCTGGGCGCCAACCGATCCGGAGATCCGCGACATCGAATATTAACAGAGAGAGGCACTGGAGGGCTTGAAACGCACGCAGCGTCAGATTGTACGGTTCGAAGGCAGTCGCGGCGATCTTCGGTCACGCAAATGCCTACGGTTGGGTAATCAGAATGCAAACCTAAGCTTAGCCAGCTTACTCCGCGCTCCAGACGCAGTGCTCGGGACCTGCAACAATCCAAAGGCAGCCTGAAGGACGGATTGAACGAAATGACCCAAGCAGCCGAAACGAACGCACGCATGCAAAAGCGAAGGCAGGATAGAGTTGAACGCAATCGTTGCCAAACAGCAGCTCACGACAGGGAGGCCGATCGCGCGTCGAACCACTCTAACGCAAGAAATGAGGAGCCGAAGGACGGCTCGAAGCGCCTGTCGAGGCGTTCTGACGTTCGAGCGCAAGAGTGGCGCACCGCGCGTAATCTGGGTCATTGTCCGCGGTCGGACGATATATGTAACAACGTCGCCACGTCCTATCTCGATGTCCATTCAGTGCTCGGTCAGGCTGCTGGGCAATGAGTCACCTCTCCCTAGACATGGCAAGGACTGATCGGGCCCCGGGCTGACGAAAGCCAAGCCTCGTGGCGTTCACAGGCGGCTGCAGCATGCATCCTCTCCCGTCCTTCGGGCTGCCGCTATGACATCGGCTGCGCGAGCAGCGATGACCGAAGCACCGTGCGCAGGCGGTGAAGAGCACTGATGCGGATCATGGGGGCGACTCATTTCGACCTGTTACCGCTGGACAGGTCACGTTGCGCATCGCGCAGGAAGAGCAATACCGGGACAACGTACTGACTAGATGAGGACATCGTGGATCGCAAACAACGGACGTATGGGCTTTGGTTCTTAGGAGAGCTGCGCTTTCCAACAGCGATCGCTATTGTTGCTCTAGCGACCACAGGCTTGTGCGACGAACCTGCGGCTGCACTAGATCGGCCGCCGACGGCACAGGAGCAGGAGGCGTGCAAGGCAGACGTATTTCGGCTTTGCAGAAGCGTTATACCAGATGTCGCTGCCATCACTTCTTGCCTTAAAATCAACTTCGGGAGCTTGAGTGAGCCGTGCCGCAAGGTCATGTCGGTTAGGGTCTCCGGCACGCGAGGCTCGAAATGAGCTACCGCCCACAAGCAGGGCTCGTGGATCGCCCTCGGTCTGGGACTATGCTCCAGGCCGGGGCGGAACCATGTCATGTCGCCAGCTTTGATGCCGTCCTAAATGCTGCTGATCGGGCGCGTTGCGCTCACGACGTGCGTGGTTTTTCGGTTGCAGTTGTGAGGTTTGCCGGCCAGCTGGGTATTGCCGACCGGGAAAGATTCCTGCGCAGGAGCGCCACCACTTTCCAAAGCGAGTTTGTGCCACGCTTTAAGGAGAATATCCGCACCGGGCGATCATGGGCGTATGCCACAATCTGTAACCAGCTCAGCCAGGAGAGCGGAGGTAAGGCAGGTCAGGCGGCTTGCAAGAGCTTGGGGGCTCAGCTGTCGCGGCTTGATACCGCGCTGGTGAAGCAGATCGAGTTCAGAGCACTTGCGCTGTTTGTGGCAGCTTTCGGAAGGCATCCCCGAGCGGTTGAATGCCATGAAGGCGCAATCAGAATCGCCGAATTTCTGGAAGAAGAATGCGAATCAATCCAACAGCTAACCAGCCAAGATTTATCGTTGCTGGTTGATGGCTTCAGCAAATGGCCGGACGCGCTGATCATTCGCCAAGCTACGGCTAGAATTGCCGAGGAACTCCTTCGAACCCGCCGCGCCGATCGGCTCTCCAGCTTTACTTACCACCAGCTGACATCCCTGGTGGACGGCCTCAGGAAATGGCGGGAGGAGCCTGCTTGCCGCCGGGCCGCCGCCGCGATCGCGTATGAGGTCAGTCGTCGCAGGCATCGTCTCGCTGTCTTCACTCGGCAGCGATGGGCCAACCTGGTGAACGGTTCGGGAAAGTGGCCGGAAAAGGCAGATCGTCGCCAGCCCGCGGCAATGGTTGTTACTGAGCGTCCTCTCAGCGCGGACCACCCTCCTCTGCCGGGTGCGCGAGCCCTCCCGTCATAGCGAAAAGCGATGGCCGGACTTATGGATCATCTCAAAAACGCGCGAGCCAATGGTCACATTACCGTTTGATACCGTTCTGATCGCCAATCGCGGCGAGATCGCAGTGCGCATCATCAAGACGCTGCGCAGGCTCGGGCTGCGTTCTGCGATTCTCTACCACGATATCGATGTGCGAACGCTGGCCGTCTCGATGGCTGACACCGCGGTTGCCATTCGCGGTCACACGCCCCTCGCGGCATACCTGGATATTGAGCAGATCATCGCCGCAGCCCGCACGGCGAACGCGGGCGCGATCCATCCTGGGTATGGATTTCTATCGGAGAATGCAGAATTCGCGAGGGCCGTGACCCAGGCGGGATTTGCGTTCATCGGTCCCGCGCCGGAGACTATCGAACTTATGGGCGACAAGATCCGAGCTCGCAACTTCGTCCGGCGACACGGTTTTCCGGTCGCACCTTCGGCGATCGAAGAAGATGAACCAGAGACGTTTCTTCGCAGAGCCCGGGCCATAGGAGCGCCCTTGCTGGTGAAGCCATCAGCAGGAGGTGGCGGCAAAGGCATGCAAATCGTGCGCGAGCTGGGGTGCCTCCAGGGAGCGATAGCGCAGGCACGAAGCGAGGCACAGCGATACTTCGGTGACGACCGCCTCTATGCCGAACGATACGTCGAAAGACCACGTCACATCGAAGTGCAGGTGTTAGGTGACTCGTTCGGAAACGTGGTCCACCTCTTCGAGCGGGAGTGCTCGGTGCAGCGCCGCTTCCAGAAGATCATTGAGGAGACGCCCTCGCCGGCGCTGGACGAGAGGCTGAGGCAGCAGATCTGTGAAACTGCCGCTGCTATCGCCCGGGCCGTGAATTATCGGAGCGCAGGCACAGTCGAGTTCATCTTGGGTCAAGGAGAGTTCTATTTCTTGGAGATGAATACGCGCCTGCAGGTCGAGCACCCTGTGACCGAAATGACCACTGGGCTCGATTTGGTTGCCGAACAGATCTATGCCGCCGCAGGCCGCGCACTTCGATTTTCACAAGCCGACATTATCCCAAAAGGACACGCAATCGAGGCTAGACTGTACGCGGAGGCCCCGGAACGCGGATACGCACCAACTACCGGCAAAATACACGTTCTCGAGTACCCGGGCGGCGACGGCGTACGCATCGACTCTGGAATTTCGCGCGGCCAACAGATCACGACAACCTTCGATCCCATGCTCGCTAAGATCATCGTGCATTCAACTACCCGCATGGAGGCTGCGTCTAAGGCCGAACGCGTTCTGCGTGAGCTAGTGCTCCTTGGCTGCGAGACAAATGCGGATTTCCTCGCGCGTATCCTCGCGGACGAGACATTTCTGAGCCGCGATATTCATGCGGGATATCTCGAGGAGAATCCTCACGTCCTCTCGGGCGGGTCCGATTTGTCTCCCTTTCTCGCTGCGGCCGCTCTTCTGACAAAACCCGTCCGCGACTCTGCAAACGCTGTGCCTGAGCTTCACGCCTCTCTCGGTGGCTGGAGAAATTGACCGTGAAGCACTCTTTCGAGGTTGACGGCATCGATTATGAGTTGTGGCTTTCGCCCTGCCCGCAAGGCTATCTGCTTCGGCTGGGGGACGAGGTTGTTGGCCCGGTCGCATTCTCGGACTGCGGCAGTGGTTCCGGCCTTCTTAGCATTGCGAACGAAAGAAGGCAGGTCAGGTTCTTCATTGATGGCGACACGATTCACCTGCATATCGGCGGCAGGACGCGCATTTTGCGCTACCGTGATCCGTTGCGAGCGCTTGCCTGTGCGAATGACGAGCCAGGCCATCTGATGGCCCTCGCTCCAATGCCGGGCGTCGTAATCGCGACCAGAGTCTCACCTGGCCAATCCGTTTCCGCTGGGACAGAGCTGATCATAATCGAGAGCATGAAATTGCAGACAGTCATCCGCTCTCCAAAGGACGCGCAGGTCGCCCTTATTCACTTCAAAGAAGGCGAGAGCTTCGAGCGAGACGCCGTGCTGGTGACCCTCTCGGAAGAGGTACGCTGAAATGCAGCGAATCACCTCTTCGGCGGATGTGAACGCGCAAGACTTTCAGCTCAACGAAATCCACAACAGGCAGCTTGCGGCCGAACTAAAGCAGCGGCAATGTACCACGCGGTTTAGCCGGCCAGAACGGGACCTGGACCGCCTGCGACAGCAAAATAAGCTGTTTGTTCGTGACCGGATCGAGTCATTGCTCGATCCCGACACTCCGTTCCTGGAGCTTTCAACACTGGCCGCTAACAAGGCCTACCAAGGCGAAGTCCCTGGGGCAGCGCAGGTGGTTGGGATCGGGATCGTGGCCGGCCGCGAAGTGATCATTCACGCCGATGATGCGAGCGTGAAAGGCGGCGCATGGTATCCGCTTTCCATCAAGAAGATCGTGCGAGCTTTGGACATAGCAATCGAGAACCGCCTACCGGTGGTTCATCTCTGTGATTGTGCCGGGGGCTTTTTGCCTCTGCAGGCGGAGTTCTTCGCAGATCGCTATCACGCCGGTCGAATCCTGCGCAATCAATCAATTCTTTCCAGGATGGGCGTGCCACAAGTCGCCATCGCAATGGGTCATTGCAGCGCCGGAGGAGCCTACGTTCCAGCGCTGAGCGACTACAGCATCATGGTCGACGGTCCGGGAGCAATCTTTCTCGGCGGACCTCCGGTCGTGAAGGCTGCCACTGGCGAGATCGTGTCGGCCGAAGAGCTCGGCGGCGCTTCAATGCATACCAGCGTGTCGGGCACGAGTGACTATCTGGCAAGCTCTGAGATGCATGCGATTGCAATAGCCCGCGACATCGTCGCACGCCTTCATCGCCCGGCGAAAACCTTGATCGATCAAGCCCCGCCTGAACCGCCTGCCTACGATGCCTCCGAGCTGTATGGCCTTATTCCGAGGGACCCTCGGGTGCAGTTCGAAATGCGGGAGATCATCGCGCGTCTTGTCGATGGCAGTCGATTTCACGAATACCAGCAGCGGTATGGCGATTCTCTGGTGTGCGGTTTCGCTCGGCTGCATGGATATCAAATCGGAATTCTTGCCAACAATGGTGTGCTGGTTAACGACAGTGCACTCAAAGGCAGTCACTTCATCCAGCTATGTGACAGAAACCGAACGCCTCTGCTCTTCCTCCAGAACACGACCGGCTTCATGGTGGGCCGAGAATATGAGCGGCGTGGCCTCACGAAGGATGGAGCCAAGTTGATCATGGCCGTTTCTGGGGCATCGGTGCCGAAGTTCACCGTCATTTGCAACGCATCTCACGGTGCGGGGACTTACGCGATGGCTGGACGAGCGTTCGATCCCCGTTTTGTTTTTACCTGGCCACAATCGCAGATCTCGGCGATGGGCGCTGAGCAAGCCGCCGGCGTGCTCACCCATGTCAAGGCGAGACAACTGGCCCGCGAGGGTGGCCGCCTGTCAGAGCGCGAGTTGGCCGCCATTCGAGAGCCGATTCTCCAGGAGTATCGGGAGAGATCGAGCGCGTACTACGCGACGTCCGAAATCTGGGACGACGGCATTCTTGATCCGGTCGATACCAGAACCGCGCTGGCAATTGCTTTAAGTGCCTCCCTCAACGCTCCCATCGAGGCACCACAGTATGGCGTCTTCAGGATGTAACAGGCTGATCGACAACGGGGCGCGGTTGAGGGGCAGAGCCGAATGCGATCCTATTGTTCAACAGCGAGCGCTTCGCTGATGAAACCGTGGAGGACCGCCTCGGATCAGTCAGGGCGATGCTTAATGCAGGCTTTGTCTCCCGGTATCAATCCCCGCCCAATGCCCGCCTTGTTCTGCGAAGCACTTGACGGCTGGCTGCCGACGTCCCTCGGCAAGAGCGTTTTCTTATCGGGGTCAAAGGGCGGTGAGGGTTAATGGTCACACTCAGGCTCACACTGCAGGTCGTTCTGGATGCTTTGTCAGCCTATACCGGCAATCGTGGCGGGGCGCCCAACCTGCGCTCTTGAGGCGCATCAGCTCTTTTCCGCCGACGCCCTCTGCAAGCAATTTCCCGCATCCCAAACATGGGTGACCGCGCGAAGTCGACGCGTCGACCCACGTTGAACTAAGGAAGGACCTCACTCTTGGAACACTCCAACAAAAAGCTGCCGATCGACCAACCTTGGACTAACCGCTGTCCGATAGATAACCGACAATGGAGCGCCGGCGAGCACGGGTACGCTCCCCAAGCCGGTTCTGAGATCATGCCCAGCCTTCGAGGTGCCTTTAGCGGCCCGTCGATCATTTCCGTCAGGCTAGCTCTGCGCGCATTGGTGTTGATCAACTTTGTGGCCGTCCTCGCAGTTTTAGCGTCTCTAACGCATGTCGCAGCCAAAGCTAAGCTCGATCTAAGCCTGATGAGCTCGGTGGCATTGGCAACATTCTATTTCGGATGGGGCGCTGCTATGGCTTTGCTCGCAATCATCGCTCGCGCTGCAGCTGAGCTAGAGGCCTCGAGGGCCAGGACGCCCGCGCCATCATCAACTGTGGAAGAAAGGAACTGCACGTGCAGGGCACACTCCACACCTGTCTTGCAGCTGTGCGCGCTCGTTTCCGGCTTGGCCTCTGTGGTGCTGTTCGCTTGCGGAATACTCGAGACTAACTCCAGCGTTGGAGAACTCTTCCAGAGGTGAACTCGCTACAGAACCCTTCCTTGTAATCTGTAACAACCCTCGCAGTGGAAATCCGCCCGTGCTTTGCCCCAAATGTCACGCTAACAACTGGTGCGAGGTCGCATGTCACGATCCCTGGAGCGGCCGATCGGTGATGGGCTGCAATGTGTGCGGCGAATATACGCTGCCCGAGCCTTTCGAGCGCGAGAAAGCGCACGCGGTCATCGTCGACACGATTGCGCCAAGCCTTGGACGCGATTCGGAGAGGCCGGAAACACTAGCAAGCAAAATCCTGGATGCGCTCGAGAATGCAGGATTGACCATTGAACGACGCTGAAGATGCCACGACATGGCCCCCTCCCATCTGCGAACACTCGACGTCCGGGCCGCGCTGCGTAACAGAGGCATGCCCCCTATCGAGCTGCCGGATAAGGGCCCATTGGCTATTGGGGGGCTCCCTTATCGCCAATAGCGTCACCCCTCCGGGTTTTGGCGGATCGGATCTTGGCATGGCCGTGATGCGATCGGTTCGCCTGCCTTGCTGGAGCGCATGAAAAGTTGGGCCTCCGACTCGCCTGTCGCAGCAGAAGCGAAAGCTCGCATTTTGGTTGGGCATCCATCAGGGCTGCTTAGAGAACGTAGGCGCCGTTACATCAGGCGCGCCCGGGCTTACAATTGGAGGCTTTTCTAGAGGAGGCAAGTTGGTCGTCCTGCCGTCTGCGCGGTCGGCGGTCGTACTCTAGGTTGTGCGTCGTCAAGATGAAGCCATTTTCGCAACAACGAGGCCGCCCGCGACGACTCTCTTTTGGTAATGGCTGTTGTGGACCGAGACATGCTCCTGAAATGACGCGACCCGCGCGATCGCTCGCCACAGCTCGTGGCGCCCTTCTGGCTCGCCTTTTACTTGATTGAGGCTAGAACCAGGTTGCACTGGGGCCGCTTTGCCCCGATCGCCACATCCATCCAAGAGAATTAAGCATTTTTGGACCATAAGCAGCACCAGAGTTGCAGTGACCAGCAAAATCGCGGCGAACATGATCAGGCACTCCCGGTTCGGTCGATGGAAAGCAGCCGCTCTGCGGCGGTTCGTTGCTCCTGATCAGAGCAATTTGTGTGCCGCGCCGGACAGCCGACGGCGTCCGTTGTGATGGGCATTGAAAACCGACTCCGGCGCTCGCACCCCGGCTTAATATGTCAGGAACGGCTCGGAGCAATGTGAGCTTTCCGACCTTTGCGTCATTAGCTGAGCACTTGCAGCTCAGCTCATCGCGCAAATAGGCGCGCAGCCGCGGCAGTCCTGCTCCAATGGGGTGCCGATCGCCTCATCGCGGCCATCGCAATCGCGGCTTGGTGCATAGAGGCTCGGCTTGACTCACAACACATCATTCGGACGGACCGCGCCTTGTGTCGCAGTCGTCGCACTCGGTCTGCCTGCGTTCTGTTGGCACTGATGTTGCGTCTAAGAGGGTCGGCATGAACATCTTTGATCGGTTTCGGGGGGATCTTGTGCGGGCCTGCAATGATCGATCTCACGATAAGCCTCAAATCGCTTGATTCTTACGTTGCGTCAGGTTGTAGGCTTTGAAACAGGCCAGCGCATTTTCGAGCGACGAACGGCTGCCAGTTCCCGCAGCGTGTCCAGGATGATCGTCGAAGAACAATCCTCGTTACCGCAAGCAACACTGTCCAACGCGAAGCCGCGCCATGAACGATCTCAAACCAATCATTGGTAAAGTCGGATCCGGCGCCAAGTTGACCCGCGAGGAGGCAGCATCCATTTTCGCAAGCATGATGTCGGGTGACGCCACGCCCGCGCAGATCGGCGGGCTCCTTATGGCGCTGCGCGTGCGCGGCGAGACAGTGGAGGAAATCACAGGCGCAGCTTCCGCGATGCGCAGGCGGATGCTGCGCGTCAATGTTCCAACCGATGCCATCGATATCGCCGGAACCGGCGGTGACGCTTCCGGCTCGGTCAACGTGTCAACCTGCGCCGCTTTTATCGTGGCCGGCGCCGGGGTGCCGGTCGCGAAACACGGCAATCGCGCGGTATCCTCGCGTTCAGGAGCCGCCGACGTCTTGAGCTTGCTCGGTGTGAAGATCGACATCACGCCTGAAGCCGTCGCTCGCTGCGTGTGCGAGGCTGGTATCGGGTTTATGTTCGCGCCGGCCCATCATCCGGCCATGCAGAACGTCCAGCCGATACGGATTGAGCTTTCGACCCGCACGATTTTCAATCTGCTGGGGCCGTTGTGCAATCCGGCCGGTGTCAAGCGGCAGATCGTTGGGGTCTTTTCGCGTGAGTGGCTCCTCCCGCTGGCGCAGGTGTTGCAGAATCTTGGGGCCCATTCGGCCTGGGTGGTGCACGGCTCGGACGGACTCGATGAGATCACCCTCACCGGACCGACTTTTGTTGCAGCACTTGAGGGGAATCAAATTCGAACCTTCGAGGTAGTTCCGGAGGAAGTTGGCCTGGCGCGTTGCAGCAGCCAGGCGCTCAAGGGCGGCGACGCCCAAGCCAACGCCGTCGCGCTCCGAAACGTACTTGAAGGCATGCGAAACCCGTACCGCGACGTGGCTGTTCTAAACGCTGCTGCGGCATTGGTCGTAGGCGGTCGTGTCATGACACTAAGGGAGGCCGTAACCATCGCGCAAGAATCGCTAGATAGTGGCGCCGCGGCTTTGCGCTTGAAGCAGCTTATCGCGGTTTCCAATGCTTCGCTGCCGGGCTAGCCGATGTCCAATATTTTGGCAAGAATCGAAGCCTACAAGCGCGAGGAGATCGCCGCGGCGAAGCGCAAGGTCCCGCTCGCAGAGATCGAGTTTCTGGCAAGGCGTGCCGCGCGTCCGCGCGGTTTCATCAACTCGATTCGCAGGAAGCACGCCGCAGGCGAGTACGCCCTGATCGCCGAAATAAAGAAGGCCTCGCCGTCGAAGGGTCTCATTCGCGCTGACATTGATCCGCCCTCCCTCGCCAAGGCCTATGAATCAGGTGGCGCTGCCTGCCTTTCAGTCTTGACGGACACGCCATCTTTCCTGGGACATCTCGACAATATGGTCATGGCGCGCGCGGCCATCAATTTGCCGGTGCTACGCAAGGACTTCATATTCGATATTTATCAAGTGGCCGAAGCTCGCGCGCATGGTGCCGACTGCATCCTGATTATCATGGCCGCCGTCGATGACGGAGCTGCCCGAGAGATCGAAGCGGCGGCACTTGAGCACGGCATGGACGTGCTGATTGAAGTCCACGACCACTTGGAACTTGCTCGCGCCTTTACTTTCCGCTCACCAATGATCGGAATAAACAACCGCAACCTCCGCGATTTCAAGACGACTCTCGCCGTCAGCGAAGAGCTGGCGCCGCTAGTCCCGAAGGATCGTCTGATCGTCAGTGAAAGCGGCATTTTCAGTCCCGCCGATCTGATGCGGCTCTCGCAAGTTGGGATTTCCACCTTCCTGGTGGGTGAAAGCCTTATGTGCCAGGCCGATGTGACGGCGGCAACGCAAGCGCTCGTCTCCCGCGGGACAACTGTTGAGACCGTACTCAGTGATCGACCGCAGCGACGATCGGGCGAGTGATTTCGTTCCGAACACTGCACTCCAGAGCGCATTGATTGGCGACAGTTGGATGTGCGATCCCAGAAAGGCACTATCGAAGGCGCGCATCAATGACACCGGAGCTCCGTCAGACGAGAGATGCCTCGAGCGCTGCAATCACGACGGCACAACATTCGCCGAGAAGTTGCCGGGCCGCTCGCGCCCGAGCTGGTATCTACTGAGGCGGCGCCGCTCACATCGGTACGACGCTGGTCACAGAGAAGGTCGACATGACGGGTGGTGCGGCGCATTGGGCCTCGCGCAACTACGAAGGAGAGAGTCCATGATGTCTTGGCATATGATGAGCGTCCTCGGATCCATTGCAACGGTCGAGCGCATGATTCAGAAATTTCGGGAACTGATCGATACAGATGATTCGATCGCGCCTGACGTTCGAGATTCGTTGCACGCGACGCTCGACAGGCGTGCTTCCTTCGCGAAAGAGCGCCTGCTCGAGTGGTCTCGAACAGAACACGCCGAGCGCAAGATGCCCATCTTACATGATGGTATAGCTTGCAGCGAATGATCTTACCCGCGGAGAGGTGAAGAGCTCGCGAAGGCCGACGATGAATGGCTCCCGTACGGGGGCGACCGGCACGATATGCAAGGAAGAGAGTCGACGTGAAGTCGCGCCAAATCCAATATAGCCGATGGCGAGCGTTCCTGTCCGCTCTTTTGACCAGCTCGCCTTTCGCGAGTGCTCAGTTTGTCTCGGCATGGAAGCCGGATCGGCACGAGCCGAGCACGAGAACCGACACGGCCCTCCGAGCGACATTCCGCCTGACTTAGATATCGCAAGACGCCAGTTCGGGAGGTGGTTATGAGCTGCGGGCCGGCTTCAAAGACGCACGATATGCCATCCATTGAGGCGAGCGAATTCCGTCAAGCGATGGGAAATCTGGCGAGCGGTGTTGCCATTGTGGCCACCGGGACCGCCGAGGAACGGCGCGGTTTAACGGTCAGCTCTGTCACGTCCATATGTATGGAACCGCCCTGCTTACTCGTCGGGATCAATGCCGCGTCCCAGACTCACGACGCGATACTGGCGAATGGCGTTTTTGGGGTGAGCATTCTAAGTGGGGATCAAGCGGACCTCGCGCAGCGTTTCGCGGGCCAGTACGGCGTGAGGGGCATCGAGCGTTTCAATGTAGGCCGGTGGGATCAGGGGATCCTTGACGTACCGATTTTGCAAACCGCGGTCTGCACTCTCGAATGCGTTTTGCACCGCCACGAAATCGTCGGCAGTCATGGCATCTTTGTCGGCCGGATCGTCGCGACACGCTCGGATGGAGGCGATCCACTCATCAACTTGCGAGGCAAGCTTCGAAAGCTGCGCTAAGGCTTTGGTGCAGGCTCTCTCGTGCAGAAATTTCGGCCCGATAATGCTGATTTACAAATAGATCGAAATGAATTCTGCAGAGCGGCCCCCTGACGACATCCACCCGGTCAATTGTCGGTGAATCGCAGATGCGAGCAGCAAGAACTCCGCAAGACGATCCAGCAAGGGAATTCGAGCAGTAGTTGAATAATTCGCCTGCCGCGCTGCCAAACTCGCACCCATCCGAGCAGCCCTCGAAGCACCAGAGCCGCTTCCAGCCGCCGAACCCGTCGACTATCGCGAGCGCTACGCCATCCTCACTGGTCACCGCCTCGACTTGCGCCCCATCTGCGGTGGCCGCATGGTCGAGATTGGCCCTGTGCCGCGCTCGCAAACACCTCGCTGCAACACATCATGACGAACCACCTCAACCTATTCACTCCCGCTGCACGTATCGCTCTGCCGGCGCTCTCCGCCGGACCAATTAAGCACGCTCACAAGCCCCAACGAACAGACCATAGTCGGCTCTCTGTGGTTGCACTATCGACGATGGCCTCCTTCGCTACCGACATCAGCGACAATCTGCGGCCACGCTCGCCCGCGGGCCCAACATCGCGTCAACCGCGCCCGCCGGCGCCTAGATCGACCGTCATAGGGTCCGGGCCCACAAGACGCGGCTTCGTTCAATCCGGCTTCAAATAGGTCCCGCGCTCGACTTGCGGCGAGATCTGTGACTCGGGGCCAATTTGAACCCTCTGCGTTCCGACGAACCAGCGGAACAGCAGGTCATATTCCAGCCGCTCCATCAGAAGCCGCTCCGAGCCGATCGAATAAAACGCCTGCAACAGCATCGACCGCAGCAGCTTCTCCGGCGGGATCGACGGCCGTCCCATCGGCGAATAGAGCGCGGCAAACCCGTGCTCCAGCCCGACAGCACTTCGCTCACGATCGTCCGGACCGCTCGCAGCGGATGATCGCGGCGCACCCGCGCCTCCAGGTCGACGTAGCTGAACAGTTCGCCCGTTCGATTCTCGCCGCCGCGCACGGACCACCTCCGATCTCGTCGGAGTCAATGAATCACGGTCCACGATCGGCGGCGAGCACCTTTTTCAACAGCCTGCTCTAGGCCAGTTAGCTAGGACTCTATCGTCATTTTTTGCTTAGTTTGTTTACCGTTGGCACGACGGATCGGTTAAGCAAAAGAAGAGATCGCAGATACCATCCAACGGGTCCTCCTCGCATTCAGGATATGACGTATCGGCTACCCGCACCTTAGTGTCGATCGGTTGCGCGGCAACCTTAGCGACGAAAGTCGGCGCAGGCGCTGCAAGTACGACGGCGCTCGCAGCTACAAACAGCAATTTTTTCATTCGAGAGTGCCCTCCTTAGATCGGCCCCAGCCATCAACAGGCTTACATAACCGACCCCGCAAGTGTAAAATGCATTCTCTTGATTGGATCTATCTACAGAATGGATACGTTTGGACATCTCGGCAGGCTTGATCTTAGTCGTCCCTGAAGAATGCAGATCGCCTGAGAGATAGGCAGGAAAGCCGGGTGTGGGGCCGCGGTTTCTTGCGTTTTGGGATTTTTTTCGAGCAATTCGTGATTCCCTGACGGCGAGTCATCGGCATTGGAAGGCGATGAGCAAACCGCGGGATGACCGCCAGAAAGACCTGTTGCTTCCGGCGCTTGATCACATTTTCGACATAGGCTGCCCGGTGGGCTGTTTGGCCGGGCGCAGGACAAACGGTCAAGGCAATCCTCGAGAACCCCTTCAGGCCGGCATGTATACTGACGCCCGCAATAGGTCCGAGGTAGGCCTGCGACGTCAAACGCTCCCGCGGTTTTGACCCGCGAATGGAAGATTGAAGACGCTTCGAACCTATGAAATCAGAGTTCTTCACGGACGACCAAGCCGTCCGAGCATTTGCGCGTAGCGCTCCTGCTCGAACGAATTACCGTTTAGACGCCACGGATCATCGACACTCAGTTCCCGCTCAAGCGACTGATGTCTAGGCTCACTTGCTAGTTCAACGGTTAACCTGCACGAATTTGCAAAGGGAGCCGCTCTGGATTTGGTTGCTCACAGGTGGAGGTCGCAAATAGGCTTGAATCGGACGTAGCGTCAAATTGTACGATCTCCAGGTACGAACCTGCCAGGGGATTGGTATGTCTCAACGTGTCAGGATTAGACGGGTCGGGTCCCAAAGGCCCGTTGACGAGGTGATTATGCGCCGGCGCGCCGTCCCGGCCGTGCGGCTACCAAGCGGCTATCGATGCGTCGTCGACCGCGAAGAAGCGCGGTACGTCTGTCGCAAGCCCGGTCCTGCTAAAGCAGCTGAAACTAGAAACGCCGCTCCCACCTTTCGGCACAGCGCTGCCGTTTTGCACCTTCGACAACTAGCCTTCCCCTCGACCGGACCACGACGTGCAAACAACTCGGCACAGGTTCTCGTTCTGCCAGCGTTGGGCGCCGAGCGCGGCAGATCGCCATCCTGGCCTAAGGGGCGCAAATTCGCGCTTTCGCCGAGCTTTGCATGCACATGGCACCCAGCATGAGCGGCGCGGTATCGCAACCTATCGTCTCGCATCTGGGCCGAGCAAATGCGAAGAAACCCGATGGCTCCAAGAAGGTCTTGCTCGTCGAACACACTGAGGGCCAGTGCCGAGCTATTGTGGGCTTCAAAGATGGAGATCCTACAGCCGCCTATATGTGTGGCGAACCTGTATTGAGAAGGCCGCGAAAGGACTCGTCATGGTGCGCTTATCACCATGGTCAGATGCACGTTTCGCACTGGTCAGACGGTCGCAGCTCTTCTCAGCCAAAGGCAAGCACCTGAACAATAGTGAGTTGGCACTGGATCGCTCCGACCATGCCTCATGTGCGGACATTAGCAAATCCCGCAGCTCTCCTCCAACTGGAGCGGCCGTCCGGCGGCTACGACAGAGACGAAGTCATCGCCGCTTTCGCCGAACAACCGACAGCAACAGACGCCGATCCGACGCTCATTCTGCGCATGGGTCACGCTGACTCCGAGGCGCCAAGCCTGCATGTGCTCGACAACCACGGCTCCGACCATGGAGCACGCAATGATGTCGGAATGAACGCCTTTCCCAAGATCTGTGGCGAGCTCTGCCTTGGCCGCGAGGGGAGCGGAATTTTTCGTAGGCCAATGAAACGAACTCTTGATGCTTGATCTCTGCACGCTAATTGAGCGCCACGCTGCGTTCTTCCCCGACAAACCCGCAATTTGTTTCGAAGGTGAGACTTTAAGCTACGCCGCGTTCAACCATCGGATCGAGCGGGTTGCACGCGCCCTGAAGAGCGAGCTCGACATTGAGCGAGGCGATCGCATCGCGATCCTCAGCCTGAACCGGCCTGACTATCTGGTTCTGCTGTATGCCTGTGCGCGGCTCGGTGCAATGCTCGTACCCATGAACTGGCGTCTTGCCGTCAGCGAGCAGCTGTTCATTCTTTCCGACGCTGCTGTCAAGGTTCTCGTCCTCGAGAGCGCGTTCGAAGCACTCCTTCCCGCCCTAGCACAGTACCTGCCCAGCACCAACGTGATCGGGTTCGATTTCGAGCCGATGGGTGGCAACACTTGGGAGTGCCTGCTGCATCGTGGACAGGACGAAAATCGCAATCCGCACACGGATCTGTCATGTCCGCTTCTGATCGTCTACACCTCCGGCACTACGGGTAGGCCGAAAGGTGCGGTGCTGCGGCAGGAGGCCCTGCTATGGAATGGCCTAATGAGCCAGCACATGCACGGGCTCACCTCCGCCGATCACGTGTTGACAGTGCTGCCGCTATTTCACGTCGGCGGTCTTAACATCCAGACCACGCCAGCACTACATCAAGGTGCGACCGTTACGCTTCACTCGCGGTTTACGCCCGAGGCGACACTTGCTGCGTTCGAGCGGGACAGGCCAACGCTCAGCGTGCTGGTGCCTGCCACAATCCAAGCGCTTACCGAGCATCCCGGCTGGAACAAGGCAGATGTATCCGCCTTACGGGCAATTTCTACTGGCTCAGCGATGGTGCCGCAGCATCTCGTCGAACGTTTTGTTGAGCGGGGCGTAGCCGTACTGCAGGTGTATGGCTCCACGGAGACCTGCCCTATTGCCATTCATACGACGCTCGGCGGCGATCCGCCCCGTGAAGGTTCGACCGGCCTACCTGGGCTTTTTTGCGAAGCGACAATTATCGATGACCTTGGGAACGAGCTGCCACCAGGTATTCCAGGCGAGATTATCGTGCGCGGGCCTCAGGTTTTTGCGGAATATTGGGGTAATCAACAGGTAACCGAAGAGGCGTTGCGGAACGGCTGGTATCACACGGGGGACATTGGCCGGCGCGATGCCGATGGATATTTTTGGATCGAAGATCGGAAGAAGAATCTGATCATTTCCGGGGGAGAAAATATCTATCCGGCGGAAGTCGAACGGGTGCTCAAAGCGCACCCAGATGTCCTGGAATGCGCCGTCGTCGGTCGACCCGACCCCCGCTGGGGTGAAGTGCCAGTGGCCTATGTGATCCGGCGCTCGGGGTCTGCGCTTGATGCCGAGCGGCTGACGACTCACCTCCAGCTTCAGCTTGCCCGGTTCAAGACGCCCCGCCAAATCATTTTCACGAACAACTTGCCGAGAACGGCACTGGGCAAAATTCAGCACTACATGCTCAAAGAAACCGACGCGTCGAGCCAACAAGGCGACACCCCTAAATAGTGAGCATTGGCGGTGACCGCACATGCTTCATCCTGCGTCGGCGATCTCTCCTCTCGGAGTCACGGAGCTGGCTCAACATCCTTGTCGGGCAGACCGCGATTTTGGGATGGTGCTCCCGTCGTTTGCGATCGGAGAACTCGGAGCCGGTTAATGCCGCGAATCTTGATCATGAATGCCGGCACTCCTCAGATGTCCGGTAGCGATCTGACCTCAGTGCAAGTTTCACTCGCGGCCAAGTCGGCTTGGCGCTCCGCTTGGTTTGCACGACAGGGCGACGTGATAGTCTCTCCGGTCGCAATCCCGGTGGACCTGCTCCACTATATCGGCGCGACGCTCAAATTCGATCCGTCGAGCGTTTTGGTCCTTGTGCCAGAAAGTGCCAGGACAAGCACAGTCCTTAGTGACTTCATCCTGGAAGCCGATTCAATCGTAGAGCAAATCAGCCGCCACATTGGACAGAAGACGGATTGGTCAACTTGCCCGTGTTACTTTACCGAGGGGGCCGCGCGGCTGGCGAGGATACTTGGCGTAAGCCTGGCAGGATCCGATTTCGCTCTCCAGCGGGGCCCTGATTTATTGAACCGCAAGAGCCATTTCCGCCAATTGGCGGCAAGCGCTGCACTTCCAATGCCAAGTGGATGGGTGGCAACAACATCCGACGAGCTATTCAGGGCGGTCAACTCCCTTAGAGTTGAGACCGGCTCTGTGATCGTAAAGCTCGACAACGGCGCCGGAGGAGTTGGAAACGTTGTAATAACCGGGATGGAGACCGGCCCGGTGCCTGGGGCAAGAGAAACTCGGAAAATCGATTGGTCGTCCTTTGATCCTGAGGCACTCTGGTCCGAAATGACGACAGCGTCATGCAGAACGGTTGTCGTCGAGGCGTATCACCCGGCCAGTTCGATGTTCTATCTCGAATTCGAAATCGAGGAGAAAGGTTCAATCGCATACATCAACAGTGGAAACATACGTCTGCGTCGAAGCGAGGATCGATCGGAACGGGCCCTCGTCTGGACGGGACTCGAGCTTCCGGCCGACCTCACGATCACTGACTACTCTAATGCCTACGGGCATGCTTACCGGTTTGTCGAGCTTGCACGCGCGTTGGGTTACCGAGGATTGATTAATATCGATGCGATCTTCACGCCCGACGGGCAGCTGTTGTTTAATGAGGCGAATGGCCGCTGGGGCGGTGGATCTGTGTTGCACAGCATCGCAGTCCGCCTACTCGGGCCGCACTACGCCCATTCCCACGTGATTTCATCTGTACGGGATGTGCGATTAAGCTCCCTCCGATCAGCACTTGACTGTTTGGCCAAGGAAGGTTTGTTATTCGATAATCCACATGGTGAAGGGGTGATCCCCCTTGCCGTCGATCAAGACGCCGGCACAGTCGAGTGCGCTATAATCGCCAGAGACCGGCTGACGAACCGCAGGTTGGAAGACCAACTGTTGCGGATACGGTGAGTGGATCGGTGTTAGGCCGCGACTAGGCTCAGGACCTCTTTTTTTGATCGATGGCTGATTCAAGGTCTCCGGATTCGGAGGCTTTGATGAGTGATTTGTTTAGCGCTCGCCGTGTTTTCCCTTGGCGCATGGCCTGCCGAGATCGATGACCGCCGCGTTGTCAGTGCATCGCCTATCTCATTCGCAACGGTCTGCAGTGGAAGGATGCACCGAAGGGTTACGGTCCGCACAAGACGCTCTACAATCGCTCGATCCGCTGGAGCCGGCTCGGCGTGTTCGACCGGATTTTCGCCACCCTAGTGGCGGAAGGAACGGTGCCAGAGCGTATCACGATCGATTCCACGCATTTGAAGGCGCACCGAACGACCCCGAGCCTCCTAAAAAAAGCGGCTCTTTCCCGCTGCATCGGCCGCACGAAGGCGGGTTGAATTCCAAGCTCCATGCGAGATCGCGCAATCGGCCACGCATAGCCGTGTCTGGAGGGCGGCTGGAGCTATGGCGGATCATCTTCCGTTCAGCGCTGATGATCGAGCTGGCGCGCCGTTCCGACAGTCTCATGATGGCCTGCAGATACGCGACAGCCGCGCGCTTGGCGGCGGGTTCTACCATTTTTTGAAAGCAGCTCGCGAAGGTGGCCGCATCGAGCACCTGCTGCGCCAGGAGCCTCTTCCGCTTCGCGTTCTCCTCTTCCAGCGCCTTCAGCCGCTTGGCCTCAGAGACGTCCATGCCGCCGAATTTGGCCCTCCAAGTGTAGATTGTCGCTTCGGATATCCCGTGCTTGCGAGCCAGGTCGGCTGTCTTTGCCCCAGCCTCATGCTCCTTCAACACAGCGATAATCTGCTTCTCTATCCGGTCTGCTTCTGTCAATCCCCTCAGAACACGCGCCGCGGGTACCTTGCTTCTGTTCGTGGTCGGCAATGCCACCACATGATGGGATTCGACTGGCGATGAAACCCTCCGTTCGAACCAACCTGGAAGGCTCAGGGTACGCATGACCATAGGTGACTGAATCACCCGTTCATCGTCCCTTCAGCCGCTGGCCGGAAACGTGCCACGTGATCGCCTCGTCGCCCAAATCCCGCATCGTCCGCAATCTACGCAGCGTCAAACTATTTTTTGAGTCGGTCGACATCATATTCAAAAAATAAAAGCCCTATTTTATTTCACGATGTTAGGTTCCCCGCGCTGGCGATATGCCGGTCACCCTGGAGAACGTCGATGAATACAACCGCTATCAATGACACGGTGCTGGACCTCGGGGACGCCACCGAGCTCACGGAAGGCCTTGGGGGCGCGTCCCGCGCCGAGCCCGCGACGGGCGATTATTATTTGGAGGGTGATTGCGATTGACGTGGAGCGTCTTGATGGGATGGGCTTCGGCCCATCCCATCATTTGACGACGGGGTGGGCAAGGGACTGCTGCTGTGAGCGACGTATTTCAAGCGTGGTCCAATGGGCGTTGGATCAGTCTCGACCTAAACTCCAATCGCTACAGCATGAGTACCACATCTGTAGCTTGTCCGCACGAGAGTGAACGGCTGATCAAGACGAAGGCAAAGTTGCGCGATTGCCTGAGTTCACCGCCTGCCTTTCTCCCACCCCTCCATCTAGTATGGCACTACGCTCGCGCGGCTCATGCTGCTCGCACGATCCGCAGCCAGACCATCGCTCGCCAACTGGAGTTTCTACGTGCCTCACTTCACGGCACCGCACCCGTGTCCGTGGGAGTCGAAAGAATCCATTACTACGCCAGCGTATTCCAACATCTGCGCAATCTTCGGTTTCGCCGCCCGCCCTGTCTTGAGGATTCCGTTGCGGGGTATCTGTTTTTCTACCCCTACATCGCATCGCTTGAGCTCCTCGTGGGTGTGAAGCAGCCACCGTTCAGAGCCCACGCCTGGCTGCAATCTGGCGATCTAATTTTGAACGACACGAAGGGTGCTGTGGATGAGTACAGCGTCATCTTGAGATTCGAGAAATGAGACTCAATGCCGATGGGCTCTTGGATTCAGCCAACGCGCTTGCATCGATCGTTGTAGACGGCCGGGTGGAAATCACAGTTCTCAACGATATTGTTGATGCCGAGACCGGCCAGCCGACTGAATTGGAACCAACACACTTCAAAGGCAAGTCTCTGCCAGAGATTCTGGCTCTCCTGCAGGAGCGGTACGCTGGCGATGCGGCTTTCATTGTTCGCGCGCCAGGCGGCATCGCGATCGTGCGCCCCCTTTTCTCCGAGATCTCCATCTTCTACCAGGTCAGAAATGATGTGATTGAGTGCTGGGCAGGGCTGAAGTTGCCAGATGCCATTTTGGCGCAACGCCAAGCCTTCAACTTTGGCTATTTGACTGGCGTGATGTGCAACGCGTCCTGGCTGACCCCGGAAACAGGGTTGTGTGGGATTTTCGAGCTACTGAGTGGCGCGGCGCTCATCGTCTCAAGGGGGACCTTTCGGCAAGTCGATTTTCTGGCGAACGCCGTGGCCAGTCTCAAGACGTCGGCGGTGTCTTTCGAGGAAGCCGCGGCCAGCTTTCGCCAATTGATCTCGGCGAGCGTCGCTCACAAAACGCGCCGCTATAACGGTGCTTTCAGCATTGAATGTTCCGGGGGGCTTGATTCGTCGGTAGTGGCATTGGCTGCGGCCGACCTCCATCGAGATAGGCCCCTCTCCCTTCTGAACAGCTACTCAGAGACGGATGTCAACGGCGACGAACGTTTCTTTTTTGCCGCGCTAGCCGAGCGGGTGCGCGGCGTCCCAACCTATGTCGAAACGAATGCTCGCTCCTCGATGACCCACCTGTCGTCAGAATTGCTGGCTCCAACGCCGCGACCTTGTAAGCTAGCGGCCACGATCGCCACAACGGCTCAACTTCACGAGGCTGCGCAGGCTGCAGGATCGCGCCTGGTGCTCACAGGAGATGGAGGCGATCAACTATTTCTCAGAATGCGCCGCTTGACCATGGCCAGAGAGCTGCTTGCCGAAACCCGATCGCCACGAGAGGCATTGCGCGAGCTTGCCGGCCTTGCGATCCAGGCCCGGGCGTCTGTCTGGCGTGTTCTTCGCGACGTGATCACTGGCCAGAGCAGCCGGGACTTACGCCGGCATATGTTCGGTGATCTTCGATTTCCGCAGTCGCCTCTCGCGTCAGTGGGGCCGGACGTCCGTGCAGAGCTAGTACCAGGAGCCTGGTCCCTACGCCACCTACCGACGACGCGACTGTTTCAGTTCTTCGGCATGCGTAATCCGGAGCTCAATCGTATCGCATTACGAGGCATTTCGGTAGAAGAACGAAAGGCTTTTGTGTTCTGGCCGCTGATCAAGGCGGGTCTCCGCACGGCTCGCCGACATCACCACTCTAATGGAATTGATCGTGCACTTGAGCGCGAGGCGTTCCGGCACGAATTGCCGGACGTGATCTATTATAGGGTTGGCAAAGGTGCCGGTCGCGACATGCTAGTGCGGTACGAATATGGTGCCTTGGTGTCACGTGTCGAGCGCAGTGCATTGTATCGGCACGGCTTGATCTCCCGCGATCTCCTCCGCTCTGCTATCGACAATTTGTCTTACGACTCAGCGTCTGCACTCGTTCGCGTCTGCGCTGTTGCCGATTGGATGGACGTTCATGAAATCGGGTAAGCCGCTCTTGCCCCCGCTCCAATGGGACATCATCAAGACGAGCCTACAATCTTCCCGCCTTCTTGTCGCGGCCTTCCTGCTCACGACAATTGCGGCGTCCGGCTGCACGGTGGCCGGGCCGCTTCTGTTCTCACGCGCCGTCGCCCGGCTGGCCAGCGCGCCACCGCTTTATACGCTCAGCTTGTTGTTGCTGTTTGCCGTCACGGCCGCACTTGCTCGGTGCTTGCAGGACGTCAAGGTGGTTCTGTCGAACCGGCTGGAACAGGACGTTCGTAATCTCTCCAGCAAGAAGATCATGGCAGCTCTGGTGAGCGCCGAGGGATCGCTGTTTACTCAAAACAATCCGAGCAAGATTTCGGCAATGGTGGAGAGTTGGCACCAGTCCAATAAGATCTACATCCAGCTCTATTTGATGGTGCTGATGGGCGGGGTCGCCGATATTGCGTTCTCGTTCCTTGCCGTCGGCGGAGCAGCGAATTGGTCTGTGGCGCTGTTCGTCCTGGCCTACGGCGCCGTCCTCGTACTGATAACGTTGAAGAGCAATAGGGCCACCAAGGTGTATCAGGCCAAGGCGCAGGCCTCAACTAACGACGGCTCGAACCTATTAGGAAATGCAATCGAAAACATCGTTTCAATTAGGGTGTTCCGCGCCCAAGCCTGGATAGCTGAGTTGTATGATCGCCAGACCGACGCCACGCGCCGAGCCTGGCTCGCGTTCTATGGCATCCGGTTGCGCTATGGCGCTTTGCAAGCCACCCTCTTGTTCGTTCAGTATGCCTCGATCTTGGGGCTTTTGCTGTGGCTCTATGAGCGGCCAGGCCAGATAGGAGGGCTCGTCATGGTGAGCATGATCCTAGTTCAACTGAACCGGCCCTTCGAGCTTATTGGCATGTCAATGCGGGACATCATCGTTGCGCGTGGGATGGCCGAGCCGCTGCAGGCGTTGCTTGATGCACATGCCCCACCGGTGCGACCCACTACACTCGGGCGTACCATGCCGATATCCGGCCCACTCACCGTTTCAATCAGCCTGCTTTCGTTTGGTTATGAGCGAGCCGCCTCGCCGCTGCTCTCTGGGATAACGGGCGAGTTCAAGCCCGGCGTCATCAACTTCATCATCGGGCCGTCGGGCGCTGGCAAATCGACGCTTATGCAACTTTTGCTAAAAATGCATCAAGGCTACAGCGGCCTGGTGCGCATTGGCTCCTTGGACCTGGCCACGATCGATCCGGAAGATTACTTGGCGCACGTGGGTTACGTGCCCCAAGAGTCCATGATGATGAATCTGAGTATCCGCGAAAACGTTCTGCTGGGCCGCCCGTTTTCCGATGCGGACGTGTTCTACGCGCTAGAACGCGTCCATCTGGTTGATAAGGTGACTTCCTTGCGGGACGGTTTGGACTACCGCGTCGGCGAGCGGGGCCAATTGCTAAGTGGCGGCGAGAGGCAGCGCATTGCGATCGCCCGTGCACTCATCGCAAGGCCTCGGCTGTTACTCCTGGACGAAGCCAGTTCCGGGCTGGACGAGCAGACCGAGCGCGGAATCTTCGACCAACTTCGGCAACTTGCGTCGGACACGACGATCGTAGCCATCACGCACCGCCGGGGCGTGATAAGTCCACATGACTACGTGCTAGATTTGTCGCGGTCGGCATCCGCGAGAGCCTCGCCTGTGCTCGCATAACTTCCGCGACCCGGCGTCTGAAAAAGCCCTGGATGGCACGGGCTGCGGCCTTGTGCTGCCCTTCGAGTATCAACGCACTAATGCTCTGGCTTTCGACAAGCAAATCGCTGTAGTACGTACGCGTTCCCATTGCGCGTGAAAGGTAGACATAAACGACGTCCGCGATGTGATCCGCAACGTGGCGATGCTGTTTGACCAGCAACGCGCGCCGATAGCACTCGCCTACTTTCAAGAAGAGTTTGGCGGGCTCCTCATTGCTTGCGTAAATTGGCTCGATTTCACCGCCGAAGCTTGCCGCCACTTCATCGATCAGCTTTGCCTTCGTGAAATCGCTGATGCTGTCGAGATACATTTGCGACAGCATCTTGCAGAACAGGATGGCTTGGTGTGGGTCGATCGGCCTGGCGTTAAACCCCTTGTGGTCGATATTTTGCACCACATCGCGCTCAGTCAGCCGTATCAAAGCCTCTCGTACCGGCGAAATGCCGACGCGAAGCTCATCGGCAATATCGGCAGGCTTCAAGGCCGTGCCGGGTAGCCAATGGCCGAGTAACAGACGCTCGCGCAAGGCCCGGAATACTGGATGCTCCGTCTCAAAAGCCATGATTACTGGCCCGTTTGACCGTCCTGACTGAGTTGGCCAAGGCCGCCTCACCTTTTCGCACAGCTCTGCTCCACACTTCTCACGGGTATCACCATCGCGGCCTACCCCACCAGCCATTTCGCCGCCGCGCGGACCGCGCGCATGGCTTCGAGGCGGATTTGCAAGGTCCCGCTGGATGCAGATCGCCAGACCGATCCCGAGCGCTCACGCCGCTTCTTCGGGTTACGGGTCCAACAGAGCTCCACCGTTCCAAGTACCGGGACAGGTTCGCACAACGACGTCGGACTGTAGCAGCGGACGGCTCGACGGCGAGTGCCGCCGCTCAAGAGTGCTACTATAGCTGCATGGCTCTTGCGCATTGTCATTTTCTTGGAGGCAACCGCTCCCCGGCTGTCTAGGCGGAATGCTCTTCGTTCCGATGATGTCCGTTGCCAGGTCAACCCGCGACGTCGATCGCTCCTGAGGCAGGGTGCGGAAGCGCTCGTCAGAGCTAGTGAACTGGTGAAACATCACCAACAGCGCGATCGTTCCGATGCCCAGCTCAGCGATTGCTTGATTGGGCAACAATCCGTTGAAACCCGATATGGCCGGGAATAACAGTACCGCCGGTATGGCGAGATAGCCGCGCCTTGCCAAGGACACAACCGCACTGAGGCGCGCTCTCCTGAAGGACTGAGCCATCGCCGTCACGGCACTCTGAACGTCCAAAAGGCCAAAAACGTGATAAGGCGATGCAGGTCGAGACGGCAATTTCCGTGACCTTTTCGCTATCGCCGAACAACCTGACCAAGGGCCGGGCAAAGCCACAACGGCGGCAGAATAGGCAATGGAGAGAGCGACAGTCATGGAGAGCACTAACTTCGCGGCCTTCAATACGCGAGCAAAGCCGCGTGCGCCCCAACCGAACCCCAGGACACCTTCTGTACAGAAACCGGTGATTGGCAGCGCGCCAAGTCAGCACTCCGACCGCCGCGATGGACTAGTCGTCGAAAGGCGCAGCAGCTCGGTACAAGAGCATCTGGTCATGGTCACCGGTGCCCCTATGAACGCCATCTGTCTGATGCGATCTGCTCGCAACGCGATCTAAGATAGCCTGGCGAGGACTATCCCGCGACGCTTCGCAAAATATGCGATGTAGGGATTCATAGCAGCGATCTGGGATACTAGCGCTGCGAGGGCTGCGCCCTGTACGCCGAGGTCCAGTAAGATTATGAATACGGGATCGCGCAAAGCGTTCAGCATGATGACGATACTCATCGTCCACATGCTGAATCGTGTGTTGCCCTCGGCTCTGACGACGAAGCCGTTGACGATGCTTACAAGCATCAGGGTGTACCCGAACAAAAGCGTCGCCGCGTACACGAGCCTCACGGGTATGATGGTTGGAGTTGCCCCGACCGCTACGAAGACCCCTCGCAGGTTTGGGAGCAGAGCGAGCGTAAACATGATACCGATCGGAGCGATCAATCGCTGTGATCGCCTCGATCGGTTGGCGTTGTACAAACTGATTTTTGCCGGATCGACTTTTCCTAGGCATACGCTCCCGCCATTCATCCCCTTCTGCGGTCCTTAGATCAGAGGCTTGTTATCTCCGCATCCAACGCAATTGCTCTGCGGCAGTGAAGCACCCCGTGTGAGCTGAACCCCACCAACTCTCAGCAACAGACGTGCCAGCTTTGGCAAAGCGATAAGTCATGCGCTTTGCGCCGGCCGGGCGGGAGGTGTTGTGTTTTAGCGTCAGGCCCCGAACATAGATCGTCTTCAAGCGAACGCGGTCATGTCAGGTAACTGCCGATCGATGGTGGCTGGATAGCGCGATGAGACTGGGCAACGCTCCTAGCCCTTTATGCGGGCGGGTGTACGATTCGGTATGACGAATCGCCAGTTCAAGATGGGTGTGAGCCGGGATCAGGTAGGCCTTTTTCGGCGCCGGTGGAAGATTATGTGGATCGAGAGAATCCGGTTCGCGCCATCGAGGCTTTGACGCAGCTCTGGACCTTAAGCGGCTTGGCTTCGTTCATGCCGGGTCGGGGCGGAAAAGAAGTGGAGCTTGCCCCCATGCTTGACTGCCGCCTGCGGTTTCCCAGTTTGAACTGCGAAAAGCCGATGAAGGCGGCCGTCACCAAGGAGGGTGTCAGGAACGATGTGTAAGTAGGTTTCTGTGAGTTTACCTTTAAGGAGATTCACATGACCGATTCGACGATAAGCTCAGAACGGCTTGAGCAGCTGCTTGCCAATTAGGAGAAGCCCGAGGACCTGACCAGAGAGAACGGGCTATTCAAACAGCTGAAGAAGCCCTTGATCGAACGCGCGCTTGGCGCCGAGCTGACCTCGCTCTGGGCTATGAGAAGGGCGACCCGGCCGGTTGCGGCACGGGCAACAGCCGCAACGGGGTGAGCTCGAAGACGATCCCCACCGATGATGGCGAGATCGAGATCGCGGTGCCGCGCGAGCGCGCCGGCAGCTTCGAGCCGCAGCTGATCGCCAAATGGCAGACGCATTTTACCGGCTTCGACGACAAGATTCTGAGCCTCTAAGCCCGCGGCATGACGGTTCGGGAGATCCAGGGCCACCTGGCCGAACTGTATAGTACGGAGGTCGCGCCCGACCTGATCAGCCAAGGCGGTGGAGAGGCTGCACCGCAGCCTTGCGCAAGATCATCAAAACGCGCGGCAGCTTCCCCAACGATGATGCGGCGCTGAAGCTGCTTTATCTCGCGATCAAGAATGGCGGCCTGCGCTGGCGGCGCGCCGTCGAATGGACCGCCCGCGATAAGCCAGTTTGCCATCCAGTTCGGCGTGCGTTTTCCAGGAACAACGCGACGACAAACTGCATCACGGCAGCGTTGATGATCGCTTGGTCCGCACCGAGCGGTCAAGTCCCGCGCCTGCGACGCGCCGCTGCGCCGCTTCGGGACTTGACCGCTCGGTGCGGCCAAGCCAATTTGCCGCCATGCCGCC
Source organism: Bradyrhizobium sp. ARR65 (assembly GCF_000472385.1). GTDB lineage: Bacteria > Pseudomonadota > Alphaproteobacteria > Rhizobiales > Xanthobacteraceae > Bradyrhizobium. Next base: position 191,009 of record NZ_AWZU01000010.1, read on the forward strand.
GATGCCTCGTTTTTGATCCTCCGAGACAAATTCACCCGTCACAGAAATGCTCGCCTGATGCTCGAACTCCTGCCGTCCGCCTCGGCGCTGATCGCAGACCGCGGCTACAACTCCAAATGGTTCGGTGCCGCTCTGAAGGCCAAAGGCATAAAAGCCTCCATCCCGCCGACCAGAAACCGGAAGTCGCCGCTCGCCTACGAAGGCCTCTATCGTTCCGTCGCAAGATCGAAGACCTATTCGCCAAACTCAAGAATTGGGCGATGCATCGCCCCCCCCCGCTACGGCCGATGTGCTCACACGTTCTTCTCGGCGGTCTGCATCGCTGCCGCCGTCGCCTCCTATCTCAATCAGTCAGTCCTGAGCCTAGACGTGCTTACAGCGCAGTGCTCAACCGGGCTTGAAATCGTACGTCGCGTCAGGTTTTGCGCTGCTAACAACAGCCACCAGCGTCAGAATTCGATGATCGACAGTGAACATCGCGAAATCTCAAGTCTTAAAGCTCGCTCCGCAGGACTTCCCTATGCGCTCCTTGGGAGGCCTTGGCACTCGGCATGGTCTAAGCCCGACATGGGTTGCGCCGAATCCATCGCGCAGGCCGGTGGCGAGATGAGGCCTCATGCCGGCTCAACCAACGGGCACGCGTCGTCTGACAATCAGGAGTTTGCGGACCTATCCGGCGCGCCAGGTCAGGACTTTCTCTGATCGGTCGGTGGGCGGGGCACGCGCTGCGCAACGTCTCTTGCTGACACGGCCTCAATCATCTGGATGATGCACTGACGGACGGCAGGATTTCGGAGCGCGCGAAACGCTCTCAAGAGACGAAAAGTCTCGGCAACCTCGTCAGAACGGCTCTTAATCGACAAGGGGCCCTCACATTTACGGCCAAAGTTGATGACAGTCTGATCCTGTTTATACAGTAGCTTGCGCCGCTTTGATGCACAACATGATGCCGACGGAAAATTGATGTCGGTGTCTTGGCCAACCGGGTGCGCGACAATAACGAACATCTCATCGAATGGCCGCTCTCTTGCAAGAGCGTCGATCGTATGAACGAAATTAATGCGTTCTGGTTTGTAGGATGTATGGATTTGCGCCGACTAGCAGTGTCACGGCCAGATATGGAGGCCGACAAAAGCGTCTTGAAACGCATGCCGGCGTGCGTGCGGATTCTATACTATTTCGGGAACGAACGGCACGATGAGAACGATTGGCCACCGAATACCCCTTGCGGCCGTCCACTTATGGGAAGCTTCCCGGAAGGCGTACCGATCACTGCGTTTGATCGTGCGATGATCACCCCGATCCAGGCCCGCCACGTGGTCACGATCATCGCGGCAGAGGCACAAGCGGTGGCCACGATTTGCTTCAACGTCCTTGGCTTAACCCTCTTTGGATCATCGCAGCCTTTTATTTGGCGGACGATCGGTGCGGCCCGGCCACTCCTTCGGTGCTCGCCCGCCACGACTTGGTCGGCATCATGCTACCGACAACGCCGCCGTGCAACCGCCGGGACAGCAGCAAGCGGAATTTGAGCAGCACTTGGGAGACGCGCGACAGGTTGGCCCCATATATCCCCCACAGGGACCTTTATGATGTCACTAAGGAAGACGATCACCTCATCCAAGCGGCATCTGGCGCTGCCCTCAAGCGAGGGCCACCGCCGAGTGCGACCACCATCGAAATTTATGATCGTCGACTTCGCAAATTGGTGAGGCGCTGAAGCACTCTGGCCAATCAATTGCCGGGCTCGATGAGGATACTTTGCTGGACTGCGCCAAGAAGCTTCTGCCAAAAGATAAGATCATTGTCCCTGCGTTATCAATGATCAACCCGCCCCGTCCGCTTTCGTCCAGGCGCACGCCGCATTCGATGCAGGGAGGAGCTCTCAGAAGGGGACGTTCGGCAAGTGGTGGATCATCTGGATGACGAATCCATCCTCCGTCCAGTCTCCGGTCCTTCGAAGGAGCTCGTCGATCCTGGAGAACCAAAGGCGGCGTCCGTCTCGCCACCATGAATCATGTGCAGGTCGGGCTTGTCGCACTCTGAACAATACGCGTTCCAACGCTGGAGCACTCGCCGCCGACTGGCCAGAGATTTCTGGAGGCGCGCTCACGCGAGCTAGCCAACGGCGTAGATTGCCCCTCAACCGCTTGCCCGCCGACCGACTTGCGCGCCCTACCCCCAAACCAAAAGAACGGATGCAATCCGGCTCATCATCTGGTGATGTGATCCGTTCCGGCAACTGGCTCAAGCGTCAACGTTGGGTTTTTCAATGCTTCTGCGGTTTGTGCCAGCGTGCGCTGAATGAAAGTAGACGAGTGTTCGGCGCTCTCCGCGCCGGACCGGCCTTACCTCGTGAGCGTACTTACAGCTGGTGATAACGACGCTGCCAAAGCTCGGCCGAAACACCTGCGTTTCACGCGGCCGCGGATACACGACGAACTCTCCGCCTTCGAAATCTCTCGCAAGTTGAACGATCACGGAATACGCGAAGTCAGGGTCGCTCGCAGCATCTAAATGAAGACCAATGAAGGAGCCCGGAACCATTCGATGCATTTGACATCGTCGAATGACGTACTGCGAAGACGCTCCAAAGATCTTCTTAAGCGCCGCGGGCCTGGCTGCCCCTTCAAGGAGCTCGATGATCTGGGCTGACGCTACCCCATTCACGTCACTGGGATGGCAGCCGGGATAATTTGCTCGAATTCGTTTCACGAAGACGCTGTGGGAATCATTGGCATCCCCCTTTCGGACCTCTTCTTCAGGAATGTCGCGTTGCAGCTGATCGATCCTGGCCAACTCGTCTTGGGTAAAGAGCGTCCCGGGGGGAATCACGACCGTGCCCGTATCCCTCAATTCTGCCTGGTATCCTAAAAGTGCGTCTTTCGAAACCACATCATGTTCATGACTCATCTTGAGCGCCTTTCGCATTCATTCGACTTCAGGCGGGCCAATCCGCTCCGGTTGCGGCGATCGCCTGCTCCCAATTCTCACCGTCGAAGTCATCTATTTTTACGGCTTCGATTGTCCTTCTATCCAGGCAGTGAACGTTCACGCTAAATCCCGATGGATTTGAGCGGGGTCGATAAAACGGTTTTACGCCGCACACCCGACAAAACGTGTGACGAGCGATGTTTTTGTTGAACTGATAAGTTGTCAATAAGTGTTCGCCGCATTCGATTCTGAGTTTGTCCTCGGGAACGAGCAAGTGCAGGAATCCCGACATTCGGCAGATCGAACAATTGCACCTTACTGCGTGAATTTCGGCCGGCGCCCGGACGTAAAACCTGACGGAGCCGCAGTGACAGCGACCATTGTGTTCAAGCTCCTCCCGACCACCTGCATCGAGCGAACCAAGTCGGACCAGAGTTTGACACCACTCCCGATTTACCAGGTACGCGCGGCCGAACTCATCCAAGAACCTCGCCACGCTGTCGGCAGGGACCAGTTTGCTGATCAACCCGCTCGTCATCTCTCCATGATATTTCTCGGCCGGATCCTGGCCACCGACATGGACACGAAAGTACTCAAGATCGTCAGCCGGAACATCGAAGGCCTTCACCAGGGTCGCCCACAGTTGCTGGATCATTTCGTCCGCATGCAGCTCAAACGCAACCATGTAGGCGCAACGCACCAAAGGATCTTTCGCCGACAGCCCCTCGTATAGGATCCTCAGGTAACGGCGCGTCGTGGTGCCATAGTTGGGATGAATGTCTCGGCCAAGTAGCCGCGAGGCGTCGTTTCTCAACAGCTTTGAGTGAGAGTGCTCCGTGTCTAAAATACGGGACAGCGCGGCGTTCCCGCCCTGCAGAACCAGACTGTGCCCGCCCGTCTCGTCCCAGCATATGAAATTTGCCACCGCGCTGGTTAGCTCGACGTGCCTGGGAAGGTCTCGATTACGAGATATTGCATCGAATACGAGATCCTTTTGCGATCCCGCTTGCAGGTGCGGGAACGCTTGTGACATCGCGAGGTATTCGGGCAAGAGAAGAGCAAGCTGATCCTTGGACATCTCAGCGGCGAACGGATGGGGCCCAAACAGAGCGCGCGCATGGACAGCCAACTCCTGGGCAACTGTTTTTCGGGACGGCTGATATCGTTTAACGACAGAAGCATCGGGCAGTGGCATTCGAACTCCGGCTCCGCAGAGCAATCCAGTGCTGTCTGCGGATTAATATGAAACGAGCTATCTTGGGGGGCGCTCTATCTTCTGCTGATGTCATCGACCGCGCTCCTAAATGGGGCTCGTGGGTCGACCGATACAGATCCATCTGCATAGTTCGCCTCGTCTTAGCGCCAAGAGTTTGGTGCTAACGACATCGATGACGTCCTCGATCGGGTCAGCAGGGATGCGTCCGCTCAGCACTGGATAACTGAACGAATTGATCTGAAGCCGTCATCATGACGTGGTCGCAGCGCAAATGCGGCCGCCGAGACGTTTACGATAGTCGGAACGAGACTCGGCAACGTTCTCTTTCTCTTCGCGCTCAAAGCCCATTTCTGTCGCCGGAATGAATGGCAGCCCCCGTTAACAGCGGACTTAGGTCCCTTTAAAGCCGTCGGTTTGACATCGACTCCGAGCACCGCTGAGAGCCGACGGCAAGGATAAGAAAAGTGTGGAGGCAGGCAGGTCCGCACTGGAATTGCACCGGCAGGTATGGGCGAGGGCCAGTCAGGACATACCCCTCACCTCACCCGCTCTGGAGTCTCTAGCGGAGCTGTTGTGCTCTGAACCTGCCTTTCTGAGGTCCACCGCGTCATTATGCGTCAACGCTGCGGGGGGAAACGGCCTGTCTGTGGCATTGGCAGGCCATCCTCCGCGCGTTCGTGCGATCAGGCAGCGAGTTCGGCGGCCGTCTTGCCGATGATGGTCTCGTCAACCGGCTTCATGATGCCGTGCTCCATCAGCATGTCTTCGAGCTCGTCCATGGAGATGGGGGTNGGGATGACGCCCTTGCCGCCATTGTTGTGGACCTTGGTCGCNAGATTGCGATAGTGGTCGGCCTGCTTGGAATCCGGCGCGTATTCCAGTACGGTCATCCGACGCAGCTCCGCATGCTGCACAACGTTGTCGCGCGGCACAAAATAGATCAA
>NZ_AWZU01000011.1 GCF_000472385.1 Bradyrhizobium sp. ARR65
CGTGCTCTCCTCGGTGAGCCAGACTTTGTTGTCACCGTCATCAGCGCGATGCGAGACGCATCGTCGCCAACTTAGCGCCAGCCTTGGGGCGCCAGGACCACACGNCTTCGCCGTCCGCAAAGAGCGCCGCTCGTCTGTCGGCCCCTTCGCGTCCACCGCATTCCGCTCCACGTTCGTGACGACGCGTACGCCCCTCTTGCCGGTGCGGAACGCGCAAAGGGTGGGACTGATTCGCCCGACGCGGCAAGCCGACGGGATGCGGCACATTAACGCGACGGGCGAATCACTTCATTGCGGTTGGGCTAGTCCGATGTGTGATCGCCTCTGGTCTGACGGACCATTCGGTCAAAGCGCGGCGGCGCACCGCCGGCTAGTCGATGTCCGCGAGCCTGCGCAGCGTCGCGGCGAAGAGCTGGCTGGAGTTGCCGACCAGTGCGGTGCCGTTCATCACGGCATCCTTGTCGGTGAAGGTGCCGGAGACGCCGATACCAACCGGGCTCGGACCGCCGAACAAAGGATTGTCGTCCTTGCTCGATGTATGGCGGCGCACCAGCACCTCGCCCTTGAAGGTGTTGTCCTTCACCGTGTAGGTGCCGGTGTAATAGAGATAGGCGTCGCCGCCGACGATCTTGCCGTCGCGGAACACCACCACGCCGCTGCCTTTGCCGACTCGCCCATCCAGCAGGCTGACATGGATGGAATACAGACCGTTCTTCATGTGCCCCAAGATCGCATCCATCGATCACAGTATTTTGTAATGGGCGGGTAACAGCGTCAACGCGAGAGATCGGCCGCCGAAGCCGGCTCGGTGGGCTCTGCGGGTCTTATGCGCGGCTCCCCGTGGTTCTCCGTGTTCCGTAGTCGTCCGTATTGAGCGAATCCCAATTTGGCCCGCTTAATGCATGCCGATCTGTGCACCCTAGGGCAGGGGCTGGAGCACGGAAATGAGCAACTGGATTGATTCCGGCGGCCATGAGCCGCGTCAGTTTTGTGACGCGTATGCAGGTAAAATCGACTCGATTAGCAGCGCTGGCGGCTGGAAAGCATCTCTTCGTGGCGCTTGTGCTTTACTCCTGGTGACGCTGACCGCGCCGGCATCGCATGCGCGCGATCCGGACGGGCGCTATGCGGCGCAAAATCCCGAGTTGCACAAATGGTTCGAAGGATTGAGGAGCGGCAAAGGGCCGTGCTGTTCGGATGCGGACGGTACCGCGGTGGCCGATGTCGATTGGGAATCGGCCAACGGTCACTATCGGGTACGCCTCGACGGCGAGTGGATCGAGGTGCCCGATGAAGCTGTTATCACCGAGCCCAATCGAATCGGACGCACCATGGTGTGGCCGATCCGCGGCTATCTCGGGATTTCGATCCGCTGTTTCATGCCCGGAAGCATGACGTAAACGTCAGCAATATCGTTTCTCGTTCGCGGCGCATGTCCTGCGTGCCGCGAACGGCGCGACGGTAGGATGGCGCGGCAGGTGGGTGAGGGCGCGCCTTACGTATATTTCGGATCGCGCTCCAACAGCTCGATCGAAATGCCTTGCGGGCCGCGGATGAAGCAAATGCGCACGCCTGGCCGGATGGTGGTCGGTTCCGTCGTGAACTCGACGCCCTTGGCTTTGATTTCGGCGGCGACCGCGTCGATGTCCTTTACCGATAGCCCGAAATGGTCGAGCCCCTGATAGGGCGTCTGCGGCGGAGCGTTGACGCCGGAGCCCGGCTCGACCTTGGCGATGAAGACGTTGGCGCCGCCGAGTTTGACGTCGATACGTCCAGGGCCGCGGATGATGACGCCGCCAAGCACATTCTCAAGCCAGGCCGCGGTCGCCTCCGGATCAGGGCTGCGCAGGTGAACATGATCCCATGTGACGATCGGCATTGTGTCTCCTCATGGCTGTTTTGCCCGCAGCGGTTCACGCATCATTTTACCGATCGCATGTCGCGCTGGCCATCCCTGGAGAGCGAGAGGCGAGCTGGATCGTCCCCTAAGTCCCGATTTGGGAGCACGTCGGACGCCTCGAAAAACATGCCTCGCTGGTGTGAAGAGCAGGTCGGTAACCTTGATGCGAACAGAGCCGCATGCGCGTTGCGTTCGGCGAAGCGGGCCGACGCGGCATAACCTTTTCTTCAATCCTCAGCCCGCTCTATGCGCCCGTCGCGGGGCGGGCTTTTTCGGAAGACTGGTGCCTTGAGATGTCGCAATGTCGTCAGGGTCGATTGATGCTCTAGGGTTAGATAGCGAAAAAGTTATCGCCCCAGTTGAACCGACGATCCTGACCAGGAACAAATCCAGATACCATATGTTACCGGGTGGTCCCCGCTGGGCACGGGTGGAGCAGTAAGATGTTGGTCGTTCGTTATTTCGTGTATGTCGGCGGTGCGCTGCTCGCCTTGCTCTTGGTCTGCGCCGCCGTGCTGCCGAAGCCGTCACCAACGGAGGGCGCCGTGGCTTCCGCCTCCGACGCACCGGCGATCCGCATCCAATCCGAACGCAAATGGCCGGAGCGCATCGTGTTTGATACCAGTGCGCCCATGCCGGCTGGGGCTACGGTCGTGGCGCAGCCGCAAGGTCCGGTGCCGCAGCCGGCACTTGCCGAAGCGGCCGCCAAGGCGCGGATGCGCGAGGCTTTCGCTCAGGTTCCCGACGGCCAATCCAAACAGGTTGTGGCCGAGGCCAGGAAGCCGGAGAGGTCGGTCGTGAAGCGGAAGGTCGCGAGAGCACATGTTGCGCCTTCGCCCTACGCGCCTCAATACGCCTATGCGCCCCAGTATCCCCAATACCGTGGAGGCTACGGCTACGGTTATGGTCGTCAGCCGATGCAGGTGGCGCAGCAGCCGCATTTCGGCTTTTTCTGGTGAGCTCGTCCGCGCCCAATCGTCAGACTGACGCTTGGATCCAGGCTTTTAGCAGCCGCGACAGATGCTCTTGATCTTTGTATCCAGCAGCTTGTCTTCCTCTTCGCTTGCAGCGTTCACATAGGTGTCATTGGCGTGGCGCTGATCGCCGGAAAAGCCGGCGCCGTGCCCGCCCGTGGCATGGACGCCGTGACCAAAGCCGCCGTGGCGGAAACCATGGCCGCCGCGCGCGTCGGCCGCCGGGATTGAGATCAGGAACAGCGCCAAAACCGCCAACATGGCCGTCACATTCATCCGCATAGCAATCAATTCCTAATGCTTTCAATCGTTTAACCGGCGGCATCATAGAGCGGCGAACGGCGGAATCGGGGCGAGGGCCGTTCACAATTTCGCGCGTGCCGACCTTTCCGCTTGATCTCCCGCAACATGCGCCATGGGCAGGCACCTGGCCTGCCCTTGGGAACCCGCTCTGCCCGTCGCTGCGGGAATGCCCTATGACAAGCATTCCAAGCCTTTCGATTTTCACCAGAGCAGGTGTTGGCGGGATCTTCACGCGGACGCCGTACAGCCGCGCGACAGGCATAGCGCCTCCTACCTGATCGGAACACCGACAGTGGCGGGCGATCCGGATGAGGCGATGTCGCGGTTGGGCGTCTCGGCGGAAGATGTCGAGGGGCAACCCGAAGAGACATCATTGCAGTGCCGGAGCAGCGCGTTTCGTCGCGGTTGATTGGTTGTATAATCAAGCCAAGGGGGCTGCGCGTTGCTTTCATCGCGTTTAGTTCAGCAACGGAGGTCAGCCATGAAAGTGAAGGACGTGATGCATAAGGGCGTCGACTGGGTCGGCCCGGATACGCCTGTCACAGAAATCGCCAAATTGATGAAGGGCCACGACATCGGCTGCATTCCGATCGGCGACAATGACCGCCTAATCGGGATGGTGACCGATCGCGACATCGTCTGCAAAGGACTTGCCGCCAAGAATTTCGATGCGTCTCGCGCCACTGCGCGCGACGTAATGACACAAGGCATTCACTGCTGTCGCGAGGATGATGACCTCGCCAAGGCGATCCATCACATGGAGAGCCTGAAGGTCCGTCGGCTTCCTGTCATCAACAAGAGCAAGCGCATGGTCGGCATGGTCAGCCTCGGCGACATCGGCCAGTTTGCCAATGGCGAACTCGTGTCGGGTTGCGTCAAGAGCGTTGCGGCTCATCACTAGGGCATGATCCGGAAAAGTGGAAACCGGCTTTCAATCGCGACAAACGCGAAGCGTTTGCGCGGAGATCACGCTCAGAGGTGAAATCATGATCCGATTCCGTCTAGTCGGATCATGATGCAGGACATGCCGGGCTCTGGCGCGACGGAGAGCTTTAGAGGGTGTCGGAGCCCGGACTTGCTCAATTGGACCCGCGCCTGATGCGTCGTGAAGCGAGCGTTCACTTCACATTCAGGCCGGGCATTCCTAACTTGAGTGGTCGTCGATTGGGGAGGTGACCGATGAAACATCTGCTTGGCGCGTTGCTTGCGGCGGCCGCGGTGATTTTCGCGATTGAAGCGTTCGCCCAGTCCGCGACCACAATGCCACCCCCGACGGCCGTTCAGGCCAACACCGCCCCGGCCGCGCCCGTCACGGCGAGCAAGCGCTTCGCCTGCCGGGCCGCGGCGCAATCGTTCAAGGGGCAGGATCGCGCCGATCAGATGCAACTCTGCATGGCACAAGCGCGCCTGGACTGCTTGAAACAGGCGATCGACCAGAAGGTGGTCGGACCGCAGCGGAAGGAATTCATCCAGACCTGCGTAGGCGAATAGCGCAAGGCCGCCAGCAGGGGAGTTCGGCGAGGCGTTATTCGCTCGGACGCTGCGCGACGTAGCCGACGCGAAGCCCGGGAATGAATCCGCAGCCCTCGTAGAAGCGATGGACGCGCGGGTCCTTGCGGCCGCTTTGCAGCAGGACGTGATGGCAATCTTTCGCCCAGGCGGCGGCGAGCGCAGCGCTCACGACGGCGCGGCCATGGCCCTGGCCACGAAAGGCGGGATGGGTGACGACGTTTTCGAGAAAGCCGTAGCCGCGGCCGCCGCGCAGCAGATTGGGCGCCGTGATCAGCATGCATGTGGCGACGATCCTGTCGTCCATTGCCGACACGAACACGGCAACGTCCTCATGCGCCAGCATCCGGGCCCAGATCGCTTCCGCCCGCGCCCTCGGCTCTGCCGCAGCACTGACCTCAGCGGCGCGAAACAGCTCGAGCAATGATGCAAGGTCCGAAGCAAGAGCGGGCCGGGCGTTGGGCATCTGGAATCCACATTGAGACTCAGATGGCAGTCTAACCGTTCTTGATTGCGGCGGCTCAAGTAATGCGATAGGGGATCGCCCGCCTACGCGCATTGCGCGAAGGGTTGCCTCGGCCGGCCTGCCGACGCATAGTCGGCCACATGCGCATTCCTAAAATTCCCTTCCTGCTTGCTATCGCCGTCGGCTCCGCGGCCCTGGCCGCGCTTTGGCTCGCTTATGTCGCCCATAACGACTTCGGCATGTCCAGTCACGCGATTCGCTCCGATGCGCTGCTATGCGCTTTGCTCGTGTTCGGGCTGCTGGTGATCGGGACGTTTTCCAACCGTCTTGGCCGCCGCGACCGGTGACGCCGGGCACAGGCGCGGATGGCGGGCCACGGCGGGATACAACGGCTAGCGAATGGCTGGTCACCGAAATTGCCGGATGACACTGTCGGCGCCTTCACGGAGCATCCGAAAAAGTTCATGAAGTACGCCGGTCACTCCGGCGGAGCCTTGTCATTCTTCGTCCTCTTCCTCGGCTTCTTCTAACTCTTCCTCCAATTCCTCTTCTTCCAGCTCCTCGATAGCGAGGTCGATCGCTGCGATTGCCTGCTGAACCTCGATGATACCTCGGATCGCGTTCTCAGGGATATCACCAGGAACCGCGACGGTTTGAGCCCAAGTGCGGCGCTTATTGACGAGAGCTGTGCGTGCCTTCAACAAATCCTCGAGATGGTCATCCGCCATGGCGTTCCTCCTAGCTTTGCGCTTCGTAGCAACGGCATGTGTCGCATGTGTGTCGCGCGGACTGGTCCTTTGAGACTCGCCTGGGAACTCAGCATAGTTGCGCGTTTCCTTTGCAGCAGCAGAGGAGGCACCCATGCCGGCATGCGCATTAACCAGCGATTATAGCCGCGTCGATGGACCGTCGCCTTTCGGCCAATCCTAGAGCGGGTATTTGATGAGATTCTGAAATACGAGGGGTGCCCGCGCCTGGATCAGGCGGCCGCCTTCTGCAATCTTGCCGAGTTCGATAGCCGCAAAGCCAAGACTTTCCGCGAGAGCCGCGACGGCCGCACTCGCATCCTCATGGTCGCTCGAGACGAGCACTATCCTTCGACGGACATCGTCGGGCAATGGGCTGGCGAGAACCTTGAGCGGCAGTTGATTGAAGGCCTTGACCAGCTTCGCGCCCGGCACACGCTCCGCGTTGACCTCGGATGTGAGCCGTCCCTGTATTCGGCCTGCTGCACCTCCGGCCGCAGCATGAAGGCGTTCGTCACGTCGATGACGATCTTGCCCGACCAGAGAGCGGCGCGCCAGCCTTCCGGCGGTGCGCCCCGATCGTCTCACGTCAGCGGTACGAAATCGTATTCGCCGATGCCCTGCAGAACGAGAAACACAGCCGATGTCTCGCCCGCATTGGTGACGAGGTGAGGGCGCCCCGGCGGCACGGAAAAGGTTTGCCCGCGCGCAAGGTGAACATGCTCCTTCGGGTTCTGCAGGAAGATCTGCAGCGCTCCCTCGATCACGTAAAACGTGTCCTGGACATTGCTGTGATAATGCCACGGGACTTTCTGCGTCGGGCTGATCTGCAATTCCGTGATCCGGAAACCGGGGCGGGCTCCATATTGCACGCGGCGCTCGACCTCGTAGAGCGAACTGGCGTCCTTCACTGCATCGGCCATAGTGCTACTCCATGAACGTCAAGGCGAACAGTGGCGCGCCACGGCTGATGAAGATGGGCACTATTGCTTCGCCATGGCGCTATGAGGCTGCAGCCCGCTGAGCACTTCAATCGTTTAGTCTGCGACGGCCTACGATCCCGCGCTACGCCTCACGGTGGCTGTCTTTCCGATGCGCGGGGTGGTCCGGTACCCTTTGATAGCGACCGTTTCGATCAATCCCCGGATCGACGTGATGGGCCAACAAGGGACATGAACCGTCCGGAGTAACTGTGGTCACAGCGCATTCTTGTATATCCGCCCATCCTTCATGATAACCTTGAAGTTCTTGGCGGGGTCGGCGATCAGGTCGATATTCTCCAGTGGATTGCCGTCGACCAGCAACAGATCGGCAAGCGCGCCCTGTTCCACGACGCCGAGCTTCCCTGGATACGGACTACGCTTGCCAGACAATGCAAGTAGTTCAGCATTAGTCCCGGTCGCCATTGCGAGCGCTTCGGCGGGACTGTACCAGCGGACAAGCGAGGCCAGAATTGCCCCCTGTTTTTGCGCCAGTGCCTGGGAGAACAGGACATCGGTGCCCCACGCCGTCTTGAGCTTGTATTTCTTTGCCAGCTCGTAGACCCGCGCGATGCCGGGCCAGACCTCATCAGCCTTGGCTCGCTGGACCGAGCCTGGCGGAAAGCCTTGCCTCAATTCCTCGGGCAGAGGCTGCGTACTTAGCCATATGTCTTTCTCGGCCATCAGTTTGGCGGTCGCATCGTCCATGAGGAAGCCGTGTTCGATACACTTCACACCGGCGGCAATAGCCCGCTGGATTGCCGTTGGCGTGAACGCGTGCACGGTAACGTAAGTGCCCCAATTCTCGGCCGCTTCAACAGCCGCCCGCAGTTCCGGCTCCGTGAAGGTCGATACATCGATCGGACTGAACGGCGAGGAAACACCGCCGCCGGCCGTTAGCTTGATCTGGGAGGCACCTTGCATGAGTTGCTCGCGGACGCGGACGCGGACCTCGTCGGGGCTGTCGGCGACCATGCTGCCGCCAATCCGCTCCATTCGGCTGAGCATACCGCCGATCGTTCGCGGCAGGTCCGACAACCGGCGGAAATCCCCGTGTCCGCTCGTCACCGTGATCATTGCTCCCGAGGGATAGATACGGGGCCCCGCGATCAACGCTCCGTCGATGGCGGCCTTCAGTCCGAATACGGGACCACCAACGTCGCGGACGGTGGTGAAGCCGCGCATCAGCGTGTCGGTCGCCTCAAGGCCGGCCGCAATATTGTTGTATCCGACATCTCCGTCGATCGCCTGGGCAGGATTCGGCCGGATCAGCATCGCATGCCAGTGGGCATCGATCAGGCCGGGCATCAGCGTTCGCCCATTACCGGCGATCGCGGTCGCGCCTGGCCCTGCGGCGATCGGCTCCGTCGAGATGCGCTCGATGATATTGCCTTTGATCAGCACATTGGACGGCGCAGAGAGTGAAGCGCCTTTGCCATCGAAGATGCGCACATTCTGGAACAACGTCGCACCAGCATCATTCTCTGGCGGATTGCCTTGCGCGCGAGCGGCGGACGCAAGCCCAATGGCGATAAGCGGAAGCGCAGCGACGAAAATCCTCCGGGATATCGAGTTCATTTAGCGCCTCCCTTGGCAGGCGTTGCGGAGGATTTACAGCCTCTCGTTGAGCATACTGCCTACGTAGGAAGCCTTCAATGACGCTGAGCCTTTCGGGCTGAAGGTCGAGAGAGGTCATTCGCGTGGGATAATGCTAGATCAGCCTTGTCGTTTGTTATCGACAATGCCCGACATTACCGACCGAGAGCGCAGATCTCGACCGATTAGGACGGCAGGGGAAGAGGGCGTGCCAGCCGCTCAGTCTGTTCGGGATCGCATGCTTGTTCGCACTTTGATTTTGACAAAAATGGCGCGCTCGGAGAGATTCGAACTCCCGACCCTCGGAATCGAAATCCGATGCTCTATCCAGCTGAGCTACGAGCGCCTGCAAACCCGATAGCAGACTTATCGGGCGAGTTCTATCCAATCTCAGAAGCAGGGATGGCGCCGGCCGTCCTGGCCGCGGTAAGCGGCTGAACCCCGATAGCACAGATTGGTCGAGGGGCCGTCATAATAGGCAAAGCTGTCGGGCGTGGGGCCGGGGCCATAATTGTGCACATAGCTGATGGGGTAGGGCAGCCGCCAGCCGTAATGATGACGATGGTGATGGTGGCGCCGTGCGTCCGCGGCGCTTGGCAGGCTGGCGACCGCGCACAGGAGGGCGGCGGCTGCGACAAGCTTGAGAGTCTTCATCCCGATTCTCCGAATGTTCCTACAAGTACCACGCTAGCCGAGCCGATCCGACTGTCAAATGCGCCGCAAGCGGGCAACCGGCGGGGTGCAAACCTCGGCGAAAAGAGGGCCTTCCACGCCCATTTTTGGCCGTTTCCGGATGCTTAACACTTTCCCAACACAGTCTGGCGACATTTCGAGAGCCGGGCTGACGGCGCTCCCGCTTAACCGCAGGTGACCAAGCCACTCTCGATATGCGCATCATGACGCTTGCTCTGTTATTGCTTTCGCTCGTTGCCGCTACGCCGGCGCATGCGCTGCTGCACATCACTCGTGATCACGGCGGCTATGTCGAGGAATACAAGGCCAAGTACAAACGGATCCGCGACAGCGGCGAGCGCGTCGTCATCGATGGCATCTGCAATTCGGCCTGCACGCTGGTGCTCGGCATCGTGCCGATGAACAAGATCTGCGTCACCCCGCGCGCGAGCCTCGGCTTCCACCAGGCCTATTACGACAAGGCCTTCACCTTCGGCATCAAGGTTACCAGCGCCGAGGGGACGTCCGAACTGATGTCCTACTATCCCGACTCGGTGAAGGACTGGATCCGCCGCAACGGCGGCCTCACCACCGAGATGAAAAAGATCAAGAACGGCACCGAGCTCTGGAAGATCGTCGATCCCTGTCCGGATGACTGGTAGGGCGAGGCGCGCCTCGCCCTACTGCTTGCCCGATGCTCGACGGCTGCTCAGAGCCTCCCGTCAGTCATGCTCGTAGCCGTAGACCTCAGGCAGGACAAAGATCGCAGCCAACAGGCCGAGGAGCGGGAAGACCGCAACGAACAGCGTGGCATTGGCCTGGCCGATCGCGGCGAACAGCGAGGGGAACAGGAAGATCGCCAGGAACGACGGCAGCTTGACGAACATGTAGGCGAAGCCGCTCGCGGTTCCCCGATATTCGGGTTTTGCCACCATGGTCGGAATGGTCATGCAGTTCGAGGCGTCCCAATAATGGCCCCACAACATGCCGGCCGCCGCAAAGGGCAGGATGTATTTGTGGCCGGTATAGAGCGCGGCCGCGGCGATCAAGAGCGACACCAGCACGATGCCGAAGCCGGCAATGGCAATACCGCGATGGCCGATCCTCGGCGTGAGCAGCGGCCCCACCCATCCCGACAGTGCCGCGAAGCAGAACAGCAGCATGGTCACCAGATTGTTGCCGAGCATGGTCGAGACGCCGACCATCGCAAACAGCACGGGAAGATAGAAAGCGAAGGTGGAAAATTCGCTGGCCTGTGCGAAGCAGGCGATCCAGCCGTAGATCGTGGCGCGCCAGCGGATCGGATCCTGGCGTAGATCGCCGAGGAAGGCGGTCGGACGCGGCTTCGACAATTTGACGTCCTGGTCCGGCAGCATGTCGAGCGGATCATTGTACATCTGTCGCGCGACCGCCTTGGCTTCGCGAAAGCGACCCTGCTTGACGAGCCACACCGCCGTCTCCGGCACGTCATGGCGCAGGAACAGGATGATCAGCGCCGGCACGGCGCCGAGGCCGAGCGTGACCCGCCACACCATTTCATGATTGATGTCGAGCACCAGGAAGACCGCGATGACGGCGAGCGTCAGCACCTCGCCGACGGCAAACATGAATTGCCAACGGTTGCCCATGACCTCGCGTTCGCCCTTGGCCATGGATTCCATGATGTAGGTGTAGCCGGTCGAAATGTCGCTGCCGAGCGGGATGCCGAGCAGGAAGCGGATGACGATCAGCCAGATGACACCGGGTACGAAGGCTTGCGCCAATGCGAGCACGACGAACATGATCATCGTCGCCAGGAACATCACGCGGCGACCGATCTTGTCGGAGAGCCAGCCGCCGATCAGTGCGCCGATCAGCGCGCCGCCTTGCGTTCCGGCGGCAGCAAGTCCGAGCAGCAGCGGATCGGGATTGTACTGGTCGCGAATGAAGACGAGCACGAAAGCGATCGAATAGAGATCCCAGGCTTCCACCAGGATGGAAGCCATCATCAACCATCCGACCCGGTTGCCCTTGGGGCTATAGTTCTTGATCAGATACCGAACGGTGTCCTGGATCACCGGCTGGTGCGGTGAGGGAGCTGCGGTGGCGACTGTCGTCATGTCCCGTCTTTCCTTGTCTGTGGGCTTATGTTCCGGGCAAAGGTTCGATGCTACAATCGAGCAGGCGAGGGTCGATGCCGGCTTCCATTTCCTCAAACATCTGATCCATGAACTCGATCAGCGTGTCGCTCGCCGCGACTGCCCGCTCGACGTGCCGATTGGAGACCGCGCTGATGATCGCGAGATGGCGATCGATCGTGCCGGTCAGGTCGGTGTGTCCGGGCAGGAGGCGATGGTAGATGTAGCCGATGCGGCGGTAGATCGTGTGCAGCGGCCGCATGGTGTGGGCCAAGAACGGCTCGCCGCTCGCGTCAAGCATGAGCGCGTCGAGACGGCGGTCGAGCTTGTTGAACTCGTCGATCGACAGCGTCGCCAGCCGATCGCGCAGCGCGCGTTCGATATGCAGCATCTGGTTGCGATGCGACAGCGAGGCGCGCTCCGCCGCAAGCCGAACGACAAACCGCTCCATGTCGCGCCGCAGCCCGAGCAGCAGGCGTTCGCGCGACAGATCGATCGGCGCGATCTGCAGCCCGTGGCGCGGGCGGATGACGATCAGCGTGTCGGCGGCAAAACTGTTGACCGCGCTAAGCACGGGCGTGCGACCGAAGCCGGTCGCGCTCTGTAGTTCCTGCACGGTGAGAAAGCGGCCCGGCGGGAGCTGGCAATTGACCAGCAGATCCTCGATGCGCTGACAGGCGAGCTCGAACAGGTTGAGGCGATTGTGCCTTGCCGGCTCCTCGTTCCGCTCCGGCTGGGTGATTTTGACAGCGCTTTTCCGACGCGCCATGGGTTGCCCTCGGGTTTCCTCAGCCGCGTCTTGGGCGCAGGCCTGTGTGCAACCATAAACATATTGTGATATATTACAAGTGTGCGTATGGCTTGGTGCCGGGTCGTTGCCAAGGCGGCGCGATCAAGAAAGAGAACCCGGCGGGGAGGAGAACAAGCGTGAAAATCACATCCATTGAGACCCTGCGCACGCAGGAATTCGCCAACGTGCTGTGGGTCCGCCTGCATACCGATGCCGGCCTGATCGGGCTAGGTGAGACCTTTTACGGCGCGGGCGCCGTCGAAGCCCAGATTCACGATACCTTTGCCGGCCGTCTGTTGGGTCGCGATCCCCTGCACATCGAGGCCCTCCACCGCGACCTGCTCAATCTGCCGATGGCGCAGTCCTCGACCGGTGTCGAGTATCGGGCGGCCTCAGCGATCGACATCGCCCTGTGGGACCTGTTCGGCAAGGTCTGCGGTCAGCCGGTGCACCAGATGCTGGGCGGGCTCTGCCGCGACAAGCAGCGCATCTATAACACCTGCGCCGGCACCAAATACGTGCGGTCAACCAACATCCGTCCCGTCTCGAATTGGAGCCTTGGCGAAACCGACGGTCCTTACGAGGACCTCGACGCCTTCATGAACCGCGCGGACGCGCTGGCCGAGAGCCTGCTCGAGAGCGGCATCTCCGCCATGAAAATCTGGCCATTCGATCCGCCCGCGCAGGAGAACCAGGGGCTCTTCATCACTGCCGAGCAGATGAAGAAGGCGGTCGAGCCGTTCGAAAAAATCCGCAAAGCCGTGGGCGACAAGATCGAGATCATGGTCGAGTTTCACTCGCTATGGAATTTGCCCACCGCAAAGCAGATCGCGCGCGTGCTCGAAGCCTACAAGCCGACCTGGTACGAAGACCCGATCAAGATGAACTCGCCGCAGGCGCTGGCCGAGTATGCTCGTTCGACCGATGTTTGGGTCTGCGCCAGCGAAACGCTGGGGTCGCGCTATCCTTATAAGGACATGCTCGATCGCGACGCCATGCACGTCGTGATGGCCGATCTCTGCTGGACCGGCGGACTGACCGAGGGACGCAAGATCGCGGCGATGGCGGAGACCTATCACCGGCCGTTCGCGCCGCATGACTGCATCGGCCCGGTCGGCTTCATCGCAGCCATCCATATGTCGTTCAGCCAGCCCAACACCCTGATCCAGGAATCGGTACGAGCCTTCTACAAAGGCTGGTACAACGAGCTGGTCACGGCGATGCCCGTGATCAGCGATGGCTATGTCTATCCGATGGAAGGGCCGGGGCTTGGCGTCGATCTGTTGCCTGCGGTGTTCGACCGCTCCGATCTCGTCGTACGCCGCAGCAAGCTGTGAGGAATTGGCATGACGCTCTCGCTATTCGATCTCAAAGGCCGCACTGCGCTGGTGACGGGTTCCTCGCGTGGGCTCGGCCGCGCCATTGCCGAGGGCTTGGCGAAGGCCGGCGCGCGACTGATCATCAACGGCACTGACCAGGCGCGCGTGAAGGCCGCCGTCGGCGAAATGCGTGCCGCTGGTTTTGCCACGGAAGGCGCAGCCTTCGACGTCACCGATGAGGCCGCGATCGTCGCCGCGTTCGAAGGATTCGACAAAGCCGGGATCGAGATCGATATTCTCGTCAACAATGCCGGCATACAGATGCGCAAGCCGCTGGTGGAGTTTTCCAGCGCGGACTGGCGCAAGGTGATCGAGACCAATCTCACGAGTGCCTTCGTCATCGGCCGCGAGGCCGCGAAGCGGATGATCCCGCGCAAGCGCGGTAAGATCATCAATATTGCATCGCTTGCCAGCGAACTCGCGCGGCCAACCATCGCTCCCTATACCGCGGCGAAAGCCGGGATCAAGAATCTGACAAAGTCGATGGCGGTCGAATGGGCGGCGAGCGGCATACAAGCCAATGCGATCGGCCCCGGTTATATGCTGACCGATATGAATCAGGCCCTGGTGGACAGCGCCGATTTCAATGCCTGGCTGATGTCGCGGATTCCCTCCAAGCGTTGGGGACGGCCGGACGAACTGGTGGGAGCGGCGATCTTTCTGGCTTCGGCGGCGTCGGACTACGTCAATGGCCAGACCATCTATGTGGACGGAGGCATGCTGGCCGCGATGTGATTGTCGCGATTGCTTTTGCCGGAACAGCCACGGGAGAATGAGCCATGCGCGCCGTCGTCATTCATGCACCGAAGGATTTGCGGATCGAAGATTTTCCGGATCCGGCACCCGGAGCGGGCGAAGTTCGCGTCGGGATAGAGGCTGGCGGCATCTGCGGCTCCGATCTCCATTACTACCACCATGGCGGGTTCGGCACGGTGCGGATTCAACAGCCGATGGCGCTGGGTCATGAGATCGCCGGCGTGGTCGCCGCAGTGGGCGAGGGCGTACGGCACCTCTCGCCGGGCATGCGCGTCGCCGTCAACCCGAGCCAACCTTGCGGCGTTTGCGTTCACTGCCGCGAGGGCATGCGCAACCAATGCCTCGACATGCGCTTCATGGGCAGCGCGATGCGCAATCCGCACGTGCAAGGTGGCTTCCGCAAGCATGTCACAGTCGCCGCGGCGCAGGCGGTCCCGATCGCGGACAGGCTGTCGCTGGCCGAGGCCGCGATGGCCGAACCGCTTGCGGTCTGCCTGCATGCGGCCAATCAGGCCGGGCAGTTGATGGGCAAGCGGGTCCTGGTGACCGGTTGCGGCCCGATCGGGGCGCTGATGGTGCTGGTGGCGCGCTATGCAGGTGCGGCGGAGATCGTCGTCACTGATGTCGCGGATGCGCCGCTTGCTGTCGCCCGCAGCCTCGGCGCGAGCCAGGTCTTCAATGTCGCCGCGCGGCCCGCAGCGATCGATCCCTGGCGCGCAGGCAAGGGCGTGTTCGATGTCCTGTTCGAGGCCTCCGGCAATCAGGCCGCGCTTCGGCTGGCGTTCGATCTGGTGCGCCCGGGCGCGGTGATCGTGCAGCTCGGGCTCGGCGGCGAGATGACCCTTCCGGTCAACAGCATCGTGACGAAAGAGCTGAAGCTGCGCGGCACCTTCCGCTTCGATGGCGAATTCGAGCTTGCACTGCGGTTGATGGGCGAGGGCCGGCTTGACGTGAAGCCGCTCATCACCGCCTCTCTGCCGTTCGAACGGGCGGTCGAGGCCTTTGAGCTCGCGAGTGACCGCTCGAAATCGATGAAGGTACAGTTGACGTTTTGAGCCGGGATAATTCCGGGGACCCGCCGCGGGCCCCCGGAAATGACAGGCTCGGCTCTTCAGCGCGGCTGCGGCACGATGCGGATATAAGGCTTGGGTGCCCTCCAGCCATCGGGGTAGATTTTCTTGGCCTCGTCATCGCTGACCGAGCCCGCGATGATGACGTCCTCGCCCTGCTTCCAATCGGATGGGGTCGCCACGCGGTGCTTGGCGGTGAGCTGCAGCGAGTCGATCGCGCGCAAGATTTCCTGGAAGTTGCGCCCCGTCGTCATCGGATAGACCAGCACCAGCTTGATCTTCTTGTCCGGGCCGATGACGAACACGTTGCGGACCGTCTGGTTGTCGGCGGGCGTGCGCTTGCTCGGATCGCCCGAGGTCGAGGCCGGCAGCATGTCATAGAGCTTGGAGACGTTATAGTCGGTGTCGCCGATCATCGGATAATTGGGAGCGGCGCCTTGCGTCTCCCTGATGTCCTCCGACCACTTGGCGTGCTGGTCGACGGGATCGACACTCAAGCCGATCAGCTTGACCGCGCGCTTGTCGAACTCGGGCTTCAGCTTGGCCAGTGCACCGAGCTCGGTGGTGCAGACCGGGGTAAAATCTTTGGGATGCGAAAACAGCAGGGCCCAGCTATCTCCGATCCAGTCGTGGAATTTGATTTTACCTTGGGTGGTTTCGGCCTCGAAATCCGGGGCTACAGAGCCGATCTGAAGTGGCATGTTACAGCCTCATGTCATTCATGTTACAGGAGAATTCGGATTCGTCAGTATATGCAGAGGATGACCTCAAGTGAACGGGCAACGTCAAAAGGGAAAATCATTCTCTCGTGAGGCCTAGCTCTAGCACTCTCTTTTGAAATAAGGCATTGCGGCGAAAAAGCACAGCCCCCGCAAAATACCTGATTGCCCCGATGTTGCCTTTTATGGCTCTCATCACGCCGCCCCCGATCGCAAGGCCGGAACCGAACGGCACGTGCGTGCGACTAATCGGAAACCATCTCCGAATTGAAGGATGACGGTTTCGAATCGTTAACCGCTCGTTCATGCGCGTACGGACATGCTTGAAGAGAACAAGAAACTGAGAACCCTAACTATGTCTGCCCCTCGCGTTGAGGCCGCTGAAGGACTCAGCGTCCTCGAACCTACCTGCCGCGATACTGCCGCCCACGCGCTGACCATCGTGCGCGACGGCGTGATCACCGGCGAAGGCCCGACGACCAAGGGCCGTGTGCATTTTTCCCGTTCGCTCGATGCCGACGATGCCGCCTGGTGCGCGCGCATCCTGACCGCGGCCGCCGTCGACAGTCAGCCGGTCAGCCGGGCCGAGGCCGAAGCGCTGTTCGAGATCGCGCAGGCCGCGACCGAGCGCAGCGACGACGGCCGTTTCGACGACCTGCTGGCGAAGGCGGTGGCCCACCACGCCGCCGCGATGTCCGGCCTGCCGGTGCCGCCGCGCCACGTGGCGCTGTCACCGGACACCGACATCGAGAGCTGGGCACCCGCTTATGCCAAGGGCCTCAATGTCGAAGCCCTGGAGTGGGTCGCGGCCCAGATGCGCGGCAAGCGCAACACCAACCGCACGCTGATGGCGATGGTCGCCACCATCGTCGGCGTGGCCGCGCTGCCGCTCGCGCAACTCCCGAACGTTTTCGACATCGGGATGTAAACCGTCCTGATATCTGGCCGACACGACGGCGGGATCAGCGTCCCGCCGTCTTCTGTTTGCCGGTCTCTTCATCCAGGCCGACGCTGCGGCCGGGGAAGCCGGCAACATCGAAATAGCGCTGCGACAGCACCCGCTGGTACTTCACGATCGTCTGCAGCCCGTTCGCGGCCGGCTTCGAAACCAGCTTGGCCGCAACCGCTTTCGGCGTGATGCCGTTGGGCAGGGCCTCCGAGATGACGCGGCCTTCGAGCCCGCCATTGGCGGCAGCACGAAGACCGAGCAACTGCGCGGCGGTCATGCCGACGTCGGCGTTGCTGACGGGCAGGGCATCGACATAGCCGGCTTTGAAGTCGGGGCCGATCGCCGCCATGAAATTCATGGTATCGCCGCGCCCGAAGCTGCCATGCATGCCCTGGCCCTGGCGCAGCACGGTGTCGGCGACCTCGACCGAGCAGTTGGTCGGCTCGTTGCATCCTTCCGCATAAGAGCGGAAGTTGACCACGATCGAGGGCGTGGGCGTCGCCGCCTTGCCCTTCATGTTGATCTGCGACATCGGCAGCGTGCCCGGGAAGCGGCCGAGCGCGTCGTCCACGAAAAGACCGCTGACATAATCCTGCTCCAGCAGCGCCTTGATGGTGCGGTCCGCGAGCTTCTTGTCCTTGTTCGGCAGATAGATCAGGTCGGAGCCGCCATTGGTGGCGATAACGAGGTCTGGTTTTGCGGGATCCTTGCCGAGCACGCCGTTGCCGGCCTTCGGATGGGCATTGGCGCCGACGGGCGCATTCTTATCATTCGGGTCGAACAGCGGCAGATCCAGCGCCTTGGCGAGATCGAGCGCCACAAAGCCCATGGGCAGAAAGCCCTCGGGCGTATCGGCATAGGTCACCTTCGCTGACGGGGAGGTCTTGCTCTGCTTGGAGATCGTCGAGAAGCCGTGATCGGCGGAGACGATGATGTCGGTGGTGGAGGCGAGGCCGAGCTCGTCTAGGGCCTTGCGGAGCTGCGCGAAGTTGTCATCGGCGTTCTTGATGCTGGCCATGGTGGTCGGCCCGTTGATGCCGGGGGTGATGCTGTTGAGGCTGTCGCCCTGGTTATGCTGGGTGCCGTCGGGATCGCGCGACCAGAACACGAGCACGAACGGCTTGTTGCGCGCCTTGAACATCGGCAGCACGACCTTGGTCGCGACGTCGGCGAAATAGGCCTGCTGGGCGATGTTGGCGGACGTCGTGCCCGGCGTCTTGGCATCGCCCGCCTTGCCATTGTCGCCGCGCGAGGGCGCGGTGAGGGGAAGGTTGGCCTCGGTGAGCGCGTCCTTCATGTCGTCGGACAGCGGGACGCCGTTCCTGGCCCCGGTGGAGTCGTCGATCACGATCGAATGCGCGCCCGCTTTGTCGGCCCGGTCGGTGTGATCGAACAGGTAGGTGGGACCGACCTTGCCGATCGTGGCCGTTGAAAAACCTTTGCCGCGCGCCAGCTTCAACAGCGTCTCTTCATTGAGGTAGTTGCCGCCGAAATGCTCGTCGACATCCCCGAGCACGGCATCGTTCTCGAGGAAGGGCACCACGGTGTCGCCGGCGGGCGCGGAAGTGTAGCCGGTGAAGATGGTGTTGGAGAAGGTGCCGGTATCGCCGAGATAATGTCCGGTCGCCATGCCTGAGGCGTTGGCCATGGTGAAGGTCGGAAACAGCGAGTGTGGATTCTTGAAATTGACGCCCTTGTCGCGGACCTCGGCCATCGCCGGCGCCGTCTCGGGCGTGACTTTCAGCGCGCGCAGGCCATCGGGGACGAACAGAATCAGATTGTGCGGCGTGGCGTTATTCGCAGCGGAGGCGGCGCTCGCGGCCAAGGTGAATAGACTGGCGGATAGCAGCACGGTGGCGCGGCGCATAACAATCTCCTGGGGCAAACGAATGGGGGTCTATTCCGGGCGTGCCCTGTGTAATTTTGCTATGTGACAGATTTGTTACAGCGTGAGCAAGCGTGTGCGACGCGGGCGATTGAGTGGGAGGGCACTGCAGCCGGCCGCTCGTTGCGCTGTCATCGTCCGGTTTGACCGGACGATCCAGCATTCCAGAACGTTCGTGCTTGAGCGGATAGGCCGCAGCGTATTGGATGCCCCGCGTGCGCGGGGCTGGCGAGGCGGCGCTTCGCTGCCAAGTCGGCCATCGATCAAAGCGCTTCCACGAATTCGACCATTTGACGACGTTGATCGGGATCGGGCAACGGGCCGCGCATCGCGCCGGCATTGTCCACCATGTGGCCGGGATTGCTGGTCCCCGGGATCACCGCGGTCACACGCGGGTCGCCGAGCAAATACTTTAAGAAAAACTGTCCCCAGGAGTTCGCGAACACCCGCGCCCAGTCCGGTAATTCCTTGCCGTGCACTGCCCGGAACAATCTGCCGTTGCCGTAGGGCAACGCGGTCAGCACGCCGGCTCTGATTTCGGCCGCCAATGGCAGGATGGCTTTCTCTGCCCCACGGTTATCGAGCGAATAGTCAATCTGGACGAAATCAGGCTTCTCCCGTTCAAGCACGGCCTCGACCACGGAATAGTCGCGATGGAATGTCGAGGTGATACCGACATAGCGGCACATACCTTGTTTCTTCCAGTCCCTGAAGCGTTGGAGAGATTGCTGCTTGCTCCTGACGTTGTGGAGCTGCAGCAGATCGACGCCTTTCGTCTTCAGTCGGGCCAACGATCGCTTGAGCTCTTCAGGGTCGGGCGACTCGAGCTTGGTGGCGATGAAGAGCTCGTCGCGCAACCCGGCAGTCGTCGTGACCTCGCCCAGCACGCTTTCCGCATCGCCATACGTTGAGGCTGTGTCGATGAGCCGTCCGCCGCTCTTAACCAGAGCCTTTACGACTGCATCGGCCTTGCTTCGCGTCGCTTCGTTGTTCTCGTCGAAAACGTAGGCGGTGCCGAGGCCAACGGCGGGAATGCGCTCGCCGCTGCCGGGAATCGCACGGGTGAGAAGCGGCGTCTCCGTTTGGGCAACGGCTCTGGTCGATACCAGAAATCCGCCGGCGAGCGCGGCAAAGTCGCGGCGGCTCATTGGGCGAGTCATTCGGATTGCCATCCCGGCGCTCCTTCGTCATCTGTTTTCGCCGCAAGACGCTCCTGCGTTCGCCCCAGCGCAGTTGAGAGAACGAGCCAGCCCACAGTGACGGGCAGCGCGCAGAGCGCGATGGCGCCAAGCTTCAGGCCCAGCACCTGCAGGCTGTCATAGACCCAACCATATAACGCGTCCGAGCCGCGATAGATCACCACGTCGATCAGGTTCTTGGCCTTGTACTTTTCCTCGCGCCCAACCACGGTGAAGAAGACCTGCCGCGCCGGATTTGCGATTGCAAAATTCATCCAGCGTTGCGCGACCTGTAGCGTCACCACGACCGACAGGCTCGGCGCGATCGCCAACGCAGCGAAGCCCACGACATAGATGCCGGGCAAAGCTGCGGCCGAAATGCCCGTGCCGAAGCGCCTGAGAAACGCGGCCGTGGCGAAAACCTGTGTTGCCAGGCTCAAGAGGCCTACGGCCAGATCGATGCCTGCAAACAGGCGGGTTTGCGCCGCCGCGCCGTGCATCGTTGCCGACACGACATTGGCCTGCGCGAAATAGGCAATCGTCGCGCCGAACGAGAGCAAGCTGACCCAGCCGGCCACGCCCAGGAGGTAGGGTGAGCGTAGCAGTTCGGACAAGCCTGCGAACGCGCTGCCGCCAATGCGGTGCCCTCGAGTATCTGCTTCCGTCGACGGCTCCGCCACGCGTTCAATTCGATGCACGCAGAGCACTGCCAGTTCGAGCAAGACAATGGTCACGATCAAGAGGTTGACCGGCCCCAGCGGCCCCGACAGCCAGATTGTGATGATGGGGCCAAGAAGCGCGCCGGCCGTTCCGCCAGCGCCGATGAACCCGAACAACCGCTTGCCCTGTTCCGACGTAAACAGATCGGCCATGAACGACCAGAACACAGCGACCGCGAACAAGTTGAAGACGCTGACCCAGACGAAGAACACGCGCGCCACGATCACTTTTTCGATGTCTAAAAACAGCAACAGCCAAAACAGAACCAGGTTGGCGACAAAGAAGTGGTAGACAATCGGAATGAATCTGACCCGTGGCAATCTCGCCACCAGCGCGCCGTAGACGGGTTGCGCGACGAGCAGGCTGACAAACGTGGCCGTGAACAGCCAGGGTAGGTTTTTGGTCCCGCCCGCAATACCCATCTGATCGCGCAGCGGACGCAGCACGTAGTAGCTGGCAAGCAGGGTGAAGAAATACGCAAACGACCACCACGCCGTCGCCCGTTCGCGCGCGGTACCGGGCACCGTGCGCTGCAACCAGCCCCCGAGAGCCGCTGCGGAAGCCATCATGGTGCCAGCGATAGCTTCTGCCTGAGTTCCGCTGCGCTCGCATTCTGGCCATATCCCGGCGCGCCGCGCTGGAAGCGGCTCGCATCGGCCAGTTTACCGACCTCCACAGGATCAAAGCCGGCATCGCGCACCAGTTGCGCTGCCACCTGGACTGCCTCCTGATCATCGCCCGCAATCGGAACCGCGAGCCTGGGGGCAGGACGGTTCGCTTCGCGTTCAAAGATCGTGTAGGAGAGCGTGTTGAAGGCGCGCACCAGCCGCGCGCCAGGCAGGTATTTTTGCGACGTCACTCCGATGCCACTGCGCTCGACCTCGTCGGCGATGGCGCCGTCACGGCTGGCCACGGCATTGTTGGCGTCGAGCACGATCTTCCCCGCTAGCGATTTGCCGTAATCTTTGCCGATCTGCGGCAGCGCGCCGTAAGGCACTGCTATGAAGACGACGTCGCCAAATGCAATGGCCTGATCGACGGTGCCGGCCTGTGCAAGTGGGCCAAGGCGAGCCACGAGGTCTTGCAATTCCTCGGGATGACGCGATGAAAAGAAGACTGGATGGCCTGCCTTGATCCAGAGGCCACCAATCGTGCCGCCGATATGGCCCGCACCAATCACGCCGATTTTCACCTTGGAACCAGGGCTCGTCTGACCGGATGCGGTCATGGGTTGGAGCACCCTTTGGAGGATGAGTGCTCCTGCAGCGCCCACTAGAGCGCGGCGACGGCGATCAATAGGCACATGCTCCAACATCAGCACACCTATTGCGGATTGCAGGACGTGTCGCTTTCTTTTGTGTCGTTTACCGCGACGGGCGGTATCATAGCACGATAACGCGCGAAACGTCATAAATTGTCGCCTGAAACTGGCGCTCGCACAGAGTTGATCTGTTTGTCTGTTTGCTCCTCGTGTCAGGCGCGGCCACGCATGATGTCTGCTTGCTGAACTCCTCTCGTCTCCGGAGCGTGATGAAACTGAGTTGAGCCGGCATGGCACGTGTCACCTCTGCCCGCTGGTGAGAGGTGTGATCGTCGGATCGATTCAATTCCAGTTCATCTCGTTCTGTGGCCACGGGATTTATTTCGGTGCAGCCGACGGAGCGGTCTTCGGCTCTGTGGGAATGGCCGGCACGTCATCCCTCACGCTACACTGTTCGACGTAAGAGTCTTCGGTCATACCGCGTTTCATCATCGCTTCTCGGTCAGCTCTCCATTCATCCTCGCAATCCTTCAAGATTTTTTCCTTCGAGCTCTGTCCGTTTATTTTGAGTGGCGCGGACGTGGCAGCAGTGACGGCGGTCGCGTTGGGCTTGGCAGTCTGCGCAAATGCGGTGAAATGCAGGATTGCTATTCCAGTAAGCGCCCCACAGACCAAGCATAGATGCTGTTTCATCTTTCGGCTCCCGCGGGCGATAGCTTGTATCGCGAGAAGCTCTTCTAAACGCGTAATCCTGCCTGCAATCATTCCATTTGTGATCCCGCGCGAACCAATGCAGATCGGTCGCGCCTGTTCCTGCCTGGTGACCCCGGGGACTCGTCCCGTCGCTACAGAGCTTGGCCATTGCCGAACGCGATGATGACGCAGGTGTCCGCTTTCAGCGTTACGAAAAAATCCATCGTGGCAACGCACAAAGCCCCGACTGGGGTTGCCTGGCGGACCTACCTGCGCGCCGCGCAAACCCGCGCCTCCGCGAGGTCGGAACGCATGCCGTGTTTCGGTGTTGTGCGTTGCAAAGGTCTCTTACTTTGCCTTCCTCGAAATCCTGATCTTGATCGTCGCGTTCTGGGAGGCACCGATGAGGTTGGCTTCGCACGTACCCGGCCCCGCGAAAGCGATCGTGATGAGATTTGAGGTGAGCAGCGCCCCGCCACCCGGCGGCTTCGGCCGGGCTTCCGACTTCCTCCTGAGACTGCTCCTGTCCACGATGATCGCGGCGATTGGGCCGCCCGCACTCGCGTCGGAGGTCGGCGGTGATCCGGCGGCCGTGCACCAACAGCCCTCTGCTGAAAACCGCCAACCGGGAGAACATCAGGAAACGAAACAAAATGACGGGCCGGAGCAGAACGCTCCATCGTCAGCACCAAGACTCTGTGAGGTGCTCGCCACGGCGGCGACGGCCAACGATCTGCCGGTCGATTTCTTCACCCGTCTGATCTGGCAGGAAAACCGCTTCAAGCCGGACGCGATCAGCCCGAAAGGTGCGCAGGGCATAGCTCAATTCATGCCGACGACCGCAAGATCGAGCGGCCTTGAAAACCCGTTTGATCCGCGCGAAGCGATTGCGAAGTCCGGTGAGCTGCTCGCTGGCCTGCGTCGTGAATTTGGAAATCTCGGCCTTGCGGCAGCGGCGTACAATGCCGCATCGGGACGTGTTCACGATTGGCTTGGGGGAGGGCGGCCGCTTCCGCAGGAAACGCGGGCCTATGTGCGGTTCGTGACCGGTCGCTCTGTCGAGGAATGGGCCGCAGGCCAGACCAACCCGGTTGCGATGACTTCGGTCGAAGTTGTGCCCTGCAATCCGGCGACCTCTATTTTGATTGCGCGTAAGCCGGATGCATTCTCGCCGAGACCTGAAACCATCAAGCCATGGGGCGTGGAAGTGGTCGGCGGGCCGACCCCGGCAAAGGCGCTTGCTCGCTACCGTGAATGGAAGCCGAAATACACGGCGATCGTCGCGGACCGCGAACCGCATGTCGTGATTCGCGGAATCCTGGGCGAGATGGGCGCCGCACGCGTCAGAATTGGTGAAGACACCCAGGGCGAGGCAAAAAAACTATGCGCCGCGCTGATGGCAGCCGGCGCGTATTGCGACGTGCTGCGCAACTGAATGCGAGCCGCTGCCGGTGTGCGAGATCATAGGGGGCTGCATCTCGGGTACGTCTGCTGTCGCAGGTGCAGCGGGCATACTTTGGCTACGCTTCGACGGCAGCTCATGACCCAAGGCGGTCCTCCGCCAGAAGCCAGCCTCACGGCGCGCGTTTGTCGGCGTCTTTACCAGCTCCACCAGCTCCACGCCGGAAGCGTCACCTCTTGAGGCCCAAAGCGTATCACCGGAACTACGGGCGGGCCGTATGGATCGATCCGGTCGTCCTCAGGGCGAAAACGATATCGTGGAACGATATAGGAATCCCAGTAAGGCCTTACCACGGGCACCCTGACGACAAGCCTCGCCCGTGGTTCACGAACGACTTGAGCTGCGGCACTGAGCGTCCCCAGGTCACACAGCACCACGGCCGCTCCGAGAGCGAACGCTACGGTCATTATCTTCATGCCTTGCCTCCTTGCCGCCCAGGCGAGTTGGGCGGCTCAATCTTCCTGGTCACTCATCCGCAATCGGCGCCCCGCCAGGCGATGGCGCAAATAAATCTCCATACGTGCAGGTAGAGAGCTCCTTTGGCCTCTTTGCACACGTGATCTTCTACCGTATGCTACCTGCGAACTCAGCCGACGACGATGTCTTATTTCAGTCTGATTGTCACAATTCTGAATTCTTCGAATTGAAGTTTTTTGATTTCGTGGCGCAAGCAGCGATGAAGCCAAGAGACTTCAGCGAGCACATGTTCACGTTGCAGGGATTTTGCCGCGGCTAGGGTTCGACCGCGGATCGTGATCCGATTCGGACATGGCCGCTACAGGGCAGCGGCCCATTCGCGCAATCCTACTTGTTTGAGAATGTCGCGGTAACGGGCTCAATCGGCTGGGTCCACCGTGGCTGCCGCCCGGGTTTGATGCTGATCGAGTTCAGCAGCGTCGCGGCGACGATCATCACCAGGATTCCGCCAAGACTGAGCATGATCTGCATCGCGAGCCGATCCGAGATGTCGAGCAGCGTCAGATGGCTGGCGAGCGCCAGGAGAACGCCGAGGCAATAAATTGGCAGTGAGTTCTGGCCACAGCACCTCGCGCAGCGCATCACCGGCGTCGATAGCGCTCGCCAATCGTGAGGAACGAACCGTACCGCCACAATTGCAAGAGCCAAAAAATGCAGCAGTCGCAGCGGGCTGAGATTCGATTTGTCCAGCGGGAAAAGCAGCTTCGTCACAGTCTGCGGGACCAGCGGCTCCAGCGGCTTGATAGTCCAACTCAACGTGATGATCAGGCTGAAAACCAGATAGAGAAGGGCAAGCACCAGCGCCGTGCGAGAGGTCAGCGACGGCCGGAATTTGTGCCCCTCGATGACGCACCACAAGCCCAGCACGATCAGAAACTGCCAGGCCAGGGGATTGAAGAACCAGCGGTTGTTGGGCCAGGCGGGAACGCTCCAGCCGAAGACCTGCACGAGCGAATAAAGCAACAGCGAGGCGCCAAGCGTCACGTTTGGTGCTCGCAGCAGCAGCCACAGCAGCGGCGCGAACGAAGCGTGAAAGATCACAAAGACGGGGAGGACGTCGGTGTTGACGGGACGGTATTGCAGGACCGCAGCGTGCGCGAGGGTCGCGCCAGGACGTTCCAACAAAATTCGCGTATTGCTCTCGTCGGCAAGATGATCGCGGCCTGCGAGGTAAACCATGATGGCGCAAGCGAGCGTGAGCAGCAGAAATGCGGCATAAATGTCCCACGCCCTCCGGAGCGAGCGGCCGATCATGCCGCTCCAGCCCTCGCGCTGAGATGCCCTGCCGTAGGCCAGCGCGCAGGTCACGCCCGAGATGAACATGAATACTTCGGCCGCATCGCTGAAGCCGTAGTTCCGCAGTGTCAGCCAGCTTCCGATATTGTTGGGAACATGGTCAAGAAAGATCCACCACAACGCGATGCCGCGGCAGACATCGATCCGCAGGTCGCGGCCAAGCCCCTTGAGCTCCGGCGGTGCGTTGCCGCCCAATGGCTTCGAGCTGTGAGTTCGATCATGCATCTGACTGCCCTGTCCGGCGTGCGCATACGCTCTCGGTCGGACACAGGTCGATGACGCGCTCGCAATGCTCGTGGACTGCGTAGGTACCGAGCAGGTCGCCGACCGAGCGATGGGGTTACGAGTGGTGGCTATGTAGTGGTTGGGGCTTCGTTCGCCGTGGCTCCGTCGCCCCAACGGCTATCCCGATCACCGGGGTCGCCGCCATCCCGATCCGCTCCCAGGCTTTCGTCGCAAACAACCGGGATCAGAAGCTGCTTTCGCATTTCGGCGAGGCGGGCACGGCAATATTCGGTGTAAAGCAGGTCGAATATGGTGGGCATGATCGAACCCTCGCTTGATCATCACCATTGACGTCCTACGCGATAGATTTCGGCCATTTCACCCGCGGCGGAAACAAAATCAAAATTGCCGGAGGGAGTTTGTGTCCGACGAAATCTGATGACGGTGTCGTGCCCAAAGGACGAAACGAAGCCGGTATCAGCGGACATCCAAACGCTGCAGAACCATCTGCGCCGCGGATCGTTGAGTTCGATCAATCGCGAACAACTCAGTAAAGCTGGACTTGCGCTCGCAGCCGCCAGCTATCTTTTTAAAATTGGACCCGATGGCGACAACGAGAAATAGAGCCATCAGGGTCGCCTCCTCTTAAAGGAGATTTTTTCCATCACAATTTTCGTAATCACTATAGACCTAATTTTCTGGGCGCAACGTAAGCCAGTTCACATCAGCATCGGTCACGGGTGAATGAAACTAGCAGGGACATGGTGTAGCTTCTTGGACTTCGGCGCACCGCTCAAGAAAAAGTCGGTACGCGAACTGCAAATTGCAAATACCGCAGTAGATTGTCGCGGTAATTCGTCCGAACGCTTTATCAAGGCTGGAGATTCCCCATGTCTACGGGCGCAGCCGATTTCACATCATGTCAATTCTCGACGCGTGAGCTCCCGGAGAGGATGCGCATCCCTTTGTGGCGCGAGAGCTTTGGGCGGCTCATAGTCCACGTCGATATCGAACCTCTGTCGGACGTTCCGTTTCGAGCTGAAGCAACGCTTCGATCGATCCCGGGTTTGCGCACGCTCGCAGTGAGGGGGTCGTCCATGCGTTTCAAGCGTTCGCAGACGAGCGTTGCTGATGGTGATGACTCGATCGGCCTCATCGTCTGCTCTCCTAGCAGGAGCAGGATGTCGCAGCGGGGCTATGAAATCGAGCTTCGCGCCGGCGATGCAGTCGCAATTCTCCATTCGGAACCCGCCACCGTCACCTATATGCAAGGGCTGCAATTCGGTTTGGCCGTGCCGCACGACGCGCTTGCGCAGCGCGTGACGAACGTCGACACTCTCGCGATGCGGCCGATTTCGCACCGAGCCGAGGCGCTCCGACTTCTCATGACGTATCTGAAGTCGGCATTTAACGAGGGTGCTCTAGCCGTCCCCACGCTGCGCGATGCGGTCCTGACTCACATCCATGATCTGGTAGCGCTCGCAATCGGCGAGTGCGCTCCCTTGGGCGAGAGCAGTGCGAGCGCCGTGGTAGCTGCGCGCCACAGCGCAGTCCTCGACTACATCGCAGCACACTTTCAAGATCCAGAGCTTAGCCTCGAGACAGTCGCCCGCTGTCAGGGCATCTCTCCTCGTTATCTGCAGCGCCTGATGGCGTCATCGGGAAGGTCGTTCACCGGCCGCCTGAATGAACTACGTCTTCAACGGGCGTTCGAACTGCTAACCGAGCTTCAGACCAGCACGCAGCGAATTTCCGACATCGCGCTAGAGGTCGGCTTTTCGGATGTTTCGCATTTCAATCGACTGTTCCGCGCCCGATTCGGCGATTCGCCGCGTGGCGTGCGCAGCGCCGGAAGGGGTAATGGCTGCGCCATGTGACCCCGATCCGCGAGCGCCGCGAAATGCTGTCTTGGTCTTGATTTCGAGCCGTGGAACGGCGGCCGCGCCACGCGCCGTACAACCGTTCGTCAGGGGCTTCAAACCTTGATTTAACCTGGCAAAATAATCCCCTTGCAGGCGGAGTCACCCTGAGCCGGTTCATTCCCGCGTCGTCTCAAAGCTTCTGGGTTTCGGCGCCCGGCTGGGAGAGCTGCATGTCGGCGAAGCGGCACGACCCGCTGCGGCGCTGGAAGAGGGAGACGCCGAGCAGCCAGACGTTTACGATGGACTTGGCCGGGCCGCCGATGTGCTCCTTGTAGTCGGCGTAAACGTCACGCTCGTCGCTGACCCACTTGCCGAGATCGGCAGAACCGCTGCGGACCGCCATGTGCGACTCGAGCGGCGTCCAGCGCGGGATCGGGCAGCGGAACGCCTTGCCGACAGGGAGGCTTGAGCTCCAGAAGTAGGTGAGGTCCTGGCCGTCGTCGAACTCTGCAGCGATGGAGAGATAGTCGTGCGACGTAAGCTGGTCTTCCGGCAATCGCGACGGCAGCTCCTCGACGATCCAACGCCAGCTCAGCTTCGTCTGCGGCTTCAGCTCGATGCCGACGGGGCGCTGCAGAATGCCGGCATTTTTCAGCGGTTCGACGGAAATTGCGCCATTGCCGATATCGTTGAAGATGACCGGGCCGCCGCCCAGCATGAAAAAGTTGTGCCAGCCCGCCGGCAGCTTGCGGGGCGACTGGAGCCGCGCCACTTCCGCAGCGATGATGCCGTCGACATCGCCGTGGCTGAGCAGGCTTGTCAGGCCGGCTAGCGCGCTGTCGCGCCAGACCAGCGCCACGCCGTAGATGTGCGCGTCCGCCTTGGCGTACTCGTCCTTCGGCACCGCCAGTTCGCCGTCCGCATCCTTGAACTCCACGAGTGATCGCGCCATTTCGAGTGGACCGTCGGCGGCGGCGGTCATCGTCCCGGTGTTGCTCATCGGATTGAACATGGGGCGGGCGCCCCGGGTGCGTACGTGAAACGCAACGCCAGGCTCGACCCACAGGTCCTGTTCGCGGGCGAGCCACACGCGGCCGCCGAGCAGGAACGTCACTTCCTGCCCCTTGGCGAGGGTGATCCCGAGATCCTTCCACGGCAACTCGCTGCCGGAGAGATCGAAGACGCGGGCCTCGCGGAGCTCGGGGGATTTGGCCTTGGCGATGAGCGCCGTCACGCCGTCGATGAGTTCCGCGCGGTCGAGAAGGCTTATGGCTGCCATGGCCCTACGATCGAGGACGAGCGTGGCGAGCGGCGCCGTCAGGCCCAGGGCCATGAGCCGTTTCAGCATGTAACGCCGATTGAGTCCGTCTGCACCGTGAGAGCAGCCGGCATGGTGAGGCAACGTGCACAAGTGTTCCTCCCTGGCTATTCTTTCGTGCGTTGCGGAGCGGAGATCCTGCACGCTCAGCAATAGCTCAGAGGGCAGAGGGAAGACTTGAGATGTCTTCCCGGCATCGCCGGGAATATTTCCCGAGGTGACGGAACGGGTCGGCGTGGACAATTGCCGTCCACCAGAATGGCCGCTGGTCCGGGGCTGCCGAGCTAGGTATCGCGTCAAGTCGTCAGCAATCTGGGGTACACCGGCCATCAAACCAATGTAGTCGTCAGGGCAGCCGTTGACCCCGAAGCCGACCGATTTCAACTTAGGGCCATCATCTAATGGCGACCGGCGAGACCATAGTGGCGAATAATCGATCGGGCATTTTCTTCTGCCGAATTTGCCTCACTGTCGAGCACGAGACAGCGGGTGCGCCACGAATAATGCTATTGTCGTGAGTTTCACGTTTTCTTCCTCGTACGCGCGGGTCAATGTCAGAATGCATTCTTAAATTGCGCGAGATAGGCGGGGCTCCCATAGACCCACATGGGCTCGTCACATTGTTGTGGGCCTTGGTCGTTCATGCAGGCGAAGCTCCAGGGCGGAGCCACGATCTCGCGGCCTTCGATCCTGTATCCCTGCAGTCGACTGCCAACTGTCGGTCGAGTGCCGACATGCGCTCGATCGCTGCTCCTGTTGGTTCGCACAAGAGTCGTGGCTTGGGTCGCGAAAGATGACGCAAGCAGTAGCGCCGCCAGTAGGTATGTGATCTTCAACGTTGGCTTCCTTGATTGAGCCTCGCACGAACGGAGGTATGTGCGTTTCCGAAAGGAAGACCGAGATTGGAGTCCGGATATTTCCCAATCACGCAAACGTTTGGCAGCTTAGCTATCTGTCTCCATGAGGCGGACATCGCATTCGTTCACGGCAGGGCCGCACCACTTCTGTATCGGCGAGACTACGGCGGATAGCAGCGATGCCATCGCCGCCTGCCAGCGCCGTTGCTCAGCCTCGATGCAGCAGCGCGAGGTGTGATCGGCGCTCCGCGCAGCGGGCGCAGAAGATCGCGCTTCGTTGAAAGTGCGTGATGAAATATTTCCCAAGGCCGGCCGCTCTTCACAATAAGGAGCCGAGCGCTTCCTTGGCTTCTGTCACCATATTGGAGAGACAAATGACCAAAGTGACCTTCGTGTCGGCCGCGTTGATCGCAGCCGCCGTATTCACGACGCAGGCCATGGCTGCTCGCAGCGATGTCGCGGCGCGGCACGCCACGGCCAAGGCCCATCCGGGCGTTATGGACTGTATGCGGGCTCCAAATGTCGGCGCGTTTGCTTCGGATCCCTATACTGTACCTCCCTGCATGCCCAATACCGCTCCTGGTACATTCCAATAGCGACAAAGAGTCGGGCTGGCAGACCTCGCCAGCCCGATTGCGTGGAATGCACGCCTGTCGATGCTTAAATTTTTTCGGCCGCACCGCGGCGTGCACGCTGCGCCCCATCGCGCCAACCGCAAGCAGGCCAGTGTGGCGATTCTTCTCCTATCTCGCTTCGATCGGAATCAGCGAGACCCAGACGG
The DNA here is from genome assembly GCF_000472385.1 of Bradyrhizobium sp. ARR65. Taxonomy (GTDB): domain Bacteria; phylum Pseudomonadota; class Alphaproteobacteria; order Rhizobiales; family Xanthobacteraceae; genus Bradyrhizobium. The sequence goes on from NZ_AWZU01000011.1 coordinate 30,942, forward strand.
CGCTGGCGCGCGTGGTGCTGCCGAACGCCGACGCACGGCTCCGGCCCGGTCTGTTCGTGGGCGCGCGGCTCGTCCTGGCCGCGCGCAATGTTCCGGTGGCCGTTCGGGCAGGCGCCATCCAGACTCTTGAGAACAGGACGATCGTCTTCGTCCGCGAGGAGGGCGACAAGATAGAGGCCCGGCCGGTCGAACTCGGCGAGTCGGACCCGAACTTCGTGGAGATCAAGGCCGGGCTGTCAGCCGGCGAGCGCTACGTCGCCGAGAAGAGCTTTCTGGTAAAGGCGGAGATGGGCAAGGGAGAAGGCTCGTTCGTGGCGGATGCGCAGGATGCCGTTGCCCACATCGTAAAGCTCCCGGCCGGATGACGGCGCTCGTCGCCTCGCTCGGCTTTGTGCCGATGGCGATTGCGACCGGCGCCGGCGCTGAGGTGCAGCGGCCTCTGGCCACGGTGGTCATCGGCGGCATCATCTCCTCGACGGTGCTGACGCTCCTGGTGCTGCCGGCGTTGTATGTTCTTTTCCGAAAGGATTCTCCCATCTCCTATGAGGCCGAGGAGAGCAGATTGTGATTTGGTCGACGGACTGGGGCGAGAGGCTTCCGGTTGGTGCTAGCCGACCGGCAGAATGCATAGGTTGCGAATAGGTCAGTGCCTACGTCATTTAATCTGCTTGCTTACCTAGGGTAGTACGCCTAGCCTGACACCCCGTCAGGCGGAGCAAAGGTTTCGAGGACTATTCTTCGACGCGGCCCAACGGATGCGGGACGTCGCGATGCCGCAACCAAGTATCGAGCGTAGCAGGCAGCCAAACGGTGCACTGCCTCGGGACATGGTCTGGAGTCCCGGCAGCAGCTTCCGCCTGGATTCCGACCGTCGCTGTGCGGCACAGGCGACCTCTCACCGCGTGCGCGTGAACGACTTCTGGATCGATCTTACACCGGTGACCGACCGGAAGTGCAAGGCACCCGTCGAGGCGACCGCCTGCACAACGACGGCGCAGATCCCGTCGGACCCGAAAGATTGTCCCAGCGCACTGTCGGAGATGACGGGAGCCGGCTCGCTCGTCCTCTTGCGGCGGCGCATCGCAGATCTCGATGATTGGAGCTGATTGCGGACCTTCATGAAGGGGCCGACCGGAAGGATTCTGATGGCGTGGAGAAAGGGAGAAGGTTCATGTCAGCAACTATCGTCAATCTCATCATCCAGCTTATTGCCGGCGCGATCGGCGGCAATGCCGCGGGCGCGTCGATGAAGAACCTGGATCTCGGCCTGCTAGGCAACAGCATCGCCGGCGCGATCGGTGGGGCAGGCGGCGGGACAATTCTCACTGCGTTGCTGCCGGTTCTGCAGGGCACGGTCGATAATGTCGATATCGGCGCGCTGGTCGGCCAGGCGGTCGGCGGCGGTGTCGCCGGCGCGATCCTTACGGCGATCATTGGTCTGATCAAGAACACCATGGGCCGCCAACCCGCGCGGTGAGATAAACCGGCGGGAATGAAAACCGCGGGCGTACCGCAATCGGAACGCGACCAGAAACTAATCGCGCGGGGTTGCGCCTGACGAGAGCATGATCAGCTCAGTTCGAAGCGAACACCCAACTCTCACCGTCACCCTGAGCTGCCGCCGCGGAGACTATTATCGGCCCGCGCTTCGCGTGGACCCGGTGGCTCGCGCCTCCAGCGACAAACGGCAAAGCCGTTTGCGCGGGGATGTCGGTTTGAGAAAAGGCCGCTAAGAGGTCGATTGGCAAGGCGGTGCTATCCAGCCCTGGAGAGGTCGGGAGGCGAGTACTCATTCGGCTCGCCGCACGGCGGTGCGCGCCGACCACATTTCCGCGCCGGTCATCAGTATCCTCGATTCGAGAACTGAAACTACACGATCCCTCTCGACGGCCCGCCCGACGAAATTCTCAGCGGCACCTGGAAGTTCGCGAGGGCGCAGGCGGTGAACTGACTATTGGCTATGGCATGAAGCGCTATCTTCGATCTGCATCGATCGCGGTCATACTTGTTCTGACCCTGGTCCTGGTTCTATCGACGCTCCTGCAGGCAGCCGCGCTGGAGGGCGAAGCCCAAAATCGCGAGCTCGTTGTCGGCACCAAGGAGGCGCCGCCCTTTGCGATGAAGGACAAGAATGGAAACTGGGAAGGAATAAGCATCGAACTCTGGCGTCGCATTGCCGGCAAGCTCGGATTGCAATATCGGTTCGCGGAGGCTGCCTCGGTCCCATCACTGCTGGATGGCGTCCGCGCCGGGGATTTTGATGTGGCCGTGGCTGCCATTACCGTGACACCCGCGCGCGAACAGCAGGTCGATTTCACGACGCCTTACTTCCACACCGGAACCGGCGTTGCGGTGGAGCCTGACCGAATCGCAAGCTGGATGCCCGTCGTGCGTTCGATCACCTCCTACAGCTTCATGCAGGCGATAGGCGCCTTGCTTGGGTTGGCTCTCCTTGCAGGCGTCCTGATCTGGCTGTTCGAACGCCGCAACAATGAGGGATTTGGCGGCGGCGTGGTGCGCGGTCTTAGTTCAGGCGTGTTTTGGTCGGCCAACGCGATGACGCAGCGGGTCGATGCCAGCATCATTCCGGTCACGCTGGCCGGGCGGATCATCGCCGTGATCTGGATGGTGGTGTCGGTGATCGCGATTGCGGTGTTCACGGCCGGCATCACCTCGACACTGACGACGAAGCGCCTGCATGGCATGGTGAACAGCGTTGGCGATCTTTCCGCCGTGCGCGTCGGCATCGTGAAGGGCACCGCGACGGAGGACGCGCTGTCGCGGATGCGCGTTAAATACAGGACGGTTGCGTCGCCCAAAGAGGGATTCGAGGCCCTGCGAAAGGGAACGATCGACGCATTTGCCTATGATCGGCCCATCCTGGCCTGGATGATCCGCCAGGGTGGCTTGTCCGCGGATCTTAGCGAGGTGAGGTTTGAGCCGCAGGACTATGCGATCGCACTGCGCAGCGACAGCCCATTGCGAAAGGAACTGAATGTCGAACTGCTCGAGGCGGAACAGTCGGACTGGTGGAAAGACGTTCTATTTCGATATCTGGGTCAGACAACGAATTAGTCGCCAAGGCGAGACAGCGTCGGCCACGGGCGCGCCGGAGGCGTGGGTCAGAAACGCCCTTTTAACCTTGTCGTCCATCGGATTTTCCTTTCGGTCTAGAGGCATGAGTTCATTGCTGGCGCGCCCTTAAAAGACTGCGCCCTACATCTGCTTGCAGCGGTCACTATCGTTACGAGCTGGCTCGTCGCTTCGCGCGCTCGTGGAAGATCGACCAGAACCAGCTCGTAGCGCTGGCCGATCTCTTCCAGCGCCATGTGAGGCGCGGCGTTTGCATTGCCGGGGAAAGTAGTGAAGCTGGTACATCGGTTGGCTTCGCGGCGATTGAGTTGACGAGCGGAGACTTAAAAGCGCGGGAGCCCGGCTGCAACGCGCGACATCCGTCGATCCTGGCCAAAGCTCCGCCGATCCTGGCCATTCCCGTATTGCGCCGACTCCCACGGCTTGGTCGCCGCAATCAGCGCCGGATGTGAACCTTCCGCCGGTGGTGCGGCTTAACCGATCAGGCGCGCGACAGGCGGCGCCGCACGTGCATCCGTCGAGGATAAGGTTTCACAAGTGACAGGATCCAAAACGCATGCCGAGGTCTTGATCATCGGCGGAGGACCAGCCGGGCTGATGGCGGCAATCTACCTGGCGCGCTTCCGCCGGCAGGTGAGCATTGTCGACGATGGTGCGAGCCGGGCGGCGCTGATCCCGCGCAGCCATAATCTGCCGGGATTTCCAGACGGCATTCCGGGCCGCGAATTGCTGTCGCGCATGGAGCAGCAGGTGAGGCGTCTCGGCGTGCGGATCGTCCGCGCCTCCGTCACCTCACTGGAGAAGGCGGAGACAGCGTTCCTTGCCCGCCATGCCGGTGGCGAGCTTTGGGCCGACCGGGTGATCCTGGCCACCGGCATTATCGACAAGCAGACCCCTTTGCCTGATTGGGTTCAGGCCGTACAGCAGGGTCTCCTGAGATATTGCCCGATCTGCGATGCCTTCGAAGCTATCGACAGACGGATCGCCATTATCGGCCCGTTGGACCATGCGGCGGGGAAGGCGTTGTTCATGCGCGTCTACAGCGCCGATATCACGTTGATACCGGTCGACGGCAGCCGCGATGAAACAGCGTTGCAGCGGTTGGCGAAGGCCGGGGTACGAGTGACTGCGCCCTTGCACCGCCTCGACAGGAGCGAACGTGCGATCGAAGCCGTGCTCGCCGACCGCTCGCGCGAACGGTTCGAGGTCGTCTACCCGGCGATGGGGGCCGACGTCCGCTCCGAGCTGGCGCTTCAGCTTGGTGCTGATCACACCTGCGACGGCTTCCTGAATGTGGATGCGAAACAACGGAGCAGTGTCGATCGGCTCTACGGGATCGGCGATGTCGTCACCGACCTGCACCAGATCTCGGTCGCGTTCGGCCACGCCGCTGTTGCAGCTTGCGCCATTCATAACTCATTGCCGATGCGACATGCACGGCTCGTTCAAAGCAACGGGCTATGCTCGTCCTGATGCGTTTACTGCTTCCGCTTCGCGAGCGCCTGCTGGATTCGATGCAGGAGGACATTCGGCGATTCCGATGCTGTCGCGGCGGACCCGCGCCTGCATAGTCGCGAAGCGGCTTCGGCGGCACGTTGGGCAGTGCCGGTCAGCAAGATCGGCAGCCCTGCTCGATTGTGCCTCAGCCATTGCGAAAGCCCGAAACCGTCGCCCGCGATCTCTATATTGCTGATCACCGCCTCGATACCGGGATGGTTGCGCTTGAGGATGGTGATCGCCTCGTATGCGCTGATGGCCTCCGCGACCTTATAGCCGCAGTCGCGCAGATATTGCGCCAGGTGGATGCGCAGGAGCACGTCGTCCTCCGCAAGCAGTACCCACTGTCCATCCGGTCGTTCATGCCTGACTTCCATGCCGGCCAAACGGCGCCCGGCGCCGGGCGTTCCTATCGCATGGTGGATTTGATCGTGCGCACCACCACGCGCGGATCGTACGGTTTCTGAAAGAAGCCTTCGTGGGGCGCAGTGTCGAGCGGGGGAGCCAAGCTTGAGGTCAGAAAGACCGGCAGCCCGGGAAATTCCTCATGCACTGCCTTGGCAAGCTTTACCCCGTCCAGCGAACCGGGCATGCGGACATCGCTCAAGACGGTCGAAACGGGCGTACCGCTATGCAGTACGTCGAGCGCTTCATCCGCAGTCCCGCATTCGATGACTTGCAAGTCGGATCTACGAAGTTCCTCGGCAATCATCATGCGTAAGAGAACCTCGTCCTCGACTACCATCACGGCTGGACGGGTCTCGGAGGGGGCGGATCGCTGTCTGGTGTTCACGTTCGACCATGCGTTCAAGAGCTTAGACGTGCGATCAACCTGCCAGTTGCTGCGCCGTTCCCGCATCCGGAAAGAAAGCAATGTCGCGCCTGGTTGCGGGTGAAACGAGCCTTGTAAAATTTCCGAGGGTAAGCCGACCTACGTGGGTGTTTCGGCGATGGCCTGCGCTGGACTAACGCTGAAGCGGTAAGACGTGGCCTTTGCTGCTGGCGGGCACGCGAGCCATGTTCGGAACCTGTGTTCCGTCGGAGAAACCTTGGTTCTCATGCGCAAGGCGCGCAAAATCTTTTTCGTAAGAGTCACAAATGAGACAGACGCGCGGCGAGAGGCGCGACAGCCTGTGACTTTCAATTGGGTGGGTGCAAATGGATTGGGTTGAACGATCTTTCCTCGTCGTCGCCATGACGGGGTTCATAGTCCTGGTTGCCGCGGTGGCGTGGATGCAGCTTGCCCCGTTCTAACGAGAGGAACAGCGCGAAGAAGCCCGGGGATCAGGACGGGTGTGACCGCGCCGCGCATGTGTCTTGATGCGGGCCTATCGACAACAGCGCTCTTGAGTGCCGCATCGTCCTGCCGCTAGGCTGCTCCGCCCTGGAGGATCATTCCCACCAATGAGCGGCTCATCGCGGGCAGATCCAGTGGCTTTTCGAACACGGGCACGTCCTGGAACTCGGGAGAGAGCGAGGCCTTTTCGTATCCCGTCGTGAACACGAATGGCACGTTGCGGGCCTTTAGCTCGCGCGCCAACGGAAAGATCATCGAGCTTCTGATGTTGATGTCGAGCAGTGCGGCGTCGATGACCGTGCAGGCACTCAGAACGCGCTGCGCCTCTTCGATTTCGCCGAGCGGGCCGATGACTTCGGCGCCAAGCGAGGCGAGTTCACGGGTGATGTCGTCGGCTATGAAATATTCATCCTCGATGACCAGCACCCGTCGTCCGATCAACGGTGCGCGCGCAGCCGGCGCGGTCGTGCCGATTGACGACATCTGGCGCTCCAATTCTCGAGTCAGCCGAAAACAGATTAGGAACATCCACCCGTTGCGGGGGCTTCTTGGAGAACGACCTAGCGCTACTTGGGTTCCAACGGCCTACGATTTGCAGGCGAGTAAGTGCCTTGGCCAACCGCGATATCATCGTCATAGGGGGGTCGGCTGGAGCGACAGCGCCCCTGAAGCATATTCTCGGTCGGCTTCAGCCCGACTTGCCGGCGGCGGTGTTTGTTGTGCTGCACATTCCGGCTCGGGGAATTGGCATTCTCCGTACCGTCGCTGCAGCGGCCGGCCAATTGCCGGTTAGAGAGGCCGAAAACGGACTGCAAATCGAGAACGGCCATATCTATCTCGCTGCGCCGGACCATCATCTCCTGCTTGTCGATGGTCGTATGATGCTTGGACGCGGACCGCGCGAGAACATGGTTCGCCCGGCCATCGATCCCTTGTTTCGCTCGGCAGCCCTTCATTACGGTCCAAGGGTGATCGGCGTGGTGTTGAGCGGGCTGCTCTCGGACGGGGCCGCCGGTCTCAATGCCATCAAGCGCTGCGGTGGGATGGCGCTGGTGCAGGATCCCTCGGACGCGACAGCGGATGAAATGCCGCGGCGGGCGCTGGAGACGACGATGGTCGATCTCTGCGTTCCGGGAGCACGGCTTGGCGATGTCCTCTCCGACCTGGTTCGCGAGCAGGCCGGCACGCCGTTGCCGATCCCGCCCGAGATCAGGCTAGAGGTGGAAATCGCCGCCGGCGAGCGCATCGACAGCGAGGGGATCGAGCAGATCGCCGATCCGGCACCGCTGACATGCCCGAGTTGCGGCGGCGTGCTGTCTACGCTGAAAGCGGGCAGCCCGCTGCGTTTTCGCTGCCAGGTCGGTCACGCCTATACCGCCGAGGCGCTGGCGAAGGATCAGGAAAACCGCGTCGATGAGGCTCTGCGCGTCGCTTTGCGCATCATCGAGGAGCGAGCCGAACTCGTCCACCGCATGGCGGAAGACGGCCGCCGGAGCGGGCGGCTTGCGGTGGCGCAGATGTACGATGCCAGGGCCGCCGAATACCGTGGATACGCCGACATGATCCGACGCGTTATGCTACAATCGCTCGATCCGAAGCCCTCCAACGATTAGGCGCGGGGCCCAAATGCCGGAACCAAACGCAGCGGAGAGGGCTCGGGAGATCGAGGTGGAGCGACGGACGTTGCTCAAGGCGCAGGCGGATATCCTGAAGGGCTGGGAGCGGCTCCGCAATCAGCAAGACCTGGTGACGTCGCTGCGAGCCTCCGGCCAGAACAGCGCACAGGCGGAACGGCTGTTGGAGCTGTTCAAACGCACCCTGGTCGAGTGGGAGCGTCACCGTGCGCTCATCGAACAGCGGATCGCGTATCTTCACCACGCGGGGTAATTCATCTTGCCTTCCGCAGTTCCGCGATCCATTCCAGCGGCAGGTTCCTGCCGCCCAACCTGTCTCACGATTGTGGAAAGGGCGGGCGCAGCTGCCCTCCACCAGCCAGCTCGTCCGGCTGCATCCGGAGACCGGGTCAATGCTTCAGCCATGAAGAAAATAGTCTAGACGCGGCATGGTAAGAGGTGCTGCTCTAGACCAAACGCCATCATGGACCGATGTCTTCCGAACGCCGTTAGCTGCTTCAACGATCCTGCACGCAACGGTGGCGGGCGGTCCATGCCGACACCCCTGTTCCGCCGACAGGTTTGTTCGGCTAACCTTGCAAGCCTTTCCAATGGTGGATTTTTTCAATCAAATGGGCGCCGATGAGCAACGGTGTTGAAACGCAAACCGGAGACGGCCAAAAGACGCGCAAGCCACTCATCATTGGCGTCGGCGCGTCAGCCAGCGCTAAGGACAGCATTGAGGCGTTCTTCTCCAGGCTCGCGCTGGGTCCTGACCAGGCCGTTGTGCTCGTCTTGCAGCATCGGGAGGCCCTCGATCCCGCGTGGCTTCGGGAGCGGCTGGGGCACCTCGACGGGGTCAAAGTGATCGAAGCGAGCAACGGAGCGCAGATCGAGGGCCGGGCCGTCTATCTCTGTCCCGTCAATATGATCACCACGCTGCAAGGTGACAAATTCGTCGTCCGCGAGGCCGAGCAGGCGCCCGGGGAACGCGCAACCATCGACAGTTTTCTGGTCTCTCTCGCCGAAGATCGGGCAGAGCATTCGATCGGCGTCATCCTGGCCGGGACGGGTGGTGACGGCACGCTGGGCGCTGCGACATTGAAGGACCACGGCGGGCTGGCTATCGCAGAGCGGACCTCGCAGGCGAGCGCCGATCATCTCGCGGAACTCAACACGCCCGCTGCAATTGCCGATTTCGTGCTCGCGTCCGAGAAGATTCCCGAGCACATCCAGATCTATGCCCGGCACCTGCGCCGGATCGAGCAAAGGCAGGGTTTTGACGAAGTCCTTGCCGCCGCCTCCGCTTCGCTGACGCGCATCGCCAACATCTTGCGCAACAAGACCGGCAACGATTTTCACGGCTACAAGCAGAACACCTTCCTGCGGCGGGTGCAGCGGCGGATGCAGGTCGTGCAGATCGAGGACATAGCGGCTTATGTCGACTTTCTGCGCAGCGACAAGGACGAAGTCCAGCATCTCTTCAACGATCTGTTGATCGGCGTCACCGAATTCTTCCGCGACAAGCGCGAATTCGAAGTGCTGGAAACCCAGGTGATCCCGAAGATCTTCGAGGACAAGTCCGCGGGCCAGCAGGTGCGGATCTGGGTGCTCGGCTGCGCGACGGGCGAGGAGGCCTATTCGATCGCGATTCTGCTGCGCGAGCACATGGCGAAGCTGGAAGCGCCGCCGCAGGCGCAGATCTTTGCCACAGATATCGACGGACGCGCGCTCGCGACCGCCCGTGTCGGGCGCTATCGCACGAATATCGAGCACGACATGTCGCCCGAAAGGCTCGCGCGCTGGTTCGTGCGCGAAGGCGACACCTATTGCGTCGTCAAGGAATTGCGCGAGATGTGCATCTTCTCGCAGCACAACATCATCAAGGACGCGCCGTTCTCCAAGCTTGATCTCGTCTCCTGCCGCAATCTCTTGATCTATTTGAACTCCGAGCTGCAGAATCGCGTGATTCCGCTGTTTCATTTCGCGCTGCTGCCCGGACGCTTCCTGTTTCTCGGCAATTCCGAGAACGTCACACGGCACCCGAAACTGTTCGCGCCGGTCGACCGCCGCGCGCGCATTTTCCGGAAGCTCGAAACGGATGTACGGCTACCGCCTGAGTTTCCGATCACGACGACGGCGGGGCGGGTGCCTGTCGAGGTGCCGCCGGTGCGGAGTTACGGCCCGGATGTGAGCCTCGAGCGGCGCGCCCAGCGCATCGCGGAGCGATACGCGCCGGCCTATGTCATCACCGACGACCATTTCCAGATCCTGCACTTTTCCGGCCGGGCAGGCCGCTACATCGAGCCGACCGCGGGCGCCGCAACGCTCGAGCTGCTCAATCTCGTCCATCGCGATCTGCGACTCGAACTGCGCACCGCACTGAGCCGCGCGCGCGAAACCAACGATACCGCCCATGCCGAGCAGGTCCCGCTTGGTGTGAACGGGCACACCGTGTTGGTCGACATCACGGTCGAGCCTGTTCAGGAGGGAGCCGAAACGCATCGCCATTTCGTGGTGCTGTTCAAAGACGGACCGGTCCGCGGCACGAACCGCCCGAACAGCAACGGCAATGCGCTGGTCCGCAGCGAGCATGTCGAGCGGTTGGAAAACGAGCTCCGCGCCACGCGCGAGCGCCTGCAGGCCACCATCGAAGAGCTCGAGAGCACCAATGAGGAGCTGAAATCCTCAAACGAGGAATACCAGTCGCTGAACGAGGAACTGCAATCGGCCAACGAGGAGCTGGAGACCTCGCGGGAAGAGCTGCAATCGGTCAACGAGGAGCTTACGACCGTTAACGGCGAGCTGGCGCATCGGGTGCAGGAATTGACCCGCGCCACCAGCGACCTGAAGAATTTCCTGGAGAGCACCCAGATCGGAACCGTGTTCCTCGACAACGACATGCGGGTGATGAATTTCACGCCGGCCATTACCCAGGTGTTGCACCTGGTGGAAACCGACATTGGCCGCCCGGTCTCGCATATCAAGGCGAAAATACCGATCGAGGAGCTTTACGACGACGTCCGCCGCGTGCTGAGGACGCTGGCGAGCGCCGAGCGCGAGCTCACCGCGCCCGACAGCGGCACGCGCTATATCGTGCGGATTTTACCGTATCGCAGCATTGACAATTTCATCGCAGGCGTCGTCATCACCTTCATCGACGTGACCGCCGTCGCCCGCGCCGAAGAGCGGCAACGGCTTCTGCTCTCGGAGCTCCAGCACCGGGTGCGCAATACGCTCGGGGTGGTGCGCTCGATCGCCCGTCGCTCGGCGCTGACCAGCGGCACGGTCGAGGAATATGCCGCCCATCTCGACGGGCGCTTGAACGCTTTCGCGCGCACGCAGGCCATGGTGACGCGCGACCCGGAGGGCGGCGTCGATCTCGAATATCTGGTGGCCGAGGAATTGATGGCCTACAATGCCCGGGAGGGCGAACAGGTGCGTATTTCCGGGCCAACGATACGCCTGCAGCCGAAATCGGCGGAGACCTTTGCGCTCGCGATTCACGAATTAGCGACCAACACGGTAAAATACGGCGCTCTGAGCCAGCCGTCGGGACGCATCGATATCACCTGGCGTATTGTGGAGGCCGGCAATCCGCCCGAACTGATCTTTCAATGGCACGAGCGGGGCGGGCCGCCCGTATCCCCGCCACAGCGAAAGGGCTTTGGGACCGAGATGTTGGAGCGGACGCTGGCGTTCGAGTTCAAGGCGAGGACCTCGCTGCAGTACGATCCATCCGGCGTCCGGTGCACGATCGAGATACCGCTCAGCCGCCGGGTTGTGCATAGCCCGGCGATGGAGAGCTAATGAGCCCGGCGCGCTTCGATGGAACGCAGACGCAGGTGGTATTGCGTCGGCTGGCCGCTTTCCGGCCATTGTCCGGGCCGGCGGCCACAGCCGTGGACAAGGCGGTGCGCGAGCGCATGCTGCGCCTGGGAGCGGGGCAGGACCTGATCTCCGAAGGTGATCGGCCCGACCGGATCCGCTTCATCCTGTCGGGATGGCTCGCTCGCTACAAGACGCTGGAGGACGGGCGACGACAGATCGTCAATTTCATTCTGCCCGGCGAGGTCTGCGATGCCTATTCCTATCTGCTGTCCCGCATCGACCATTCGATCGGCTCGCTCACGCCGGTGATCTATTCCGAAATCGAACGGGAGCGCTTTGAAGAATTGATCGCGAGCGACCGCACCTTAACGGAAGCCTTGTGGTGCGAATGGCTCGCCAACAACTCCATTCAGCGCGAATGGACGCTCAACATCGGCAGGCGGGTCGCTCTGGAGCGCGTCGCGCATTTGCTCTGCGAGATATTCGAGCGGCTGAAGGCCATCGGGCAGGTCGACGGCACGAGCTGCGCTTTTCCGATTACCCAGATGGATCTTGCCGACGCGACCGGCCTGTCGGTCGTGCATCTCAATCGCACGCTGCAGGAATTGCGGGCGGCCGGCCTGATCGTGCTGCGCGAGCGGATGCTGACAATCAACGATCTCGATGCGCTGAAAAATACCGGCCTGTTCAGCGCGGCTTACCTGCATCACGCGGGTTGACCTCTGTCCACGGGTCGAGCGTCCGTGACGCATTTATGACGGCCGGCCGGAACCGCGATTTCGGCGGGACGTTGAGCTTCAAAGCTTGTTCGGAGGGAACTCGCTTTGGAGTACGTCTTTCGCTTCCTGGTCGGTGGAGCTGTCGTGTCCGCTTTCGCTGTGCTCGGCGACATGTTGCGGCCGAAGAGCTTTGCCGGCCTGTTTGGCGCGGCGCCCTCGATTGCGCTTGCGACGTTGGCGCTAGCGTTCTGGAAAGATGGCGCAGGCTATGCCGCGATCGAGGGGCGCTCGATGGCGCTCGGGGCAGTCGCGCTTGCGGCGTATAGTTTTGCGGTCTGCCAGCTCCTGATGCGCTGGCGCCGGTCGGCGCTCGCGGCGACGCTGACGTCCGCAGTCGTCTGGTTCGGCGTGGCCTTTGCGCTCAAGCTCGCCTTGCTGGGGTAGGCGATGCCCGTTCATCTCAAGCCGCAGGGTTTGCAGGAGAGCCGCTGGTACGAGCACGTCGTGCGTTTCGGGCTCGGCGGGCTCGCCACGGTGCTGGCCGGTATCGTGGCGAAAATCGATGGGCCTGCCACGGGCGGCCTGTTTCTCGCCTTTCCGGCCATCTTTTGCGCCAGCGCCACACTGATCGAAAAGCATGAGCGTAAGCGCAAGGAGAAAAAAGGCCTCGCTGGCCGCCGGCGAGGGCAGGAGGCGGCCGCGCTCGATTCCGCGGGCGCCGGCTGGGGCAGCATCGCGCTTGCCGTCTTCGGGCTCGTCGTATGGCTCCTGGCGCGCCAAGGGGCCGTGCTCACGCTCTTCGTGGCTTGCGTCGCCTGGCTCGTTGTTGCCGTCTCGGCGTGGTGGCTGCGGCGCCTGCTGCGCCACACCCGGCGGAACGGGGCCGCCCGGCAGCTCGGTGTTGCCAGCGACCGCAAGTTGCCGGACAGCAAAGCGCGCGGATGAAGTAGATCGAGAGCGGATGCGATTTCAACAGCAGATCGATCCGACCAAAATTCGAAGCACTGCCGGAATACTGGCCTGCGCGCGTCCTGACCGGAACTTTCCATGCAAGCCTCGGTTGTCTCGCGCAGAGGAAGGGAGTGCGCGATGGCCCAGAAAGAGAAAGACCTTAACGAACTATTCTTGGATACGCTGAAGGATATCTACTACGCCGAGAAACAGATCCTGAGGGCGCTGCCGAAGATGGCTAAGGCCGCCCATTCGGAGGATCTGCAGGCGGCCTTCGAGAAGCACCACGACGAAACCGAACAGCATGTCGAGCGACTGGAGGAGGTGTTTGAGCTGATCGGGAAACCCGCACGCGGCAAGAAGTGCGAGGCAATCGAGGGCATTATCGAGGAAGGCAAGGAGGTGATGGAGGAATATGCCGACACGCCTGCGCTCGACGCCGGCCTGCTCGCCGCGGCCCAAGCGGTCGAGCATTACGAGATCTCGCGCTATGGCACGCTGAAGTCCTGGGCGGCCAAGCTCGACTTGAAGGATGCCGTGAAGCTGCTTGATCAGACCCTGTCGGAGGAAAAGAAGACGGACGCCACGCTGACCAAGATCGCGGAGGAGGCGGTCAATTACGAGGCGGCCGCTTGACGACCCGACCGCGCTACAGCGACCCTCGCCGGGAGGCATATTGCGCCGCCGCGACGAATTTTTCAGCGCGATCTTGAAACCTTTTGGCCTCGTTCCAATTTTGTTGTGGCCGCCCGCAAGCCGGCTTTGCGGGCACCTCTTCTATCCGACTTCGCTCTTGGAGACGTCCCGCGCGGGGTGCGCGGGGGTTTAGGTCAACTGGTCAATGATTGGAGGAAAACATGCGGCCGACCACCGCGTCCGATGGCAATGTGTTCAACTTCAACGCGCTGCTGCATCCCGGTACCGTGTTCGACCATCCGCGAGATGTGGTGTCACATCCCACGCTGAGCCTCGCCGAGAAGCGCGCCATTTTGTCGTCGTGGGTCTCAGACGCTTCCGCCATCGCTTCGTGCCCCGCGTTGCGCGAGCCAAGCGCGCTTAAGGCGCCGGTGACGGTCGATGAGATCCTGGAAGCGCTGTCCGAACTTGATGATGGTCCGCGCGATCCGGGCGGCGGCAAGCCTCAGCATCCGCCGGGCGGTAAACCCAACCGCCTGCAATCTGTGAGCCGAGCGCTCGCAGCCTGAACGGGAGGAAAGCATGTATGAGACAAAACTGCCGCTGCACGTGCTGGACGCCGTCGAGCGTCGCTGGGCGGCCAAGCTGCAACAGGAAGTGTCGGCGTGGAAAGACAGTCGCGTGCGAGGCGGCCCAGTCCGACGCCCCCCTGATAAGAAGCTTGAGCGGGTCAGGCCGCAGCGTTCGCCCGCGGGAGTGACCATCGTGGGGTCGCAATGACCCGCACATCCGGCCAGAAGCGTTGTCCAAAATGCGGCAAGCCAATGGTGCTGGCTCTGGTGCCGGGCGGCAAAGGCGAGCGTATGCCGCAATGCTTGGACTGTGACGGCCCCGATCCGCTCAAATCGGGCGAAGCCGAAGGATGGGTCAAAAGCCCCTTGCGGCCACCGGCCGAGTGAGGTGGGATCATGATCCGGTTAGATGGAATCGGACGATGACTGAGGTCTTGTTTGAGCGGACTCCGCCGTCCTTGCGAGCCAACGGGTCCGCGCGAAGCGCGGTTGGGCTCGGCGAAGCAATACAAACTTTCTCCGTGGATGCAATCTGGACTGCTTAGTCGCTTCCCTTCTCGCTCCGATACAACTTAATCAGTCGATGCGCTAACCTGACTCTTCGGGTCCGGATCATGCGTCAGCGGATTGCTGCCGCGAGCGCCGCGATCAGAGCGGGCGGGGTGACGAGCACGCCGATCTGCAGGAAGCGCCAGGCGGTCACGCGGATACGCTCCCGCCGCAATGCGACCAGCCACAGGATGGTCGCAAGCGATCCGGTGACGGACAGGTTCGGCCCGAGATCGACCCCGATCAGCATGGCGCTGACCACTTTCGACGGAAGATGATCGCTTGCGGCGACCGAGCCGGCTACCAGTCCGACCGGAAGGTTGTTGGCGATGTTGGTGGCCATTGCGGTGACGAGCCCTGTGCCCCACGCGGTCTGTCTTGCGGATATCTCGACCGCGTCATGCAGGAAGGCGTTGAGCTGGCCGATCGCACCGGTCCTGGCCAGCGCTTCCACGATGACAAACAGGCCTGCGACCAGCGGCAGGACGCCCCAGGAAATGCCTTTCATCACCGGCCAGGGCGACTGCCGGCTTAACGCGAGCACGGCGGTCGCGGTAAGCACACCGCAGATGAAAGTCGGCAAGCCCAGTTGCACATCGAGCGCGGAGGCCGTCACCAGCACCGCGCCGATGGCGGCAATCCCGATCGCCGTCAATCTGCCGCCGCGGCCGAGCTTCGGTTTGGGCACACTGATCTCGAGTTTTTCCTCCGCCAAGGAGCGGGCCTGGGTCAGCCGAAGCACGACATAGGTGACGACGATCGAAGCGACGGACGGCAGGGCGAACTCGCGCAGCCATTCGATAAGATGCGGCATGCGTGCGCCGAACACGACGAGATTGGCGGGATTGGAGATCGGCAGCACGAAGCTCGCCGCATTGGCGATGAAGGCGCAGATAAAGAGATAGGGCAGGGGACTTGCGCCGGCGGCGCGGGTCGCCGCATAGACCGCTGGCGTCAGCACGATGGCGGTGGCGTCGTTGGACAACAGCACGGTCACGAGAATGCCGACCGCATAGACCAGCAGGAACAGCCGCCGGGGTGAACCGCGTGCATGGTCGACGGCAAAGGCCGCGAGGTAATTGAACAGGCCCTCACAGCGTGCGAGTTCGGCCGTCAGCATCATGCCGATCAGGAAGAAATAGACGTCGAGGCCCTTGCCCACGCCGCGGAGCGCATCGCCCCACGGCAGCAGCCCCAGCAGCACCAGCGCGACCGCGCCCGCAACCGCCCAGATCGCTTCCGGCAGGTGGAAGGGCCTAACGATGACGCCCGCGGTCGCCAGGATGATGATGCTCCAGGCCAAAAGCACGTCATGCGGCGTCATTCTCGCGTCGTCTCCTGCAAGTTGCGAACAATCATTCGGCAGCGATAGCGGATGCGGGCAGCTCTGTCTGCCCCAATCGGCATGCGTCTTCGTCGGACCTCTCGCGCGTTTCCGGCAGCAGCAGCCAGCACACGGCAAAGCCGACCGCCGCCACCGCGCCAAGGGTGAGAAACGCCGCGCTGTAGCCGGCCTTGACCGCCACCACGCCCGCAAGCGCGGTGGAGAGCGCGGCCCCGATGCTCTGTGCCGTGATGATCGCGCCTTGCGCGACGTTGAAGCGTCCGGTGTTACGCGTGAGATCCGCCACGATGACGGGAAAAATCGCGCCGAAAATGCCGGCGCCGATACCGTCGAGCAGTTGCACGCCGACGAGCCACGCCCTGTCATCGGATAGGGTGTAAAGCGCCCCGCGTAGAGGGAGGATCAGGAGCGCGGCGAGGAACAAGCGCTTGTGGCCCCATCTGTCGGCGCGCGCACCCACCAGCATCGCCATCGGCACCATCACGATTTGCGCGGCGACGATGCAGGCCGACATCAGGCTGGTGCCGAGATTCTTGTCCTGCAGCGCCAGCTTCTGTCCGACCAGCGGCAGCATCGCCGCGTTCGAGAGATGGAACAGCGTCACGCAGACGGCGAAGATCAGGAGCGGGCGGCAGGTCAGGAGAATGCTCAACCCCGAGGGCTCTCCCTTTGCGCCGCTGACCTTGCTTCCATGTTCATTCAGGCCGCGCGCGAGATCGTGGTCGATTGCGCTTTCCGGGATCGCGAGCACGCTGACGAAGCTGGCGAGGGAATTGAAGGCGAGCAGGCAGAATACGACCTGCGGACCGAACACATAGGCGGCTCCTCCTGCGAGGGCTGCCGTGGTCGCGTTGCCGGCATGATTGAAGCTCTCATTGCGACCGATCCGCGCGGTGAAGGCGTGGGTGCCGACCACGCCGAGCGACACCGCAGCCAGCGCAGGCGGGAGGATCACGCCGGCCGCGTGGGCAATGCCTTGCGAGATCGCGACCGGCCAGAAGTTCGGAAACGACGGCAACAGCAGGCAGGCACCGGTGAGGATCAGGGCCGCGGCGACCATCACCAGACGCTTTGCGCGTGTCGCATCCACCAGCGCGCCGGCCGGCGTCTGCGCGATAATGCCGGCGACGGTCGCAATCGACATCACGAGGCCGATGTGTGCCTCGTCCCATTTCTGCTCGGTCAAGAGATATATCGCAAGATACGGACCCAGCCCGTCACGCACATCGGCGAGAAAGAAATTGGCGGCATCGAGGGCGCAGGTCGCACGCCGTTTGGTGACGGAATCGGCTGCCATGTTGAAACCTCGCGCCCTCGACGGATCAGTTATGATGAGCGCCTGCCTCAGGCGTGCGCGCCGTGATCGTGCTTGTGGCCGTGCTTTTCATCATGTTTGGGCTTGGGCTTCGGCTTTTCGGCCGTGATCGGCCGAAGCTCGCTCAAGGCGGCGCCGATTTCCTTGGCGTGGATGATGCGCCCGTGTTTGGTTTCCGCGCCATCACCGCTGACCGCCACGCTCGCGCCCGGCGCGAGAAGCCCGGCTACCTCGTTGGCCTCCTTCGGCCCGATGCGGATGACCGTGCCATCGGCAAGAAGCGCGCCGCGAAGCTCGCCCTTGGGGCCGAACAGCGACAGTCGTACCGCGCTTGCAGCCGACATCTTCTTTTTCTCGAGCTTGGGCGGCTCGCGGTCATGATCCGGTCCGCGATCGATGATCTCTGTGGCATCCGGCGCGGTAACCGCGACGGCCGCGAGCAGGGCTGCGCCCCGCGGCCGCACGCCACGGACTCTGACCGCGTCACCCGGCTTCACATGGGACACGAGTTCGGTCTCCAGATGTGGGGGCGTGTGAACGAGCGTGAGCGCTTCGTTCGCGCCGGTCATGACGAAGCCGTCGATCTCGCCGTGCGGATTGAGCACGAAGCGTTCGATTACGCCTTTCACCTCGGGCAGGCAGTTGGGGTCGATCCAATGCATGACTTTCCTCTTTTCGAAGCGGCGACGACGTCGCCGATACAAGCGGTTCAGCAACTGCTGTGCCAGAGAGAAGGTATTTGTTTTTCAAGGGGTTAGCCGCGGGCGAGGCGGCTCAATCGTCGTCTTTCCCGACGGCGGGCGTCGGATTTGCTGACGCTTCGCTCCCTACAAGGCCGTAGCGCTGCATTTTTGTGTAGAGAAGCTGGCGGTTGATATTGAGGCGTCGCGCCGCTTCGGTGCGATTGCCGCCGCAAGCGTCCAGCGCCTTGCGGATCATTGCTTCCTCGAGTTTGGCCACCGCCGCCGGCAGATCGCTCTCGGGTAACGCGGTCGAAACCGGCTGATGATCCGCAGCGCTGGTGTCGAGATCATCGACTTCGATGACGTGACCCCTGGTCAGCACGCAGGCCCGTTCGATGACGTTGCGGAGTTGCCTGACATTGCCCGGCCAACTGTGATGCGTGAGCTTGTCGATCGCGGCCGGACTAAGCTGCTTGATCGGCTGTCCGGGCGAGGCGGATAGCGCGAGAAAGTGCTCGGCGAGCGGTACGATGTCGGATGCGCGTTCGCGCAAGGGCGGGATGGCGACGGGAACGACGTTGAGACGGTAATAAAGATCTTCGCGAAACGCTCCTTGCGCCACCAGCCTTGCCAGATCGCGGTGTGTCGCCGCGACGATGCGGGCCGTGGTCCGGATCGGCTTGCCGCCGACCGGCGTGATCATCCGCTCCTGGAGCACGCGCAGGATTTTTGCCTGCGTCGCGAGCTTCATGTCACCGATCTCGTCCAGAAACAGCGTGCCATTTTCGGCGTCGCGGAACGCGCCCGAGCGGTCGCTGGTCGCACCGGTGAACGAGCCCTTTACGTGGCCGAATAGCTCGCTTTCCAAGAGGTCCTCGGGAATGGCGGCGCAATTGACCGCGATGAACGGGCCGTTCTTGCGCGCGCTATGTACATGCAGCGCGCGCGCCACCAGCTCCTTTCCGGTGCCGGTCTCGCCCAGAATGAGAACCGTGGACTGGCTGTCGGCGGCAAGTCCGATCTGCTTCTGCACCCGTCGCATGCCTTCGCTCAGGCCGATCAGCGCATCAAGAGTGGTTTTGCCGGCGATCGCCGCTGCGCGCCGTCGCGAAGGCAGGCGCTCCAGGAGCTGCTTCAGCTCCTCGCGTCCGATCGGCTTGGTGAGGTGATCGAATGCGCCGAGCCGCATCGCTTCGATCGTGTTCTCCGCACTGGCAAAGGCGGTCAACACCACGACCGCAGGCGGGGCCTCGCGCGATCGGATCCGCCTGAGCACCTCGATGCCGTCCATGCCCGGCATGTTGACGTCGAGCAGCACGGCATCCACTTCGTCGGAGAGCGCGGCCAGACCCTCGCGGCCCGAGGAGGCCGTTTGCACTTCGTGGCCGAGATCGCTCAGCGTCTCCGCGAGTCCCTCGCGCAAGGCTGCATCGTCGTCGATGATCAGGACGTTCGCCATGGCACCTCGATCTCGAAACATGCGCCGGATGCTGTCGGCGCAAGCCGTGCTTCTCCGCGGTGAGCGCCCGCGATTTCCCGCACGATCGCCAGTCCGAGACCAGTCCCATCGGCCCGCGCGGTCGCAAACGGTTCGAACAGGCGCTCGCGGATGTCTTCGCTGACGCCGGGGCCGGTGTCGGTGACCCGCAACACCAGTTTATCGCCGCGATGGAGCGCGTCGATAGTGATGCGACCACCGGATTGGGTGTTCTGGATCGCGTTGAGGATTAAGTTATCGAGAGTCCGCTGCATCTGGAAGGGATCGAAGCGGGGTAGTGGATTGTCGGCATCCAAAGTTCCGGCCTGCAAGGTGACGCCCTTTGCCGTCGCGAGCTCCTGATGGGGTTCGATCGTGCCTTGGACGAAGGCGGCGAGCTCGATATCTTGCGGCTTGAGATCGCCTGCCTGAGTCATTTGCAGGAGATTGCGCAGCAATGCATCCAGCCGCGCGACCTGGGCAAGGATCGTTTGCAGCGCCGTGGTCTTGCGGCGGTCGTCCGAAGAGGCGAGTGCGTTTTCGGCCTTGAGCCGCATTGCGGCAATGGGATTTCGAATCTCATGGGCAAGGCCGGCGGACAACCGCCCGACCGCGGCCAGCCGTTCAGCCGTGGCGGCACGCCGGCGCTCCAGCGCAAGCCGTTCGCCGGTCTCATTCAGCGCGTCGACCAGCCGGTCGAGTTCCTGTTCATGCGTGTGCGGAAGCTTGGGCAGATCGACCGCGCCGCTGTCGCTCTTGCCAAGCGCCGCCTCCAACAGCGCGATCTTCCGTGACCAGGACACAAGCACGCGCGCGAGCCAGACGGCTGAACCGAAAATGGTCAGCGCGAGGACGATCAGCCCGGCCAGCAACTGCGTGTAGGCCGGACCCGCCGCGGAGAACACGCGCGTCATCGTCCAGGCGGTAGCGCCTTGCAACGGTCCGCGCAGTGGACAGGCATGCACGAGGAGAGTTTGCGAGCGCGACGGCTGTCGTAGCCCGGCCGGCTGCCCGGATCGCAGCGCTTCGGCGTTGATCTCGCGAATCGTGTTCAGCTCGGCCGCGGGAAGATCGGTCTTCGGGCCGGTGCCTTCATAGGACGGAAAGGCATAGGCGAGCGAGCCTGCGTCCGCCTGCCAGATGCCGCCTTCGACTCCAATGGCCGTCGCGAGAGCCGCCTGGACCAAGGCCGCAAGCTGTTGCTTGAGCTTGTCATCGATCGCCGGGCCGATCCGATCCGAAGTGGAGGCTTGATATCGGTCGGCGATGTCGCGGCAGGCCCGCGCCACCAGCTCCTCGGCGCGCGCGACGCGTGCATTTGCCGTCTGCTGAAAGGATTCGACGAGAAGGTAGGCCGTCGCCGCGCCGGAGATGACCAGCATGATCCACAGAGCCAGCAGTCGGGAGCGAAGGGAGGGCATTGCTGCTCTTGCGCCTCAGACATCCGCGTTCTGTTCCAGGGCGAGCGCTCTCAACGCACGGCCGCTATCTTGCCTGCCACGGCCTTGCGCAGGATGCGAGACAGCGCTTCGACAGAATAAGGCTTTTGAATCAGCTCGAATCCGCGATGGGCGTTCTCGGCCAGAACGTTACTGTAGCCGCTCGTCAGCACGACCGGCAATCCCGGATAACGATCGCGGATGGCGCCGGCGAGTTCGACGCCGTTCATCCCGGGCATGATGACGTCGGAGAACACGAGATCGACGGTGAACTCGTCTTCGGCAAGGATCCTCAGTGCCGTGGCCGCATTGTCAGCGCGGCTGACCGCATAGCCGAGATCCTCCAGAAGTTCGGTGGAGAAGCGCCCCACCTCTTCATTGTCCTCGACGACCAGCACGCGATAGCCGCGGCCGCTGGTTGCGGGCTCGTTGCCGAGGCCGGCGGTCTGCGCGGCGTCGGCTGGCGCCTCCGCCTGCGGCAGATAGATGGTGAAGGTTGCGCCTTGGCCCAGTGTGCTGGCAACTGCGATGTCCCCGTCGGACTGCTTGGCAAACCCGAAGGCCTGGCTGAGGCCGAGACCGGTGCCCTTGCCGACTTCCTTGGTGGTGAAGAACGGCTCGAAGATCGCGGTGAGATGGTCCGGCGCAATGCCGGCGCCGGTATCCTCAACCGAAATGGCGATGAAGTCGCCGTGACGCTGGGCCTGGCCGCGCAACGCCGGGATCAGCCCGACCGTACTGACCGCGATCTTCAGGTGGCCTTCGCCATCCATGGCGTCGCGGGCATTGACGGCGAGATTGATCAATGCCGTCTCGAACTGGGCGATGTCGGCGACAGCGAAGCTTTTGGCATCGGCGATTTCGGTCGTGATCTGAATGCGACTGCCCACCAGCGGACGAATGAGCTGGGCCACGTTTTCGACCTCGGTACCGACGTTGAAGAGCTGCGGCTTGAGCGGTTGGCGCCGGGCGAAGGCGAGCAATTGGGTGGTGAGCTTGGAAGCGCGCTCCACCGTCTCCGAAATCGCCTCGACATAGCGGCGGCGCCGTTCCTCCGGCAGATCGCGCCGGCGCAGGAAATCCGTGGCGGAGCGGATGATGGTGAGAAGATTGTTGAAGTCGTGGGCGACGCCGCCGGTCAATTGACCGATCGCCTCCATTTTTTGCGCCTGGCGCAGCACCTCTTCGCCCTGGCGGCGCTCGGTGGTGTCGACCGCTTCGGGCACGGCACCGGTGACGGCGCCATGCTGATCGAACACCGGCCGCATGGTGAAATCGAAATGGCGCTCGCCGATCGGCAGGCGCAGCGTCATCTCGGCGCGGATATCGTCGCCCTGCATCACCCTGGCAAAGGCATCGCGGATTGTTTCAGGTGCGCCTTCCGTCGCGGTGAACCAGGGTGTTTCCCAGAATGGCTTGCCGATCACGTCGGCGGTTGTGGCGCGAATGCCGGCAAGCGCGGTCCTGTTCGCGTAGAGCACAATGCCTTCGGGGCTCAGCAGGCCCTGATATTGATGGCTGCTCTCGAGGATAGCCCGCATCCTGGCTTCGTTGGCTTCGAGCTGCGCAGTGCGCTCCTTGATGCGCTGCTCCAGCGTCTCGTTCAGCCGCCGCAGCTCGATCTCGGCGTGCTTGGCGACCGTAACGTCATGCGCAACGCCGATGAAACCGATATGCTTGCCGGTCGGATCCCAGCGCGGCTGCGATTCCGAACGCAGCCAACGCCATTCGCCGTCGGCACGCCTGTAACGCGCCTCCAGCACGAACGGCTTGAGCGAGGATTCGCCGGCGACCTGTTCTTTCAGTATGCGCGGCAGATCATCCGGATGCAGGGCCTTGCGCCAGTCGTATTTGATCGCTTCTTCGTAAGGCAGGCCGAGAAAGTCGATATAGGCCTGGTTGGCGAAGGAACGCGTCCTGTCGAGCTTGGTGACCCAGATCGGCACCGGCGCGCTATTGGCGATGAGACGGAAGCGTTCCTCGCTTTCGCGCAAGGTCGCCTGCGCGAGCATGCGGTCCGTGATGTCGATATTGGCGCCAACGAGCCTGATCGCGCGCCCTTCGGCATCGCGCTCGATTTTGGCGACCACGCGAATCCACCTGACCTGGCGGTCATTCGGCCGCACGATGCGGTATTCCGCTGTGTAGTCCTCAGCCGTGCCCGCGATGGCCTCTAGAAAACGCCTTTCCGTCGCTGCGCGATCGTCAGGGTGGATGCGCTTGACCCAGTCCTGATAGGTCTCATTGGCCGCTTCCGGCGGCAGGCCGTGGATCAGGAGGTATTCGGGCGATCGCTGATTGCGAACGCCCTCGCGCAGGTCGCTTTCCAGCCCGCCGACGCGCGCGATGCGCTGAATGCGCGCCAATTCAGCCTCGCGCTCCTGCAGCGCGCGATGGGCTCTGTCGCGCTCGCGGGCAATTTCCTGCAAGTGCAGCCGCAACTTTTCGGCGGCGGCGGCTTCGGCCAGAATCTCTTTAGTGCTGTCCGCATTGCTCATGCGCTGTCCCCCGGAGGGGTAATAGTCACACAATTGCAGGCGCAGTTCTATCCGTCATGCTTCGGGTTTGGAACTGTACCCGGTCCAGAACCGGAGCAGCCTTTCGGTCAGCCCTCCAATGGCAAGCCCCGCCAGCACATCGCTCAGCCAGTGCGCGAGCAGCACCACCCGCGTCAGGACCAGGGCCGCGCCGATGCCCCATACCAGGTTACGTTGGCGCGGCGGCAGCTCGGTCGCGGCGGAGGCAAGCGCGCCGACATGAATGGCGTGGCCGGATGGAAAGGCGTCGAACGGTTTGCCGGAAAACGGGATGCCGTGAAGATGGCCGCGGATGATGCGCCGGTCGGGCCGCTCCTGGTCGAACACGCTCTTCAGAAGATGTGGCAGCACCGTCGCCACGGCAGTGGTTAACAACAGGTGATTGCTGCTCACCCGCGCGCGCTCGCCGCAGCCTCGCGCATACAGCCAAAAGCCCGCGGCGAGCGCGATCAGCACATGCTCGTCGGCGCCCCAGGACAGTGTTTCGGCAGCCTTTTCGTAAGCGGGGCTGGCGTGGCGCGAAATCGCCTTCGCGATTTCCTCGTCAGTCCGCGTCGGCCTCACTCGGTAAAGCGCCATCGGTGCAATCCATCAAAATGAGATACGCCAAACATAAGCCCCGCCGTCGCTCTGCCTGGGAGCGCCATCGGCGGGGCCTTCTTCTTGCGTTGGGGAAACGCACACAAGAAAACGCAGGCCTTGGCAAATCGTTCCGCGGCAACGGAACCATGTCGGCCCGATCCGCGTCTTTGCCGGGCGCGCGCTGCAAATTATTCACCTGCCGGATCGGTCCCGTGAAGCTGTTCGTCTGTCAGGCCTGCGGCAACGTCCTTTATTTCGAAAACCGCACGTGCACCCGCTGCGGTCACGGCTTGGCATTTCTGCCGGAGAAGGCGACGATGTCCGCGATCGAGCCTGAAGGCGAAACCTTTCGGACGCTGGCGGACGGGGGCAGAGGCCGCGCGTTCTGTGCGAATGCCGCTTTCGACGCGTGCAACTGGCTGACCGAACCCGGCGAGCGCTATTGCCGCGCCTGCCGTCACAACGGCACGGTGCCGGATCTGTCGGCCCCCGTGCGTCTCGCGCGCTGGCGTGAACTCGAGGCGGCAAAACACCGGCTGTTCTATTCGCTGCTCCGCTGGAATCTGCCGGTGAGGACGCGTGCCGAAGACCCCGAGCACGGGCTGATCTTCAACTTCCTCGCCGATGATCCAGCGCGTGGACAGCGCATCACGACGGGCCATGACAACGGGCAGATCACGATCGCGCTGACCGAGGCGGACGAACTCGAACGCGAGAGGCGCCGGCTCGAGATGGGCGAGCCCTACCGCACGCTGCTCGGCCATTTCCGGCATGAGGTCGGCCATTATTTCTGGGACGTGCTGGTGCGCGATGGCGGCAGACTCAACACCTGCCGCGCAATGTTCGGCGACGACTCCATGGATTACGGACAGGCGCTGCAGCGCCACTACGCCGAAGGGCCGCCGCAGGATTGGCGGGAAAATTTCGTCTCCGCCTACGCCACCATGCACCCCTGGGAGGATTTTGCCGAGACCTGGGCGCATTATCTGCACATCGTCGACACACTGGAAATGGCGGCAGCCTTCGGTATCGAGGTGAGACCTTCCGCCGACCGGATCGGCGGACTGTCGGCGCAGATCGCCTTTGATCCCTATGGGGTGGGAAGCCTTGATGCGATCATTGCGGCATGGCTGCCATTTACCTTCGCCATGAACAGCATCAATCGCGCGATGGGCACGCGCGATCTCTATCCTTTCGTGCTGTCACCCGCAGTGATCGAAAAGCTGCGCTTCATCCATCGGCTGGTGCAGGATGTCGCCAAGCCGCAAGGGAGGTAATCCGAGGCGCCGCTGTTCCCTGTTGACATGCGAGAACAAAAATAGAACATGACGCTTGTGGCGATCAGGGGGAATGGCTTCGATGTCATCCAGCTCAAAGCGGCAAGGGATGGAGGATGACGAACTGGAGAGCGCGGTGGATGAGGCCATTGCCGCCTGCGATGGAGACATGCGTGCGACCATTCGCGCACTTATCGTTGCCAATAATTTTCTTGAATGCGAGGTCAGCGAGCTGATGAAGGCGGTTTCGCACGCCTATGTGCGCGGACGTTTTCAGAGCTATTCCGGCTGATCCCGCCTGCATCCCGCCAAGAAGCGGCGCTTGAACGCGCCGACGCAGCGGGTCATCATCCCGCGAATCCAACTGAGCGGGCTTGCTGTACGCAACATTGAAGGGATCATCCAGTGGCCGTCACTACGTCTTCCGCTGAAACGCCTGCCGGCGAAGCTCGTCCAAGCGTCCAGCTTGCTACCACGCAGACGATCGAGCTGTCGCGGACCACGATGCGCCGGGAGCACGACCTGCTCGGCGAACGCGACGTTCCGTCGGACGCCTATTGGGGCGTCCACACCATGCGAGCCGTCGAAAACTTTCCAATTACGGGTGTCCCGGTGGGGCACTTCCCGAATTTCGTGCGCGCGCTGGTCTATGTGAAGCAGGCGGCCGCGCGCGCCAATCGGCGGCTCGGCCACCTTTCCGCGGAGAAGGCCGACGCCATCGACCGGGCCTGCAGCATCATCGCCGACGGCAAGCATCACGACCAATTCGTGGTCGATGCCGTGCAGGGCGGCGCTGGCACCTCGACGAACATGAATACCAACGAGGTCGTCGCCAACGTCGCGCTGGAATGCATGGGGCGCGCGAAGGGAGACTATGCGGCGCTGCACCCCAATGACGACGTCAACATGTCGCAATCGACCAATGACTCCTATCCAACAGCCCTGCGCCTTGCCGTGATCTTTGCCGCCGAGCCTTTGATCGCGGCGTTGGACGAATTGGCCTATGCCTTCAAAGCCAAAGCGGTGGAATTCGGCGACGTGCTCAAGATCGGCCGCACGCAGCTCCAGGATGCAGTGCCGATGACGCTCGGTCAGGAATTCGATGCGTATTTCGTGACCATCAAGGAAGACGAGTCACGGATCAGGGAAGCTGCGGCGTTGTTCCGCGAGGTCAACCTCGGCGCGACCGCGATCGGGACCGGCATCAACACCGATCCGCGTTATGCGGCGCTCGCGATCGAGGAGCTTGCGCGCATCTCAAAACAACCGCTGGTGCCGGCATCGAACCTGATCGAGGCGACATCGGACATGGGCGCATTCGTCTTGTTCTCGGGCGTGCTCAAGCGGGTCGCGGTCAAGCTCTCCAAGATCTGCAACGATCTGCGGCTGCTCTCCAGCGGCCCGCGCGCCGGGCTTGCGGAAATTCGCTTACCTGCCGTGCAGGCGGGATCGTCGATCATGCCCGGCAAGGTCAATCCTGTTATTCCCGAGGTCGTTAACCAGGTCGCTTTCATGGTGATCGGGCACGACATGACGGTGACGATGTGCGCCGAGGGCGGCCAGCTCCAACTCAACGCTTTCGAGCCGACCATCGGCTATTGCCTTTTGTCGTCGCTGCGCCATCTCACTGCGGCGATCACCACGCTGACGACGCGTTGCGTCAACGGGATCGAGGCAGACCGCGAGCGTTGCCGCGCGCTAGTCGAGGATTCGATCGGGCTCGTCACCGCGCTCGGTCCGACGCTCGGCTATGATGCGTCCTCGCGCGTCGCCAAACGCGCGCTGAGCGAAAAGCGGAAAATCGCCGACATCGTGCTGGAGGAGGGGCTCTTGACGCGCCAGCAGCTCGATGAGCTCTTGAAGCTGGAGGCCATGACCGCGCCCTCGCGCGTGCGAAGCGGACGCACGGGGTAGAGCACCCGAACCAAAATCGGCCCAGAACTGCGCATTTGCGGCAGATCAGCCGTTGCCTCAGCCCCGTTTTGCTGTAGACGGAATGTGACATCCGCCCCGCCTGCAAGGCTCGCGGGAGGAGCCCGCCTAAGGTCCTGAAAACAAAAGATGTTCAAGAAAATCCTGATCGCAAATCGCGGCGAGATCGCCTGCCGGATCGTCAAGACCGCCCGCCGTATGGGTATCCAGACAGTGGCCGTTTATTCCGAGGCCGACCGCGACGCGCTGCATGTCGAAATGGCCGATGAGGCCGTGTTGATCGGTCCGCCGCAGGCCGCCGAGAGCTATCTGGTGATCGACAAGATCATTGAGGCCTGCCGCAAGACCGGGGTGGAGGCCGTCCATCCCGGCTACGGATTTCTGTCCGAGCGCGAGGCCTTTCCGCGCGCGCTCGCGAAGGCGGGCGTCGTCTTCATCGGCCCCAATCCGGATGCGATCGCGGCGATGGGCGACAAGATCGAATCCAAGAAAGCGGCGGCCAAAGCCAAGGTCTCGACCGTTCCCGGCTATCTTGGCGTCATCGAGGATGACAAACACGCGGTCCGCATCGCCGATGAGATCGGCTATCCGGTGATGATCAAGGCTTCCGCCGGCGGCGGCGGCAAGGGCATGCGCATCGCCTACTCGACGGCCGAGGTCGCCGAAGGATTCAAGCTCGCCAAGGCCGAGGCAAAATCTTCTTTCGGCGACGATCGCGTGTTCATCGAGAAATTCATCGTCGATCCCCGCCATATCGAGATCCAGGTGTTAGGGGACAAGCACGGCAACGTCATCTATCTCGGCGAGCGCGAATGTTCGATCCAGCGCCGCAATCAGAAGGTGATCGAGGAGGCGCCGTCACCGCTTCTGGACGAAAGCACACGGCGCAGGATGGGCGAGCAGGCGGTCGCGCTGGCCAAGGCCGTAAAGTATGACTCCGCAGGAACCGTCGAGTTTGTCGCGGGCCAGGACAAGAGCTTCTATTTCCTGGAAATGAACACGCGCCTGCAGGTCGAACATCCCGTGACCGAACTGGTCACCGGCATCGATCTCGTCGAGCAGATGATCCGCGTCGCGGCGGGCGAAAAACTGCAGCTCACGCAAAAGGACGTCACGCTCACGGGCTGGGCGGTGGAATCGCGCGTCTATGCCGAGGATCCCTTTCGCAATTTCCTGCCCTCGGTCGGCCGCCTCGTCAAATACCGGCCGCCGCCAGAGAGCAGCGCCAACGGCATCACCGTGCGCAACGATACCGGCGTGCAGGAGGGCGGGGAGATCTCGATCTATTACGATCCGATGATCGCGAAGCTCGTCACCCACGCGCCGTCGCGCGCGGCCGCCGTCGAAGCGCAATCGACCGCGCTCGATGCGTTCTATGTCGACGGCATCCGGCACAACATTCCGTTCCTGTCGGCTTTGATGAACCATCCGCGCTGGCGTGAAGGCAAACTCTCCACCGGCTTCATCGCGGAGGAGTTTCCGCGGGGCTTCTCGCCGCAGCATCCCGAAGGCGAGATCGCGCGCCGGATCGCCGCAGTCGGCGCCGCCATCGACCACGTGCTCGGCGAGCGCAAGCGGCAGATCTCTGGCCAGATGCAGGGACGCCCGGTGCGCCGCGAGCGACGGCGCGCGGTGTGGCTCGATCACGATGAGGTCCTGCTCGACATCGTGCGCGAGGATGGCGGCATCGCGGTGCGATTCGTCACCGACGGCGAGCTGGGCAGTCCGCATCATCTGGTCTCGCCCTGGAAGCCGGGCGAGCCCGTGTGGGAAGGCACCATCGATGGTCTCTTGATCGCGGTGCAGGTGCGCCCGATTCCCAACGGCGTGCGGCTTGCCCATCAGGGTGTCGAAGTCCCCGTCTATGTCTTCACCGAGGCGGAAGCCGCCTCTGCCCGGCTGATGCCGGTCGTGGCCGCGGCCGATACCGGCAAGAAGCTGTTGTGCCCGATGCCGGGGCTCGTGGTTTCGATCGCAGTCACTGAAGGGCAGGAGGTCAAGGCCGGCGAGACGCTTGCAGTGGTCGAGGCGATGAAGATGCAGAACGTGTTGCGCGCGGAGCAGGACGGCACGGTGAAGAAGATCTATGCGTCTCCGGGCGCCACGCTGGCCGTGGATGCGTTGATTTTGGAATTTGCGTGAGTTGCACTGTCATTCCGGGGCGCGTGTAAGCGCGAACCCGAAAATCTCGAGATTCCGGTTTCGATGCTTCGCATCGCCCCGGAATGACGGTGAGCCAAACTGCCACTGTTGGTGACCTGAAGAGACCTTCATGACGTTCCGTCAGCGCAGAGAGAAATTGCGGTCGGTGCTTGCGGGATCGTCCTGCATCCGTCCGGGCTCGGTCTATGATGCGATCTCGATCCGCATTGCGGAGGATCTCGGATTCGACGTCGGCATGTTCGGCGGCTCGGTGGCTTCGCTCGCGGTGCTCGGCGATCCCGACATCGCGCTGATCACGCTGACCGAGCTTACCGAACAGATGCGGCGGATGTCGCGTGCAGCTCAGTTGCCGGTCCTGGTCGATGCCGACCACGGCTATGGCAATGCGCTCAATGTCCGCCGTACCGTGCAGGAATTGGAGGTGGCCGGTGCGGGTGGCCTCACCATCGAAGACACGCTGCTGCCGCAGGCGTTCGGCGAAGCGAAGACGCGGCTGATTTCGCTGGAAGAGGGCGTCGGCAAGATGAAGGCGGCGCTCGACGGCCGCGGCGATCCCTCGCTCGTCATCATCGGCCGTACCGGCGCTACATCGATCACCTCGCTTGAGGATGCGATCGCACGCGCGAAGGCCTATGAGGCGACGGGTGTCGACGCGCTGTTCTTCACCGGTATCAAGCGCACTACGGAGCTCGAAGCGCTCTCCGCCGCAACACGGCTCCCGATCGTGCTTGGCGGGGCGCCGGACGAGATGAACGATCTCGGTTATCTGGCCTCCCTGCGCGTGCGGATCGCGCTGCAGGGCCATGCGCCCATTGCCGCCGCAACGCAAGCGGTTTTCGAGACGCTTAAGGCGCTGCGTGAAGGAATCTCGCCAAAGCAGCTAAAGGGTCTTGCTTCTTCGGATCTCTCCAACCAAGTCACGCGCGATGCGGCGACGAAAGCGCGTGCCGCGGATTTTCTCGGGCTCAGGCGATGACCCACGCGATCCTCTTGGTGCGGATTCAAGGCAGAGTACAGGGCGTCGGATACCGCGCCTGGGTCGAGTACCAGGCGCAGGCTGCCGGGCTCGAGGGCTGGGTACGCAATCGCCGCGATGGCAGCGTGGAGGCGCTGTTCGCAGGCGCCGCGCCTACGGTTGCCGAGTTGGTGAGGTTGTGCCAGCAGGGGCCACCTTCGGCCTATGTCAGCGCCGTGCTCAACGAGCCTGCCGAGCCTCACCAGCTCAATCTGCGCCGGCCGGGCGAGAGCTTTTCGGTGCTTCCGACCGTTTGATTAGTCTAGCGCCGCAGGCCGGCGATCGCCCGGCTGAGCTGGTGGATTTCATAGGGCTTGCGCAGGATCGGAAAATCGCCGCGGACGTCGCCGGCCGCCTCGCTATAGCCGGTGGCCAGCAGCACCGGCAGGCCGGGACGACTCTCCCTCAGGCGGCGCGCAAGCCCAAGGCCATCGAGCTTGCCGGGCATGACGATATCGGAAAACACGAGATCAATGTCCTGGCGCTCGATCTCGCGCAGCGCGGCGTCGGCGTCCGCAACCCGGAGGACCCTGTAGCCGAGTTGCTCCAGCAAATGGCGGCTCACGGAAGCGACGTCCGGATTGTCTTCCACCAGAAGCACAGTACCGCATCCGCCGAGCTCGACGGCTTCGCCCTGGTCCGGCCGGTGCTCCACATGCTGCCGCGGCAACAGGATGGTCAGCTTGGCGCCCTTGCCGAGCTCGCTTTCCACCCTGACAGTGCCGCCAGCCTGATGCGCGAAGCCATGGACCTGCGACAGACCCAATCCCGTTCCCTTGCCAACGGGCTTGGTCGTGAAGAATGGATCGAAGATTTTGCCGAGAATATCGGGCGCGATGCCCTGGCCCGTGTCCTTGACGCCGACCGCGACGAAGTCGCCCGCATTCGGTCCTTCGTTGATCGTCTCGTTGTGCGCAAATATTGTGATCGTGCCGCCCACGGGCATGGCGTCGCGCGCATTGATCACGAGGTTGACCAGCGCGGTCTCGAACTCCGCGATGTCAACCGTCACCGGCCAGATATCCGGCGTCATCTCGAAGACGAGGCGCACGGCGCTGCCGACGCCGGTGTCCAGCACCTCGCGAATGGCCTCGATTCTTTCGGCCAGATTGACTGGCTCGGGATTGACGCTCTGGCGGCGGGCGAAGGTTAGCAGCTGACCGGTCAAGGCGGCGCCGCGCTTGGTCGCGTTCTCGATCGCCGCGACGGCGCGCTGCATTTTGGGGTCGTTGCCGGCGCCCCGTTTGAGCGCATGCAGGCTGCCGCTGATGATCATCAGGAGATTGTTGAAGTCGTGCGCGACGCCCCCGGTCAGTTGCCCCAGCGCATCGAGCTTCTGCGACTCGGCAAGCTGCTTCTGCATCTGCTCGAGCTTGAGTTGGGCTTCGCGCCGCTCGGTGACGTCGCGGGTGATCTTGGCGTAGCCGATAAGCTCGCCATCCTCATAGATCGGATCGATGACCACGCTCGCCCAGAAGAAGGTGCCGTCCTTGCGGACGCGCCAGCCTTCGTCCTCGTAGCGGCCCTGTTCCCGCGCGATGCGAAGCGCCCGGGCGGGCTTGCCGTTGGCGCGGTCGGTCTCGGTGTAGAAGCGGGAGAAATGCTGGCCTACGATCTCTTCGGGGAAGTAGCCCTTGATGCGCTGGCCGCCGATGTTCCAACTGGTGATGATCCCGTTCGGATCCAGCATATAGAGTGCGTAATCGGCAACGCCCTCGACGAGAAGACGGAAACTGCGTTCGCTCTCGAACAAGTCCCTCTGTTGCTTGACCTTTTGAACCATCAGGACCCCGCCTTGACGCGGGCAAACGCATGCGCCCGAACTTTGTTCCGCGGCACGGCCCTTTTCCCCTGAATTCGGGTCGCTGTCCACTCAGCCAGCCAACGCACGAACCTGAAGCCAGCGGCGGAAGGCAACCACGGCCCAGACAGCCTCCACCAGGCCGAAGGGCCAAGCGCCCTGCAGGAAGCCATAGGCAGAGCCGAGCGCGCAGGCGCCCGCAAAGGCAAGGATATACCACACACTGCGCGCTTCCAGCGCGTAGCACACGAGCATCAGGGTGACGGCGAACAGGCCGAACAGGGTCAGGGCATCCATTTGCATTTGGTTCGTTTTGCCTCTGGCTAGGCGGATTTGGCGACGCTGCGGAAGGTGGCCGCCAGCGTTCGCAACGCGGCAAGCTTGGCAGGCTCGCTCACCTTGGAGTGCAACATTACCTTCGATCTGCCAAGCTGCGGCAGGCCGTGCGCGGGGCCGATGTCGCGCAGAGCGGCCGGCGCGATGCGCCGGGCGAGCGGCGCCACCGCCAATCCGGCCAGCGCGGCCGCGACCACGGCCGCCACGCCGCCGCCGACAAACGCTTCTTTCCAGGCGGTGCCCGCCTTCTCCAGTGCGCGCAGCGCGGTTGCACGCACGCCGCAGGGCGGCGCCAGCACGGCAAGCCGCAACGGCTCGCCGCCACGCCAGGCAAAGCGGGACGAGGCGAACCAGCCGAACTCATCTTCCGTCAATTTCTCACCGCCGCGCCGGCTGCCTTCCTGCCGCACGACCACCGCATCGAGCTCGCCACGATCGTAAGCGTCGAGCAGTTCGCGGGAGAAGCCGATCGTCACCGACAGCACGAGCTGCGAGGACGACGCATGCAGCCGCTCGAGCAGCGGCACGAGCTCGCCACCGGCGGCATGATCGCTGATTCCAAGCGTCAAGTGTTGCGTCAGGACAGCGGGTGCGGAGAGGGCGCGCTCGTGCGCGTCCATGAGAGCGCGGGCATGCGCAACAAAGGCGCTCCCATCCGCGGTCAAGCGCACCGCGCGCGGCGAGCGTTCGACCAGCCGCTTGCCTAGCGTCGCCTCGAGCCGTTGCAGCTTCAGGCTGACTGCGGCCTGCGTCGTGCCGAGCACTTCGGCCGCGCGGGTAAAACTCTGCAATTCCGCAACCAGCAGGAAGGCCTGGACGGTCGCGATGTCGAGGATGTTTGTCATTATGAATGGTTATCATTGTTATCCATCGAGATAAGATACCAAAATGATGGGTGCAGGTCTATTTCTCCCGGGCGAGGCGAAAGCCTCGCGCCAAAGACAAAGGAGAACGATCATGCCCCTGATCACCGTCACATATTCGACCGCTCGTGAGCGGCCGCAACTGAAGACTGAAATCGCGTCCGCGGTGAACGAGCTCACTGCAAAGATCCTGCGCAAGGACCCCAAGGTGACTGCCGTCATCGTCAAGGCGGTCGATGCCGCGGATTGGTTCGCCGGCGGCAGGTCGCTGGCGGAAGCGAAGCTCGCGAGCTACTGGCTCGACGTGCATGTCGTCGATGGCACCAACACCAAGGACGAGAAGGCGGCCTATCTCGCCGCGATCCATCAGCGCATGGGCGAGTTGCTCGGGCCGCTGCACCACGAGAGCTATGCTCACGTGGATGAGGTGAAGGCGGACGCCTATGGCTTTGGCGGCCTGAGCCAGGAGCGGCGCTATATCGCGCGCAAGCTCGAGGTGGCGCCGGACCAGGCGGCGGCTTGAGCTCTCAAGCGGTCGCTTCCGCCAAGCGGGCCTTTGTGGCGCCGAAAATCTCCTCAAAGGCCTGCCGCAGCGCGATGTCGACATCTGCCATGGTGACGAGATGACCGAGATCGACCAGTGAGGTGACGCCATAGCGCGGGTCGACGACGCCGCAGGGCACAATGGCGGAGAAATGCGAAAGGTCCGGCTCGACGTTGAGCGCGATCCCGTGGAAGGAGACCCAGCGCTTGAGCCGCACGCCGATGGCGGCGATCTTGTCCTCGAAGCCAGGGCCCTTGTCCGGCCGCTTCACCCAGACGCCGACGCGCTCCTCACGCCGCTCGCCGCGGACATTGAAGGCCGCGAGGGTGCGGATGATCCATTCCTCCAGACTGGCGACATAGGCGCGTATGTCCGGCCGACGCCGCTTCAGGTCCAGCATGACATAGGCGACCCGCTGGCCCGGACCGTGATAGGTCACTTGGCCGCCGCGCCCGGTCGCGAACAGGGGAAAGCGGGCCTCCAGGAGGTCGCCGGAGTTCCCGGAGGTGCCGGACGTATAGAGTGGAGGGTGCTCCAAGAGCCACACCAGCTCGGGCGCCTCTTGGGCCGCGATGGCTGCCGCGCGCGCCTCCATGGCCGCGACCGCGTCCAGGTAGGGGATGAGCGAATCCGAAATCCGCCATTCCACCGCATTGCCGGCCGGCCCCGCAAAGGGCGTCAAATCGAGGTTTTCGCGGCCATTAACCATTGGCTAACCATAACGTGGTGATGTCTTCCAGGTAGCCATCTAGTCCCGGTTTCGGCGGTTCAAAAGTGTCAACTCTCGATAAAGTCACCGTCGACCTCATGGTCGTCCTGGGGACTTCCACCATGCCCATCCACCAAGTCCTCCGGCTGTCGCGCGGCGCCATCATCGAACTGGACGCCACCGAGGCGGATGAGGTCAAGGTGCTCGCCAATAATCTGCCCGTTGCCAGCGGGGTCGTGCTGGTCGACCGCAACCGCATCGCGGTTGAGGTCAAGCAGATGCTGCCGAAATCCCCAGGGACCCGGTAAAATCCCAAAAAGCCATCGCAAAACCTTGGGTTTGGACACCCGTCAGGCCTTGTCCCGCCGGGGTCGATTTGTTACATCGGCGCCGTTGATCCGGCGCCTTCGCCGGCATTCCCAAGCGCGCTCGTGGCGGAACTGGTAGACGCGCTGCCTTGAGGTGGCAGTGAGTAACATCGTGGGGGTTCGAGTCCCTCCGAGCGCACCAAAGGTCCCGCGTTTGGTCCTAAAATCATCAGTTCTTGGAAATTGCCTGTGGGGTTGCGACACCGCGTCCGTCTGGCATGAAACCCCCATCTCGCGGCGCGTTTCGCGTCCGAGTTCTGAAGATTGGGGCGCCCTCGGAAGAGGGCGCAGGGAATGCCGGGCGCTGGCCGCACCCATGGCCCGCCTGCAGTAAGAAAAGCAGGCGGCAGTCACCACAGGTTCAGCCGAGACATCCCGGCATTCCCCGCGCGATGGTTTGACGGCGTATACGCGCTCTCCCCGGGGACCGGCTTTCTTGCCCCCGACTGCGCGAGGCGTAAGCCTCGTCGCACGGCATCAGCACCGGGATGCCAGGACCACACGATTTGACCGTGCGCATCGCGTTGTTCGTCCGCATGAAGCATCATGCTGCAACCCGACGCGCCCACCGCATCCCGCACCCGACGTTTCGTGACGATCGCGATACGCCCCTCATGCGAGGCGGGACGCGGATATAAGATATCAATTTCTGAAAAAACGAAAGAAGAATATTTTTCGTGCGTGGGCTGGACAGGGGTGATCCAATTGAAACGCCTCCGAAAATGAGTTTTTGCGTCAGTCGTTTCGGCCGCCATCGCGCGTGCACATCGCGCCGGGTCGAAGGTTCTCATCACGGCGGGCTACGCCGGCGACGTTCGCACGAGGGCCGCCTCGAGGCTGGCACCAAGCTGCTCAGCAAGCCGTTTTCCCCGGCGGAGCTTGGCGGCAGGGTGCGCGATCTGTTAAACCAGTGAAACGCCCCCGCTCGTCGCATCCTCGTCGTCGAAGACGAATTCCTCTTGAGCCTGCTGCTCACGGATATGCTCTCGGAGAGGGGCTTCGTCACCGAAGCCGCAACAAACTTCGAGGAAGCTGTCCTGAAGGCGAGAAGTACGCTCCACGAGCTCGCGGCCGCCGTCGTGGATCTCGGGCTTCCCGACGGCATGGCGATGGATTGGTTGGGGAGCTTCGGGCCCTTCGGCCAGACATCCCCATCGTCCTGACTACTGGCTATACCGACGATAAGCTACGGCAACGCTTCACGCCTGTGGCGCGGCTTCAAATTCTTATGAAGCCCTTCGATGCGGATCAGTTGATCGCCGCGTTTGAGCGAATGGGGGTTCACTCGTAGCTGCTGAATCGATCGCCACCTCCAGAGGCGGAGCCACGACACCAATGCTGTGGATACGGGAGCTGCTGCTCAAGTGTCGGTCGCAGCGATGGGCATCAGCCGGACCGCAACCCAGATGACAGCTCTCCGGCGACTCGATCCCCAAAGACGTGTTCGCGTGGCGTGCACCTCCTGCGTATCGATCAAGCTGGTTTAGGCGGCACGCTGTAGAACCGAAGCAGTCGCCGTCTCAGTGTTGAACCTCTTTCAAGCTAATGACGACACCTGTCGGTTCCGGCTGGTGCGTGGTCAGCTTCCTAAAATCCGCATCGCTCCAATCAGCAAGGCTCACTATCTCTCCCTCCTGAGCTTCCATTCCAGGAACCTCGAGCAGCTCCAACACGTGGAGTCCCCTGTCATCGAGGAAGAAGGTGTGATGCCCGAACATTTCGCAGAACTGCGCGACTGCCGGGTGATCCTCAGCAAGCACCTGTGCTCGAAATTGAGCCAGAGTCTTGCTTATCTGGGCTTCGTTCAACTTCATGATCTACTCCCGACGCCTGACATCTGAACGTCGTTGTTCTGCATTCGCCGACGAGCTTTCGTCGGCTCCTGAATATCTTCAAAGGCAACGCCGGCCCGCCCAGCTTGAACGGGCAACACCGCCATTCAGTACATCGGTCATACGCGAGCTGTCGGCTGGAGTGGCGGTTTGCAGCGCTCTCGCCTAGTCACGCGAGCTGCTCTGCCAAAGCGTTACCGCCACGACGAGCTCTGTGTAATCGGCGTCTTTGAATTCCTCATCCCAGCGCATCAGCTCGTGGGCGATCTTATGCGGCGTGTAGGCCGGGAAATTGAAGCCACCCGCAAGATGACGCGCGGCCGCAAGATCAATTGCTTCCTTCGTGATGTCCTTCATACGCCAAACCACGCTAGAGCGAGCCCATGATTATGCCGATGCCGCAATGGGCGATGTGCTCGCCGTCGCGGAGCCGCCTTTGCGGACACGATGAAATGAGCTTGCGTCAACACATCGGATGATCGCCCGATGCCTACTTCTTCTTGCTGGCAGCAAGTGTCGGCTCCCATGTTGTGGCCTTTCGACTTGGCGCGGCGGCGATTATCTTGATCTTCTCTTTTTTCGGCTTTTTGGCCTCCCGATTGCCCCTTTGCTGACCTTTGGCCATGTCGATCTCCTTTTTTATTGTGACAGAGGCGTCATCTAGCTGTGGCTAAGATCGTGATCACCGAATTTCGTCCGAGCCGGAAAGGTGAGGTGCGTTCAGGTGCGCACAATCCACTCGGCAAAACGAAACTGAGGCAACGCACGCTCCTTCTTCTTCGGCGGGAGCGTTCGTTACCCTCAGTCACCGGTAGATGCCGTGGAAAAGGACGGTGATGCATTAACCCTACGCTCCCGTTCTATGAATAGCGAGGACTAAAAACGGTGCAGGTAGCCCCAAAAAGGCGCGCTGCAGGAGAAGGGCTAGTTCGTGCCGCGACATCATACCGCGAGAAAAGGGTAGCCAACCGAGCCGAAAGAGCGCATGGTCCGCTAATATAGAGAGTGTTCGTCGGAGCTGCGTTGGTTCCAAAAGGCAGCCACTCATGACCATCCGCTGTCGGCGGGAAGTCGTTACTTTCAAACATCCATTCCAGATCAGGGGCATCGATCGGCAGTTGCCCGCAGGTGACACTCACACGAGGTCGCTTCGTCGGTTACGAATTCGCTCGCATGGTCATGCTGTTTTCAATGCACGATGGCCGAAGGGAGATACCGTGCGCAGTCTCGACCTCCGCCATGGATGATCTGGAAAGTGTCGCGCGGACCAGCCCGAGCCAGCGCGAGGCACAAATTCATGAGGCTTCGCGAGCAGATTGAAGAGCGCGCGGCTCGCAAATTCCTCGCGAAGGAGTTCGAAGGGACTCCTCCGGGTATTATCCTGCGCAGTATCGATTTCGCGAGCTAGCCCTAAAAGGAGACGGCGCTGCAGCGCGAGCAGTCGCTCCGCGGAACCGTCCGGGCTTCGGAATTGTTTCCAAGAGTGGAGCACCGTCACTGAGTTCGTCCACAGGGAAACAGCCTGCCGAGGCGCGAACGGCAATATGTGTGAAAAGGAGTCCGAGATGAACTCACAATGGAGGAGACTGTCTGCGGCTGAGCGTGAAGCCCAAAGAGTCTTTAAACAGCCGGAAAGCAAGAAGGCGCTCTCGGAGTATGAGCGCGATCAGAATGCATTACGCGAAAACCTCGGGCGCCTAAGGGCTGAACGATTGTCACGCGAGTCAATCGCAAAGAATACAGGTAGGAGCAAGAGTAAATGATCTGCTGAGTCCGGGGTGCCTTCGTGACTCCAGTCGCAAGCGGAGTGCCTCCAAGTCTTTGCACTTTCGAATTCTTAGTATCTAGGTGCGGGCGACGTCCACTTGATCCTGGAGTTCGTCGTACTTGTGTTGGCCTGGTAGCTCACGGCCCACCGAATCTGGGAATGTCCAACATGCGCAGTTCGAGAATGACCCCGCGGAAGTCCCCACGCCATCCTACCGCGGCACGTAGGGTAAGGGTCGTTCGATTGACGGATGACCTTCTCGAAAAGGTCGATGCATGGGCGCGCAGCCAAAAGGACGGGCCAAACCGATCAGAAGCCATTCGCCGGCTGGCGGAGATCGCGCTGGACAACCTTCTTGCGCAGCCTCGGCGTGCCGCTACCAAGCGAGAGCGCAAGAGTTCTCGAGACCGCGCACGGGAGCTGGCTTCAGATGTGATCGACCGGCTAGGTGACGTGGGTGCCACGTCCGAGGTCAGGGCGAACCGGAAAGGAAAGCTGATGCAGGGACCCGAAGAATTTCAGAACCTGCGGCGAGACAGGTCCCGTAGGTGACGCTGGCCATGTCGAGAGCCAAGACATGGGGCGCGAACAGTCTCGGTTGATTGGCGACATCGCACTTTCCGGCCCGGCCGCCGATGGCAACGAAATTCAAGGGACGAAGAACGGTACCCAAGCTGGGACGACGCAGTACCTTGCGTTTCGCTATTCGTTTTGGCCGCGGTGATACTCGTTGCGTTGGAGAACGCGGAAGCCGAACCAACCCCAATAGACGCAATGGCGCTGGATCAAGCCGTCGTCGTTGAGGTCCATCGCTTCGACGAAATCCATCTGCTCGCCTTTGCCAGCATCTCGCGGGTATTCCCAGATCAGCCGCTTGCCATCGGTGAGATAGCCCGTGCGGTAATACTGCCGTACCGGAGGCTTCCGAATCGCGAGAATGTCGAACAGCGGTCGAATCTCCTTATGACCGCGCAGATAGCCCCGATCGATTCCCAGAAGGTGCGGCACGAGTGGGCTCTCGAACCAGGCGTCTTCTGCATAAAGCGCCAGCAGCGCGTCCGCGTCATTGTGCGAGAGCGCGTCGTTCCAAGCAAAGTACATTCGCTCAATCGGCGTCGACCCCGCTGTCACTAGAGTCCTCGGCAGTGTGCTTTCGTCCATTGCGCCTCTCCATCATGCTACTTTGCTCCGAGCCCGACGGCGCTCGCATATTCGGTATCGACCTTGTGGGTCTTGGGATCTTCGTCGTCCATGAGCGCCTCCGTCAATTGCAGTGAACCTCGATTGATTTCGTGGGACGACTTTGGCGAACGCCTGCGATTGAGGAAGGTTTCCAATGATGGGCCGGGTTTCATCGTGCGCGACGGCGCGCATGATCGCGCATGATGATGCGTCGGCCTTTCCAGGGAATGGAGGGGCCCGGGTTGGGCAGACCCGTCAAGGAACGAGTTGGAGGCGGCCAATGTTTAGTGCGAATAGCAGGTGTTCGGTGTGAGCGTTCCACGCCTCTGAGCGCTCCTGAGGTTGCGTGACATGAAGATCAGCGGACCCATTCTGAGAGACACACCCAATGAGCATGAGTCGCAAAGAACTAACGTTCCCCTCGGGCAGTGATACATGCGCAGCGTGGTTGTACCCGGCGGGGGCCGATAAAGGCGCGAGACCTATTGTCGTAATGGCCCATGGATTGACCGGTACACGCCGAGACCGTCTTGGCGCGTTCGCCGGACGGTTTGCTGCCGCCGGGATCGTGGCGCTTGTGTTCGATTATCGAGGCTTCGGCGACAGCACGGGCGAGCCGGACCTATACGAACCTTCTCGCCAGTTGGAAGACTGGCATGCTGCCATCGCACTTGCTCGCTCTCTGCCCGACGTCGATGCCGGACGTGTCGCGGCGTTCGGCTCCTCGTCGGGCGGAGGCCACGCGCTTGCCGCAGCGGCGGCGGATCCCAGGGTGGCCGCGGCTATCAGCCAGGTTCCGATGCTCGACAGGGACACCCAGTCCTACAGCAAACCTCAGCAGGTCGTGGAGGAGGTGAAGGCCGCAGCAGCCGAAGGTCGCTATTTGCCTGCCGTGGGTCAGCCGGATGAGGCGGCGTTCATTAGCGCGCCTGGAGCCGAGATCGGTTGGCGTCGTGTCGTCGCAATCGGCGAGGAATCGCGATGGCGTAATCGCTGCTCAGCGGCTTGGTTGCTGGGGCCGCCTTATAGCCCGATCCAACATGCCGCCTCGCTTCACTGCCCCTGGCTGGTTTGCGTCGCCGCGGACGATCAGGTTGCCAAACCTGGGCCCGCAATTGACGCAGCACGAAGGGCCCCTAGAGGCGAGGTCCGCATTTATCCAGGTATCGATCATTTCGACATCTACGACGGGCCGGCCCACGAGGCCGTAGTTGCCGACGAGGTCGAGTTTCTCAGCCGCCATCTTCTAGGCAGAAACCTGTGCGGAGCGACCAAAGCCGGTTCGGAGCTCGGGCGAGTGCATCTACCCCCGTCCGATTGAGGTGGCAGCATCATTTCGAACCAATTCTTGCCGGCCTCAGGACCACCGCAAGGCGGGACGGGCTCCACATTCTGTTCGCCCGCCGCAGCACGATCGTATCCGTCGCTGCGTGCCTTCGCCTGAGTGACCCCGGTGTCGCGGAGCCGCCGCTTGCGAGTTGTATCCACGGCATGGAAATCTTCATCGCGATCCGCTCCCGGTCTCGGCGAAAAAGTCGAGAAGCCGGCTAGAAACAAATCCCGGATTCTCGTCCGGAAGCCAATGTCCCGTTTCAGGAGCAACATCACCGCGCACGTCATCAGCCACATCCTTGGCCATCGCGATTTCCTTGGCGCCGTTGCTGCGCTCACCGGCGAGCGCCAGGACCGGCATCTTGAGCTTCCGCTTCAGGAATTCCTTGAATCGAACCTCGTCTTCCGGAAAGGCGCGATAGAGCTCAAAGCCTGCGCGCAGGCCGCCCGGCGCCGCATAGGCCTGCGCATAAACCGCGAGATCTTCATCGGCAATGGGTGCGGCAAGCCGCTTTTTGTAGAAATCGGAAATGTACGGGTATTCGCGTCCTGCGACGAGCATCTCAGCGACATCGCGTTGCTGATGCAGGCCAAAGTGCCAAATGTCCGGGTCGGGCTTATGGATCAGTTCGTCCCATACCCGCGTGCCTGGCAGCGGTACATCGAGCATCGCCAGCCTTGCGACCTCATCCGGCCACTGCGCCGCATAGGCGTAGGCGACCATCACTCCGATATCGCGCCCGACGAGGTTGACCCTTCGTCCGCCCAATTGTTGCGCGAGTGCGCGGACATCCGCCGCCATTGTCGCCTTGTCGTAACCGCCAGGCGGCTTCTCCGATTCGCCGGCGCCGCGGTAGTCCACCGCGACGACTCGATAGCCCGCGTCCGCGAGAGCGGGCATGACGCGCCGCCACGTGTACCAGGTCTGCGGCCACCCATGTAGAAGCACAACCAAATCGCCACCCGGCGGGCCGCCAATCACGTAATGCAGTCGCACGCCGTTGGCCTCGGCAAAGCGATGATCAAAGACCTGATCGAAATTGGCCGGCAGTCCGGTACGGGCCGCGAGAGGCGCCGGTGTCTCCTGCGCGAGGGCTGAAGAAGACGCGGGGAGGCCGACCGGCCCGATAAGCGCCAAGAGACCAGCGATCAACATATCTCGGATCACGGACATCTCCCTGTGCAGCCCATACTCAACTGCGCCTCGTCGCAATTCACGCGCATGGACAAGCTTCCATGGCGGGGTCAACGTTCGACTTGCAGCATTTCGTGAACGGCAGTCTTGGTGTTTACGTCCGGCATTTCGTCTGACTGGAAGGCTCCGCCGACTCCTGCGGCGAAGCCGGGTGTGCGCATTGCGTCCGCGGCAGGTTATCCCACCGGCCCGTAGCCGGATCATAGCTTCGCACGGTCCGCCGGCAGAGGAACGAGTGATGTGCCGCCCGCTAGGCGGCGGAACTCTGGTTGTGCTGCTGACTCGGCTTCGTAATGCCATGCAGCGCCCGCCCGGTGGCTGGCGACTGGCGCGCCAAATCGCCGAGTGAGACGATGCCGACGAGGCGCTTGTTCCGGTTCATGACAGGCAACCGTCGCACCTGGATCTCGCTCATATTGGCACAGACGCGAGATACGTCCTCGTCCTCGAAGCAATATTTCACGTCTTGCGTCATCGCATCGCGAACCTTGGCGTCGGGGCCCTTGCCCTCCGCAATGCACCGCACTGCAATGTCGCGGTCGGTGATCATGCCCACGAGCCGGTCACCCTCGGCCACCGGCAGTACGCCGCAATCGCAAGCCTTCATCAACTTGGCCGCGTGCTGCAGCGTGTCGTTTGGACTTGCAAGTTTCGCGTCGCGTGTCATCACCTCACTGATCTTCATGGTTCGTCTCCTATGCGTGCCGCCACGCGAAGCTTTCAAAGGAGCTCGGTGGCTTCCTCGATTGACATGCGAACACCAGCTCAACGGGGCCAGTGCCTGCACGTTCCCCGCCAGGTGGTCCAAGCGACGCAGGCCCGAGCCGAGGCCATTTATCTCTCCGCCGCGAGCATTGCGCGCGTAGTCACGACAGCATTAGGAACAACCAAAGCTTGAGCGGCGTTTGACGTCCGGCGGCCCCCTCGGATGGGATTAAACAGCAGCTCTGCTGTCCTTCTAGCGGGAGTGGCATCGGATAGCTGCCGAAAATGGGGTTTTCGCGCGTCCAGCGGCAAACGACTGGCCGCCAGCGTCGTGACCGAGAACTCGCCATGCAGGAAGCCGGGCTTCGCAATTTCACCATCAATTTCGGTCCCCAGCATCCTGCTGCCCACGGGGTGCTTCGTCTTGTCCTGGAACTTGACGGCGAGGTTGTCCGGCGCGTCGATCCTCACATCGGCCTGCTTCATCGCGGCACCGAAAAACTGATCGAACACAAGACCTATTTGCAATCGATCGGGTATTTCGACCGGCTCGACTATGTCGCGCCGATGAATCAGGAGCATGCGTTCTGCCTCGCAGTGGAAAAGCTGCTCGGCATCGAAGTTCCGCGACGGGGTCAATTGATCCGCGTGCTCTATTGTGAAATTGGACGCCTGCTTTCGCATCTTCTCAACATTACGACCCAGGCGATGGATGTCGGCGCGCTC
The DNA here is from genome assembly GCF_000472385.1 of Bradyrhizobium sp. ARR65. Lineage (GTDB taxonomy): Bacteria > Pseudomonadota > Alphaproteobacteria > Rhizobiales > Xanthobacteraceae > Bradyrhizobium. The sequence continues at coordinate 74,826 of NZ_AWZU01000011.1, forward strand.
ACCCCGCCGCTGTGGGGATTCGAGGAGCGCGAGAAGCTGATGGTGTTCTACGAACGCGCGTCCGGCGCGCGCATGCACGCAAATTACTTCCGCGTAGGCGGCGTGCGTCAAGATCTAACCCCGAAACTGATTGACGACATCGAAGCCTTTTGTGATCCCTTCCTGCGCGTGGTCGACGATCTGGATCGGCTGCTCACGGCCAACCGCATTTTCAAGCAGCGGAACGTCGATGTCGGCAGGGTGACGCTGAAGCAGGCCTGGGAGTGGGGCTTTTCCGGCGTGATGGTGCGCGGCTCCGGCGCGGCCTGGGACCTGCGCAAGGCGCAGCCCTATGAATGCTATCCGGAAATGGAGTTCGACATTCCGACCGGCAAGAACGGTGACTGTTACGACCGCTATCTCGTCCGCATGGAAGAAATGCGGCAGTCGGTGCGCATCATGAGACAGTGCATCGCCAAGCTCCGTGCTCCTGACGGGCAGGGTCCGGTCGCGGTGCAGGACAACAAGATCTTCCCCCCGCGGCGCGGCGAGATGAAACGCTCGATGGAAGCCTTGATCCACCATTTCAAACTTTACACGGAAGGCTTTCACGTGCCAGCCGGCGAGGTCTATGTGGCGGTCGAGGCTCCTAAAGGTGAGTTCGGCGTCTATCTGGTCTCCGATGGCACGAACCAGCCCTACAGGTGCAAGATCCGCGCGCCGTCGTTCGCACATCTGCAGGCGATGGACTTGCTCAGTCGCGGGCACTTGCTGGCCGACGTCTCGGCAATCATCGGTTCGCTGGACATCGTGTTTGGGGAGATCGATCGATAAGGCGCGAAAGGAGATCGCCATGCCGCAGATCCAAACCGACAAGCAGCCAGTCACCCAGATCACCATCATCGAAGCTGAACCCGAAAAGCAGGCCGAAGCGTTGTCGCTCATGGCCGAGCGTGCTCGCTTCATGCAACGTCAACCGGGTTTCATTTCGATCAGCCTGCATCGCAGCCTCGATGGGCGCCGTATCGTCAATTACATTCAATGGGAAAACCGTGATCTGCTACGGGCCGCGCACCAGTCACCTGAATTTCGCAAGGCCTGGGGCGAGTTCGGAAAGCTCACGGACGATATCGATCCTCATCTATACGAGGTCGCCGAAATTCTCGCTGACAAGCAGTGAGCTGGCGCTCGATGCGCGGAACGCCGCAGCTCTTGTCACGGGCGCCCAATGAGGGTGGAACAGCGCAGGACCGAACTGCCGGGCGCGCATGAACATCCGAAGCGCCTTTTCGATCACAGCACGTGCCGCCGTCATGGCGGGGCTATTTGCACTTGCGTTCTCGCCGCTGCACGCCATCGCGCAGGGCAGCTCAATTCTGACCCATCACGGCGACAACAGCCGAAGCGGGCAGTACGTCGTTCCGGCATTGTCGTGGGAGAAAGCCAGGTCGGTCCAGTTGGATCGCACGTTCGACGCCCGCGTTGCGGGCTCGATGTACGCCCAGCCGCTTTACTGGCGTCCTCCCGGCGCGAACACCGGGATTCTGTTCGTTGCGACGGAGGCGAATATCGTTCAGGCCTTTGATGCGAAGACTGGCAAGGAATTATGGAGGCGCTTCGTCGGGCGCCCCGTGCGAGCCTCGTCATTGCCATGCGGGAACATCAATCCGCTTGGCATCACCGGCACTCCGGTGATCGACCCAGCGACGGCGGCCATCTATTTCGATGCAGCCGTGGAGCGGGAAAACGGCGCGCATCACGAGGTGTTCGCGCTTTCGACAAAGGATGGCAGCGTTCTTCCGGGCTGGCCGATCGATATTGCCGGCGCCCTGCAAAAGTCGGGCCGGCATTTCGATCCGCGAGTGCAAAATCAGCGCGCGGCGCTCACACTTCTCGATGGCACAGTCTACGTCGCCTTTGGCGGCCATTTCGGGGATTGCGGCAACTATCATGGCTGGGTGGTTGGAATTTCGCTGCAGGATCCGGGCAAGCTCGTCAGCTTCGAGACCCGCGCGCGGGGAGGTGGCACCTGGTCGCCCGGCGGACTGAGCGTCGTCGGACACGACATCTATTTTGCGACCGGAAACACCTTCGGCGCGTCGACCTGGAGCGACGGCGAAAGCGTGTTTCGGGTCGGAGCCGACCTGCGGCGCAGCGAAGACAAGAGGGATTATTTTGCGCCGTCAGATTGGAAGGCGCTCGATGCCCGCGATGCGGATCTTGGAGGCAGCAATCCGCTTCCTCTCGACGTTCCCGGCGCGGGTGGCGGTCGTGCTCTGATCCTGGCGCTGGGAAAGGATGGCAAGGCCTATCTTCTTGATCGAAACGATCTCGGCGGCATTGGCGGCCAGCTTGCCGCCGAAACAGTATCGCGGTCATGGATCATCACCTCACCGGCAACATACGCCGTCGGCGATGATGTCTTTGTTGCTTTTCAAACCCCAGGAACGCATTGCCCGCAACCGGGCCGCGATCACGATCTGACAGTCGTGAAGATTGCAGCAGGACCACCGCTGATGATGACGACCGCGTGGTGCGGTGCGCTCCGCGGCCGGGGCTCCCCTGTTGCGACGACCACCGATGGGCACTCCAATGCGACAGTGTGGGTGCTTGGCGCCGAAGGCGATGATCGGCTGCACGCGTTTCGCGGCGATACGGGCGAGCCAATTTTTGCAAGCGAGCCATTGAGCGGTCTCCGACGCTTTCAAACGGTGATCGCGACGCAGGACCGCCTTTATGTCGGCGCAGATGGGCGCATTTACGCCTTCAGTTTTTGAAGGCGATGCAACGACAGGTGAGTGAATCTGAATTTCTTTAGGATGAGCTTGGAGGGTGAGCTTGGTGAGCTTGGACGTGAGTAGGCTCTTGCAGGAACATGACCGCCGCCGCGTTTGGCCGACGAGATTAGGTTGGGACCGACTCCGCACCCAATCCAGGATAAGCAGCGGCTGTCTGCCTGCCCTCCGCCCTTGTCGAGGACGTAAAACTCGCGCTCATGCTCGCTCTCGCTTGACCTGTCGCGCCGGCTTGTCGGTGCGCATGCCAAGAAACACCGGCTGCCGCATCTCTCCGTCGCGTGTCCATTCGGTGAACTTGACCTGACAGACCAGACGCGGCCTGATCCAGGTTGTCCGGCCCTCGTGCGGAGCGTCCGTGAACGGCTTCTTGTCTGTCCTCAACTTCATCATACGCGCGTGCAGGGTTGCGAGCATCTCTCTGGAGAATCCGCCGCCGCTGTGGCCAACATAGACAAGCTTACCATTGTCATAGACGCCGAGCACCAGCGAGCCAAAATACTGGCGGCTACCGCGCGGTTCGGTGAAGCCGACGATGATGGCCTCCTGTTCGTGGCTGGCCTTTATTTTAAGCCACTCTGTCGTGCGCTTTCCCGAATGGTAGAGACTTGCAGCACGCTTTGCGATAATGCCTTCTTCCCCCGCACGTCGGGCCTTGTCGAAAGCTGCCTTGCCTTGCTGCTTTCTATGCGCGCTGTAGTGGAGGAGGGGGTGTCGGCTCAGAATGCTGCGCAAATGCGCCTTACGCTCGGTCAGCGGCTTGCCGCGGAGGTCGTACCCATCGAGGAAGAGCAGATCGAACACATAGTATCGAAGACGTGCCTTACCTCTAAGAGCATTTTGCAATAGCTGAAATCGTGATCGGCCTTCCGCGTCGAGTGCCACCAACTCGCCGTCGATCACTGCATCGCGCTTGATGGCCTGCAGCGCTTCGGCGACTTGGGCATAACGCCTCGTTACGTCGTTGCCGTTGCGCGAGTAGAGAGAGCCGTTTCCGCCTCCTGTTTCTGCAACCAGTCGGAAGCCGTCCCACTTCGTCTCGAAGACCCACTCCCTGTCATCGAACGGCGCGTCGATAAGGGTCGCAAGCATTGGCCTGATGTCAGTTTTCTGCATGCGTCTTGATCAGCAGCCATTGCGCGGGGCTCCTCGCCCGCAGGAGCAAACGACGCGCCGAGGCGCCACATATCCAATGGCTCGAGAACACGCGTTTGTGGGTCCCGGTTCCAAGCCAATCCGGCTACCCAGGCGGATCCCGTAGGCTCTTGGAAATCTGCGGCGCGACGACAGATTGATGGAGGCGGGCCACGTTGAGATATTCTGGCTCTGGCGAATGCGGAAACCTGTCACTGGAGTAAGCGTCGACAACAAGTGTCTAGATCCCCGTCGTGTTGCACCCGACGGTCAGTTCCGGCGGCCCCGGCTGTATTTGGTTGGTGAGGCGCCCGGCGCTGACGAAGCTGCGCGAGGCAGGCCGTTTGTCGGTCCGGCCGGCCGGGCATTGCGCGAGATGCTAGAGCAGGCTGGGATCGACCCCAAGCAAGTGCGTTTGGCGAACGCCATTCCGTTTCGCCCGATCGCGCTTTCCAAAGGCCGGAAGCCACGCAATCGCAGCCCGACGACCGAGGAAGTCGGCCGTTATGGCGCAGCGGTGCTAGCCGACATTCGGCGTTCCAGGCCGGGCGTGATCATTGCCCTTGGCGGCACAGCGGCCCGGCTGTTTGGCGAGCAGCGAGCGATCCACTCGGCGCGCAAGACGAGGCTCCAATTCGAGAGCTATCCAGTGCGCGTCACTTTTCATCCGGCCTACGCCCGTCGCTTCGGCGGACCGAACGGCGATGCCTGGCGTCAGGCAGTCGCCGATCTCCATCTAGCTTGGAATGAATCGGAGGTTCGTCCGGATTCAAGTGGCGCTTGAAGCGGAGCGGTATGAAGCCAAGCGGCCATTGCACCTGTTGGAATCACCTCTCACTCCCCCGCGCCGGCTACCCAGGCTCATATGGTGCTGTCTGGCGTTGATAACGGGAGAGGAACCGGCTCCTCCGCAGGTTGTTGGGAATTGTGCCTGGGGCGGCGGGTGTTTGAGCGCTGCGAGCGAGAGCGATCCCAAGCTCGCCGGCACCTAATCGGGCCAGCAATGACAAGCAATGGAGGGTCGTCCAATGTGTGATTACAGCCTGCATGCTGTCCAAGCGCGTCCGGCAAGGGCCGGGGATGTGCTGGTCACGAGCGAATTCCCGAATACTGCCACGCGTGGGTTCTCCGCGGTCGGTGAGCCGGAAGTTGCCGTGTGCCTGTTGCCCGGAACCGAGCTCGCTTTCAGTGAGGACGTCGTCTGCAATCATCCGTTTGCAAAGTTGTTGCCGAGAATGCGGTTTGGCAGCACTGGAGCGCGACTGGCGCGCTTCCGGAAGGTCCATGAGCAAGTGAGGGACACGCATCACGACGCGCTGGAATTTGAGAACGGCAGCGTCGTTCTACTTACAATGCTCCGCGTTGGCCAAACGGCAACAGTGCTGCAGCTTCCGGCGAAGGACTGTGCCAATCGGAAACCCTCAGAGCTGGGAGAACCGTCGGCCGCCGATGCCGCATAGGAGCACGTCTATGCAGATCGACAATTTCAAGGACATGTACATTGCCGAGTTGCAGGAACTGGTCAGTGTCGAAGAGCAGCTTGAGAATGCACTGCTCCGGATGGCCGAGGCATCGTCGCACGCCTCATTGAGAGCCGCGCTTGAGCAGCACCAGCGGGAGACAATTGTACAAGGCGAACGGCTTCGCTCGATCCTGAAGAAACACGGAGCCAGCCCAAAACTGCATACGGATCAAGCCATGCAGGCGCTCATCAACGAGACCAAAAAGATGTACACAATCGTTACACAGGATTACGTTCGCGATGCGGGCATTATCGCTTCCGCGCAGAGGCTTGAGCATTACGAAATCGCGGCCTACGGCACCGCAGCCGCGCTCGCCGGCCAGCTCGAATTTCGCGAAGATCAGCATCTGCTGCACAACAGCCTTGAGCAGGAAAAGCGGACGGACGAATTGCTCACCACGCTCGCAAAGACCGAAGTCAATCGCGACGCGAATGCGTAAGGCTGCGCGCCGAAGTACCCAAGCCGCCGGAAGGATCCGGCGCGCGGTGTGAATGAGCGGTAGGGCGACGTATCGACCGCGGCAGCACGAGAGTGCGGTAGCCAGGAGGTGTACGATGGACGCAGTTGCCCACCTCTGAGCTGCGGTACGCTGGTATCGTGGCATTGCTGTGCGTGATGCCAGAGCGGCGCGCTCGACTGGAACAGATGCGCGCGAACGCGGTTGTTTTGAAGTCAATCCCCAAAGCCGGAGTTTCCCAATGCGGCAACAGCGCACGCAAGGAACCATTGCGCTTCCGCCGGACCGGAGAGCGGTAAGCGAGCGTCCAAAAACCGGCTACGCATTGATCGTGGATGGGCAGCTAAAGGGCGAGTACAAAGCCAAAGATCGCGCCCTCAAAGTCGCCACGGATCTCAAGGGGCGATTTCCGATGCTTCAGGTCAAAGTCTACGACGCCGAGGCCAAGCGCAGCGAGCAGATTGGGTTGGGGGCCGCTTGAGCCCCGAAGCTAGTCGACAGCAGTGTCGATGCTCTCTTGCGCATGACGCCTGAAGGAAACGGACGAGGAGTGTCATCACCACACCGATCGCGAGCTCCAGCGCTTCTCCTCACGCGCGTCGCGGAGCAGCGCACCGGCGCGGCTTCAACCGCGAGGATGCAAACCGACGCTAGCCGGCTCGGTATGGGCGCCCCAGACGCGCGCCGTCGGATCGCCAATGAGCCGCGCAGATATGCCGGCAAGAAGGGGCAAAGCTGAGTTTTCCCAGGGAATCGCCGAGCGAGAAATCTGGATGGCCAGAACCGGCCCAAAAGCGTCTCGCGCGACATGGTGGTGAACTTTTCAACACTAGGGGTACCCGCGTCCGCTCGGTCCAATCGAACGCTCCGATGCAATTTGCCGAGAGCAGGCTTACATCCTGGCGCGAAGGGGTAGCGACGGAGGGATGAGCCGAATGTTGCCAGAGCACGCCCCGGCATCGCCCCGCAAAGCACTTTCGCTGTTGGCGAACGAGTCCGACGGACCGACGCGCAAGCGACTGCGACGGAACCGGATCGTTGCAACGACCATGCTCGTCGGCATGGGGGTGATATTCACCTTGACACGGTTGGTTCCGGAGCCCGGTTTCGGGACGCTGCTCATCCGATCCGGTGCCGAGGCGGGCATGGTGGGTGGTCTTGCGGATTGGTTCGCGGTGACGGCCTTGTTCCGACATCCGCTGGGGCTCCCTATCCCTCACACCGCGATCATCCCCAACAACAAGGACAGGATCGGGCGCACCATCGGGCGTTTCATCGAACGGAACTTTCTCACGACGGATGTGCTTCTGCCGAAACTTCGCGAAATGCATGTTGGGGCACGATTTGCGGCCTGGCTTGCCGCGCCGACCACTGCGCCACTTGTCGCGCACTCGATCACGGCAATGCTGCCCTATCTTATCCATTCGCTGAGGAGTCCGGATCTTGGCGAGTTTCTGCAGCGGATCCTGAGTGATCAGTTTCGCCAGGCGGATTTCGCGCCGATGATCCGACGTGGGCTTCGCGTTCTCACCGGCAGCCAGGAGGCGAACGTTCTGTTTGAACGAGTCAGCGAGCTCGCGAGCGGCTGGCTCGAAAAGAACCGCGACCAGATCGACAAGCTTGTAGCCGAGCACAGCCGCTGGTGGATTCCCAAGGCGATCGATCGCCGGATTGCAGCCGCCATCGTCAATGGTATCACGGAGTTGCTCAATGGATTGTCTCGGCCGGACAGCGAGGTCTCCTCCAGGTTTCGTGAGGCGCTCACATCGGCAATCGACGAAATGGTCGACTCGGCGGAGCAGCGCGAGAAGATAAATGAGGGCATGAGGCGCTTGTTAGCGCACTCGGAGACGCAGGATTGGGTCAGGTCAGTTTGGAACGAAATCTGCCAGGCGACGCTCGACGACCTGGCGCGACCCTCATCGCGTCTGCGACTGGCGCTGGAAAAGCCGATTTCGATCGTCGCCGAGGCGCTGGGGGCGGACGCCGCGATGCAGCGGCACATCGACGAGGTCGTGGAGGACTTGGCCGACTCCGTTATCGCGTGGCGCAGCGAGATCGGCTCGTTTTTCGCGGAGGTCGTGCGAAATTGGGATACGCGCACCCTTTCTGATCGCCTCGAGCTCGTGGTGGGGAGCGATTTACAGTATATCAGGATGAACGGCACGATCGTCGGAGCTTGTGCAGGCTGTCTCATATTCATGGTCACGTGGTTGTTAGGGTAGGCGCCAGATCATTTATGGGCTCCAAGTTTTGCCACGTATCTGGCCGACATTGGCCTCGTGATCAGTAGTGGAAGGATACAACCCGCATGACCCCCACTGCTTACATTGCGCACCAGGTTGCCGGGCGAATTCGATTGCGCGTAACGGAGAAGCGCGGCGACGACAGTTACTTCGAAACAGTGAAGCAAAAACTGTCCGCCAATTCCGCTGTCGAACGGTTGAAGGTGACACCCGAGACGGCGAGTATTCTGCTTCATCATGCCGGAAGCTTCGCGCCGATCGCGGCTGCCGCAGCCGAATATGAACTGTTCAGGATCGCTGATCGAACGACGGCACCGACGAGCCAGTCGAGCCCGCTGACGACCTCGGGCGTCGGACCGGCGTCTGCCTTGGACGCGGTTGCGACGGGCCTTTCGGGACTCGCTTTGTTCCAGCTCGCCAGAGGGCAGGCATTTGGCAGCGCTGTTGAGAATTTCTGGAACGCTTATGGTGCAAAGCAGCTCCTGCAGCGTCCGGGTCTGGCCGGCTTGTTTGCGGCAATCGGCGTCTATCAGGTGTTGAGCGGACGCTATCTTGGTTCGGCCACGTCGCTGTTGTTCTATTCGATGGTCACGCGCAGGCTTGCGTCGTCTGAACGGGAAAAGAGAACCCGCGCGCAGGTTGCCTCCGAAGCAACATCAGAGGCGCTCGAGCGACCACCGAAAAAGCGGCCGGAGGTCGTCTTCCCGAGGCGATCCTAGCTCGCAACACCCGGGCTCGGCCGACCGGTTCAGCGAGTCAAGGACGCTCGTCTGGCGGCGGATCGCGACGGGTGGGCAGGCCTGAGGCGTCTTGAGGCTTCGGCACCGCCCAATGTGCGGACAGCATTCCGTTGCAAAAGCCGTTCCGCCGGGTCTGTCGCGCGTGCTGCGTCTGAACCCGTGCGCACGCGCCCCACCAACTCCCGGCCCTGAACTTGGTACGCCGATGCCGTTCCCGCTTCGGCAAGTGCACGATTGCCGAGATATGGCAGCACGCCGCCGGCGATCATGGCTGCAAGGTCGAGCGCCCCGATCGGCGCGACGGCGAGAATGTTGCGAAGGCCGGGAACGAGCATTGCCAGACCCTGGAGCAGCAGCGATCCCCCTACAATTCCAAGTAGGGCCGGGTTGGATGGCGTCGGCCCGGCGTCGGATCCGTCGCCCTTGTCGGCGTAGGTGAGCGCGTGCAGGAGCTGCCCCGTGACCAGGCTTCCGAATGCCATCGTCCCCGCCTGCGGGGAAGCGATGCCATATCGCGTGGCTCCGATCAGCCCGGCTCCAAAGCTGCCGGCCGTAATCAGCCCGGCTTCCCTCGCGAGCCGCCCGAAATCGGAAGTCTTCAAGATCGGCTCGTCCGCGGCGTGAGGGGCGCGATCCAAGACGCTCGGGTCCGGCTCACCCATGGCGAGTCCAATGCCGGGAAATACATCGGAGACCAGATTGATCCAAAGCAGTTGCACGGGGCTCAATATCTCGCCGGCGCCTGCGGCAGTTGAGGCCAGCACCGTGAGGACCTCACTTGTGTTGGTGCTCAATACGTAATGCAGCGCCTTTCGAATATTGACATAAGTGGAACGGCCGCACGCGACCGCGACCGGCAGCATTCCAAGCCGGTCGCTCTCGAAAAAGATGTCGGCCACTTCGCGAGCGGCGGACTCCTCGTTGCGTCCGATTGCGATGCCGACGTTTGCCGCGCGCAACGCCGGGCTGTCGTTGATGCCATCGCCGACCATCGCAACGACCGCCCCGGCGTGTTGCAGAGACTGCACGATCTTCAGCTTCTGGGTCGGCGTGATGCGCGCAAACGCATGGGCGCGCCTTGCCGCGCGCGCAAGCTCCGCTGTGTCGAGACGGTCCAGCTCGACCCCATCGATCACCTCAATGGGAGCATCACCGCTCAACCCGACTTCACTGGCGATCGTGTACGCGGTGCGGCGCTGATCGCCTGTCAGCATCATGGTGTGGATGCCCGCGCGATGAAGCTGCGGCATCAGGTCCCGGACATCGGAGCGAAGGGGATCGGAAAGAGCCGCAAGACCGAGCCATACGAGGTCTGCAACCTCGGCCAGATCGAGCTCCCCACTTCCGCGGGATTTCCGCCCTTCAAGAAAGGCGACGCCGAGCACACGCAAGCCCTTTTCCGCGAGCTGCTGGTTGATGCCTTCGATAGCATTTTTCCGCTCGGGCGTCAGACGCCTGCGCCGTCCATTTGGCGACAGCTCCCACCGGCAACGCGCGAGCACGTCCGCCGGACTGCCCTTCATGGCGATGACGAAGCCTCGCGGCGCGTGATGGCAGCTCACCATGAAGCGGTAGGCTTCGGTGCGACGCTGAACCGAGTAGCGCGGGTGATCGCGCCGCAGTTGGGCCACGTCAATGCCCATTGCGAGCGCTGCTTCGATCAATGCCACTTCGGTGCTGGAATGCCTCGCTTCAAAGCGCTGCTGGGCTTCACGGACTTCTGCATCGCTGCACAGACTGGCGATCGAGAGCAGCCGTTGCAGGCGCCGCATGTCGCTCTTGTCCGCATATTCGCCCCCGCGATCGGTCCAGACGCCGTCGGAGCTGCGCCAGACCTGATCGCCGATGGCGACGGAATCGAGAGACATTGCGCCGTGGGTCAGCGTGCCCGTCTTGTCGAAGCAGATCACGTTGGCGGCGGCGAGCGTCTCGATCGCATCGAGCCGCCGCACCAGGATGCCGTGCCGGCGCATGTTCTCGACGCCCAGCGCGAGTGTTGTGGTCGCAACCATGGGCAGGCCTTCCGGCACCGCGGCCACGGCCACCGCAAGCGAAGATCTCACGAGCTGCAGCAGCGATAGTCCGCGCAACAGGCCTGCACCGAAAATCACGCCGGTTGCGGCTGCTGTCGCCCAGAATAACTGGCGGCCCAGTTCGCGCATCTGCCGCAGCGATGGCGTTTCCGGAGATGTGCTGGTGCCGACCAATTGCTGGATCTGCCCCATCTCCGTGTGTCGGCCGGTGGCCACGACGACGGCCGTTCCGCTGCCGCCGGTTACGATCGTGCCACGATAGACCATGTTGCGGCGGTCGCCGAGCGCGGCGGCGGAATCGGCAGGCAAGCTTTCCGATTTCGCGACCGGCTGGCTTTCGCCCGTCAGTGCAGCCTCGCTGACCGTGAGCGCATCGACGCGCAGGAGCCTGGCATCGGCCGGAACAACGCAGCCGCGTTGCAGAACGATAATGTCACCACGAACGATGCTCTGGGTCGGAACCTCGATTTCCATTCCGTCTCGGACCGCTTGCGCGGTTCGCGTGCAAGGCGCGCCGATCTGGCTGATCGTTTGCTCCGTGCGCTTCTCTACCCCAAAGCCGATCGCAGCGTTCAGGCCAACGACGGCGAGAATAGCGCCGGCCTCGAGCAGTCCGCCGGTGGCCAGAGATAATACGGCCGCGCCCGCGAGCATCGCCACCGGAAGCCCCTGGAACTGGTCCATGAGGATGGACCAATCCGTGCGGCCACTGCTGCGAGGAATGGCATTTGGCCCATCGCTCTCGAGCCGCTGCTGAGCCTCCCGGTGCGACAGTCCCTTCGAAGGCGAGGTGCAAACGGCTTCGACAACCTCGGCCGGCTGCATTGCGTGCCATTGATGTGTGGCGGACTCGTCCTCGCGGTCCAACTGGATTTCGCCCCTCCGCAGCGCATCGATGTGCCCGGCAAGCGCGTGCACCGAGGTGTCCTCGTCATGGAGGATGAGAACATTTCCGGTGCGTGAACTGGCGGACGCCCGGGTGACGCCCGGGAACAGCAGAAGACCACGTTCGATAGTGCGGGCAAGCAACTGCTCGTCCCGCAATCCGGCGACTCGGAACCTCACGCGACCTCGAACGGCCGTGTGGAGAGGCGTGACGTCGCTGGGCATCGTTGTGGACTCGCGCACCGCCGGTATCCCGTACCGAACTGCAGAAGGAATGCCCTGTGACGAGCGTTGTTGGCCGGCGCAAGAATTCCTGCGGGCGCACCGCACCAGCCCGCCGCATGTCGGCCGCTCTACGGGAAATTTTGCCGAGGTCAGGCCTGGTGGGGCCGTGCCTCTCCAGCTTCTGCGGCGGCTTCCGCGCTATGCCCCGCCTCCGCGAGTTCAGAACGCGCCTCCGCGACGAGGTCGCTTGTCTGCTCGTTCAATTCGGCGAACGCAACACGCCCTTGGTCATAAGCAACGAGCCCGGCCTTGAGCAGTGATTTGGCGACCGGACGCAGCACTGGCATAATAGCCGGCGCAACCACCGCCGCGCCGATGCCGATAGCCAGACCTGTCACGATGTTCCCACCTTTGAAGACGTCTTCGAGAACGCTCATTGCACGCTCCTTCTGCCCGCTGGGGTTCACAACCACTCAGCCTAACGCAAGAGAGTAGGGTATGTTACAATTTTATGAATTTACATAGGACAGCAAAGTTCGAGGCTCGGAAAATCACGCATGGGTGATGCGACAGATTTAATCTCAGCGCGCGATCGCTTCGACATTTGTCAACCAGCGACTGAGATCAAACGCGCTCGGATCAGGGACGTGCTTGAAGGACCGGCTGCTCCGCAGGGGCGCATTTTTATCTGGCAGAGATAGTGACAAGCGGCTTTTGAACTGCGGCGCGGCGTTGGGCTTCGCTCCTCGCGGCCTGAATCAAGCCATCAACAGCGCACTCGATGAGTTGCGTGCCGATCTGCCGGGTGCTGATCGCGACAATGAGCTTCAGCACATGTGCAAGCATCAGGGTACCGGACAGCCCATTCGTGTCGTGGTCCGTAGCTGCCGGACCCGGACGATCGTGGGCCGACTGCACATGCTTTGGCGCTTGCATATCCAATCGAAGAAGCTGCCGGTGTCGTGCCGTCAGTTCGAAGCCTTTCCGGCATTCGATGATTAGGCTGGCCGTGAGCGGGTTTAGCTGCACGCCGAGAACGTCGGGATGTTTCAGGAGATGCTGCTTGAGGTCTGTAAGATCGGCACGCGGTCCCCGAGTCTTCCCCGAAGCCTTTGCCAGCTTGATTCGAATACGCGTGGGAGTGCGATGGGCCACGAAAGCCCGCGCCGGTGCACACATGATCGGGCGTCCCTTCCTCGGCCGATGCCGGGTGAAGGTGCTTTAAACCATCCGAGTGACGAAGCTTGTGTGACAGAACTTGCCGGTTCCCAATCACGGAGCCGGTTTCCACCGATCAGTGTTCTTGATTTGGGCGTCTAGGGGCAGCGATTAGGGCCATCAGCGGCGCGGCCCCAGGCGCGCATGTGCCGCCACAGGTGGGCAGGCGCAGGTTGAGGCAGTTGTGTTCGATCAGCTCCTGCGGCGTTCGCGGACTGCACGCTTCGCAAAGCCGAATTGGTCCTGACCACGCCAAAGCATCGAGGCGATCGCCGCTGGCAAGCTCCGGTCACGCATCGGTTCAGCCGAGGACGGCGGCGATGAGCGGCGTCAGGTCTCGATGTCTCGCGATCGGGGTGGGAGCGCCCTCAAGCTCCACGCCCATTCGGTCGTGCCAGAAGGCCGGCAGCCCGACGCGCGCGGTTCCGTGCAGGTCGTAGGGCGAGCCGGCGACAAAGAGGGAGCGCTCCGGCGCGACCCCTAATTCCTCAAGCGCAAGGTTGTAGGGACGGGGATCGGGCTTGTAGAACCCCGCCCGCTCGGCCGTGACGACCACGTCGAACGAGACCCCGACGCGACCGACGGCGATGCGCCCCAGCTTCTCGGAGCAATTGGTCACGACGCCGAGCGGCAAGCCGGCGTCGCGAAGCTTGGTCAGGACGCCCGTGACGCCGGGCCAGGGCTTCAACTCACCATATCGTGCAGCGAGAGCATCGGCGCGGCCGGAGGGCAGCCCGACCCGCTCGGCAGCTTTCCGAACCATGTCTTCATAGGGGCGGTAAGGGCCTGTGCCGTAGGTCATCCTGAGATATTCGGCACGCCAGGAGCGGCCGGCGGCTTCGCTGCCGGCCACCGCGTTCCAGAGAGACCAGCTATCGAGGAGAGCGGTCAGCAAATCAAACAGGACGGCGTCGTAGTGTCTGGACATTGTCGAGGGCCTCCGTCGGTGCACGACTTTGTCGATCAAATGTGCGCCTGATGCCCATGTGTCAGCCGCGGTACTGCGTGTTATCAGGAGATAGCGGCCCGTCTAACGATCTGACGAGTCGCCTGGGGTTCTCGGTTCTATCGTATGTCGCGACGGGATCGTTCGCCGCGTGTAGGCGCGGTCTAGGCATCGGCAAAGCTGCCTCACTTCTCAGACGGAGATGAGGGCATATGGCAGGCCGGACGGCTTCTGCACGTGTCTGGCGACGTTGTACACGGGTGCTCCGGCGGGCGTACGCCCTTCATATCTTCCGCGATGTGCGTGACCGTGTACGACGGCACTCACTTTGAAACGATCAATCGTCTCCGCAAGGCGCGAACATCCGAGGAAAGGATAGATCTCCAGCGGTTCACCCTCCACGGTTTCCGCGATAGGGGCATAGTGCAGGACCACAACGGCGCGCTCACTCTTCACGGTGCGCATGATGTTTTCCAGCCGCATCGCCTCGTTCATTGCCTCGGCGACGAATGTTTTGATCGCCGGTTCGCCGAAAGAGCTCAACATCCGTGGCCCAAATCCGCCGGCAAAACCCTTCACGCCGATAAATGCCACGCCATTGACCTCCGCAGCGTGGCCGTCCAGCAGGCGCACGCCGGCATCACAAAGAATCCGCCTTACCTGATCGGCATGTCCTGACTCGTAGTCATGATTCCCGAGAACACCGATGACCGGGATCGTGCAGGCGCGCAACTCCTTCGAGAGGATCTCGGCCTGGGCCGGAGTGCCGGTGTCAGTAAGGTCGCCGCAGAGCACGAGGGCGCCCGCACGCTTTGAGACTTCGCCGAATAGTTCGCGAAGGGAATCCGGCTGATCGTCTTTAACGTGGAGATCGCCGATGCTCGCAAATGTGAACGAGTTGGTGTCAGCCGTCATTGTCGCATTAGCCTTCGACATCCAGAAATCCCCACGCTTCGATGGCGCTCCGATAATCGGAGCTCGACAACAATCGGCCGCGGCAGAGCCGGTCTCCGGGTGGTGGATGTTCG
The DNA here is from genome assembly GCF_000472385.1 of Bradyrhizobium sp. ARR65. Taxonomy (GTDB): domain Bacteria; phylum Pseudomonadota; class Alphaproteobacteria; order Rhizobiales; family Xanthobacteraceae; genus Bradyrhizobium. Next base: position 90,035 of record NZ_AWZU01000011.1, read on the forward strand.
CGCTGTCGTCTTAATCGCTCGAGAAGCTCGTCGAGCAGCCAGGCTGGGACCGCATCGCGCTCGCCGGGATAGATCCAGCGGAAGGTGAGCACGTGGCAAAGCAGGATCTCCCAATGCGCGTCCATGTACGCAAGCAGGCGGTGCCAATCGATGTCATCGCGCTGCTTCAATATTAGATTGGCGATATCACAGCCATCATGGCGCTGCCGTTTTTGGACGAAGACTTTGGACCAAATAAGCTCGGTCGGGCTGATCAAGGGCACGCAAAGCCCAAGCACACGACCCTGTCGCGCCTGAGTGAACCATTGGTCCTGGACTGGCACCGCGCCATTGCTCGAGTCAAAGATGATATCGACGAAATCATTGCCATGATGGATCTTGCCGATCCAGCGCTTGTCCACCGTTGATGCAGTGCGACCGTCGTGTTGCAGGCAGGCAAGCAGACGGGGAAATTCACGCGCGGTCGTGAAAATGTCGAGATCCTTTGTGGGACGGCGTGCACCGGTATAGATGTTCACAGCGTAGCCGCCACCAACGAGGAACGGCAGGCGCGCTTCGAGCAAATCCGAAAGGACTTCCACATAAAATCGCTCCGCTTGCACGAGGCGCGCGAGCCTGTACGCGTCGACATCAGCCGAGGGTTCGGCACGCGGCGCTGGAGTATGATGGTCTCGCGCATGCATCGATGTCACCATTGCCTGCTGCTGTTCCAATCGGCGCAGACGATAGAAGTTCCCTTGCGGCGACCCTCGCGAAAGATCGGGTGAAGCCTGACATGGTCGGTGGCATGGCGCCGAAATAGGGAGATAGGTGGTCACGCCGGAATGTGTGGCCGAGGCGATTTTAGGTCTCGGTGGCCGCCAGCCAGTAAAAACCCCGATTGTGGAGGGCGCGCTGACTGCAGGAATTCGACGCGTGAAATCGCGTCAGCAAGACTGCTACTGGTATTAGGGCCTACCCGCAATTGCCTGCGGCTGGCACGAAAAAGGATTGCCGCCTCCGTCGCCATACGCAACGTGCCGACGAGCACGCCCAGCCTCGCGAGCGTTCCCCAAATCTTTGGACCGATAATTGCCCGCAGACCGCCGGATGCCACGAAAATGAGCACAAACCAGCCGGGCGAGAGCGAATAAACAACGATCGTCGAGCTTGCGCGCCCCTGCCTTGCGGCAGTGTAAGCGCGCCAGATCGTGTAAGCGCGCCAGATAAAGCCCCCTCCCAAAGCCAGGCTAGGACGTCAATGAGAGGGAGCAGGTCTCGTTCCGAGAGGAGGACCCAAACCTCGCCTCGGCAAGAGATCAAGAATTAAGGTCTGATCGCATTGGCCGGTGGCATAGCCGGCCTAACTGATTAGCTATCGATGTGATGAGATTGAATGCCGCCAGCCGGAGTAGTCGGAGAGATGACCGAGTGTGTATTTTGCAAGATCGTCCGCGGCGAGGTTCCGTCCACGAGAGTCTATGAGGACGAAGACTATCTCGCCTTCCTCGACATTCGCCCGCAATCCCCGGGTCACACACTGGTGATTCCCAAGCGCCACGTTCGCTGGGTCTGGGACGTCCCGAATGCCGGCGCATATTTCGAAGTGGTATGGAAGATCGCGCGGGCGATGCAAAAGGCGTTCTGCCCGGAGATACACGCGAGCATTCTGGGTGAGGAAGTGCCGCATGCGCACATTTGGCTTTATCCGGCTCCGGGTGAGGCCGTGGGCGACTCGAGGGATTTTCCGTCGAATGCGAAAAGGATTCATGACGCACTTGGGGCGCCGTAGGTAGTGGTCTGGTCTCGTCCGTGTTAGTCCGCGTCGAGTCAGCACGCGGCGTGCCCATATTGCGACGCAGCTTGACGGACGCCGCGCCGTAAGTCGCTGGTCCAGCCCGAAGGCGCGGCACTTGATGCGGTGAAGCGACATCGGCTTCGATCCGTTATCGGCGTGCGCCGGCTTGACCGCCCGCTGAGCGCTGCAACAGCTCAGTCACTCCGCATCCGAGCTCTGGTGGAAATCCCGATAGTGCATGCCAGCCGCGAAGAACGGATCAGCAGTTATCAGGCAGACCACCTCGTCGGCCTCCGAGCCCAACTCCGCCAGCGCCTCTCTCGGCGCAACCGGCACCGCAGGCACGATTTTGCGCGGGGTCGCCCTTGAGAGCCCTTTCAATGCGCCAATGCGGCCTTTATAGCGGCGATGACAGAAACCGACGGAACCACCGCTTCGCGTGCATCACAACCTGGCCCAGAGTACCGGGTTCTTCAAACAGATGGGTGGCTCCCGGCACGACAACGAGATCCTTCTCGCAAGACAGCTTCGCGAAGGCCGAACGGTTGAGCGCAATCACTGGCGTATCGGCGCCGCCGACGATCAGCAGGGTTGGCGCACGCACGGCTCGCAAGGCGCCACCGGCGAGATCCGGACGGCCGCCGCGCGACACGACGGCCGCAACGTTGCGGTGTTCGGCCGCCGCAATCAGCGCCGCGGCCGCGCCCGTGCTTGCACCGAAGTAGCCGATCGGAAGCGCCGCAAGCTTGGGATGTGTGCGGGTCCAATCCGCGGCCTCGGACAGCCGTGAGGCGAGCAGCGTGACATCAAACACGTTGCGCCGGTCTCCTTCCTGGTCGGGGTTGAGAAGATCAAGCAGCAGCGTTGCGAGCCCAGCTTCGCGCAGGCCGGCCGCAACCTGGTTGTTGCGCGGGCTCATGCGACCGCTTCCGCTGCCATGCGCAAAGATCACAATACCGGTTGCATCGTGAGGGATGCCCAATATCCCTGCGAGCTGACGGGCTCCGATCACGACTTCACTGAGCTCCTCCCGACCTTTCATGTTTGCAACCGAATGATGTCTGTGAACCAAGCCCGATGAAGCAAACGGGGCCGTACCCGATTGCCCGTGGGCTCATAGTCGATCCGGTCTGTCTACTGCGTTCAGTTCAGCATCTATTCTGTCAAGCAGACGCTCGATCTCCTCCCGCTCGTTAGGGCCGGGACATTCTTCCAGGCGGCTGAGCAGGTGCTGTTTTTGCGTCAGGAGCGCTGCAATGCTGGTCATCGGAGCGGCGGCTTCGTGGTTTTCGAACATTGCTCGACTCCCGAAGGTTCTCTGCCTGCCGAAATGGCTGGCATCGGCCTTGAGATAGCGGCCCGACGCCGCCGTTCGGCACCGGGACAGAACTAATTTATCGCAGCAGGAGTTCCGCCGTCAGCTTAACGGCAGCGGCGATGGAATTAGTGGCCGAAGCCGGGCCGGGTCGAACGGAGCTAGATCGGTGCTCCGAGAGGCGCCATCTGCGATCAACTCTGCCAAGGCTTCGCCCGTTGCCGGAGCATTGAGGATGCCCCAGACGTTATGGCCGGTGGCGACGTAGACGCCCTCGCTCTGGGGCACTTTGCCGATGAGCGGCAGACCGTCTTGCGTGACGGGGCGAAAGCAGGCTTGTCGGGCGATTATCCGCTCCGGCCGGAACGCAGGTGACAGCCGCGCTGCGATCACGTGGAGGCGATCGATCTCGCTCGCTTCGGGCGTCACCGTGGCGGGGTCGGACGGCAATGCGGTCTGATTGGAGAAGGCGGTGACGAGGGTGCTCCCGTCCGCCCGCGGGAAGACCTCAACCATGGTGATGGTGCCGCTTTCGTCGCGATATTCGAGAAAGAGCGCATCGGCCGGAACATCTGTGCCGGTGTCGTAGACAAGACTCGGACTCCGCTGCCCAAAGACAGCGGGCAGACGTAGCCACGCTGCAGCCGCCATCGACCAAGGTCCCATGGCGATTACGACGGCGTCCGCCTCGACAGTGACGCCGTCGGCCTCGACGCCCCTTATCCTCGATCCATCCGCGCTCCGGACGATGCCGGTGACCCGGCCCGGGCAGAGTAGGGCACCGTGTCGTTGCGCCGCGCTCATCATTGCGGAAGTGAATTTGCGCGGGTGAACAACGGCCGTTGTTTCCGGCGTGCCTAGTCGATCGGTGATGATTACGCTCTGGGATAGCCAGTTGAGTTTGGCCCGTGCGTGACGACGAGCACCGTCATCGGCGACAACGAACCCGCTATAGGCGGTCATGCGCTGGTAGGCCCAATCAGCGCCAATCTCGGGGGGCAGGTCGGCATGAAGTACAAAGCTTCGGCGCGCCATCTTATCGAGCGGAGTCCCGACGCACCAGTCCAGCGCTAGAAATCCGCCGGCCTTACCGGATGCTGCCGCGGCTACCTCTGTTCGCTCCACGACAATGACATTGATCCCGCGGCGAGTGAGGTAATAGGCGGTGCAGGCTCCGATCACTCCGCCGCCGCAAATTGCGACCCGCATGATCTCTCCATCGATGCGAATGGGAACGCCAACCGAAGCCTAGCCCGACGCTCCGAGCTGGGCAAAGTCTTTAGGCCGGAACGTCTGCCGTTCCGTGGTCCGCAGCCTGTTCAGGAACGATTTCTGCCGCGACGCTTTTACCAGCATCACCGATCACCTCGCCGAGGTCACCCAAATGCCGATAACGGTGTCCGATCATCTCGTTGGCATTCTGATGCAGTGGGGGGCGATACAGTTTTCGGATTACCCGGCGACGGCATCAACGGGTTGGTGGAAGGGTTCCGCAAGGCGAAAGACCGGATCCGCTACGTCCATTGCCGGCACGAGGAAACCGCTGCACTCGCGGCATCGGCTTACGGGAAATTCAGCGGGCGCCTGGGAGTTTGCTTCTGTGGACAGGTGATGTGCCCGAGCTTTCAGGCGACGCAAAGAGATGCATTCGACCCGCGGCCGCGCGCATTTGCTGTTCGAGATGAGCAACCCGACTCGGAGGAACAACATCGGACGGTATGTTCTGCTCCCAGCATCTCAGCGCTACGCCCCCGGGGTCGAGTTCGCTGCGCGGCGAGAACCTCGCCGAGATTTGACTACAGACGCCAAACTCAAGGATTCAAGTCGCGATGTCGGTCCTAGACAGGTTTGGTCAGCACCACGCCGCCACTCACAGGGGCGCTCCGTTCTTGGCGTATGGCCTTGCTGGCCTAGCCGGGATCGCCGCCGGCTTGGCGCTCAGTCGCCGGTCGCATCCAACGGCCTACGACCGCAATCGCCACACCGAGCTCGCGCAACTCGATGGGACGCCGTCGCGGCGGTATTACACCGGATTCGACCTGCAACGCGCTGTTGCCATCGCCGATCTGCGGGCGATGAGCCACCGGCGCTTGCCCCGCTTCGCGCTCGAATATCTCGAAGGCGGTGCGCAGGATGAAGCCACGCTGTTCCGTGAACGGCGCGCTTATGCCGATTGGCGTTTCGTGCCGCGAACCCTCGTCGACGTATCCCGCCGCACGCTCGAGACCAACATCCTCGGCCGCTCCGCCGCCATGCCGGTCGTGGTGTCGCCCACGGGGCTCAACGGCATTTTCCGCGCTCACGGCGACAGCATGCTGGCGCAGGCTGCGTTGCACGCCGGCGTTCCCTTCGTCCAGAGCACGATGTCGAACGACACAATGGAACAGGTGGCCAAGGCGGCGCCTGGCGTGCGCCATTGGTGGCAGCTCTACGTCTTTGGCGGCGACGAAGTCTGGCAGGAGCTCCTTCGCCGCGCGGATCAGGCAGGCTGTGAAGCTCTCGTGCTCACGACCAATACGCAGATCTTCGGCGATCGCGAGTGGCAGCGGCGTAACCAGGTCGGGAAGAAACGACTTTCCACCTCCGCTGCGCTGGAGAGCATATCTCATCCGCGCTGGATGGCGCAAAACGTGCTGTCCCATGGCATACCCAACTTTCCGAACATCGTCGATTTCGTGCCGAAGAACCGCCGCAGCTTCTTCGCAACGTCGAACTGGGTTCGCGCGCATCAACCGACCTCGCTAAGCTGGGATACCGTCGCAAAGATACGGCAGCGCTGGAAGAAGCCGTTCATTCTGAAGGGGATTCTCAGTCCGGATGACGTGCGGCGCGCCGTCGACAGCGGCGTGGATGGAGTCGTGCTGAGCAGTCATGGCGGACGGCAACTCGACTGGACGATTTCGCCGATCGATCTCGTGCCCGTCGCACGGAACATCGTCCGCGATCGGATCGCGCTGTACGCGTCGGGCGGCGTTCGACGAGGAACAGACATGCTCAAGGCGCTCGCGCTGGGCGCCGATGCCGTGTGGGTCGGGCGTGCGCCGCTGTACGGGCTCGGCGCGGCCGGCGCCGCAGGTGCCGCCCGTGCCCTGGAGATCCTCAAGTCCGAAGCATTGGATGCGATGGGCCTGTTGGGCGTGAGCCGTATCGACGAGCTTGGCCCTCATCTGCTCACGCATCTCGGTCATGCGGGCCAGACTATGACTCCTTGACGGCCGCTTGAATGGAGCGCTCCATCGCGTCAGAGCCGCCGGCCGCACCGACACCTGCACCACCACAGCGGGCTTTGTACGCGAACGTACAAACGCGACGCCGATCGCGCCGGCAGTATCGTCGAAAGTCTTTGGAACGACACCCCCTCGATAGAGTTTCCTTTCGCAGCTCGCCGATATTCCGACATCGTGTGAACTGGCGTGACGCGCTGGGGGGCTGTCACAGGGCGTACTGATGGCGGTGTTCGGGCCACGCGCGAATTTGTTCATGACCGCAGCGCTCGTCGGTGTGTTTTGCGTGTGCGTGTTTTTGGTGGCGGCCATCTGGGTCGTGCCGTTAGTGGATTACAACAGCCAGCAACAGTTCACGCCCGAGCAGCCCATCCCATTCAGTCACAAGCATCACGTCAGCGGACTTGGGCTCGACTGTCGCTATTGCCACACGACAGTGGAGGAATCCTCGAACGCGGGAATGCCATCGACCGCAATTTGCATGACCTGTCATTCGCAGATCTGGACCAATGCCGCAATGCTGGAGCCAGACCGGAAAAGCCTGGCTGAGAACACTCCGATCAGGTGGACGCGGGTCTACACGCTTCCCGACTATGTCTATTTCGATCACAGCATCCATATCGCCAAGGGCGTTGGCTGCACGGAGTGTCACGGTCCGATTGGCGATATGGCAATGACCTGGAAGGCCAACAACCTCTACATGAGCTGGTGTCTCTCCTGCCATCGAGATCCGGCGCCGCACCTTCGCCCGAAGGACCAGGTCTTCAACCCGCACTGGCGTCGCACCGATTCAACTCCCTCTGGCGACGCTTTGCTGGTGCAGTACCACATCAAAACGGAAGCTCTGTCCGACTGCGGGATCTGTCACCGATGAACGAACCAGTCCGCACATATTGGCGTAGCCTCGAGGAATTGGCCGAGTCACCGGAGTTCGTGGCGCTGGTCGAACGGCAGGCCCCGCGGTTTCGCGACGTCGTCAATGCGTTCGACCGCCGCCGATTCCTTCAGCTGATGGCGGCATCGATGGCGCTGGGTGGATTATCTGGATGCGGTCCTGAGGTCGGGCAGCGGCAACTGCTGCCCTACGTCGAGCAGCCCGAAAACGTCGTACCCGGTCGCAACCGCTACTACACTGGCGCGACGCTTCAGGATGGCTACGCCACAGGGGTCCTGGTCGCGCATCAGATGGCACGGCCAATCAAGGTCGAAGGTAATCCGGATCATCCCGCGTCTCTGGGCGCAGCGAGCGCGATCATGCAGGCGAGCATTCTCGAACTCTATGATCCGCGGCGTGCCCAGACCATCTTTGGCGAGGGAAGGATCGCTCCCAGGGAGAGCTTCGTCAGCGTGCTGTACAGCCGGCGCAATGCGTTGATGGGTGCAAAAGGGGAGGGGTTGCGCATTCTGACCGGAGCGATCACCTCGCCGTCCTTGGCGGACCAGATGACAAAGCTGCAGCAGCAGTTTCCTGCCATGCGCTGGCATCAATGGGAGCCGCTTCATCGCGACAGCGAATACGTCTCCGCCGCGCGCAGCTTTGGACAGAATGCGGACCGGATTTTCGACCTGAGCAAGGCCGAACGAATCCTTGGCGTCGAAAGCGATCTGATCTCGGCAACGCCGGGTTGGCTCGCCTATGCCCGGCGGTTTGCCGCGGCGCGGCGGCCGGCTGAAACCGGCGGTGCAATGAGCCGGGTCTATGCGATCGAAAGCACGCCCACGCTGTTGGGCGCGAAGGCGGATCATCGCCTAGCCATGCAGCCGGGCGAGATCATCGGCGCCTTGCGTTATCTCGCGGCACTGCTGGGAGCTGGTCCGCAAGCATGGTCGCAGTCAGAAAACAGATATGCGCCTTGGCTGAAGGCAGCAGCCGATGATTTAAGTGAGAACAAGGGCAAGGCCCTCATACATGCCGGACGGGAGCAGCCCGCCGAAGTCCATCTCCTGGCCGACGCGATCAACGCCAAACTTGGCGGCTTCGGCAGCACGGTCAGGTTGATCGCTCCCGTCGAAGCAATGCCCGGGTCGAAGCAGCAATCCCTTGCCGAACTCGCCGACGATATGGCTTCGGGAAAGGTCGACACGCTCCTGATCCTGGGCCCGAACCCGGTCTATGATGCGCCCGCCGATCTCGATTTTGCCGCGCGGCTGCGCCATGTCCCGTTCTCCGTCGCACTTGCGCTCTACGATGACGAGACCGCGGTCGCATGCAAGTGGCGCATTCCCGCTGCGCACGCCTTTGAAGCGTGGAGCGATGCACGCGCTTTCGACGGCACGGTGACAATCATGCAGCCGCAGGTGCGTCCGCTGTACGGCGGTCGCGCCCCGCAGGAAGTCCTCGCCGTGCTGCTTGGGGATTTGTCGCCCGATACTTACGGACTACTGCGTGATTTCTGGCGGCAGCGCGCACAGCAGGAGAACCGGGGCGACTTTGAAGCGTTCTGGCACGAGGCCCTGCGGACCGGGGTCGTTGCCGATAGTGCAGAGCCCGGCCTGCCGCTCAAGCCGGTCTCTGACGTCGCAGTTGAAGAACACCCCACGGTCACTGCCAGCCAGCCGGCGCTGCAGGCGCTGTTCCGGCCGGATGACGGGCTTTGGGATGGGCGCCACGCCAATAATCCCTGGCTTCTTGAAATGGCCCGCGCTTTCACGCGCTTGACCTGGGACAACGCCGCGCTCGTCGCACCAAGTACAGCGAAGCGTCTCGATCTGAAGACGCACGATGTCGTCGAGATCGTCGCCGACAAGGCGAAGCTGAAGGCGCCGGTTTTCGTGCTGCCGGGTCAGGCGCCCGACTGCATCACCTTGCCGCTAGGCTGGGGCCGCACCGCCGGCGGGCTCGGCGTCGGCTCCGGCTTTAACGCCTATACCGTCCGTAACTCCGGCCATCCCTGGGGTGTCGATATAGTCTCAATTATCAAGACTGGAGAGACTTACAGGCTCGCGACCACCCAGGGCCAGGATCGCGTGCTCGGGCGCGACCTCATCCGCGAGGGCGATCTCACGCAATTCAGAAGCGACCCCGGCAAGATCGTAGAGCAGAAGAAAGCAGAGTCGCTCTATCAGGCCTATCAATACCCCGATCGTGCCTGGGCCATGACCGTCGATCTCAATTCCTGCATCGGTTGCCAAGCCTGCACGATCGCCTGCCAGGCCGAAAACAACATACCCATCGTTGGAAAGGACCAGGTCCTCGCAGGACGCGTGATGCATTGGCTGCGGGTCGATCGCTACTATTCGGGCTCGGCCGATGCGCCCGATACGGCGTTCGAGCCGATGACCTGCATGCATTGCGAACAGGCGCCCTGTGAAGTGGTCTGCCCGGTGCACGCCACCGTGCATGATCACGAAGGTCTCAACCTGATGGTCTATAACCGCTGCGTCGGCACGCGGTTTTGCTCCAACAACTGCCCTTACAAGGTTCGTCGCTTCAATTTCTATGGATATGCCGAAGAGAACGAGCGCGCTGCGGAGTCCTGGAACCCGCAAGTGACAGTGCGCGGCCGCGGCGTGATGGAGAAATGCACCTATTGCATTCAGCGCATCCGAACCGTTCAGATCGACGCCGAGAAGGAGAATCGAAAGATCGCCGACGGCGAGGTGCGTACTGCCTGTCAACAGAGCTGCCCGACCCAGGCGATAGTGTTCGGCGATCGCAACGACCGCAACAGCGGCGTCGCCAAACGCAAAGCGTGGCCGATCGACTATGCGTTGCTCGATGAGCTGAATACGCGGCCGCGGACCAGTTACAGCGCGCTTATTCGCAATCCCAATCCGACGATCAAGACCGAGACGTCCGGAGACGGCGAGGCAATACGCCATGGCGACGACGCTGACGAATGAATTGCCGGCCGGGGCGCCGGTTGTCCGGCCGGACGTGACCCTGACCACCTTGAGCGAGGACGTGAGCAGTCGCGTGCTCATGCGCAGCGCGCCACTGTGGTGGTGGATCGGATTCGGCCTTTCATTCGCGCTGCTGATGGTGCTGATCGTCCAGATGGCGGTGTTGTTCATCGTCGGCATCGGGGTGTGGGGCGTCGAGATACCGGTCGCATGGGGGCTTGCGATTGCCGAATATGTCTGGTGGATCGCACTGGCGAGCGGCGGCACGATCGTGTCCGCGCTGTTCTTCCTGACACGATCGCCGTGGCGTTCGGCCACGAACCGCATCGCGGAAAGCATGTTGCTGTCAGCCGCACCCTGCGCGGGCCTGATGCCGATCATGCATCTGGGCAGGCCGGGATTTTTCTATTGGCTGTTTCCCTATTCGACCGTGATGGGCGTCTGGCCGCAGATGCGCAGCCCGCTGTGGTGGGATTTCATCTGCCTGCTTTGCTACATTCTGATGTCGATCATGTACTACTACGCGGGGATCCTTCCCGATCTCGCGACAGTACGCGATCTTGCAACGACAAAGCCGAAGAAGATCTTCTACGGCATCCTCGCCCTGGGGTGGCGCGGATCGGTCGCGGAGTGGCAGAACCAGCGTATCGTCTACGCGATCATGTCCGCGATCATGGCGCCGATGGTCATCTCGGTGCACAGCGTGGTCGGCCTCGACTATGCGGCCGGGCTGACGCCAGGATGGCATGATACGCAATTTCCCCCTTACTTCTTCTTCGGCGCGGTAACGTCGGGCACCGCGGTCATCGTCATGCTCACGATCCTTGTACGCTGGGGCTACGGCCTCCAGAGCGTGCTGACGGAATATCATTTCAATGCCATGGCCAAGGTGATGCTCGTCGGCAGCCTGATGCTCGCTTACGCTTATGTCTGGGAAGCGTTCGGTCCGCTCTACAGCAGTGACGTCGCCGAACGGACCGAATTCCTTCACCGGGCTTTCGGATTTACGGCGCCCTTGTTCTGGTCGGAGAAGATCCTCACCGTGATCGTTCCGCAATTGCTGTGGTTGCCGGTTGTTCGCGGCAATCAGGTCCTGCTGTTCCTGATCTCCGGCGGAATCATCGTCGGGATGTGGCAGGAGCGCGTTGTCTTCACGACCGCGAGCCTGGAGCACAATTATATGCCCTCGTATTGGGGGAACTATTTCCCAACCCTCTGGGATTGGGCGACGCTTGCCGGAACGATCGGGCTCTTTCTGACGCTGTTCTTTCTGTTCCTGAGATTTGCGCCGATCATTTCGCTCGCCGAAGTGCGCGAGATCATCGAAGACGAGAAGGCCAAATGAAGAAGCTCTTTGGCGTCGTGGCGGAGTTTGCAACACCGGACGCGGTGAGGAACGCGGCAGAAGATCTGCGCCGGTCCGGCTTTCGCGCGTTCGAAGCCTATACGCCCTATCCGGTCGAGGGACTGGATCGGATCATCCATCCGGGGGCGAAGCTGCTTCTGCCGCTTCTGATGTTCAGCGCTGCCGTCCTGGGTGCGTGTTGGGGATACTGGATCCAATTCTGGGACGAAGCATTGAACTATCCCATCAACGTGGGCGGCCGCCCGTATAACAGTTGGCCGGCCTTCATGGTCGGGACGTTTGAGTTCATGCTGCTGGTGACGATTGCCGCCGGCTTTATCGGAATGCTGGCGGCGTCCGGACTGCCCAGGCTCTATCACCCGATCTTCGAGGCGGGAGCCTTCGAACGCGCCTCCCGCGACCGCTTCGTCATCTGCATTGAGGCGACCGATCCGCGTTTCGACGCGGCTTCCGTGCGCGCCTTGTTCGAGCGGCTCGGTGCCGAACGCATCGAGGAGGTTCCGGCATGAGGTGGAGGTCAGGCGCAGCGGTGGCTGTCCTGTCGGTCGCGCTGACGGCCTGCGACAACATGGCCAATCAGCCGAAGCTGAATCCTTATGAACTGCCCGTCGGCTCTCAGGTCAACTGGCCGATCAAGCCGGTGCCGCACACCGTCGCACGCGACGATCCTCCCGCTGCGCCGAGCCCTCCGCCGGTCACCATGGCACTGCTCGAACGCGGCCAGGAGCGTTTCGACATTTATTGCTCGCCTTGCCACAGTAGGGTCGGCGACGGCAATGGCATCATCGTGCAGCGCGGCTTTCCGCACCCGCCATCGTATCACAGCGAGAGTTTGCGGAACGCGCCCAACCAGCTCTTCTATGACGTGATCACGCACGGTTATGGCGCGATGTATTCCTACGCGGACCGGGTCGAACCGGCGGACCGCTGGGCGATCGTGGCCTATATACGGGCTTTGCAGGCGAGTGCGAGCGCATCGCTGTCCGACGTACCGGCCGACAAGCGGAGCACGCTGCAATGAAACCGATGTGGGTCAGGATTGGTGCAGTCGCCGTTTGCGCAATCGGCGTTACCGGTTGCATCGTCGGTGCGCTGTCGGACTGGGCTGCTTTTGCGCATGCGTGGTTGTGCAGCTACGTCCTTTGGCTCGGCATCCCACTCGCGGGCGTCACGCTCGTGCTCGTCCACGACCTCAGCGGTGGCGACTGGATGGAAACGGCCCGTCCGGTTCTCGCTGCCGCTATCATGACAATGCCGCTCGCGAGCCTTGCCGGCATTCCGGCTTTCATCGACTTGACTTCGCTGTATGGCTGGACGCACCCCCCGCCGGGCCTGCCGAATACCTTCTATCTTAACCCCCAGGCTTTTCGTGTCCGATATGGCACCTATGTGGTGCTGTGGAATCTGCTGGCGGCCTACGCGCTGTGGGGGCCGCGCGAAGGAAAGGAGCCTGTCCCCTCCGGCCTGTCTTGGATCAGCGCAGTCGGACTCATTGTGCTGGCGCTCTCCGCGAGCTTTGCCGCGATCGACTGGGTTCTCTCACTTGAACCTCGATTTTGGTCATCGATCTTTCCGTACACGCAAGCGGCCAACTGGTTCAACACTGGGATGGCGACGGTCGTGTTGACCGTCGCGGCTTCCGGTTGGCCGGCCGAGGAGAGGCGTCGCGCGCACATGAGCGACCTTGCGCGCATCCTGCTCGCGACAACGATCTTCTGGGCCTATGTCGAGTTCATGCAGTTCCTGATCATCTGGGAGGAGAATCTCAGGACGGAGATCCCCTGGTACCTGAAGCGACTCGACTCGGCATGGCGTCCGGCGATCTACGTCTCGGCCGGCTTCGGATTCGTGGTGCCGTTCTTCGTCCTGCTGTGGGCGCCCAGCAAGTACAATCGCGGCGTGGTTGGGATCGTCTGTGCCTTGATCCTGATCAGTCGCGTCGCGAATACCTGGCTTCTGATCATGCCGGAGTCCACGAGCCCGACGCCATTCTGGCTTGACGTAGCGGCCGTTCTGGCGCTGGGCGGCGCGATCATGCTGCTGTTTGCTCTTGAGTTGCGCTATTCCCGCGGGCTTGCGCCGGCGAGCCGACCGATCTGGACCACGGACCATGGCTGACCAGGCACACGAGGAGACCCAAGGGGCTGGCCGCATGGCGTGGCGGAATGTCATCGCCGGCGCGGTCCTCACTGCTATTGTTGGATTCTACCTTTTCTTGCGCAAGCTGCCCAAGGAATCCAAACCCGATCCCGCGACCCGAGCGGTCATGGCCGAGACAGAGGTTCAGCAAGACAATCCGGTCACTGCCTTTGAGCCGACCGACTGGGAACTGGGGCCGATTGCCGTGATCTATATCGGCCTCCTTGTGCTGCTCGCCATCTCTTGCTTGGTGCTGATCGTCGCATATCCGGATGCGCTGCCTGACGTCAGTCGCACGCTGCACATCAATCCACCGGGTCCCCGTCTGCAGACCAATGCGGAAGCCGATTTGGAACGCTTTCGCGCCGAGGAGGCGCAGCGGCTCAACGGCTACTACTGGATCGACAAGCAGAAGGGGATTGTCCATATCCCGATTGAACAGGCGATGAAGAAGCTTGCGCAGACGGGGATCGACGGCTTTCCGAAGGCGCAACAATGATACGGATCGCCTACGCTCTGGTCCTTATCGTCCTGCTCGGCGCTGTTGGTTCGAGCATCGCTTACCTCGGACCGCGCGTCTCTCAATCGGGAACGCCTCAGGCCAGCGATATTGCAGACCTTTCGTTTCGAGCGCATCCAGGTGCGCGGCTGCCGCTCAGCGAGAAGCTCATCGATGAAGACGGCCGCAGCGTCTCGCTTGGCGCGTACTTCACCAAGTCACCTGTCATCGTTGTGCTCCAATATCTGCGCTGCACGTCGCTGTGCGGCGTGACCCTGCGCAATCTCGTCGGGGATACACTCAAGACCCTGCCACTCGAACCGGGGCGCGATTACCAGTTGGTTGCGATCAGCATCGATCCGCGCGATCGGCCGCGCGACGCGGCCGCCGCAACGGAGACCTATGCCGCATTGCTTGATCGTGCTGGGAGCAGGGCGGGCCTGCACTTTCTGACGGGGAGCCCCGCGAGCGTACGCAACATCGCGGAGACTGTGGGATTTCCGTATCGGTACGACTCTCTGCTCGATACCTACATCCATCCCGCAGGGTTCATCGTCGCGGCACCGGATGGCGTCATCAGCCGCTACGTGGAGGGGTTTACGGCTTCGCCCCAGGAACTGGTCACGGCCTTTGCGGATGCCGAGGAAGACAAGTCGCAGGGGCCTCTGACTCGTCTGCTGCTGCTCTGCCATGTTCAGGGCGCGCCGCTCGGCCAATGGACGGTCCCGGTTACGGCGGCGTTCATGGCTGCCAATATCGGGGCAGCGTTGACTGCGATCGCGATATTCATCGCCATCCGGCGGCGGCGTTACGGGTGAGGCCATGTATCACTGGATCCCATTCTGGCCGGATACAGCCGCCGTCAACGCGGTGGTGGTCAACAACCTCTACATAGCCGAGCTCGCGCTTAGCGGCCTGATCATGGCGACGGTCGTAGTAATGATGCTGAGCTTCTGCATCCATTATCGTAGCCGCAGCACCGCCTCACGGGCCAATCTGGTTGAAAAGACCTGGCATTTCGAAATCGTCTGGACATCAGCGACGCTCGGCGTGTTCCTGATCCTCTTTGTCTGGGGGGCGGCCATCTATCTATGGCTGTTCAAGCCGCCGCCGGCAGACGAGGAGGTCTATGTCGTCGGCAAGCAGTGGATGTGGAAGGTCGAGCATCCAGGCGGACAGCGCGAGATCGATGCTCTGCACGTTCCGGTCGACAAGACAATCAGGCTGGTGTTGGCGTCGGAGGACGTCATTCACAGCTTCTTTGTCCCGGCGTTCCGCATCAAGCACGACGTGGTGCCCGGTACGCTCGAAACTATCTGGTTCAAGGCCAATAAAACCGGCGTCTTCAAGCTCGAATGCACGCAGTATTGTGGGCTTCAGCATGCGACGATGCAGGGGGATATCGTCGTAATGACGGCGCCAGATTACGCGCGCTGGCTTGCCGAGCAGGGCGTGAACGAAGCCCTTGCGGCGCAGGGCGCTGATCTCTTCCGCGCGCATGGCTGCAGTGGCTGCCATGGCGAGAACAGCACGGTTCATGCGCCCTCGCTCGCAGGGCTCTACGGCACGCTGGTGCACCTGGAGGACGGCTCGGTCCGGATTGCCGATGATGCGTACCTGCGGGACTGCATTCTCAACCCGCGCAGCTTCACTGTCGCCGGATACCCGCCCGTCATGCCCGATTTTTCGGGGCAGCTCGGGGAGGACGAACTGCTGAAGCTGATCGCGTACATCAAATCCCTCGCGGGCAAGCAGGAGGCTGGCCGATGAGCACCACGACATTTGGGCGCGTTCCGGCGGTCGAACCTGGCGCCGCGACCGAGCCGAGCTATCTCACATCGGAGAATACGATCGTCTCCTGGCTGTTCACCCGTGACCACAAGCGCATCGCACTGCTCTTCTTCGTCTCGATCACGTTCTTCTTCTTTGTCGGTGGCGGTGCCGCCACGCTGATGCGGATGAATCTCGCGACACCTGAAGGCCTGCTGCAGCCCGCACTCTATAACCGCATGTTCACGATGCATGGCATCATCATGGTCTGGTTCTTCCTCATTCCATCAATCCCGACGACCTTCGGCAATTTCTTCATTCCGATGATGATCGGGGCGCGTGATCTCGCATTTCCGCGCGTCAACCTTCTGAGCTGGTACGTTTTCAATTTGTCAGGTTTCGTCGTGCTTTATGCGCTCATCATGGGAGGGGCCGATACCGGCTGGACGTTTTACACACCGCTCTCGACGGTCTACGCCAACGGTTACGTCTTCGCGGCGGCCATGGCGGTCTTCATCAACGGCTTCTCGTCAATCATGACCGCTCTCAATTTTGTCGTCACCATTCACCGATTGCGCGCGCCGGGCATGACCTGGATGCGCCTGCCGCTGTTCGTGTGGGCCATCTATGCCGTGAGCGTCGTGATGCTGACGGCCACTCCGGTCCTGGCGATGGATACGTTCCTTCTTGCCGTCGAGCGGTTCATCGGCATCGGGCTGTTCGATCCCCGGCACGGCGGCGATCCGCTACTGTGGCAGCACATGTTCTGGTTCTACTCGCACCCAGCGGTCTACATCATGATCCTGCCAGCGATGGGCGTCGCCAGTGAAATCATTCCCTGCTATGCGCGCCGGCCGGTGTTCGGCTATGCCGGAATGACGATCGCGCTGATGTCTATCGCGATCCTGAGCTTTTTTGTCTGGGCTCATCACATGTTCGTGGCGGGAATTTCGATCTATTCCGGGATCGTCTTTTCGCTGGCGACGTTCTTTGTCGCCGTGCCATCGGCCATCAAGGTGTTCAACTGGACCGTGAGCCTGCACAAGGGAAGGATCACCTTCGATGCGCCGATGCTCTATGCGCTCGGATTCGTGCTGTTGTTCACGATGGGCGGGGTCACGGGACTGATGCTGGCGACGCTTGCGGTCGATGTCGACGTCCATGGCACCTATTTCGTCATCGCTCACTTCCACTACATCATGGTCGGCGCGACCGTCAGCGCCTTCTTCGGCGCGCTGCATTACTGGTGGCCGAAAATGACCGGTCGGCTCTATCCGGAAATGTGGGCCCGATTTGCCGCGATCCTCACCTATGTCGGATTCAATCTGACATTCTTTCCGCAATTCGTGCTCGGCTACCTCGGCATGCCCAGGCGCTCCTACACCTATCCGGCGGAATGGCAGTCGTGGAACCTGCTGTCCTCCGCGGGTGCTTCTATTCTCGCAGTGGCCTACCTGCTTCCGCTGTTCTATCTCGGCTGGTCCGTCTTCTGGGGGCGGAAGGCCGGAGCCAATCCGTGGGGCGCGACCGGCCTTGAGTGGCTCACACCCTCTCCGCCACCGAAGCACAATTTCGAGCGGACGCCGGCCGTCAGGCTCGGACCGTACAGTTACGATCCAGAGAGCGACAGCTTTGTGACCCAGGAGGGTACGCGGCATGTCCGGTAGTGCACGGCTTGCGCCCGAGGTGCAATACGCCACGCTCGAACAGCAAGGCGATACGGCCCAGCTCGGGATGTGGGTCTTCCTGGTGAATGAAACGATCTTCTTCGGTGCCCTGATCTTCGCCTATTTTCTCTATCGAATGACTTATCCGCACGAATTTGCAGCCGCCGCAAGGGACACTGTGCTGTGGTGCGGCAGCCTGAACTTCGTGCTGCTGCTGACCAGCAGCCTGACCATGGTGCTTGCCATCAACGCAGCCGCCCAGGATGAGAACCCTCGCAGGATGATGATCTGGCTGGTCGTCACTGTGGCGCTCGGCTCCGCCTTTCTCGTCGTCAAGGGTTACGAATACTATCTCGACTACCAGGATAAAGTCGTGCCTGTGGTCCATTTCGAATCCAAGCCGGGAGAGGGATCGGCGGGCGAGCTGTTCTGGATGTTTTACTGGGTTGGAACAGGCCTGCACGCGGTTCATCTCACGGTCGGAATCGCGCTGGTGCTTTACATGCTGCTCTGGCGGATACGGCGTGGCGAGATAGGACCCACCTATTATGCGCCGCTCGAAGTGGTCGGCATCTACTGGAGCTTCGTCGATACCGTATGGCTTTTTCTCTTCCCTAGCATCTACCTGCTTGGACGCTCATGAGCATCGGACCCGAAATTGAAGCAAGACGTGCGCGGGCATTGCCCTTCGTCATCGCCTGGGGCGTCATGCTGCTGCTGGCTGCCGTGAGCGCTTGGACCGCGTACCTCAAGATGGGGATCTGGGCGCCCATTGTGCAGTATGGGATAGCAGGGATACAGACAGCCGCTTTGTTCATCCTCTTCATGCGCCTGAAAGGATCAGCTTCGCTGAAATGGGTGTTCGCCGTCAGCGGCTTTTTCTGGCTGCTGTTTCTGTATGGTCTGAGCATGACCGACTATTCGAATCGGCAAGACTGGCCGGCACGTTACGAGCCGACCGCTCCCGGCATTCAAACGCCGCAGACTGGCCAGTGAGCCTCTCGCAAGAACGGCTGCTGATAGCCGCTGATATACGATTCTGTCACGCGGACAGGTTCGGCCGTCCGCTGCCGCGCTCGCTGACCGCGCCGGAGAAACGCAAGGCGGTGCGGACGACAGCGACATGCGAGAGCGCCTGAGGAAAATTGCCGGTGAAACGTTTGGCGTTGACGTCGTACTCTTCGGCGAAAAGACCGAGATCATTGCTCACGGCGAGGACACGCTCGAAGGTCTTGCGAGCGGCTTCGCGTCGTCCCTGCATCAACTGGCAATCGGCCAGCCAGCAGCTACAAGCAAGGAAGGCGCCTTCTGGATTCTGCTGCTGCGGTTTCTTGCGGTGAACAAGGCCGTCGACCACAAGGTGCTTCTCGATCGCATCGATCGTGCGCGCGATCCGTTCGTCCTCGATCGGCAGAAAGCCGAGGAGGGGCAAGAGCAAGAGACTAGCGTCCAGCGACTCGCCTCCGAAGTATTCGACAAAATGACCAAGCCCGGCGACGTAGCCCTCCTGACATATCTCGTCGTGCATCGTCTTTCGCAATCTTCTCATCCGGCCAAGGTTGGCATCGGCATGGGGCCCGTACGCTTCACGGTGGCGGATATAGCGATCGATCGCGACCCAGGCCGAGACCTTGGAGTAAACGAAATGGCGGGGTTGGCCTCGTAATTCCCAAAGGCCGTTGTCCGGCAGGCGCCACACAGCTTCGACATGTTTGACGACGCCTTCAAGCAGCTCCTCCTCCTGGCTCGATCGCTCTATACCGGTTTGAGCACCGATATGAATGGAATCCAGAAGTTCGCCGAATATGTCGAGTTGGCGCTGCGAAGCTGCAGCGTTGCCGACCCGGACCGGGGCAATCCAGCGATATCCCGCAAGCCAGTCGGCAACCCATTCTTCCAGACGACGAGAGCCGTCGACGCGGTACGCGATACGCATCTTTTCGGGGTCGCCGGCCACCGCGCGCAACATCCAGTTGCGCCATTGGGTTGCCTCGGGCTGATAGCCGGCATCGACCAGCGCGATGAGATTGAAGGCTGCGTCGCGGATCCAGCAATAGCGATAGTCCCAGTTGTAAGCACTGCCGGACCGCTCGGGAAGTGAAGTGGTCGGCGCGGCAATCATTCCACCGGTTGGGCGGTAAATCATCGCCTTCAGTGTAATGAGCGAGCGGCGAACTGGATCAGGCCAGTCGGTTTGCTTTTGAAAGCGGCCGATCCATTCACGCCAATGCTGCAGAGTCTTGGACAGCGCTGGGGCCGCATCCACGGCGGGCGGCTCGGGTGCAGAGCTGCAGCCATAGATCAGAGCGAAGGCGCGCTCTTCGGAGGCGCTCAAATCGAATTCGCAAACAACCGTCGGCCCATCCCGATGCAGCTTGAGCGGGGAGTAAAGGACGGCAAGGTCAGGACCGACGCGCGCGATCGCTCGGTCGCCATGGACCTCAAGCCAGGGGTGGGCGGACCCATAGTCGAAACAGAGGTTCATTTCACTGCGCATCATCACCCGACCGCGCAAGCCTCTCACGATCCGGATCAGAGCCGGGTTCTTGTCGCGAATGGGCATGAAATCCGTCAGCCGCACCGCTCCTGAGCTGGTTTCAAATTCCATCTCCAGGACGAGGGTGTCTTTTGCGTAATGGCGCGACGTCCGCGCTGGGCTAACAGGAGCGAGCTTCCAGAATCCATTCTCCGCTGTGCCCAGCAGGGCAGCGAAACAAGCATCGGAGTCGAAACGTGGCAAGCACAACCAGTCGATGGAGCCGCTCTGATGCACCAGCGCGGCTGTTTCTCCATCGCCGATTAGGCCGTACTCTTCGATGGGATTCGACATGAGGCGGGCGCGGCGATGAGGCCCTTTCATCTGGCGGGAAGGGCGATCGTTGAAAGCAGCGCAACAGCAGGAATTCTGCCAACGCACTCGGGAAATGATCGGGAATGCTTTAAGGTTCCGAGGCCCGATGCAGAAATGGTACGGCACCGCGCCTTTGTGCCGTCCCGAGCCAACCACGACGGATATAGACCCAATGATGTTAGGCGTTGGTAGCTCGCCTGCCGCCATCCGCTTCGGCCGGTTCGCGCAGATCGGTCCGCTGGCGCGTGTTTTCGCCGCCTTTGCCGAAACGCCTGCGCATTTCGGTCCGAGAGATGAAGATCGGCGTGCATGAACGGCGCAGCGTATCGACGCGGAAGGCGCGGGGGTTATGCGCCAATACGAGCATCGCAATCAGGATGTTCTCGCCCAAACGGTGAAGCTGCCTGCCCAAGGATGCGTTGCCGGTCTTGATCGGCGCGAAGCCATATTTAGCGGCGAGAGCAAGGAGCTGCGGAGCCCGTTCGGCGGCCGCGAGGGTCATCTCGGCTCGGATCGCCAGGACGTCGTAGAGATCGGGCCGTGAGGCGAGGTACAGTTCAAGCTCGCTCAGGGAATCCTCTAATGCACGGCTTATCCTGCGCGCCCAGCCAAGCCTGGGCCCGCCTCTGGGGAAAGGAGGGATGTGTTCGTTCCAAAAATGCAGGATGGCGATGCGGGTGCCCGCGCCGACCACCGTACCGTCTTCCAGCATGATCCGCTCTCGGCTGGTCCCCAACTGAATCCGAAAAATGCAGTCCGGAGATGACGTATACTCCGTCACTCCGTGGAGGGCGCGGAGTCTTCTGTCGATGAGATTGACGAGACCGTTCAGCATGACACGTTCAAGGCCGTCTCATTCAATTTATGCCGCCCAGGCGGAGAGCTAGACGATTCCGCGGAGGGCGCTTCCGTAACGAGTTCCTTAATTGCGCCCTCGGTCCAATTGGCCCGCGTACGGAATAGCGTCCCGACCGGGAGGATCTTCCGCATATTGATAGGCGCGTGTCCATGGTCTGCTCGCTCCACCGCTTCCAAATGGTTTGAACGACAGCACTTGCGCAACCGACAGCCAGCCGCGGTCGAAGGCGCAGGCCATGCCTGCAAGGAAAACTCGCCAAATCCGAAACCGTCTCTCGCCGGCGGTACGGATAACGTCGCCACGGTGCGCTTCGAGTCTGCGGCTCCAATGCTGCAGGGTCAGCGCATAGTGCGGCCGCAGATCTTCGACATCGGCAAACTCCAACCCGGCGCGCGAAATCTCAACGAGCGCGCGGGAGAGGTGCGGAACGGCGCCGCCGGGAAATACGTACCGGTCGATGAATTCTCCCCCCGCGGGTCCGCGAGCACGACCTTCCGGGTCCGTCGCCACAATGCCATGGTTGAGGAACGCCCCGCCAGGCTCAAGCAGATCGGCGATGATCGAGAAGTATGACGAGAGATTCTCCAATCCGACATGCTCGTACATTCCGACCGACACGATCTTATCGAACTGGGCGTCGTGGCGGAGATCGCGGTAATCCTGGCGACGAATTTCGATCCGGTCGGAGAGATCGGAAGCCGTGACAAGCTCCTTCGCATAGGCGTATTGGCGTTCGCTGAGCGTGATACCTACGCCGTTGACCCCGTAACGCGTTACCGCCCACACCAGGAGGCCGCCCCAGCCGCATCCAACATCGAGCAGCCGCTCGCCGGGTCTGAGCATCAACTTCCGGCAGATATGATCCAGCTTTTGCCTTTGCGCGGTGTGAATGTCCTCCAGGCCCGTCTTGAAGTAGGCGCACGAGTAGATCATCCGTTCGTCGAGCCAGAGGCGGTAGAAGTCATTGCCGACGTCGTAGTGATGCTGGACGTTCGCGGCGTCGGTCTCCGCCGAGCGGCGGTGTGGGATGAGCCTCGCCAGGCGCGCAAGTCGCTGCAGCGCTCCATGTCTTCCGAAACGCTCGGCCAGGGAAATGCCGACCGCGAGGACATCCTCGATCCTGCCTTCAACCGAGATCGCGCCATTCACGTAGGCATCCCCAAGGCGCTCGAAATTGCCCCGCAACAGGGCGCGAATTGGCTCATCACTGTGCAGGACGAGGGTGACGGATGGCCCCGGCGCAAAATCGAATTGATAGCCGTTCCAGAATACCAAGCGAAGCGGTACCGGGTCGCTTTCGAGACGCCTGCGCAGATATTGGAGCAGCCGATCGCGAACGGACATCTCGCGGCCCAATGGAATCGAGTTCGTCTCAACTCGAGCAGCGCACTCGCACAACAGCCTGCAGCTTTCGTCAGGCCGCAGCTTCCGGCTTCATTTGAACCAGGGATCTTGTGTGCGTCTCTTTAGGAACCCTCATTGAAGCGGCCGGTTCCTATTGTACTGGGGCGACCCGCCGGCAGACGCGCCTACGCCGGATGCGGCCACGTCTCTTCGGGCTTTTGGCGGGCTGCGCTGCGAGAGCGAGTGCCGGGGGCAAGAGGTTTGCCATGGACATATTGCCAGGTTCGGACGAAAGACCTCGATCAGAGGGGATGAGCCCTGTCGAAGCACGAAGTGCTGGGACATTGCAAAATAAGCTGCTCCGCTTGCTGCCGCCGGAGGAGCTATCAGTCCTGCTTGAATCGGCCGAGAAAGCGGAACTCCGCCCTCGCCAGGTGCTCCAGCACTGGAAGCTCCCGATGGAGTACATCTATTTTCTCGAAAGCGGGCTGGTGTCGGTCGCGGCAAGAGTTGGCAACGAAAACTTCGTTGAAGTGTGGCTCATCGGATCGGATGGCTGCGTCGGCGTACCTCTAATGCTTGGGACCCAGATCGCGCCTTTGCACCGCCGCATCGTTCAGGTTGGCGGGACGGCTCTACGCATTGCTGCACCGGCATTCCGCGAGATGCTGCAGCGCCTCCCGGTGCTGCACACGCTGCTAAATCGCTACGTCGCCTTCCTGCTTGTGCAGACGTCTCAGTGCGGCGCCTGCAACCTGCGGCATCCGCTGAAGCAACGCCTGGCGCGATGGCTCCTGCTCGCCCGCAGGAGTCTGAATGCGGGCGAAATCCCGTTGACCCACGAGGTCATCGGCCAGCTACTAGGCGTGCGGCGCGCAAGCGTCACGGAGCGTCTGGAAGAGCTCGAGGCCGAGGGAGTGATCTCCACCAGGCGGCGGTTCATCCAAATCGAGCGTGTGCAGGAGCTGGAGCGGATGTCCTGCGACTGCTTCGGTCTGATCGATCGTGAGTATCATCGGCAATTGGATCCTGGCTCTTGTTGGACCAATGCATCATCTGCCGAAGACCACAAACGAGCCCACCATCATCCAATCTGGCCATAGGTGCTCGCAACTGCGAATTTCCAGACGGCGCAAGGGTGCACGACGACACCGCTTGCCCGCCGGAGGATCCGGCACGCTCGCGAAACTGCGCCGGCGCCATTCGCAGGTGCGGAAGATACATTCCCTGCCCATCCAGATCGTGCCGCCACCGCCAACCTTCATTCGGTGATCAGTCCTCGCTTCGCCGAGGCTCCGGAATCAGGTCGTCCGTTTCGATGGTGCCGTTACGCAGAATGTGAAAGTTGTATCCTCGCCAGGTGACCGAATTGCCGAAGAAGCTGCACACGTAGACCGCAAACGAGATTGCGTCATGCAATGCCAGCAGCCAGAAGCTCTGTCGTTGCAATCCGAACGTGCTCTCCACGCTGGTGGTCAGAATGGCGCGTGCTGAGAGTGCCGAGGTGATGAGGACAAGCGAATGAGACGTCCCGGCGCACGCGGCAAGGACCGACAGCATCAGCGGATGCATGAAAAGCAGTCCTACGTAGCCGATGGGATCGATCGAGCGGATGGTTCGTGCTGATCGCATGTGATGGTCCCAGAAGGAGCGAAAGCTGCGGTCAAAACAAGCATGGCCGACCGCCCAGCGCGGAATGACAACTTCCTTTCCGAGCGCTCGCACCGCTTTGCCGATGGCGTAATCGTCGGCGAGCTCGTCCGCGAAAGCGACCAGGCCACCGATCTGCTTCAAGGTTTCCGCGTGCAGGGCGATAGCCGAGCCGAAGCACGGCCTGGCAGCGCCAAACGACAAGGCGACGATGACGTTGGGAAGAAGCTGGCAATTGATGTTGGCAGCCGACAGGCGCGCCCAGATGCCGCGTAACCCGACTCCGTAATAGACGCAGGTCACCGCTCCCGCTTTTCTGCTCTCGAGCTCTGCTGTGATCCGCTGCAAGAAGTGATTGTCGACGAGTATATCGCTGTCGGACAGCACAACCACTTCGTGACGAATTCTGGGCTCCATGTTGACGAGGTTGCCGATCTTCCGATTTGTGCCGCGGGAGCGTTCGTCGACGATCAGATCAATCTGCGCAGCAGGATTGAGTTTTTGCACCAGCCGAACCGTGTGTATCGCCTGATCGTCCGCTTGCTGTGTTCCGCAAATGAGCTGAACCTCCTCCGGAAAATCCTGCTGGCAGAAAGTCGTAAGTCGCGGATACAGTCCGGGCTCAGCGCCATGGAGCGGCTTTAGGATGCTCACCCGCGGTAGCTTGGAGACTGCAGGCTTGGCCGGATTCCCAAATCGAAGAACGAGGAGCGCGGCAACCAGATTGTAAAGAATTCCGAGTGTCGCCCCCGCCACGCAGAGCTCTGCCAACAGCGAAATATTTTCGTGAAGGCTAAGCATAAGAGCCGTACTGCCTATCGGTTGTTTGAGCTCGCTCCGACTTGAGCGGCAGCCGCGCCGCAAACGGTCAGAGGATTTGAGCGTCGACGCCGGCGCGAACGCTGTTATCGACCATCTTCGGAAGGACGAATGCGGCTCGGAGCTGCAGGTTCCAAAGAATGGCCGGCACATCGGTCCGGCAGCGCGCAGAGATCTCCTTTAGCGATGTGCCGACGCGTCGGCGCATGTCCTGACGATGTCCCGGATCACGCCGCTTGCGTCGGCGAGCATGCACCTTGAAACGATTCCGCCTCGTCCATGTTTATGGGACGGGACGCTGGTCCAGACCTTCGCGTCCGCAGCCCATTATATTCCGAAAACCATTATATTCCGAAAAAATGCCAGATGTTCTGAAAAATGCCAGTCACCAGGCTGCTCAAGGGGCCGGGGGATAACGCGGCCGAAAATGGCCAGGCGATTATCTGCGTCGGCCTCGCACTTGAGGCGGAAATTCTCATAAGTGAATTTCCGGGGGAGATTGGCGGCGGACAGCCAGCAGATTTGGGTACAGTCCTCGATGGGGCGACAGCCGCAAGCTGCAAAGGTGTCGTAAGCTTTGGGCTCGCAGGCGGGCTTTCGCCCGAGCTGGGTTCAGGTGACGTCGTCATTGCTTCCGGCGTTGTTGGACGCAATGGAAGCTTTTCGACGGATGATGCCTGGTCAGGATGGCTGCTGTCGGCCATTCCGCGAGCCCTCTACGCCCCGATTGCTGGCGTCGATGCGGCAATCGTGCCAAGGACGCAGCGACGTGAACTCGGGATGCGATCGGGTGCGCTCGCGGTGGATATGGAATCTCACCTCGTCGCCCAATTCGCCACCAGGCATGGGATGCGTTTTGTGGCCGTGCGTGTCGTGATCGACTCCATGCATCGCAAGATACCACGCGCCGCTCTGGCGTGCCTGTCGAGCACTGGAGAAGCGCGGATGTCTGCGCTTGGTCGGTGCCTGCTGAAGCGGCCGGCGGATACGCTCGATGTCATGCGGCTGTGCATGGATTGGCTGCCCGCACGCAAGGCGCTCGTCAATTGCTGCGACATCCTCAGCGCAAGCGTCTATCGGATGGGGCTTTAGCTATTCCCGGCATCGAGAGCGGCCAACGCAGCGCCGGACGGCGTCCCGGTCGCAATTGGAACCGTTGGCGCACGGTGCGTTATCAATGTCATTGAAACGCGCGGCCTTCTCACGACATCCGCTGTGCTGCTTGCGGCCCCAGCAATGAAAAAATGGGGCCTGCCGCGCCGAGAACAGTCTTCCGAGGTGCTTGCATGGCAAGATCGCCCGACGTGCTGATAACCGGTGCCAGCGGCTTCGTCGGATCCGCCGTGTTGCGTCAATTGGTTCTCGCGGGATTCTCGATACGCGCACTGGTCCGCCGCCGCAGTGAGCGAACTGACCTGGCCGCGGCAGGCCTGCAATTCGTCGAGGGTGACCTAAGGGACACCAAGTCGCTCAGGGCCGCATGCGACGGTTGCCGCTACCTGTTTCACGTCGCGGCCGATTACAGATTGTCATCCTGGGACAGCACGGCGATCTTTTCAACGAATGTGATCGGGACGCGCAATCTCATGGAGGAGGCCTTGCGCGCCGGGATCGAGCGGATCGTTTATACCAGCAGCGTGGCGACGTTGAGCTGTCGGCACGACGGCGTGCCTGCCGATGAGACGGAGATCCTGTCTCCGCGGCAGGCGATTGGCGCCTATAAGCGCAGCAAGCTTGCGGCAGAGCAATTGGTTCTGAACATGGCGCAGGAGAGGGGGCTTCCTGCGGTCATCGTCAATCCGTCGACGCCAATCGGCCCGCGCGACATCCGGCCGACTCCGACGGGGAGAATTATCGTCGCGGCGGCCTCGAGTCGGATGCCAGCCTACGTCGATACGGGACTGAATCTCGTCCATGTCGATGATGTCGGATTCGGGCATCTTGCGGCGATGCGGCGGGGCAGGATCGGCGAGCGCTACATTCTCGGTGGGCAAGACGTCCTGTTCTCCCGGATGCTGGTCGAGATCGCCGGGCTTGTCGGGCGATCGGCTCCTCCTGTTCGGATTCCCTGGTATTTCGCGCTTCCGGCGGCAGCCGCCGGTGAGGCGCGGGCCTATTTGACGAGGCGGGAGCCGCTTGCCACCTGGGCGGGCGTTCTGCTCTCCAGGCACAAGATGTTCTTCACGTCGGCAAAGGCCGAACGCGAGCTCGGCTACAGGGCGCGGCCGTACGCAAGTGCTCTTCGCGATGCGGTCGGCTGGTTCGCCAAGCATGGCTATTTGGGCGCGTCCTCCAGCGCACCGACAGTCGGGGCCGATCGTTCAGTCTTTCGGTAGAGGGCCATATGAAGCCGCGCCGGTGCGAGCCGACACCGGCGCTCATCGCTTGCCGTCGATCGCGCCATCCGCTGGCTCGTCATAGAGCACCGCAAGGGTCGCCCTCACGATCAGCGCGACCGGAACAGCGAGAATGACGCCGATCACGCCGAACAGGCTCCCTCCGGCCAAAAAGCAGAAGATGATGAGAACGGGATGAACGCGCCCGGCTGCGCCCAGCACGATCGGTCCGAAGAGCTGATCGATCGATAGCCGCAGCGCCGCAATATAGATCGCGTATCCGAGAATGGCGGCCAATCCTGAGTTGTGCTGGAGAGCGACCAGTCCCGCCATGGTCGCCGCAGCAATCGGCCCGACAATCGGAATCGCCTCCAAGATCCCCGTCACCAGAGCGAGAAAGAGCGCGTGCGGGATCCCAAGCACCACGCCAAGGCCGACATAGGCGAACGCGCCAGCAAATGCCACGACTCCGAGGACGCCTATGAAATATCGCCTGAGAACCGGATCCAAATTGGACAAGATATGATCTCGTATGAGCGGGCGCTCTCCTGGAGGGATCAGCCATAGCAGCCCGCGAACTATGCTGTGGCCGCTAACCATGAAGAAGAAGAGAAGGAGCAGCGTCAGAAGAAATCCGAACCCCGAAACGACTGCCGATCCCCCGAGCAATGTCAGCACGCGCATGTTGCCGAACGACTCGCGAATGGCTCCTGCTAACGCCTTCGCAAGGCTCTGGGCGTCCATTTCCTGCCCGAGCAGGTTGATTTTCCCTGCGCCAATGGCGCCCTGCGCGAGACCGTTCACCGTGCCTTCGAAGTCGGTCGAGATGCGTTTGATCTCTTCGACCAGCGGCGGCACTCCAAGAAACGCAATTGCCGCAAGCAGCGCCAGAATCAAGAGGAAGCCCAGAATGGAGACAAGGAGACGCGGAAGACGGGCCTTTTGGCTAATCTTGTCGATGGCGGGCGTGCAGATATAGCTCACGACGCCTGCAAGGACGAAGGGCATTAGAACGAGCTGCAGCTCGTAGACCGCAAGCACCGTCGCGGCCACAACGAACAGGATTGTTGGGGTCGAGATCCTTGCCACATGCTCGTGGTCGCGTTCTTGTCCGCCCGAGTCGGGTTGGTCGCTCACGGATAAGTCCGTCCCTTCCAGACGATCCTCCCACGCCAGCGCCGCCGAAGGCTGTCCAGCGCGAGACATGCCCCGATCGCATAGCCGAGTGGAAACAGTAAGCCGTACCAGAATGGGACCCCAAAATAGACTGCGCCAGCAATGTGCAGGCCGAACGCTGCGGCAGTCCCAAGCGAAGCGGGGACCAAGGCGATACAGGCCGCCTCCCTCCCGTGCGCGCATGAAATGCTGTCGATCGTGGGGACCGCCACTGTCGCGACTGACAACGCGAGCACCAGTGCGGACGTGATCAGCGTTGCAGTCGGTCCGCCAAGCATCTCGACAAGGTTCTTGGAGATGCCGTTCCACAGGCTGCTCCAGCCCGTATACATTCGGGCCGAGAGAAGGGCTTTTCCGTCCTGCAACATGACCTGCCCGCCAGCCCGCTTGATCCGCAGTGCCAGTTTGACGTCCTCGCAGATTGCGTCATGCACGGCGGCGTGACCACCGACCGACTCATAGGCGCTCCTGCGGACCAGCATGAATTGCCCGCTGGCGATGACCTTGTCGCTGTGATCTGCCTGAACCGTCGCCAGATCCTGGCAGAAGGCCATCAGGTACAGTCCGCAGGGAATGATGAGACGCTCGGCGAAGCTCTCCAGCCGCTGCCGCGGCGTCAGCGACAACAGGTCTAGTCGCTGCGCCTGCGCCACCGCCAACGCGGCACTCAGAAGACCAGGCTCGGCGATGACATCGGCATCAAGGAAGCATATCCACTCGTCGTCCGATGACGCGGTCCTCGCTCCAATCCAGCAGGCATGGCACTTGCCGACCCATTGCGGCGGCAACGGAGAACTCTTAATGACCATTAGCTGCGGTCGGTGTCGGGCGATCGAGGCCGCAATCTCGAAAGTGTCGTCGGTGGAATGATCGTCGACGACGATGATCTTGAGCCGATCCGAAGGATAGGTCTGGTTAACAAGCGAGTTGACGCAGCGCGCGAGATTGGCACTTTCGTTTCGAGCGGGAACGACTACAGTGATGCGCGGGGGTGTGTCGCGTGCCGCTTCTTCCGGCCTCACAACTGGAAACAGATCGCGCTGCGTATAGGCGCGCAGGATCAGCCACGACACGAAGGCCAGCCAGCCGATCGATAACGCAAGTTCCATCCCATTGGTTCCTCAGGCTTCACCGGCGTCTCAATCGATCTGCTTCAAAGACGTTCCGCATCGGCTTCACCCGGGAGCGATGTCGATTGTCCAAGGCTGTCGCGCACATAGAGCTTCTTGACCGCAACGAAACTGATCACGGTCATTGGCGCGGCGAACACAATCGCCGCGTTCCCGAACAGAAGGCTGATTGCCACGATGCTGAGCAAGAGCGTCGCGGGAGGGACAAGAACCATGTGGCGCTGGATGATCGGCGCGATCAGATTTCCTTCGACTTGGTGTATGGCGATGTAGGCCACCAATGTCCAAAGGACCGGGTACAGTCCCTGGGTCACCGCGACGAGAAGGGCCGGGATGGCGGCAAGGATTGGCCCGAGATAGGGAACGAACTCGGCGATCCCGGCGATTGCACCGAGGGCGAGTGGCGAGGGGAGCCCGATGAGCCAGACGGCAAACGTGGAAAGCAGGCCGATCAGCAGCATCTGGATGAGCTGACCGAGGAGCCACAGTCGGAGCGCCCGGCCGATATCGTCTATGGTGTCGGCGGCGATCAGACGCGATTTCCCCGGGAACAGGTAGGCCGCACCGCTGCGGTAGAGGTCGGGTTGCGCTGCAAGATAAATGCCCGCAAAAACGATGAAGATGACCGCCTCGACGAGGTGGAGACTGATTTTGAGTACGTCACCGAGCAGGCTGCTCAGCGATGGCATTTCCCCGCTGATGTGCGACAACACCAGCCGGCCGAACTGGGAATTTTGCAGCGTCTTCGTGATTGATGTCGTTGCCGAATTGGCCCGGCTGAGGACGTCCTCAAGCTCGGAGCTCATCTGCGTGCCGAACAGGAAGGCAGATCCGCCGATCGCAACGAGCACAAGGAGTCCAGCGATGAGCAGGGCAACCCAACGCGGCAGGCGACACCAGCGCACAAACGGCTCGCTCACCAGCTCAAGGAGCGTTGCAACCAGCACCGAGCCGACCAGGACCAGAAGAAAATCTCGCAGATACCATGCCAGAAACGCGAGCGATGCGAGCGCGACAGCAATCGCGGCCCGTTTCACAAATTCAGAAGTTGCGGCAGTCATGAGGCGACTGAACCACACTTGGCTCCTGGCTCCGCCCTCAAGATCAACCAACACCGCACGGCGGCTGTTCCAACACCTGCCCGGCCAGCCCTGCGAAGGGCGCGCCCACGCCGCCGATGACAAACGTACGGGACCGTACTGCCGTGGCGGAATGTAGGAGCGACGACTTGAGCGCGCGTGCCTCAAGGGCACGGTTAGCGGAACGAGCGGACGGAGCCTAGTTCTGATTTTTGACGCGCATGCGAGATGATGAACGCGCTAATCAGAGGGAATGGTCCCTCGGCCCAGAGCGAAGGTTTCGTAAGCTATTTGACGGCGCCGCCCGTAATGCCAGAGATAAAGCGATCGAGGAACAAGTTGTAGGCGATCGCTACCGGAATGCTGGCGATCAAGGCGCCGGCCATGATCTCGCCCCAGAAAAAGATGTCGCCGCGCACGAGATCAGTGGCGACTCCAAGAGTGATCGGCTTCTGGGCCGAGGAGGAAATGAAAGTCAGCGCGTAGACGAACTCCTGCAAGGTCAGGGTGAAGGTAAAGATCACCGCCGTCAGGATGGCCGGCAGTGACAGCGGAAGCACCATCTTGATGAAAGCGCCGAACACGCTGCATCCGTCGACGATCGCCGCCTCCTCGATTTCCACCGGCATCGCCTTGAAGAACCCCATCAACAGCCAGGTGCAGAACGGGATCGTAAAGGTCGGATAGACCAGCACGAGCGACCACATCGAATTCTGCAAACCCAGATTGGCGATAATCCGCGACAGCGGCAGGAACAGCAGGGTCGGCGGCACGAGATAGGTCAGGAAGATGCCGATTCCCATTGCCTCGCCGCTGCGGCCGGTCATCCGCGCCAGGCTGTAGCCGGCAGGCAGCGCGGCGATCAGCGTGATCACGACCACGCAGACGCCGATGATGAGCGAATTCACAAGCCAGCGTCCAAACAGGGTTTGCTCGAACAGGTAGCGGAAATGCTCAAGTGTGGGCGGCTCATTGAACCAGAACGGAACGTTGGTGACGTTATAGAGGTCGGGATTGCTTTTCAGGGAGGTGATCAGCATCCAATAGAACGGAAAGGTCGTCAGGCCGACGAAGAATGCGATCGCGAGATAGAATGCGACCTCCTTGCCGACCTTGGCGATGACTCGTCGCATCTTCAGATCTCCCGCCGCCGGATGAAGCGCAGCATGCCTATGACCACCAGGAATAGCACCGGCAACATGAACAGCGAGATGGCGGCGCCATGCGACACGTCACCGGAGACGATGCCGACCTGGAAGCCTTCGAAACCGAGCACTGAGGTGGCGTTGACCGGACCGCCATTGGTCAGGAGATACACGACAGATAGATCGGTGAAAGTGAACACGATCCCGAAGATCAGGCCGATCGCAACGATCGGCAGGATCATCGGCAGGATGATCTGGTAATTGCGCCGCCAGAATCCCGCACCGTCGACCGTGGCGGCGTCGATGATGTCCTGCGGCACCGAGGTAATGCCGGCGAGAAAGACGACGATCGCGAACGGGAAGAAACGCCACGCATTGACCACGATCACACACAGCATCGCCAGATGCGGGTTGCCGAGCCAGTTCGGAGCGTTGGAGCGGTCGATGACGCCGAGCGCGATCAGCGTCCAGTTGATGACGCTGTAGAGCGAGTCGAACATCCACTCCCAGGCGACGCTGGCGAGCGCGATCGGTACAGCCCATGGCAGGATGATAAGGGCTCTGACGATCTTGCGCCCGGGGAACGGGCGCAACAAGAGCAGCGCGCCGAACTTGCCCAGGATGAGCCCGAGCAGCTGCGATCCGAAGGTGAAGAGGAAGGTGTTGCCCAGCGTGTCCAGGAACACCGGGTTCTGGATGACCTGTTCGAAATTTGAAAGGCCGACGAAGCGCCAGGAAGGATCGTAGATGGTGTAGGCGCTAATGGAGTAATACACGGCCAGCAGGAATGGCACCCCGACCAGCAGAAAGACGTAGAGAATGGCCGGCGCGACGAAGAGCGCGCCGAGCACGTCGCGGCGATCCAGGATGAAGCGGAAGCGCGAGACGGGTTGCTTGCGGACTGGTTCGGCGATCGTAACCATCGGCGACAACTCGCTTTACGAGCGGTTCACGCGCTTGCCATCGTGATCGAAGTAGCGCAGCGCGCTGTTGCGCACCGCGAAACGATGCCATTCGCCGGGGCGGATGCTTTCCTCCGCAACATGCGCCGGCGGCAATTTCGCCGTGATGAGCTGCGGCGATTCAAAGCCTTCGATCACGCCATAGGCGATCCGCTCGGAGCCGAGATATTCGCAACGATCGACGCGGAACGAGAATTCGGTGACTCCGCCGTTGCCGTCGTCGACCATTTCCCTGGGCAGGAAGTTCTCCGGCCGAAAGCCAAGATAGGCGTCATTGCGCGCCAGCAGGTTCATCGGCGGAGAGCCGACAAAAGTCGCGACGAAGCGGTCGGCGGGCTCGTTATAGATCTCCGCTGGCGTTCCGACCTGACGCACCTTGCCATGCTCGATCACCGCAATGCGGTCGCCCATGCCCATGGCCTCAACCTGATCGTGGGTGACGTAGATCGTAGTGACGCCCACCCGCTGCTGGAACTGCTTGATCTCCTGTCGAGCCGAAGCGCGCAGCTTCGCGTCCAGATTAGAGAGCGGCTCGTCGAGCAGGAGTGCGGTCGGCTCGCGCACCAGCGCGCGCGCCAACGCAACACGTTGTCGTTCGCCGCCCGAGAGTTGGCGTGGCCGTCGGTCGAGCAGATGCGAAAGTCCGAGCAGCTGCGCCGCCCATTTGACCTTCCTGTCGATCTCGGCGCGGGAAGCGCGCTGCGTTCGCAGCGGGAATGCGATGTTGTTGCGTACCGTATAGTGCGGATACAGCCCATAGCTCTGGAACATCATCGCAACGCCGCGGGCACGCGGCGGGATGTCATTAACGATACTGCCGCCGATGATCAGATCGCCGGCGGTCTGCCGTTCAAGCCCGCAGATGATGCGAAGAAGCGTCGTCTTCCCGCAGCCGGAGGGTCCGAGCAGCACTATGAACTCGCCGTCGGGTACGGCGAGCGTGATGCCGTTGACGGCGAGAACTTCATCAAACTGTTTGACGATATTCGTGGCCAGGACGGCAGCCATTGGATATCCGGACATTGGAGTTGACAATCGGCGCCGCCGTTGTTCGGCGGCGCGCCTTCGAGTTCTTCCCCAGTCTGGCTCCTTGAGCCGATAGCGGCGGCTTGCCTGGACGGAGGAGGGTACTGTCGAGGCGATGGCCGTCGCGCTTTTAAGCCCTGTGTTGCCACTTTTTGAAAATGGCTTCGCACTGCTGGGTGGCCCATTTGACCGAGTCTTCGGCGCTCACGCCAGTCGCGCCCTTCGCCATCATGTCGCAGATGATGAAGTCATTGTAGACTTCATCCGTAGCGGGCCAGGATGGCCCGGGATAGCCAGGCGCCGCCGACCACTCGTCGGAGGTCTGTAAGACGGCGAGCTTGTCGTGCGGCGTCGAGGTCGGGTCGTCCGACAGCAGCGGCATAGGCTTGGGCACTATATTGGCGAAGATCGGCATGTTGTAGCCGGAACTCGCCTTGAAGGCCTCGACCCAATTGTCGGCGTAGTATTTGAGGAAATCCTTCGCCGCATCCTGGTTCTTGGCGAATTTCCAGATGCCGTAGAACTCGGCGGCGGCCCCCATGATCTGGCGCACGGGCCCTTTCGGCGGCTTCATGACAAAGATGTCGTCGGCCACTTTCTTGTTGAGCTGCTGGGCGGTGCGATAGGCCGAGATCGGGTTGATGATCAGCGAGCTAACGCCGGAATCGATGTACTGATTGTTGCTGGCATCGCTCCAAGACAACACGTCCGGTGTCATCGCCTCCTTGTAGAGGGCGGCGACGAACTTCACGGCTTCAACGCTCTCCTTGCTGTTCAGCACGACGTGCTTGCCGGCTTCGTCCTGAACCGCGCCACCATAGCTCCACAAGAGCCCGCGCCAGGTCGTGTTCGGGTCGTTGGAATGGCCCAGCGAGATGCCGACCGGGTTGCCTTTGGCCTTCAGCTTGGCGCCGCCGATCCGAATATTGTCCCAGCTATCCGGCTGCATTCCGATGCCGTCCCACAGGCTCTTTCGGTACATGACAGGGAAGTTGATGTAATAGTCTGGAAACGCTGACCAGCTATGGTCATCCTGGTTGTAGCCGATCTGCCTGCCGATCACGGTGATCTTGCCGTACTTCTGCTCAACCGACTCGACGAGGCTCGTGACGTCGACCAGGAACTTTCGGTAGAGATGCGCACCACCAGCGCCGTTCCAGCCGAACAGGTCGTGTCCTGCCTGGGCCGAGGCTTCCGCGGCCGCGCGGGCCGCAACGTCCTGGACGGGGATGTGGTCGACCGTGACGCCGATCTGGTTCTTCTCACCCCAGTCCCTTGCGAACTTGTCGAACCACTTGTCGTAGGCGGGGACAAAATGGCTCCATTGGACGATCGAAAGCGTCTTCGCATCGGCGAGTGCGCGCGACACGAATGGCGCGGAAATGAGCGGTGCCGTGCCGGCGGCAATGAGGGTGAAACCCGTTTGCTTTAAGAAACGACGTCGCGTGACGCGCGCGAGTTTGCGCGTTCTCATATTCAATCCCTCCTCCCTTTGCCTCCAGTCGGAGAAGGCGAATCCAGATGAGGGATTTGTCTCGTCCACTGGACCTTTTTTATTGCTGCATTATGCCGCCAAACGTATGCATCTGCATTTCGACTTAAGCCTGTCAGCAAACATGACGGATTCACCTTCCAAGTACGTCATCGTACGAAGAAGGCGCGAAGATGCGTCGCTCGCTGGCGGTGCTGCGGTAGGTCGTATCGGCACCGCGAAGCCCGAGTCCCCGATCAGAGTCCTATTTTAGCCTGCCAAAACGATCCGAGTACATGAGCAGCAAAAAGCCGAGCACCAAATACGGCGGCAAAGAGCGCGCTCTTTCGAATGATCTGCAGTGACAGGCCAAGCTCGTTGTCCGCGATGTCTGCCAATCCGAACGCGGTCAGAATGGCCGCCGCAAAAAAGATCAACGCGCTTACGGTGCGATGGGCCACCTCTCGCATGACGTGATCATGCAACATCACTGCGGCTCCAGCAACACGCAATGCTCCGCTGCGATCGATGCGCCATTCATGTGCGTTGGCATGTCCGTTGGTCTCGGGCGCACGAATATGTCCGCCGCCTCTTATGTACGGTGGCGTACCGTCGCTGCTGATGCGAGGCCGCGTCGGCAGGCTCGTGCAAGTTCCATGCAAGTGAGCCCCACAACACTGCTCAAGCCTGTGAGGCGGCTCACTTCTCCGGAGCGCAGTTTGCGCTAGATGATAGCGCTGCAATTTCTTCCAGTGCTGCCGGACGGAGATCTCACATGAAGGGTTTAGTTGTGTCTGCAATCGCAGCCGTTGCTCTTCTCTCAGCCGCGACCGGAATAATGCGATCGCACCCGCTGTCGAACCATGGATTCACGGCGACCGCCGGTATGTCCACATTGCAGGACATGCAAAGCGGCCGCGCCGACAAGCTGCCGGTCGAGACCTTTGAGGATCGCTCCTTGGTATATCCGAGGGAGGCGACGCGCTAAACCTAAGGCCCGTAGCGAAACCGGGTTCATCGCGAAGGAGGCCCCTACAAGCGAGCTATTGGGACCAAGCTTGGTCGAAGCTCGAAACCTTACGGGCTCAGAAAGCTGCTATCGATCGGGTGCTCATTGCTGAGAAGACCAAGCGATGCCAATTCGCCTCGATGAACATCTGTCTCCAAAATGGCCAAAAGTAACGCCAGCACGATAGCGGCATAGATGAGGGGCGGTGATGTCCCGACAGGCGCGTCGCGAGCACGTCGCGGCATCAAATCACGGAACGACCGCCACCAATAGGTGAGCTGCAGATACGTTTTGGGTCGTATTTGCATGACGTCGTCCTTGACGTGTCGAATTGACGATAGGAATTGGCCTGTTGTGATTCAACGCCCACCGCGGCTTGCGCGACGTTTAGCGCCAGGAGGGCTCTCCGCCCTGCAATGCACCATGGAACGGAATGACGACCGCTGTCGTTGCGGCGCAGGAGGGAGGCGCAAACGTCCGGCCGAGCACCACGGGCGTCAAACTGCTGCTGGTATGCTGCGGCTGGTCCGGACCGTTCTGACTTGCGCGGTCTTGGACGCGCGGGTCAGCATCGCGGACGTTGAGCCGAGAGTGGTGATCGGGCCATAGCTCGTCGGGGCCGCTAATGAATTGGACCGTAAGTCTCTTCATCGTCGTGGCTCTGTTGGCGCTTAGTCCAAGGCAGGTGCAAGCGCAACTGACGGGGCACGGCGGGCCGGTGCGGGCGATCGCCGTTTCGAGCGATGGCCAAAGCGCCCTGTCCGGGAGCTTCGATACCGCAGCCATCCGGTGGTCGCTCAGAACGGAATCCGCAGAGCAAGTCCTTCGTTTCCACTCGGACGCGGTGAATGCGGTTGCCCTCCTTAAGGACGGGCGAATGGCGACCGCAGGAGCGGATGCGCGGATAGCCATCTGGACCGCGGGTCGGCAGCAGCCGGATCAAATTTTCGAGGGGCATCGCGCGCCGATCGTCTCGCTTGCGGTCTCGCCCGATGGTGCGAAGCTCGCATCGGCGTCCTGGGATCACACGGTTCGACTCTGGTCGCTTGACGGCAGCGCGCAGCAGGTGCTTGAGGGGCACAGCCAGAACGTCAACGGCGTTGCGTTCGCGCCGGATGGACGATCACTGGTCAGTGTCGGTTACGATCTCGCACTAAGGATCTGGCCACTCACGGGAGGGCCGCCGGACGTCGTTACGCTCCCGTCACCTCTCAACGCAGTCGCCATCGCACCCGACGGCGAAATCGCAACGGGCGGAGCCGACGGCAGGCTGCGGTTTCTGACCAAGGAGGGGAGGGAGATCGGGGAAGCGCAGGCTGGTTCGACGCCGATCGTTGCGCTGGCGATCTCTCCGGACGGTACGCTGATAGCGGCAGCCGAAATTGGCGGCGCCGTGGCGGTGATCGATCGAAAGACGCGCCGCGTCGAGCGAACGCTGCTGGGTCCGGGTTCGCCGGTGTGGTCGCTGGCATTCCTGCTCGACAATGCAAGCTTGCTGACCGGCTGCGCCGACGGCAGGATCCGGCATTGGAACGCGCGTACCGGTAATCCCATCGGCTCGTCGCTGCAAGGCACGGCGCACGATCCGCTGGCCGCCTATGCCGGAGATCATGGTGCCGAGGTGTTCAGGGCCTGCGTTGCCTGTCATACACTGTCGGAGAAGGAGGCGCAGCGCGCCGGGCCCACGCTCGCCGGATTGTATGGCCGCAGGATTGCGTCGCTGCCCGGATATCGCTTCTCCGAGGCACTCAAGCACATGAACATCATCTGGACGCCGGAAACCGTGTCTAGGCTCTTCGAAATCGGTCCGAGTGCCTACACGCCTGGTACCAAGATGCCGGAGCAGCGCATTGGATCGGCTGAGGACCGTAAGGCGCTCACGGATTTCTTGGGGCGTGCGACCGCCAAATGAGCGCGCTGCAGCAGGCCGTGCATGGCATTCGCCACGTCTGTAACCCTGCCCGAATGCCTGTTTTTGCCGTAAGTTCATCGCAGACGATAATCACGGGGAGGGCATCATGTCTCGTCTCGCCACAGCTCTATTTGCGGGCGTTACCGCGACGCTGCTTAGCGTCGCTGCATTCATGTCGGCCGCGGCTGCGGCTCCGTCCAAGGCTGACAAGACTGCCGCAAAGCAGGCGGTCATCGCGTGCAAGGCGGAGGCCAAGGGCAGGAAGGTCAAATGGCTCGCGCGTCGCAGATACGTAAACCATTGCGTCACGGAGGCTCTCAAGGACCGTCCGAACCTGGACGTCACTCAATTGCTCAAGCAGCATCCGAATTTGACAGACCTCCCGGTCGAGCAATGGCCTGGGTTTTAGATTTGTGAGCCTACGCGCGAGGCGGACGCATGCGTCCGCGCAGCCCTTTGGCGGGTGTGCCGTCTAATGCTTGGACTCGCGCTCGCGGAGATAATCGTCGGTGGTTCGGACCGGCGCGCGTTCGCCAGCGCCGGCGAACGGATCGAATTGCTGCTCGCTCATGCTGATGACGCGGCAGTCTGCGCACATTCTGATCGCGTCCAGCCGGCTATCGCCGGCGGGATACATCCAGTGGCGGCCTTCCAGCTTCGCCGCGATCTTCTCAATCGTGCTCTTCACACCGAACGGCTGGCCGCAGCGGATGCAGCGAGCGGGTTCCTCCTCCTTGATGATCTCGGCCGCGGCTCTGGCGGCGCGAAAATCGATCTGCGGCTTCAGCGTAATCACCTTCTCCGGGCATGTACTCTGGCACAATCCGCATTGCACGCAGGCGTCTTCGACAAATTTGAGGACTGGACGTTCGGGATCGTCGCGAAGGGCGCCGGTGGGGCAGGCAGATACACAGGACAGGCACAGCGTGCATCCGGCCACATCGACGGTGACCGTGCCGAGTGGTGCACCTTCGGGAAGGGCAATGACGTCGGTCGGCACGGGTGCCACGCGATGCAACTCATGAAGGGCGAGGCGAAGCAGGTCGCGCCGCTTGCCAATGGTTTTGAAGGTGGCGGGATGCTCCACAATCGGTCCGGGCTCCATCCCGCGCAGCGCCTCGCCGAGCGCGTCAGGATCGTCTGTCTGGATCGTTGAAACCGCCCGCTCCGAAAATCCAAGTCCGGCGAGAATAGCATCGGCCATTGTGATGGTTTGGCAGAGGCCGGCGATGTCGTGCAGCGGCTTTGCCCTGAGCAGAAAACGGATTCCCGCCGCGCCGTATGCGAAAGCCGCCACGACGGCCTCGAGGCCAACCTGCGTCACCTCGTTGACGGCAAACGGCAGGACATCCGCCGGAAGACCATCGCCATAGCGGGCGAGCGCATCGATCAGCGCCCTGCCGTGCTGGCCATCGTGAAACAATATGACCGCATTGGGGCCGCCCGCCTCGCGGTATGTCAGCAGCATCGCGCGCAATTTGTGCAGCAGCGCGTCCGCCGGCGGCAGGGCGTATGAGGCTGCGCCGGTCGGGCAGGCTGCGGCGCACTGGCCGCATCCGGCGCAGACCTCCGCATCGATCTTCACGTGATCGCCATCCGGCGTGATGGCTCCGGTCGGGCAAAGATCGAGGCAGCGACGGCAACCAGTCAGCTTCGAGCGCGAATGGGCGCAGAGGTCGGCGGTGAAGTTGACATATTGCGGCTTGTCGAAGCTACCGACGAAATCGCGCGCCTTCAGCACGGCACGCAGCATCGCCGCCGGGTCTTTCGGGTCGGCGCGCAGATATCCCTCGCGCAGATGATGCGCGGGGAACAGCGGCGAGCCGCCGGAGAGGTCGAGGACGAGGTCGCAGCGCGATGTCAGGCCGTTGCGTGCAGCCTCGAACACGAAAGCATCCCGCGAGGAGGGGCGCGGCGCCGCAAAGTCATCGATCATGAGCTCAAAGGCCCCCAGATGGCCTTTGGCGTTGCGGATGGTTCCTTTGACGATGGGGAACGATGTCGTCGCCGGCGGCGCGATCTGCGCCGGCGTCGTGATCATGACCGTCACGTCGAGGTGATCGGCGAGCAAGGCGCCGGCTTCGATGGCGGTTTCGTCGCGGCCGTAGATCAGGACCACGCCCTCGCTCGACAAGGTCACGGAAGGATAGGGAGGCGAGGGCTCGGATGTAGCCGCAAGCAACGCTGCCATTTTGGGCCCGGCGCGCGCTCCTTCAGCGGACCAGCCGGCGGTCTCACGGAGGTTGACGAAATCGATGCTCTGGCGGCGCTCTCCGGCTTCTTCAGTGAACAGCGGAGCTTCCTGGGTGCAGCCGACGATAAGGGGTGCATCAGATTTCGCCGCATCGCGAAATCGATCAAGCTCGGCGCGACACAACTGACGGAACGTCGCAATCTCGCCCTTGCGGCATGCGCACTTTGCGGCGGATACATCGAGGCGCATCGTGTCTTCACACGAGCACATCAGGATCGTTTTCGGTGCCTGCACCATGCGAGCTGACCATCCTCTCAAGCCGAGAGACTCGCGCCGCCCATCCCGTTCGTATAAGCTATTCTGTCTAAAGAAGAAAGGAGGCTGAAGCCATCCGTACGAGCGCGTTCGTTTCAGAACCGATCGATCTGCCTCCGCCGTTCACGCTGGTGAGGCTGCGCGAGAGCCGCGACGCCTTCGCGCATGCCATCGATATCGCCGAGGAGAGCGGCGCCGGTACGCTCACCCATGTCGGGCGATTTGACCTTGCCGAGTTCGCCGTGGTGCTAGAACCCAGCGAGCCGTTGCGTAGCGCACGTCGCGCTTTCTATGCTGCGATGGTGGCGCTGACCGATGCGTTGCGCGCCCACGCACCGCCAAACAAGGAAATCACGATCGAATGGCCGGACGCGATCCGGGTCGACGGCGGGCTTGTCGGTGGCGGGCGGCTCGGCTGGCCTTCGTCCGCGAGGGAGAATGAACCGCCGCGCTGGCTGGTGTTCGGCGCCATGATCCGGACGGTGGCGGCCGTCGATAGGGAACCAGGCGTGCATCCGCTCGCTTCCGCGCTCGACCAGGAAGGCTTCGGCGAGACAGGCGCGGTTCAGGTGACGCAAAGCTTTGCCCAGCATCTGATGCGGGTTCTCGATAGCTGGCAGGTCGACGGCTTCGACGGCATCGCGCGCGATTTCTTGAGCCGCCTGGGACGCGAGCGGCAGACCTCTCGTGCCATCGACGGCAATGGCGACCTTCTGGTGCGCCACATCGGGGCAGAGACCACCGATCGGCACGATCTCCGCAAAGCGCTCGTCGCGCCCTCCTGGCTCGACGCGAAGCTCGGAGGACCGCGCCTGTGAAGCTCGGTTCGCAACATCCGCGAGTGGTTTCGCAGATTGCTGCTAGGAGAGCGGCGGCGCAAAGAGGGCGCTCTTATTTCATGGAAGTGGAGGGTGACACCGAACTCGAGAGCAGTTTCAATTTTGGAAACATGAGCCGGGAGCAATCGCGCCGATGAGAGATTTCTGGATCGCGAGCGGTCACCACTTGCTCGATCGTGATGCGAGCGGCGGGCTTGTGGTCACGGACGAATTTCTGAAAGCCTATTTCGTGCGTCCCGAACTGAGGCTGCCTGATGATGCCTGTCCCGTCGAGCGCAGGTTACACCGGGACCTGCTGGACAATCCGCGCATGGCGGTCGGCGCTGACGAACTGGCAGCAATGGCGGATGCCGACGCGCGGGAGAATTGGCAGTTCGTGCTCGCGTTCCGCGACCTTTTGCTGCGTCATCCGACCCTGGAGGCGGCCTATCTCGCGTTGATCCGTTCCGCCTCGGTCAATTTGCCGCCGCTGTTCCTCGATCAACTCGTTCACGTGATCCTGCGCAACGCATTGGACGGCTGCGACGATCCGTTCACGTTGCGCGCGGGTGAGCTGTTCTTCCGGCAGCAGCGGCTCATTACGCACGAACATTCGCTGCTTCTGGCAGATGATGAGATGATCGGCGGCCGCACCGCGACTCCGGTTATGTCGCTGATGTCCATGCTCGGCGCAACCGTCGATGGCGAGATCGACGTTCTCAGCGAAGAGAACGCCGACAGCTATTGGCAGCGCAGCGATCAGTTCGACATGGCGCTTGACCTCAGCGGAACTGGACAAGGACGAGCAGCGATCGCGGAAGCGATGACGCATTTGATTTCTCACCTGCTGGGGATCGATGTCACGATCGAGCCGATAACAGAGCTGCGCGATGCAAGGCTCACCTGGTATGTCGGGCTCGACGCCGAGGCGTCCCGCATCGGCGACCGGCTCTGGCATGGTGAACCTCTCGACGACCGCACTGCCGGCCGCGTGCTTGCGCTGTTCCGGCTCACCTTTGGTGACGCCGACCTGGCGGCCGATACTCTCGATCACGAGCCGGTCTACTTGATATTGGCAATGACATCCGATCGGCTGGTGCGAATGAAACCGCAGAATCTCTTGACGGGGTTGCCGATCAAGCATCCGGAGGCGACAGCGTGACTCTC
Organism: Bradyrhizobium sp. ARR65; assembly: GCF_000472385.1. Lineage (GTDB taxonomy): Bacteria > Pseudomonadota > Alphaproteobacteria > Rhizobiales > Xanthobacteraceae > Bradyrhizobium. Next base: position 132,898 of record NZ_AWZU01000011.1, read on the forward strand.
GCCGCCCCGCCGTTGCAGCGCATTCCCGTTGGCGTCGTGGTCGAGCGTCGCAAATCGGGGTCTCCGTGGATCGAATTCATCTGGCGCGGTATCGGCGTGCTGCCGGATGAGCCCGCGATGACGCCCTGGACGGTCATACGCGAGCAGCGCGAGGCGACGCTCTTTTATGCCGGCAGTGCGACGGTCGATCTTTATCGATCGGAGACCGAGCGATACCGCGACAATCTTGCCAGCGGCGCACCGAGCATCTGGATCGTATTGAGCCCTTCCGAGGGCGCCTGGCCTTACGCCGTTTCGGCCGTCACCGCGGACCCGGCCGAGGGCGAGGCGTTCACCGAAGCCGCCGCCAATCTGGTCGAGGCAGTGCCGATGCCTGAGGCTCTGCATCAGACGATTGAAAGTTTTGTTGCCGAGCACCACGTTGAAAGGCAATTCGTCAAGCGCGAGCGGCGCCGGGCCGATCCAGAGGCGCTGGCGCGACGGCGCCGTGAGGATGGGCGAGAATGAGCGGCGATGATTTTCTCGCGCGCTGGTCTCGTCGCAAGCAGGAGGCGAGGGCCGGTCAGGCTGTGCCACAGTCCGAGAAGCCCGTTGAGGCGCGGCAGCCGGCATCATCGGCCGGTGCTGCGGAAGAGGTTTCCGATCCGGAATTGGATCTTGCGAGTTTGCCGCCAGTCGATTCTATCGACGCGGCCACCGACATCACCGCGTTTCTGCGCGAGGGCATTCCGCAGGAGTTGAGCCGCGCGGCGCTTCGTCGAGCCTGGAGCAGCGATCCTGCCATCCGCGATTTTGTGGGGCTCGCAGAGAATGCCTGGGATTTCAACGACCCGGACGCGATGCCTGGCTTTGGTCCGCTCGACTTTTCGGCGGAGCAGCTAGCCGCCCTCGTTCACCGCATTGTCGGCGGCGTCGCGCAGGCGGCTGAAAGCATCTCGGAGTCATCCACCGAGGCGGCCGAACAATCGGGCGAACTCCGGCAAGCGTCAGAGCCGGCGGAAGTGACTGGGGAGCCTCAACCATCCAGCGCGTCCATCTCGGCCGAACAGCAGCCAAGCTCTGCTGCATCGCAACGAACGTGTGCGATGCAGGGCGAGCCGGGAGAGAGCGAGGGAAATCTCCCCTGGCGACGCACGCATGGCGGCGCGTTGCCTCGGTAGACTGCGACCAAATGATATAGTCTCGGGCTATGCCTCTTGATTGACCGTTCCCCAACTCGCTCCTAGTCTTGATTGCGCAAAGCTAATCAAGCGCTTGGCACCTTGGATGGGGAGGTCCACGTGCGCGATGCGGGCCTCAATCGCGCTATCGATGCAGCAGGCGGCGTAGCCCAGCTTGCCCGCAAGATTGGTATTGCGCAGCCTTCCGTTTCCAACTGGAACAGGGTGCCTGCGGAGCGGGTGGTCGCCGTGGAAGCCGCGACGGGCGTGCCGCGCAAGGTGCTTCGTCCCGATCTCTTTGGTGAGTCAGCGGCGGCGGATCATGCTGTTGATCCGCTCGATGCCGCGCGAGCGCAGGAATATGCGTTGCTCGCAACGTTGCTCGCCTCCGCGCCATCGCGTGCGTTGCTCGAACAGATCGCGCAACTGCGCCACGATGCGACGCCGCTGGGGCGCGCCCATGCGGCCCTCGCGGAAGCGGCGGCGCGCGCGGTCGCAACCGAGGTTGAGCGCGAATATTTTGATTTGTTCGTCGGAGTAGGCCGTGGCGAATTGCTGCCCTACGCATCCTATTATCTGACCGGCTTTCTCAACGAGCGCCCGCTGTCTCGCTTGCGCGAGGATCTTGCCGCGCTCGGCATCAAGCGGGTCGAGACCAATGCCGAACCCGAGGATCATGCGGCGACCTTATGCGAGGTCATGGCCGGGCTTGCGGCTGGTCGCTTCCTCGCGTCCCCGGACGCGCAGCGCGCCTTCTTCGAGAAACATCTGTCCCGCTGGCTGGGACATTTTTTCGCTGATTTGGACAAGGCCGAAAACGCCAAATTCTACCGCGCGGTCGGAACACTTGGACGCGTGTTTCTGGAAATCGAAGCTGAGGCTTTTACGTTCGCCAACTGACCAATGTACCGGTTGAGGAGGAATGCGATGAAGGACGAGAAGCAAACGACCGTCGGCCGCCGCGATTTCCTCCGCAAGGTCGGCATCGGCACAGTTGGCGCAAGCGCGACGCTGGCAACGCCCTTGCTCGCGCCCGCGCGGGCAGACAGCGAGACCAACGATGAGAAACGGAAGGCGCGCTACAAAGAAACCGACCATGTGAAGAAGTACTATCGCGTCAACCGTTATCCGGATTGAGGGAGGTTGCGGTGCTGATCAAGAGAACAGAGCGTTCCGAAGCCGCATCGCGTGGATCCGTCGCGGCCACCCTGTCCGGGCAGGTCGGCGGACTTGACCGCCGCGCATTCCTGCGGCGTTCCGGCCTCGCCGGAGGCGCGCTGGCTGCACTGGGGACATTGCCGATCGGAGGTGTCCGCAAAGCGGACGCCGCCGTCGCCGGCCCACTGTCTGCAGGTGCGACCGTTCGCAAGAACGTCTGTACGCATTGCGCGGTCGGATGCACGGTGACGGCGGAAGTGTTGAACGGGGTATGGATTGGTCAGGAGCCGAGCTGGGATTCTCCAATCAATCGGGGATCGCATTGCGCCAAGGGAGCGTCGGTACGTGAACTGGTGCACAGCGAGCGCCGTCTGCGCTACCCGATGAAGTTTTCCGGCGGTCAATGGTCGCGTGTCTCCTGGGACACTGCCATCGATGAGATCGGCGACAAGTTGATGCAGGTTCGCGAGAAGTCCGGCCCGGATTCCGTCTACTGGCTCGGATCAGCCAAGATGACGAACGAGGGCGCCTATCTCTTCCGCAAGCTAGGCGCGTTCTGGGGCACCAACAACACCGACCATCAGGCGCGCATCTGCCATTCGACGACAGTCACGGGCGTAGCCAATACATGGGGCTACGGCGCCATGACCAACAGCTTCAATGACATCAGAAATTCGAAGACCCTGATCATCTGGGGCGGAAATCCGGCGGAGGCCCATCCTGTATCGTTGCAGCATCTGCTCGAAGGAAAGGAGTTGAATAGGGCCAATTTCATCGTTGTCGACCCGCGTCTGACGAGGACCGCGGCGCATGCGACCGAATATGTGCGGTTGCGGCCCGGCACCGACATCCCCGTGCTCTACGGGATGATGTGGCACGTTCTCAAGAACGGCTGGGAGGACCGGGAGTTCATTCGGCAACGCGTCTATGGCTTTGACGATCTTCGCAAGGAAGTCGAGAAGTGGACGCCGGACGAGGTCGAGCGCGTCAGCGGGGTGCCGCCTGCTCAGCTCGAGCGGGTCGCCAAGATGTTCGCCACAGAGAAGCCTTCGACACTGATCTGGTGCATGGGCCAGACGCAGCACACGGTCGGCACGGCCAATGTGCGAACGAGTTGCATTGCGCTTTTGCTTACTGGAAACGTGGGCAAGCCGGGCACGGGCGCAAACATCTTCCGTGGCCACGACAACGTCCAGGGCGCAACGGACGTGGGTCTCGATATCGTGACGCTGCCGTTCTACTACGGCCTTGCCGAAGGCGCCTGGAAGCACTGGGCGCGGGTCTGGGAAGTCGATTACGATTATCTGGCCTCGCGCTTCAGCGATAAGAAGCAGATGGAAACGCCAGGTATTCCGCTGACCCGCTGGTTCGATGCCACGATCCTGCCGAGGACAGATGTCGCGCAGCAGGACAATATCAAGGCGGTGTTCGTACAGGGACACGCCAGCAACAGCATCACGCGCATTCCCGAATCTCTAAAGGGACTGAAGGCGCTCGAACTGCTGGTGGTCGCCGACCCGCATCCAACGACATGGACGTCGCTCTCGGTCGAGGCCGGGCGCAAAGATGGTCTCTATCTTCTCCCCATCGCTACTCAGTTCGAGTGCAAGGGATCGCGGGTCGCCTCAAACCGCTCGCTGCAATGGGGTGAGCAGATCGTCAAACCGGTGTTCGAATGCAAGGATGACCTTGAGCTGATCTATCTGATGGCGAAGAAGTTCGGTTTTGCAGACAAGATGTTCAAAAACATCAAGGTCGAGAACAATCTCCCCGAGGCCGAGGACGTGCTGCGCGAGATGAATCGCGGTAGCTGGTCGACCGGCTATTGCGGCCAGTCGCCGGAGCGGCTCAAGGCACATATGAAGAACCAGGCCAAATTCGACCTGGTGACCATGCGCGCACCCAAGGACGATCCGGAAGTCGGAGGCGACTATTACGGGCTGCCGTGGCCATGCTGGGGCACGCCTGAGATAAAGCATCCCGGATCGGCGCTGCTCTACAATACCAATCTCCATGTGATGGATGGCGGTGGCACGTTCCGGCCGCGCTTCGGTCTCGAGCGCGAGGAGAAGCTGCCCGACGGCACCACACGGAAGGTCAGCCTGTTGGCAGAGGGCTCGTATTCAAAGGGTTCGGCGATTCAGGACGGCTATCCCGAGTTCACGCTCGCGGTGCTGAAGAAGCTCGGCTGGGACAAGGAGCTGACCGAGGCCGAGATGGCCACCATCACCAGGGTCAATCCTGCCAACCCCGATACGGTCTCCTGGTCGCTCGACCTGTCGGGGGGCATCCAGCGCGTTGCACTGATGCATGGCTGTGTGCCTTACGGCAACGGCAAGGCACGCATGAATGCGTTCGGCTTGCCGGATCCCATTCCGGTCCATCGCGAGCCGATCTACACCCCGCGCGTCGAATTGGTCGCAAAGTATCCGACCTTGCCTGACGCAAAGCAGTTCCGCGTGCCCAACATCGGCTTCTCGGTGCAGAAGGCTGCAGTAGACAAAGGGATCGCCAAGCAATTTCCGCTGATCCTGTCCTCTGGTCGCCTCGTGGAATATGAGGGCGGTGGCGAGGAGACGCGCACCAATCCGTGGCTCGCCGAACTGCAGCAGGACATGTTCATCGAGATCAATCCGTCTGATGCCGCTGATCGCGGCATCAAGGACGGCGGCTGGGTCTGGGTGAGCGGCGCCGAAAACAACTCGCGCGCCAGGATGAAAGCGCTGGTCACTGAACGGGTCGGGAAAGGGGTTGCCTGGATGCCGTTCCACTTCGGCGGCTGGTTCGGCGGCAACGATCTGCGCAAGAACTATCCCGCGGGTACCGACCCGATCGTGCTCGGCGAGAGCGCAAACACGATCACGACCTACGGCTATGATCCCGCGACCGGCATGCAAGAGCCCAAGGTTACGCTCTGTCAGATCGTCGCGGCTTGAGAGGAGCAACGTACATGGCTCGGATGAAATTTCTCTGCGACGCCGACCGGTGCATCGAGTGCAATGCGTGCGTGACCGCCTGCAAGAACGAGCACGAAGTGCCCTGGGGCATCAACCGGCGCCGCGTCGTTACCATCAACGACGGCAAGCCGGGCGAGCGATCCGTCACGATGGCCTGCATGCATTGTACGGACGCGCCCTGCGCGGCGGTCTGCCCGGTGAACTGCTTCTACACGACGGCCGACGGTGTCGTGCTTCACTCCAAGGATCTGTGCATCGGCTGCGGCTATTGCTTCTATGCCTGTCCGTTTGGTGCGCCGCAATATCCAAAGATCGGTAATTTCGGCTCGCGCGGCAAAATGGACAAATGCACGTACTGCGCCGGCGGTCCCGAGGCCGATGGCAGCAAGGAAGAATACGAGAAGTACGGGGCGAACCGTCTCGCCGAGGGCAAATTGCCGCTCTGCGCCGAGATGTGCTCGACCAAGTCGTTGCTCGCCGGTGACGGTGAAGTCATCGCCCAGATCTACAAGGAGCGCGTCATGAAACGCGGTTACGGCTCTGGCGCCTGGGGCTGGAAAACCGCGTATCGCGAAACCATCGAGTCTTGAGGCGGCGCGGCATGCGAAGCGCGCAAGCTATCGGGAGGAGTTCATGGCCTCTTTCGAGCGGTTGATTTCTTTGACTGTCGGCGCGTTGGCATTTCTGTTGATTCTGACGGCGTCAACACCATCCATCGCCCAGCAGGATCAGGTCAATCCGACCGCGAGCTCCGTGAGGGAGCAGCAGCTTCTCCGGGAGTTCGACCGAATACAGGGGCGCGTCAGCATTCCCGATCAGCGTTCCAGCGTCCTCGTGCAGCCGGCCGGGCGCGAGTGGCGTGAATTTCGGACAGTAGCGCTGCGCTGGGTCGGCGGAATTGCGATCCTGGGCATGCTGGCCGTGCTCCTGATCTTTTATCTCACCCGCGGCATGGTTCGGCTCGAAAGCGGACGTTCCGGTCGGACCATCGTGCGCTTCACGACCTTTGAGCGTTTCGTGCACTGGATGACGGCGACCTGTTTCATCGTGCTCGCGATTTCGGGGCTGAACATCACCTTCGGCCGGCCTTTGCTGCTGCCGCTGATCGGCTTCGAGGCGTTTTCCGAATGGTCGCAATGGGCGAAGTACGCTCACAACTATCTGAGCTTCCCCTTCACGATCGGCGTCGTGCTGATCTTCCTGATGTGGCTCGCCGGGAATATCCCAAACAAGGTTGATGTCGATTGGCTCAAGCGAGGCGGCGGCATCATCGGACACGATCAGCCGCCGGCCTACCGCTTTAATGCCGGCCAGAAGGCGATTTACTGGATCGTAGTCATCGGCGGCGGTCTGGTTGCGGCCAGCGGATATCAGCTCATGTTTCCCTTCTACCTGTCAGGCATTGAAGGGATGCAACTCGCGCAAGTTGTCCACTCCGTCGTCGCGGTTCTGTTCATAGCGGCGATGCTGGCTCATATCTACATCGGCACGATCGGAATGGAAGGTGCCTTCGAAGCAATGGGATCGGGTACCGTGGACATGAACTGGGCCAAGGAGCACCACAGCCTGTGGCTCGAAGAGGAGAACGCGCGCACCGGTGCCAATGATGCGCGACGGCAACCGGCCGCCACGCCAGCGGAATAGGCGGGTCGATTTCATCGGCTGATCAGAGGCGCACTGCGCTCGTCGCAAAGGCCTGCTGGACCGGTTCTTGAACTTGGTTCAGGACAACAACGCCGATCGCCGCGATCACGATCGCGGCTGCGCAACCCAATAAAAACGCTTTCATAGCCGTTCTCCGCAACGGAAAGTCATGGCAAAAGATGGGGGCTTCGGCCAAACCGCGCAAACTGCGGGCGGCCGCGGAAGGTGTGCGTAACCCGCCGGTGGGTGAGCCGAAGCTGCTGCCGTGTCTGACGCAAATGTCGTCGGACGTGATGTCGAGATCGTGCCTTGCCTTCGAGCCGCCGGCCTCTCCCATGTCCTGGCAAGCTATTGAAGCGGCCTCTCCGCGCTCCAGGGCGGATAGCGCCTGGCAGCATGGCCATACCTCGGTTCGCCCGGAGCAGCGAAACGTGAGGGCGACGCAGGCCTCAGCCGTAAAGGTCGCTGCTGATGCCGTATTCCTCGTAGATGCTCAAGGGGTTAAGGTGAGGGTTGAGCCGGCATTTGGCTTGCGCCAGATGCAGGCGGACGGTCGCCGGCTCCCGGCCGTTGGCGAGCAGCTTCCTGATGTCCTCCATGTGGGCCCGCGGCTGGTGCTTCGACGGGAGCTGTTCCAGCGCAACGAAGGCGGTTGCCAAGGCTTCGGTGACGACCCATTCGTCGTGGCCCGTGATTCCCTTTCTGGGCATCGGCGCACTCCACATGCTGTGGCAAGGCCCATTGTAGCCCGATCCGGTGTTCGCTGCCACGTTGCTTTGTGCGGAGAAATCGGGGGATTTGCCAAGGGCGCGGCCGGTCCGCAGGAAGCCGAATAGAGGAATCATATACCGTTCGGGATGAAGCATTCGGAATCGGGGTTGAAAGCGGCTCGCTCGTGCGCCTAAATGGCGGCGCCGGTTCGCTGCGCGGGGGGACAAACGCTGCCGGACCTCACTTCCGTTGCCCTGCTGTTACAACAGTGGCGTAAGCCCGATTAAGAGTGGGACTGACTGCGGCTGTTCCGGCCCTGCGTCCGGAAGGCAAGACTTCGCGCACGAACGAGAGACGAAACACCTACCGCCACGGGGCACCCATGCGATTCCTGAGCTTCGTCTACCACTTCGTCACTGATTTCGCGTTGCTGGCCTCGGTCTATTTCAGCCTGAACTACATCGAGAAATACAACAACCGCGCGGTCCTCGCGCTCCTCGTGTTGATCTATGCCGGCCTGCGCGCCGTCTCTGCCGTGCGCTCATTCTTCTTCTACCAGCGGATCGAACGGCTGGAGGCGGAGGGACGCAAGCTCGTCTCTCTGATCACCGACGGCGGTGCAGTCTCGCCGCTGCGCAAGCAGACCATTCAGGATGTCAGCGTGCTGCGCCGTGACAACGAGCTGAAGGCCTACATGGACCTGTTCTTTCTGGCGCTCGTAGTGCTGCTCTGCGTCGCCAAGATCGTGACGGATTGAGTGGGACCAACGGGGGCCGAGTAGCCGAGCAGGGTGGGCAAACCGCAAGCGTGCCCACCAATCCCGATCTGCAATGCGAATGGGTGGACACGTTGCTGACGCGCCTTTGCTCGCCCTGATGCTAAACATGATTCCGCATCCTCGCAGCGCGTCGCCGCGAGACGAATTTCAGCCAGGGCGCCAAATGGAAGGCGCTCATCAGCAGGTACATCGGCACCATTCCGCTTAGGGGCGAGGCATGTGCGCTCGTGCAGAGCATGTCCGTTGCGCCACCACCAAGAACAGACGTCAGCAGCGCCATCGTTGCGAAGGTCGGGGCCGCCGCCAGAGAGAGCCAGTCGGCCGCGCCAAGGGCGGTGCCATTGCCGCTTCTGGCGCAGGCACCTGCAGTTTCACGTTGAGTGGCCGTCCAGTCGACCATGATGGCCTCCTCGCTAGGACGTACTGGTTTGTGGCCGTGAGATAGACTAGGACCGAGCAGCGGTGAGAGTGACAAGTGTGGCGGGATTCAAATGGACTCGCTCATCACGGCCGCGGGCCGGGCGCTCGCGGCGGGTGATCCCCTGGGTGCGCTGAAGCGGGTCGCGTTGCGCGACGATGCGCCTGCGCTCGCGCTTCGCGGCATCGCGATGGCGCAGCTCGGCGATCTCGTTCGCGCCAAGGCCCTGCTGCGAATCGCGACGCGTGCGTTCAGTCCGAAAGAGGCGGTCGCCCGGGCGCGGTGCGTGGTGGCCGAGGCCGAGATCGCGCTGGTTTCGCGCGACCTGGGATTTTCGGCGAAAGCGCTCGATGCGGCGCAGGCGACGCTCGAAGCGCACGGCGATCGCGTCAATGCCGCCCATGCGCGGTATCTCGAGGTCCGGCGCCTGCTCCTGATCGGACATCTCGACGAGGCCGAGCGCCGGCTTGCCGTACTCGACCCCACGCCGTTGCCGCCGGCCTCACGAGCCGTCCATGAACTGGTCGTTGCCGGGATCGCAATGCGACGCCTCCGGACGAAAGCGGCGCGCGAAGCGCTCGTGCGGGCCGAGCGCGCCGCGCGGCACGCGGCCATCCCGGCGTTGATCGCCGAGGTCGAAGGCGCGTCCCTCGTGCTGAACACGCCCGCGGCGCGACTGATTGCCAATGGCGAGGCGCGACCGCTTCTGCTCGAGGAGGTCGAGAGATTGCTGGCATCGGACGCGCTCGTCGTGGACGCATGTCGCCATGCCGTACGTGATGCGACCAAGGTGATCTCGCTGACGACGCGTCCGGTGTTGTTTGCACTCGCGCGCGCCTTGGCCGAAGCTTGGCCGAATGACGTGCCCAGGGGCACGCTGGTCGCCCGAGCTTTCCGAGGAAAGCACGCCGATGAATCGCATCGCGCGCGGCTGCGCGTGGAAATCGGGCGGCTTCGCCGCGTTCTTCGCACGTTCGCCGATATCAGCGCGACGAGGGAAGGCTTTGCACTGGTGCCGCGCAGTGCGCGCAAGGTGATCGTGCTGGCGCGGCCGGTCGAAGAGGCGCACGCGGCGGTGCTCGCTTTTCTCGCCGACGGCGAGTCCTGGTCGAGCTCCGCACTGGCGCTGGCGCTTGGTGCCAGCCAGCGGACCGTGCAGCGCTCGCTCGACGAGCTTGCCGCAGCCGGCAAGGTGCAATTCTTTGGCCGCGGCCGCGCGCGCCGGTGGGTGACCCCGCCCGTGCCCGGATTCGCGACCACCTTGTTACTCCCGGCTCCTCTGCCCGCGGACTAGGATCGCGCCATCAAACTCCTGGCGAGGATCGAAACATGAAGAGAGCGGCGGCCGAAATCATCCGCGAATATGGGCCTTTTCCGGGTGTCGAAAAGGTGCATGGAGTCACCTATGACGGCGAGCAGGTCTGGTTCGCGACTGGGGACAGGCTGAGCGCGTTGGACCCGGCGAGCGGGACCATGCAACGCTCGATCGATGTCGCAGCACATGCAGGAACGGCTTTCGACGGCCGGCACCTGTTTCAGATCGCCGAGGATCGCATCCAGAAGATCGATCCGAAGAGCGGACGGGTGCTCGCCACCATCCCTGCGCCTGGCGCCGGCGGAGATTCCGGGCTCGCCTGGGCCGAGGGGGCGCTCTGGGTGGGCGTGTATCGGGATCGCAAGATCCATCAGATCGATCCCGAAACGGGGAGGATTCTTCGCACCATCGAGACCAATCGCTTCGTCACCGGCGTGACCTGGGTCGAGGGCGAGCTTTGGCACGGCACCTGGGAAGGTGACGAGAGCGATGTGCGGCGAATAGATCCGCAGACCGGCGAGGTGCTGGAGCGGCTCGATATGCCGCCCGGCATCGGCGTCTCCGGGCTCGAATCCGACGGCGGCGACCAGTTCTTCTGCGGCGGTGGCAACAGCGGCAAGGTGAGGGCCGTCCGCCGGCCGAGGCGATGAGTTTCGCGGAAGCGCGAAGAACCCACCGCAATCCCAAGCCCGACCGTCATTCCCCGCCAACGGGGCGGCGCGAATGCGCCGCCCGATGACAGGCTCCGGCGGGAGATCCAGTACGCGCCGTCTGACTTTAACACAACGGTCTCGGGAATACTGGGTCGCCCCGGTCAGGCCGGGCGACGACGAGGGAGTTGGGGACGCCCTTCCGACTGAGCAGCTGCTCAATTGAGCAACCGCTTGGCCAGCTCCTCATACATCATGCGGTTTCCGGCCGCGGAAAAATGGTCGTCGCCGAGGATGTAGAGGTGCTCGTACCAATCCCTGTCGCGGTCGGCGGCGGCAAAGAACACCGGAAACAGGTTGATGAAGGCCTTGCAGCGGCCGGGACAGAAATCGCGCCACAGCGTGACCTGCTTGCTGTCACGGTCGTCCTGCGCGATCTGCTGCGCCCAGGGATAGACCACGATGGTCAAGGGAATGTCGCGGCTCTTCAAGAGGTCGGACAGCTTTTGCATGTTTTCCAATGAGCGCGCGATACCGCCTTCGACGCCGAGCGGTTTGTACCTGGCCGGATCAGGATGGGGGGTGGTCCAGCCGATCCTGTTGTGATCGTTTTCGATCGCGTGGCGGCGGTTGCCCAGCTTTGCCAGGATCCACCGCTTGAGGATGATACGCACGCGGTTGGTGATAACGAAGTGGTCCATGAAGAAATCGCGCTTGATCGCAGGCGGCGGCGTCGCGCCGGGCGGCGTGGTGCAGAACGCGCGATATCTTGGATTATCGTCGATGCAGAAATAGGAGGTCGCTTCGTCCTCGACGTCGGAGCTGTCGGAGAACAGCACCACCTCATCGAAAGTGAGGCCGCGATCGAGCAGGTATTTTATCTTGTGATAGTAGATCGTGGGCGAGTAGGAGGCGACGCCGGCGTTGAGGAATTCGACCTTGTCGGCCCGTGACTGACCGGCTTGCTGCAAGAGTCCGGCAAAGGAATTCTCAAAGGGCATGCCGATTCCTTCCGCAAAGGAATCGCCGATGATGAGGATGCGGCGAGAGGTGGCCTTCAGCGGCACCTCGCGCGTTGAGGAATCCTTGAAGCCGAGATTGTCGGTGATCAGCCGATAACGCGCTTCGCCCCAGATGTCATAGCCGTCGAAATTGGGCGCAAAGCCGTGATCGTAGATCGGGTCGGCGACGCGCGCCATCCGGGCGCGCTCCTGACCCGTCGTGTAGGCCGAATAGGCAAAATCGAAGATAAGAAACAACCCGAGGCAGTAAAGCACCATGGCCGTATTGAGCAGCACCTGCTTTGGCGCGAAGGCGCGCCTGATCGCACCGGCCCAAGACCGGCCTGGGGTATGCGAAAGCGGCTTATCGGGCGTCAATTCCTGCATTTTGCCTCAGTTTGGTCGTTCAGGACCATGTTCGTCCGGCCGAAATGGGCTGAAAAAATCCGCGACCTGACGGCTCGCACCTGATAAAGCAGCCCGCGAACGTGTGAGGTCGTATCGACAATTTTCGATGAAGCAGTCAACCCACGAGAGTTTTATCCGCGAGGAAGTCACAGAGCCCGGCTCAGACCGGACCTTTGGGCTCGCCATGGCGGGTGCGCTCGCGGCCGTCAGCCTCCTGAACGGCTGGCATTACGGGCGGCTCTGGCCGTGGTCTTCGCTCGCCGGCGCATTGTTCCTCATTGCGGCGTGGCTGCGGCCGTCCGCGCTCCATCCGATCAACCGCCTGTGGATGAAGCTCGGACTGCTTTTGCACAGGATCGTCAACCCGATCGTGATGGGGCTCTTGTTCTACGGCACCATCCTTCCCACCGGGCTTGTGATGCGGATGCGGGGCAGGGACTTGTTGCGCTTGCGACGTGATCCCGACGCTGCGACCTACTGGATCGCGCGCCCACCGGGGCCCGCGCCTGAGACCATGAGAGACCAGTTTTGATGACGGATTTTCTCGCCGAATTGTGGCGCTTCATGCGCGTGCGCAAGAAATTCTGGCTGTTGCCGATCCTCGCGATGATGGTCGTGTTCGGCGGCCTCGTGGTGCTGACCAAGGGAACCGTGTTCGCCCCGTTCATCTACACGCTGTTCTAAATGCGCATTCTCGGCATCTCCGCCTTTTACCACGACAGCGCTGCAGCGCTGGTTGAGGATGGCCGCATTGTCGCGGCCGCCCAGGAGGAGCGCTTTACCCGCAAGAAGCACGATCCGTCTTTCCCGAGACACGCAATCCGCTACTGCCTGGAAACGGCAGGTGCGAAGCTCGCCGAGATCGATCACGTCGCGTTCTACGATAAGCCGTTCTTGAAATTCGAGCGGCTGCTCGAGACCTATATTGCGCTGGCGCCGCAAGGCTTCCGTTCCTTCCAGATGGCGATGCCGCTGTGGCTGAAGGAAAAGCTGTTCCAGAAGAGTCTGTTGCGAAAGCATCTAAAAGAGTTCGACGAAGAGATTGCGCCTGAAAAGCTGCTCTTCACCGAACATCATCTGAGCCACGCGGCATCCGCTTTCTTTCCTTCGCCTTTCGACAAGGCCGCGGTGCTCACGATGGACGGCGTCGGCGAGTGGGCGACGACGTCGGCAGCGATGGGCGAAGGCAACCGGCTCGAGATCTTCCAGGAGATTCACTTTCCCCATTCGCTCGGGCTGCTTTATTCGGCGCTCACGTACTACACCGGGTTCAAGGTCAATTCCGGCGAGTACAAGGTGATGGGACTCGCGCCCTACGGCGAGCCCAAATATGCGCAGCTCATTCTGGATCACCTCATCGACCTGAAGCCGGACGGCTCGTTCCGGCTCGACATGTGTTATTTCGACTATTGCACCGGTCTCACCATGACCAACGAGCGGTTTGCAAAACTGTTCGGTAAACCGGTGCGGGCGCCCGACGAGCTGTTGACCTCGTTTCACATGGACGTTGCCGCCTCCATCCAGGCAGTGCTGGACGAGGCCGTGCTGCGGCTGACGCGCAGTCTCGCGAGCCAGACTGGCGCGCGCAACCTGTGCCTGGCCGGGGGCGTTGCGCTGAACTGCGTCGCCAATGGCAAAGTGCTGCGTGACGGCAAATTCGAGCGGATCTGGATTCAGCCCGCGGCGGGCGATGCGGGCGGCGCGGTCGGTGCGGCGCTCGCCGCTTATCATCAGTTCAAGGGCCAGCCGCGTCCGATTCCGACTGGCGACGGGATGTCGGGCGCGTTTTTAGGGCCGCAATTTTCGCAAGAGGAGATCGAGCGCAGGCTCGGCCAAGCGGGGGCGCGCTTCGCGGTGCTGCGCGAAGACGAGATGATCGCGGCGACCGCGCAAGCGCTGGCCGATCAGCTCGCGGTCGGCTGGTTTCAGGGCCGCATGGAATTCGGCCCGCGCTCGCTTGGCGCGCGCTCGATCCTTGGCGATCCACGCTCGCCGACCATGCAGAAGAACCTCAATCTCAAGGTTAAGTATCGCGAGAGCTTCCGCCCCTTTGCTCCCGCGGTGCTGCGTGAGGACGTCGCCGATTGGTTCGAGCTCGATTCCGACAGTCCTTATATGTTGATCGTCGCCGACGTCAGGCGCGAGAAGCGGCGCGCGATGACGGCGGCAGAACAGGCGTTGTTCGGCATCGACAAGCTCAATGTCGCGCGCTCGGACATCCCCGCCGTGACCCATATCGATTATTCCGCCCGCATCCAGACGGTGAGTGCCGCCACCAATCCGCTGTTCCATCGACTGCTCACGCAATTCAAGGCGCTGACCGGCTGTCCGGTCCTGGTCAACACCAGCTTCAACGTGCGGGGCGAGCCGATCGTGTGCACGCCGGAAGACGCCTTCCGCTGTTTCATGGGAAATGAGCTCGATCTGCTCGTCGTGGGCAATTGCGTGCTGAAGAAATCGGAGCAAGATCCTGCGCTCAAGCAGGATTACAGCTCGGCTTTCGAACTGGATTAGCGGGCCGCTCGGCGCGGACAGCGGGATAACTGGACTTTCTGCCATGAGAAGCGCGATCGTTCTGGGCAGCGGGATGGTCGGGGTGGCCACCGCGCTCCATTTGCGGCGTCGCAGCTGGTCGGTGGCGCTCGTCGACCGCAAGCCGCCGGGACAGGAGACCAGCTATGGCAATGCCGTGATCATCCAGAGTGAGGCGTTGCGGCCTTATCCGATGCCGCGGGACTGGCGCTCTTTGCAGCGGATCGCAACCGGCCGAACCAATGACGTGCGCTATCGGATGGCGACGCTGCATCATCATCTCGGCCCGCTGCTCAGCTACTGGTGGCACTCGGCACCGGGGCGGCATGATCGAATCTCGGCGGCCTATGCCGAGATCATCAGCCGTGCCGCGCGGGAGCATGAAGATCTGATCGGCGAGGCCGGGGCAGGCGCGCTGGTGCGCCGCGAGGGTTTTCGCGTGCTCTACCGCGAGCAGTCTGCATTCGACGCTGAGGTCGCTGCGGCCGAGGCCCTGCATGCGGTTCACGGCGTGAAGTTCAGCGTTTTGACGGCGCACGAGCTCAAACAGGCCGAGCCGGGCCTGATCGATGCCGGCCTAGGCGGGTTGCATTGGCTGGAACCGTGGACTGTTTCCGACCCCGGTGGGCTCGTTGCGGCCTATGCCAAGCTGTTTGAACGTTCAGGCGGGACGATCGTGCACGGTGACGCCGCCACGCTAACCGAACGCAACGGCGTTTGGTCGGTCACAGCCCGCGATGGGCGCATCGACGCTGAGGCCGTCGTGGTCGCGCTGGGACCGTGGTCGCCGAACGCCTTGCGAAAATTCGGTTACCGGATTCCGATGGTCCGCAAGCGCGGCTATCACCGGCACTATGCAGGCGGCAGCACGCTGCGTCTGCCGTTGCGCGATGTGGCTTCCGGCTATGTGATAGCGCCGATGAAAAACGGCCTGCGCATCATTACCGGGGCCGAGCTTGCGATGCCCGACGAAAAACCAACGCCGGTGCAGCTTGCACGCGCGGAGCAGGCAGCGCGCCAAATCATCGATCTGGGGCGGCCGGTCGAAGCCGAGCCGTGGTTCGGCACCCGGCCATGCATGCCCGACATGCTGCCGGTCTTGGGACCTGCCTCTCGGCACAAGCGGCTGTGGATGCATTTCGGGCACGGCCATCAGGGCTTTACCCTGGGACCGGTAACGGGGCGACTGCTGGCCGAACTGATGAGCGGCGAGACGCCGAGCGTGGACGTCTCGGCCTATCGGGCTGATCGCTTCGAAGGCTGATCCTAGCGTTCGCGTTTCTTGAGGCTGGCCACCTTCACCGGGTGCCGCACGCCCTTCTCGCCACGCACCTGTGCCTTCGGCTCAGCCTTGCCGCCACGGGCAACGCGCTTCTGCGAGCCAGCGGCGCGGGCGAAGGCTGTTCGCGCCGCATTTGCAGCGGCTGCCTGCGGTGTCTCGGCTGCAGCCGTCGCCAGCGGCGTCTGCGCTTTCTCGGGGATCTCGAACAGGCTTTCCGACGGCGCCGGGAGCGTCGTTGCAGCAGTGTTCGCCGGCTGTGCCGTCGGGTTCGGCCAAGTGGTGGCTTCGATCGGCCGTTTGACCCGGTCCAACGGTTCGCCGCTCAGCAGCAGTTTGCCGTCAAGCGTACCGAAATCAGACGACGGTGCCACCAGGCGTTCCGCCTCGCTGAAGACGAAAGTCGGAAGCTTCGCCCCCCCGGCAACCGGCATGGCCTCGGGTGTTGGGCGCATGTGCCAGTCTTGCGGCTCGGTTGGCGTTGCCGGCTGCTCAGGCGTTGCCGGCACGACGTGTACGATGTGATAGCCGCGCGCTTTCATCTCATGCAGGATCATAGGCAGTGCGGCAGCCGTGCGGGCCTGGATATCATGCAGCAGCAGGATACCCTTGTGCTTCTGCTCCAGCCGCTTCATCGCAAGCTGATAGACGCGCGCCGGCGGGATGTGGCGCCAATCGTCGGCGACAAAGTCCGCGCTCCAGACCTGAATGCCCTTGGAAGCCAGGTAGTCCTCAACGTTCTTGGCGCGCAACAGGCCGGGAACGCGGAAGAAGGGCGCAAGAGCGTTGGGATCGCTCAGTGCCGCCGTGACGGATGCAATCCCCTCGTCGACCTCCTGCCTGACGCGCTCGTCCGACATCTTCTCGAAAGTCAGCGGATGGGTCTGGCTGTGCGTGCCGAAGGAGTGGCCGGCCGCCACCAGCTTGCGCACGCCTTCCGGATTGGCACGGGCCTGCTGGCCAATCAGGAAGAACGTCGCCTTCACGCAATTATCGGCGAGGATCTGCAGAATCTGGTTGCTGTGACGCGGCAGCGGTCCGTCGTCGAAAGTGAGCACCACCTCATGGTCGCGCAGCGGTAGCGTTTCGGGATATTGCATGGTGCCGATGCGCGGGTGCTCCCGCGGGTCGACCACGATGGTTCGCTCCGTGCCGATCGCATCGGGATGGCCCGGGCATTCGGCCGCGACAGCGGCTTGCGCGGGGAGCCAGGCGAACCCAACGCAAAGGGCGACCCAAGCTCCGATCCGGACGCCAAACGAACCCTTACCGACCATCACGCACCGTCCGTATTCCCACGCCAAATATCTATGACTGCACCTCGTGGGATGAATACAGCATTAACCGTCCAAGTTTCACAAAGATGTCAGATCAGGGCGCCCGGCTCATGTCGGCGGCCCGTGACTTCTGCTGGTCCGCAGCCACCACCTGCACCACGCGGTAGCCGTTCTCCCGCAGATAGCGCAGAAAGGCCGGCAGCATGGCGGCGGTCCTGGCTTTGGTATCGTGCAGAAGGATGATGCCTTTCTGAGCCGCCTTGAGGCGCTTGATCAGCAGGGCTAGTTCCTGCTGCGCCGTCAGCTCTTGCCAGTCGCTCGCCCAGAGATCAGCCCCGAACACAAGGATGCCGTGCGATTGCAGTAGATCGAGCGTTGCGGGTGTGGATTCGAAACCCGGAAAGCGGAAGAACGGGGTCGATGGCGTTGGGCTCGCAACACCGTGAAGCGCCTTTTCATCCGCTGCGATCCCTCGTTCGATCTGGGCCGCGGCCTCGTCGGGCGGAATGCGCTTCAGGCTCGGATGCGACCAGGTGTGATGGCCGATCGTGTGCCCCTCGGCGGCGATCCGCTTCACCAGGTCCGGAAATTCGGACGCGGACCTGCCGATCAGGAAGAAGGTTGCGTGCACGCATTCCTGCGCCAGCGCCTGCAACACCTTCCGCGTCGTCGGCGGCCAGGGGCCGTCGTCGAAGGTCAGCACGACCTCCTTGTCCTGCAGCGGCAAGGTCTGCGGAAAGCTCTTCAAACCGACGCGCGGGAAACTCGCGGCATCGACCTCGAGAATACGCGAGGTGCCCAGCGCGTCGTTGCGCGGGCAAGCGGCGCCTTCGATTGGCGCGCCTGCCGCAACTGGTGCGGCGGCGGTAGAGCAGGACGTGGCCAGCGCGATAAGCAACCCAAAGAGCCATGCTCCAGGACGGCGCCTGGCCGGCAATTCGCTTGGTTGGCCGATGGGGGAACGCATGAGAGTACAGCCCAAGATCACGTGCTTTGTTGTGTCAAACGGTGGTTATCGTTAATCCGACCTTAACGCGCTTGTCCCATCATGGTCCCATCGAGCGCGCACGGCAAATCCACCCCAGCTCTTGTTCCGTGGCGCGCTTGGCAGGCCATGCGCGAGGTTTGAGCATGCAGCGGTTTCGGCTGAAAGCGGATGGACGCATCGTCGAATTGCGCGATGGGCAGGAGTTTCCACTGGCGCCGGATGCACCAAGCGGACGCGCCGAAACCGGGACGATTGAAGTGCGCGACCTGCGCCGCCGCGCACGGCTGACCCAGCAGGAATTTGCCGCGAAGGTCGGGGTGCCCGTCGAAACCATCCGGAATTGGGAGCAGGGCAAGCGCATGCCACGGGGGCCCGCGCGGGCGCTGCTCGCCGTCATTGCCCACGCGCCCGATACCGTGTTTGCGGCCCTGGCGAAAAGTTGATTGGGCAAAGGCCGGATCCAAAGAGGAGGGCCCGGCGCCGCCGGTTGGCACGGCAGTGCCTGCGGGACATAATGACGGCACGACTGGTCAGAGTTCCGTCATGCAATTCATTGAAGCCAATGGCGCCAGGATCCCGGCCATCGGGCTTGGCACGTGGGAGCTGCGTGGGCGTACCTGTGCGCGCATCGTCGAGCAGGCGCTCAAGCTCGGCTATCGCCACATCGACACCGCCCAGGTCTACGAGAACGAACGCGAGGTCGGCGATGGACTGCGCGCCGCGGGCGTAAAGCGCGACGAGGTCTTCCTCACCACCAAGGTCTGGACCAATCATTTCGCGCCGAATGATCTCGAGCGTTCGGCCAAGGAAAGCCTGGTCAGGCTGCGCCAGCCCCATGTCGACCTGTTGCTGCTGCACTGGCCCAATCCGCACGTGCCACTGGCCGAGACGCTGGGCGCGCTGGCGCATGCCAAGCGGCTTGGGCTGACCCGGCACATCGGCGTCTCCAATTTCACCGTGGCCTTGATCGAGGAGGCGGTGAAGGCTTGTCCTGAACCGCTCGTGTGCGACCAGGTTGAGTACCACCCTTATCTCGACCAGGCCAAGGTCAAGGCGGCATGCGCGCAGGCGGGCATGGCGGTGGTTGCTTATAGTCCGGTCGCCAAGGGCAAGATCAAGAACGACGGGACCTTGCTGCGGATAGGGCGCACACACCGCAAGACGCCGGCCCAGGTCTGCCTGCGCTGGTTGGTGCAGCAGAATGTGTCGGCCATCCCGCGCACCTCCCGCATCGAGCGCCTGTCCGAGAACATCGACATTTTCGATTTCGCGCTCTCCGACGAGGAAATGGAGCAGATTTTTGAGCTTGCCAGTCCAAAGGGCCGGCTGACCGATTTTGGATTCGCGCCGAAATGGGATTGAGGCCGCCGTGCCGGCGGCTATGCTGAGACGAGGGACGGCGATCAATTCGGTCGGACAGGATGGACGTTCGGCAGCTCACACGGCCGGGCATTGCAGCGTCGGCAGTAGTGCATCTCGCAGGGCTCGCGCTGATCCTGCTGTTCAGCGAGGTGCATCCGTTCGGCACGGTCACGGCCGAGCCGATCGCGGTCGATCTGGTTACGCCGGAGGAGGCTCCGAAGCCGCCGGAACCTGAGCAGAAGCCGGAGCTGCAATTTCCGCAGCTTGATGCGGCCGCAATGACGCAGCCGGCCGCGTCCCCGCCGCCAACGGAAGCGGCCCAGCCGCCGCAGAGCCAAGCGGCTCCGGAAAGCCATGAAACCGCGGCTCAGCTGCAAGCCGCACCGCAGCAGCCGACCGCCGCAGTCTCGGCAACTTCCGCGTCACCCACCTATACGCCGCCCGAGCCCGATCTGACCGTCAAATATCACGTCATGCTCGGGCTGCCGGACGCCCCGCCGCCTCCAACCTCCACGCCGGACAGGTCGGGCGATGGCATCGACGCGAACGCATCTTCTGCCGCGAACGTGTCCGCGAGCGTGGTGGCCGCATTCCGACAGCACCTGAAGAGCTGCTCGAAGCTGCCGGTGTCGGTGGCGCGATCGGATCATGTCATGGTGAAGCTGCGCGTCATGATGACGCCGCAGGCGCGGCTTGCGGCCGAGCCCATCCTGATCGAAGGCACCGCCTCGCTGAAAGGCGTGGATCTGAAGCAGAGCGCGGTCCGGGCGCTGCTGGCCTGCCAACCCTACGACATGCTGCCGCCGGATCGCTACGGCGAGTGGAAGGTGCTCGATCTCTCCTTCACTCCGCAGGATTTCGTCTAGAGCTGGCCCTCTTGGCCCCAAGCGGACCGAACTATCACCGTCACCCTGAGGCGCCGCAGCGAGGCCTCAAAGCGCGACGGCCCGGCTCTCGCAGCGGGGCCGTTCATCCTTCGAGGCTCGCGTTGCGAGCACGTCAGGATGACGGTCCGAGATGGGTGTGCGCGTCAGGCCAAAGCGATCATGCTTTAGCTTTCCATCGCACGCCAGGCGTTGGAGGCGAACTGGCGCCGCCAGGTCACGATCACGACAGCTGCGGTGGTCACGAACAGGACGTAAGGGCTGATGAACCAGCCGAGATAGCCGAGTGCGAAGAAGAATGCGCGCTGCCCGCGGTTGAAATGCCGCCCGGCTGCCTCGAACAGACGGGTGGTGCGGATCACATGGGCCTCAGCCTCCGCCGTGTCCCGCTTGGTGGCCGGCGGCATCGCGCCGAACAGGATTGCGACATAGTTGAATAGCCGATACGCCCAGGCGAATTTGAAGAAGGCATAGACGCAGATCAGCACCAGGCCGACGCATTTGACCTCCCACAGATGCGCCGAGGGGCTCAAGTCGACCGGCAGTTTGCCGAGCACGATCGCCGCGTCAGCGCCGGCGCGAAGCAGCGCCAGCGCGCCACCGATGGCAAACAGGCTGGTGGAGGCAAAAAACGCGGTGCCGTTCTGCAGCGACGCCATGATCTGCATGTCGACCATGCGGGCCTCGCGGTCCAGCAGCCGGCGCACCCAGATTTCGCGATACACATTCATGCGCGCCGAAAGGCTGTCGCGGCCGTAGGCCGTATGCTCGAGCGTGATGGCGTAAGCCAACCACTCGAAGATGAAAAAGCCTACGGTCAGGATGTCGGCCGTGTACGAATATGAAGCCATGATGCAGCCCCCGCGCTAAAATGGTAAAGCGCGTCAGCGCCGCCCAATAGGCGCGACCATACGCCAAAAAAGGATTCGTGCGGGATGACACTGACGCTCGTGATCGGCAACAAGAACTATTCCTCATGGTCGATGCGGCCATGGCTCGCAATGCGCGCCAGCGATATCGCCTTCGAGGAGGTCTTCATACCGCTCTACACCGACAACCCGGCCGACAAGCAGCGCATCTTGAGCTATTCGCGTTCGGGCAAGGTACCGTCGCTGGTCGATGGCGACATCACCGTGTGGGATTCGCTCTCCATCATCGAATATCTGGCCGAGCGCTTCCCGGAGAAAAAGCTGTGGCCCGAGGACCGCGCCATGCGGGCGCATGCGCGCTCGATCTCCGCCGAGATGCACTCAGGCTTCATGCCACTGCGGAACGAATGCGGCATGAACCTGCACCGGCCGGTCGGCGCCGTCGCGCTGTCGTCGGATGCCCTGGCCAATATCGCGCGCATTGAGGAGATCTGGAGCGAGTGCCGCCGGCGCTTCGGCAGTCGCGGGCCGTTCCTGTTCGGTGCCTTCAGCGGCGCGGATGCGATGTACGCGCCGGTCGTGCATCGGTTCCGCACCTATGCGATCGAGGTGGGGGCGGAGGCGAAGGCCTATATGCAAACGATGATGGCGCTGCCCGCCTTTCGGGAATGGACCGAGGCGGCGCTCGCGGAAACGCTTGTCATCGAAAAGTTCGAGAACGTGTAGATCATGACCGATGAGAGGGAACGCTCCAGACCGTCGCAACGACAATGTGACGACGTCCGCGGCTTGACGGGCAGGTGCCGCCGCGCCTCAATCGGAACTGTTCTGCAGCCCGCAAACAGAGGGAACGACCATGGGTATCTTCGATTCACTAGAAAATTCGCCGGCGTTTAAGAGTGCGCTCGGTCAGCTTGGCGCTGCGGTGCTGCCGGTGGTGATGAGCGAAGTCTTCGGTTCGGGCGGCCAGGGTGGGCTCAATGCGATCGTCGCCAAGCTCCAGCAGGCTGGCTTCGGCGAGCAGGTCAAGTCCTGGATCGGCACCGGCCAGAACCTGCCGATAACCGCCGACCAAATCAGGCAGGTGCTTGGCAACGACACCGTCCGGCAGATCGCTGCCAAGTACAACATACCGATCGATCAGGTCTCGGAGGTGCTGGCGCACCAATTGCCGGTCGCCGTGGACCGCGCGAGCCCCGATGGGAAGCTGCCGCACAATGCGTAAAGGGCGCGCCGGGGCAGGGGCGTAGGGCGACTGTCGCGGGCGGCCGTGAGCCATCCCGGTTAACCTTTTATCACTCTGAAAAGCTTGCGGAATTTGTGGGTTTGCCATGCCGCCATGAAGCTGGCCAATCCGCATGGGCGCGTGCTATACAACCGGCGCTGAATCCAACCGGCCGCTGCAGCGGGACCGTGGGCGCGGACCGGTACTGTTGTGTGATGGAGAGGGCGTTGAAACACAAATTCCCCGTTGGATCGACCGTGTACTTCACTGCAAGCAATATCTCGCGTCCGGCCGCGCGCGGCACCTATGAGGTCATCCGTCAGCTCCCGACCGAAGGTGATGACTGCCAGTACCGGATCAAGAGCGCCACGGAAGCTTTCGAACGGGTCGCGAAGGAAAGCCAGCTCGCCCTCTCGTAACCGAACAGCTAAACACACGACCAGAGTGTTTCCCTTTGAGGCCTGCGCGCTTGGGCCCCCTGGCGCGCCGTCTCCAAGTGTGTTCAACCGCCCGCACACAGTTTGCGGCGATGCCGTCCGATTCGCTTGGAAGCAACTGCCGTATCCGGCAGGACCAAGGCGGAACCTGCGTCTGCGCCGAGCAAAAGGGGCCTCGCGGTCATTCTGCACTACGCATGCCTTGAAGAGGCATTCACCTTGGCTGAGAATGCTTCTCGGGCTGGCTCAGGGATTCTTCGCGCATGAATTGGTCATGGGCTACATCGCTGGACGATTTCTGGCGCTCGTCGGCCTTTCCGATGTGGCTGACGCTGGCTGCGGCGGGCTTTTTCGGGGTTCTCGTCGTGATCACGCTTGTGCGTGCCGAGAAATCGGTCGCCACCGGCGCGCTCACGGTCATTACGCTGTTGGCGGTCGGGATCGCGGTGGCGTCCACGATTCGCGGGTACGGCACGCCGTCTGGTCGTAGCGCTGCAACCGAGGCGCGGTCCGTGGCTCCAATCACCGGCGCCGTATTGCCGTCTCTGGCCTGCCTCGATGACCTTGCCGGCGATGTCGTGCTGGCAGCCTGCGAGAAGGCGGTGTTCGCGTCGGCCGAATCCACTGCTGCCGCGGTGAGCTATATCGCCTCCCAGATTTCGCGCCTGACCGCACTGGGCGATGCCGCGACGGCGGCGAAAACCATGACCCCGGACATGCAGGCGGTGCGCCGTTCGATTGAGCATGACCGCTACGGTCTGGTGGCGCAGGTTCTGCAGGCGCGGGAGCACTGCTCGCCGACCGAATGCAGCGTGTTCCGCTCGCTGACGGATAATCACCAGATCATCACCAATATGGACGAGCATCTCTATGAAGCGCTCGTCAATCGCTATGCCGCGGCGTGGAATGCGCCGCAGACCACGGCTGCCACCGGATCGCCCGCCATGGCTCCGGGCATGGGAGCACTTGCGGCGTTCCCGCCCTCGGCGCCGACGGGTAAGCCGACCAATGCCGAGTTTCCGTCGGCAGCCTCTACGCCTCCTGTGAGCATCATGGCGCCGGAGCCGGGCACCGGTACAGCGGGGCCGGCAGGAGCGCGTTCATCTTCGCCGCCAGGGACTGCGGCAGCGCCGGCCCCACGCCCCAGTCCGGCCGTGGCCGCGGCCAAGAAGACGACACCAAAACCGGCACACACGACACCATCGCCAACGCCAGCGCCCGGGGTAGGGCCAACCCTGCTTTCCCCGACACCTTCTCAGCCCGCGCCATCGAACGATTGATTGCGCCTCCGCCGGTCGTTAGTTTCGAACAACCATGCCGTTGCATCTGATCAAGCTCGCCGTTGGCTGCGATTCCGTCAAAGAGCTGAAAGGATGGGTCGCCGAGCGAATGAAGGTGGCCAAGAAGAAGGGGCTACCGCAGCGGCACGTCCACGTGACCCGGATGACGCCGAAGCGGATCGACGAGATCCTGAATGGCGGCTCGCTTTATTGGGTGATCCGCGGTGAGATCGCGGCGCGCGAGAAGATTGTTGCGATCGAGCCGTTCCGTGACCGCGACGGCATCGGCCGTTGTCGTCTGGTGATGCAGCCCAAGGTGATCGCGGTGTCGCCGCGCCCGATGCGTCCCTTCCAGGGCTGGCGCTATCTCAAGGAAGATGCCGTGCCGCCGGATCTCACGAAGACATCGGCCTCCGCCCTCGCCGAGATGCCCGAACCGATGCGGCGTGAACTGCGCGAGCTTGGGCTGCTTTAGCTAGACTCCCATGTTATCGATCAGGCGGGTGGTTCCGAGCTTGGCGGCGACCAGGATGCGCATCGGTTTTTCGTCGCGCGAGCTGACCGGCGCCAGTGTCTCCGCATGCCGGAGTTCGAAATAGTCCAGCTTAAAGCCCGCTCGCTTGATGATTTCGGTGCCAGCGGCCATCGCCGCCTCGATTTCGGTGCCGCTGCGCAAGAGCCCGGCACTTTCCTTCATGGCGCGGTAAAGCTCGGGCGCAATCTGCCGCTCCTCTGGCGACAAATAGACGTTGCGGGACGACATCGCGAGCCCATCGCGCTCGCGGACGGTTTTTGAACCGATCACCTTGACGCCAAGGTCGAGATCGGTCGCCATCCGCGTCACCACCCGTAGCTGCTGGAAATCCTTTTCGCCGAAAATGGCGACGTCCGGCCGGACCTGCGCGAACAGCTTTGCGACAACGGTTGCGACCCCGCCAAAGAAATGCGGACGGAAACGATCCTCCAAGCCGACTGTCGCGGGTCCTTCCGGCAGGATGCGGGTCGAGAAGCCGTCCGGATACATGGCTTTGACGTCGGGGTGCCAGACGAGATCGACTTTCTCGGCCGCCAGCTTGGCGATATCCGCCTTCCAGGTTCGGGGATAAGAGCCGAAATCCTCCGTCGGTGCGAACTGGGTGGGGTTCACGAAGATCGAGACGACCACTCTGTCCGCGCGCCGCTTCGCGAGGCGGACCAGCGATACATGGCCGTCATGGAGCGCACCCATCGTTGGCACCAGCGCGACGGTGGCTCTGCGGGTGCGGAGACTGTCGACGGCGCGCCGCAAGGTGGGGACCGTGCGGACGATCATGGGACTTCGTGACATCGGGGCTCGACTGGTTTGATGGCGGGACCGCAATATCGCCAGGCTGGCGTAAGGGCGCGCGCATTAACAACAGAGAATTCGACTTTGGCAACAGCGCGGTTGGCGCACCCACGCGCGTCCGCTTCCGTCCTTGTGTTGAACGCGTACATCACTCGTACAAAATTTGTGGGCTCGGCCGCAGAAGATGCAACGCGGACGGGCGAGTCATCAATAAGTGACACGACGTGCGATTTAATGCTGCCTGCGTGCATTTCACTTGACCACAGGCGCGCGCAACTCAAAGATGTCACGGGGATTGAAACATGCTGGTGCAGGCTGGCCAGGGGCGATCGGGCGCCGCCCATGTGGTCGTGATGGGCAACGAGAAAGGTGGGTCGGGCAAATCCACCGCGGCGTTGCACATTGCCGTTGCTCTTCTGAAAGCAGGCCAGCGCGTCGCCACCATCGATCTCGACTCCCGCCAGCAGAGTTTTACGCATTACATCAACAACCGCAGCGCCTGGGCGCGGCGCACCGGCCTCAGTCTCGAACTGCCGGTCCATAGTTGCATCAAGCTCGGCGAGACCATGCAGATCGCCGAGAACGAGAACTCGGAGTTCCAGCAGTTTGCCGAGGCAGTGAGCGCGGTCGAGCGGACCTTCGATTTCATCGTCATCGACACGCCGGGCACCGACAGCTACCTGATGCGGCTTGCGCACTCCATGGCCGACACCTTGGTCACCCCGATCAACGACAGCTTTCTCGATTTCGACGTGCTCGGAACCGTCGACCCCGCGACCTATGCGGTGACCGGCATCAGCCATTATGCGGAGATGGTCCGGGATACCCGGCGCAAGCGCCGCCAGCTCGACGGCGCCACCACCGACTGGATCGTGGTCCGCAATCGCCTGTCGATGCTGGGCTCGCGTAACAAGCAACTCGTCGCCGACGGGCTGAAGGAACTGTCATTGCAACTCGGCTTCCGCGCCATCGATGGTCTTGCCGAGCGCGTGGTCTATCGCGAGTTCTTTCCGCGCGGCCTGACCGCGCTCGATGACATCGACGAGGCGACGCTTGGCACGCGGCCAAGCCTTGGCCATGTTACCGCCCGCGAAGAGGTTACGAGCCTGTTGCGCCAGCTCAAATTACCACTGGATGAACGCGGCCGGCGCCGCGCCGCAAATCGGGCGGAGTGGTTCGCCCAGGTCGATAAGCCGCTCGAGCTGCACGACATTCTCGCTTAGCGCTTTACGGTATCTCCCTACCTAGATTGATCCCGCGCAATGCAAAGCCCGCTCGCGCGGGCTTTTGTGCATTTGAACCGGAGCTTGGCGCAAAGCGTCGAAGTTTAGTGAGGCCGGCAGTTCCTCGTTATCGCCGTGCAATATCTAGGTGCGGCGCACAACGATAAGGCGGCAAATTCACAACATTTGGTCTTCCTGTCACGCAGTCGTTACATATACTAGTGAATAGAGCGACTTTCCGCACTCGAATTGGGCGATCAAGCCGATCTCCGAGGTCAAGAATGAAGCGTGGAATTACCGTTCTTTTGTGTGTCGGCGCCGTTTTCGTCGTTGGCTATATCACGGCGAGCAAATGGGCGATCAAGCACGAGTCTCTGACCTTTTACGATCCGGCGCGGGACAACCGCCCTGTGCCGGTTGATATCGCCGTTCGCCGCGACAAGGAGATGCAGGCGAATGCCGGCATGATCAAGCTGCCGGTTGCGATCCTCAATCACGGCAACACCGTCAAGAACACCGAGTACTCGTTCCTGGCGAACGTGTTCGCCGCGCGCGGTTATATCGTCGTCAGTATCCAGCACGACCTGCCGACCGACCCGCCGATGGTGACCAAGGTTGGTGAGCTCTATGTCGGACGTCTGAAGCAGATCCAGCGCGGCGTTGCCAATATCAGGTTCGCCGTCGAGGAAATGAAGAACGTTCAACCTAATGCGGATTACGATCACCTGACCGTCGTTGGACATTCCATGGGCGGCGATATCACCATGTATTTCGCCAAGCAGTATCCAGAAGAGGTCAAGAAGGTCGTGACGCTCGATAATCTGCGCGTGCCCTTCGTCACCTCGGGCAAGTTCAAGATCCTTTCGTTCCGCTCGCACGATCCGCAGTTCAAGGCCGATCCTGGCGTGGTCCCGACCGAAGACATTTGCGAGAAGGAAGGTATTACGGTCGTAAAGACCGAATTCCAGCATAACGACATGCGCGATACCGGCTCCGAGACGGCCAAGGCCTCGATCCAGAGCATGCTGGATAAATTCCTGGCCGATAGTGATACTTCCGACAGCACGCCGGTTGAAGTCAGCACGCCGAAGGTCTTGGCGGAGCCTGGTCCGGTGGCGCCTTACGTGCCGGTCGGGAAGGAACCTGAGAAGGTAAAGCCGCTGACGCACTAGTTATCCAACCGCCCTTCGGCTGCGACCGAAAGCACTGGCACATCCCGACAAGCCGGCCCAGATTAGGCTCGCCACCAACTGCGAGGGCCTTGGTCGTGTCACGCGAGCCGACCAGAAATGAATTGCCAGACGAGGCCCGACAGGCCGAGCACTCGGGCTCCGTGCCTCAAGCCAAAACATCGAGCTCGGAGGACATCGCGGCCTTCGTCGCCAAGGCGCGGACGATGTCGCCGCATGCAGGCGCGAGAGGGCGGTTGGTGTTCGCGCTCGATGCCACCATGAGCCGCCAGCCGACCTGGGACATGGCCTGCGCGCTCCAGGCAGATATGTTTCGCGAAGCGGCCTCGCTCGGCAGTCTCGATATTCGTCTCGTCTATTACCGCGGGTTCAATGAATGCCGTGCCTCGCGATGGATTTCCGACAGCTCCGAACTCGCAAGATTGATGGCCAAGATCGATTGTCGCGGCGGCAACACCCAGATCGGCAAGGTGCTGGCCGAAGCGAGGCGTGAGGCGGCGGCGTCCGGCGTGCGCGCAGTGGCGTTCGTCGGCGATGCCATGGAAGAGAGCGTCGACGATCTCTGCGCCAAGGCGGGCGAACTCGGCATGCTCAAAGTGCCGGTGTTCATGTTCCAGGAGGGACATGATCCCACGGCCGAGCAGGCATTTCGCGAAATCGCACGCTTGAGCGGCGGGGCGTGGTGCCGGTTCGATCCGGGCGCCGGGGCCCAGTTGCGCGAACTTTTGCGCGCCGCGGCGGCCTATGCCGCCGGAGGGCGCGAAGCCTTAAGGCGGCTCTCGGCCCGCGAGAGCGGCGCGGCCAAGCTGCTCGGCCAGATCAAGTGATCCCTGCTTTTTGCGGCTGATTTCATTATATTGGAGCCATGCCGACCCTGATCGCGGGCGCCGTTGCCGTCCTCACGCTTTACTTGCTGCTGCAGATGTTCCGGGCCGCAAACCCGGCCGTACTCGCGCGCGCGCTCAAGATCGCCGGTGGCGTGGTGGCGTTGGCGGTCGCCGCCTTCGCCGGTTTGCGCGGCGAGCTTGCGGTCGCCATTCCGATCGGCGTGTTTGGCGCGGGCTTGTTGGGCTGGTCGCCGTTCGGATCGTCGGGGTTCGGCAACATCGGCGGCTTGTTTGGCGGCGGCCAGCGCTCCGCAGGACAGCGCTCGCAGGTCCGCTCGCATTTTCTGGAAATGACTCTGGACCACGACAGCGGCGAGCTGAAAGGCCGAATTGTTGCCGGCCCCCATGCAGGGCGCCAACTGGATGAGTTCGACCTGCCGCAGTTGACGGCGATGATCACGGCCTTTGACGCGGAAAGCGTGGCCTTACTTGAAAGCTATCTGGACCGCCGGTTTCCCGCTTGGCGTGAGGACGCGCAGCGAAATGCGGCAGGGGGGCAGCGCCGCGCGACGACGAGCAGCAAAATGACGGAAGAGGAGGCCTACCAGATCCTTGGCCTGCAGCCGGGCGCGGGGCGCGACGAAATCGCCAAAGCCCACCGTACGCTCATGAAGAAACTGCATCCCGACCAAGGGGGGTCGACGTATCTCGCCGCCCGTGTAAACGAGGCCAAGGATACTCTGCTTCGCACGCATCACGGCTGACTCCGGCAACGCCAACAAACGCTACAACCGAAAGCCGCTGGCCGCCTCTGAGTGACGCCGAGGTCGCCCGCCGTTGCGCGGCGTGGTCGATCATTTGTTCCAAAAAGTTCTAACCGCAAATTCTTGACGAGACGTTTGCAGCTTTGCGGCACTGCAGCTCGGCAGAAGCCGCGGTTCTGCCAGAACCGTGACCCGGGCTTTCTGTTCCGACACATCTGCTCCAAGCGAGACGGTCGCCGCGAGGAGGTTCGGGACCGGACTTCCGCCGGACACGCTATCGCACAGACGCAAAAAAGCCCGCGCTTTTGCGGCGCGGGCTCTTGTCTTCGTTCTCGCGGATTTGATGATTAGTTCTTCACGGTGATGCAGGATATTTCGGAACGCTTTAGCGTCCGGCACACCGCTTCCGCCTGATCGCGGTCAAGGCCTGCGAAACGGGCGCGGTAGAGCTTACGCTCGCCTTTGGCGATCACGGGCTCGGTGAAGGGGTCCGCCTTGGCGAGCAGGCCGCGGGCCTGGCTGCGCGCGGCCTCGATGCGTTGCTGTGCCTCGCTTTCACTCTCCAGCGCGCCGACCTGGACGATCCAGCCGGTATGGACGGCCGCGGACTTGCTGACGGCGCTCTGCGGTGCGGGCTGCGATGAGGCGGCATAGGCCATCGCCTGCGGCGGCGAAGAGGAGGGCACGCTCGAGGCGGGGAGGACACCAAGAATGCCGTTGCCGGTACCAAAGCCCGGCGGTTGCGGCGGCAGATCAGTTCTCGCTGTTTCGGGCTTGGCGGTATCGGCTTTTGGCGGTTCGCCGCGACCGGTCTCGGCCCTGGCAACGAGGGCATTGGAGGTTTCGGCGACGTCAGGTCGCGTCGGCGGGAGGGCGCTGGTCACGGGCGGTGCCGGCTGCGACGAGGCTGCGGAAGCGAGCTTCAACGGTCCAGCTTTCACCTGCACGGTCTTCACCCGGACCGGCTTCATGGGCTCCGACGAGCCTGGAATGACTGCCACCGGCTGGCTCTGGATCACGCCGTTGGTGAGCGGAGCGGGATCTTTCGGCTGCGCGGGTGGCACCGCTGCGGTCGCTTGGGCCAGGAGGGACATGCGGGGAGTCGGCGCAGGGGCCTGCGCTGCCGCCGCAGGTTCCGCGACGGCGGCCTGCATGCCCTTTGAGCGGGCATCGGGCGCGTCATCATCGGCGTCAGCCGTGTTGTCCGCGACGTTGTGCTCGGTGATCGCGGCAGCGGTACGGACGGTGGAAGCCTTCTCGAGGTTTTCGGCCAACAGGCTGCGCATGATAGCGTCACGCGAACCGCCACTGCGTCCGCCCATCACCACACCGATCAGGAAACGGTTGCCCCGATGCATCGAGGTGACCAGGTTGAAGCCGGAGGCGCGGGTATAGCCGGTCTTGATGCCGTCGACGCCTTCCACGCTGCCGAGCAGGTGATTGTGGCCGCGGATCGTCTGGCCGTGGAAGGTGAAGGCCGTCGTCGAGAAATAGCGGTAGTAGCGCGGGAAGCGGTCTTGCAAGGCGCGTCCGAGGATCGATTGGTCGCGTGCCGTCGTCACCTGCTCGTCGTTCGGAAGGCCGGATGCGTTGCGATAGACGGTGCGGCTCATGCCGAGTTCGCGCGCTTTGCGCGTCATCATTCTGGCGAAGTTATCTTCGCTGCCGCCCAGTGCTTCGGCGATCACGACGGCGGCGTCGTTGGCGGAGCGAGTGATCAGCCCCTTGATGGCGTCCTCCACCTTGATGGTTTGGCCAGGACGCAGTCCAAGCTTGGTCGGATCCTGCTCGGAGGCGTGTTCCGATACCGGCATTTCGGTGTCGAGCTTGATCTTGCCAGCATCGAGACGCTCAAACAGCAGATAGAGCGTCATCATCTTGGTCAACGAGGCTGGGTGACGAAGCCCATCGGGGCTATTGGCCGTAAGCACGGCGCCGGAGTTGCCGTCGACGATGATCGACGAAAATTTCGGGCTGTAATCGTCGTCCGAGTCCTGATGATGAGAGCGGGCGGCGTGGTGGTGAGAGCGGTGATAGCGACGCGCCTGAGCGCTGTCGGTCGTGACCATCGCGCCGGCCGTCAGCGTGACGAGCCCGAAAATGCTAACTCGCACCAAGCGCGAGGAAGCCAGGTTTTTGCGAAGCATGAATCCCCGTCCCAGTTTCTGACTTGATCACCGGCTCGTGAGGCAAAATTGTGCCCAGTCCCCGCTGATCATTCCCTGCGCGAACGTCGATCCAGGCCATTGGCTTGCCTTGCGGAGTCGAAGTTCAGGCCGCTTTTCTAGCTGAGGCACTGCTCACAAACAGCCTTTTACTGCCTGCGGAAGGGTGAACAGGTCCAGGAATCAGGGTAGGCGGCGAGGGTTGCCAAAGCCTTAAGGAACCCTTGCTCTGAACCCCGGTATTCGCCGGGAATTTTGGCTTATTGTGCAGCGCACAAGATTCTTGACGTTTATTGTGCAATGCAGTATGTAACGATCGCGTCAGGGAGCCGGGACCTCCCGGCTATTCAAGCAGTCTGGGAAAAGGAATTCGTAATGTTCAAGGTTGAGGACTTCCAGAATTACGGCAAGGAGCAGTTCGAAACATTCGTGGCTTCCGCCACAAATGTGCAGAACGGGCTCAGCGCGATCGCGACCGCGTACGGCGACTACACCAAGAAATCGTATGAGGACACCAAGTCGTTTGTGGAAAAACTCTCCAGCGTGAAATCGCTCGACAAGGTGCTCGAGGCGGAGACCGAATACGTCAAGACGGCGTATGAAACCTTTGTCGCGGAGTCGCAGAAGATCGCGGGCCTCTACGGCGATCTCGCCAAGCAGGTGTTCAAGCCGGTGGAAACGCTGGCCGCGAAGTTTGCGCCAACGCCGGCTCAGTAAAGCCGCCACGCCGACGCCATCATCGCCGAAAGCCCGGTCGCGTCGGCCGGGCTTTTTGTTTGGGCCAAGCAAGGGCTTGTTTGGGCGAAGCAAGGTCAGGGACTCGCCTGTTCCGCCGCCGCTGAAACTTGTCAGAAAGCGGACAGCTCTTGCGGAATCGCAAAGCCGAATGGAATTGGTTTTGTAAATCGGCGCAGGATTGATTAACCTACGATGTTGATCGTCTGGTCGGGAATCGACCTCGCCGTATGCGGGTCCAAGGACCCCGCGCTTGCGATGAGGCGCCGACTGACCCATATTCCATCGATCGATCCGCCCTGGGGGCCGGACCGAACGGGAGCGGCGATCTGGAAAGCTTGTCTGGAGACCGAGGTAGCTTCGGCAGCGTCACACGATCGCTATTCGGCTTCCGTGGGGACCTTTTGAACGCTTGTGCCATGTCGCAACTAACTTTGAGCTCTGATCCATCTGTTCGGCCCGCCTCCGCCGTCTTTGCCGTTCGAATGAGCAACGACGAGAACCGTACCGGGGGCGCAGGCGGTCCTTCCACCTCCGTCATCACCAAGGTCAAGCCGAAGACAAAGCGGCCTAATCTCTACCGCGTCCTGATCCTCAACGACGACTACACGCCGATGGAGTTCGTCGTTCACGTGCTGGAAAAATTTTTCAATAAGGACCCGGAAGCCGCGACCAAGATCATGCTGCACGTCCACCATCACGGGATTGGGGAGTGCGGCATCTTCACCTACGAGATCGCCGAGACCAAGGTGACGCAGGTGATGGATTTCGCGCGCAAGCACCAGCATCCCCTGCAGTGCGTAATGGAAAAAAAATAACGGCGCGCCCGTTCGGTCCAAAGCGGAACGGGTCTTGCATCGAGAAATACCGTGGACGGATGCCGCTGTTGCGACGCTTAACTCGCGGAACCGGTCTTTTGCCGCGAACTTGTATAACTATATGGTGAGCAAGGTTGTTGTTGCCTCGACGGGCGACGGCGATCATGATGGCAGGGGGCCACAGGAGCGCGAATGCCGACTTTTTCCCAGAGCCTTGAGCAATCCCTGCATCGTGCGCTGGCGATTGCCAATGAGCGACATCACCAATACGCGACGCTCGAGCATCTTCTGCTGTCGCTGATCGACGACTCCGATGCGGCGGCCGTGATGCGTGCCTGCAGTGTCGATCTCGACAAGCTGCGCACGAGCTTGGTCAACTATCTCGAAACCGAATTCGAAAATCTGGTTACCGACGGCGCCGATGACGCCAAGCCGACCGCCGGTTTCCAGCGCGTGATTCAGCGCGCGGTGATTCATGTCCAGTCGTCCGGTCGCGAAGAGGTGACCGGCGCGAATGTCCTGATCGCGATCTTCGCCGAGCGCGAAAGCCATGCTGCGTATTTCCTGCAGGAGCAGGACATGACGCGCTACGACGCCGTCAACTACATCAGCCACGGCATCGCCAAGCGGCCCGGTGTTTCCGAGGCGCGGCCCGTGCGCGGCGTTGACGAGGAGACGGAGACCAAGGGCAACGAGGACTCCAAGAAAAAGGGCGAAGCGCTCGAGACGTATTGCGTCAACCTCAACAAGAAGGCGCGCGACGGCAAGATCGACCCGGTGATCGGACGGAACTCCGAGATCAACCGCGCGATCCAGGTGTTGTGCCGGCGCCAGAAGAACAATCCGCTGTTCGTCGGCGAGGCCGGCGTCGGCAAGACCGCGATCGCCGAAGGTCTCGCCAAGCGCATCGTCGACAGCGAGGTACCGGAAGTGCTGGCAGCCGCCACCGTGTTCTCGCTGGACATGGGCACGCTGCTTGCGGGCACACGTTATCGCGGTGACTTCGAGGAGCGCTTGAAGCAGGTGCTGAAGGAACTGGAGGCGCATCCCAACGCGATCCTGTTCATCGACGAGATTCATACCGTGATCGGTGCCGGCGCCACCTCCGGCGGCGCCATGGATGCGTCCAATTTGCTGAAGCCGGCCCTGGCTTCGGGCACGATCCGCTGCATGGGCTCGACGACCTACAAGGAATATCGCCAACACTTTGAGAAGGACCGCGCGCTGGTGCGGCGCTTCCAGAAGATCGACATCAACGAGCCGTCGGTGGAAGACGCGATCGCGATCCTGAAGGGGCTGAAGCCCTATTTCGAGGACTATCACCGGCTGAAATACACCAATGAGGCGATCGAGGCTGCGGTGCAGCTGTCCTCGCGCTATATCCATGACCGCAAGCTGCCGGACAAGGCGATCGACGTGATCGACGAGTCGGGAGCGGCGCAGATGCTGGTCGCCGAGAACAAGCGCAAGAAGACCATTGGCATCAAGGAGATCGAAACCACGATCGCCACGATGGCGCGGATTCCGCCCAAGAGCGTCTCGAAGGACGATGCCGAGGTGCTGAAGCATCTCGAAACGACCTTGAAGCGCGTGGTTTTCGGTCAGGACAAAGCGATCGAGTCGCTTTCCGCTTCGATCAAGCTCGCACGTGCGGGCCTGCGCGAACCGGAAAAGCCGATCGGCTGCTATCTGTTCTCCGGTCCCACCGGCGTCGGCAAGACCGAGGTCGCAAAACAGCTCGCGGCGACGCTGGGCGTGGAGCTGTTGCGCTTCGATATGTCCGAATACATGGAGCGGCACACGGTGTCGCGCCTGATCGGCGCGCCTCCGGGCTATGTCGGCTTCGACCAGGGCGGTCTCTTGACCGACGGCGTCGATCAGCATCCGCATTGCGTGGTGCTGCTGGACGAAATCGAGAAGGCGCATCCGGATCTCTACAACGTGCTGCTGCAGATCATGGATCACGGCCGGCTCACCGACCACAACGGCAAGCAGGTCAATTTCCGCAACGTGATCCTGATCATGACGACGAATGCGGGCGCTGCCGATCTCGCCAAGCAGGCTTTTGGCTTCACCCGCAGCAAGCGCGAAGGCGACGACCACGAGGCCATCAACCGGCAGTTTGCGCCGGAATTCCGCAACCGCCTCGATGCCATCATCTCGTTCGCGCATCTCAATGTCGACGTGATCGGCATGGTGGTCGAAAAGTTCGTGCTGCAGCTCGAAGCGCAACTCGCCGACCGCGATGTCACCATCGAGCTGTCCGAGCCCGCCAAGGCCTGGCTGATCGAGCATGGCTACGACCAGCAGATGGGCGCGCGTCCGATGGCGCGCGTCATCCAGGAGCACATCAAGAAGCCGCTCGCGGACGAGGTGCTGTTCGGCAAGCTCAAGGGCGGCGGCCATGTTCGGGTCGTGCTGGTCAAGGATGAGGCAACGGGGACGGACAAGATCGGCTTCGAGTTCGTCGAAGGTCCGGTCACGCCGAAACCGGAGAAGCTGCCTGGCGCGCGCAAGCGTAAGCCGAAATCGGGTGGCCCGGGCGGCGGCGCCAAGGGGCCGACCTCGAAGGGGCCGCTGGTCAAAGTCTGACGCGTGCTTCGATTGATCGATCGAAAAGGCCGGCTGAAAAAGCCGGCCTTTTGCTTGTCGCGGCTTGATTGCGGGCTTGTCGATTGTGGGCGTTGGGCGGAGCGCCCTGCCGCGCTCACTCGCCCTTCAGGCGTTGACCGTCACGCACACGCACCTCCTCGACGCCGCGGGCGCCGGCGGGCGAGAGCCTGAGCATGCTCAGCATGGCGCCGACCAAGGCAAAGCCGACGCCGGCGAGCAGCGAGAGCTGCGTCCCCTCGGCCGGATAGCGTGCGAGGAACAGCGCAACCAGGGCGGCCCCCGTGGTTTGTCCAAGCAGCCGCGCGGTGCCCAGCATGCCGCTGGCGCCGCCGGAGCGCTCACGCGGTGCGGCCGCGATCATGGTGCGATTGTTGGGTGTCTGGAACAGGCCGAAACCGAAGCCGGCCAGCGCCATGCGCCAGATCACGTCCGAGGGCGTCGGATGCGCCGGTAACAGCGCGAGCGTCGCCAGCCCCAGCGCAAAGATAAGCAGCCCGATGCCGCCCAAAAGACCGGCCGGAAACCGCTCGACCAGCCGGCCCGCGAGCGGAGCGGCGAAGGCGACCGCGATCGGCCAGGGCGTGATCAATAGACCCATGCGAACGGCCGTGTAACCGAAACGGCTCTGCAGATAGAAGGGCAACGCGACAAACGCCAGCATCTGACCGCAGAACGAGGCGATTGAGGTTGCGATCGACAGTGCAAAGATCGGAATCCGCAACAGGTCGATCGGCAACAGCGGCGGGGTTTCCATGTGCGTTTCGCGGTAGATCAGCGCGGCGGCGGCGGCGGCCGCGATCGCGAATTGCAGCAGGACGGTAGCGAGGGGCTCGCCATGACCGACGCTGTCGATGGCGGCGATCCCGACTCCGAAGGTGATGGCGCTGAGGCCGGCGCTCTGCCAGTCGAAGGCGTGTTCGGCGGGCCTTGCATACGGCAGAGAGCGCCAGGCGAGCGCTAGCGTGATGAGGCCGATCGGCACGTTCACGGCAAACAGGTAGGGCCAGCTTGCCACGGCCAGAATGCCGGCGGCGATGGTCGGGCCGACCGCGGCGGAGGTCGCAACCACCATGGCATTGATGCCGATGCCGCGGCCAAGCTGGTCGTGCGGATAGGTGTAACGCACCAAAGCGGAGTTGACGCTAAGGATGCCGGCCGCGCCAAATCCCTGTACGATGCGCGCAACCGTAAGCAGCAGCAGAGTATGCGCGAGCGCGCAAAACAGCGATGCGAGCGTAAACAGCACCAGCCCGGCGATATAGACACGCCGATAGCCGATGATCTCGCCGAGCGAGGCCAGCGGAAGCAGCGAGATGGTCACCGCGAGCTGGTAGCCATTGACGATCCAGATCGAGAACGCCGGCGAGGCATTGAGGTCACTTGCGATGGTCGGCAGGGCGACATTGGCGATTGCGCCGTCGACCACCGCCATCACGATACCAAACGCAATCGTTACGATCGCCCAATAGCGCTGCGGCAAGGGCAGGCCATCGGCGTACTCAACAACTGTAGGAGACATCCTAAAGAATCGAACCTTGCTTGACTGCCCGGCAAACTAGCCGGAATAGGGCCAACCGAGCAGGCGGGGCAGGGTTCCATCAGCTATGCGCGCAACCTTATTGCTTCGTTGCCCATTCCACGATCTCGACCGCAACACTCGAATTCCGCGCCTTCCAGGCGGCGATCGGGGCCGTCGCGGCCTGCCGCAGCGTGGCAATGAGGGCCGCGGGTGCCGGCTCTGCGACGCTGACGCCGTTGGCCCGCATCCGCGCATAGTTTTCGCTGCTTCTGTTCACGAGCAGGTCGAACTGGCTCTGCTCGGTCTCGGCGGCGGCTGCCTCCACCTCGCCCTTGAGCGTATCCGGGAGCGCCTCAAAATCCGCTGTCCGCACGAAGGCAAGCGAGACCGGCATGGCATAATTGATCGCGGTAAAATGCGGCAGATAGTCCCAGAGCTTGCGTCCGGCGCCGCCGTCGCCGGAGGTGAGGAAGGCATTGAGCCGGTGCTCCTTCAATCCCGCGATCGCCTCGTTCAAGGGGAGGAATTCAGCGCTTGCGCCGGCCGCGCGCATCACAGCTGTCGAGCTGTCGTCGTAGGTACGCAGCTTGAGGTGAGCCAAGTCGTCATGGACGAGCAGCGGCTGCTCCGACCACAGGCCGGTCGCCGGCCAGATCGTGAGATAGAGCAGTTTCAGGCCCTGCGTCCGCAGCGCCTGTTCGTAAAGCGGCCGCGCCCGCCTGTTGACGGTGCGGGCAACGTCGGCCGATTGCACCACGAAGGGCAGAGTCGGCAGGCCGAACACTGCATCGAGACGCGTGAGCGCGCCGGCAAAGGCGTCGCCGCCGCTGATCAGTCCTTCCTTGGCGGCGCGCGGCATGTCGCCCGAAGTGATCCTGGCCTCGTTATCGAAAGCGATGGTTACGCTGAGGGCACCGCCGGTGCGCGCCGAGACAAGCCGCGCGAAGGTTGCCAGCCCGGTGCCCGAAATGTTGTTTTGGGGATATTCCGTCACCATCCGCCATGTCGCCTGCGCCAGCGCCGGGGTCGCAAATGACGTCACAGCGACGGCGATCAGAACCGCGCAAGCGAGGATCAGTTTGTCAGGGAGCGACAGGGTCTTTGGGCGCGAAGAGACGAATCGTTGCATGCCATCGCTGCGAGGCTGGAGAAAGTGCCTCACAATCGAGCGTATCGTCGCCTCAACGTCAACGGCGAGAAAGCGGCTTAGGCGTAAGATTCCGCATCGCGCTTTCAGACCGCGGGATAAGGCAATGTCACGGGCGCGATGATCTGCTTGAGGCGGATCAACACGGCTGCGGGGCATTTCTCCCGAGCCTTCACAAGAGCTTGGAGGGCGGCGTCGCGGCTTGCGTTCGCGACGAATTGCCACGATCTTTTTTCAAAAGACGGACCGGTGCGTCCTTCTGTCGAGCGTCCCGAGGGAACAAGCATGCGTCTGCGGGCTTCTGTCGGCATGCGTGCCGTCTTCTCCCTTGCCGTGATCGCGCTCTTGGCGCTGACCAACACCGCATCGGCGGACGACACGCCGGCCAAGACCGGCATCGCAACGCCGAGCGTCGAGGAATTGGCCATTCCTAAGCAGCCGCCGAAGTCCGGCGAGGCCGACAGCAGTACCCGGGAAGCGATCTGCCTGATGGTGGAATCGGCGGCTCGCGCCAACGACCTGCCGCTCGAATTTTTCGCCCGCGTGATTTGGCAGGAGAGCCGTTTTCAGTCGGACGCGGTCGGCCCTGTGACGCGCAATGGCCAGCGCGCGCAAGGCATCGCCCAGTTCATGCCGGGTACGGCCAGCGAGCGGCGGCTGCTCGATCCCTTCGATCCGGTGCAGGCGTTGCCGAAATCCGCGGAATTCTTGGCAGAGCTGCGCAATCAATTCGGTAATCTCGGACTGGCTGCAGCCGCCTACAATGCCGGTCCGCGCCGGGTGCAGGAATGGCTTGCGGGGCAAGGCCCCATGCCGGAGCAAACCCGCAACTATGTTGTGGCGATTACGGGGTCGACGGTGGACGAATGGGCCGCGGCGGGCAAGGGCGCCAAGATGCCGCCGAGCAGCCCCATGACGTCGTGCCGTGAGTTGATGGCGCTGTTGAAACGCGCGCCCAATCCATTCGTCACTCAGCTCGAGCATCATGTGCAGCTCGCGGCCGCGAAGCTCTGGGGCGTGCAGCTCGCCGCCGGCTTTGATCGCGACAAGGCGCTGGCAATGTATGCCCGCGCGATCAAAGGGCTTGGTTCGATCATCGGCGATCGGGACCCGAGCATTCTCTCTTCCGTCATGCGCAACCGCGGCACGCGACCATTCTATCAAGTGCGGATCGGTGCTGATACTCGGCCCGAAGCGGACGATCTCTGTAACCGCATCCGCCGCGCCGGCGGCGCTTGCTTTGTGCTGCGGAATATGGGGGTAAGGGGTTAGAACCGTAGGCTCGCCATCCGCAGGTTGAGGTGCCGCAATTGCGGCGCGGCGATAATTCGCTAGACTCGCGGCCAACTCGCAGGACGGACACATGGTACGAGAGAATGAACTTCGTGAAGGCGAGGTCGCGGTCGAGATGCCGCAGACCGTGGACGCCGGTCTTGTCTTCATCGGCCGCATCCGCACGCCCTGGACCTCGCGGCTGGAGACGCCCCGCCAGGGTCGCCATGACGGGCCGATTTGCCGGCTGGAGATCTTCGAGCCCTGGGTGCCCGCGATCAAGGGCGTCGATTTCTACAGCAACCTCGAAGTGATCTACTGGCTCGACAAGTCGCGGCGCGACCTGGTGCTGCAGAGTCCGAAAAACAACAGGGCGACTCGCGGTACCTTCTCGCTGCGCTCGCCGGTGCGCCCCAACCCGATCGGGACGTCCATCGTCAAGCTTGAGGGCGTGGAGGGTAATACGATCCTCGTGCGTGGCCTCGATTGTCTCGACGGCACGCCGTTACTCGACGTCAAGCCGGACCGCTGCGAGTTCACGCCGCTGGCCCAGCCCCAGCCGGGAGATTTTCAGACGGGATAGCCCGGCCGTCGTTGCGAGCGAAGCGAAGCAATTCAAAGCCACTCAAGGGCTCTGGAAAGCTTCGTCGCCTGCGCTCCTCGCAATGACGAGTGGGGAGACCTACACTCCCTTCAACGCCGCAATCAGTTTGGCGGCGTGGTCCTCCAGCACCTTGACATCTTCCCTGCGGCTTGCGGGCGGTAGCAGCGCTATGCCCTCTTGGCGGGGCATCACGTGCACATGCAGGTGAAACACCACTTGACCGCCCGCCGCCTCGTTGAACTGCTGAATGGTGAGGCCATCGGCATTGAACGCGGTCTTCGCCGCACGCGCGATGATGCGCGTTGCGCGCGCCACGTGCAGATAGTCCTCCTCGTTGATATCGAGGATATTGCGGGCAGGGGCCTTGGGAATCACCAGCGTGTGGCCGGGCGCGCGCGGCATGATGTCGAGGAAGGCGAGCACATGCTCGTTCTCATAGACCTTATGGCAGGGAAATTCGCCACGCAAAATTTTTGCGAAGACGTTGTTGTTGTCATAGGCGATCATGGCGGCTCCCGAACAAATTTGGCGCAATTTCGCCGCGCGTGCGCGCGTGGTCAAGGCGCTTCGTCGGCCTTTCGAAATGGTGCGGCTTCGGCAAGCTCGCGGCCGGCCTCGGCCACATAGGCGCGCTCGCGCTTGAGGTAGTCGGCGATCGCCCGCCGCAAGCCAGGATCGGCGATATAATGCGCGGAATAGGTGGTCTGCGGCAGGTAGCCGCGCGCGAGCTTGTGCTCGCCCTGCGCGCCCGCCTCAACCACCTTGAGGCGATGTTTGATCGCAAATTCCATCGCCTGATAGTAGCAAACCTCGAAGTGCAGAAACGGGTGATGCTCGATCGCGCCCCAGTGACGACCGAACAGCGTGTCCGAGCCGATAAAGTTGATCGCGCCTGCGATCCAGCGATGGTTGCGCCGTGCCATCACCAGGAGCACGTCGCTCGCCATGCTCTCGCCGATCAGCGAATAGAATGCACGGGTCAGGTACGGCCGGCCCCATTTGCGCGAGCCGGTTTCCATGTAGAACTCGAAAAAGGCGTCCCATGCATCCTCGGTGATGTCGGAGCCCGTGAGCCAATGAATGGTGATGCCGGCTGCGAGCGCATCGCGGCGCTCGCGCTTGATCGCCTTGCGGTGGCGCGAATTAAGGGTGGCGAGGAAATCGTCGAAGGTTGCAAAGCCCTGATTGTGCCAGTGGAACTGCTGGTCGGTACGCTGCAAGAAGCCATGCTTGGCGAGAAGCTTCCATTCTGCTTCCGGCGCGAAGGTGACATGCGCCGACGAGGCCTTGCTGACGCCGGTGAGCGCGATCAACCCGCTCGCAA
Source organism: Bradyrhizobium sp. ARR65 (assembly GCF_000472385.1). Classification (GTDB taxonomy): domain Bacteria; phylum Pseudomonadota; class Alphaproteobacteria; order Rhizobiales; family Xanthobacteraceae; genus Bradyrhizobium. Next base: position 174,759 of record NZ_AWZU01000011.1, read on the forward strand.
GAGCCGATGCGATCTGCTCGCGATTCACGTGGTCGCGGATCAGAAGGCGCGGGCCGGTCGCCGGCGTGAAGGGAACTGACGCCTGCAGTTTCGGGTAATAACGCCCGCCGGCGCGCTCATAGGCGTCCGCCCAGCCGCGGTCGAAGACATACTCGCCCTGCGAATGCGATTTCAGATAGCACGGCACAATGCCGGCAATGGTGCCATCGATTTTCGCCAAAAGATGCCGCGCCGCCCAGCCGGTTCGCACCGTCGCCGAGCCGGAGGCCTCCAACGCCGAGAAAAATGCGTGCGAAACAAAGGGGTTGTAAGAGGCTTTTGTCTCCACGCAGGAGCCGGCTGCGCCGCCATCCAAATCCGCGGCAAGGCCACTTCCCCGGTTGCTTGGGGCTCGCGGATTGGCACACGCGTCCCACGCTTCAGCCGGAACATCGGCGACGGAGGGAACTGCTTCGAGGGTGATTTCGGAAGACGCCATCTGCCCTGAAGATCGTGCATCGCAGCAGGGACTTCAAGAGGTGATCTTAGGGCAGTCATTCCGTGCGTCGAGCAAAACAGATGCACCGCCATTCCGGGATGGTCCGAAGGACCAGACCCGGAATCTCGAGATTCCGGGTTCGGTGCTGCGCACCGCCCCAGAATGACGACGGCCGGCTTACGGCACAAATCCCTCGAATATCATCTGATCCGCATAGCGCCCGGCACGAGCGCGCTGCTCGGGGGTGCGTACGGTCCAGGTCAACAACGGGCAGCCGAAGATATTGCGGGCGAGCCAGGGCGCTGCCGCAGGCAGCTCGTTGACGTAATAGGCGACGAAATCCGGCTGCGTCCGAAAGTAATGGCGCAGATGCGTCATGTCGCGCCGCTGCGTGGGCGAGGCTTCCGGCCAATCCTCTTCGGTGTAGTGTCGCTCGGCAACGATGCCGCGCGGACGCGAGGGGATCAGTTCGCGCAACGCCATCACCTGATCGGGATCGAACGACATCCCGACCGCCGGACCATCATAGGAGGACAGCACCTGCGCCATGCGCGTCACGAGCTTGCGGTCGCCATCGAAATGGCTCTTGACCTCGATGACCAGCGGCACGCGGCCGGCGACCAGCTCGCAGAGTTCGGCGAGCGTCATCATGGGCTCGGAGGTCGCCTTGAAGCGCACCGCCTTTAGTTCCGCGGCGGTCTTGTCGCGCAGGCGGCCGCTGCTCTCGGTGAGACGGCCCAGCACATCATCGTGGTGCACCATGGCTTCGCCATCGGCGCTGAGCTGGATGTCGCATTCGATGGCGAAATTGCCGGCGATCGCGCCACGCGCCGCCGCCGGCATATTCTCGATGGCGCCGCGCGCCCCGTCGTGCAGGCCGCGATGGGCGATCGGCCGCGCCGTCAGCCAATCCGGTGCGCGCAAGACAGGCGTCCTCGATCAGGCGACTTCGAAGAGGCCCTCAACCTCCACCGAAGCATCCGCGGGCAGCGCCGCCACGCCGACCGTGGTGCGAGCATGGCGGCCCTTGTCGCCGAACACCTCGACCATCAGGTCCGAAGCACCGTTGAGCACTTTGGGCCCCTCGAGGAAATCCGGCGCCGAGTTGACGAAGCCCCCGAGGCGGACCACCCGAACGACCTTGTCGAGATCGCCGACCGCGGCCTTGACCTGCGCGAGCAGGTTGATGGCGCAGCCGCGCGCGGCCGCGTTGCCCTGTTCGACCGTGACGCCGGCGCCGAGCTTGCCCTTGGCGATCAGCTTGCCGGTCGCATCGAAGCAGACCTGGCCGGAGACGAACAGGAGATTGCCGGTCCGGACAAAGCCGACATAGTTCGCCACGGGCGCGGCCGGTTGGGGCAGGGTGATGCCAAGGGATGCCAATTTCTGTTCGATCGTGCCCGCCATGTGACGTCCTCGCTCTAGAAGGGTGCCCAAATTCCCGATCGGCCTCCGATCGGGCGCGGCCTTGTTTCGCCCATTGCGCCATGACATGCAAGCGGGCCTCGCGCGGCAGGCGCGGAGGACTTTTCTCTGGAAAAACAAGATTGTGCGCGGGAAAGGCGCACTTTTCCGTGAAGCGGCCCCAGTTGCGACGCAATGGACCGGTGATAAGCTTTGCGAATCTCTCCGCTCAAGGATCGGTCATGACTCATACTTTCCGGACGTCGTTCGGTGCGCTGGCAATTGCGGCTCTAGCTTGCGGACCGGTGCAAGCCTGGGCGGCCGTGCCGTTTCTGCCGCATCAGGCGCTGTATGATCTGAGCCTTCTGAAGTCGCGCGGCTCCAACCCGATCAACAGCGCGCGCGGCCGTATCCTTTATAATTTTTCCGGCAATGCCTGTGAGGGCTACACCTCGGATTTCCGGCAGGTCTCCGAACTGGAGATCGGCGAGGGCAAGATGATGCTGAGCGACCTGCGCTCGAGCTCATGGGAGGATGGTGCGGGCAAGACCTATCGCTTCAATATCGAGACGCGGACCAATGATGGCGATCCAACCCCGGTCGACGGCATTGCCGAGCGCACTGGCGATCACATCACCGTCAAGCTGAAGCAGCCCGAGAACAAGACGTTCACGATCGACGGCGCGACCGTGTTTCCGACCGAGCAGATCAAGCGCATCATTGCTGCGGCCAAGGAAGGCAAGTCGCTGCTCGAGCTGACCGTCTACGACGGATCGGACAATGGCGAGAAGGTCTACAATACGCTGACCGTCATCGGGCAAGCGATCCCGGGCGACAAGGCGGTTGCTTCTCCGGATCCCTCCACTGAGAACGCCCAGATGAAGTCGCTGACGCGCTGGCCGGTTACGGTGAGCTATTACGACCGCGATGCCAAGAACAAGGAAGGCGAGCAGACGCCGGTCTATGCGATGTCCTTCGAGCTGTTCGAGAACGGTGTCTCGCGCGCACTGGTGCTCGACTACAATGATTTCGTCATCGCCGGCACGCTCGCAAAGTTCGACATCAAGGACGCCAAGGAGAGCAAGCCTTGTAATTGAGGCGAGCAGGCGCGTCACGCGCAGCCATTAAATACCCCGTTATGGTTTTCCAAATCTCGTGATCGTCGGACGCGCAAGGCTCGCGCGTCCTTGAATCAATGTGAGCCGCCGATCCCTTTAAACGGCCGCGCGCGTCTCTCATCTCCGTGGAGAAGCCACATAGCATTGGCTTCTCACAATCGATGGAGAGATAGAATGGCCAAGCTGAAATTCCTGTCGGCAGCCGTGCTTGCTGCAGCTATGCTCGCTACTCCCGCCATGGCGCGGCAGCACCATGCGACGTCGAGGGCGGTCGCAGAGGATGCCTATGCCAGCGTCGGGCCCGTCGCGCCTTATGGTGCGTATTACACCGGGGGCTATCGTTGTGTCCCGGCGCCGCGCATCGGCGCATTTGCCAGCGCGCCCTGGACCAACAGCACGCCTTGCGAGCCCGGGTCGTTCTATTGATCCGCTGCGGGCAAGCCGTCATTACGACTGAACCGAGGCAATCCAGCGCCGCGTGAAGATTCTGGATTGCTTCGTTCGGTTCACTCCTCGCAATGACGGCTCTCGCGCTTCACCCCGCCTTTTCCGGCCCGCCATAGGCGATACCGCGGATTACCGCGCCTGCGCCGAATTTCTTGCGCAGATCATCCATCGCTCGTTCCGCATGCGCGGCGCGGCGGTCGAGCATGTCGCTGTCGTCGGCCTGCGATCCCGGCCGCAGCGCGCTGACGCCGGCTCCCATCAGGCGGAAGGCGGTGCCATCGATTTCTTTCGCGAGGAGTTCGCGCGAGACCGCAAAAATCTTGGCGGCAAGCTGGGTCGGCGCGGAGATCGATTGCGAGCGCGTGCGCTGGCGGAAATCCGCGGTCTTCAGCTTCAGCGTGATGGTCGAGCCGGCTAGGCCCGCATTCTTCAGCCGCAGCGACACTTTTTCCGACAGCCGCCACAACAGCCTTTCCAGGGTGGCGAAATCGCGGATGTCGGATTCGAACGTGGTCTCGCTGGAAATCGTCTTGGCGCCGCGATCGGGCACGACCTTGCGATCGTCGATGCCGCGCGCCAGCCGCCACAGCCTGCGTCCATCGGACGGAAACTGCTTCATCAACTCGATCTCGTCGGCGCGCTGCAGATCGGCGACGGTTCGAAAGCCGCCCCTGGCGAGCCTTTCCTGTGTTGCCGGCCCCACGCCGAAGATGAACCCGACCGGCTTGTCGGCCAATAGTGCACGCGCTTCCTCTTGGTCGAGCGCAGCAAACCCGCGGGGCTTGTCGAGATCGGACGCGACCTTGGCCAGGAATTTGTTGCAGGACAGCCCGACCGACACCGTGATCCCGACGCCGCGCTCGACGTCGCGGGCAAAGCGCGCCAGCACCTTCGCCGGGATCATGCCGTGGACCCGCTGCGTGCCGGCGAGATCGAGAAAGGCCTCGTCGATCGAGAGCGGTTCCACCAAGGGCGTAAGCCGCAGCATCGCCTGGCGCACCTCGCGGCCGACCCGAACATATTTCGCCATGTCGGGTGGGATCACCACCGCGCCGGGGCAGAGTTCCAGTGCCTTGAACATCGGCATCGCCGAGCGCACGCCATAGGTGCGCGCGATATAGCAGGCCGCCGAGACCACGCCGCGCTTTCCCCCGCCGATGATGACGGGCCTGTCCGCGATATCAGGGTTGTCGCGCTTTTCGACCGTGGCGTAGAACGCATCGCAGTCGATATGGGCGAGCGCCAGCGCGGGCAGTGCCCGATGACGGACGAGGCGGGGGGAACCGCATTCGCCGCAGCGCTTTACTCTCGCGTCCAGGTCGCCGAGGCAGTCCCGGCAGAAACAGGTCGGCCCCACCACTGGCGCGGGTTCGCTCACGGCACGTCGCGCTCCCACCTGGGATCGCCGAGCACTTCGCGCGCGGCGGCAATGTTGGTCGGGTGCAGGTCGGAGGCCTTCGCGAATGCCTTCACGGTCGCGTCATCGCGCATCACGAAGTCGAGCACGCTGGCCAGGAATCGGGGATCGGTGGCCGACTTGCGCAGGGTGTCCGGCCCGATTCCTGTCTCGGCCAGGAACAGGCCTAGCCTTTCCGGGTCGCCCGCAATAAAATTCAGGGCCTGAATCGCAACGATTTCAGCCACTTCCCGAGGGTTTTGAACAGGCTTTTTCAACGGCCGGATTTGCCTTTCCGTTAACTTATGATGTCTAATTTGCAACCCATCATGCCCGAGTCTTCCGGACCTGTTCAAGCAAGTGGCAACCACAACGACGAAGAAGAAGAGCGGACTTAACGGGTTGGAGCGAATCTGACGCTAGTTTGAATTAGATTTCGCCGGCAAAGTCGGCTGAGGGTCGAACGCAACTCAAACCGGGCCAGCTCTTGGGACGAGAGAATTGGAGGACGGGATGGCTAAGACCGTCCTGATCGTGGAGGACAACGAGCTTAACATGAAGCTCTTCCGCGATCTGTTGGAGGCTCACGGCTATCAGACCTCGGGGACCAGCAACGGTTTCGAGGCGCTCAATCTGGTGCGCAAGATGCGCCCCGACCTGATCCTCATGGACATTCAGCTCCCGCAAGTTTCCGGGCTCGAAGTGACGCGTTGGATCAAGGACGATCCGGAATTGCGCGCGATCCCTGTCGTGGCCGTCACCGCCTTCGCGATGAAGGGTGACGAGGAACGTATCCGCGAAGGCGGCTGCGAGGCTTATCTTTCGAAGCCGATTTCGGTCGGCAAATTCATTGAAACTGTCAGGCGATTTATCGGGTAGGAGTGAGTTTCAGTGTCCGCGCGTATCTTGGTGGTCGACGACGTCCCCGCCAACGTCAAGCTTTTGGAAGCCCGTCTGTCGGCCGAGTATTTTGACGTGATGACGGCGCGCAACGGAACTGAAGCGCTGAAGATGTGCCAGCGCGCCGAGTGCGACCTGATCCTGCTCGACGTGATGATGCCGGACATGGACGGCTTTGAGGTCTGCCGTCGCCTGAAATCCGATCCGGCGACGCATTTCATTCCCGTGGTCATGGTGACCGCGCTCGACAGCCCCGCCGACCGCGTTCGCGGGCTCGAGGCCGGTGCCGATGATTTTCTGACCAAGCCGGTTTCCGACATCGTGCTGCTCGCACGGGTGCGCTCGCTGACCCGGTTGAAGATGATGACCGATGAGCTGCGCATGCGGGCGCTGACCTCGCTCGAGATCGGAGTGCAGGCGCCGGAGCGCAGCGCGGTTGCCGACACCGGGAAGGGCGGCCGCATCCTCCTGGTCGACGACCGACCGTCATCCTATGAACGGATCTCGCCGCTGCTTGCAGCCGAGCACAGCATCGATGTCGAGACCAATCCGGCAGAAGCGCTGTTTCACGCCGCCGAAGGCAACTACGACCTTCTGATCGTTTCGCTCGATCTCGACCATTTCGATGGGCTTCGCCTCTGCAGCCAGGCGCGCTCGCTGGAGCGCACGCGGCATGTGCCGATCCTTGCCATTGCCGATCCCGAGAGCAACACGCGGCTGTTGCGCGGGCTCGAGATCGGGGTCAACGACTATCTGTTGCGCCCGGTCGACAAGAACGAACTGATGGCGCGCGCGCGCACCCAGATCCGCCGGCGCCGCTATACCGACCATCTGCGCGACAATGTGCAGAACTCGATCGAGATGGCGATCACCGACGCGCTGACCGGACTGCATAATCGCCGCTACATGGAGAGCCATCTGGCGACGCTCGCCGAACAGGCGGCATCCCGCGGCAAGCCGCTCGCGCTGATGATGCTCGACATCGACTATTTCAAGTCGATCAACGACACCTATGGCCACGATGCGGGCGACGACGTGCTGCGTGAGTTCGCCGTACGCGTGCGCAAGTCGATCCGCGGCATCGACCTCGCGTGCCGCTATGGCGGCGAGGAGTTCGTGATCGTGATGCCGGAGACCGATCTGCACGTCGCCGGCATGGTGGCCGAACGGCTGCGCCGCAGCATTGCCGGCGAGCCGTTTGCGGTCAACAAGGGAGCCAAGCAGATCGAGGTCACGATCTCGATCGGGCTCTCGACGCTGGAGCAAAAGGGCGAGGCGGTCGCCGATGTCTTAAAGCGCGCCGATAAGGCGCTCTATCGCGCCAAGCACGACGGCCGCAACCGCGTCGTGGCGCAGGCGGCGTGATGTCCACTCGGTGTCGTCCGGGCGAAAGCCGGGACGACTCTCGTTGAGACCTTCAGATTCGATTTTCAAACAGCGCACTCCGTCATTGCGAGGAGCGAAGCAATCCAGACTGCATGCGCGGAAGCATTCTGGATTGCTTCGCTCCTCGCAATGACGGCGAGTAGACACAAACCCGCGTTCTCGCGACGCCTTGCGCCCGAGTCTTGCATCGTCCATGCCCCTCCGAAGTACAGAGGGCGCAGGGAAAGCCGGGTGGCCGCTGCACCCGGGGCCCTCGCGCCAAGAAGATTGCGCAAAGGGCGCGTGACCACAGGTACAGGCGGGAACACTCCGGCCTTCCCTGCGCAGTGGCTTTACGGCTTACTTCGGGCTCTCCCCGGTGAACCAGCTTGATTGCCACCGTCGCCTTGCGAGCGCCTTTGGAGCGCTCACAAAACTTGGCGCCTGCATGGGCGCGCCAGGACCACACGACTTCGCCGTACGCGATCGGGCGCTGCTCGTCGGTCAGCGCTCTCGCGTCCACCGCATTCCGCTCCACGTTCGTGACGACGCGTACGCCCTCTGCAAGGAAGCGGGACGCGCAGACCATACGATTGATTCGGGTTTCTGAAAAACAGAAATATTTTCCCGCTGGGGACTGGACAGGATTTTCGGCGGAGCGCTCGTCGGGCAAATCACTCTTCGAGCGTGCGGCAGTTGGGTGTGTCGACCTAGACGAGACCAGCGGTCGCCAGTCGCAGTTGCTCAATCACGTTAGCCCGATCCTAGTGTTGTGTTTATCGAAACTGCCGCGCTGTCGGATGATGCAAACGAGTTCTCACTTGCGTTCCCGCATGAGTGCAAGAATGGGAAATTATCGCCCCGAAAGTGGGGCACTTTGAACAAGATACCAATTCTCGCCCTCACGCTGCTGTGCTCAACAAACTTGACCTACGCAAGAGGCGGCCACGACTTTCGCACCTGTCGCACAAGGTGTGCTGCGCCGCCAATCTAGCGATCGGCGCAGGGCGCAACACCTATGCTGCGGCCTTATCTTCGTTGTCCTCGCCGCGCATCACGATCTTGAGCGCATCATCCGGCAATCGCCGCTGCAGCGCCTTCGCCTCATCCCACGGCGCCCGCATCCAAACGTCACGCTCCTCATCCGTGGTCAAGATCACCGGCATCGCCTTCGCGTGGATCGGCTTCACGACCGCATTCGCCTCCGTCGTCAGAAAGCCGTAAACGAGGTGAGGGCCCGCGATCGGCTTCGACTTGGTGCCCCGGTCGCCGTTGAACGTGGTCCATATCCCGGCGAACGCGAACAGCGGCCGATCCTCATTAAGCGCGAACCAGACTACGTCCTTCTTCTTCGTCTCAGGATTCGGTTCTGGCGCGTATTCCGCGAAGCTGTTAGCCGGGACTAGGCAACGGTTCTCGGGTTTGAGCCACATGCGCCAGTGCGGCGATGATGTATTGCGGATGTTGGTGACGGGTGGACCGGGCTTGCTCGGCGGTGGGGGCATGCCCCAGCGCATCGTCACCATCTCGGTGCCCGTGCTCGTGTTGCGGATCACAGGGGCAGGATAGTCCGGGAAGAAGCCCGGCATCGGCGGCAAGTTGCCGACGTAGCGGTTGACGACCCGGAACAGGGCGATGATGGCCGCTTGGTTCGTCGTGATCGAGTAGAGATTGCACATTGCAGGATGTTGAGCGAAAAGGCCGAGCAAGCTCCACAATCGGACTTTGCAAAAAGGAAGCCGCCGACGGAAGGCGGCTTCCTTCCTGTTTTTGGTTGCAAATGCTATGGCGCGTCCATTGCCTTAGTCTTTCGGAGGCGGTGCCTTCGGGATGGCCGACACCATCCGGATTTTCAACTTTCCGTCCTCGCGGAGGTATACTGCGGTCCAACGGCCCGCAAGCTCAATAGCCTCCCCACTCTGGTTCTTGCCGGTGATGCGGTACTCGCCCAACGCGAGGGCCGTATCGCTTCCCAACGGCCACGCCTGATCCACTGCTATTTCTTCGTGATTAAACCCAGCCTTGAATAGGCCTTGGTAGAACTCTGCGATATTCGTGTGTGGTCCCGCTGGGTTAACGAGAGCACCGTAAGCATACGACCAATACCGCGGGATTCCCGGGCGTGCGGATAGTCGTTGCCGGCTATGATGATGCCGAGGGTTTCAGGCGGCCTGAGCCGCAGCGGNGNCTTTTGCTTTCCACTCCCACGGGAGNAGTTCGTGCAGGCGGGATTGCGCGATTTCTGCGATGCGTCTGAAGACGTCGGCGAGCCAGACCTTGGGGTCGACGTCGTTGAGGCGCGCAGTCATGATGAGGGTGAGCATGACGGCGGCCCGGTGCGCGCCGCGGTCGGATCCCGCGAACAGCCAGGCCTTTCTGCCCAGAGCCAATCCGCGCAGGCTCCGTTCGGCG
>NZ_AWZU01000012.1 GCF_000472385.1 Bradyrhizobium sp. ARR65
TGCACCAACCACTACTCTCATCGCATGGCCGGGCCTTGTCCCGGCCATCCACAAGCCTCCGGGTTTGAAGGCGTGGATGCCCGGGACAAGCCCGAGCATGACGGAAGAGAGAGCGTGACGTTCGCGCTATCCCTTCGCCACTCGCCGGCAATGCTCCCAGGCCGCAGCGATCAGATTCTCGCTCGCCTCGGGCGTCCGGAAGGCGGAATGGGCCGAGAGCGTCACGTTGGGCAATTCGGTCAGCGGGTGATCCGCCGGCAGCGGTTCGATGTTGAACACGTCGAGCCCCGCGTGGCGGATATGGCCCGACTTCAGCGCGTCGATCATTGCGGCCTCATCGACTAGCGCGCCGCGGGCGGTGTTGATGAGGATGACGCCCGGTCGCATCGCCGCGATGCGTTCGCGCGAGAGGAAGCCGCGGGTCTCGTCATTGAGCAAGAGATGCAGCGACACCACGTGGCTGTCAGCGAGCAGTTTCTCCAGCGAAACGAACTCGACGCCTGCATGGCTTCTCGGCGTGCGGTTCCAGGCGATCACGCGCATGCCGGAGCCGGACGCGATGCGCGCGACTTCCGCGGCGATGCCGCCAAAGCCGATCAGTCCCAGCGTCTTGCCGGTGAGCTGCATGCCGTCCTCGCGCAGCCATTGCCCTGCGCGCATCTCGCGGTCCATCAGCGCGATCACGCGGGCCGACGCCCACATCAAGGCGATAGTGCATTCGGCGACCGCGGTGTCGCCATAGCCCTTGATCAGATGCACCGATATACCGAGCTCGGCGAGCTCTTCCGGATTCATGTAGCTGCGCGCGCCGGTGCCGAGGAACACGACATGCTCCAGCCCGGTGCATTTCCTCGCGATCTCGGTCGGCAGCGGCGTGTGGTCGACGACGGCGATTTCGGCGCCATCAAGCACTTGCGGCCACTCGTCCGGTCTCAAATCGGGGTTGCGGTTGATCCGCACCTTGGGATCGCCGGACTGCTGCAGCCGCTCGAAGATGATGGCCAGCGATTCGTTGGCATCGACAAAGACTCCGCGCACGATGATTCTCCGCTGCTCGATGGTTGAGGTCAGGAGCCAACGCCGCTGAGCGCAAGCACCGTGTGCAGCAGCACATTGGCACCCGCGGCGCAATCGGCCTGCGTCGCGTCCTCCAGCTCATTGTGGCTGATGCCGTCCTTGCACGGCACGAACACCATGGCGGTCGGAATCCTGGTGTTGAGATTGCAGGCGTCGTGACCGGCACCCGAGGTGATACGGCGGTTGGAATAGCCGAGCGATTTGGCGGCATGCTCGACGGCATCGACGAGCCTCGCGTCGAAACGGGTCGGCGGCTTGCGCCAGATCAGCTCGAGGCCGACCTCGACCTTGCGCTTTTGGGCGATCTCGGCCGCAGCCGCACGAAAGTCGCGGTCGAGCGCGTTCATGATGGCATCATCCGAGCTGCGCAGATCGGCCGTGAAGGCGATCTCGCCCGGGATCACATTGCGCGAGGGGTTTGCGATCACCGCTTCCCCGATCGTGCCGACGGCGTTGGGCCCATGCTTTTTCGCGATGGCCTCCACGGCAAGCACGATTTCCGATAGCGTCGCGAGCGCATCACGGCGCAGTGGCATCGGTGTCGAGCCGGCATGGCTCTCGAAGCCGGTGATCTTGCCATCGTACCAGAGCACACCCTGGCCCGAATCGACCACGCCGATGGTCTTGTTCTCCGTTTCCAGGATCGGGCCCTGCTCGATATGCAGCTCGACGAAGCTGCCGAGCTTCTGGCCGCCGACCGGGAGGTCGCCGCGATAGCCGATGCGATCGAGCGCTTCTCCCACCGTGACGCCCTCGGCGTCCTTGCGCGACAGAATATCGTCGGTCGTGAAGTCGCCGACATAAGCGGCCGACGCCATCATGGCCGGCGCAAAGCGCGAGCCTTCCTCGTTGGTCCAGTTGACGATGCAGATCGGCGCGTCCGTCTCGATCCCGGCATCGTTGAGCGTGCGCACGACTTCGAGCGCCGCCAATGTGCCGAGAACGCCATCATATTTGCCTCCCGTAGGCTGGGTATCGAGATGCGAGCCGAGCCCGATCGGAAGTTTGCTCATGTCGCGGCCCTTGCGCAGCGCGAACATCGAGCCAAGCGCGTCGATCTTTACCTCAAGGCCGGCGGCCTCGCAGGCCTTGCGAAACCAGTCGCGCACCTGCTTGTCTTCGGCCGAGAGCGTCAAGCGCCGCACGCCGCCCTTGGGCGTGCCGCCGAACTTCGCGGTTTCGTGAATCGTTTCCCACAGGCGGGCGGAATCGATCTGCAGGTTGGTTGCGGCTCGGCTCATGCTGACTTCCTTTGAACGGCGTTGTTCAAGAGCATGATCCGAAAAGGTGGGAACCGGTTTTCCGAAAAGATCATGCTTAAAAAGAGAATCTTGAGTGCGATGGCGATCTCAACCAGATCGCCATCGCATAGAAGCGGTCACATGACTCGGGGCCAGGGCGGCATCAACCGACATGCCTGCATGCGCGATCTGGCCGGCGAGATCGGCCACGCGCTCGACCGCGACGACATCGGGGGAGGCGAGCCAGCTTGCAGTGAAGGTCAGGCGCTCCATCTCCAGATCGGTGTTGAGCAATTGCAGCCGTCCGTCGGCGAGCTCGCTCTCCACGATCGCCGCCGGAATCACGGCAATGCCGAGCCCCTCGATCGCCATGTGGATCACGGTCGACAGCGAGGTGCTGGCGTGCAGCCGGATCGGCGGCAGGTCGGGCCGGTTAAACACCGCGCGCACGGCCTCATAGGGCTGGGTCTTCCGCGGGAAGGTGATCAGCGGAAATCGCGCGAGTTCCGCCCGCGTGATCGGGCCGTCGCCGATCCCGAGCGAAGGGCTGGCAAGAAAGCTGATCGGGTAATCGCAGAGCACGCGATTGTGGACACCGGAGCCTGACAGGGGTCCCACCACGAAAGCCAGCTCAATCTCCTGGTTGAGCAGCCGTGCGCTTAAATTCGGCGTGATATCGACCTCGATTTCCAGGAGCAGGTTCGGGTAGGCGGTGTTGAGACTCTTGATCAGGCGGGGCAGCCAGGTGTGCACGATGGTTTCTGCGACACCGAGCCGGAGCACGCCGCGCATCGCGGTGCGCTCGCCGACCTCCGCCAGCATTTCCGAGCGCAGCCCGATCAGCTTTTCGGCGTAGACCATCATCTGCCGGCCGCTCGGGGTGGGTGAGGCGACGCGGTGGTCCCGGTTCAAGAGCTTCACCCCCATTTCGCGTTCGAGCTGGGCGATGCGTTGGGAAATTGCGGGCTGAGTCGTGTTGAGTCGCTGGGCGGCGCCGCGAAAACTGCCGAGTTTGACCACCCACAGAAACGTCTCGATCGACCTGAAATCCAGCATCGGAATCCGCCTAAGATGCTTGCCACGACTGATAAATTCGATTTATCGATCATGATCAAAAACGACGATTAGACTTTATAGCACGATTGGGATTGAGTGAGCATGTCGAGATATTAGGCAGGTCGCTCCGATGACTGTTTTTGCGGCAGGGCAGCAATTCCGCGGCGAGGAGAAGATTCTTCCAAGCGTCGAAGCACGACGCGCCTATCGCGCCGGCAAGGACGGCAGCACCGCCGGCGTTGCCAATGGCTATGTGCAGGGCAACCTGGCCATCCTGCCGGAAAAGTTCGCTTCCGCCTTTCATCGCTTCTGCCAGCTCAATCCGAAGCCGTGCCCGATCATCGGCATGTCGGATGTCGGCAATCCCCGCATTCCCGCGCTCGGCGCCGACCTGGACATCCGCACCGATGTGCCGCGCTATCGCGTCTGGCGCGACGGCGAGGTGGTCGAGGAGCCGACCGACATCACGGCGCATTGGCGCGACGACCTCGTCGCCTTCGTGCTCGGCTGCTCCTTCTCGTTTGAAGAGGCGCTGCTCGCGGAAGGGCTGCCGATCAAGCACATCGAGCGCGATGTGCGCGTGCCGATGTACCGCACCAACATCGCCTGCGCGTCCGCCGGGCCGTTCGCGGGCCCCATGGTGGTCTCGATGCGTCCGTTCAAGCCCGCGGATGCGATACGTGCGGTGCAGATCACCTCGCGCTTTCCGGCCGTGCACGGCGCGCCGGTTCACCTCGGCCATCCGCACCTGATCGGGATCAAGGATATTGCGAAACCCGATTACGGCGATCCGGTGCCGGTCGAAGCGGACGAGATTCCGGTGTTCTGGGCCTGCGGCGTCACGCCGCAAGCGGTGATCGCTGCGGCCAAGGTGCCGTTTGCTATCACGCACGCGCCGGGGCTCATGCTGGTGACGGACTTGCAGAACAGACATCTGGCCGTGCTCTAATGGGCAGGGGACTGCCGTTTCTTGAGGCTTTACGGCGGCCGCCAACCGTTACATTTAGCTGCCGCAAAAACCGGGGCATAAACAGGGGATGAAGTGATGAAGATCAGCCGCCGTAATCTGTTGCTTGGAGCCAGTGCAGCCGCCGCGCTCGGCCCGATCGCAGCCCGCGCAGAGGCTTCGGAAGTTGCGATCGGCGTGATCTATCCGTTGTCCGGCTCCAGCGCCCAGATCGGCGTGGACGCGCAGAAGGCCTTCGAGACCGCGGCCGACATCATCAACAAGGACTATGATTTCAAACTGCCGCTCGCCAAGGGCGAGGGATTGCCGGGCCTCGGCGGCGCCAAGGTCAAGCTGGTGTTCGCCGACCACCAGGCCGATCCGCAGAAGGGCCGCGCCGAAACCGAACGCCTGATCACACAGGAGAAGGTCTGCGCCATCGTCGGCACCTATCAGAGCGCGGTTGCGGTCACCGTCAGCCAGACCTGCGAGCGTTACCAGATTCCGTTCCTATCGGCCGACAATTCCTCGCCGAGCCTGCATCGCCGCGGCCTGAAATTCTATTTCCGTGCCTCGCCGCATGACGAGATGTTCTCGAAGGCGATGTTCGATTTCTTCGACGACCTGCGCAAGAACGGCCAGAAGATCGAGACGCTGGCGTTGTTCCACGAAGACACGATCTTCGGTACCGATTCCGCCAACGCGCAGACCAAGCTGGCGAGCGAACGCGGCTACAAGATCGTGGCCGACATCAAATATCGCGCCAATTCGCCGTCGCTGACCGCCGAGGTACAGCAGCTCAAGGCGGCCGACGCCGACGTACTGATGCCCTCGAGCTACACCACCGATGCCATCCTCCTGGTCAAGACCATGGCCGAACTCGGCTACAAGCCGAAGAACATCATGGCGCAGGATGCCGGCTTCTCCGAAAAGGCGCTATACGATGCCGTGGGCGACAAACTGGAAGGCGTCATCTCGCGCGGCAGTTTCTCGCTCGACCTCGCCGAGAAGCGGCCGATGGTCGGCCTGATCAACGAGATGTTCAAGGCGCGTTCCGGCAAGGACTTCAACGACTACACCTCGCGCCAGTTTATGGGCCTGATCCTGATGGCGGAGGCGATCAACCGCGCCAAGTCCACCGATGGCGACAAGATCCGGGAAGCGCTGGTGGCGACCGACATGCCGGGCGACGTCACCATCATGCCCTGGAAGCGGGTCAAATATGACGAGATGGGCCAGAACAACGATGCCGATCCGGTGCTGCTGCAGTATCTGGGCGGCAAGTTCGTGACCGTCGCGCCGGCGCAGGTGGCGGTGTCCGAGTCCGTCTGGCCGATGCCGGCGAAGTAAACAGCGAGCGAGGCAGGGGGCGTGACCGCCGAAACCATTATCCAAAGCCTCGCCAGCGGCCTGTTGATGGGCTTGCTCTACGGCCTGATTGCCGTAGGGCTCGCCCTCATCTTCGGCCTGATGGACGTGGTGAATTTCGCCCATGGCGAATTTCTGATGATCGCGATGTACGCGACCTTCTTCCTGTTTGCGTACTTCGCGCTCGATCCGCTGCTATCGGCGCCGCTGGTCGCAGCCGCGCTGTTCGTGTTCGGTGCGGTGATCTATCTGCTGATAGTGCGCTTTGCGGTGCGGGCGAAGGCCAATGCCGGCATGGTGCAGATCTTCTCGACCTTCGGTCTTGCGATCGTCATGCGCGGTCTGGCGCAGTTCTTCTTTACGCCGGACTATCGCAGCATCAATCACTCCTGGCTCGGCGGCAAGACCGTTTCGGTTGCGGGCATTTTCCTGCCCGAACCGCAGCTCGTGGGCGCGCTGGTGGCGATCGCGGCCTTTGTCGCGCTCTACTTCTTCATTCACCGCACCGATTTCGGCCGCGCGCTGGAAGCAACCCGTGAAGACGCGGGCGCCGTGGCGCTGGTTGGCATCGACAAGAACCGTGTGTTCGCGCTCGGTTGGGGACTTGGCGGTGCGCTGGTGGGACTCGCCGGCGCCATCATGGCGATATTCTTCTATATCTATCCCGATGTCGGCGCCTCCTTTGCGCTGATCGCCTACGTGACGGTGGCGCTCGGCGGTTTCGGCAGCGTGTTCGGCGCCTTCGCCGGCGGCATCCTCGTCGGCCTGGTCGAAGCGACCACCGCGTTGCTCCTGCCGCCCTCGCTGAAGTCGGTCGGCATCTACGCCGTCTACCTCCTTGTGGTCTTCATTCGGCCGCGCGGCCTGTTCGGGTCGATCTGATGGATAAGGATTTTGCCAGCCGTCGCCGCCGCGAGCTGATCGTCGCCGCCGTCTTGGCCCTGCTTGCTGCGCTGGCGCCATTGTTCGTGAAGGACGTCTACGTCCAGAACATCATGGTGCTGACCCTGATGTATGCGGCGCTGTCGCAAAGCTGGAACATCCTGTCGGGCTATTGCGGCCAGATCTCGCTCGGGCACGCGCTCTATTTCGGGCTTGGCGCCTACACCACGGCGCTGATGTTCATGAAGTTCGGCATCCTGCCGTGGTTCGGCATGCTGTCGGGCGGCGTATTGTCCGCGCTGATCGCAATGGCGCTTGGCTATCCCTGCTTCCGCCTGCGCGGGCATTATTTCGTCATCGCCACCATCGTGATCGCCGAGATCGCGCTGCTCTTGTTCCAGAACTGGGACTGGGCGGGCGCGGCGCTCGGCATCGACATTCCGATCCGCCGCGATAGCTGGCTCACCTTCCAGTTCACCCGCAGCAAGCTGCCTTATTTCTATTTCGCGCTGGTGCTCGCGGCCATCGCCTGGTTCGTGACCTGGTGGCTGGAGGATTCCAAATGGGGCTATTGGTGGCGCGCGGTGAAGGACAATCCGGAAGCCGCTGAAAGCCTTGGTGTCGTGGTGTTCAATTCCAAGATGGGCGCGGCTGCGGTCTCGGCATTCCTCACCGCAATCGGCGGCAGTTTCTATGCGCAGTTCGTGTCCTATATCGATCCGGAAAGCGTCATGGGCTTCCAGTTCTCGCTTCTCATGGCGCTGCCGGCCGTGCTCGGCGGCATCGGCACCCTCTGGGGGCCGCTGCTCGGGGCCGTGATCCTCATCCCGCTCACCGAACTTACGCGTTCCTATATCGGCGGGTCGGGGCGCGGCGTCGACCTCATCGTCTATGGCTCGCTGATCGTGGCGATCTCGCTGGCGCGGCCGCAAGGTCTGGTCAGCCTGTTCTCGCGAGCTAAGAAGGTGCCCGCGCGATGACGGCGCTGCTGGAGACTCGTAACATCACCCAGCGCTTCAGCGGGCTGGTGGCGAACAGCGATGTGTCCATTTCGGTCGGGCGCGGCGAGATCGTCGGCCTGATCGGTCCCAACGGCGCCGGCAAGTCGACGCTGTTCAACCTGATCGCCGGCGTGTTCCGGCCGACTGAAGGCTCGATCTGGTTCGACGGCGAGGATGTCACCGCGCTCCCCGCAGCCGAGCGCTGCCAGCGCGGTGTGGGGCGCACCTTCCAGGTGGTCAAGAGTTTCGAGACCATGAGCGTGATCGACAATGTCATTGTCGGTGCGCTGGTGCGCACCACCGTGATGCGCGAGGCGCGGCGCAAGGCGTATGAGGTGTTGGAGTTCGCGGGCCTCGCCGCCCGCGCCCACGTGCTCGCCTCCGATCTGGTGCCGGCGGAAAAGCGCAGGCTGGAGGTCGCGCGTGCACTCGCCACCCAGCCGAAGCTGCTGCTGCTCGACGAAGTCTTGACCGGGCTCACGCCCACGGAGGCGCAGACCGGCGTGGAGCTGGTGCGGCGCGTGCGCGATACCGGCATCACCGTCTTAATGGTGGAGCACGTCATGGAAATCGTGATGCCGCTGGTCGACCGCGCCATCGTGCTCGATCTCGGCAAGGTGCTGGTCCAAGGCAAGCCTGCCGACGTCGTTCGCGATCCCAAAGTCATCACCGCCTATCTCGGGGACCGTCATGCTGTCGGTGCGTGAAGTCACCACCGCTTATCAGGGGCTGGTTGCCATCTCTTCCGTCAGCATCGAGGTGGAGCAGGGCGAGATCGTTTGCGTGGCGGGTGCGAACGGCGCCGGCAAGTCGACCTTGCTCAAGTCGATCGCTGGCGCCGAGCGCCCGCGCTCCGGCAGCGTCAGCTTCGACGGCAACCGGATCGATGGGCTGGCGCAGCATCTGATCACCGCGCGCGGCATCGCCTATGTGCCGGAAAACCGCCGGCTGTTTCCGCGCCTCTCGGTGCGCGACAATCTGCGGCTCGGCAGCTATCTCTATCGCTCCCAAAGCGATCGCGAGGGGCCGCTGGATCTGGTGTTCAAGCTGTTTCCGCGGCTGTCCGAGCGGCTGGAGCAGCGGGCTGAGACGCTCTCCGGTGGCGAGCAGCAGATGCTGGCGATCGGGCGCGCGCTGATGACGCGGCCGCGGCTGCTGATGCTGGACGAGCCCTCTCAGGGCATCATGCCGAAACTGGTCGATGAGATCTTTGCCGCAGTGAAACGCATCCGCGACGCCGGCATGACCGTGCTGATCGTCGAGCAGCGCATGGCCGAGTGTCTCGAAATCGCCGACCGCGCCTACATCCTGCAGACTGGCCGCGTGCTGATGGATGGTCCCGCTGCCGAGATCAAGGTGAACCCGGACGTGCGCAAGGCGTATTTGGGATTGTGACGCGCTTGTCCTGCCGGCGGCCGTGACATGCGCAGCTATGACGACGCTTGAGGCGACGTCACCGCCAGTCGTCGTCGAACAGTTTGCGAAACTCGCCCCACGCCTCGTCGTGCAGTTCGAAGCCGATACCCGGCGCCTGCGGGAGGTCGACGCAGCCGTCGACGATCTCGCGATCGCGGTCGTAGCTGTTCATCGCATCGACGGCGAGATGCGACGAGCCGCGGAACCCACCACCGGTTTGCCCGCGCGCACAACGTCGGTAACCACCGCAACCAGGCTGGTGGTGAGACCACCTGACGGAATCGCGGGATCGGCGTAGCGGGACAGCGCGATCGTGCGCTCCCGGATATCAACGATACGCATGGATTGGTCTCCAGGACATCGCACCGGCGCGTACGGGAAAGGCGGCGTGTCGCAGGTCTAGTTCAGACGTCGCCAGACCGAGATAGGCGTGTTTCCGTCCGGCCGGGCAGGCACGCGATAACTCAGCTCGTCGCCTTTCAACTCATAGTGCCGGGTCTGCGTGTTGCCTTCCCAGTTGGGAAAGGATGCGGCGTCGATCTTGAACGTGAGCGCGCCGCCCGCCGCATCGAGGGCGATGGTGCCGTAATGCGTGCTGGAGCCGAGGACGGCGGCCTTGTACTCGGCATCTGTGCCCGCGAGCTTGTCGCCTGCGGCGAAGCGCGGCCGTTCTGATTTGAAGATCTGCAGCGAGTAGTGGCCGGCTGCATCGATCAGCAGCAGTCCTTTCGGCGCGGCACCGTAATCGCGCGTTCGCGTTCCGTCGGCGTGCAGGACGTCCGCGGCAAGCAGGGTCCAGGTCCCCGCGAGCGGAAAGGCGGCCGGAGGCGAATCCGCGCGCAATGCGGATGAGGCGGGGGCCGTGATCAGCAGGACCATGCTGATGACGCCGGCCTGCAGGGTGGTTGTGAATTTCATGACGTGGACGCTCCCGAAGCGGACGATTTGGCGGAGAAACTCGGTGCGCCGGAACATAGGCCTGTGAATACATAAGAAAATACGATAATTCTGATATCTAAAATTCAAGAAACCGAACAATGCTTCGTATCAATCTGGACATGGATGTGCTGCGAACGCTGGTGACCGCCCAGGAACTCGGCAGCTTCAACCGGGCGGCCGATCATATCGGCCGTTCCCAATCAGCGGTTAGTCAGCAGATCCGCAAGATCGAGGAGCAGGTCGGCGAGCCGCTGTTTCACAAGCAGGGACGTCGGCTGGTGTTGACCGACGCGGGAGAGGTCGTGCTCGCCTATGCGCGGCGCATCCTCGATCTCAACGATGAAGCCGTTGCCGCCATTCGCGGGCGCGCGATCGACGGGCAGGTGCGTTTCGGCCTGCCTGCCGATTTTGCGGAGACGTGGCTGCCGATGGCGCTGGGGCGCTTCAAGCGCGCACATCCCGCGGTGCGGATCGAGGCGGTCGTGGATCGCAATCGCCGGCTGCTGGAGCGCCTGGACAATGGCGAGTTGGATCTGGTGCTCGCGATCGGCAACGGCACGCGCAGCGATGCGCACGTATTGGCGCCGCTGCCGTTGGCGTGGATCGGTCCGGCGGTATCTAAACCGGTCTGGGTGCGGGGCGAGCCGATTCCGCTTGCGATGTATGAGCCGCCTTGCTTCTTCCGCCAGCGCGCGCTGGCCGCGCTCGATAAGGCTGCTCTGCCCTGGCGCATTGCGTTCACGAGCCCAAGCCTGCATGGCCTCTGGGCCGCGGTCGAAGCCGGGCTCGGCATTACGCTGCGAACCGCCGTCGGGCTTCCCGCGTCACTGAACGTGCTCACCGCCGATTTGCCGGCAGTTGCAGAGCCTGCGCTCCCGGTCTGCCTTCACGACGGCGGTCGCGCGCTTGATCCCACATTGACGTCGCTCAGGTCCGTCATTGTCGAGACGATGGCGGGGAAGCTGCGATCGTGACGCGGCAATGGGATTGCGTTTGCTTATCGTATCGTAGGGTCGGCAAAGCGACCTGTCCGCCGTAGCTCGAAGAGCAAAGGCGGAAGCGTGCCCACCACTTACCTGACGTCTTGGTGGGCACGGCGCATGCGCGCCTTTGTCCACCCTACAAGTTAGCTATCGTAGATGGGTGGAGCGAAGCGATATCCATCGTTTTGCTCACCTTTCGGGGTGATGGCTTTGGCTGCGCTCTACCCATCCCACGGTTCAGTGCCCGTGCTCGGGCAGCTTTAACCCGAACGTCTTGACGAGATCCGCAATCTGCTCCGGCGACAAATAGCGCGGGTTCAGCCCCCGCAACAGCAGATGGAGTTTTGCGGTCTCTTCCAGCTCCTCGGTGGCAAATACCGCCGATTCCAGCGTATCGCCCGCGACCACCGGGCCGTGATTGGCGAGCAGCACTGAGGAATATTGTCCCGCGAGACCCTTGATCGCATCGGCCACCGCCGGATCGCCGGGCCGGTAATAGGGCACGAGCGCGGTCGCCCCGCAGCGCATCAGGTAATAGGCTGTCATGGGCGGCAGCGCGGCGCGCGGATCGATGTCAGGCAGCATCGAGAGCGCCACCGAATGGGTCGAGTGCAGATGCACCACGGCCCGCGCCGCGCCGCGGGTCTGATACAGCGCGCTGTGCAGCGGCACTTCCTTGGTCGGCGCATCGCCCGAGAGCAACTTTCCGCTCGCATCGAGCCGCGACAGCTTGGCCGGATCGAGAAAACCGAGTGAGGCATTGGTCGGCGTCACCAGATAGCCGCCATCGTCCAGCTTCACGCTGATATTACCGGAGGAACCTGGCGTCAGCCCGCGCTCGAACAGCGAGCGTCCGAAACGGCAGATGTCCTCGCGGATCTTTGTTTCGCTTTTTGTTTCGCTCATGGCGGCCATCCCTATTCCGCCTTGTCTCACGCTTTGGCAGCACGGCCAAGCCGTGATAGGCAGAGAGAAAGCTCAATAAAACGGAAACGCGAAGGAAAGTTGCCGCATGCCGCAAGCTGACAAACCGAAAATGGCCGTGATCGGGCTCGGCTCGATGGGGTTCGGCATGGCGACCTCGCTCAAGCGGGCCGGCTTCGAGGTTACCGGCTGCGATGTCGCGGCCGAAAGCGTGGCGCGGTTCGTCAAGGAGGGCGGAAAGGGGGCCAAGACACCGGCCGAGGCCGCCAAGACCGCGGATATCGTGGTGAGCGTGGTCGTCAATGCGGCGCAGACCGAAACCATTCTGTTCGGCGAAAGCGGCGTCGCCGAAACCTTGGCCAAGGATGCCGTGTTCATCTCCTCCGCCACGATGGATCCCGACATAGCGCGGCGGCTCGCCAGGCAATTGGAGGCAACGGGGCGGCATTATCTCGATGCGCCGATTTCGGGCGGCGCGCAGCGTGCCGCCCAGGGCGAACTCACCGTGCTGGCCTCCGGCAGTCCCGCCGCCTTCGCCAAGGCCCGACCCGCGCTGGATGCGATGGCGGCAAAGGTCTACGAGCTCGGCGATGCGGCCGGCCAGGGCGCCGCCTTCAAGATGATCAACCAGCTGCTGGCCGGCGTGCATATTGCGGCGGCCTCCGAGGCGATGGCCTTTGCCGCCAAGCAGGGCCTCGACATCCGCAAGGTCTACGAGGTGATCACGGCCTCTGCTGGCAATTCCTGGATGTTCGAGAACAGGATGCCGCATGTGCTGGACGGCGATTACACGCCGCGCAGCGCTGTTGAGATCTTTGTCAAGGACCTCGGCATCATCCAGGACATGGCGCGCTCGGCGCGCTTTCCGGTGCCCGTCGCGGCCGCCGCGCTGCAGATGTTCCTGATGACATCGGCGTCCGGTATGGGCCGCGACGATGACGCGTCGGTGGCCCGGATGTATGCGAAGATCAGCGGCGCCAAATTGCCCGGTGAGGCGGGCTAGCGAGAAGAGAAGAGGACAGCACATGCCCCGTTTCGCCGCCAATCTCACGATGATGTTCAACGAAGTGCCGTTTCTCGATCGTTTCGAGGCGGCGGCCCAATGCGGCTTCACCGCGGTGGAATTCCTGTTTCCGTACGAATATCCCGCCGAGGACGTCGGCGAGCGGTTGCGCCGCAACGGCCTGACCCAGGCGTTGTTCAACCTGCCGCCCGGCAATTGGGATGCTGGCGAAAAGGGCTTTGCGGCGCTGCCCGACCGTTTCGCCGACCTGCAGCAGAGCCTTCAGATGGCGCTGCCTTACGTCAAAGCGACTGGTGTCAAGCGACTGCATCTGATGGCTGGGATCGCCGATCGCAAGGATGCGAATGCAGTCGCGGCGTTCCGCAGATCGGTCATTTGGGCTGCGGAGTTTTTCCAGCCGCATGGGCTGGATGTGGTGATCGAGCCGATCAACCCGCGCAATGTGCCCGGCTACTTCCTCAACGACTTCGCCTTCGCCCGCGACCTGATCGGCGAGCTCGCCATCCCCAACCTGAAGCTCCAGTTCGACATCTATCACTGCCAGATCATTCACGGCGATGTCACCATGCGGCTGCGCGAGATGATGCCGATTATCGGTCACATCCAGATCGCCAGCATCCCCTCCCGCCACGAGCCCGACGGCGAGGAGTTGAACTATCCCTTCCTGTTCGCGGAACTCGACCGGCTCGGCTACGCCGGCTTTGTCGGCTGCGAATATAATCCGCGCGGCAAGACCACCGATGGTCTCGCCTGGTTCAAGCCCTATGCTGGAGTAAAGCCGTGACGTTAAAGCTCGGCTGTATCGCCGACGACTATACCGGCGCATCCGATCTCGCCAATACGCTGACGCGCGCGGGCCTGCGCACGGTGCAGACCATCGGCGTGCCCGCCGGCGATCTCGCGTTGCCGGAGATCGATGCGGTGGTGGTGTCGCTGAAAAGCCGCTCCATCGAGGCCTCCCTTGCGGTCGCCCGCTCGCGCGAGGCGGAAAAATGGCTGCGCGGGCGCGGCGCCCGCCACGTGTTGTTCAAGATCTGCTCGACCTTCGATTCCACCGACAAGGGCAATATCGGCCCTGTGATGGATGCGCTGCGCGACGATTGCGGCGAGAAGCTCGTCCTGGTGACGCCCGCTTTTCCCGAAACCGGCCGCACCGTCTACCAGGGCAACCTGTTCGTGGGATCGGTGCCGCTGAACGAGAGCCCGCTCAAGGATCATCCGCTCAACCCGATGCATGATTCCAACCTGGTGCGGGTGCTGGCTCGCCAGAGCAAGACCAGGATCGGGCTGATCGAACTCGCCACCGTGACGCGCGGGGCGGAGGCGGTGCACGCGCGCGTTGCCGCGCTTGCGGCGGACGGATTTGGAGCCGCGATCATCGATGCGGTGTTTGACCGCGATCTCGAGACCATCGGCACCGTCGCCCTCGACCATCGGCTGTCGGTCGGTGCCTCCGGTATCGGACTAGGTCTGGCGCGGGCGCTGGTTGCCGCAACCGGGCGGCAAAATGCCTCACATGCCGACGCCATGGCGCCGGTCGGCGGGCCGGCGGCGTGTCTTGCCGGCAGTTGCTCGCAGGCAACGCTCGGTCAGATCGCCAGGGCTGAAGCGATCATGCCGGTGCTGCATCTCGATCCCGAGCAGGCGATGAAAGGCAAGGGCGAGGCCCGGCGCGCGCTGGCCTGGGCCGGCGAGCGTCTCGGCAAAGGCCCGTTCCTCATCGCGAGTAGCGCAACGCCTGATCGAGTAGCCGCGGTGCAGGCACGTTACGGTCGCGATGCCGCGGGCCACGCTATCGAGGAAGCCATGGCGGACATCGCCGAAGGGCTGGTGCAAGCCGGCGTTCGTCGCCTGGTGGTCGCTGGCGGCGAAACATCGGGTGCCGTGGTCGACCGCTTGCGTATACCAGGCTTCCTCGTCGGCGACGAGATTGCCGCCGGTGTGCCTGTTTTGCGCGCAGTCGGCACCAAGGAAGGCGCCATGCTGCTTGCCTTGAAGTCAGGCAATTTCGGCGGCCCTGAATTTTTCGCCGACGCGCTTAGGCTCATGCGCTAAGCGCACGGGAATTTAGTCCTTAATTCATTTCTTTAGCTTTTCAGTAGTCATACGGAGCACGCCGTTTACGCAAAGTGAAGGGCGCCTCGGCTCTGTTGGGCAGGCATTTGCCGAGTCTGCCGTTTTTAAGCATCACCATTGGCCGCGCAGCGCGGTCAAAAAACGAGAGAATTAGATCATGCTCGCCAAGTACTCGATCCGCGCGAAGATCATTGCGGTCGTCGCGTTCCTGCTCGTCGCGATGACCGGCATGGGACTGCTTGCGGTCCAAAGCATGAGGTCGATCAATGCCAACACCGTCGATATCACGACCAGCTGGCTGCCGAGCGTGCGCGCTCTTGGCGAGCTGCGCGCCGGCGTCATCAACTACCGCAACGTGATGCGCGAGCATCTGCTGGCTGAGACGGTTGAGGAGAAGGACGCGGTCGAAAAGTGGCTCGCCGACATTCTCGAGAACAACACCAAGATCCGGCAGACCTACGAACCCCTGATCACCTCGCCCGAAGAACGGGCGCTGTACAATGAATGGGCGCAGAGCTGGGATAGCTACAAAAAAGGGGCTGCGGAGGTCAGGGCGCTGTCCCGCAAGGAAGCGGGCCGCGTGCCGCATGAGGCGCATGAGCTGAACGCCAAGACGATAAACAAGATCAGTGTCGATGCCGACAGCCTCCTGAAAAAGGACATCGATCTCAACAACACCGGCGCCGACAAGGCGGCTGCCGATGCGGCGTCGAATTACGCCTCGGCCTTTGCCATGCTGGCCGCAATCCTCTGCGCTGCAGTTGTCCTTGGCGTCGCCATCAGCGTCTATCTGATCCGCGACGTCTCCAGCGGCATCGCCTCGATCGTCACGCCGATGCAGGCGCTCGGCAACGGCGACCTCTCGGTCGAGATTCCGCACCGTGGCGAGAAGACCGAGATCGGGCAGATGGCCGATGTATTGCAGGTCTTCAAGGAAGCCCTGATCGCCAAGAAAGCCGCCGACGAGGCCGCCGCCCGCGATGCGGAAGCCAAGATCGAGCGCGGACGCCGCGTCGACAACATCACCCGCGAGTTCGAGGCGATGATCGGCGAGATCGTCAACACCGTGTCCTCGGCGTCCTCTCAGCTTGAGTCGTCCGCCGGCAAGCTCTCGGCCACCGCCGAGCGCTCGCAGCAGCTCGCCGCCGCCGTTGCCTCCGCTTCGGAGGAAGCTTCCACCAACGTCCAGTCGGTGGCCTCCGCGACCGAAGAAATGGCGTCCTCCGTCACCGAGATCAGCCGCCAGGTGCAGGAATCGGCCCGCATGGCCGGCGATGCCGTCGGCCAGGCCCGCACCACCACCGAGCGCGTCAGTGAGCTCTCCAAGGCAGCGACCCGTATCGGCGACGTCCTCGAGCTGATCAACACCATTGCCGGCCAGACCAACCTATTGGCGCTCAATGCCACGATCGAGGCTGCCCGCGCCGGCGAGGCCGGTCGCGGCTTCGCGGTCGTCGCCTCCGAGGTCAAGGCGCTCGCCGAGCAGACTGCGAAAGCCACCGGCGAGATCGGTCAGCAGATCTCGGGCATCCAGGCGGCCACGCAGGAATCGGTGAACGCGATCAAGGAAATCTCGGGTACAATCGAAAAGCTGTCCGAAATCTCCTCGACCATCGCGGCGGCCGTGGAAGAGCAGGGCGCGGCCACGCAGGAGATCGCCCGCAACGTACAGCAGGCCGCGCAGGGGACGCAGCAGGTCTCGTCGAACATCGCCGATGTCGAGCGCGGGGCGAGCGAGACCGGATCGGCCTCCTCGCAAGTGCTCTCGGCCGCCCAAATGCTGTCTGGCGATTCCGGCCGGCTGAAGAACGAGGTCTCGAAGTTCCTGACCTCGGTGCGGGCGGCCTGAGCAAACCGCCGGAGCAATTTGGCCGGGCCCGTCGTGATACGGGCCCGTTTCCTTTTGGCCGGTCGTCAAGGCGCCTCCGCCAGATATCGCGGAAGCGAATGCGGCCATTACGCGCAGGCCTTAGCTAACCGGTCGCGGTTGAGGTAAATCAATCCCCTGCGGTTCGGGGGCGCAGGTTCCGCGCGGTCCCGCCTCACCTGGAAAGCGCCTATCCTATGATCGCAATCGTCCGCATCGCCCTGAGCCGGCCATACACTTTCGTCGTGCTCGCGTTGCTGCTCCTGATCATCGGGCCGCTCGCGGCGCTGCGCACGCCGACCGACATTTTTCCCGACATCCGCATCCCCGTGATCGGCGTGGTCTGGCAGTACACCGGCCTGCCGCCGGACCAGATGGCCGGCCGCATCACCACCCCGTTCCAGCGGGCGCTGACGACCACGGTCAACGACATCGAGCATATCGTCGCCAATTCCTATAACGGCTTTGGCATCATCAAGATCTTCTTCCAGCCGAACGTCGACATCCGCACCGCCAACGCGCAGGTCACCGCGATCTCGCAGACGCTTCTGAAGCAGATGCCACCGGGCGCCACCCCGCCCTTGATCCTGAACTACAGCGCCTCCACCGTTCCGATCATCCAGGTGGCGCTGTCCGGCGATGGCCTGACCGAACAGAACCTCGCCGATATCGGCATCAACCAGCTCCGTACGCCGCTGGTCACGGTGCCCGGCGCCGCCATTCCCTATCCGTTCGGCGGCAAGCAGCGCCAGGTGCAGATCGACCTCAACCCGACGGCGCTGCAAGCCCGCGGCCTCTCCGGCCAGGACGTCGCCAATGCGCTCGCTGCCCAAAACCTGATTACCCCGGTCGGCACGCAGAAGATCGGCGGGTTCGAATACAATATCCAGCTCAACAACTCGCCTTTGAAGATGGAGGAGCTCGGGGACCTGCCGATCAAAGCGGTCAACGGCGCCATGGTCTATGTGCGCGATGTCGCGAGCGTCCGTGACGGCAATCCGCCCCAGACCAACATCGTCCACGTCAACGGCAACCGCTCCGTGCTGATGATGGTGCTGAAGGCCGGCTACACCTCGACGCTGGATATCATCGCCGGCATCAAGCAGAAGGTGATCGACGTCCGCGATCAACTGCCCGATGCGCTCAAGATCGGCTTCATCGGCGACCAGTCGGTGTTCGTGCGCAGCGCGGTCACGGGCGTCGGCTTTGAAGGCGTGATCGCGGCGCTCTTGACCAGCGTGATGATCCTGTTGTTCCTGGGAAGCTGGCGCTCGACCATCATCATCGCCGTGTCGATCCCGCTCTCGGTGCTCGGCGCGATCATCATGCTGTCGGCGATCGGCGAGACGCTGAACATCATGACGCTGGGCGGCCTGGCGCTCGCCGTTGGCATCCTCGTCGACGACGCCACCGTCACCATCGAGAACATCAACTGGCACCTGGAACAGGGCAAGGACGTCGAGCCAGCGATCATGGACGGCGCCCGCCAGATCGTGACGCCGGCCTTCGTCTCGCTGCTCTGCATCTGCATCGTGTTCGTGCCGATGTTCTTCCTGACCGGCGTCGCCCGCTTCCTGTTCGTGCCGATGGCTGAAGCTGTGATGTTCGCGATGATGTGGTCGTTCATCCTGTCGCGCACGCTGGTGCCGACCATGGCGAAGTATCTCTTGCACAAGCATGAGCATCACGACGGCACGCCGGAACCTTCGCGCAACCCGCTGGTGCTGTTCCAGCGCGGCTTCGAAGCGCGCTTCGAGCGCATCCGCATGGGCTATCGTGGCCTGTTGACGCTCGCCATGCAGCACCGGCCGATCTTCCTCGTCGGCTTCCTGGGCTTCGTCGGGCTGTCGTTCCTGCTGACGCCGTATCTCGGCCGCAACTTCTTTCCGGCCGTCGACTCCGGCTCGATCCTCATGCATGTCCGCACCCAGATCGGCACCCGCATCGAGGAAAGCGCCGGCCAGTTCGCGGATGTGCAGAAGGCGATCCGCAAGATCATTCCGCCGAGCGAGATCGAAACGCTGGCCGATAATATCGGCATGCCGATCTCGGGCATCAACATGACCTACAACAACACCGGCGTGATCGGTCCGCAGGACGGCGACATCCAGATCAAGCTGAAAGAGGGACACCGGCCGACTGAAGAATATGTCCGGGTCATGCGCGAGCAGTTGCCGCGCCAGTTTCCGGGCATGACGTTCGCGTTTCTTCCCGCCGATATCGTCAGCCAGATCCTCAATTTCGGCGCGCCGGCGCCGATCGATCTGCAGATCCGCGGCGCCAACCTCGATGCCAACTTCGCCTATGCCAACAAGCTGCTCAGCCGCATCCGACATATCCCCGGCATTGCGGACGCGCGCATCCAGCAGTCGCCTGATAATCCGACCTTCAACATCGACGTCGACCGCACCCGAGCGCAATATGTCGGCCTCACCGAGCGCGACGTCACCAACAGCCTCGTGGTCAATCTTGCCGGCTCCTCGCAGGTCGCGCCGACCTATTATCTCAACCCCGACAACGGCGTGTCCTATTCCATCGTGATGCAGACGCCGCAATTCCAGATCGACTCGCTGAGTGCGCTCGAGACCCTGCCGATCACGGCGGCCTCGACTTCGACGCCGCCGATCCTCGGCGGCATCGCCGATATCAAGCGCTCGACCTCGAGCGCGGTGGTCTCGCAATACGACATCCAGCCGATGGTGCAGATCTTCGCGACATCGCAGGGGCGCGACCTCGGCGCGATCGCCGCCGACGTGCAGGCCGTGATCGCCGACACCGCCAAGGAGGTGCCGAAGGGGTCTTCCGTGGTGCTGCTCGGCCAGGTGCAGACTATGAATAGCGCCTTTGCCGGGCTGTTGTTCGGGTTGCTCGCCGCCGTCGTGCTGATCTACTTGCTGATCGTCGTGAACTTCCAGTCCTGGTCTGATCCCTTCGTGATCATCACCGCGCTGCCGTCGGCGCTCGCCGGCATCGTCTGGATGCTGTTCACGTCCAACACCACGCTGTCCGTGCCGGCGCTGACCGGTGCCATCATGTGCATGGGCGTCGCCACCGCCAACAGCGTCCTGGTGATCAGCTTTGCGCGTGAGCGGTACGAGGAGCTTGGCGATCCCATCCAGGCTGCGATCGAGGCCGGCTTCGTGCGCTTCCGTCCCGTCTTGATGACGGCGCTCGCCATGATCATCGGAATGACGCCGATGGCGCTGAGTTTGGGCGAGGGCGGCGAGCAGAACGCCCCGCTCGGGCGGGCGGTCATCGGTGGGCTGATCTTCGCCACCATGGCAACGCTGATGTTTGTTCCCGTGGTCTTTAGTATGGTACACAAGAAACAAGGCGCCAACGCCGCCGCCGCATTGGAGACGCTGCATGCCCACTGAACAGACCACGCCGGTGTCTCGCCGGAAGTTGGGCATTTTTGCAGGTCTCGCCGGCATCGCCGCTGTTCTGGTGGTGGTGACCGGCATCAGGGCGCGTGAAGACAGCGCCGCAAAACTGCGTGAATGGACCGACGATCAGGCCATTCCAACCGTCGCCGTGGTGCAGCCGGATGCAAAGGCCCTGAGCGCGACGATCGACCTCCCGGGGCGGCTGGAAGCCTATTCCCGCGCTCCCATCTTCGCCCGCGTCAGCGGCTACCTGAAAGGCTGGAGCGCCGACATCGGCGCCAAGGTAAAGGCGGGGCAAGTGATTGCCGAGATCGAGGCGCCCGACCTCGATCAGCAGTTGTTGCAGGCGCGCGCCGATCTCGCCAGCCAAGAGGCCAGCGCGAAATTGTCGGAGGCGACGCTGAACCGCCGCAAGACGCTGATCGCCTCGAACTTCGTCTCGATGCAGGAGATCGACGAGCGCACCGCCGACCTCTCCAACAAGCTCGCCGCAGTCAAGGCTGCCCAGGCCAATGTCGAGCGGCTGGAAGTGCTGGCCGGCTACAAGAAGATCACCGCACCTTTTGACGGCATCGTTACTGCGCGCGACACCGACGTCGGCGCGCTGATCAATGCCGGCGGCGGCGGAGGCCTGCCGATGTTCGTGATATCAGACGTTTCCAGGCTCAGGCTTTATGTGAACGTGCCGCAGAACTACGTGCCGGCGATCAAGATCGGCGCGAAAGCCGTGGTGACCGTGCCGGAATATCCGAACCGGACCTTCCCGGCGACCGTCGAGGCGTCCGCGCAGTCCGTCGATGTCAATTCCGGCACCACGCGGATGCAGCTCGGCATCGACAATGCGAACGGCGAATTGATGCCGGGCGGGTATGCCAGCGTCAGGCTGAGCCTGCAGCGCGACAGCGTGCCCCTGCACATTCCGGCGAGCGCATTGATATTCGACCAGAAGGGCTTGCGCGTGGCCACCGTCGGCGTTGGCGACAAGGTGCGGTTCAAGACTGTGACCATCGCGCGCGACCTCGGCCGCGAGATCGAGATCGGCTCGGGCCTGTCGACGGAAGATCGCGTCATCGTCGCCCCGCCCGACGGCGTCGCCGAAGGCGACCAGGTCCACATCGCCGGCGCCGCGGCGCCCAACGCCAAGCCCGCGAAGGTGTCCGAACGGCAGGATGTGAAGGGGTAGGGTCCTTCACCTCGCCCCGCTTGCGGGGAGAAGGGTGTAGCAGCGTCACCCGACCCGCCACTCGGGCACGCCGTCGTCGGACATTGCGATCTCGCCGCGCGAGCCCACGGGGCTGCGCTCCATGCTGGTGAGATGCCTAAGCGTCACGTCATCGCTTACTGGCACGCGCGCCAGCGTGCGCGCATTCGCCTCCGTCCGCAGCATCACCACGCCATGCTCGACCTCGCCGTTGCGGCCATAGAGCATGGTGAAGCTTTCGACGGCTCCCTTACCGGACGCCTCAGTGACGAACTCCGGCGCGGCGCGGTTGTTCTTATCCGCCGCGGCCTGCACGCTGGTCTCCTGCGCCAGCGGCATGCGCGGCGACTCGCGCGACAGCACCAGCGCATGATGCTTGGTCACGAACCCGCCCTGCCCGTAGAGCAGCCCGAGTTTTGCGCCCTCGCGCATCCTGCGCACCATCGCGCAGGTCGCATGCGTCATATAGGTGTTGAGCGGTGCGCCAAAGAAAGTGAGCCCGCCGGTCACGGTTGGCTTGACGTCGGACCCGAGCCTGAGCGTGCGCCGCGCCATCTTGGGCACGCAGGGAAAGCAGCTGTAGAGCTCGATTGCATCGAAGACCCGGCCATCATCGCCGCCGGCGAGGTCCATCACGGCGGTAAGCACTGCGTTCTGCGCATGGCTCTCGCAGAACTGGTCGCGCATGAGATAGTCGCGCGGCTCTTCGGCGAAAGCGCCGCCGATGGGATAGACCAGGTGTTCTTCCGCGATGCCGGCTTCGCGCGCCTTGGCGAGGCTGGTCAGCAGCACCGCTGCGCCCATGTTCACGGTCGGGTTGGCCACCATCAGCTTGGTGTAGGGCCAGGCGATCAGCCGGTTGTCCGGCGAGGGCGTGGTGATCTCTTCCGGCGCAAAATGTCGCTTCAGCCAGGCATTCGGGTTGGTGGAGGCGACCGCCGAATAACGCGACCATAGCTCGCCGGATTCCGCCAGCGCCGCGCGCGGCGTCTGGCCCCAATGCGCGCTGCTGGCCGCCTCATAGAAGGGATAGACGCTCACGGGGCGGAATACGCCGAGCTTCACCGCAAGCGGCTTCTGAAACGCCGCGCCGCGTTTCGGCTCGGGCGCGTCGTGCGCGAACGGGGGCCAGGGCAGGGCGACGCCGGCGCGCTCGGCTTTCGTCGCGGTCGATTGTGCCTCGGCACCACACACCGCGGCGACGCTGCATTCGCCGCGCGCAATGCGCTGCGCCGCCTCGTGCAGATAGCGGATCGGGCTCTCGCCGCCGACCGGGCCATAATAGCAGTGCGCTGGATTGATGTTCAGACGCCGGGCGAGCAGTTTGTCCGGATCGCAATAGCGCCAACTCAGGAAATTCACGACGTCGAGAGATTGTATTTCGTGGAGGAGCTTTACGCACGAGTCCGCCTCGGCGCGCCTGAGCGCCTGTTCCAGCAGCGCGAGCGGCTCGAGGCCTTCGGTGATTTCTTTGGGACGGTCGACGATCTCGCCAATGCCGACGATGACGGGAATGCGGTCTGGGGGGAGGGGGCTGCTCATCGAACTTCCGAAACGACGCTGTTGTTCTTGCCGTACTCTTTCCTTCTGTCATTGCGAGCGGAGCGAAGCAATCCAGAAGCGGTCCGCGGAGATAGTCTGGATTGTTTCGTCGCTCCGTACGTCGCAACGACGGCGGCGACTACTCCGCAACGAGCGCATTCATATGCTCGATCGCCTCGAGAAAATCTTCCTTGAATTCCTGCACCACGGCACCCGCCGATTTCACACTGTCGATCAGCCCAACGCCCTGGCCGACAAAATAGCTGACGAGGTCGCGCGCTTTCATGTTGCCCGCGGCTGCGGCGCGGTCGATCGAATTGAAGGCATCGCGGCTGATGATGCTTTGCAGCGGCATCGGCAGCGCGCCCGGGCTGTTCTCGCCGCGGTCCCAGGCATCGGTCCAGACCGAGCGGAGCTGCCGTGCCGGTTTTCCCGTGCGCCCCTTGGAGCGGACCGCATCGCGCGAGGAGGCCGCGATCATCTTCTCGCGGAAGATTTCGGTGGTCTCGGATTCCAGCGTCGCCAGCCACACCGAGCCGGTCCACACCCCGGCCGCACCCATCGCCATGCAGGCCGCCATTTGCCGGCCCGTCATGATGCCGCCGGCGGCGAGCACCGGCACGTCGCGGACCTTTTTTATCGCCTTGATCACCTCTGGCACCAGCACCATGGTGGACACCTCGCCGCAATGGCCGCCGGCTTCCGTGCCTTGCACCACCAGAATGTCGACGCCGGCCGCGACCTGGCGCAGCGCGTGTTCCTTGGCGCCGACCAGCGCGGCCACCGGCACGCCGTGTTTCCTGCCCATCTCGATCATCTCCTTCGGCGGCAGGCCGAGCGCGTTCGCGATCAGGCGGATCGGATGGCGGAACGAGACTTCAAGAAGCTGCAAGGCCGTATCCGCATCGAAGGGCTGCGGCTGATTGTCGGCAACATTGGTGGTGGCGAGCTCGATGCCGTATGTCTTCAGGAGGTCGCGCGTGAAGTCGCGATGCGCCTGCGGTATGCGCGCCTCCAGGCTCTTCCAGGTGACGTGCTTCTCGCCCGCCGTGGAGATGTTTTCCGGGATCAGCACGTCGACGCCATAGGGTTTGCCGTCGACATGCTCGTCGATCCACCTCAGTTCCTGCTCGATCGATTCAGGCGAGTGCACGGTCGCGCCGAGCACGCCAAACCCGCCAGCACGACTGACGGCGGCCACCACGTCGCGGCAATGGCTGAAGGCGACGAGCGGAAATTCGATGCCCAGCATCTCGCAAATCGGCGATTTCATCGGCGTTCACTCCATCGCGGCAGGTTCGGTCTGCTCGTAGTGTTTTGAAGATGACGCGAGACGCTAGCGCATCGCGCGCCCCAGCGCCAAGCCGGTTTCGCGCACCGGACTTGTGTGTAGACGCTATGCCTAGGCAGCAGCGCGGCACGCATTCCGCCCAGCAAAATATGTTGCTCCTCTGGGCGAGTATCTACCACGCTGTCTTGCCTCTTGCGCTTTGGCGCGGACGTGGAATGCTCCGCTCGACAAGGACGATTTTCCGAGGAGCGTGCCCTTCATGTCTGCATTGCCATCGATCTCGCCTGAAGGCCGGAAAACCTGCGACGTTGTCGTGGTTGGCGCCGGCTTTGCCGGCATGTACATGCTGTATCGGCTGCGTGGCGCGGGCTTTTCCGTGCGCGTCTACGAGCAGGGTGGGGGCGTCGGTGGCACCTGGTATTGGAACCGCTATCCGGGCGCGCGCTGCGACGTCGAGAGCATGCAGTACTCCTATTCCTTCTCTGAGGAGCTGCAGCGGGAATGGGACTGGAGCGAACGCTACGCGCCGCAGCCAGAGATATTGAAATACGCCAACCATGTCGCCGACCGCTTCAACCTGCGGCGGGACATTCAGTTCAACACCCGCGTCGATCGCGCGGTGTTCGATGAAACTGCCAACACTTGGGCAGTGACCACATCGGACGGCAACACAGCGATCGCAAGCTTCGTCGTGCTCGCCACCGGCTGCCTTTCCAATGCACGCAGGCCCGACATCAAGGGCCTCGAAAGCTTCAAAGGTCCGGTCTATCACACCGGCAATTGGCCGCACGAACCGGTGGATTTCACCGGCTTGCGGGTCGGCGTGATCGGAACGGGGTCCTCCGGCATCCAGTCGGTGCCTGTGATCGCCGAGCAGGCCAGGCATCTCACCGTATTTCAGCGCACGGCGAATTTTTCGATTCCAGCACGCAACGCGCGGCTGACGGAGGAGGAGCGGCAGGCGTTCCGGCAGAATTATCCTGAGATCAGGCGCTTCGCACGCGAAGTCGCACGCAACGGCATCTATACCGATCCGCCCGATCGCGGCGCGCTCGAGGACGGCCATGAACAGCGCCGCGCGAAATATGAGCAGCGCTGGGAGAAGGGCGGCCTGACCTTCATGTATGCCTACAACGACCTCGCGCTGAACCAAGCCGCAAACGATACCGCCGCCGATTTCGTCCGCGGCAAGATTGCCGAGATCGTCAAGGATCCGGAGACGGCAAGGCTGCTGCAGCCCAATTCGCATCCGATCGGCACCAAACGCATCTGCGTCGATACCGATTACTTTGCGACCTTCAATCGGGACAACGTCACGCTGGTCGACATCAAGGCCAATCCGATCGAACAGATCTTGCCGAATGGCCTGCGCACCAGCGCCAAGACGTATGAGTTGGATGCGCTGGTGCTGGCGACCGGCTTTGACGCGATGACGGGCTCGGTTGCAAAGATCGACATTCGCGGCCGCAACGGGTTAACACTGAACCGGAAATGGGCTGAAGGGCCCAAGACCTATCTCGGGCTGATGAGCGCGGGCTTCCCCAATCTCTTCATCATCACCGGCCCGGGCAGCCCATCGGTGCTGTCGAACATGATCGTCTCGATCGAGCAGCATGTCGATTGGATCGCCGATTGTCTCGCTTTCATGCATGCGAAGGGCCTTAACCTAATGGAAGCGGAGAAAGACGCCGAAGACAAATGGGTGGCGCATGTCAACGAGGTTGCCCACGCAACACTCTATCCGCAGGCCAATTCCTGGTACATGGGCGCCAACATCCCTGGCAAGCCGCGCATCTTCATGCCCTATATCGGCGGCGTCGGGACCTACCGGCAGATCTGCAACGAGGTCGCCGCCAAGGATTATGAAGGCTTTGCGATGGCGGCGAATGAGCGGGAACGGGCTGTGGCCATTTCCTGATCACCGTCATTGAGGTGGCGATGCCACCCGGTCCGCGCGAAGCGCGACCGGATGACAGGCCCGCGAGCTCGTCATTCTGCGGCGCCGGACTCGCCGGCGACGGTGACATCGAATGCAGCGCTCGGGGCGAACTCGTCACGCGCCCGCTCGAACCGGCCATAACGCAGCGCGAGCGTCGGCAAGACCAGGAGATTCAATGCCGTTGACGTCAGCAATCCGCCGAGGATGACGATGGCCATCGGCCCCTGGATCTCGCGGCCGGGATCGTTCATGCCGATGGCGAGCGGCAGAATGCCGAGGCCCGTCACGATCGAGGTCATGAGAATGGGCGTGAGCCGGTCCGCCGCCCCCGCGATCGCCGTCTCCAATCCCCACGGTCTGCGCTCGACGTCAACCAGGTGCTCGTAATGCGCAATCATCAGTATGGAATTGCGCAGGCTGATCCCGAACAGCGTGATGAAGCCGACCATGCCGCCCAATGTGAGCAGCCCGCCGGTGGCAAAGACAGCGAGCACGCCGCCGACCAGCGCGAAGGGCAGGCTCGCCAGCACCAGGAGCAAGTTGCGCCAATTCCGCGTGACGACCGAGAGCAACAGGAGGATGCCGACGGTCGCGATCAATGAATTGATCGCGAGGTCGCGCTTGGAGCGCGATTCCTCCTGCGCGGTACCGGCGAACTGGACGTAGGTGCCGGGAGGAAGCTGGACGTTGGCGCCGATCGCTGCCTTGGCGGCCTGGACGAAGGAAACAAGATCGGTGCCGCTGACGTTCGCAGTCACCGTCTGCACCCGACGTGCGCCTTCGTGCAGAACCTGATAGCGCCCCGAGGTCTGGTAAATGTCAGCGATCTGCTTGAGCAGAACGTACGCCCCGCCCGGACTGCGCAATGGCAGCTCGCCGACCTTGCTGATATTGTCCCGGCTGCTCGCGTCGAGAATGGTGATCACGTTGAAGACCTGATTGCCATCATAGGTCTGGCCAACGACATCGCCCTGATAGGCGGCGCGGATCAGTTCGAGCACCTCGACCGCATCAAAGCCCCAGCGCTCCAGATCGGGTTTGCGTAGGCGGATCGAAAGCTGCGGCAAACCGGGCGGCGACTGGACCTGAACGTCGGTCGCGCCATTGATCTCGCCGAGCGCTCGCGCGATTTCCTGAGCCTTTCTGTCAAGAACATCGAGATCGTTGCCGAAAACGTTGATCGCGACCGCCGCGGTGTAGCCGGAGAGCGTCTCCTCGATACGTTCCGTCAGAAACGTCATCACCGCGGCGTTGACACCCACGAAGCCCGCGAACGTGCGACGGATATCGGCTTGCGCCTTTTCGACCTCCTCGCCCGACAGGCCCGGCTGCAAATCCACTTCAAGCTCGCTGTAGTGAGGACCCCAGGTGTCCTCCGACTCCTCGGCGCGCCCTGCGCGTTGCGCAACCGACCGCACCCCCGGCACCCGCCGCAGCGCATCGGCAATACGGGCGCCGATCCGCAAGGACTCGTCGATCGAAGTGCCTGGCACCGCCGACATATGGGCGACAAAATGCCCCTCCTTCAGCTCGGGGATGAAGCCGCCGCCAAGAAACGGCAGCGCTGCGCAGCCGGCAAAGGTCAGCATGGCGGCCGTGATGATGATCGTCCGAGGCCGGTTCGCGACCCGCCGCGCGAGAGCCTCATAGCGGCCGCGCGTCCACCGGATCAGCGGCGGATCGCGCGTCGGCACCTTGCCGGGAAGCAGCGCCATGGAGAGGGCCGGCGTTACCGTCAGCGCGACCACGAGCGAAGCCAGCACCGCCGCGGTGTAAGCAAACCCCAGCGGTGCAAACAGGCGTCCTGCGGTGCCGGTCAGTGTCATGACCGGCAGCACGACGAGGATGACGGCAAAGGTCGCGTAGACCACGGCACCGCGGACTTCGAGCGTCGCGTCAAGAATGACCCGCGCGAACGGTCGCGGCTGGGGCGATCGCCGGTTCTCGCGCAGGCGGCGGACGATGTTTTCGACATCGATCACCGCGTCATCCACCACGACGCCGATCGCGATCGCGAGTCCTCCGAGCGTCATGGTGTCGAGCGATGCCCCAAGCCGCTCGAGCACGATGGTTGCGGCCAGCAGGGACAGCGGGATGGCGGTGCAGGAGATCGCCGCGGTGCGCAGATCGAACAGGAAGAGGAACAGGATCACGACCACGAGCAGGCCGCCCAGGACCAGCGAATCCCGGACGTTGCCCGTCGCGGTGTTGATGAAGTTGGCCGGACGGAACAGATCGGCATGAATCGCGATACCGTCGGCCAGCAGTGTCGGCCGCAGCTCTTCGAGTGCCCGCTCGACATTCTTGGTGACCTCAAGCGTATCGGCCGCATACTGTTCCGCCACATTGAGGATCACGCCAGGGCCGCCTTGAATCTCCGCCCCGCCGATCGGCGGTTCGGGCGCCTCGACGACATCGGCGACATTGCCCAAGGTCACGCTCGCGGCGCCCCGGCTCAACAGCACCGTCCGGGCAATGTCGTCGGGCTTGAGCGATTGTCCCTCGCTTTGGAAAACGATGCGCTGGTTCCTGGTATCGACGAAGCCGGCGCCGCGCACGCCGGTGGACCGGCGCGCCACGGTCAGCACATCGTTGAGCGTGAGGTCGTAGCGGATCAGCTCGTCCGGATGGACCTGCACCTGGATCGAACGCTTGTCGCCGCCGAACACCGTGACGCTGGCAACGCCTGGCACGGCGAGCAGCCGCGGGCGGACGGTCCAGTCGGCGGCCGTGCGCAGCTCCATCAGCGAGCGCGTCTGTGAGGTCAGGCCGATCACCAGCATGCGGCTGGTCGAGGAGGTGAGCGGTGTCATGACCGGCGGCTGCAGTCCCTGCGGGAGCTGCTGGGTCGCCGCGGCGAGCCGCTCGGCGACGACCTGCCGGTCGCGATAGATGTCGCTTGCTGGGTCGAAAAACACCGTCACAACCGAGAGGCCCTGGATCGACGTCGAGCGTAACGTCCTGATGCCGGACACGCCGCTGATGGCATTCTCGATCGGACGGGTGACGAGGATCTCGACCTGCTCGGGCGTCAGCCCAATGGCCTCGGTTTGAATGCTGACCTGCGGCGGGGCAAATTCCGGAAACACGTCGTATTTGGCCCGGCCGAGGGCATAGACGCCGTACGCCACCAGGAGGCAGGCCAGCGCGGCGACGATGCCGCGGAAGCGGATCGCGAATCCGATGATCGCGGCCTGGGGACCTGAGGGATGGGCGGCGCTCACGGCTAGTCCTCGACCTGGATCTGCGCGCGGAATTCCTCGGACAGCAGCAATTGCGCGCCGCGCGTCACGACCTCGGCATGTTCGGGCAGATTGCTCACGAGATAGCCGCCGTCCGGCATAGGCCGATCGGTCGTGATCTCCGTACGTGCGAACGTGTCTTGAGCGGTGAGCCGATACACCCAGGCTCGCCCCTGCCACCATACGACCGCGGAGGCAGGCACTGCGGCAACATCAATGGATCGGCCGGATGGCAGGAACCCGAGCACGTTCATCCCGGGCAGGACGCCGCTTTCCGCCGGCGCCGTAAAGAAAAAGCTCACGCCCTGAATCTTCGGATCGATACGCGTTGCAGGCGAGACGAAGGCGATCGCGGCCCGGCTGCCCTTGCCGGTTTCGATGGAGGCGGTCGCAGGCGGCTTTGCCAGCGTGACGCCGGGCGGCAGGCTGACCTGCAGCAGGAAATCCTGCCGCTCGATGAGCCGGGTGATGTCAGGCGAGCCTTCGACAAGCGATCTGCCAAGTACGGGACCCCATTCCTGGTACGCCGTCGCCGCGAGGGTGCGTAGCTGAGATTCCGCGGCCGCCAGGCTCGCCTGGTCCGTGCCATAGGCTGCCTGGGCCGCCTGCAGTTGGGCCTGCGAAACCGCCTGCGGCTCGCTGATGAGCTTCTGCGCGCGCTCGAACGCCGGCTTCGAGGACGCCAGTTTCGCCTGTGCGGTTTGCACCTGCGCCTTCGCCGCCGCGTAGTTGTTGCTGAGTTCGGTCAGTCGCGCCACGTCGAGCACGACGCCATAAGCGCGAAGCTCTTCTTCATGCGCCGCCGAGGGCAGCGTGGCTGTTTCGATGCCGCTGCGCTGCAGCGTATCCTCGTCAAGCCTGATCACCGGCTCGCCATTCTCGGTGGAGGCCCGGATCGGGACCTTGATCGTCCGCTCGCGCTCGGCCTCACTCGCCGCCTCCTGGCGTCCGGTCAGGAATCCCCAGCCGATTAGCACACCGAGGGCGATCATGGTTGCCACGATCAGCAACCGCATCCACAACGATCCTGCCCGTTCCTGCCGCTTGCTCATTTACCCCTTGGTACCCTCCCCAGGGCAGTTATAGCCGAAAATTTCGTGGCGGTCGGGTGGGATGGCCGCCACGACATGCTGTCTTGGCCTGGGCGAAGTCACAATCGGGGAAGGGAAGTTGTCCGCACCTCCTCGAAGCGGAGAGGGGCAGGTCGCGAGGCCGGCACCAGCTCGCGCCTCACGCGCGACGTCAAAACGCGGTGTAGCCGCCGTCGATCACGAAGCAATCGGCCGTATGATAGGACGACGCCGCGCTCATCAGGTAAACCGCGATGCCGCCGAAATCGCCGGGCTCGCCGAAGCGCCGCATCGGGATGCGCGGCATCACGTTGCCGACGAATTTCTCGTCCGACATGATCTTTGCGGTCATCTCGCTCTTGATCCAGCCGGGCAGAATGGCGTTGGCGGTCACGCCATAACGCGCCAATTCCACCGCGAGCGCGCGGACCACGGCATTGATGGCGGCTTTGGTCGCCGCATAATGCTCGTTGCGCGCGGTGCCGAACAGCGAGGCGAGGCTCGAGGTCGCAACCAGCCGGCCGAACTTGTCGCCATTATTGGCGCGCTCGGTCATGTGACGGGCCGCGGCCTGGAACACATGGAACACGCCATCGAGATTGGTGGCGAACATCGTGCGCCATTCCTCTTCGGTGCGTTCGATGAAGGCGCGCCGGCCGCCGCCGCCGATGCCGGCGTTGGCAAAGCAACCGTCGAGCCGGCCGAAGGTGTCCAGCGTCGCCGTCATGGCATCTTTCACGGAGGCAGGATCGGTGACATCGCAGATGCGGCTGTGCACCTTGCCGGGGCCGGCGGCCATGGTCGCGGCAGCCGCCTTGTTCTTGTCGGCATTGCGCCCCCAGATCGAGACATTGCAGCCAGCAGACGCAAGTGCCTGCGCGATGCCGAGGCCTATACCGCCATTGCCGCCGGTGACGACAGCGACGCGGCCGGTGAGGTCGAACATGTTCATGGGGCGTTTTCCGTGTTGGCTGACGCACGTCAGCCGTGCGTTTCGAGGGAGATCGGCGCTGCCGCCGAGCATGGACAAGCGCGCGGCAAAAATCAAATATGCGCCATGAACCCTAATCCATCCGCGCCACGGAGCAATGCGGATCACCAGGTGAGAGGAAACCATGCAATTCAAGCACTGCACGCTCGAGATCGATGGACCGGTCGCGGTCCTCAGGATGGATCACCAGGAGGTCATGAACGCCGTCTCCCTGGACATGCTGGGTGGTCTCATCGAGGCGCTCGATGAGATCGAGGCAAGAAAGGCGGAGGTGCGCTGTCTGGTGCTGACGGGAGCGGGGCGCGCCTTCTGCACCGGCGCCAATCTGCAGGGGCGAAACCAGCAGCAGAAGCCGGGCCGCAGCAACGCCGGTGCGGCGCTCGAGACCGGCTTTCATCCCCTCCTGCGGCGGATCCGCAACTTGCATTGCCCGCTGGTCACCGCCGTCAACGGCCCGGCGGCCGGTGCCGGCATGAGCTTTGCGCTGATGGGCGACATGATCCTCGCCGCGCGCTCGGCCTATTTCCTGCAGGCGTTCCGCCGCATCGGCCTGGTGCCGGATTGCGGCTCGACCTGGCTGATGCCCCGCCTGGTCGGCAAGGCGCGCGCGATCGAGCTGTCGCTGATGGGCGAGCGGCTGCCGGCGGAGAAGGCGCTGGAATGGGGATTGATCAACCGGGTCTATGACGACGCTGTGCTGATGGAAGAAGCGATGAAGCTCGCGCGTGAGCTTGCGAACGGACCGACGGTTGCCCTGTCGCTCATCCGCAAGCTCTACTGGGACAGCCCGGAGAACTCCTTCGAGGATCAGCTCAACCTCGAATTCCAGTCGCAGCGCATCGCCGGAGCCACTGAGGATTTTCGCGAGGGCGTGACCGCGTTCCTCGAGAAGCGTCCGGCGAAATTTATCGGCAAATGATCGAGAACGAACTGACGCGTTCGGTCATCGACTGGTACCCGGGCGCAACTGCCGTCGTGGGAGCAATCAAGCCGTCGGGCGGTGCCAGCCTGCGCTACGCGATGCCTGACCCTCCACCGTCATTCCGGGTTCGGTCCTACGGACCGCCCCAGAGTGACGGGCTTGGGACTCACCGCCCCAGCCACTTGGGCGGCCGCTTCTCGGCGAACGCCTTCGGCCCTTCGATGTAATCCTGCGACTCCACCATCGCCTTCACGGCGGGATACTCGCGCTGTTCGGCGATCGCCTGTTCCAGCGAGACCGCAAGGCCGCGCTGAATGGTCTGCTTCGAGGCACGGATGGACATCGGCGAGTTCTTGCAGATCATCTCCGCCCAGCGCTCGGCGGCGGCCAGCGCCTCGCCCTGCGGCACTACCTCGTTGACGAAGCCGAGCTCGTAGCCCTCGCGCGCCGAAACGTGACGCGCGGTCAGGATCATTCCCATCGCCCGCTTCAAGCCGATCTGCCGCGGCAGCCGATGCAGGCCGCCGGCGAGCGCCGCAAGGCCGACACGCGGCTCGGGCAGGGCGAAAGTCGCATTCTCGGAGGCG
Source organism: Bradyrhizobium sp. ARR65 (assembly GCF_000472385.1). GTDB lineage: Bacteria > Pseudomonadota > Alphaproteobacteria > Rhizobiales > Xanthobacteraceae > Bradyrhizobium. The sequence continues at coordinate 32,972 of NZ_AWZU01000012.1, forward strand.
ATGATGAGGTCGCAGGCGAGCGCGATCTCGAAGCCGCCGCCCATGGCGACGCCGTTCACGGCTGCGATGATCGGCTTGTCGCAGTCGAAGCGCGAGGTCAATCCCGCAAAGCCACCCTTGTCCCAGCCGCGCTTTCCGCCTGCCGCCTGCCATTTCAGGTCGTTGCCCGCGCAAAACGCCTTGTCGCCGGCGCCGGTGACGATCGCCACCCATTGCTCGGGATCGGCGGAGAAATCGTCGAACACCTTGTTGAGCTCGAAATGCGCCTCGATGTGCAGCGCATTGTAGACCTCGGGCCGCGACAGCGTGACGATGGTGATCGGTCCCTTGCGCTCCACCTTCGAAAATCTCAGCTCCATGCTCGCTCCCTTCATTTTCTGTAGCGCGGAATGCTTGGGCGGATCCTAGCGCTTGGCGCGCAGTCTGCACACGTCGTCCTGGCGAAAGCCAGGCCCTATAGCAAGAGGCAGGTGCCACGCTCCATCGTGGCTCGCGGCTGCAACTCCTCCTGTGGTTATGAGGCCGGCTTGCGCTTGCTTTCGCTCGCCTATCCGGGACGACAAAGAGGATCAATTCACCTGCCGCTCTTTCCCAGCCCAGTAGGGATCGCGCAAGTGCCGCCGCAAGATCTTGCCCGAGGGGTTGCGCGGTAATGCCGCGATGAAGTCCACCGATTTGGGTGTCTTGTAGCCGGCAATGCGCTCCCGGGTGAAATTGATGATGTCGGCAGCCGTCGCCGTCTTGCCCGGCTTCAGCACCACGATGGCCTTCACCGCTTCACCCCATTTGTCATCGGGGATGCCGATCACCGCCGCTTCCGCTACATCAGGGTGATCGCAGATCGCGCTTTCCACCTCCGCGGGATAGATGTTCTCGCCGCCCGAGATGATCATGTCCTTGATGCGATCGTGGATATAGAGGTAGCCGTCCTCGTCCAGGTAGCCGGCATCTCCGGTCCGCAGCCAGCCGTCCTTGTCGAGCGTTCTCGCGGTTGCCTCCGGCAAATTCCAATAGCCGACCATGTTGGAACCGGAGCGGGTGGCGATCTCGCCGACCTGGCGTGGCGGCAGGCGGTTGCCTTCGGCGTCCAGAATCGCAAGCTCAACGCCGGGCAGCGGTTTGCCGGCCGAACGCATCCGTTCCGATCCCACGATGTGGTCTTCCGGTGCCAGCGCGACGATCGTGCCGGTGGTTTCGGTCATGCCGTACATCTGCACGAAGCCGCATTTGAACACCTCGATACACTCCTTCAGCAGCGCTGCGGGAATGGGCGAGGCGCCGTAGAGCATGTACTTCAGGCGCGAGAAATCCACGTTTCGTGCACGTGGTTGCCGCACCACGAATTGCATGGCCGCCGGCACCATGAATATTTTCGTGATTCCGTCCCGCTCGAAAAAGTCGAGCACCTTGGTCGGATCGAACTCGCGCGCGATCACCGCCCGCGCGCCGTGATAGAGACCCATCACGCCCCACCCCGAACCGCCGATGTGAAAGATCGGCATCGCCACCAGCGAGACGTCGTCGGTGGTCCATCTGTTCCAATCCGGCTTCTCCGTATCGCTGCCGGCGTTGACCAGGTTGAGAAAGTTGGCGTGCGACAGCATCGCGCCTTTCGGCTTGCCGGTGGTGCCTGAGGTGTAAAGCTGGATGGCGATATCCCCTGGCGTAATCTCGACGCCGGGATCGGCGCTGCTCTGCGCGTCCCGCCAGGTGGTAAAGTCAGGCCATTCCGGCGCGCCGCCTTCAGTGGCGATGATCGTCCGCACGGTCTTCAGCTCTGGTGCGATGTTGCGGACCAGCGTGATGAACTCGGGCCCGACGAACAGCACCGGCGCCTTGCAGTCCTCGACGATGAAGGCCACCTCGGGTCCGGCGAGCCGCCAGTTCACCGGCGCCATCACCACATTGGCCTTCATGGCGCCGAGCAGCAATTCGAAATAGATGTCGCTGTTCTTGCCGAGATAGGCGATGCGTTCGCCGGGGCGGACGCCGAGTGCGCTCAGCGCATTCGCAACGCGGTTGGTGTTGCGGTCGAACTCGGCGAAACTCGTCGTGCGTCCTTCGAATTCGAAGGCTATGGCTTCGCCGCGGTTGTTGGCCTGCAGGCGCACCATCTCGGCCAGCGTCGCCGGCCGCTTGGCAATGGACATGTTTCCCCCGTATCGTTTTCTTTGCCGCGATAGTGACGTCACGCGGCAACAAAGACAATACGGGGAGGGGTCCCTTTCAGGCACGTCGTCCCGGCTGCGAGCCCTAAACACAAGCGGAAATGTTGCTGGAATGGCTCCCGGGCTTACAAACTCTGCTCTGTCGTTATGGATCGTTGGCCGCCGCTACCACCCACTATACCGCGGTCGTCCCGGCGAAAAGCCGGGACCAATAACCACAGTGAGAAATGATCGCGAAGGACGCTGTCGGCGCAGCCGGTCACCAGTTGCTTGCAGGGCAAAGCTGGAATGGCTGGCGCGTCCGTAGAATAGGTCGAAAATGACCCGAAGCCGACTTCAGCTCTTCAGGGAAAGTTTGGACATTCGGGCAAAACACCGGCGGTGGTCCTCACGCGTGCTAGCTGGCGGCGACAAGAGCCGCTCGGGCGGCATTTTGCGTCATTCGAGTTGCCGTCAGCCGCAGGAAGTATAACGATAAGCCTGGATTGCGCTCGCATAGCTTCTTGAGCGCTCCATCGGGGATCCACAGCAAATCCACGTCAGTTTCTGCCATCGCAGTCTGAGTGCGCCGCCGCTCCAGAGAGAACAACCCAATCTCTCCGAACAAGTCACCAACAGAAAGTCGCTGATCAATTTCCGGGAACCTGACTTCACCCGACACGATCATGTAGAGCAGGTCAGCATGCTGTCCCTTCCTGAAAATCGTCTCTCCTGCCTTGAAATGCTTCGGTTGCATAAATGGCTGCAGCCAGGCGGGAGAAAGATCCGTGGCGGCAGCGAGCTTCGCTTTCCGAAGCAAATTTATCATGCGAAAGAGCAATATGGCATTCAACGGAAGCAAGATGATGTGCAGAACAAGCACAGGATATAGTTTGGCACCAAGTGCGTAACTGATGAAAGCGAAATTGCTGCATATTGCGACCGCACGCAGGCTCAACATCGTCCTCATGCAGAATGTAAGCAGGACGAGGGCTGACGCCAAATAGCCGATGCCGTTGATCAATGTCATGGCCGTGCCCAACCCTAGTCATCAATTGCAAATAAATCGACGCGAGGACCGCTATCGCGTTCAGTGCGTCGCTCCGATGGCTGACTGGACCGGCACCGCGAGTCATCAAAGCTGCGAAACCCGATTCTGGCACAATCAGCGAAGTGGCGACAGTTCTCATTGAGGTCCGCCTACTCGCGGTATAGCCGACTAGATTTGCTCACGCTGAGTTCTTCGCATTTTGACCCATTGCGGACATCGTCAGGTTGATCGAGCGACTCTTAGCTAGTCATCTTGGCCACAGAGTTCCCTGCATCACTAAAAGGCCATTATTGGAATGCGAAGACTAACGTCGCAAGTTGGGTCGTTGGGTCGGGAAGCATCGATGGCTCAGTTTAGGTTCGTATTTGCCATCTTGTTTTGCTTTAGCATGACGACAGCGCAAGCTGCCGGCGTAAAAAACTTCGACATCCCCGCCAGCACCGAGGGACCAGCGATCAGAGTATTGGTTTGGACTCCTTGCGCGGAGACACCGCATGAGATGGATGCGCGTGGAGCCACCTTTTTCGCCGTGCCGGGGTGTCCGATCGCCGGAGAAAAGCTTCCGCTCATCGTGATCTCGCACGGCCGGAGAGGATGGTTCGGCGGTCATCACGACACTGCAGCCGCCTTGGCGGATGCCGGATTTATCGTTGCAGTGCTCAACCATCCCGGTGACACTTGGCGCGACACCAGCCGCACGGATAGTCTTTCGGTTCTCGTCGAACGTCCCATGGATATGAAGCGTTTGATCGATTACATGCTCGACGGGTGGCCTGACGCGTCGCGCATCGATACACAGCACATCGGACTATATGGGTTTTCATTCGGTGGTTACACGGGTCTCGTGGTCATCGGCGGCGATCCCGATTTGCGAAAGGGCTTGCCCAACTGCGGCACGTCGAGCTTGAGGGCGTGCAAGCAGCTCGAAAACGGCGAGCTTCCCGATCAACCGATCAAGCATGACCCGCGAGTCAAGGCCGCCGTAATCATCGATCCCTTTCCCGTGTTTTTATTCCCTAAAGAAAATCTCAAGGGAATAGCAGTGCCGGTCCAACTGTGGAGTTCTGACCCGGAGCAGAACGCCAACGGTCTGTCCGGGTGTTGTGCGGCTGCTATCAACGAGAGGCTCCCAGCAAAGGCAGATTACCATTTTGTGCAAAATGCCAAACACTACTCGTTCCTCGCTACCTGCACTTCGAAGGAACTACAGGAGGCGCCTGCGATTTGCACCGACGCGCCGGGCTTCGATCGCGTTGCCTTCCATAGGGCGCTCCACGCGGATGTCGTTGCTTTCTTCCACCAGCACTTCACGGAAAGCTCAAAGCCCTAGTGATCCCGTTCTGAGGCTGTCCAGGTAATTCGGAGTTCTGCTGTCGTTGTTGCGGTGCATGAGTTCGGAAGTGGCCCAAGGCGGCGGACCCGGCGTGTCCGCTCCTTCGGGGGTGAAGCGGACCCGATATGCTCTACCTGAGTTATTCCGGGTGTGACCTATAGCCGACGCGGCGGCTGACCAGGCTGCGGAATCAGTCTGTCGCGGGCGCTGAGTGATGCTCGTGCGTAATGCGCCAGTCGCCATCGATTTTGCGCAATCCCACCGTGAGCCTGAAAAGAAAACCGTCCTTATCCATCGGGTTGCTTGACGAATCCGGTCCACACCACATGATCGCCACTGCGAAGGCGACGTCCGCGCTCGCGGTTATGGCGAGCTCTCGGAAATCAAAGGCCGTGCCGGGTTTGTGGTAGCGGAAAAAAAGATACCACGTCTGGGCGTACGCTTCGATGCCCCTGCATTGAAGCGGTGGCGGCAGATCGAACATCACCATTTCTTGATCATGATGCGCAAGGATCGCGGGAAGATCGTGACGGCGCACAGCGTCTGCCCAGTCCTCAAGAAGGGTTTTGATCAAGCCTTCTTCGGCGTTGGCCTGTTCAGGCATTGTTTGGCCTCCTGTTGCGAACCTAGGACGCAGAAAGGTCAGCCTATCCGACATCGTCTGTGAACTTTTTCTACCGCCTGTCGCGAGCTTTGACCCGTCCGCCGAGAACACAACGGGTGAGAACACGACGGAATGAGCCGTCGTTGATGTCGCCTGTTGGCCCATCAGCGAAGTCGAAGCTTGACGTGTAGAGGTCAGCTTACGGCGGCACAGCGGACCAGTTTTGCTCAATTAGAGTTCTTCGCATTTTGGTCTCTTGCGTCATTCCACTCCTGGGCGGCAACCGTCCGGTTGAGGGAAACAGCGGATGTTGATGTCGATGCCTCAAGGCCTTTGGGCTTGTAAAAAACACGACCTCATACGACCACGCAGCGTGATTTGCCCGGCGGGTCGCTTGCGCGAACTTCTGTCAAGCCTTTCGTCCGAAAATATTCTGCTTTTCAGAAATTCGGATTTGCCGTAGCGTCCGCTTTATCCCGCCTCGATGCAGAGGGACGTATCGCGGTCGTCACGAAACGTGAGGCGGGGATGCGGTGGCCGTGAATGCGCCGACAGACGAGCGGCGTCATTGCGGACGGCGAAATCGTGTGGTCCTGGCGCGCCCTTGCAGGCGCCAAGTTGGCGGCGATGCATCCGCATCGCGCTGATGACGGTGGCAAACGCTGGTTCACCGAGGAGAGCGCGTATAAGCCGTAAACCACTCGCGCAGGGAAGGCCGGGCTGATCCCGCCTGTACCTGTGGTCTTTGCGCTCGCGCAAATTTCTGTTGCGCGAGGGCCCCGGGTGCAGCGGCCACCCGGTCTTCCCTGCGCCCTCTGATCTAATCGAGGGACAAAGAGATGCAAACCTCGGGTGCGACGCGCCGCGAGAATACGAAGTCATGGATACGTCATTGCTAGGAACGACGTCGTGCTGGCGAAAGCCAGGATCCATAACCCCAGGCTTTAGTTGTTATGATGATCGACGACCACCGAGCATCACCGAGACAATCCGCGGTATCGGTCCCGGCTTTCGCCGGGACGACGATGAGAGACGTCGCTCGCGCTCGCAACGACGTTGGAAACAACGGAGTTGGAATTGAAGCGAAAGGTCTCCCTACCGTCGTCCTGGCGAAAGCCATGACGACGGCCTAGCTAGCCCCGCTGCGCCTTGTCCTTCTCGTTCTGCGCCTTGATCGACTCCCGCGCCTTCGCCCAGTCGTCGTCACTCCAATCGCGCAACTGATAGAAGTTGCCGCCCATGGCCAGCGCCTGGCCGCCGTCCATGGCGATGGTCTCGCCGTTGATCCAGTCGCAGCCGCCGGAGATCAGGAACACCGCGAGATTCTGCAACTCCTCCATGGTGCCGACCCGCCCCATCGGATTCATCGCCTTGGTGCGCGCGCCGGCCTCGTCGCCGGGCTTGATCCGCTTGCTCATGCCCTCGGTCGGGATCTCGCCGGGCGCGATGGTGTTGAGGCGGATGCCGTAGCGGCCCCATTCGGTGGCCAGCGACATGGTCATGGCATGAATGGCGGACTTGCTCATCGCCGACGGCACCACGTAAGGCGAGCCATTGCGCACCCAGGTCACCGTGATCGACACCACATTGCCGGGCAGTTTTGCCGCGATCCAGCGCCGCCCCACCGCATGGGTTACATGGAAGGTGCCGTGCATGACGATGTTGGCGACCGCGTCAAAGCCGCGCGGGCTCAGCTCTTCGGTGCGTGAGATGAAATTGCCGGCCGCGTTGTTGACGAGGTCGGTGAGGGGACCTTCGTGAAAAATATTCTCCACCATTTCGTCGACCGCGGGCTGGTTGCGGATATCGACGCCATGGCTGGTGACCCGGCCGCCATAGAGGTCCATCAGCTCGGTTGCCGTCTCGTCGCAGACGATCTTGCGGCGGCCACAGATATGGATGTCGGCGCCAAGCTGAAGGAAGCGCGCGGCCATTGCCTTGCCGAGGCCAGTCCCGCCACCCGTGACCAGGATGCGTCGGCCGAGGAGAAGATTGTCTTTGAACATGATGTCCGCCCGAGCGATCGCTTGTTGATTGCTCGATTGACTAAATCCGTCCGGCGCCGTTCTGTAAAGCGGCAAACAAACAACAATCTGTTTAGGAGAACCCCATGGAGCAGCGCGTCTCGATTTCGATTGCCGAAGGCGTCGCCGACGTCCGCCTGGTGCGCGCCGACAAGATGAACGCGCTGGACGCCGCCATGTTCGAGGCGCTGGTCGATGCAAGCGACAGGCTGAGCCGGGAGAAGGGACTGCGCGCCGTGGTGCTCTCCGGCGAGGGGCGGGCGTTCTGCGCCGGTCTCGACATGGGGCGCTTTGCCGCAATGAACGAAAATGGCGGGAACGGAATTCCGGGCGGCGAAAAACGCGACCTCACGCTTCGCACGCACGGACTTGCAAATTTTCCCCAAGCCGCAGTGTGGGGCTGGCGCCAGCTCCCGGTACCGGTGATCGCCGCCGTACATGGCGTCGCTTTCGGCGGCGGCTTTCAGCTCGCGCTCGGGGCGGACATCCGCCTTCTCGCGCCCGATGCGCGGATGTCGATCATGGAGATCAAATGGGGGCTGGTGCCTGACATGGCGGGCACGCCGATCCTCGCGAGCCTCGTGCGCGACGATATCCTGCGCGAGCTCACCTATACCGGGCGAATCTTTTCCGCTCAGGAAGCGCTGAGCTATGGCCTCGCAACTCGGATCTGCGACGATCCGCGCGCGGCGGCATTGGGGATGGCGCGCGAGACCGCCGGCAAGAGCCCAGACGCCATCCGTGCCGCCAAGCGCATGCTGAACAAGCTCTCGGTTGATCCTGGACCGGCGCTGCTTGCCGAATCCATCGAGCAGCAGAAGCTGATCGGCAGCCCTAATCAGACGGAAGCCGTCCGCGCCAATCTGCAGAAGCGTGCGCCGAATTTCGTGGACCCTGCCTAAACTTGTCCCGTCATTCCGGCATCATCTCCAGCGAGCGCCGGCGCAGCCGTGCCGATGTCGCCGAGACGCCTCTTTCTTGATCTTGCGCTGCGTCAAAAAAATTGCAGACTTAGGGATTGCCGGGCAGTTGTTGGAGCCCTCGACGATGTCCCCCCAGACCATGCCTTCCGACGTCGAACAGCGGTCCAACCGCGCCGATGAGGCGCAGGCGCTCGAGGAAGACGCCCGCTTACGGAATGACATCCGGCTGCTGGGGCGCATCCTCGGCGATACCGTCCGCGACCAGGAGGGGGCCGACGTGTTCGATCTGGTCGAGCGCATCCGCCAGACCTCGATCCGCTTCCATCGCGACGAGGATCGCGTGGCGCGGCGGGAGCTCGAATCGACCCTCGACAGCATGTCGATCTCCGAGACGGTGCGCATCGTCCGCGCCTTCAGTTATTTCTCCCATCTCGCCAACATCGCCGAGGACCAGAACAACATCCGTCAGATGCGCGCCCGCAGCAATGCCAAGGGCGCGCCGCGTGCAGGGGTCCTGGCCGAAACTCTGGAACATGCAAAGGCCGCCGGCTTTTCCGCCGCTGAGCTGCGTAAGTTCTTCAAGGACGCGCTGGTGAGCCCGGTTTTGACCGCGCACCCGACCGAGGTCCGCCGCAAGAGCACCATGGATCGCGAAATGGAGATCGCAACGCTGCTCGACCGGCGCGAGCGCGTGCAGCTCACAGCCGAAGAGGCCGAGGCGAGCGACGAGCAGTTGCGCCGCGCGGTTCTGACGCTGTGGCAGACGAATCTGTTGCGCCGGACCAAGCTCACGGTGCTGGACGAGGTCTCCAATGGCCTCGCGTTCTATGACTACACCTTCCTGCACGAGGTGCCGCGGCTCATTTGCGCGCTGGAAGACCGGCTCAATGCGGACGACGAGGCCGGCGGCGAGATCGCCTCGTTCCTCAAAATGGGAAGCTGGATTGGCGGCGACCGCGATGGCAATCCCTTCGTCACCGCCGATGTGATGCGCGGCACGCTGCGCCTGCAGTCGAGCCGCATCATCCAGTTCTATCTCGAAGAGCTGCACGCGCTCGGCGCGGAACTGTCCATTGCCGCGCATCTTGCGGATGTCTCGGAGGATCTGCGTGCGCTCGCCGAACGTTCACCCGACACCTCGCCGCATCGCAGCGGCGAGCCGTACCGTCTCGCGGTGTCCGGCATCTATGCGCGCCTGACCGCAACCGCGCACAAGCTTGAGGTCGAGATCAGCCGCAAGCCGGTTGGCGAGGCCGCGCCATATCGAACCGCTCAGGAGCTAAAGGCCGATCTCGACGTGCTGCACCGCTCGCTGCTCGCCAACAATGCGCGGGTGATCGCGCGCGGGCGGTTGCGGCTGCTGCGCCGTGCCGTCGATTGTTTCGGCTTCCATCTGGCGCGGCTCGATATACGGCAGAATTCGGCGGTGCACGAGCGCACGGTTGCCGAGTTGTTGGACGCGGCGATGCCGGGCATGTCCTATCTTGCGCTAACCGAGGACGCTCGGGTAGCGCTGCTCGCGAACGAGTTGCGCAACACGCGGCCGCTGATCTCGAAATTCGTCAAATACAGCGAGGAGACGCTTGGCGAACTGGCGGTGTTCCAGGCCGCGGCCGAAGCGCACGAGAAGTTCGGACCGGATGTCATTCCCCAATGCATCATCTCCATGTGCAAGGGCATGTCCGACATGCTGGAGCTGGCGCTGCTCTTGAAAGAAGTCGGCCTGATCAATCCGTCGGGGCGCAGCGCCATCAACATCGTGCCGCTGTTCGAAACCATCGAGGATTTGCAGGCGTGCGCCGGCATCATGGACCGCATGCTGGCGCTGCACGATTACCGGCGCCTGGTGGACAGCCGCGGCGCGGTGCAGGAGGTGATGCTCGGCTATTCCGACAGCAACAAGGATGGCGGTTTTGTCACCTCAGGCTGGGAGCTTTACAAGGCCGAGATCGGATTGGTCGAAGTGTTCGAGCGTCACGGCGTCCGCCTTCGCCTCTTCCACGGCCGCGGCGGGTCAGTCGGCCGCGGCGGCGGGCCGAGCTATGACGCGATCATCGCCCAGCCGGGTGGGGCGGTGAACGGCCAGATCCGCATCACCGAGCAGGGCGAGATCATCTCGAGCAAATATTCCAACGCGGAAGTGGGGCGCAACAATCTGGAAATCCTCGCCGCGGCGACGCTTGAGGCGAGCCTGTTGCACCCTCGGCAGCATGCGCCGAAGCACGAGTATCTCACAGCCATGGAGCGGCTGTCCGAGCTCGCCTTCAAGGCCTATCGCGGCCTCGTCTACGAGACCGACGGCTTCGTCGATTATTTCTGGGCCTCCACCGTCATCAACGAGATCGCGACGCTGAACATCGGCAGCCGCCCGGCCTCGCGCAAGAAGACGCGCGCGATCGAGGATCTGCGCGCGATCCCCTGGGTGTTTTCCTGGGCGCAATGCCGCCTCATGCTGCCGGGCTGGTTCGGCTTTGGCAGCGCGGTCGAGGCCTGGATTGGGGAGCATCCGGAGCAGGGCATGCCGTTCCTGAAGGAGCTGTATCAGGAATGGCCCTTCTTCCGCATGCTGCTCTCGAACATGGACATGGTGCTTGCAAAGAGCTCGATCGCGATCGCCTCGCGCTATGCCGAGCTGGTGCCCGACGCGAACTTGCGCGAAAAGATCTTCGGCCGCATCAGGCGCGAATGGCATCTCTCGATCGAGACGCTGTTCGACATTACCGGGCATGACCGGCTGTTGCAGAGCAACCCGCTGCTGGAACGCTCGGTGCGCCACCGTTTCCCCTATCTCGACCCGCTCAACCACGTGCAGGTCGAACTGTTGAAAGCGCACCGCGCGCAAAATCCCGACGAGCAGGTGCTGCGCGGAATCCAGCTCACCATTAACGGCATCTCGGCGGGGCTGAGGAATACGGGATAGCGAAGGACGATGTCGCCCCTTGCTCATTGGTCATGCCCGAGCTTGTCCCGGGCATCCACGCCTTCCTTCTCGGCCAAGTCGTGGATGGCCGGGACAAGCCCGGCCATGCGATGAGAGTAGTGGTTGGTGCAAAATCAACAATTATGCGCGCCCTGCGTCTCCACATAGACGGCATAAAGCGATTGGCTCGCCGTCATGAACAGGCGGTTGCGCTTCTTGCCGCCGAAGCAGAGGTTAGCGCAGGTTTCAGGCAGGATGATCTGGCCGATCCGCGCGCCGTCGTCGCCGGAAAAGACCTGCACGCCGTCATAACCCGGGCCGACCCAGCCCGCGCCGACCCAGACATTGCCGTCGATATCGACCCGCAGGCCGTCGGGGAAACCCGATTTCCCGTTCAGCGTCATGTCGATGAACTGGCGCGGATTTGAGAGCTTGTCGCCGTTGAGGTCATAGGCCCAAACGATGTTCTTGGCCTGCGGGTAATGCGTGATGCCGGTATCGCAGACATAGACCTTCTTGTAATCGTGGCTGAAGGCGATGCCGTTCGGCTTGAAGGGATCGTCGGCGACCTTGCTGAGCTGGCCGGTCTTCGCATCCAGCCGATACACCGCTTCCTTCTGATAGGGCTGCAGCGATCCCGTATTCGCCCTTTGTCCCTCATAGGTGCTGAGCGCGCCGTAACCGGGGTCGGTGAACCAGATCGATCCGTCGTTGGGATGCACGACCATGTCGTTCGGCCCATTCAGCGGCTTGCCGTTGGCCTGTTCGGCGAGCGCTGTGACAGAGCCATTGTGCTCGTACCGGACCAACCGGGTACGCTCGGCCGTGATCTGCCGTCCCTCGAAATCGAAGGTGCTGCCATTGGCTTCATTGGAGGGCTTGTGGAACTGCTCGGAAATGTGGCCGTCATCGTCGAGGTAGCGAAGCTGGCGGTTGGCCGGGATGTCGCTCCAGACCAGATATTGGCCTTGTGCGTTCCAGGCCGGCCCTTCCGCCCAAAGGCAGCCCGTGTAAAGGCGTTTGATCGCGGTGTTGCCGACCTTGGCCTTGAAGCGCTTCGGATCGATGACGATGACGTCGGGATCGGGATATCGCTCCGGCTCGGCGCTCCGGCCATAGTCGCGCGCCGATGCCTCTGAGGCCATCGCAGTTGCGGCAGCCAACGTTGCCGCGCCCTTCAGCAGGGTGCGGCGATCTAGATTGCCGGTCTTGTTCTCGTCATTGTCGGGAAAGGTCAGTGGAGCTGTCATTGTTTTCCTCCAACGGTTTTTGTTGGAAGGAAAACATCCGCCCGCATTCCGGCATAAAGCGGGCGGATCAGGCCAAACAACCAGAGATAGTTTGATCCACAGTCTCTTTTCGATCGGATCCCTTAGCCCAACAATTGGGCGCGCTTTTGCGCTTCCACTTTCTCGGGACCGGTCACGGTTTCATAGCGCCCTGTACACTCGTGTAGACTGCGTACAGAGAGCTCGAGCCGCAGATGTAAAGCCTGTTTCGCTGCTGGCCGCCGAAGCACAGGTTGGCGACAGTTTCCGGAATGTGGATCTTGCCGAGCAGTTCACCCTCTGGAGTGTAGCAGCGCACGCCGTCCTCGTTCGGATCGCCCCAACCCACGGAGCACCAGATACGCCCAGCGGTGTCAGTGCGCATCCCGTCGGTAATGCTGGGTTTGGGCATTTCCGCAAAGACTTTGCCGTTCGAAACTTTTCCGGTCCCGATATCCACGTCAAAGACGCGGATATGCGACGGGTTGTCCGGTCCATCCGTGAAGCCGGTATCGATGACGTAGAGTTTCTTCTCGTCAGGCGACAAGGTGATGCCATTGGGCTCCACGAAGTCATCGACGACGACCTTGATCTCTCCGGATTTCGGATCAACGCGGTAGACGTTGTGCTTCTCCTGCTCGGGCTCCGCCTTCACGCCCTCGTAGTAGCCGCCGATGCCGTAAATTGGATCGGTAAACCAGATCGAACCATCGGAAGCGACAACCGCATCGTTCGGCGAGTTGAGCTTCTTGCCATTGTATTTGTCAGCAATGATCGTGATCGAGCCGTCGAGTTCGGTCCGGGTCACTCGCCGGCCGCTATGCTCACAAGTGATCAGACGTCCTTCCCGATCAATGGTGTTGCCGTTCGAGTTCATCGACGGTTGCCGGTATACGCTTAGGTGACCGTCATCCTCGGAAAAGCGCATGATACGGTTGTTGGGAATGTCGCTGAACAGCACATAGCGCCCCGCCGGGAAGTAGACCGGCCCTTCGGCCCAGCGCATTCCCGTCGCAACGCGCTCAACCGCCATGGTGCCGGCGAAGGCTGGAAAGCCGGCAGGTCCGAACGAAACCTTGGGATGGGCCGACTCCAGATGGGAATCCGGATAGCGGCTCCCGGGAAGCGGCCCCAAGGGTAGCGGCCCGGTTGAGCGCGTTGGAGCGCCGGTTTGGCCGAACGGCGCTACTGTCGCAGCCGAGGCCGTCTCCATGGTCACGGCCGTCGCTGCCAGCGCCCCCGCTGCGCCCGTTAGCAGGGTACGGCGGTTGAGGCTGCCGGTTTTGGTCTGAATGTCTCGAAAGGTCAGTGGGGTTGTCATGATCTCCTCCCAAATTTTTTTGTTGGAAGGAAACCATCTGCCCGCATTCCGGCATAAAGCGGGCAGGGCTTGGTGACACTATCTCACATCGTATTCTTCGCAGACCCGCTCAAATCGGATCCCAGCCAAAGACATCCGCCGAGCGGTCGAGCTTGTAGAACGAGGCTTTCAGCGCCGGCATTGCATGCTCAGCGACGCTCTGTGGCGTCCAGCCTTCGCTGCGATGCACTGAGCGCAAGGGACGCGACTGGCCCATCAGGAAGATTTCGTTCATGCGCACCGCAAAAATCTGGCCGGTCACCTCCTTGCCGGCGTCGCTGAGCAGATAGGACACAACGGGCGCGATCTTTTCGGGGCCCATCTGCTGAATCTTGGCGACGCGCGCCTTCTCGGCTTCGGTCTCGGTCGGGATGGTCCCGATCATCCGGCTCCAGGCAAAGGGGGAGACGCAGTTGGAGCGCACATTGAAGCGCTGCATATCGAGCGCGATCGATTTCGACAAACCGACGATGCCAAGCTTGGCCGCCGCGTAGTTGGCCTGGCCGAAATTGCCGACCAGACCGGATGTCGAGGTGAAGTGGACGAAGGAGCCGCTCTCCTGTTCCCGGAAGAGCCGGGCCGCCGCATGCGAGACGTAGAACGAGCCCATCAGGTGCACCTTGATCACCGCCTCGAACGCTTCCACGCTCATTTTGTGAAAGATCATGTCGCGGAGGATGCCGGCGTTGTTGACGACCCCGTCGAGTCGGCCGAAGTGATCGGTCGCGGTCTTGACGATGCGGCTTGCGGGTATCGCTTCCGCCACGCTTTCAAAGTTCGCGACCGCCGTACCACCGCGCTTTTTGATCTCCTCGACTACTTCTTCGGCTGGCGCCGCGCTTGAGCCCGAGCCATCAGAGGCAACGCCGGGGTCGTTCACCACGACCTTGGCGCCTTCCGCCGCGCATAGCAGCGCGATCTCGCGCCCGATGCCGCGACCGGCTCCGGTGACGACGATGACTTTGTCCTGGAGTGATTTTGTCATGCTGTCTCCTGTTGGTCGTCATTCCGGGGCACCTCGAAGAGGCGAACCCGGAATCTCGAGATTCCGGGTCCGCGCTCGCGCGCCCCGGAATGACGAGAGTCGCTAACGTTCGTTCGTAAAAATGATCGTGCCTGATGCCGCAAACATCCCGCCGACGCCATGGCAAACCGAGATCTTCGCCCCCGGCACCTGCGCCGGCGCGATGCCGCGCATCTGGCGCACGCTCTCCTGCAGCGCATACATGCCGTACATGCCCGAATGCATGTAGGAGAGACCGCCGCCATTGGTGTTCAGCGGCAGCTTGCCACCGGGGCGCGTGTTGCCCTCGGCGATGAATTTTCCAGTCTCTTCATACGGCATGAAGCCGAGATCGCCGAGTCCGTAAAGCGGCAGATGCGCGAAGGCATCGTAGATCATGAGATGATCGACATCCTTGTGCGTGATGCCGGCTTCCCTAAGGGCGAGCGGCCCCGCCACCTTGAAGGCACGCGAGGAATTGAACGTTTCCATCTGGCTGACCATGGGCGTCTCCACGCTCTCGCCGGTGCCGAGGATGTAAACCGGCTTACGCGGGAAATCCTTGGCGCGGTCGGCGGAGGTCAGGATCAAGGCGCCGCCGCCATCGGTGACGAGGCAGCACTGCAGCAGCCGGAACGGATAAGCGATCATCCGCGAGTTGAGCACATCGGCAACCGTGATCGGCTCCTTCATGGTCGCGCGCGGGTTTTTCGCCGCCCATTCGCGCTGCACCACTGCCACCATGGCGAGCTGCTCATGGGTGATGCCATGGGTCTTCATGAATCGCAGCACGGGAATGGGAAACATGCTGGCCGGCGTGGTGACGCCGTAAGGCAGTTCGAATTGCCCGTTCAGGCTGTCGGGTCCGACCATGCGCGGCGTGCGGCCGATGTTGGACCTGCCACTTTCGGCATGGGTGATCAGCACGGTCTTGCAAAGGCCGGCTTCGATTGCGGCCGCGGCGTGGCGGACGTGCAGCATGAAGGAGCAGCCGCCGACCGAGGTGCCGTCGACCCAGGTCGGCGTGATGCCAAGGTAATGGCAGATCTGCTGCGGTGTCTCGACCGCGGTGGCAAAGCCGTCGATATCGGAGAGCTTCAGGCCCGCATCCTTGATCGCGTTCAGCGCCGCATCGGCATGCAACTGGATTTGCGACATGTTGGGGATAACGCCGAGCTCGGTGGTCTCGGCCGCGCCGACGACGGCGACCTGGTTTCTGCGCATCGGCTTACCCCCTCGCTGGACGGAAGAGCGGAAGGGTGATCTGCTCGTCGAGCTTTTCGAATTTGACTTCGACCGGCATGTCGAGCGCAAGCGCTTCCGGCGTCTGCGGACAATCGACGATATTGGTCATCAGTCGCGGACCTTCGTCGAGCTCCACCACCGCAATGGAATAGGGCGGGGTGAAGCCGGGCGCCGGGCGGTGATGAATGATGTAGCTGTAAAGCTTGCCCTTGCCGCTCGCCTTAAACATCGAGACCTCGCGCGAGCCGCAGGCGGGACAGAACGGCCGCGG
This sequence comes from Bradyrhizobium sp. ARR65, assembly GCF_000472385.1. GTDB lineage: Bacteria > Pseudomonadota > Alphaproteobacteria > Rhizobiales > Xanthobacteraceae > Bradyrhizobium. The sequence continues at coordinate 49,121 of NZ_AWZU01000012.1, forward strand.
CGGAAAGTAGGTCTTCGCGCAAGCCTCGCAGCGCTGCAGACGAAGCTCGCCTGCTCGCGTGCCGTCCCAGAAATGCTGTGTCTCCGGAGTCGGTTTCGGTCGCGCCCGCGCTGCCTCAGTCATCGGCAATTCCTCCATCGAGATCGTTTGCGATCTTGATGCGCCAATTGAGGACCTGCCGTCAACGGCGATGCAGCTATGCGCTCGGTCCGCGTATTCCACCGCGCGCAAAATTTGCGCTAGAGCGGTCGCCGAGCTGGAGGAATCCCAACCTCCGCCGTCATTGCGAGCGCAAGCGAAGCACTCCAGGCCTTCTCCGCGGACGCAGTCTGGATTGCTTCGTCGCTGTCGCTCCTCGCAACGACGGTCCTAGTCGTCGCGCTTGAGAAAGCTGACGCGCTCGCGCGAGAGATGATCGGCAAAGGCCTTGCTCAATGGCGGAAGCGTGCGGTTCTTCCTTTTAATCAGCCACACCGGCCGCGAAAAATTGGGGTCGCTGATGTGTCGGGCCCGCAAGGTGGGTTCGGCCGCGATCTCGCGCGCGGAAGCCGGCAACAAGGTGATGCCGATGCCGGCGCGCACCATGCCGAGCGCCGTCATCATCTGGGTGGTTTCCGTCACGGGCGTCGGCATCAGCTTCGCCTTCCGGAAGGCGTTGTCCGTCACCGCACGCACGCTGGTGCGGCCATCCATCATCACGATGGGAAACTGCGCCAGGCGCTCGGCCGTGATGCGGGAAAATCGATCGATCGGGTGGCCCTTGGGATAGACGACCCTGATCTCGTCGCTCGCCCTGAACAGAACCTCGATATCCGGAAAATCGACATTGCCGCCAGTAAGTCCCAGATCGACTTCGTCGGAGCGGACCAGGCCAAGCACTGCACTGGCGATGACGTCCTTCACGGCGAAGGAGGCACCAGGGTTCTGCTTCCTGAAATGCCTGATCGAATCAGGCAACAGGCTCGCGGCAAAGGACGGCAGCGCGGCAATGCGCACAACGCCAAGCTGCGCGGTCGAGACGTGCTTCACGTCCAGCAGCACGGAATCGAGATCCTGCAGCGTCCGCTCGAAGGAGGGAAGCAGGTCGCGGCCGACGCGCGTCAGGTTCACCGACCTGGGATTGCGATCGAAAAGCTTGAGCTGCAGCGCTTCTTCAAGCCGCCTGATCTGCACCGTGAGCGTCGGCTGGGAGACGTGAAGGAATTCGGCGGCGCGCGTAAAACTTCCGAGCTTGGCGACGGCGACGAAGGAGCGCATTTGCCGCAGGCTGATGTCCATAGATAAATCGTATGGCTGAGATTGAATTATTTCAATCCTCGTATAGTTGATTTGTCCGCGCGGACGCGCCAAAAGGGGCCGACAACACTGGTGAGGAAACGTAATGCTCAAGAACAGTTTGGCCGCGCTGGCCGCGGCCGCGCTGCTGGCCGGACCGGCCTTTGCGGCGGACGTGCCGGCGGAGATCAAGATCGGCACCCTCTATGCCTCCTCGGGCCGCTATGCCTCGATCTCGATGCCGGTCTATAGCGCGCTGAAGCTCTGGGCCGATCAGAAGAACGCCGAGGGCGGCGTCTATGTAAAGGCGTTCGACAAGAAGCTGCCGGTCAAGCTTATCTCCTACGACGACCAGAGCAACACCGCGACCGCCTCGACCCTCTATAATCAGCTCATCACGCAGGACAAGGTGGATCTCCTGGTCGCCGATTCCGGCTCGGTGCTGACCGCGCCTGCCGTTGCGATCGCACGCGACCACAAGATGTTCCTGTTCGACCAGACCGGTACCGGCGCAAGCTTCTTTTCCAAGGACAATCCTTACATTGCACTGATGGCCGACCCGGTGTCGACCGTCTGGCCGAAGCCGGTCGCCGACTTCGTCACCCATGACGGTCCCGGCCTTGGCATCAAGAAGATCGCCATTCTTTACGCCACCAACGAGTTCACGGGCACGCAGGCCAACGCGTTCCGCAAGTTCGTGAAGGATTCCGGCGCGCCCATCGAGATCGTCTATGATCAGGGCGTGCCGACCGAGACCACGAACTACACGGTCATCATCAACAACATCAACAACGCCAATCCGGATGCGGTGATTCACTTCGGCTACGCGCCGAACGACATCGCCTTCCTGCGCAACGTCCAGGACGTCGGCATCAAGTTCAAGATGCTGTTCGCGATCTATGCCGGACTCGAGACCGAGCTCTTGGAGAAGAACATCGGGGCCAAGGGCCTTGAGCACATCTGGACCTATGTGCCGCCGTCGGAATTGGAATATCCCGTCAATTTCGGCATGCCGATGAAGGACTATAAGGCCGCCTGGGACAAGAAATATCCTGACGGCAAGATCGAGTTCGGCTTCAATGCGGTCGCGGGCTACACCACCGGGCTCGTGATCGAAAAGACGCTGTCAGTCGCGACCTCGCTCGATCAGATGGAGCTGCGGCGCGCGGTGTTCAGCCTCTCCGGCCAGCTCAAGACGCTGGACGGCACCTTCGCGCTCGACGAGACGGGCGGACAGATCGGCGAATTGACGCCGCTCGGCCAGCTCACGCTCGACGATCACGGCCATATCAAATTCGTCTCGATCTATCCGCACGAGACCGCGACCGGCAAACCGGTCTATCCGGCTCCATGAGCAGTGCGGGTCAAGAGGCAAGAGGACGTCGGGGCGATGAGCGGATTTGGACGAGGTGAGCTCTCCATCCCCGTCACCCTGAGGAGGCCGCAACGCGGCCGTCTCGAAGGGCGACGGCCCGGCTCTTGCAGCGGGGCCGTTCACCCTTCGAGGCTCGCTTCGCGAGCGCCTCTCAGCGACAAACGGCGGAGCCGTTTGCGCGGGGATGACGGAGTGATATACGCGCGCCCCGCGGACAACGGTATGGTCTAGCATGTTGACTTACGCGCTGGTCGCCGGCGTTCTGTTCGGTCTCTATTTCAGCCTGGTCGGTATCGGCCTCAATCTCGTGTTCGGCGTCATGCGCATCGTCAATCTTGCGCATGGCGACGTGCTGATGCTGGGCGCGTTCATTGCGCTCGGGGTGGTGACGCTCGCCGGCATCGATCCGCTGTTCGCGGTGCCGCTTGCGTTCATCGTCTTCCTGCTGGCCGGTCTGTTGCTCTATTGGGTGCTGGTGCCCAGGCTGCAGGGCTCGGTCAATCCGGAGATGCTCTCGATCATCCTGTTCTTCGGCCTCTCGCAGGTGATCGAAGCCATCACCACGATCTTCGCCGGCACCAGCGAACGCTCAATCCAGAGCCGGCTGCTCGGCACGGTGTTTTCGACCATCAAGGTGAAGTGGTTTGGCGGCAAGCCGGGCCCGGCCGGGCCGGTGCAGATATTCGGCCAGGGATTTCCGGCGCCCTGGGTGATCGCGGCGGTAACCAGCCTGGTCGCGATCGGCCTCGTCTATCTCTATCTCTACCGCAGCCGACTCGGCACGTTGACTCGCGCGGTGATGTCGCGGCGCGATGAGGCGCTTGCGACCGGCATCGACGTCGATCGCGTCTCGGCGGCGGCCTTCGGCATTGGACTGGGTCTTGCCGCGGTGGCCGGCGTGTTCGCGCCCTTCATGTTCGGGTCGGTGACGCCGGCCTTTGGCGCCGATGCGACCGTCACCTCCTTTGCGATCGTGGTGCTGGGCTCGCTCGGCAATCCGCTCGGCACCGCGCTCGGTGGTGTCGTCTATGGCGTCTGTTACATGCTGGTGCAGACCTATCTTTCCTCCTGGGCCGATCTCTTGCCTTACGTTCTGTTGATCCTGATCCTGCTATTGCGTCCGAGCGGGTTGCTCGGAAGGCAGGTGCGCGTTGCCTAGCGCCCTCAAGCATACGCTCTTCATTCTCGCACCGCTGGTCATCGTCTTGGCGGTGCTGCCGGGCGTGTATCAAAACCATCTCCTGCTGTTCAATTTCGTGATCTTCCTGGTCCTCGCGCAGGGCGTGAACATCATCTACGGCTTCACCGGCTATCTGCCGTTCGGCTATGTCGGCTTCTTCGGCGCGGGCGCCTATGGCTTTGCCATCATGGTGATGCATCTGCAGGCGCCGGCGCTGCTCGCAGTTCTGGCCGCGGGCGTGGTCGGCATCCTGCTCGGGCTGTTGCTGACGCCGCTGTTGCGACTGTCGGGCGCGTATTTCGCGATCGCCAACCTCGCGGCATCTCTTGCGGTGTTGCACCTCGTGGCCAATCCCGCGCTGGAGAGCATCACCAAGGGGCCGTATGGCGTGTCGCTGACCGGCACCTTCAATCCCAATTCAGCCTATATGGCCGCCGTCGTCGTGCTCGCGCTGACGGTCGCCGCTGTTGTCTATTTGAAAAACTCCAGCTTCGGGCTCGCCCTGCAGGCGGTGCGGGAAGATTCGGTGAGCGCCGCCATGGCGGGCGTCAACGTCGTGAAGATGCGCGTCCTCGCCTGGCTGGCATCGGCACTGGTCGCGGGCCTCGCCGGCGGCATCTACGCCTGGTACGTCTCGGTGTTCTATCCCGACAACGTATTCTCCGGCGAGTTCAGCATTTTTGCGATCGTGTTCGCGCTGTTCGGCGGCGTCGCCACCATCACGGGGCCGATCGTCGGCGTGATCATCCTCTATGGCATCTACAACCTGATCGGCTTCACCACGCCGCAATATTTCCAGTTGATCTATGGCCTCCTGATCATGGGCCTGGTGTTGTTCCTGCCGGCAGGCCTGGTGTCGCTGGCGACGCGGAGGGGATGGCATGTCCCCTAAGGCAAGACCTATCCTCAACGTCGCAAAGCTCGTGAAGCGCTTTGGCGGCTTCCATGCGCTCGACGGGTTGAGCTTCCACGTCGTTCCCGGCGAGATCTTGGGACTGGTCGGTCCCAACGGCTCCGGCAAGACCACCGCCATCAACGTGATCTCCGGCCTCTACGCGCCCGATGGCGGCGAGGTGACACTGGATGGCCAGCCGATCGGCGGCATCGCCTCGCACAGGCTCGTGCACCGCGGCATCAACCGCACCTTCCAGGTGCCAAAGCCGTTCATGTCGCTGACGGTGCGCGAGAATGTCCAGGTCGCGCTCAGCCACGGCCGCCCGGCGGTGGCGCCGCCGAGCGTTGCCGATCTGCTCGACGAATATCGCCTCACCGAACTCGCCGATCGTCCGGCGTCCGAGCTCAACAGCGCCCAGCAGAAGATGTTGGATCTGACCCGCGCGCTCGCCACCCGTCCGCGGCTGCTCCTGCTCGACGAACTTGCCGCCGGGCTCAATCCGGCGGAGCTCGACTGGATCGCCGGGCGCATCAAGGCGCTGGCCGCAAGCGGCATGGCGATCATCGTGGTCGAGCATTTGATGGGCTTTATCGAGCACATCACCGACCGCGTCATTGTCTTGAACGCCGGCAAGGAGATTTTTGAGGGCAAATTGGCTGCCGCCGTGCAGGAGCCGCAGGTGATCGAAGTGTTCCTGGGAGGCGAGCATGCCGCCTGAAGCCGCACCGCTGTTGAACGCTGCCGGCATCGAGGCCGGCTACGGCAGCATGCAGGTGTTGTGGGGCGTCGATCTCGACGTACGGCCCGGCGAAACCGTGCTGCTGCTGGGCGCCAACGGCGCCGGCAAGACCACCTTCCTGAAATCCTTGGTTGGCCTGGTCGAAGCGCGCCGCGGCACCATCCAGCTCGGCGGCGACGACATCACCCATATGCGCTCCAGCGACCGCATGCGGCGCGGCATGACCTACATGTCGGAGCTTGCGGTGTTTCCCGATCTCACCATCGAGGAAAATATCCGCATCGGCGCGCAGGCGCTCGGCCATGCCGATCCCGGCCGTCGCATGGAGGAGCTCTACCAGCTCTTTCCGGTCTTGCGCGACAAGCGGCGCGCGCTGGCTTCGAGTCTCTCCGGTGGCCAGCGCAAGATGCTCGGCATCGCCAAGGCACTCTCCGCCGAGCCCAAGCTCCTTGTGATGGACGAGCCCTCGGCAGGGCTCTCGCCGTTGTTCGTCAAGGAAGTCATCCGCGTCCTCAGCGGTCTGCAGGGGCGGGGACTGGCGCTCTTGATCGCCGAGCAAAATATCAGTTTCCTGGAAGTCGCGACGCGGGTGTTCGTGCTGGAAGGCGGACGCATCCGCTTCTCCGGCACGGTGGCCGAGATGAGCGGAAATGAGGCCCTGCACCGCGCCTATTTCGGGCTGAAATGATGCGGACCATCAGAATAGGTTCCGGCGCAGGCTATTCGGGCGACCGTATCGAGCCGGCGGTCGAGCTCGCCGAAAAGGGCGACATCCACTACCTCGTGTTCGAATGCCTGGGCGAGCGCACGGTGGCGCTGGCGCAGCAGGCGCGCCTGAAGAATCCGGACCTCGGCTACGATCCGCTTTTGGAAGAGCGGATGCGCGCGGTGCTGCCCCTATGCGCCGCCAAAGCCATCAAGATCGTCACCAATATGGGCGCGGCCAATCCGGAATCGGCGGCGAAGAAGACGGCGGAGATCGCGCGTTCACTCGGACTCTCGTCACTGAAGATCGCGGCCGTTGTCGGCGACGACGCGTTAGAGGCTTGCAGGCAAGGCGATCTGCCGATCCTGGAATTTGCCGGCACCATCAAGCAGCTCGGCAACCGCGTTATCTCCGCCAACGCCTATCTTGGCGCCGAGCCGATCGCGAACGCGCTCTCGGCCGGCGCCGACATCGTGATCACCGGCCGCGCCTCCGATCCCGCGCTGTTCCTGGCGCCGATGATCCATGCCTTCGGCTGGGCCATGGACGACTGGATTCTGCTGGGGAAGGGCACGGTCGCCGGACACTTGCTGGAGTGCGCTGGACAGATCACCGGCGGCTATTTTGCCGATCCGCCCTACAAGGACGTCGCGGGCCTCGCGCGGCTCGGCTTTCCCATCGGCGAGGTCGGCGAGGACGGCTCGCTTGTCGTCACCAAGGTCGCCGGCTCGGGCGGCGCCGTCACCGCACGGACCTGCAAGGAGCAATTGCTCTACGAGGTGCACGATCCCACGCGATACATCCAGCCCGACGTAGTGGCGGATTTCTCGCAAGTCGAGGTCGAGGAGATCGGACTGGATCGCGTCCGCATCACAGGCGGGCGCGGCACGGAGCGGACCGGGACGCTCAAGGTCTCGGTCGGCTATGTCGACAGTTTCATCGGCGAGGGACAGATCTCCTATGCCGGTCCCGGAGCATTGGCGCGCGGGCGGCTGGCGCTCGACATCGTCCGCGAGCGGCTGAAGCTGACCGGTGTTGCCGCGAGCGAATTGCGCTTCGACCTGATCGGAGTGGACTCGCTGCACGGGCCGCAAGTCTCGGCGCATGCCAACGAGCCCTATGAGGTCCGTATCCGCGTCACCGGCCGCACCGAAAGTCTGCGCGAAGCGGTCAGGATCGGCAACGAGGTCGAGACGCTCTATACCAACGGCCCCGCCGGCGGCGGTGGCGCCTGGAAATCCGCCCGCGAGGTGGTGGCGGTCGCCTCCGTCCTGCTGCCGCGCGGACTGGCAAAACCGCAAGTGCGCTTTGTCCAGGTGTAACGCGATGAAGTTGCGCGAAATCGCTCATTCCCGCACCGGCGACAAGGGCAATACCTCAAACATTTCCGTGATCGCCTATGATCCGAGGGATTATCCGCTGCTGCTTGAGCAGGTCACTGCGGCCCGAGTGAAGGCCCATTTCGCTGGCGTTGTCGAAGGCGATGTGGTGCGCTATGAGCTGCCCAGGATAGGTGCCCTGAACTTCGTGATGAGCCGGGCGCTCGGCGGCGGAGTGACGCGATCGCTGGCGCTGGACGCGCACGGCAAGTCGCTGTCATCAGCGCTGCTCGATCTGGAGATCGAGGCGCCTGTCGATAAGACCTAACCGAACTGTCAGGCGAGATGATCATGACCAAGCTTCCGACCCTCAACTCACTCGCCGATGATCTCGAAGCCGGCCGCACCAGCGCCCGCAAGCTCACCGAGGAATGCCTCGCCAGGATCGCCGACCCCGCCGGCGAGGGGCAGCGCACCTTCATCCATGTCGACAAGGAAGCGGCGCTGAATGCGGCTGAGGCGATGGATCGCCTGCGCAAAGCCAAGGCGGCGCCGTCGCGCTTTGCCGGCATTCCGATTTCCATCAAGGACCTGTTCGACATCAAGGGGCAGGTGACCCGCGCGGGTTCGCGCGCGCTGGAGGATTCCGCCCCGGCCGAAGCCGATGCGCCGGTGGTCGCGCGGCTGCGCCGCGCCGGATTCATCGTGATCGGCCGCACCAACATGACCGAGTTCGCCTTTTCCGGCATCGGCATCAATCCGCATTACGGCACGCCCAAGGGCGCCTGGCGGCGGAGCGAAGGCCATATCCCCGGCGGCTCGTCCTCGGGTGCCGCGGTCTCCGTGCTCGACGGCATGGCCCATGGCGCGCTCGGCACCGACACCGGCGGCTCCTGCCGGATTCCGGCCGCCTATAACGGCATTGTCGGCTACAAGCCGACGCAGCGGCGCATTCCGCTCGACGGCGGCGTGCCGCTGTCGTTTTCATTGGACAGCTATGGGCCGCTGGCGCGCAGTGTCGGCTGTTGCGCGATCCTCGATGCGGTGCTGGCGGACGAGCCGGTCACGCCGCTGCGTCAGCGCCCGATCAAGGGCGTGCGATTGGCAGTGCCGACCACCATCGTGCTGGACGAGCTTGATGAACCGGTGGCGCAGACCTTTGATCGTGTCCTGAGCACATTGTCGCGGCTGGGCGCCGAGATCGAACATATCGAAGTGCCGGAATTCCTCGATGCCGGCCCGATCAACAGCAAGGGCGGTTTCGCCGCCGCCGAAAGCTATGCCTGGCATCGCTATCTGCTCACCAGCAAGGGCGACGTCTACGATCCTCGTGTCTCCGTGCGCATCCTGCGTGGCGAGGCCATCAGCGCGGCGGACTATATCGATATGCTCAACGCGCGTCGTTCGCTGATTTCGCGCATCAATGCGCGGCTTGCGTCCTATGACGCGCTGGTGCTGCCGACCACGGCCAATACCCCGCCGCGCATCGCCGATCTCGCCGCCGACGATAAGGCGTTCACAAGGGCGAACCTGCGTTCCCTTCGCAACTGCTCGCTGATCAACCTGATCGACGGCTGCGCGATCTCGCTTCCTGCCCACAAGGAAGGCGAGGTGCCGGTGGGCTTCATGCTGGCAGCGCCCGGCGGCGCGGACCGCCGCATCTTCGAGCTTGCGGCAGCATTTGAGGGGGTGATCCGTGTTTGATCTCACCTTCACCGTCGATGCCAAGAGCACCACGACGCCGCTGACGCTCGCAATCGATCAGCTTGTGATCGCCGGCTGGACGGGGCGCGATCCGGTGGCGCGCGACAAGCACATTGCCGAGCTCGAGGCGCTCGGCATCGCGCGTCCCGCAACGACGCCGATTTACTACCGCGCCTCGGCGCGGCGGTTGACGCAGGAAGACAGCATCGAGGTCTGCGGCAACGAGTCCAGCGGCGAGGTCGAGTTCGTGCTGATCGGCTGGCAGGGGCGCATCTTCGTCGGCCTCGGCTCCGACCACACCGACCGCAAGGTCGAGACCTATAACGTCACCGTCTCCAAGCAGATGTGCGACAAGCCGATCGCGCCGGTGTTGTGGGAGCTGGAAGACGTCGCCGCGCACTGGGACCGGTTGATTCTGCGCTCCTATGCCTGCACCGCAGGAAAGCGCGAGCTCTATCAGGAAGGCACGCTCGATGCGATGCTGCCGGTCGACGAGCTGGTCAAGCGCGGCTTTGAAGGCGGCAAACTGCCCGACGGTTGCGCCATGTTCGGCGGCACCTTTGCCGCCAAGGGCGGCATCCGCCCGGCGGAACGGTTCGAGTTCGAGCTGGAAGACCCGGTGCTGAAGCGCAGCATCCGGCACGCGTATGACATCGTGACGCTGCCGGTGCGGGGCTAGCTCCATCCCGATCGCCATTCCGGGATGATCCGAAGGACCAGACCTCCGATGCGCAATTGCGCATCGGAGAATCTCGAGATTCTCAGATGTGCAATTGCACATCAGTGTTCGATGCTGAGTTTATCATCGGGCCGGCCACAGGCCGGACCCGGCGGCATCGCCCCGGAATGACCGGAGTTCGCAACCGGTTCCGTCAGAAATCGGGTGGTGGCACCCCGCGCGATCTGCGAGACTGCTGGCATGATCGCACATGCAAAGAAAATCGTTCGTACGGTTCCATCGTCCGACGTCGCCGCCCGCGTCGAGGCCATCGATTGGGCGCGCGTGGAAAGCGAGCTCGATGCGCAGGGCTGCGCGGTGTTGAAGCAGCTTCTCACACCCGAGGAATGCCGGCGTCTCGCCGCGCTCTATCCTGACGATTCGCATTTCCGCAGCCGCATCGTGATGGCGCGGCACGGCTTTGGGCGTGGCGAGTACAAATATTTTTCCTACCCGTTGCCCGACGTCATCGCGCAACTGCGTCCCCAGCTTTATGCGCGGCTTTGCGGCATCGCCAATCGCTGGAACGAGGCGATGGGGATCGATATCCGCTATCCCGAGCGGCATGAGGCTTTCCTCAAGCGCTGTCACGACGCGGGGCAAACGCGCGCAACACCGCTGCTGCTGCAATATGAGGCCGGCGATTACAACTGCCTGCACCAGGATCTCTATGGCGAGCACGTCTTCCCGCTGCAGGTCGCGATCCTGCTCTCGGAGCCGGGCCGGGATTTCGAAGGGGGCGAGTTCGTGCTGACGGAGCAGCGGCCGCGCATGCAGTCGCGCGCCGAGGTGGTCGCTCTATGCCAAGGCGATGCGGTCGCCTTTGCCGTGCATCACCGCCCGGTGCAGGGGACGCGCGGGCCTTATCGCGTGAACATGCGCCATGGCGTGAGCCGTCTCCGTGTAGGCCACCGCCATACCGTAGGCGTGATCTTTCACGACGCCAAATGACTGCGGATTTGTTTGAAGGCGTCCTCGACGTTGGCCCTGCGCGGCAAAAGATCGCGGACGGCGCAACGCTGCTGCGCGGCTTTGCCAAGGCGTTCGAACATGATCTGATGCCCGCGTTGCACGCGATCATCGCGCAAGCCCCGTTTCGTCACATGCACACGCCGGGCGGTCACCAGATGTCCGTGGCGATGACCAATTGCGGCTCCCTCGGCTGGGTCACCGATCGCAGCGGTTATCGCTACGACGCCATCGACCCGGAGATCGGAAAGCCCTGGCCCGCCATGCCGGCGGTTTTCCTCCTGCTGGCCCGAGAGGCCGCCGCTCGCGCGGGCTTCGCCGGCTTTGCGCCGGATGCCTGCCTGATCAACCGTTACGAGCCCGGCGCGCGCATGTCCCTGCACCAGGATCGCGACGAGCGCGATTTCGATCAGCCGATCGTTTCGGTCTCGCTCGGCCTTTCCGCCGTGTTTCTGTTCGGTGGCCCGAAACGCGCCGACAAGCCGCAGCGTTACCGGTTGCAACATGGCGACGTGGTCGTTTGGGGCGGCCCGTCGCGGTTGTTCTTTCACGGCGTCGCGCCGCTTGCCGATGGCGAACACGCATTGCTTGGCCGGCAGCGCATCAACCTGACGTTTCGGCGGGCGCGCTAGCTTCGTCCTGCGACCGAAGAGGAGCGATCCAGAGGTGCCGGGAAGAAGGCAGATCTGAATTGCCTCGCTCCGTCGTTCCGGGGCGACGCGATAGCATCGAACTCTGATGTGCAGTTCCACATCTGAGAACCTCGAGATTCCGGGTTCGCGCGCTAGTCGCGAGCGCCCCGGAATGACGGAGAACAACGGCGGCGGTCACTACGGCCGCGTCGGATGAATGAACGTCCAGGGCGAGACTTCCGAATCTCTTTCCACCTCGATCGCGACCAGATACGGCCCGCCATGCGCCAGCGCCTTTTCCAGCGCGGGCCGGAAGTGATCCGGCGAGGTGACGCGGCTGGCTGCGACGCCAAAGGACTCCGCGAGCTTGACAAAATCCGGGTTGACCAGGTCGGCCGCCACCACGCGGCCCTCAAAGCGGTTGCGCTGGTCGCGCCGGACATTGCCGTAGGCATTGTTGTTGAACACCAGCGTCACCACGCCGATGTTGAATTGCACGGCGGTTGCGAGCTCCTGCACGCCGAACATGAAGCCACCGTCGCCGGTGATGGCGACCACCGCCTTGTCGGGATTGGCGACCTTGGCGCCGAGCGCGGTCGGAAAGCCCGAGCCGAGCGTGCCCTGATAGCCCGAGGTGATGAAGGTGCGCGGCTCGTAGACCGGGAAGCCGTACCAGGAGGCAAAGCCGACCTGCGACAGTTCGTCGGTGACGATGGCGTTGTCCGGCAGAACCTCGCGCAGGATGTTCAGATAGGCCATTTGCGGCTGCACCTGCTGAATGTCCTTGAGCGCAGCGGCGGAGGCTTCGGCGATCTCCGCGCGCCGGCCGCTGGTCTTGCGGTAGCCGGCCTTGCGGACGGCCGCGAGCAGGTCGCGCGTGCCCGCCTTCGCATCCGCTATGACCGCGACGTCGGGCGTGAGCCGCCGCATCTCCACCGGATCGATATCGATGCGCACCGATTTGATGCCCTCGGGCCGGAACGGCCAGCGGAACATGGTGGGCAACTCCATGCGGGTGCCGATGCCGAGCATCAGGTCGGTCTGCGGCCAGAGCTTGTAGGCGGCCGCGATGGTCAATCCCAATTCATGCGCGTTGGAGACGATGCCACGTCCGCTGCGGAACGCCACCACCGGCGCATCGATCAGTTCGGCAAGTTCGAGAATCTCTTCCCGCGCATCGGTGGCGCCGCTGCCGACAAAGATCATCGGCCGCTTGCTGGCGGCAATCAATGCCGCTGCATTCTTGATGCGATCGGGATCTGCAAGCGGCGCGGGGAATGCTTCGAACACTTTCGCCGGACCTGTTGCCGTGCGTTGCGTGAACACGTCCCAGGGCATTTCCAGCGCAGCCGGGCCACGCCGTCCCGACAACATTTCCTGGAACGCACGCGCCACGAGCGTGGGCGCTACATCGGGATATTCGATGCGCTCCGCCCACTTCACGAAGGTGCGCAAGGTCGCAAGCTGGTCCGGCATCTCATGCAGATGCCCGCGCCCCTTGCCCAAAAATTCCGTCGGCACCTGTCCAGTCAGACACAGCACCGGCTCGTTCGAGCCGAAGGCGGTCAGCATGGCCGCGCCCGCATTGAGCACTCCGGGGCCGGGCACGACGCTGAACACGCCTACCTTGCCGCTCGATCGCGCATAGCCGTAGGCCATGTAGCCGCAGGCCTGCTCATGCCGTGCGCCGATCACCTTCAACTGCGCCTGTTGGAACGCGTCGAACAAGCCGTAAACCTGCGCGCCGGGCAGGCCGAACACCGTGTTGATGCCGTGAGCGACAAGGCCGCTCACGATCGCTTCGCCGCCGGTCATTGTGGTCATTGCGGGATCCAGTTGATTGCTTGTGGCTTAGAGCACTTCGTCGACCACGCCGTTGCGCAGCAGGCCGATGCCTTCGGCTTCGACTTCGACGACATCGCCGGGCTTGAGATAGCGCGGCGGATCGAATCGTGCGCCGGCTCCGGTCGGAGTGCCAGTCACGATGACGTCACCCGGAACGAGCGTGGTGAAAGTCGAGATGTAGCTGATCAGATAGCGGAACGGAAAGATCAGCCGCGACGTGCGATCGTCCTGCCGCGTCTCGCGGTTGACGCGGGTGGTCAGGCGGATATCGGCGATCTGGTTTTCGCTGGTGTAGGGGACGAGCCAAGGGCCGAGGCTGCCGCTGGCATCAAAATTCTTGCCTTGGGTCACGTTGAACTTGGCATGCCGCAGCCAGTCGCGGATGCTGCCCTCATTGCAGAGCGTCAGCGCTGCGATGTGGTCAAGGGCCGCACTTTCCGAAATGTGCCGGCCTGATTTGCCGATCACCAGCACCACCTCGCCCTCGTAATCGAGCTGCTGCGAGGCGCGCGGGCGCACCAGCAGCGTATTGTGGCCGACGAAGGATCGCGGTGTGCGCATGAACATCGACGGATATTTCGGCGCATCCTGGCCGTCCTTGTATTCCGCGTTGCGATCCGGATAATTCACGCCGATGCAGATGATCTTTTCCGGCGCGGGAATCGGCGGCAACCAGGTGATAGCTTCCAGCGGATGATCGGGCGATTGCCGCACGGCTTCGTCCGCGAGCTTTAAGAGCGTGCCGGCGGCGATGACCTCCCGCAGCGTCGGGTAGTCTTTGCCATAGCGCGCCGAGAGATCGACGATGCCGTTGTCGAGCACGGCGCCGTATTTCGGCGTGCCGCCAACGGAATATGTCGCAAGGCGAAGCAAGGTCATCGCGCCCTCCATCGTCGTCCCGGCCAAGCGAAGCGCGAGCCGGGACCCATACGGCGTGACCTCTCAGTCAGGCGCGCTGGAAGACGCCCGTCGTCCCAACTGCGCCCTGTGCTTATGGGTCCCGACCTTCGCCGGGACGGCTCGTGGCGGGAATCTTCGTGGGCAATCATCATCAATCCGCAACCGTCACATCAGCAACAAACAGCGGCTCGCGCACCTTTTGTCCGGTAAACGGCGAGCCCTGCTCGAACCATGAGCGTGGCGCGGGCGCGCCCCACAGCGTCTGCCGCCGCGGATCCTTCAGCGACCAGCGCAAGGGAGCGTGATCATGGTCCATCGTAAAGTAGTCGCTGGTGTAGAGCTCCAGCCGATGGCCGTCGGGGTCGCGCACGTAAAGAAAGAACGCGTTCGAGATGCCGTGCCGGCCGGGCCCGCGCTCAAGATTTTTCAGATATCCGCTGGAGGCCATGACGTCGCAAAGATGCAGGACGTTCATTGCCGTGGGCACCCAATAGGCGAAATGGTGCAGGCGAGGGCCCTCGCCATTGGTCAGCGCAAAGTCGTGTACATTGCCCTTGCGATGCAGCCAGGCCGCCGCCATGCGGCCGTTAGGCCCGTCCTCCTCGGCATATTCGGTGAGGCGGAACCCGAGCCGGGCGTAGAAGTCGACGGTGTCCTGCACCTCGGCGGCAAACACGTTGAAATGATCGAGCCGTTGCGGATGACAGCCCTTGTAGAGATCGTAACGGCGCAACAGATGCGGCCGCTTCTCCATCGACGCATAAAGCTCGATCTGGAAGCCGAAGGGATCGGTGAACTGCAGGGTGCGACCCTGGAACGGCTGGTCCGCAAAGGCGCAAGCGATGCCGTTCTCCTTGAAAAACGAGGCGGCCTTGTCGAGATCGGCCTCATTGCCGACTTTGAATCCCAATCGATTGCAGGCGGGCGCCGGAGCTTTCCGCAGCACCAGCGAGTGATGCTGATGCTCTTCTGCCGCGCGCAAGTAGATGGTGTTGTCGTCGGCATCCTCGACATGCAGGCCGACGGTGGTCTCGTAAAAGCTGCGGCTGAGCTGAAGATCCGTCACGTCAAGGACGACGTGACTTGAACGGATGATGTTGAAGGGCGGGTCGAAGACGTGTTGTGGAACGGGCATTGTTTCTCTCCCCCGATTTGTCATTCCGGGGCCGTGCGCAGCACGGAACCCGGAATCTCGAGATTCCGGGTTCATCGCTGCGCGATGCCCCGGAATGACGAGTGTGGCTAAACTCCCAGTCTCTGAATTTTGTGCGTGCCTCGCGCCAGCGAGACGTGCTTGGTTTCCATGTAGAAGTCGAACGAGTAGTCGCCGCCGTCGCGGCCGATTCCGGACGCCTTCATGCCGCCGAATGGCGTCGGCAGGTGGCGGACATTTTCCGAATTGAGCCAGATCATGCCGGCTTCCAGCGCGTCGGCAACGCGCAAGGCGCGGCCCATATCGTTGGTCCAGACATAGCCGGTGAGGCCGTATTTCACGTCATTGGCGATTGCGATGGCGTCCTTCTCGTCACGAAACGGAATGACCGTCAGGAACGGACCGAACACTTCCTCCTGCGCGACCCGCATCTTTGAGTGTGCGCCGGTGACCAGCGTCGGCTGCACGTAATGCCCGCCGCCCGGACCATCATGAGGCTTGCCGCCGACGGCGACTACGGCACCATCCTGCCGCGCGACGTCGAAATAGGAGCAGACCTTTGCCAGATGCCGCTCGTGAATCAGCGGTCCAATCTCGGTCGCGGGATCGAGGGGATGGCCGACCTTGAGCGCCTTCACCCGCGCGGCGAGCTTTTCGACGAAGGGCTCCGCGATGCTCTGCTGGATCAACAGCCGGCTCGATGAGGTGCAGCGCTCGCCATTGAGCGAGTAGATCATGAACACTACCGCGTCCAGCGCGCGGTCCAGATCGGCGTCGTCGAATACGATCACCGGATTCTTGCCGCCGAGCTCGAAATGCACGCGCTTTAGGGTCGGCGCTCCCTGCGCCATGATCGCCGAACCCGTCGCGCTTTCGCCGACAAAGCCGATCGCCTTGATCGCGGGGTGCTCCGTCAGCGCCTTGCCGGCCTCTTCACCAAAGCCGTGCACGGTGTTGAGCACCCCATCGGGAATGCCGGCTTCCTTGACGATCTTTGCAAGCAGATCGGCCGTGACCGGCGACCATTCCGCCGGCTTGTGTACGACCGTACAGCCGGCGGCAAGCGCCGGCGCGATCTTCCAGGTCGAGAGCATGAACGGCGTATTCCAGGGCGTGATCACGCCGACCGGGCCGATCGGCACGCGCGTGGAGATATTCCAATGCTCATCGCTCGGCATGTTGAGACCGTCGCGGGCATCGGCGCATTTATCCGCGAAGAAGCGGAAGTTTTCCGCCGCCCTGATCGCGGCCTTGGCCATGAAGCGATGGGCCTGGCCGGTATCGATGCATTCGAGCACGGCGATATCCTCGGCGTGGTCCTCGATCGCGTCGGCCGCGCGATGCAGCAGCTTGCGGCGCAGCGAGGCGGACATCTCGCGCCAGGCAGGGAAAGCTTCCGCCGCGACGGTGGCGGCACGGTCGATGTCCTCGGCATTGCCACGGGCGACGGTCGCGAGGACCGCGCCATCCACCGGCGATTTGGTCTCGAAGGTTGCGCCCGAGATCGACGGCACAGTCTTGCCGTCGATCATGTGGCCGATGCCGTCAGCTTTCAGTTTGGCAAGCAGCGGCGCGGCGCGGTCGAGATTGGCCTTGAACTGATCGGCTTTGGCCGTCGCCTTATCCATGAACAGCCTCCGTTTTGAGCGCTTCGTGGATGTTGTTGCGCTTGAAGCTCGTCTCCTTGTCGTTGATCTGCATATCGAACGACAGCGCGAACTTGCTGGCCTTGAATAGGGGATCAAGTTGTTCGGAGAGTGAGCGAAAGACGTGCTCGCCCGCCGTCTTGCGCGTGGCGAGATCGCGGCCCTCGCCAAGCCGCAGCACCATGTCGAGAAAGCCGTAGTCCTTCTTGCCGTCCGCTATGGCATAATGCTCGCAGCGGATGGCGCGGACGCGGATGCCGCCGAGCGGGAAGATGCCGGTTTCCACCGCGGCCCTGCGAACGACCTCAACTACCTCAGCCATATCGAGACGCCCATCGAGGTTGGCGGAGTATTCGATCGTGAAATGCGGCATTGTCTACTCCACGCGCAAGATCAGGCGAAATAACAACTGACGGTTCCGTAAGGGCCATAGTCGGCCTGGACGGTATCGCCCTTGCGGGTCTCGATCGGGCGAATGAACGAGCCGGCCAGAACCACCTGGCCAGGCTCCAACGCGAGCCCCAGCGGCGCGATCTTGTTGGCGAGCCAGGCGACCGCGGTGGCGGGATGATTGAGCACGCCGGCCGCCAATCCCGTCTCTTCCAATTGGCCATTGCGGTAGCAGAGCGCACCGATCCAGCGCAGGTCGGCGTCCAGCGGCCGCAACGGCCGGCCGCCGAGCACGATGCCGGCATTGGCCGCATTGTCCGCGATCGTATCAAAGATTTTCCGCGTCGCCTTGGTTTCCGGATCGACGCGCTGGATGCGCGTGTCGAGGATTTCCAACGCGGGCACCACGAACTCCGTTGCATTGAGCACGTCGAACAACGTGCAATCGGGTCCCGAAAGGTGCTTGCCCATGATGAAAGCGAGCTCGACCTCTACGCGCGTGGCGATGAAGCGGTCCGAGGGCACGAGCCCGCCATCGGCAAAGAACATGTCGTCGAGCAGCACGCCGGAGTCAGGCTCGTCGATATTAAGCGCGCTCTGCATCGCCTTCGAGGTGAGGCCGATCTTGTGGCCTTTGACGAGGCGTCCTTCGGCGCGCTTGATCTCGATCCACGCCGTTTGAATCGCGTAGGCATCCTCGATGGTGATGGCAGGGAATTCCTGCGACAACTGCCGGATCTGCCGGCGGCTCTTTTCCGCCTGATGCAGGCGCTCGGCCGCAACGCGGATATCTTGCTGAGAAAGGGCCATGCGCGCTCGCGAAAACTTGCTGCGGGCAAATACTTAACATGTTAAGTTTATCCGGGCAAATCGAATTGATGTTTGCTGCATTGCGAAATTTTACTGCGGATCGGAAGGGCTGATGGGGCGAACGAAATCATCGAGGCGATCGGGCGTGAGCCCTGCGTTGCAGGGACATCGGGTGCCGATGCGCGAGTTCTCGCGTTCGCTGCCGATGGCGCTGCTGCGGGCGCGCGAAGCCGTGATGCGGCAATTCCGCCCGTCGCTGCGGCGACATGGGCTGACCGAGCAGCAGTGGCGAATCCTGCGCGCGCTTGCAGCCGTCGACGCGAGCGAGGTGACGGAACTCGCGCGCACCGCTTTTCTGCTGGGGCCGAGCCTGTCGCGCATCCTGCGCGATCTGGAAGCGCGCCGGCTGATCGAGCGCCGAACCGCTGAAACCGATCTGCGTCGCGGTGTGGTCTCGATTTCCGAAAAGGGCCTCAAGCTGATGGAAGAGGTCGCGCCGTCGTCGGAAGCGATCTACGCCGCGATCACGAGGCGCTACGGCGCGCGCAAGCTCGCCGAGCTCCATGCGATGCTCGGCGCGCTCGAGGCGAGCCTCGCCGGCCTCGACACGGAGGAGGCGAGCGAGGCCGCGGCATCAGAACAGGAGTAAATGCAAATTTGCATGATGATCTGCGGCGGGACGCATAGCTGTAACTTCTGCACAGGGTTTGAGCACAGAAACGTCCTTGTTTACGGCCTTTCTGCGCCGTTAGTCGAAATCGCTGCGATAACAATTTACTCTCGCCGCGAGAGCCCTTAAAGAGCACCCGGTTTTCGCGATCGCGCGCGATCGCCAATACCAAGAAGGGCCGACAAGGATGCCCGGCCTCAGGGAGGTAGGAATGAAACTGACGAGACGCGATTTCGCGGCCGGTCTCGCCGCCGGACTTGCAGCACCTTACATCATCAAGAGCGCGCGGGCGGAAGGCGCCGCGACCATCAAGATCGGCATGTGCGCGCCGGTGACGGGTCCCGCCGCGGAATCCGGCCGCTACGCCATTCAGGGCGCCAAGATCGCGCTCGAAGCGGTCAACAAGGCCGGTGGCATCCTGGGCAAGCAGGCGGAGCTGGTCATCGAGGATGATCAGACCACCAATCCCGGCATCGTGCTCGCATTCTCCAAGCTCGCCGCGCAACCGGACATCGTCGCCTTCCTCGGCTCGATCCGCTCCACGCAGGTGCACGCCATGGCGCCCGACGTGCTCAAGCTCGGCAAGCCCGTGATGATCGGCGGTACCGATCCTAATCTCACCCACATGGGCAATCAGTGGCTGTTTCGTTTCCGCCCCAATGACAGCTATTCCGGCCGCGTGATCGCCGAATATGGCGTCAACACGCTGGGCAAGAAGAAGTGGGCGATCCTGCACTCGACCGACGCGTTCGGCACCGCCGGCGGCAAGGCGCTGGCGGCGGCGCTGGAAAAGCTCGGCTGTCCGGCCGTGCTCGATCAGGGCTACGCCAACCAGAGCCAGGACTTCACGCCCGTCGTGCTGGCGATCAAGCAGTCGGGCGCCGACATTCTCGGCTCCTACTTCACCTTCGAGAACGATCTCGGCATTTTCGCCCGTCAGCTCCGTCAGCTCGGCGTCAATATTCCCTGGGTCGGCTCGCCCTCGATCGTCAACATCACGGCGCTGAAGCTCGCAGGTCCCGCGCTCTACAACACCTTCGGCGTCGCCGACTATGCCGAGGACTCCAGCGATGCGGCGAAAGCGTTCGGCAAGGCCTATCGCGATGTCGTCAAGGTTGCTCCCGATAACCAGAGCTCCTGGACCTACGATGCGGTCAGCGTGCTGTCGGCCGCGATCAACAAGGCCGGTTCGACCGATCCGGCCAAGATCCGGGAGGCGATCCTGGCGACCAAGAAATTCCCGGGCGCCGAGGGCGAATATAATTTCGACCAGAACGGCGACGGGCTTCACGGCTACAATATCGTGAAGAACGACAAGGGCAACATCGTCTTCGACAAGCACATCGAATTCACCGATTGAGCCTTGCTCACGGCCTCCGCCTGAAGCGGCGGAGGCCGAAGCTCCCATCGCATCATCCAACGGACTTAAGCCAAGCGAAACCGCTCATGGATCTCGTCCTGCAACTCTTGTTCACCGGGATCGGGATCGGCGCCGTCTACGCGCTGGTTGCGCTCGGCTTCGTGCTGATCTTCCGGGCCACTAATGTGGTGAACTTCGCGCAGGGCGAGTTCTCCATGGTCGCCGCCTATCTGATGGTGGTGTTCGCGGTCGATCTCGGCTGGCCCTATTGGCTGTCGTTCTTGATCGCGCTCGGCGGCATGGCGCTGCTTGGCGTTATCTTCAATCTCGGCGTCTACTATCCGCTGCGCCACCGCAGCTTTCTCCCGGTAATCATCGCGACCATCGGCGCCTCGATCCTGCTCGCCAATTCCGTGCTCGCAATCTACGGCCCGCAGCCGCAGGTGCTGCAGGGCTGGTTCGAGACACCCGGCATCCAGCTCGGGCCGGTCTATCTCGACAGCCAGTATCTCCTGATCATCGCGGTGACCATCGCGCTGGTGATCTTCAACTACTGGTTCTTCGAGCATACGCTGCTCGGCAAGAAGCTGCAGGCGACCTCGCAGGACAAGGAGATGGCCTCGCTGCTCGGCATTTCCGTCTCCACCATGATCATGATTACCTTCATTTACTCCGCCGTGCTCGGCGGCTTGGCCGGCATCCTGGTCGCGCCGGTCCTGTTCGTCTCGATCCAGATGGGTTCGACGATCGCGCTGAAGGCCTTTGCCGCGACCATCATCGGCGGCTTCGGCGATGTCGCCGGCGCGATCATCGGCGGGCTGGCGCTCGGCGTGATCGAGACGTTCGGGGCAGCGTATATTTCGGTTCCCTACAAGGACGGCTTTGCCTTCCTGGTGCTGATCGCCTTCCTGGTCTTCCGACCCCAAGGCATCTTCGGCGAACGCGTGGCGGAAAAGGCATGAGCGCAGGAAGCGAGAACATGGCGGCGCCGGCTCCCGTTATCCGCAGCAAGCCGCTTATCGTGCGGCATCTGCCATATTTCGTCGCCGCCGCGATCTTGGTCGCGCTTGCCGCCGGTATGCAGTTCGACGGTTACGTCCTCAACATCCTGATGCAGGCGACGACCTTCTCGATCGCGGTGTTCGGGCTGTCGGTCGTGCTGGGCCTGTGCGGGCAGATCAACCTGGCACAGGCGGCGTTCTTCGGCTTCGGCGCCTACGCTGTCGGTCTCGGCACCGCCGACCTGCATATGAGCTATTGGCTGTGCCTGCTCGCAGGGTGTCTCGCCGCGCTGGTCGCGGGCGCCTTCCTCGGCATGTCGACGCTGCGCCTCGGCGGACATTATCTCGCCATGGTGACCATCTCGTTTCAGCAGATCGTCACGCTCGTCATGATCAACGCGATCTGGCTCACGCACGGGCCCGACGGCGTCTCCAACATCGGCCGGCCGGCTCTGTTTTCGACCTCGCAGGGCTATCTCGCCTTCTGTGTCGCGGTGCTCGCGATCGTGGGCTACATCGTCTGGCACCTGCCGGATACCAAGCTTGGACGCGCCATGCGCGCGGTGCGCGACAATGAGCTTGCCGCGGGCGTCAACGGCATCGACGTGTTCCGCACCAAGATCTACGCCTTTGGGATCTGCGCGGTGCTTGGCGGCCTTGCCGGCGGTCTCTTTGCCGGCGGCTTCGCCTATATCAGCCCCGACCAGTTCTCTTTCGCCGACTCCATCGTTTTCCTGACGATGTCGCTGCTCGGCGGTGTCGCCTCACCAATCGGCTCGGCGATCGGCACGGGGTTGTTGATCCTGATTCCGGAATGGCTGCGCTTCCTGAAGAGCGTGCCCGGCCTCTATCTCGCGATCTACGGCCTGTTCGTCATTCTGATCATCCGCTTCATGCCTGATGGCATCTGGGGTTTCGTCGCCAACATCTTCGAGCGGTGGCGCGCCAAGACGCAGGCGCCCGCGGCGGTGAAGCCGCTGCTGTTGAAGCCGGCGATGGTGGGCGGGGACATCGTGCTCGAGGTGCGCGGGCTCTCGAAGCATTTCGGCGGCCTCAAGGCGGTCGATGGCGTCGACATCGCGGTCAGGCGCGGCGGCGTGCATGCGCTGATCGGGCCGAACGGCTCGGGCAAGACCACGACGCTGAACGTGCTCTCCGGTCTCTACAAGGCGACCTCGGGCAGCATCATGCTCGACGGCACCGATATCACCAACATGCCGCCGCATCAGCGCACCGCCGCAGGGCTTGGCCGCACCTTCCAGAACATCCGTCTCTTCCGCTCGATGACGGCGTTGGAAAATGTCGAGATCGGCGCCGAGCGGCGCGGCAACACCATGGTCGGGCAGGGGGGCGATGCCGCCCTCACCGAGCGCGCGATGGAAGCGCTGACCTTTGTCGGGCTCGGCCACCGCGCCAACGAGCTGATCACGAGCTTCTCCTACGGCCACCAGCGGCTGATCGAGATCGCCCGCGCGCTCGCGGGCAATCCGACGCTCTTGTTGCTCGACGAGCCCGCGGCGGGCTTGAACTCCACCGAAAAGCTCGAGCTTCATGAGCTCTTGAAGCGCATCGCAGCCCAGGGACTGACCATCCTGATCATCGACCACGACATGACGCTGGTCTCGGAGGCGGCCCAGCACATCACCGTGCTCAATTTCGGACGCCGCATCGCGGACGGCGAGTCGATGGCGGTGCTGCGCCATCCCGATGTTGTCTCCGCCTATCTCGGAAGCGAATAAATGGCGCTGCTCGAAATCCGCGATCTGGTGGTTCGCTACGGCGAGATCGAAGCGCTACGCGGCATCTCGCTCACCGTCGAGCAGGGCAAGGTCGTGACTTTGCTGGGTGCCAACGGCGCCGGCAAGTCGACGACCTTGCGCGCCATCTCGGGCCTGGAAAAACCGGCCGCCGGCGACATCCTGTTCGACGGCAAGTCCATCGCAGGGCAGGGGCCCGAGGCGATCGTGCGGCTCGGCATTTCCCACGTTCCGGAGGGACGGCGGGTCTTTCCCGGCCTGTCGGTGAAGGAAAACATCATGCTCGGCGCGTCCAACCGCCGCGTCCCCGCCAAGGAGATCTCGCGCGAAGCGGACGCGATGTTCGACCTGTTCCCGGAGATCCGCTCGTTCTCCAATGCGCTGGGCTGGACGCTCTCCGGCGGGCAATTGCAGATGGTCGCGGTTGCCCGCGGGCTGATGGCGAAGCCGCGCCTGTTGCTGCTGGACGAACCCTCGCTGGGGCTCGCACCCGTCATCGTGCAGGCGGTGTTCCGGATCATTTCGCAGATCAGGCAGAGCACGACGGTCTTGCTTGTCGAGCAAAATGCGCGCATGGGCTTGTCGGTCGCCGATTACGGCTATGTGCTGGAAACCGGCCGGATCGTGCTCGGCGGCAAGCCTGACGAATTGTGGGGCAACGAAGCCATCCGCGCCGCCTATCTCGGCGGTCATGCTAAGGTTGCGACTGCGTGAGACGTATGATCCGAAAGGGCCGCTGCCGGTTTTCCGCGAAGATCATGCCGAGATGAAAAGAGAACGAACGATCCATGGTCACGATCAAGGTTGAGAACCTCATCGATTTTGTCGCCGATGTCTTTTCCCATGCCGAGTCCTCGCCCGAGGAGGCACGGCGCATCGCGACCTACCTGACCACGGCCAACCTGACCGGCCATGACAGCCACGGCGTGATCCGCGTGCCCGTCTATATCCGCTGGAAGAAGATGGGCTCGATCGTGCCGAACCAGACCGCGGAGGTCGTGGTCGATACGCCCTCGCTCGTCGTGGTCGACGGCAAGTTCGGCTATGGCCAGACCGTGACGCCACAGGCGGTCAAGATCGGCATTGAAAAATGCAAGAAGGCAGGGCTTGCGGCGCTGGCCCTGCGCAACTCCGGCCATCTCGGCCGCGTCGGCGACTGGGCCGAAATGGCGGCCGCCGAGGGCTTGGTGTCCATACACTTCGTGACGGCCGCCGGCTCGCTCCTGGTGGCGCCCTATGGCGGGGTCGAGAAGCGGCTGTCGACCGCGCCCTACTGCGTCGGCATCCCGCGCGAGGGCCAAGATCCCATCGTGCTGGATTTCGCCACCTCGGTCGTCGCCGAAGGAAAGTGCTTGGTCGCCAGCCGCGGCGGCAAGAAGCTGCCGACCGGCGCCTTGATCGATTCGGATGGCACGTTGAGCGAGGACCCCCATGTGCTCTACGGGCCCTACACGCCCGACGGGCCGCGTGACCACACCAAGGGCACGGGCGCGATCCGCGCGTTCGGCGAGCATAAGGGCTCCGGGCTCGCCTTTATCTGCGAGCTGCTCGGCGGCGCCCTGACCGGCACCGGCGCCACTTCCGCGAACCGCCGCTTCGCCAATGGCATGCTGGCCTTCTACATCGACCCCAAGGTGGTCGATCCCCAGAACTTCTTCGACGGTGAGGTCACCCGCTATACCGATTTCATCCGGGCGACCAAGCCGGTGGCCGGTGTCGATCAGGTGCTGATCCCCGGCGATCCCGAACGCAAGACCCGCGCCGAACGCACAAAGAACGGCATCCCCTTGCCTGATGATACCTGGGCGGCGATAGTGAACACCGCACGCGAGGTCGGCGTCAGCGAAACCAGCATCCAGCGGGCTACCGCTTGAGGGTATCGTCATTGCGAGCGTAGCGAAGCAATCCAGAACCGCCGCGAGATTCTGGATTGCTTCGTCGCTCCGCTCCTCGCAATGACGGTCGATATGGGCAAAAAGGAAGGAAACGCGATCCATGGCAAACAATAAAGTCAAGCAGATCTGGGCTTCGGGCAAAGCGGTGGTGAACGCCTGGCTTGCGATTCCGTCCGGCTTCACCGCCGAGGTGATCGCGCAATGCGGCTTCGACAGCGTCACCGTCGACATGCAGCATGGCGTGCAGGACTACATCTCGATGGTGGAGTGCTTCCAGGCGATGGGCGGCCATCCCATCACGCCGATGGTCCGCGTGCCCTGGAACGAGCCTGGCATCATCGGCAAGGTGCTGGACGGCGGCGCCTATGGCGTGATCTGCCCGATGGTCAACACGCCCCAGGAAGCCAGAAACCTCGTCTCCTATGCCAAATATCCGCCTGCGGGCACCCGCTCCAACGGCCCGATCCGCGCCGGCATGTACGGCACCGCGGGCACCTATCAGAAGACCGCCAACGACGAGATCGTGCTGCTGCCGATGATGGAGACCAGGACCGCAGTCGAAAACATGGAAGCGATCCTCGATGTCGAAGGCATCGATGGCGTCTATATCGGCCCCTCCGATCTCGGCTTCTCCTACGGCCTCGTGCCGAAACTCGATCGCGACGAACCGGAGATCCTGAAGATCTACGAGAAGATCGTGAAGGAGTGCGACAAGCGCAACCTCAACCCCGGCATCCATTGCAGCGGCGCCGAAGGCGCGGTGCGTGCAATCAACATGGGTTTCAAGCTGGTGACGTTGTCGAACGAAGTTGGGTTGATGGCCACCTACGCGAAGATGCAGGTGAACCAGACCCGCAAGGATTCCAGCGGGAAGGCGTAAAGCGCAAGCGACTCTATATCCCCTCATGCTGAGGAGGCCCGAAGGGCCGTCTCGAAGCATGAGGCCCCGCGGCATCGGCGACTATCCTTCGAGACGCAGGCTTGCGCCTGCTCCTCAGGATGAGGTCCGCGTATGTTGCGGCAATTTCGAGAGGAGACCCCATCATGACCCCGGCACCCGTCATTCGCCTGCACCCGGACGACAGCGTCCTCATCGCGCGTGCGAGCCTGCCGCCAGGGATGGCTGTCGCCGATGGCGTCACCACGGCCGAGCGGATTCCTGCCGGCCATAAGGTCGCGATCAAGCCGATCGCGACCGGCGAGCCGATCCGCCGCTACGGCCAGATCATCGGCTTTGCAACGCAGCCGATCGCGCCGGGCCAGCACGTGCACACGCAAAATTGCGGCATGGGCGATTTCGCCAAGGACTACGCTTTCGGCGTCGACGTGAAGCCGACGCCGAACTTCGACTTGCCGGCTACTTTCGACGGCATCCGCCGGCCCGATGGTCGCGTCGCCACCCGCAACTATATCGGCATCCTCACCTCGGTGAATTGCAGCGCCCATGTCGCGGGGCTGGTCGCCGACGTCTTCAAGAAAAATCCCTTCACCGGCGACAATCCGCTGGCCGACTTTCCCAATGTCGACGGCGTGGTCGCGCTGACCCACAAGACCGGCTGCGGCATGACCCAGGACGAGCCGCTTGCGCTGCTCCGCCGTACGCTCGGCGGCTATGCGCGGCACGTGAATTTTGCCGCGGTGGTCGTGCTGGGCTTGGGATGCGAGGTCAACCAGATCGGCGGGCTGATGCAGGAGCAGAAGCTCGCCGGCCGCCTGCGCGCAATGGACATCCAGGAGGTCGGCGGCACGCGCAAGACGGTGGAGGCGGGCATCGCCTTCGTGAAGGAGGCCCTCACCGACGCCAACAAGGTCAAGCGCGAGCCCGTACCGGCGAGCGAACTCGTCGTGGCGCTGCAATGCGGCGGCTCCGACGGCTATTCCGGCGTCTCCGCCAATCCCGCGCTGGGCGCGGCGAGCGACCTCGTGGTGCGCCATGGCGGCACCGTGATCCTCTCCGAAACCCCCGAGACCTATGGCGCCGAACATCTCTTGACACGGCGCGCGGTCAGCCGGGAGGTCGGGGAGAAGCTGGTCTCCTTGATGCGCTGGTGGGAGGAATATACCGCGCGTGAGGGCGCGGAGATGAACGCCAATCCGAGCCCCGGCAACAAGGCCGGCGGCCTGACCACGATTTTGGAAAAATCGCTGGGCGCGATGGCGAAGGCCGGCAGCACCAACCTCGTTGATGTGCTGCATTATGCCGAGCCCGTCGCCAAGCGTGGCTTCGTCTTCATGGATACGCCGGGCTACGATCCGGTCGCGGCCACGGGCCAAGTGGCGGGCGGCGCCAATCTCGTCTGCTTCACCACCGGCCGTGGCAGCGTGTTCGGCTGCAAGCCTGCGCCCTCGATCAAGCTCGCCACCAACACGCCCATGTACAAGCGCATGGAAGACGACATGGACGTCAATTGCGGCACCATCCTCGACGGCGAGGAAACCGTGCAGCAATGCGGCGAGCGCATCTTCGATTTGATCTTGAAGACAGCGTCGGGCAAGCCGACAAAGAGCGAAAGCTTCGATTTCGGCGGCGCCGAGTTCGCACCCTGGACGCTGGGCGCGACGATGTAAGGGTCGGCGACGCAGCTCTCATCAATATCGCCCCGGCGAAAGCCGCGTCCCTCAGCGCGAGCGCTTGCGCTCGTCGCAGTGAAGCGCGGCGCCAGTCGCTAACCTGCCTCGCTCCCGCAAGCGGGCCCCTTGCGCGTAAGTATCAAGATTCAACTTTCAAGCGAGCGCGCCGTTGTTCCGGAACCAAGACTTGAGCGGCGGCCGGAACCGGCGACGGTGTGATTGTGGCGACCGCAGATACCTCGGACCCGCCGGCTCGCGAAGAAGTTGAACTGCCAGGAGCCATTTGCAAATAGGGAGGCCCGAATGCAGGCGCGCGATGTGATGGTCTCTCCCGTCATAACCGTGGGAGAAAACGAGACTGTTCGTGAGGTGGCCGGGCTTCTGATCGAAAATCGGATCAGCGCAGTTCCGGTTGTCGACGATGCCGGAAAGCTCGTCGGAATTGTCACCGAAGCTGACCTTATGCGGCGGCCGGAGGCCGGAACTGAACGTCCGTCTTCCTGGTGGGTGTCGCTCCTCCTGGGCGACCGCGCGCTAGCGGCGGACTATGTGAAATCCCGCGCAGTGAAGGTGAAGGATGTCATGACGCGCAACGTCAAGACCGCCTCTCCCGAAACGCCCCTTTATGAAATCGCCGACCTGTTCGAGGAGAGCCATATCAAGCGCGTTCCGATCCTGGACGAGGGCGGCGACCTCGTCGGTATCGTCAGCCGCGCCAACATCATCCAGGCAGTCGCAAGCGCTCGGCCCAAGCTCGAAACCACTTTGCCGGACAGCCAGATTCGCGAGAAACTACTCGACGAGCTGAAAAGGCAGCCGTGGTCCCGCCTTCACAAGCTGAATGTGACCGTCACGAACGGCACTGTCGATCTCTGGGGCTTTGTCCAATCCGAGACAGAGCGTCAAGCCATCACGATCGCTGCCGAAGCAATTCCCGGCGTGACCGCCGTCAGCGACCATCTCACGCGCGATCCGGAGTTGACTTCCCCTCGGGGTTAGCACATCCGCCGATCAAGTCGCAGAGCCGGACAAGCGCCTTCAACCAGGCTTGTCATTTCGAGGAGCGAAAGCGACGAGGGCAATCCAGACTGCATCCGTGGAGAAAGTCTGGATTGCTTCGCTTGCGCTCGCAATGACGCCGGACGTTGGGCACGCTGCTACTCGACCCCAAAATGCGTTGCAAGCGGGCGCGCGCAAAATCGATTTTCGCTTGAACTCTCAAACTGATTTGGGCTGTCCAGTCCTTTCCGCAAAAATTCTTCTGTTTCGTATTTTCAGAAATCGTGCTTAAGTGCGCCCGTTCCGCACCGGCAAGAGGGGCGTACGCGTCGTCACGAACGTGGAGCGGAATGCGGTGGCCGCGGGAGTGCTGACTGACGAGCGGCACAATTCGCGGACGGCGAAGTCGTGTGGTCCTGGCGCGCCCATGCAGGCGCCAAGCCGGTCGCGATGTTTACGCATCGCACCGGCGACGGTGGCAATCAAGCTGGTTCACCGAGGAGAGCCCGAAGTAAGCCGCAAACCACTAGCGCAGGGAAGGCCGGAGTGTCTCCGCCTGTACCTGTGGTCACGCGCCCTTTGCGCATCTTTTCTGGCGCGAGGGCCCCGGGTGCAGCGGTCACCCGGTCTTCCCTGCACCCTCCGATTTCGAGGAGGGTAAGACGGATGCAAACCTCGGGCGCAATGGGCCGCGAGAACGTGGAGTTATGTCTCTCTCCGTCATTCCGGGGCGATGCGAAGCATCGAACTATGGTGCGCAATTGCGCACCTGAGAATCTCGAGATTCCGGGTTCGCCTTCGACGCCCCGGAATGACGGTGGACCGCTGACGTGCGACGACGCACGACTCCTAGGCACCCACTGCCCGTTGTTAATGCTTGAACCTTCGCCACAGCAATGTTCTGCTCAAAAAAGCTGCTGGAGCGCGCCACCTGTGTCGGTCTTCGTCGCACTGCATCACGTCACGCATTACAAGTACGACCGTCCGATCGATCTCGGCCCCCAAATCGTGCGCCTGCGGCCGGCGCCGCATACGCGGACGCCGATCCTGTCCTACTCGCTGAAGGTCACGCCGCTAAACCATTTCGTGAACTGGCAGCAGGACCCGCAAGGCAATTGGCTCGCGCGCTATGTCTTCCCGGAGAAGGCGACCGAGCTGAAAATCGAGGTCGACTTCACGGCGCAGATGACGGTGGTCAATCCGTTCGATTTCTTCGTCGAGCCTTATGCCAACAGCTTCCCATTCGACTACAGCAAGGATCTGAAGACCGAGCTTGCGCCTTATCTCGAGACGATCGAGCCCGGGCCGTTGTTCAAGGACTATCTCGCCTCGATCCCGCGCGAGGCGGAGTCGACCGTCAGCTTTCTGGTCGATCTCAATGCGACCTTGCAGAAAAAGATTCGCTACATCATCAGGATGGAGCCGGGCGTTCAGACGCCGGAGGAGACGCTTGGCCGAGGCGCCGGCTCATGCCGCGACTCCGCCTGGCTCTTGATCCAGGCGTTGCGGCATCTCGGGCTCGCCGCCCGCTTCGTCTCGGGCTATCTCATTCAATTGCGCCCGGATATCGATCCGGTCGAGGGGCCGGCTGAGGTCGAGAACGACTTCACCGACCTGCACGCCTGGGCCGAAGTCTATCTGCCCGGCGCGGGCTGGATCGGGTTTGACGCCACCTCCGGCATGCTGGCCGGCGAAGGGCATATCCCGGTCGCGGCCACGCCGCATTATCGCTCCGCGGCGCCGATCGCCGGCAGTGCGGGCTTTGCCGATGTCGACTTCTCATTTGAGATGAGCGTGAAGCGCATCCGCGAAGCGCCTCGAATCACAAAGCCTTTTTCGGATGAGGCCTGGGCCGCGCTCGACAGATTGGGCGAACAGGTCGATGCCGATCTGAAGGCGCAGGACATGCGGCTGACCATGGGCGGCGAGCCGACTTTCGTCTCGATCGACGATATGGAATCGCCAGAGTGGAATGTCGCCGCCGTTGGTCCAACCAAGCGCGGTCTCGCAGATGACCTGATCCGCCGCTTACGCGCGCGCTTCGCGTCGGGCGGGCTGCTGCATTACGGGCAGGGCAAATGGTATCCGGGCGAGAGCCTGCCGCGCTGGGCCTTTGGTCTTTATTGGCGCAAGGACGGCGTGCCGATCTGGAAGAACGCCGACCTGATCGCGAATATCGACCGGCCGCGCAGGGCCGGTATCGACGAGGCCGAGCGGTTCGCGCAAGGCACCGCGCGCAAGCTGGGGCTTGAGCCCGATTACGTCATTTCGGCCTTCGAGGATCCGAACCATTGGCTGCAGCGCGAAGCCACGCTGCCCATCAATGTCGACCCGACCGATTCAAAACTCGCCGATCCCGAGGAGCGCGCGCGGATGGCGCGCGTCTTCGACCAGGGGCTGAACGTCCCCAAGGGTTTCGTGCTGCCGATCCAGCGCTGGAATGCGCAAGCCCCACGCTGGCGGAGCGAACGCTGGCAGCTCCGGCGCGGCAATCTGTTCCTGGTGCCCGGCGATTCCCCGCTAGGGCTACGGCTGCCGATCTCGTCGCTGCCGCACATTCCGGCCGAGGATTACCCTTACATTATCGAGCAGGACCCGCTTGAGCCGCGCGAGCCGCTGCCGGTGTTCAGCTTCGCAAGCCAGGCGCCCGGCGCGCCGCAACAGCCGGTGCTGCAGCAGCGCGCAGGTGAGGGCGGCGTGCGCACCGCGATGTCGATCGAGGTTCGCGATGGCGTGCTCTGCGCCTTCATGCCGCCGGTGGAAAAACTCGAGGATTACCTGGAGTTGGTCGCGGCCGTTGAAGCGACCGCCGAAGACATGCAGATGCAGGTCCATGTCGAGGGCTATGCGCCACCCTTTGATCCGCGCATCGAAGTGATCAAGGTGACGCCCGATCCCGGCGTGATCGAGGTCAATGTGCAGCCGGCAGCAAGCTGGCGCGAGGCGGTCGACATCACCTTCGGCCTGTATGAAGATGCCGCCAAGTGCCGGCTCGGCGCCAATCGTTTCCTGATCGACGGCCGCCACACCGGCACCGGCGGCGGCAACCATGTCGTGGTCGGCGGCTCTACGCCGCAGGATTCGCCCTTCCTGCGCCGGCCGGATCTGCTCAAGAGCCTCGTATTGTATTGGCAGCGCCATCCCTCGCTGTCGTACTTCTTCTCCGGCCTCTTCATCGGCCCGACCAGCCAGGCGCCGCGCATCGACGAGGCGCGGCATGACAGCCTCTATGAGCTGGAGATCGCGATCGCGAATGTGCCCGCGCCGGGTGGCGAGATTCCGCTGTGGCTGGTCGATCGCCTGTTCCGGCACATCCTCGTCGACATCACCGGCAACACGCACCGCGCCGAGATCTGCATCGACAAGCTCTATTCGCCTGATAGCGCGACTGGCCGGCTCGGCCTCGTGGAATTTCGCGCGCTCGAAATGCCGCCGGATCCGCGCATGTCGCTGGCGCAGCAGCTTCTGATCCGGGCGCTGCTCGCAAAGCTCTGGCGCGAGCCGCAGGATGGCAAATTCGTGCGCTGGGGGACGAGCTTGCATGATCGTTTCATGCTGCCGCATTTTCTCTGGGAAGACTTCCTGGACGTGCTCGAGGACCTCAAGCGCTCCGGCTACCCATTCTCGCCGGAATGGTACCTCGCACAGCTCGAATTTCGCTTTCCCGCATTCGGCCGGGTCCATCATGGCGGCGTTTCGCTGGAGCTGCGGCAGGCGCTCGAGCCCTGGCACGTGCTGGGCGAGGAGGGGTCTTCGGGCGGCACCGTGCGCTATGTCGATTCATCGATCGAGCGGCTGCAGGTCAAGGCCGAGGGTTTTGTCGAGGGGCGCCATATCATCACCTGCAACGGCCGGCGCTTGCCGATGACCGCGACCGGGCGCGCTGGCGAGGCGGTCGCCGGCGTGCGCTTCAAGGCCTGGCAGCCGGCCTCCGGCCTGCATCCGACAATGGCTGTCCATGCGCCGCTGACCTTTGACCTCATCGATAGCTGGAACGGCCGCTCCCTCGGTGGCTGCGTGTATCATGTGACCCATCCCGGCGGTCGCAACTATGAAACAAAGCCGATCAATTCCTACGAGGCCGAGGCACGCCGGCTCGCCCGCTTCCAGGATCACGGCCACACCCCCGGCAAGATCGATCCGCCGCGCGAGGAGCGCTCGATCGAATTTCCGCTCACTCTCGACTTGAGAACCCCGCTGCCGCATTGAAAGATAGGTTTTTGGCAGGAGAGTCGGATGGCGGCCACCAGCGATGAGGCGGGCCAAGGTGCGGGGCAGGCGGCGGCCGGTCAGGCGCAAGCAGCGGGGCGGCCGCGGCCCAGCCAGCGGCGCGTGGCGCAGTGGATGCGCGACTATGCGCGGCTTCCCGGAATCCCCGATGAGTATATCGGCAGCGAGGGACCGCGCGCGGTCTGGACCCGGTTTTTCGATGCGTTTGCCGCCCTGTCGCCCGCCGAGATCGAGCGCCGCTTCGGCGCGGCCGACCGGCATTTGCGCGAGGCCGGTGTCACCTATCACGCGCCGGGCGAGGCCGCCGAGCGGCTGTGGCCGCTCAGTCACCTGCCGCTTCTGATCGATGAGGCCGATTGGCTGCAGCTCTCTGCCGGCATCGTGCAGCGCGCCGAACTGCTCGAGCTGGTGCTGCGCGACCTCTATGGCGAGGGCCGCCTCATCGCCGATGGCGCCATCCCCGCAGCGGCGATTGCCGGCAGCGCCGAATATTTGCGACCCGTCTGCGGCGTCAAGCCGCCGGGCGGGCGCTACTTGAGCCTCTACGCCGCCGATGTCGGGCGCGGCCCCGATGGCCGCTGGTGGGTGCTGTCTGACCGCACGCAGGCTCCGTCGGGGGCAGGCTACGCGCTGGAGAACCGGCTGGTGCTGTCGCGCGCCTTTGCCTCGCTCTACAAATCGATGAATGTCGAACGGCTCGCGCCATTTTTCGAGGCCTTCCGCGACTCACTTCGCGCCAGCGCCGATCGCGACGAGCCGCGTATCGGCGTGCTTACGCCGGGCAGCTTCAGCGAGACCTATTTCGAGCATGCAACGCTGGCGCGCTATCTCGGATTTCTCCTGGTCGAGGGCGACGACCTCGCGGTGTCGGGGGACCGGGTCCACATCCGCACCGTTGCTGGCCTGAAGCGGCTCGACGTGCTGCTGCGGCGGGTCGATTCGAACTCGCTCGACCCGCTCGAGCTCGATGCCTCCTCGCATCTCGGCGTGCCCGGCCTGATCGATGTCCTGCGCAAGAGCGGCGTCGTGGTCGCCAACATGCCGGGATCGGGCGTGTTGGAGGCGCGTGCATTATTGGGTTTCCTGCCAAGCCTTTGCCGCCGCCTGTTGGGCGAGGACTTGAAGATGCCGCACATCGCGACCTGGTGGTGCGGCCAGAAGGCGGCGCGCGAGGAGGTGCTCTCAAGGCTCGACGATTTTGCGATCGAAGGCGCCTATGGCCGGACCGTCCCCGGCTTTGCCAGCCATGGCCCGGTGCTGGCAAGCGAACTGTCGCCGAGCGAGCGCGAGCAGCTAAAAGCCGCCATCCGCGACCGTGGCATCGATTATGCCGGCCAGGAGCTGGTGCGGCTGTCGACCATGCCGGTGTGGGACCACGGCCGGCTCGCTCCGCGCCCTTTCGTGCTTAGAGTGTTTGCGGCCGCGACGCCCGACGGCTGGATAATGATGCCCGGCGGCTTCTGCCGGATCGCCGAGCAGCTTGATGCGCGCGCGGTCTCCATGGGCGACGGCGCCCGCGCCGCCGACGTCTGGGTGGTCTCCGACAAGGAGGTGTCGACTCGTACGCTATTGCCGGCCTCCGACACCGTGCGTATCCGGCGTATCGCCGGCGTGTTGCCGAGCCGCGCCGCCGATAATCTGTTCTGGCTTGGTCGCTATCTCGAACGCGCCGAGGCGACCTTGCGCCTGGTGCGCGCGCTCGGCACGCACCAGCGCGATGCCGGCGAGGGCGCGCCCGGCGCGCTGCAGGTGGCCGAACGCATCCAGCGGCTGCTCGTTGCCTGGGGCGCGGCCTCGCAGAACGCACGGATGCAACCAGCGAAGGTCGCGGCCGAAGCGCTGCAGGCCGAGGAGCGGTTCGGCTCCGGCCTCAATTTGGTGCGCGCCGCGCAGCGCACCGCGACGTCCTTGCGCGAACGGCTGTCACCAGATGCCTGGCAGGTCATCACCGAAATGGCTGAGCGGCTCGCCAACGAGATCGAGGATGATGACGGCGTGATCAGCGCCGCTGAACTCACGCTGCAGGAGCTCGCGAGCTTCGCCGGCCTCGCCCAGGAGAACATGAACCGCGCCGCCGGCTGGCGCTTCCTTGAAATGGGTCGTCGTGCCGAGCGCGCTATCAACACCACCCGCTTCGCGCGCCAATTCGCCTACGACGAGGCCAGCGATGAAGATCTCGATACGCTGCTCACGCTGGTCGATTGCCAGATCACCTACCGCTCGCGCTATTTGCTCGCGCCGGTGCTGGCGCCGGTGCGCGATCTTGCCGTGCTCGATCCTTATAATCCGCGCTCGGTCGCATTCCAGGTGCAGGCTCTGAACGAGCATATCGCGAGTCTGCCGGCGCTGAAGGAGACCGGCCTGATCGAGCGGCCGCAACGGCTTGCAGTCGCGTTGCAATCCACGCTCACGACCGCGGAAGCGGCTTCGCTCGATACCAAGACGCTGTTCGGGCTCGAGCAGGACCTTCTCAGTCTCGCCGATGCCATCGGCTCGCATTATTTCCCGCATGGGCCCAACGCCAGCCGGCCCGAGAAGCTGACGGGCCTTGCGTGATCTACGACATCCGGCACGTCACCACTTACGCTTATGAGAGCGCGGTCAGCTTCGCCCGCTGTACGCTGCGGCTCGAGCCGCTGAGCGGGCACGGGCAACGATTGATGTCGCACCATGTCGAGATCCGGCCGCGTCCGATCGAGCGCACGATGCGGCGCGACTTCTTCGGCACGCTCACCGAGAGCGTGGTGATCGAAGCCCCGCATCGCCATCTGCGCATCGACTCGCGCTCGCGTGTGGAGGTCGCGCGCAAGGCGCCCGGTCGCGCCGTGGAGAGCCCCGCTTGGGAGCGCATCCGCGATATCGCGTTCGGGGCCAACAGCCTCGGTCCCGCGTCGCCCATTGGCTATGTCTTCGCAAGCCCGCTGGTACCGGTGCTTACGCCGATCACCGCTTACGCCGCCGCGAGCTTTCCGCCGGGCGGCGGGATTCTCCTCGGCGCCGTGGACTTCATGCATCGCATTCGCACCCAGTTCAGATACGATGCCAAGGCCACCGCGATCTCCACGCCGCTCAAGGAGGTGTTCGAGAATCGTCACGGCGTCTGCCAGGATTTTGCTCATGTGATGATCGCAGGGCTCCGCGGCCTCGGGCTGCCTGCGGCCTACGTCAGCGGTTACCTGCGCACCATTCCGCCGCCAGGACAGCCGCGCCTGGAGGGTGCGGATGCGACCCATGCGTGGGTCTCGCTCTGGTGCGGCGAGGCGCTCGGCTGGATCGGCCTTGATCCGACCAACGACCTGTTGGTCGAGAACGATCACATCATGATTGCGATCGGGCGCGATTTTTCCGACGTGTCGCCGGTGGACGGCATCATCGTCGGCTCGCCCAAGCAGAAGCTAAATGTTGCCGTCGATGTGTTGCTCGTGGAGTGAACATGTTCCGCGCGGAAATCAAAAAATGGGAGTTCCACATCACGCAGCGGTGTCGGAACGGCAGGGAACAGCCGGAACAAAGAGCCGCTGTCGGGATTGTTTGTTGCCGTAGCCCGCCTTGTCGGGCTCATCTTCTCATGCAAGCGATGGAGTGATCCTGATGAGACGATTATCGCTGGCCCTTGGCCTCTTGGCCGCATGTGTCGCCACCGGCGCTTCGGCCGAAACGGTCAACCTGACCGGCACCTATCGGTGCATTCAGAACTGCCGGGACGGCATGTTCGGTGCGCCCGCCTTCGTCACCCAGAATGGCGAGGCGGTAACGCTGACGACGGAAGCGGGCGACTCATTCAAGGCCTGGCCTGACTGGAACGCGCCCTATAGCCGGATCTGGATCGATGCGCGTGACGAGGGCGCCGTCTATTCGCCCGACGGCATGCGTATCCAGTTCGACGATGGCCGCGTCTGGCAGCGTGATATCGGCCCGCCGCCTCCGCCGGTTGTGTGGCGTAGGTCGCGTGCGGAGTGGCGGTACTAACAAATCAAACGGTGACCGCAGGGTGGGCACAGGCGCGTTTGCGCCGCGCCCACCCGACGTATTGTTATCGCTTCCCCTTCCCCTTCGTCCTTCGCGCCTTCTCACCTTCTCACCTTCTCACAATGAGGGTTCACCGATTAGGCCACCTTCTGGCCGCCCGCCGGGCCTGCCCGCAGATTGCGGAAGAATTTTTCAACCTCGTTCGACAGCGTTTGCGCTGTCGAGGCAAGGCCGCCGGAGGCTGAAAGCACCGAGGCCGCCGCAGTCGAGGTTTCGCCGATGGCGTCACGCAGAGAGGCGATATTGGCGACCAGCGTGTGGTTGCCTTGCGCCGCCGATTGCGCATTGACGGATATTTCGCGCGTGGCGGCATCCTGCTGCCCGACGGCGCCGGCAATCGTCGATGTGATGTCGTTGATCTCGCGGACAGCATGACCGATCTCGCGCACGGCGTCGACCGCGTTCTTGGTCGAGTTCTGGATCAGCGCGACATTCTGGCCGATCTCTTCGGTGGCCTTGGCGGTCTGGCCTGCCAGCGCCTTGACTTCGTGGGCGACCACCGCAAAGCCGCGGCCGGCATCGCCCGCGCGCGCCGCCTCGATGGTGGCGTTGAGCGCGAGGAGGTTGGTCTGCTCGGCGATCGCCTGGATCAGCGTCAGCACGCCATCGATCCGCTGCGTGGCCGCGGCCAAACTCTCGATTTCGGCGATCGATTTTTCAGTGCGCGCACCGGTCTGTTCGACGGCGGCTGCGGATTGCCGAACCTGACGGCCGATCTCCTGCACCGAGGCGGACAGCTCCTCGGTTGCGCTCGCAACGGCGGAGACATTGCCAGAGGCTTGCGCGGTCAGGCCGGCCGCGGCATCCGCGCGCCCATTGGCGTCCGAGGTCACGCGGTTGATGGTCTCGGCCGTTCCGCGCATCGCGGTCGCATTCTCATCGACGGCACGCACCACCGCGCCGATCGCGTGCCGGAACTCTTCGACTGCGGCTTCGATGTGCCGGCTGCGCTCTTCACGCGCCCTGGAATCCGCCGACACCTGGGCGTTGAGATTGCGGTTGCGCTCCATCGCTTCCTGGAAAATGCGGATGGCCCGGGCCAGCGCACCGATCTCGTCACTGCGTTGTGTGTGTGGCACTTGGACGTGGTCGCCGCCTTCGGCGACACGCTCGATCGTCGCTGTGATGGCCGACAGCGGCCGCGCGATCGAGCGCGCGATTATGACGATGCCGATCACGACGAGCGCCAGCGCGACGCCGCCCAGGCAGGTCAGCACGAAGGAGAGCTCGCGGTTGAGTTCGGTCTCCGCCGAGATCTGCCGGCCGCGTTCGGCATAGACCTTTGACAGAGCCTCAAGGTCCTTGTTCAGTGCCGAACGCACCGCGCGGTTGGCATCATTGTCGCCCCATTCACGCCCCGCCGCGGGGTTGATCTCGTAGGCGCGGCGCACCAGCTCTTTGCGGAAATCGACGAATTGCTCGATGCGCTTCTTAAAAGTTGCGAACTGCGCGGCATCGTCAACCTGGACGATACTTTCCCATTTCTGGACGATGCCGAGAATTTGGTCGTTGAACTTGAGCAGGCCGTCGCCGAACTTCCTCACAGCCGCCGGATCGGTCGACATGTAGACGCCGCGGGACTCCATGACCACCGCATAGACCAGCGAATTGACGCGCTCGACATTGAGAGCAGCAAGGTTGGCCCGCTCGATGGCCGCGGTGAGTTCGGTATTGCGGCGGCTGTTATAGTCGGACAGCACCGCGATCGCCGCGGTCAGCACGGCGAACAGCGTGAAAATCGAGTACAGCCTCGCTGCAAGCGAAAGGCGCGAAAACAGGCTCATGATGGAATTTCGGCTGTTGAAATGTTGGGCCGACGGGCTCCCCCTGAACCTGGCAAGTGCGCCAGCCGATGCGTGATTGTGCAGGGTTCCGATGGATAAAATCTTAATGCGCGAGCCCTTGTGCGCTGCAACTTGCACAGGAATTGCCTATCGGAATCATACTTTTGCAGGGGCCGGTAAGGTGTCAAAGCCGGCTCTTGGGAGAATCCCGTAGTAATACAGGACACCTCGGCCGGCGCCGTTTACCTTTGCAACGCACAGGACGCGCAGGGAGCCAGTCGCCATGGGCTATCGCCACACCATCGCCGCCACTGCTTACCTGTTCGACGATCTGCGCGATCTCCTCGCCAAGGCGACGCCGCCGCGCTCGGGCGACCGGCTGGCGGGGATCGCGGCCCAAACCGCCGAACAGATGATCGCTGCGCGCATGGCGCTGGCTGACGTTCCGCTGCGGCAATTCCTCAACGAGGCCGTGATCCCCTACGAGGACGACGAGGTTACCCGCCTGATCATCGATACCCATGACGAACAGGCGTTTGCGCCGGTCGCCGCCATGACGGTCGGCGCGTTCCGCGATTTTCTGTTGTCGGATGCGGCGGCGACCGGCGCACTGCAAAAGCTTTCGCGCGGCGTCACGCCGGAAATGGCGGCGGCGGTGTCGAAACTGATGCGCAACCAGGACCTGATCCTGGTCGCAAAAAAGTGCCAGGTGACCACGGCCTTTCGCGACACCATCGGCCTGCCGGGCCGCATGAGCGCGCGGCTGCAGCCGAATCACCCCTTCGACGATGCCAGGGGCATCACCGCCTCCATCCTCGACGGCCTTCTGCTCGGGTCAGGCGATGCCTGTATCGGCATCAATCCCGCAAGTGACGATCCGGCCGTTATCGGCAGGTTGCTCCACCTCCTCGACGAGGTGATTGCGCGGCTGAAGATCCCGACTCAAGGATGCGTGCTGACCCACGTCAGCACGAGCCTTGACCTGATTAATCAGGGTTTTCCGGTCGACCTCGTCTTCCAATCCATCGCCGGGACCGAAGCCGCCAACCGCAACTTTGGCGTCGAATTGAAGTTGCTCCGGGAAGCGTATGAGGCGGGTCGCTCGCTGCGGCGCGGCACGGTCGGCGAAAATCTGATGTACTTTGAGACGGGGCAGGGCTCTGCGCTGTCGGCTAATGCCCATCATGGCGTCGACCAGCAGACCTGCGAAGCCCGCGCCTATGCGGTGGCGCGCGCGTTCAATCCGCTCCTGGTCAACAGTGTGGTCGGCTTCATCGGGCCCGAGTACCTCTACGACGGCAAGGAGATTATCCGCGCAGGCCTCGAGGACCATTTCTGCGGCAAGCTGCTGGGCCTGCCGCTCGGCGTGGATGTCTGCTACACTAACCATGCCGAGGCCGATCAGGACGACATGGACAATCTCTTGACGCTGCTCGCTGCGGCGGGCGTCACCTACATCATGGGTGTACCCGGGGCCGACGACGTCATGCTGAACTATCAGTCCACCTCCTTCCACGATGCACTTTATATCCGCGACCTCTTCGGCCTGAAGCGCGCGCCGGAATTCGACGACTGGCTACTTCAGGTCGGGCTCGCCGATTCCAGCTTCCGGCTTGCCGGCGATGCAGGGCAGTTACCCGAATTTGCCTCGCGCTTGATCGAACAGGAGAGCCCCGCCATTTGAACCGAGGCCGTGAAGCGAGCGTCTTTAAAGCATCGATGAGAGCGGCGGTCACAATCTTGAGCATTTTTGGGCCCAGCTTTGTCGCACGCGCTGATGATTTGCCGGACCGGTGCGCAATGGCGGAGGGGAGTCGATGAGAGCTGCAAGCAGCGAGATGGTGCGTCGCATTCTTTGTGTGTTCCCGCGCTATACGTCCGCTTTCGCGACCTGGGAATACGCCTATCCATTGACGGACGGCGTTCGGGCCTTGATGCCCCCGCAGGGCCTGCTGCTGATCGCCGCCTACCTGCCGGAAAACTGGCAGGTGCGCTTCGTCGATGAGAACATCCAGCCGGCAGCGAGGCAAGACTTCGAGTGGGCCGACGCGGTCTTCGTCAGCGGCATGCACATCCAGCGCAAGCAGATGAACGACATTTGCCATCGCGCACATGAATATGACCTGCCCGTCGCCATCGGCGGGCCCTCCGTGAGCGCCTGCCCGGAATATTATCCAGCCTTCGACTATCTTCACCTCGGCGAGCTGGGCGACGCGACCGATGCATTGCTCGCGCAGCTTGCGCGCGACGTCTCGCGGCCGCCGGAACAGATCGTGTTCAAGACGCTCGATCGCCTGCCAATGACCGAATTTCCGGTGCCGGCCTACGAGCTCGCCGACTTGGACAAATATTTCCTGGCCAACATCCAATATTCGAGCGGCTGTCCCTATCAATGCGAGTTCTGTGATATTCCCGGCCTCTACGGCCGCAATCCGCGCGTCAAGACGCCGCAGCAGATCATCGCCGAGCTCGACAAGCTGCGCGAAGGCGGATCAACCAACACGGTCTATTTCGTGGACGATAATTTCATAGGCAACCGCAAGGCGGCACTGGAGTTGCTGCCGCATCTGATCGAATGGCAGAAGAAGCACGGTTATCCGACGCGGCTCGCCTGCGAGGCGACGCTCAACATCGCGAAAAGGCCCGAAATTCTGGAGAAGATGCAGGAGGCGTTCTTCATCACCATCTTCTGCGGCATCGAGACGCCCGATCCCGACGCGCTCAAGGCGATGCAGAAGGACCACAATATGATGGTCCCGATCCTGGAGGGCGTGCGCACAATCAACTCCTACGGCATGGAAGTGGTCTCGGGCATCATCATGGGGCTCGACACTGATAAGCCCGATACGGCCGATGCGCTGCTGCAATTCATCGACCAGTCCAGAATCCCGATGCTGACCATCAATCTCTTGCAGGCATTACCGAAGACGCCGCTATGGGATCGGCTGGAGCGCGAGGGCCGGCTCATTCACGACGAGGGCCGCGATTCCAATGTCGACTTCCTGCTGCCTTACGACCACGTGGTCAGCGAATGGAGGCGGTGCATGGAAATAGCCTATGATCCGGAAAGGCTCTTTGATCGTTACAACTATCAATGCGAATATACCTATGCCAACCGGGTGAAGCCGCCCGTCCGCGGGCAGGCGACCTGGGCCAACATCAAGCGCGCGCTCGTCATCCTGCGTAATGTGTTCTGGAAAGTCGGCGTGCTCGGCGACTACCGACGCGTATTCTGGAAGTTTGCGCTCAAGCGGCTGCGGAAGGGTGATATCGAAGGACTGCTAGCGGCAACGCTGGTCGGCCATCACCTGGTCAGGTTCGCTCAGGAAGCCACGAGGGGCAATCAGAACGCCTCGAACTATTCGGTCAGGCTGCGCGAGGCGGCGGTACCCGCCGAATGAGTGTATGACCACACCGACCCGCCGATCAGTCTCGCGCTTGCGTGAGCTCACGCCAGCGCGCGTGGCGCTGGGTCGTGCCGGCGCGAGCCTGACGACGAAAGCTCTGCTTGACTTCACCCTGGATCACGCGCGCGCTCGCGACGCCGTGCAGGCGGCGTTCGACGCGCGCAGTTTGATGGCGGCGCTTGGCGCGCTTGGCCTCGATGTCCGCGCCGTCAACAGCCGAGCGGCGAGCCGGCAGGATTATCTCAAGCGTCCCGATCTCGGCCGCCGGCTCGATCAAGCGAGCATCGAGATGCTGCAAGAACGCAAGGGCGCGACGTGCGATGTCGCGATCGTGGTAGGAGACGGCCTGTCGCCGACAGCCGTGCACACCCATGCGGTCGAACTGATGCGGCAGCTCTTGCCGCGCCTTGCGGCCGACCACATCGAGGTTGGCCGAACTGTGGTTGCCTCCGGGGCACGGGTCGCGCTCGGGGACGAAATCGGCGCGCTGCTTGGCGCGCGCATGGCCGTGATGTTGATCGGCGAGCGACCCGGACTGTCGGCGCCCGACAGTCTCGGGGCTTATCTCACTTTTGCGCCGCGGCTGGGCCGTTCGGATGCCGAGCGCAACTGCGTTTCCAACATCCATCGCAACGGGCTGACTTACGACGAAGCCGCCTTCAAGATCGCCTGGCTGGTTCGCGAGGGGTTGAGGCGGAACGTCACAGGCGTTGCACTAAAGGATGAAAGCGGGGAGTTAGCGCAGCCGCGAATCTCGCCAGTGTCCTCTGCGTGACATATTCGCCACGCGCGGCGCAAAAGCATCAAAGACGATCGATTTTTCACGCTTTCGTGGGGGGAACTTGCGAGTCGAGCGCCAGACCTGCTAAACCGCCAGCCGTGATTTTTCGAAACATTATCGAAGCTTAGTGCCGATCAATGAAGGCCGCGCGCAGTGATTTGACGTCCGCCTTCTGGCACAATCGCGCGTGCGGAAGTTAAGCTATAGACATTTGTTCCCATTCCAGAACCGGTCAGGGCATGCTCGAGAAGAATTACGACAGTCAGGTCCATGTCGAGCAGGTTGAAGAGCGTCCCACGGGGAGCATCGCCTTCGGCCTGGAGCGGATCGGGCTGATCGCGGTCAAGGCGCCGATCCTGTCCTGCATCATTCTGGCCGCCCTCGTCGTCGCCGCCGTGTTCGGCATCCAGCGCATCAAAATCGACGATTCGCTCTCCCAGCTATTCCGCTC
This sequence comes from Bradyrhizobium sp. ARR65, assembly GCF_000472385.1. Lineage (GTDB taxonomy): Bacteria > Pseudomonadota > Alphaproteobacteria > Rhizobiales > Xanthobacteraceae > Bradyrhizobium. The sequence goes on from NZ_AWZU01000012.1 coordinate 92,312, forward strand.
CGACACCAAGGAATTCCACCAGTACGAGGAGGTGACCAAACGCTTCCCGGCCGAGGAATTCGATGTGCTCGTCGTCGTCGAAGGCAAGGACCTCCTGGCGCGCGACAATCTGGAAAAGCTGCGCGACTTCGTCACCGACCTGCAGCTCGTCGACGGCACGCGCGGGCTGGTGTCACTGTTCTCCGCCCGGCAGGCCCCGGCTCCGGGCAAGTTGCCGGCCGCGCTGTTCCCGAGCGAACTGCCGACCGGAGAGGCCTATAACAAGTTCATCGAGACCGTCAAAAGCAACGAGATCATTCGCGGCAAGCTGCTCTCGGAAGACGGCACGCTGGCGTTGATCGTGCTGTCGCTCGAGCCCGATGTCGTCTCCTCGAATAAGCTCGCCACGACGGTCGGCGATATCCGCAAGCTGGTGTCGCAGGACCTCGGCGATACCGGACTCAACGTCGAACTCTCCGGCGTGCCGGTCATGCAGCTCGAGATACGCAACGCGGTGGAGCGCGACGGGCTCACCTATAATGTCCTCGGCATCGTTGCCGGTTGCGTCATCGCCATCATCTTCTTCCGCAAGATCTCCTTTATGGTCGTGGCGGCATTCCCCCCGATGATCGCGATCCTGCTGGCACTCGGCGGGCTCGGCTGGGCCAATTTCAACCTCAACATGTTCCTGAACGTGATGACACCGCTCATCATGGTGATCAGCTTCTCCGACTCGATGCAGCTCACTTTCGCTGCACGCGACCGGCTGATCGCGGGGCAGGACAAGTTTACCGCGTTCAAGAACGCGGTGCTGGTGGTGGGACCTGCCTGCGTGCTGACGCACGCGACCGCCGGCATTTCCTTCATCGCCCTGCAGTTCTCCGACTCCGACCTGATCCGCAAGTTCGGCGAGGCAGGCTTGGCCGCGACCATCATTGCGCTGCTGGCCGTGCTGTCGCTGGTGCCGGTGTTCGGTGTCCTGCTCGTGCGCAACGAGAATGTCTTCGCGGTCAAGTTCCAGCGCGCCGACGCCGGCGTGCAGATGCTGCGCAATTTTTGCTACTGGATCGCGGTGCGCATGGTCAGCCGTCCCGGCCTGTTCAGCCTGATCGCGGTGTTGTTCGTAGGCAGCCTTGGGGTGGTCTATGCCAACCTGCAGCCGCGCTACCGGCTCGCCGACCAGGTGCCGGACAAGCGACAGGCGGTCGCGGCGAGCGAGCGGCTGGACGCAAAGCTCACCGGCGCCAATCCGATCAACGTGCTGATCGAATTCCCCAAGGGCGCATCGCTCTATTCGCCTGAGACCTTGCAGACGATCGCCGATGTTCACGCTACGGTCGAGCGCGCGGCCGGCGTGGGCAACGTCTGGTCACTGGAGACGCTGCGCCGCTGGCTCGCCGAAAAGGTCGGCACCACCGATGTCGGAACATTGAAGGAATATGTCGACCTCATTCCCAAATATCTGGTGCAGCGCTTTATCGACCCCGAACAGGACGCGGTCGTGGTGGCGGGCAGGGTGCCTGACAAGGACTCCAGCCAGCTTCTGCCTGTGGTCGAGAAGCTCGACCATGAACTGGACGCGGTACGCAAGAAGCACCCGGGCTATGAGATCGCTGTCACCGGGCTGGCTGCGATCGCCGCGCGCAACTCGGCCAACATGATCGAGAAGCTTAACCGCGGTCTCACGATCGAATTCGCTTTCGTCGCGATCTTCATCGGCCTCGCGTTCCGCTCCTGGGTGGTGATGTTGGCCTGCATCCTGCCGGGCATCTTCCCGGTGGTGATGTCGGGCACGCTGCTCTACTTGCTGGGAGAGGGGCTGCAATTTGCCAGCGTCGTCGCGCTGACGGTGTCCTTTGGCCTCGGGCTAAGTGCGACCATCCATTTCCTGAACCGCCTGCGCTTGCAAACCAAGCCTGGCGTCACCTCGGCAGTGGCGGTAGAGCGCGCCACCGTGCTGGTCGGTCCGGCACTGATCCTGACGACGGTGGTGCTGGCCTGTGGCCTTGGCGTTACTATCTTCTCCGACCTGCCTTCGCTGCGGCTGTTCGGCTGGCTCAGCGCGTTTTCGATGGTGGCAGCGCTTGTCGCCGACCTCTTCATCCTGCGGCCGACCGCGATGTGGCTGATCAATCTGCACGAGCGCATCCACGGGCCGGAGAAACGCTCGGTGTGAGTCTCTTCTGTATTCTTCCCTTGCCCTGAAGCGGGGCCAGGGAAACCTCGTCCTTGGCTGAATGAAAAACCCCCGGCTCTCGATCCGCCTGAGAGAGTGCCGGGGGCGAACTTTGCGTAAAACAGCGTTGAGAGCGTTCAGCTCCTGACCATCGTGATGTTGACGCCCCGGATCTCACCTTTGGAGTTGATCTGCACGGTCTGCTTGTTGCCGGTGGTGCGCAACGTCAGGTTGGCGGCAAATCCGTTGGCCTCGACGAAGACCTGAATCTGGCCGCCGCCGGCGGTGCCCTGCAAGCTGCCATTGATGTTGCGGCTGGCTTCGCTCCAATTGCCAGAAAGCCGGTCGCCGTTGCTGGTGACGTCGCTGGTCAGATCGAACTTGTAGCTGTCGCTGGCGCACCGCAGGGTCTGCCGCAGACCCAACCCCGTGCCGTCGACCTTGTAGTCCGCCTTGCAGCGAATGCGCTCGACGGTGCCGTCAGACAGCGCAACCGTTCCGGTGCCGGACCAGGCGCCGTTGAAGCCGGCGAACGGGCTGCCCGACTGCGCATGCCCCGCCGAGACGGACATCATCAGTGCGGCGCCGACGCCTGCGGCTTTCATCGCCTGCGCAAACGGACTGGAGCCAAACAGTTTCATATCGCGTTTCCCATCTCTCAAAAATGACGCCTGTCATTCATGGCGCGCGCGTCGCTGCATCGAAAGTTTAGTGTTGCTGCACTGTCTCAGGTTCAAATGACAGGGCCGCGCGCCCGTAAAGCGAATCAGCCGATTTGTGAGCCTCTCGCATAGCGGATCCTCGACCGATCGGCCCTAGCCTCCCGGCCGGGATTGCATGCTTGCAACAGCCAAGTACGAAAAGCAATCGCGGCAGAATAATGTTCTAGTATCAAAAGCTTATCTGTGCCAATGAACGACATCCCGGAAGCCCACAAAGGGTGAGGCGGTCGCCGCAAATTTGGCCGCATTTGTCCACGCTTGTGCTTCTCGAAGCGACGCGCGGGGGTTCGCGGCGCTTTTAATCCCAAAAACCTTCCCGGCGATGCCTCGCGCGGGGCGGATAGACTCTGCTTCAGAATGAAGGAACATGATGCGTAAATATCTTCTGGCCCTTGCGCTGTCGTCGCTTGTCTTTTCCACCGCTTCCTTCGCTGACAATGGGCGTGGAACGCCGGAGGAGCAGAAGGCTTGCACCCGTGACGTGCAGAAGCACTGCCGTGCCGTCATCGATCAGGGCGACTTCACCATTCTTGCCTGCCTCAAGGAAAATCGTGCCAAAATCAGCCCGGCCTGCGACTTGGTGCTGAAGTCCCACGGGCAATAATCGCCAAGCCTGGCGCGTCAGCGACGCGCCAGGCGCGTTAACAATTGCCATCGCGCCCCCGCAAAAGCCGGGCCGGGGGCGGCGGAACACCCAGACAGCATTGGTTTTGAAAGCATATTCGCCTATATGGGAGCCGTGCTTCGCGGTTTTGCGCGAAGATCGTTTGGTGACCTTCAGGCCTTCGCGCCCAACGGATGTAGCCAGTTCCCGATGACCGCCGCGAGCGAATTGCGATCCGGAAAGACGCACCGCGACGAGAACTTTCCGGTCGCCTCGTTTCTGATTCACCCGCGGCACCGAGCGCTGATTCTCGCCTTCTACAATTTTGTCAGGACCGCCGACGATATCGCCGACCATGCAACGCTCGCAGCAAGCGACAAGCTCGCCTATCTCGACCTGCTCGAGGCCGAGTTGCTCGGCAAGGGCGACAGCCAGAAAGAGGCGGTTATTTTGCGGCGGGCGCTCGCCGAGCGCGGCATGCCGCCGCGCCACGCGCTTGATCTGCTCGCCGCATTCCGGATGGACGTGACCAAGCTGCGCTACGAGAACTGGGACGACCTCATCCACTATTGCCGCTATTCCGCGATGCCGGTCGGCCGCTTCGTGCTGGACGTCCATGGCGAGAGCACCTCGACCTGGCCGGCCAATGACGCACTCTGCGCGGCGCTGCAGATCAACAACCATTTGCAGGATTGCGGCAAGGATTTTCGCAATCTCAATCGCGTCTACCTCCCGCTCGACGCGCTGGAGGCCTCGGGTGCATCGGTCGAAATGCTTGGAGGCGACAAAGCGCCGGCGGAGCTGCTGCAGTGTCTGCAGGCGCTCGCCGCGCGCAACGAGCGTCTGCTCGAAAACAGCAAATCGTTCAGCGCCGAAGTGAAGGATTTTCGGCTTGGGCTTGAAATCTCGGTGATCTATGCCTTCGCCGAGAAGATCGTGCGGTTGCTCAAAGTCCGCGATCCCCTGAGCGAGCGGGTGCATCTGAGCCCGCTCGAGCTGCTCTTCTACACTCTGGGCGGCATGGCCGCCGAGACGGCGCGCCGCGTAATGGGCCGGCGGCCCGTGTCTAAAGCGGCGGCGGGCCGATGACGGTTCAAGCTGCCGCGTCTGATACCAATTACGGCACGACTGCGTCCGGCAGTTCGTTCTATGCCGCCATGCGCATCCTGCCGCGCGAGCAGCGCGACGCGATGTTTCAGATCTACAGCTTCTGCCGCCAGGTCGACGACATCGCCGATTCCGACGGCCCGCGCCCGGAGCGGCTGAGGGCGCTGCAGCAGTGGCGCGAGGACATCGATGCGCTGTACCGGGGCAATCCGCCGCCGCGTCTGCGCGACTATGGCGCCTCGGTGAAGAAATTCGGCCTGCAGCGCGAGGATTTCCTCGCCATCATCGACGGCATGGAAATGGACGTGCCGCAGGAGATCCGCGCGCCGGACCTTGCGACGCTTGATCTCTATTGCGATCGTGTGGCGAGCGCGGTCGGGCGGCTCTCGGTGCGGGTGTTCGGGCTGCCCAGCGATGATGGCATTCTGCTCGCTCATCATCTCGGCCGGGCGCTGCAGTTGACTAATATCCTGCGCGACATCGACGAGGACGCGAGCCTCGGCCGGCTCTACCTGCCGCGCGAGGAGCTGGAAAAGAACGGCGTCACCTCGACCGACCCGCTCAAGGTCGCGACCGAGAAAGCGCTGCCGAAGGTTTGCGCGGCGCTGGTCGAACGGGCGCGGGGCCACTTTATCGAGGCCGACAAAATCATGGCGCGCTACCCACGCCGCGTCGTGCGCGCGCCGCGGATCATGTCGAAATATTATCACGCGATCCTGCAACTGCTGATCGCGCGGGGATTTGCGGCCCCGCGCGCGCCGGTGCGCGTCAGCAAATTCGCCCGCCTCGCCATCGTCTTGCGCTACGCCTTCATCTGATGCCAAAGACCGTCCACATCATCGGCGCCGGAATTTCGGGCCTGTCCGCGGCCGTACGGCTGGCAGACGCGAACCATCAAGTGCATGTGCACGAGGCCACGCAGCAGGCGGGCGGCCGCTGCCGTTCCTATTTCGACGCGGCGACCAATCTCACCATCGACAACGGCAACCACCTGCTGCTGTCAGCCAATCATCATGCGCTGGCCTATGCGCGCGCCATCGGCAGCGAGAAGGGGTTGGTCGGGCCGGCGCGGGCGCAGTTTCCCTTTGTCGATCTAGCGACCGGGCGGCGCTGGCAGCTCGACCTTGGTGATGGGCGGCTGCCGCTTTGGGTGCTCGATCCAAGCCGCCGCGTGCCCGATACCAGCTTGGCCGACTACCTTGCGCTGGCGCCCTTGATCTGGGCCAAGGAGAGCAAGCGGATCGACGAGGCCATCCGCTGCGAGGGCACACTGTATCATCGGCTGGTGCAGCCACTCCTGCTCGCAGCGCTCAATCTTGATCCGCCCGAAGGCTCGGCAGGCCTCGCCGGCGCGATCGTGCGCGAGACCCTGCTCGCCGGTGGGCAGGCTTGTCGGCCGCTGATCGCACGCGACGGCTTGAGCGCGGTGCTGATCGAGCCTGCGATCAAGCGTCTCCAGGCCAAGGGGGCGAGTGTCCGCATCGGTCATGAGCTGCGCGAGCTCGTGATGGCGGGGGACCGCGTCAGCGCGCTGAAATTCGGGGGCGAGGACACCATCCCGCTTGGCGTGGATGATGCCGTGGTGCTGGCCGTGCCGCCGCGGGCGGCGGCCTCGCTGCTGCCGGGCCTGAAAACGCCGACGAAATTCCGCGCCATCGTGAACGCGCATTTCCGCTTTGACCCGCCCCGCGATGCGCCGCCCATCCTGGGCGTCGTCGGCGGGCTCGTGGAATGGCTGTTCGCCTTCCCACAGCGGCTCTCGGTCACCATCAGCAATGGCGACCGCCTGGTGGATCAGCCGCGCGAGGAGCTCGCGCAGGCCATTTGGCGGGACATCTGCAAGGCCGCGGGCGTTGCCGGCGAGTTGCCGCCCTGGCAGATCGTGCGCGAGCGCCGTGCGACCTTCGAGGCAACACCCGCGCAAAATGCTCTTCGTCCGGGGCCGGTCACGGCTTTCAAGAACCTGTTTCTCGCGGGCGACTGGACGGCTACGGGACTGCCAGCGACGATCGAGGGCTCGGTCCGGTCAGGGGACAGCGCCGCGGATCATGTGCTGGCCGCCGGCTCGTAACGCCGGCAAACGAACGGCACGCGCTTTGCTTGTTAGGGTTGCGGGCGGGATAGATCATCCGGCCGTGGCGCGCAGGGGCGATACCCACTTGCAACACATTCCGAAAAAGGCTTGTGGAACGGCGACGTTCGATGGCAACCGGATTTCCACGGGTATTTTATCTGCGCTAGATGGGTATTGTGAATTCGTCCCGCCGAGGGGGCCGGTGCGGGATCGGAATTGAAAACACCAACAGCAGGGTGGCAGGGGTCGAGAAGTGAGTTTGGGGGCGGAGGACGAGGCTACCGCGGATAAGGGGATCGATCCGCGGCCAGTTCTGATTGTGACCGGTCTGGTGCAGGAGGCCCGCATTGCGGCTGGCCCTGGCATGGTTGTCATTTGCTCGAGCAGTGATCCCAAACAGTTGCGCGCGCTGCTGACCGTGTTTGATCCGACGACGATCCGCGGCGTCATCAGCTTTGGCGTGGCGGGCGGCCTCGATCCGTCGTTGAAACCGGGCGATATCGTGCTGGCTACCGAAGTCGTCGCCGGCGACGGCCGCTGGCTCGCCGAGCTGTCCTTGAACGAAGAGGTGGTGGCGAGCGTGGCGCTCAGGCGCCGGCGCATCATCCGTGGCGGCCTTGCCGGGGCGGAGGAGGTGGTTGCCGCCCAAGCCCGTAAGGCGGCCCTGTGGCTGCAGACGGGCGCTAAGGCGGTCGACATGGAAAGCCACATCGCCGCGGCCTATGCGGCCGATGCCGGCCTGCCGTTCGCGGCGCTGCGCGTGATCAGTGATTCGGCTCACCGCTCGCTGCCGGCCCTTGCCAAATCGGCGATTAGGCCGGATGGCAAGGTCGATCTGCGCAAGATCTTCTCCGGCGTGGTCCGCAATCCGCGGACACTCAGCGCGCTGGTCTCGACCGGGATCGATTTCAACCGCGCGCTGCGCTCCTTACGCGGCTGTCGAGGCTTTCTGCTTGGCAGCGAGGGCCTCCTCGCGGCGGATCTCTGAGAGCTTCTTCTGGACCTGCTCTGAGAAGATGTACTGCGCCGGGCGCTGCTTGGAGAGGTCGATCTCCGGCGCCATGGGACCCGTGGTGCGGATGCCGCGCAGCGCCACCCACATCGCCTTGAGCGGGTTGTTGATCGCCGCCGTCGCCGCGGTCGGCTCGTAACCGCAATGCGCCATGCAGTTGGCGCACTTCTCGTACTTGCCGGTGCCGTAGGAATCCCAGTCGGTGGTCTCCATCAGCTCCTTGAAGGTCTTGGCGTAACCTTCGCCCAGCAGATAGCAGGGCTTCTGCCAGCCGAAGATGTTGCGCGCGGGCATGCCCCACGGCGTGCATTCGAAATTCTGGTTGCCGGCCAGGAAGTCCAGAAAAAGGCCCGAATGCATGAAATTCCACTTCTTGCCCTTGCCCAGCGCGAAGACGTCGCGGAAGAGCCGCTTGGTCTTGGTGCGGTTGAGGAAGTGCTCCTGATCGGGCGCGCGCTCATAGGCATAGCCCGGCGACATCGATACGCCGACGCCGAGCTCGGTGCAGAAGTCGAGGAATTTGGCGATCTCTTCCGCCGGATGGCCGTCGAAGATGGTGGCGTTGACGTTGACGGTAAAGCCGCGCGCCTTCGCCGCCTTGATCGCGGAGACGGCGCGGTCGAACACGCCCTTCTGCGAGACCGACTTGTCGTGGTGATCGCGCAGGCCGTCCAGATGCACGGAGAAGAACAAATAGGGTGAGGGCTCGAACAGGTCGAGCTTCTTCTCCAAGAGCAGCGCGTTGGTGCACAAGGAGACGAACTTCTTGCGCGCAACGAGGCCCTTGACGATCTCGCCGATGTCCTTGTGGATCAGCGGCTCGCCGCCCGGAATTGCCACCATCGGCGCGCCGCATTCGTCGGCAGCGTCCAGGCATTCCTGCACCGTCATGCGGCGGTTGAGGATAGCGTCGGGATAGTCGATCTTGCCGCAGCCGGCGCAAGCGAGGTTGCAGCGAAACAGCGGCTCCAGCATCAGCACCAGCGGATAGCGCTTCCGGCCGAGCAGCTTCTGCTTGATCAAATAGCTGCCGATACGCAGCTCCTTCAGGAACGGTATTGCCATTACGGGTTTTCTTTCTCGAGTCTCAACGGTTGCCGTTCAGCCTGCCGCCAATTCGGCGGGCAGGCGAAATTCAATATTTTCTTCCCGACCCGGCAGCACCGATACCGTCACCGGGCCGATACGCCGGAGCGCCTCAATAACGTCGTCGACTAGCACTTCCGGCGCCGAAGCACCGGCGGTGATGCCGACGGCCCTGGCGCCCTTCAGCCAGTCGGGGTTTAATTCGCTCCCGTCCGCAATCAGATAACTCGCGACGCCGGCCTCGGTGCCGATTTCGCGCAATCTGTTCGAATTGGAGCTATTGGCGGCCCCCACCACCAGGATCACATCCACCAGCTTGCTAAGATCCCTTACCGCAGTTTGCCGGTTCTGTGTCGCATAGCAGATATCCCGGATATCCGGTCCTTGAATATCTGTAAATTTGGCCTGGAGCGCCGCGATGATGTCCTTGGTGTCGTCGACCGAAAGGGTGGTCTGCGTGATGTAGGCCACCGGCGTATCCGCTTGCAGCGTCAGAGCCTTCACATCCTCGACATTCTGCACCAGGAGCACGGGACCGGGGACCTGGCCCATGGTGCCCTCGACCTCGGGATGGCCGGCATGTCCGATCAGGATCACGGTCCGGCCCTTCGACATGTAGCGCTTGCCCTGATTGTGGACCTTGGTCACGAGCGGGCAGGTCGCATTGAGCACCGGCAAGCCGCGCTCGGCGGCCTCCTCCTCGACGGAGCGCGCCACGCCATGGGCGCTGAACACGGTCACCGCCATCGGCGGCACCTCCGAGAGATCCTCGACGAAGATGGCGCCCTTGTTTTTCAGGCTTTCGACGACGTATTTGTTGTGCACGATCTCGTGGCGCACATAGACCGGCGGTCCGTACTTCTCCAGCGCACGCTCGACGATCTCGATCGCGCGGACCACGCCGGCGCAAAATCCGCGCGGCTGCGCGAGATAGATCTGTCTCGGATGTTCGTTATCCGTACCCAAACTCATTCCTCGTCACCTCCGGGTGCCACGAACATCTGCAATCTCCGCACCACCACGATGTTTCCTGTTCCCGGTCCACGCGAGCCGCGCGGGAACCAGGGGTTTGTGTCAAAAATTCAGCAGCGCGAAAGGCAGATCGGCTCAGAAACGGGCCGCGAGCCGATGCGGTACTATAGTAGTCAGCGCTAAGTTACGGAAGCTAAAGCCCTTATTACCTCACGTGTTCGCCACTTTACCGCCCAGCAATCCCGGTTATATCAGCCGCATCGCGTGAGCGCTGTCGTTTTCCTGCCACGCTCGGGCAGTCCTTACGAGGAAGAAAGTTCAAATCCAGGTTAATCCGGCCTAGGAAACGCCGCCAGACAGCCGGACGTTTCCGGCGACCCCTGAACCATTAGAAAGAAAAGAAGTGCTGACAAGTATCGTTGTTTCGATCGTCAGAGCCTGTACCCGATTCGCCGTTCTGACTTTACTTGTCGGATTCGCTCTGGCGATTGCGGCCGGCTATTACACGGCGCGGCATTTTTCCATCAACACCGACATCAACACGCTGATTTCGGAGAAGCTGGATTGGCGCCAGCGCGATCAGCAGTTCGACCGGGCCTTCGATCGCGACAGCACGATTCTGGCCGTGGTGGAAGCGCCGACGCCCGAACAAACCATCGCCGCAGCGAGCGCACTCCTGGACAAGCTCAAGAGCGACACCACGCACTTCATGTCGACGCAGCCGCTCGGCTGGGGCGAGTTCTTTGACAGGGAAGGCCTGCTGTTTCTGCCGACGGAGGAAGTTCGCGAGATCACGGGCCAATTCGAATCCGCCGCGCCCCTGGTCGAGATCATGGCGGGCGATCCTTCGATCCGCGGGCTCACCGGTGCGCTGGAGACCGGGCTTGCCGGCGTCAAGCGCGGCGAGGTGAAGCTCGACAACACCGCGCGGCCTTTCAACATGATTGCGCAGACCGTGGAGGACGTCCTCAACAAGCACAACGCCAACTTCTCCTGGCGTGCGCTCACCAGCGATCAACCGCTCACAGATTCCGACAAGCGCGCCTTCATCGAGTTCAAACCGGTCCTGGATTACAATGCGCTCGAGCCTGGCAGAGCGGCCACCGATGCAATCCGGAGCGCGGCTGCCGACCTCGACTTTGCCGGCAAATATCAGGCGCGGGTCCGCCTGACCGGGCCGGTGCCGATCGCCAACGAAGAATATTCGACCGTGCAGGAGGGCGCGATCATCAACGGGATCGGCACCGTGATCGTGGTGCTGGTCATCCTGTGGCTCGCGCTGCACTCGGCGAAGATCATCCTGGCCGTGTTCGTCAACCTGTTCATCGGGCTTGCGATCACCACGGCCGCGGGATTGGCGCTGGTGGGCTCGCTGAACATCTTGTCCGTCGCCTTTGCGGTGCTGTTCGTGGGCCTGGGTGTGGATTTCGGCATTCAGTTCAGCGTCCGCTACCGCTCGGAGCGCTTCAAGAACAACGATCTGAAGCAGGCGCTGGCCCAGGCGGCGCGTCGCGTCGCGGTGCCCTTGTCGCTGGCGGCGATGGCGACGGCGGCAGGCTTTCTGTGCTTCATGCCGACCGACTACAGGGGCATTTCCGAGCTCGGCGAGATTGCCGGCGTCGGCATGCTGTTTGCGTTTCTCTCCAGCATCACCGTGCTGCCGGCATTGTTGACCCTGCTCAACCCGCCCGGCGAGAAGGAGCCAGTCGGCTATGCCTTCCTGGCGCCGGTCGATCATTTTCTGGAGAAGCACCGTATCCCGATCGTGGTTGGCACGCTGGCCGTGTCGGTGGCCGGCCTGCCGCTGCTCTACCAGATGCGGTTCGACTTCAACCCGATGCATCTGCGCAATCCGAATGCCGAGTCGATCGCGACCTATCTCGACCTGCGCAAGGATCCGAACACCGGCGCCAGCGCCATCAATGTGCTGACGCGTTCCGATGCCGAGGCCCAGCAGATCAAGGCGAAGCTCGAGAAGCTGCCGGAGGTGCTGCGCGTGATGTCGCTGGATAGTTTCGTGCCGGAGGACCAGGGACCGAAGCTGAAGCTGATCGCGCAGGCCGCGAAGACGCTTGGTCCCGCGCTCAATCCTGATTCCGTCGATCCTGCGCCCTCCGATCAGGAGAACATCGATTCCCTGAAGAGCTCGGCTGCCGCCCTGCGCCGCACGGCGGGCGACGACAAGGGGCCGGGTGCCATGGCCTGCCGACGGCTCGCCGATGCCTTGGAAAAACTCGCCGCCGCGACTGAGGCCACGCGCAACAAGGCGCAGGCGATTTTCGTCACCCCGATGAATGTCGTATTCAACCAGCTAAGGAGCGCGCTGCAGGCGCAGCCGGTCAGCCTGGAGACGCTGCCGCAGGGCTTGGTGCGCGAATGGAAGAGCAAGGACGGCCTGATGCGGGTCGAGGCGCTGCCGCGCGGCGATCCCAATGATAACGATAATTTGCGCAAATTCGCCAGCGCCGTGCTCGCCGCCGAACCGACCGCGATCGGTGGGCCGGTCTCGATCTTGAAATCGGGCGACACCGTGGTCAGCGCCTTTGTCCATGCGGGCATCTACGCGCTTGTGGTGATCAGCCTGTTGCTGTGGATCACGCTGCGGCGGATCACCGACGTGCTGATGACGCTCGTGCCGCTGTTGGTCGCGGGTGCCGTAACGCTGGAAATCTGCGTGCTGATCGGGCTGCCGCTCAACTTCGCCAACATCGTCGCGCTGCCGCTCTTGCTCGGCGTCGGCGTTGCGTTCAAGATTTATTATGTCACGGCGTGGCGCTCGGGAAGGACGAATCTGTTGCAGACCAGTCTGACGCGGGCGATCTTTTTCAGTGCCATGACCACGGCGACCGCTTTCGGCAGCCTCTGGCTGTCGAGTCATCCCGGCACATCCAGCATGGGCAAACTGCTCGCGCTTTCGCTGTTGACCACGCTGGCCGCCGTGCTGCTGTTTCAGCCTGCGCTAATGGGCAAGCCCCGCGATATCAGGGAGTAGGCAGATGTCGCCGACCGGATCGTTCGGATGGGCGGACGCGTGCTTCTGAGCAGGCGAGGTGGCCGCACCGGTGGTCCGCGGCGGGTTGGGCACTGTCGGAGGCGCGTTGCTCTTCGGAGCACCGCCTTTCGCCATGCTGTTGGCGGGGCTCGAGGGAATCGGCGGCGCGACGCGGGTCCAGGTCTCGCCGCCGCAGAGAAAGCCGAGCACGCAGCCCTGAATTTCGAGATGGTTGGGGTCGGTGGGCTTGATGGTAGAACTATAGGTCTGCCCATCCTTAGCGTTGTAGACTTGCCCCTCCCACTGATCGGTGCTGGGCTTTTTCTTCATATCGAGCAGGATTGGCATGCCCAAAGTCGGCCTATTCCGTTTTGACGGATCGGGGTTATTGGTGTCGCGACCGCCCGGCTCTTTCTCCCAGGCGATCACGCCCCACATGTCGCCATTACATTGCGCAACCCGGACATTTGCGACACCATCGGCCACCCGCCAGTCTCCTGTCGGGTCAAGAGCCAAAGCAGGCACGATGCTACTGAGAAGAAAAACCCCCGAAAAAATACCGACTTTACGCATGAACTTTCGTGGGCAGTGCAGCATGGCTCAAACCTGTGCTTGCTTTGAGGGTGTGAATGAGGGCAAAACGCCGCATTGAGCGTTTTCAGTTGACGAGATGGCCATCAACCGAAGTATGTAGCTGATGCTAAGTCCGAATCTAGACGTTTCCGAGATGTTTGTTGAGCGTCAGGCGCAGCGTAGCGCCATGCATGCGCGCCACCTCAATGAGCAGCTCGTCCGCGTACTCAAAACGATCGGGTACGATGTTGGGTTCCAGAAGGGGCAGGGCCAATATCTCTACGACCGCGATGGCGTCCGCTATCTGGATCTGTTGAGCGGTTTCGGCGTCTTCGCCATCGGGCGCAATCATCCCACCTTGCGCGCGGCCTTGAAGAGCGTGCTCGACAGCGACCTGCCCAATCTGGTGCAGCTCGATGTCTCGACCCTCGCAGGTGTCCTGGCCGAACGCCTGCTCAAGTTTGTCCCATATCTCGATAAAGTATTTTTCGCCAATTCCGGCGCCGAGACGGTGGAAGCGGCGATCAAATTCGCGCGCGGCGCGACGGGCCGCCCCGGCATCGTCTATTGCGGCCACGCTTATCACGGGCTTTCCTACGGCGCGCTGTCGCTGACGGACGACCCGAACTTCCGCAAGGGTTTCGAGCCCCTGTTGCCCGGCTGCACGCCGATCCCGTTCAACGATCTGGCCGCGCTGGAGCAGGCCCTGTCGTCGCGCGAGATCGCCGGCTTCATTGTCGAGCCGATCCAGGGCAAGGGCGTCAACATGCCGACCGACGAGTTTCTGCCGGGTGCGGCGGCGCTGTGCAAGAAATATGGCACGCTGTTCATCGCCGATGAAATCCAGACCGGCATGGGCCGTACCGGCCGTTTCACCGCGGTCGAGCATTGGAATGTCGAGCCCGACATGGTGCTGCTCTCCAAGGCGTTGTCCGGCGGCCATGTCCCGGTCGGCGCGCTGCTCACGCGCAAGAGTATCTTCGACAAGATCTTCAACCAGATGGATCGCGCGGTCGTACACGGCTCGACATTTGCGAAAAACGATCTTGCGATGGCGGCGGGCATCGCCACGCTCGAAGTGCTGGAGTCGGAAAAGCTGATCGAGGCCGCCGCCAAGCGCGGCGCAGAGCTCCGGCTGGCGCTGACCCGCATGGTGCCGGGCTACGAGCTGATGAAAGAGGTTCGCGGCAAGGGCCTGATGATCGGCGTCGAGTTCGGTCCGCCGAAATCGCTGCGGCTGAAGGCGTCCTGGAACGTGCTGGAAACCGCGAGCAAGGGGCTGTTCTGTCAGCTCATCACCGTGCCGCTGTTCAAGGATCACAAGATTCTCACCCAGGTCGCCGGCCATGGCAGCCATACCATCAAGCTGCTGCCGTCACTCAACATCACCGAAGAGGACTGCAACTGGATCGCGACCGCGTTCGACAGCGTGATCGCCGCCAGCCACAAGGTCCCCGGCGCGATCTGGTCGCTCGGCAAGACGCTGGTCGACAACGCGGTGCGGAAGTCGGCGTAACACTGGGGCATCAGCCGTAGTCCGCATGAGCGTAGTAACATGCGGGAAATGGCACGGGTCACCCGGATATCGCTTCGTTCATTCCGGGCTACGCTCTATCCCTCCTTATTCGCGCGCGTCGCGGCCTCGAATTTCTCGCTGAACTCGGCGAGTTCATCCGCGCCGATATCGCTGATCGCCCAGAACTTCAGGCCGCGGTCGCTCCAGGTGCGGATGTTGTAGCCCTGCAGTGTCTCGGTTCGGGCCGCACGATGCTCGGTGTTCGCGGTCTGCGCGACGAACAGATTGATCACGTGCGCCCGCCGCTTGTAGACGACGGCTCCGATCGGGCGGGCGTCGACATAGTCAAGGCGGCCGCCGATCAGGGTAAAGCCCTGTGCAGTGAGGTCGATCACGGGCGGGGCGACGTCGATCCTGCCGTTGAACCATGGCTTGACCGTGTGCTGGTCGGTCGAGAGCACGTCGGTGAGGTGGCCGGCCTGCAGTGAGCGCAGATGCGCGGAGACGATCTCGGACATGATGCGCTGCTCGTCGTCCTCGCGCAGCACGATGGCGACGAGCCCGGTTGCGGCAAGCGCCGACACTGCTGATCCCATCGCAAAACCGCGCAGCACCAGGCGCCGGCTCGGCGCTGCGGCCGTCGCCTTTGGCAGCGCGGCTTCGACGCGGCGCCGCAGGCTTTCCGGCGCGGTATAGCGCAGAGCGGCGCCCGCGATCACCTGGCTCATCTGGCGATAGGCGGCGAGGGCGGCGGTGCAATGCGTGCACGCGGCGACATGGGCCTCGACCTCGCGCGCGTGGCTCGCATCGAGCTCGCCGTCGATCAGCGCGTGAATCAGGATTTCGGCTTCCTCGCATGTCATCTCGACGCCTCCTGTTCCGCGATCCATGCCGCGCGCAGCATGGCGCGGGCGCGTGCGAGACGGGACATCACGGTGCCAACCGGCGCCCCGACCGTCTCGGCAATTTCGCGGTAGGACAGGTTGTTGATTTCGCGCAGCACGAAGGTCTCGCGGAACGGCTCGGCGAGCGTATCGATCAGCCGGCGGATGGCATCCGCGTCGCGCTCGCGCAGGATCTGCGCCTCCGGCGTCTCCTGGCTCTCGTGCCACAGTGGCGTTTGCTCTGCCGCTTCCGGCGTGTCCTCGATGGTCGCGGCGGGCGCGGCGGCGCGGCGCGCGTATTCGGCGCGGCAGATATTGCGCAGGATCGCGAACAGCCAGGGCCTGATCGCCGGACCGCGATAGGTGTCGAAATGCTTCAGCGCGCGCAGATAGCATTCCTGCACCGCGTCCTCGGCATCCGCGGCATCGCGCAGCAAATAGCGCGCAAGCGTGTAGACGTCGTTCAGATGCGGCAGCGTCAATTCGCGAAAGCGCCGCGTCCTGTCGGGATCATGATCGAAACTGAAGACCGGCATCGCCTTTTGCCCGGCGGTTGCAGAAGACGCGGGTGCCCGGCCGGCTTTAGGCCACCGGCCGGGCACTATTGTGATGCCTTGGTTTGCGGCACTACTCAACCTTGATCATTCCCGTCATGTGCGGGTGCAGCGAACAAAAATATTTGTAGTCGCCGGCCGCGGTGAAGGTGAAGGAGAAGCTGTTGTCGGTATCCATGGTCTTCGACCTGAATTTGCCTGCCGATACCACCGTGTGCGGGATGTCATCGTGATTGGTCCAGGTGACGGTGTCGCCGAGCTTCACCGTCAGTTCGGGCGGAGTGAAGGTGAAGTTGTCGATCGTCACCTGCACCTCCTGGGCCTGCGCGCTGTAGGCGCCGAGCGTGAGGGGAATGATCGCGGCGAGCGCGAAGCGAAGCAGGAGGTGGCGACCCAAGCCGCGGAAATAGGTCAGCGTCATTTGCGAATTCCCTTAGCCCTGCAGCGGCGTGTCGATGATGGCGAGGCGCTGATCGCCTTGCTTGAAGTTGACGCTGGCAATCCCGAGCACGCTGCGCAGCCTGCTGTCTTCGACCTTCATTGGTCCGGGCGAGGGGGCGGTACCGGGTGCGGGTTGCGGGAAGGCCGTGGAGCGTGCGGTGTGGAAGGTGACGTTGCCTTCGACCTTCTGCATCACCTGGTGGATATGCCCGTTGAGCACGGTGACCGAGCCGAAGCCCTTAAGATATTCCAGCGCACGCGCGCTGTCCTCGGTGCCCCAGCCCCATTGCTGATAAACGGTCCACAGCGGGATGTGCGCGAACACCACGATCGGCGTGGATTTCGATTTTCCCTTGAGGTCGTCTTCGAGCCATTCGAGCTGCTCGGCGCCGAGATTGCCGAGGCCGCCGGCCTTCAGGTCTACGACGTTGACGAGGCCAACGAAGTGCACGCCATTGGCATCGAACGAATAATAGCCCGGGCCCTTGGTGCCCTTGCCGTAGCGTTCCTTGTAGAACTTGACCTCTTCATCGAGGAAGTCGTGCTCGCCCGGCACGTAATGCACATCCAGCTTGGCCTGCGAGATGATGCGGTCCGCATCGTCGAACTCGGAGGCCTTCGACAGGTGCGAGATGTCGCCGGTATGAATCATGAAGGCGGGCTTGGTCTGTAGGGCCTTCACCTTGTTGATCGCCTCTTCGAGCGTGCCGAGGGCGTGGGGGTTGGCCGGCTTGTCGAATCCGACATGGCTGTCGCTGATTTGCAGGAATGTCAGCCCGGGCTCGGCGGCGCTCGCGGCATCGACCAGCCCGAGCGAGCGCGGCACGCCGCCGGAAATGGTCCAGAGCACGCCGGTGCCCGCCCAGGTCATGCACTCCAGCACTCTGCGGCGGCTGACGCCGGCTTCCTCGTCGTGATGGTGATCGTGGCTCATCGCGCTCTCTCCTTGGACCCATGATCGGGCTCCACGGCCTTGATCGAGCGCGCTCGGAGTTTATTCCCACCGCATCCGCGGCAGCCGCTGGCGTTGCGGCAGGGTTAATGACGTTTGCGTGAACTGGTGCGGGATTCGTCTGGGCTACAGCAGATCACGCTCGGCGCGTTGCTGATGAGCCGCACGCCATTTCGGGCCGCGCCCGCGCATGTAGTGCAGCTCGGGCCGATAGGGATCACAGGCGGCTTTGATCAGCCTCTGCCACCCCGCAGCGATCACATGTAGGCTGCGTCGAAGCGGAGACAAGGACGGCTGCGCGATCGGCATGGTGTCCTCACCGCCGGAATTCATCAAAGCCGTGGAGTAACGCGGCCCACGATGTTCCCCATCACGAATTCCACAAGGCCAGCGTCGCCTGCGCGCATTCGTTCATCACGGTCAGCGCGCGTTGCACGGTTGCTTCGCCGAGCACGAACGGATTGGGTCCCTCGGCCGACTTCGCGGCCAGCTTCTCCACCGCGCCGTCGTAAAGATTGTGGTTGGAGAGGAAGACATCCACGCCTTGCAGCTTGGCGATCTTGAGCGTGCGCGCCGTCGCGTCGATATAGGCCTGCAGCCGCTCGGGCTTTTTGCCGAAATTGAAGGCGGTGCCGCCCCACAACAGAGCGCGATGCTTCTGCGAGCCCGACCAGACGTCGAACAGCGGAGAAATCGTGCCCATGGTGTGACCGGGCGTGATCAGGATATCGATGGTGGTGTCGCCGAGCGTCACCTTGGCGCCGTCGCCGACGGAGACATCGCGCTTTGGCGGCCGACCCCAGAGCGGGCTGTCGAACTCGAGTTTGGTCTCCATCATCGTCCAGTCGGCTTCGCTTGCGACGATGCGCGAATCGTATTTCCGCACGAAATAATTGGCGCCGCCATAGTGATCCCCATGGCCATGCGTGACGATGATCGTTTTCACCTCGGCCGGATCGAGCCCCAACGTCTTGAGCCCGCCCTCGACGATCCGCGCGGCCTCTTCCTCATTGTCCATGGCGTCGATCAGGATGATGCCGCCGGACGTGGTGATCGCCCAGCTACTCACCCATTTGCTGCCGACAAAATAGAGATTGTCGAACGCTTTTCCGGGTGGCGGTGCCGGCATCTTCATGAGTGCCGCAAGGTCAGGCGCCTCCGGTTTGAAGTTCGGATCGGCTGATTGCCCAAGCGTGAGATAGGCTCCGAGATCGGAGCCGGCGGCTTCCTTGGCCGCCGCGAGATGCCGCGCCACGTCAGGAGAAGGCGTCTGCGCATGCGCAAAAGGTGCCGCCATGACGGCACAGCACGCGCATCCCAGCTTCAGGAAGCCACGCCGGCTGGTGCCGACTTCGGAGGACGTGTCTTCGGCACGAAATGATGGCGGCGTCGGGCGCTGGAATAGCGTCATTTTATCCTCCCCATTGTTGAACGCGCTAGGGCGCATCTTCCAGGATCATTGTGGCGCCTTTTTCGGCGATCATCGCGGTCGGTGTATTGGTGTTGCCTGAAGTGATCGTCGGCATGATCGAGGCGTCGACCACGCGAAGCTGGCCGATGCCGAAAAACCGCAGCCGCTCGTCGACGACGGCAAGCGGGTCGGTTGCGGCGCCCATCTTCGCAGTGCCCACGGGGTGGAAGATGGTGGTGCCGATATCGCCGGCGGCCTTCGCGAGCGCGGCGTCGTCATCCCCGACGCTGGGGCCGGGCAGGAGTTCGGACGGCGAAAAGCGCGCCAGGGCGTTCTGGCGCATCAGCCGCCGCGTGGTGCGGATGGCGTCGGCGGCGACCTGGCGGTCGTCCTCGGTCGACAGATAGTGCGGCGCGATCGAGGGCTTCTCATTTGGATCGGCTGAGCGGATGCGTATCTCGCCGCGTGAGGTCGGCTGCAGATTGCAGGCGCTCACGGTGATGGCGGGGAAGCGGTGCAGGGGGTCGCCGAATTTGTCCAGCGACAAAGGCTGCACGTGGAATTGGATGTTGGCGCGCTCGCGCGTCGCGTCCGACCGGGTGAAGATGCCGAGCTGCGAGGGGGCCATGGTGAGCGGCCCGCGGCGACGGAAGACATAATCGAGCCCCATCAGGCCGCGCCGCGGCAGCGACCAATAGGTCTCGTTCAGCGTTCGCACGCCACTGACCTTGTAGATCGCGCGCTGCTGCAGATGATCCTGCAGATTGCGCCCGACGCCAGGCTTGTCGCGCAGGACCTCGATGCCGAGCGGGGAGAGCCAATGCGCGGGCCCAATGCCGCTGCGCTGCAGCACCTGCACAGATCCGATTGCGCCGGCACACAGGATCACCTCGCCTTTGGCACGCGCCTCGAACGTCTCGCCGTCCCGAGCGAAGCGTACGCCCACCGCACGGCCGTCCTCGATCACGAGCCGATCGACCAGCACGTGTTTTTCGAGCCGCAAATTGGGGCGGCCTAGTGCGGGCTTGAGAAAGCCGCGCGCGCTGGACCAGCGCCGCCCGCGCTTCTGGTTGACGTGGAAATAGCTGACGCCTTCGTTGTCGCCCGTGTTGAAATCGGGGATTTTCTTGATCCCCATTTCTTCCGCGGCATTCCCCACTGCGTCCAGAATGGCCCAGGATAGCCGCGGCGCCTCGATGCGCCAGCCGCCACCTACGCCGTGGTGCTCGCTTTCGCCCAGGAAATGATCTTCGAGTTTCTTGAACAGCGGCCAGACGTCGTCGCGGCCCCAACCGGTGAGCCCGAGCTGCCGCCAATGGTCATAGTCGGCTCCCTGGCCACGCATCGAGATCATGGCGTTGATGGCGGAGCAGCCGCCGATCACCTTGCCGCGAGGGTAGGCCAGCGAGCGTCCGTTCAGGCCGGGCTCGGGGTCGGTGCGAAACATCCAGTCGGAGCGGGGATTGCCGATGGCGAACAGGTAGCCGACCGGAATGTGGAACCAGATCCAGTTGTCGTCGCCGCCGGCTTCCAGGATCAGCACGCGGTGCTTCGGATCGGCCGACAGGCGGTTGGCGACGATGCAGCCGGCCGTGCCCGCGCCGACCACGATATAGTCGAACTCGCCCTCAAGCCGTCTCATAACTCCCTCACTTTCCTCGGATTTTTACGCGCTCGCGCATTTTTGCTGCACCTGTATAGACTGCCGCGGCGCTGGGCGGAACACGGCTTGCATGCTAGAGAGGACTACCCGCCATCCGAACCAAACAGCCGAGACTTTCCATGCCCATCGTCAATCGCGTCGCCGATCTGCACCCCGAAATCCAGGCCTGGCGCCGCGACCTCCATGAACATCCGGAACTGCTCTATGACGTCCACCGCACCGCAGCCTTCGTGGCGGACAGGTTGCGGGAATTCGGCTGCGATGAGGTCGCAACCGGCCTTGGCAAGACCGGAGTCGTCGGCGTCATCAAGGGGAGGAAGGCCGCGACAAATGGCGAGGTCAAGGTGATCGGCCTGCGCGCCGACATGGATGCCTTGCCGATCGAGGAGCGGACCAATCTTCCCTACGCCTCCAAGACCAAGGGCATGATGCATGCCTGCGGCCATGACGGCCACACCGCCATGCTGCTCGGCGCGGCGCGCTATCTCGCGGAGACCCGGAATTTCGCCGGCAACGCCGTCGTGATCTTCCAGCCGGCGGAAGAGGGCGGCGCGGGCGCGGCCGCGATGATCAAGGACGGCTTGATGGAGCGCTTCGGCATCGAGCAGGTCTACGGCATGCATAACGGCCCGGGCATCCCGATCGGTTCCTTTGCGATCCGTACCGGCCCGATCATGGCGGCCACAGATGCGATCGATATCAGGATCGAGGGCCATGGCGGGCATGCGGCACGGCCGCACAAATG
The DNA here is from genome assembly GCF_000472385.1 of Bradyrhizobium sp. ARR65. Lineage (GTDB taxonomy): Bacteria > Pseudomonadota > Alphaproteobacteria > Rhizobiales > Xanthobacteraceae > Bradyrhizobium. The sequence goes on from NZ_AWZU01000012.1 coordinate 113,775, forward strand.
CATCGACTCCGTGATGGTCGGCGCACAACTCGTGACCGCTCTGCAGCAGATCGTGTCGCGCAACGTCGACCCGCTCGAATCGGCTGTCATTTCGATGTGCGAATTCCACGCCGGCAATGCCCGCAACGTGATCCCGCAGACCGCGGAGCTGCACGGCACCGTGCGTACGCTGACGCCGGAGGTGCGCGACCTCGTGGAGCGGCGGGTGCGCGAGGTGGTGGCGGGCGTCGCCCAGATCACCGGCGCCAGGATCGACCTCACTTACGAGCGGGGCTATCCCGTCACCGTCAACCACACCGCGCAGACCGAGCAGGCGATCAGCATCGCCAAGCAGGTGGTGGGCGAGGGCAATGTGCACGAGACGCCGCCGCTGATGGGCGCGGAGGATTTCGCCTATATGCTGGAAGCACGGCCGGGCGCCTTCATTTTCTGCGGCAACGGCGACAGCGCAGGCCTGCATCACCCCGCCTATAATTTCAACGACGAGGCGATCCTCTACGGCACCTCCTATTGGATCAAGCTGGTGGAGAACACGCTGGCAGCGTGAGGCCGGGCTTATGGCGGCGGTTCGGAGGTGATCATTGCGCTCCACGATTTGTGCTTTCAAGCGATCGGGCGTCATTCCGGGACGCCTCGAAGAGGCGAAACCCGGAAGCTCGTCATTCGGGGTTCGATGCTTCGCATCGCCCCCGAATGACGGGCGAGACAATTTAGACCAGCCTTGTTCTAAGAGTGCGCGCGGAGGATGGTGACCCGGGTTTCGTCCACGAAGCTCCGCTCGTCCTGACCGGCTTGCCGGAACAGGCTGCGCTCTACCACGAGGGCGCGTCCATCGGTCGTTTTGGTACATTTCTCCTTGATGTAAACCCCGCCGACCGGTTGTTCGCCGGCATCCGGCTGGGCCTGCGTGCAGGTCCAGCCCTCGGATCCATAGCGCGCCTTCACCTGGGGACCGAACAGGAAGGCCTTCTTGCGCAGATAGAGCCTTGCCTTTGGATCGGTCTCGATCTTCAGGCCGGCAACGGTGCCGGCGTCGTCGATCAGCGCTGTCAGGTTAGCCGGATGGCCGGCTACGATGGTGCCGTCCTTGCTCGTCGCGGGGTCGTAGCCAAAGCGTAGCGACCGCAATTGATCCGTGCCGACCGGACAACTACGCCAGTCGGACCAGCCTGAAAGCTTGCGGCTGGCATCGGTCGCGCAAGCAAAATCCGTATAGCCAGTACCAGGAAGATCGGCGACGGCCATTCCGATCCTGATGTCGCGCAGATCGTTGCCGGAGAAGTCCTCGGCCGCTGCTTGCTGCAATGTCAGCACAATAGCTATCGCCAATGGGGTCCACGGCTTCATTTCGACTGCCCCGATGTGGCTGTATTCGTATCGGTCGATTGCTGCGCCTTGTAGACGTCGCAGACGCGAGATCCCTCGCCGAAAAACGCGATGCATTCGCCGTAGTTCGGTTCGCCTTTACCTTTGATATGGGAAATGACGTAATCCGCCACGGCTTCGATGTCCTTGGGACGTAAGAAGGTGTTGGCCTCCGGCGGCATCCGGCCGCCGACGTCCTGGCGCGTCATCTCGTAGCATTTGACGGTGTCATAGGCGCCGCGGGTGAAGAACGGCATGCCGGTTCCCGGCCTGCCGCATCCCACGGTTTCGATGATCTGTTCACGCGTCAGCTCGGTCTTTCGTAACGAGAGTGCATCGCCGCCATAGCCGCCGCCACCGTTACCGTGCCATTTGTGGCAGCCAACGCAATTGGCTCGCTTGAAGATGGCCTTGCCGGCGTCGGTGGGATCCGCCGACTGCGCCGCTGCCCCTGTCGTCATCGCCGCCGCTGCGACCATGACGAACGCCGCAGCAGCCCTGTTAAGTCCAATCATTTTCTCTTGCCGATCCGTTCTTGCGAAGAGGAGCGGGCGAAAGGACATCCAATCGCCCGCTCGCGATTGCCTAGAGCGAGAACACGTAGAGCATCGATCCCGGCTGCATCTTTTTCAGTTCAGGCGTGGCATCGATGAACCACTTGTCCCAGGCGCCGCCCAGCCCGACGAGGATCGCAACATATTGCTTGCCGTCGACGGAGAACGTGATCGGAGGCGCATTCACGCCGCCGCCCGTGTTGAACTCCCAGAGCTTCGCCAGCGTCTTGCCGTCCAGTGCCATCACCTCGCCGGAGGGCTGACCGGAGAAGACCAGATCCGGGGTTGCGAGAATGCCGCCCAGATTCGGGAACGGCGTCTCGAACTTGCCCGCGATCTTGCCGCTCGTCACGTCGATCGCGGTGACGCTGCCGGTGATGCGAACCGGCTGGCTCGGGCCACCGCCGGTCCAGAACTCGCGTTTTTTCAGCTTCGCCGGCGTTTCTTCCTCGACCGTGATGCGGTTGCAGCTTTCGATCACCGGGATGTACCAGAGTTTCAGCTCCGGATTGTAGGCCGTGGGCGGCCAGTTCTTGCCGCCCATATTGCCGGGGCAGATGTCGGTGACCTTGTTTTGCCGACTCGGCGTGACCGCGGCATTGTAGAGCTGCACCTGCTTGCTGGGGTCGTATTCGGCCGGCTTGCCGGTCTCGGGATCAAGGCCCTTGGTCCAGGTCACCTTCTTCACGAAGGGTAGGCCCCAGACGAACTTGCCGTTGGTGCGGTCGACCGCATAGGCAAAGCCGTTGCGGTCGGCCTCCAGCGCGAGCTTCTCGGTCGAGCCGTTGGGGCCGGGAACATCGACCAGTACGTTCTCAGCCACGCTGTCGTAGTCGTAAGGGTCGTTTGGCGTGTGCTGATAGTGCCATTTGATCTTGCCGGTATCGGCATCGAGCCCCAGCGAACTGTCCGTGTAGAGATTGTCGCCGGGCCGATATTCATTGTCCCAGTCCGGCCCGGGATTGCCGACACCCCAGACGATGGTGTTGCTTGCCGGATCATAGCTGCCGGTCACCCACGTTGAACCGCCGCCGCTCGCGGCTGCGTTCTGGTCGTCCTTCCAAGTCTCGTGCCCGGGCTGATCCTTGCCGGGGATCGTGTAGGTGCGCCACACCTCCTTCTGCGTGGTCAGATCGGTCGCCGCGATCCAGCCGCGGATGCCATATTCCGCGCCGGCGACGCCCGTGATCGCCATGTTCTTGACGATCAATGGCGCGCCGGTGACGACCTCGCCCTTGTCGGGATCGGCGACCTGCCGTTGCCAGGCGACTTGGCCGGTCTCCTTGTCGGTCGCGATCAGCCGGCCGTCGAGCGTATGCGAAATCACGAGATTGCCCCACAGCGCGACGCCGCGGTTGTCAACGCCGCAACAGGCCACCGCGCCCGCCCAGTCGTGGTCGGTCTTTGGATCCATCTTCCAGAGCAACGTGCCTTTGCCGCCATGGGTGTCGATCTTGTAGACCGAGCCCCATCCGTCGGTGACATACATCATGCCATTCTCGACGATCGGCGTCCCTTCGAGACCGCCATGGGTCCAGATGCCGCCGCCCTCGACGCCGCCAAGCTGCATGGTCCATGCAACCTTGAGGTCTTTCACATTGCCCTTGTTGATCTCGGAAAGGTTGGAGAAGCGGGTGGCGGAAAAATCCTTATGATGAAGAAGCCAGTTGCCGGGCTCCTTGTCTGCATTCAGCAGCCGCTCGGGCGTGACCTCATCCGCCTTGCCTGGCAGCGCGGCGATGGTCGCGACCGCCGCGACGGTTGCGAGCAATGCGGCCCGCAACGACAGCCTGTGCCTTGTGAAGTCCTTCATGTCGTTTCCTCCTTCTTTGTTCATCGACCATTTGCTTCATTGACCTCGTGCAGAGGTATCGCTGTTGCGCTTGCGAACGATCTTAGGGAAGTTGGCGGACGTTCACCTCCGTTTCGATTGTTCCTGCCTTCTGGAACGCGATTGAGCAAGTGAACCGTTCGCCCGTCACGAGCGGCTGCCGGGTCTGGAGAAGCATCACGTGATAGCCGTCCGGCTTGAGCACCGTGGTGCTGCCAGCGGCAAGCGGGATTTGCGGGATCATTCGCATCGCGGGCGCACCTTCGCCGCGATCTACTGTATGCCTTTCGGAGAAATTTGCGACGGGGCATCTGACGCGCAGAAGCGCATCTGCGGCATCGGCTTCGTTGCGGATGGTCAGCAGCAGCGGCACATCGCTGCCGATCCGATCTGTCGCCGGAACCCACGCATCGACGATCCGCAGCGCCTCGTCGCCGGCGAGTAAGATCGAATGGCTCGCTATCAAACCGACTGCAACGATGAGCAGCCCGCGTGCCGCAGCGGCAAGTGCCTTGCGCTTCACGATCGGCCACGTTGCCGACATTGGTTTGTCCTCAGCCTTTCCAAACGCGTCACGGGCGGACGTTGTGTCACAACAATCCTCGCGTCGCACGCCTGGACGTTTCCCCAAATACGCTTTGCTGAAGTTGAGTTGAAGTGACAATTGTGGCGGCACGTCGATGACGCACTGCGAAGCATGATCGCCGATCCGACATTTCTGCCTTGTCCGTCTCGCATCGTTAAATCCTCTGCATCCGTGATGCCAGTGGTGCGAACGGCGCTCGGGCTGGGATGCCAAGGCCCGGCATCGCAGGACCCGGCTGACATGCCTTCGTGTTCTCGCGGCGCGTGGCGTCCGAGCTGTGCCAGGAGCTTCGCCCTCTTAAGATCAGAGGGCGCAGGGAAGGCCGGGTGGCCGCTGCACCCGGGGCCCCCGCGCAAAGAAGGTTGCGCGAGCGCGCGTTGACCACAGGTACAGGCGGTGATCACACCGGCCTTCCCTGCGCGAGTGGTTTACGGCTTACTTCGTGCTCTTCCCGGTGAACCAGGCTGATTGCCACCGTCGCCGGCGCGATGCGTCAGCATCGTCCGCCAGCTTGACGCCTGCAAGGGCGCGTCAGAACCACACGACTTCGCCGTCCGCGAGAGAGGCCGCTCGTCCATCGGCCCCCCGCGTCCACCGCATTCCGCACCACGTTCGTGACGACGCGTAACGCCCCTCATGTCGGCGCGGAACGGAGAGGAGTAATCATCAATTTCTGAAAAAGCGAAAGGGGAATATTTTTGCGCTGGGATCTGGACGGCCCAAATCGGATTGAATTGCCTCGGCAAATTCGATTTTTCGCGCACGTGAAATTCGCAGGCTTTCGCGCCGTTCAGCGGGTGCGACAATCGAAAATTCAACTGGTTTGGCTGCCCGACGGGCGAATCGAGGGATCGCCGAGCGATATCCCCGCATCGATCAGTTCGTCGAACTGCGCATGATGCGTCCGACGCCATACTGATCTCCAACGCGGCTGACCTTGCCATCGGCAAAATCGATCTCGATCATGTCCTCCGACGAACCGATCAGGCCCACGGACTTGTGTGTGTGAGCGTCGAATATCTCGGTCGGATCATCGCTGCTCTTGTTGGGCGCGACATAAGCGTAGTTGCCTTCGATGTCGAAGGTAAGCCAATGTGCCCCGCGATGACTTTTCATGCTGATCCGCTCCACCAGGACCGGGGCCATCGGATCGCGCATGCTCCATACATAGATGTGCGGATCGCCCGCGCTGCTGCTCTGCCACACCTCGCGCTCATCGGGCGTCCAGCCAATCCCGTGCAGCAGCCCGGGCTCGCCGTGCGGATGCTCCGCAAGACCGGCGGTGACGATGCGGCCGCTCTTGAGGTCGGCGACCTGCATCCCCCACAGGCCGGTCACGTTGTTCACCACGTAGCGGCTCGTGCCATCAACCGCGTAGGGGCCGAGAATGCCCGCGTAAGGGCCGGTGCGTGAGACCGCGTAGCTCTGCGGATCGATCAAATAGAGGTATTTCCCGCTTCCGTCCTCGGCCTTGGTCTCCTGAAAGAGCGGCCCGGAAACCGGGAAGAGGGTGTCGTGCGATCGATTAGAGAAATACACCTTGCGAACGGCATCACCCGTGCTGGCGTCCAGGACATTGATAAAGGGGGCCGAGCCGTCTTCCGAAGTCGGAACGTACAAGAGCTGCCCGCCCGGATGAATCGCCAGCCGATCGACGTCGGGATCGATGGCGCGATTCCAGAGCACTCCATCCTTGTAGACATCGAGGCAGTAGATCATCCCGACGCCCGAGCGGTTGCGGTAGGCCACGTAGAGCCGGCCGGTCGCCGTGCTGGCGGCGACCCCTCTCACGTCGTCCACCTCGCGAACGGTCTCGATGGTCTTAACAAGGCGATGCCCGGCGCTGATGTCGTAGACCGATATCGAGCCCCGTGTGGTCGCCGCCTGATTGACTGCGTAGAGGAAACGCCCGGTGCGCGGTTCGTGTGCGGCAAGCATTGGGCTCTCCGTCGACGTGCTGCTCGTTGATGCAGCGAGAGGTGTGGCCGCGGCGCTGCCGACCCTAGACCCGATCATTACGGTCGCCATGGCAACCGCGCAGGCAAGTCGAATCCGGTGCTGTCCAGCTGTCATCCGCCCGTCTCCCGAAGCGCGAACGCGATCAATAACCGTAAGGCATTTTGCGCAATGCCGGTATCCTCCTTCCGGCATCAGTGCGATCGTTGAGCGCGTAGGCGCAATCGCGCCAGCGTAACGCGGATAAACCGCTTGTTGCCTGCCTTGCCAGCCAACAATCGATGGAACATCATCGCCGCCTACCCGCAGCCATTAGGCAAAACAACGAACAAGGGAGGAAAGCATGAAAGCTGCGCTGAGACTGCTGCTTGTCACGACGACCTTGGTTCTCGCCGGTCACGCCTTTGCAGAGGTACTACCAACCGCGGAGCCCGTAACCGTCGATGTTTCGCCGGACCGGCTCTCCCGCATTCGGACGGTATTGCAAAAGGAGATCGACGCTGATCGCATGCCCGGCGCAGTCGTGATGATCGCTCGCCGAGGCCAGTTGATTTATTCCGAAGCGATCGGGTTCCAGGACAAGGCGGCCAGCAAGCCAATGACCAAGGATGCGATCTTCCGCATCTATTCCATGACGAAACCCCTGACTTCGGTTGCCGCCATGATGCTGGTCGAGGAAGGCAGGATGCAGCTCACTGATCCGGTCGCGAAGTTCCTGCCGCAGTTCGCCAAGATGGAGGTGCTTGTCACGGACAAGGATGGCAAGACCACGCGGGAGACCGCCAAGCATCAAATGACCATTCAGGATCTCTTCAGGCATACGGCAGGCTTCACGTACGGAGAATTCTCGAATGTCCCGGAAATCAAAGCGGCCTACGCAGAAGCAAAGCTTTACCGGCCCGACATCACCGCAGAATCCCGCATGATCACGCCGGATCAATTCGTCACCGGCATCGCCAAAGCGCCACTGGTGCACGAGCCGGGCACGACATGGGAGTACAGCATGGCCGTCGATGTGCTCGGGCGCGTCGTCGAAGCGATCTCGGGTCAGCGGCTCTCGGCATTTCTCGATGAGCGGCTGTTCCGCCCCCTCAACATGGCCGACACAGGCTTCAAGGTTCCTGAGGCGCAATGGAGCCGCATCGCTGAGCCGTTGCCGAAAAATCCGCTCACGGGCGCCCCTAATGACGTCATGCTCGATGTGAAGATCGACCCCTTGAATGACTCCGGCGGTGGCGGCGCGGTGTCGACTGCCGCCGACTATTTGCGCTTCTGTCAAATGATGCTGAATGGTGGCTCGCTGGATGGCCGCAGGTACCTGAGCCCAACCAGCGTGAAGCTGATGACCTCAGATCACTTGGGCAATCGCCCTGGATCACCTCTTACACCTGGCGCTCTTCTAATGGGTGTGGATGGCTATACGTTCGGACTCGGCTTTATGGTTCGACAAGGACCAGGGCTTGCCGGTGTACCCGGCTCTGAGGGCGAGTACATGTGGGCTGGTGCCGGTGGAACATTCTTCTGGATAGATCCGAAAGAGCAACTCGCCGTTGTTTACATGGCGCAAACACCAGGTGCCATCCGGCCGTACTACCGCCGGATGATCAAAGCGCTGGTGGCTCAGGCGTTGGATAAGTGACGTAGCGATAGCCGCAGGCGGACCATCACGTGCGCCTGTGGCCCTGATAGGCGGCGAGCGGCCTGTGAGAACCAAAAGTCCAACCGATTTGCGCACCCGGCGGGCGAATCGGTTGTGCCGCCCACCGGATGCGATTGTTACGAATGTAACTGGTGATCGCTGATGCGGCTGAAATCCGCCAGCGCGGCCGATCACAAAGGGGCCTTCATCGCGTGAATGATTTGGCTCTTCGTCCACGATCTCAACTTTGTGAGACAGTTTGACGGCTCGATTGAGCTAACGCTGGCAAAAAGCTGCGACGCGATGGCGTCACCATAGCGCGGCCGCGCAGCGCTGGCCTCCGCATGTCACCGATCCGCTCCGAGCAGATGTTGGAGGATGTGCGACGAAGATCAATTTTGAAATAACTGCAGGGCAATTGAGGGCGGCCCTAACGAGCCTCACTGAATTGTCACGCTGGGGAGATATCGCGCCTGCTTTCTATCACTGGCGCGAATTGTCACCCGGCGTATAAGATCACCAACAGCGGACCAGAGGTCCAAGACCGAACCAATGGGAGCCAGCGAGGGCAATGAGACGAGCAGCTCGGACGAGAAGCATGGCCGGCCGGCGCACGCCGCGCCCGCGCCTTCCATCTCGGTTGGAGCTGCGAGAGCAGGTTGCCGAATTGGTTGCGCAGCAGGCGGCGATGTCTGAAGTGCTCCGCGCAATCGCCAGCTCGCCGCACGACCTGCAGCCGGTCTTCGAGACAATCCTCGACAGCGCCACGCGGCTCTGCCGGGTCGAGTCGGCTGCCTTGCGCCTCTCCGAAGAGGGGGGAGCGCGCCGCGTCGCACAGCGACTCGCTCCGGATGCTGCCGCGCGGTGGACAGGACCGCCGACCCTGGCGCCGCGAGGCACCTTTCTCGGCGATCTCGCTACCAGAAAGACGGCCCTCCACATTCCCGATATCGCGCAGCATGAAAGCTATCTTCGGGGTGACCCCACCGTCGTGGCCGGCGTCGATTTGGCTGGACTTCGAACACAGCTCTCCGTGCCGCTGTTAAAGGACGATCATGTCATCGGATATATCGGCCTTGCACGGCGCCGCCGGCAGCCGTTCACGGACCGAGAGATCGCGCTCGTCACTGACTTCGCGAGGCAAGCGACCATTGCGCTGGACATAACTCGTCGCGAGCGCGAACTTCGTAAGGTCCAGAGTGAGCTGGCACGCGCGAACCGCGTTGCCATCCTTGGCCAACTCGCCGCCTCGATCGCTCATGAGCTCAGGCAGCCATTGACCAGCCTGGCCGCGAACGGCGACGCCGGCCTGAACTGGCTTGCAATGCAGCCGCCCAATCTTGGACAGGCAAAACGCTCTTTCGAAGCCATCGTCGCCGACAGCCGCCGTGCAAACAGCATCGTAAATGGCTTGATGGGTCTTACGAAGAAGAAGGCTCCGCGCAAGGAGTGTCTGGACATCAACCACGCGATCATGGAGGTCGCTGCACTGATCCAAAGCGAAGCCCTCAAGAATGGCGTGTCGATAGACACGCGGCTCGCGCCCCGCCTGCCACCCCTGCGGGGCGACCGGGTGCAACTGCAGCAGGTGATTCTAAATCTGACCGTCAATGCCATTCAGGCGATGAGCAGCCTCTCGGGGAGCAAGCGAGAGCTGGAGATCAGCACCGAGAGAACGGAGAACGGCGTGCGAGTTGCGTGCCGGGACACCGGTCCAGGGTTGACGCCGGAGAGCCTGGACCGGCTCTTTGAGCCATTCTACACGACAAGGCCTGACGGCGTCGGCTTGGGATTATCGATCTGCCGCTCCATCGTCCAAGCACACGGAGGACGACTGTGGGCGACCGCGGCCGAGCCGAACGGCGCTTTGTTTCAGTTCACGATCCCTGCCGATCAAGGCCCAGGTGCCGATCAGGAACCATGAGCTATCGGCAACGTGGCCCCGGCCTCAGCCATCATACGCAAACAGTTCGATTGGTTCACTGAAGCCCCGCACCGGATATTCGCCGACGCGCTCGAGATCGAAATCGCTTTGCACGAAGTCGGCGAACGCGCGGGACAGCAGCACCTTTCGACCGAGTTGTTTGGTCAGGGCTTCGAGACGCGAAGCCATATTCACCGCGGGACCGATCACCGTGAAGTCGAGCCGGCTGCGCGAGCCGATATTGCCGTACATGACGTCTCCGACGTGGACGCCGATACCGTAGTTCAGCGGCACACGACCGGTTTCGCTGTTCTTTTGGTTCAGGGCAATCATGGACTGACGGGCCTCGGTAACCGCGTGCAACAGATTTGCGCAGGCCGAGGGCTGGCTGAGCGGAAAAATGGCCAGAAGACCGTCACCCATAAATTTCAGTATTTCCCCGCCATGTCGCGCGATCGGCTCCGAGATCGCGTCAAAATAGTCGTTCAGAAGATCGATGACGTCATCGCGCGGCCAGTTATCGGAGATCGCAGTGAAATCGCGCAGATCGCAGATCATGATGGCGGCGCGTACGGTTGTCCCGCTTCCGCGCCTGGTGGCGCCAGCCAGAATGAGTTCGCCGGCATGGGACCCGACATACGTTTCGAGCAGCGTTCGCGCCAGCCGGTTCTTGACACGGATTTCGCTGACCAGCGCCAGAAGCGGCAACAGTCTCGACAGGCTGGCGATCTGCGTGTCGTCGAAACCACCTGGCCGGTCGGTTGCAAAGGTCACCATGTGGCGCTTGCCTAGGGTATGATACAGCGGCCACGCCACATAGTCGGTCAAGCCCTTGGCCCGCATCTCATCATAGACGGCGTGCTTACGGCCCACCGACGGATCGCGTTCGAGATTTTCGCGCACCTCGGCGGCACCCTCATGGATTTCGTTTGCGGGACTGCCGATGTATTCGGATCGTCCCCTGACGTCGTAATCGACTCTCGCAATCTCGGCCTCGCGCATTCCGTCGGCCCACATGATCCGGGCGCCAAGCCATTGCGGGTGGTGGATCAGGAAATGAAGCGACGCCCGCTTGACGGGAATGCCGGCTCGCTGAAGACGGATACATAGCTCGGCGAAAATATTGTCGATGAAGCGTTCATCGCGCGTGTGGTTTGTCAACCACTGCACAACGTCGTTCTCGGAATAGTCAGCGCCGGCATCGATGTTTGGCGGCGAGTTCATATCCTGCTCCTCAGTGGTGACCTGGATTGATGGTATACGACATCTCGCGTCCGCGCTCGACGGAGAAGTCCGCCCGCAATTTGCTTGCGCCAGCGGGGCTGCCGGTCGCGGGGCTTTGGCGGATGGAGCGCACGGGCCGCGGCCGCAGTCGGCCATTGGATCGGAATAGCGCCACACTTGTTACTCCCGGCGTTCGATTTCCGGTGCCAAAACCATCTCGCCACTAACAACGCGCGATGAGCGGCGAATGGTGCCGCGCCTGCAACCTGGCGACGCGGGCATTCGCCCAAATCAGGAGGTTTGAGGAGCCATGACTACATCAGCCGAGAACGGACGGAAGGGCGGACAGCCTGCCATGCAAACACCACCTGTCGTGTCGCCGCAGGCCTGGGAGGCGGCCCGCCAGCAGTTGCTCGTGAAGGAAAAGGCCCTGACGAAGGCCCGCGACGCTTTGGCCGCCGAACGACGGCGGATGCCGTGGATGGCCGTGGAGAAAGCGTATGCGTTCGAGGGTCCTGCGGGAAAGGTCAGCCTGCTCGACCTGTTCGACGGCCGGCGTCAGTTGATCGTCTACCGGGCATTCTTCGAGCCGGGGGTATATGGCTGGCCCGACCACGCCTGCCGCGGCTGCTCCATGGTGGCCGATCAGGTCGCCCACGTCGCCCATCTGAACGCCCGCGATACGACCCTCGTCTTCGTCTCCCGTGCGCCGCAGGCGGACATCGCGCGGTTGAAGTCGCGGATGGGCTGGCAGATACCGTGGTTCACCATCACAGACGGCTTCGACGCCGACTTCGGCGTGGGCGAGTGGCACGGTACGAACGTGTTCTATCGCGACGGCGACCGCGTGTTCCGCACCTACTTTATCGACAACCGCGGCGACGAACAGATGGGGAGCACCTGGAACTACCTCGATATCACGCCGCTGGGCCGGCAGGAGGTCTGGGAGGATTCGCCCGAGGGTTATCCTCAGACTCCGACCTACAAATGGTGGAACTGGCACGACGCTTACGTGGCGGACGCACCGCCCGACAAGAAGTGGGTCGAGGTGTCGGACGCCGGAGAGGCGGCATTCCGGAATAAGAACCAGCAGGGCCAAAGCTCCTGATGTCCAAGGCAACCTGTCTTACCTTCCGCAAACCGCGAGGACCCCACCGAAGGACGATCACATCGGTATAGTCCATCCGCAACTTTCAATCGCTCCCGAGATGCTGCCGATTTTATTCATCGGCAGCACAACCACGATTGGGTTCCAGCGTTATCGTCGCTGAGCTTGCGAGGCAGGCTCACGCATAACCTGCAGCGGAGGTCGCGAGGCGCTGCTTGAGCGCAGGTGATCGACGAAATCAGAAACGCAAGAACGTCAAAAAGTGACCACGTTCGTGCTTCGGATTGAACCCGTGAGAACGGATGCGCAGGATCCGGGACTCACCAAGAACGCAGCGGAGGAAATCGAATGGCACGCCAGGAGGACAAATCGACCCAGGATCCAGAGGGTGTAGCTCGTGCAACAAGCGAGCAAATTGCCGAGCAGCCGAGGCGAATGGTGCGCGCTGCTGCTGAGGCGACCGAGGAGGTGGCGAAGGCCAGCGCCAATCTGCTCCAGCAGAATGCGGAACTCCTACGCAATAGTTGGCGCTTCGGTCTGGACACAACAACGGCGATCATGGGCCGTTCGACCGAACAGGTCAGCCGCACCCTTGGTTTATCGGGCAATGAAGCGCAACAGGCGACCGAGCGCTCAGCCCGGAACACAGAGACTCTCCTTTACTCTGCCACGGCGGCGAGCAAGTGCATGAGTGGATTGTCGCAAGAGTATTTCGAGTTCGTTCGCCGTCAACTCGAGACGAGCATGGAGCGCATAAACGAACTGTGGCGCTGCCGCAGTCCCCAGGACGTTGCGGCCGTTCAGAGCGATCTTATGCGCGATACGCTCGGCAGCGTGCTGGAGAGCAGTCGCCGGATGGCCGACATATCGCTCAAGCTGACGGACGATGCGGCGACACATATGACACAAAATCTGGAGCGCATGAAGCGAGCCGCCTAAGGCTTTCCGGTTTCGTCGGTCACGGACAAAAGAGCGGCCGCGTGCGCGACCGCTCTCTCGACCTTGGAGGAACGGATGCCGCTCATCCTATTTCGATGTCCTGTTAAAGCGTTGAACGTTCAGTGGGTGGACTGCGAAGGCCAGCGGCCGGGCGACAGCACCGCTGTTTATAAAGCGATTGTTTGTCCCGCGTGTGCCCGGCTGCATTTCGTAAATCAGTCGTCAGGCGAGCTGTTGCGAGAGAGCTGAAAATTCACGTCTGCCGGTCGGGCAGGCGCAGCATGAGGCCGTCGAGTTCGGGCGTGATCTTGATCTGGCAGGAAAGGCGGCTGTTGGGCTGGCGCTCGGCCGCGGTGCCATCCAGCAATGCATCTTCCTCGTTGCTGCGCGGTGGAAGCTTATCGAGCCAGGCCGCGTCGACATAGACGTGGCAGGTGGCGCACATGGCGTTGCCGCCGCATTCGGCGAGTATGCCGTCGAGCCCGCGGGTGAGCGCGGTAGCCATGGCGGTCGCGCCGGTGTCTGCCTCGGCGGTCTCGCTGCGGCCATCGGGATGAATGAAGGTGATGCTCGGCATGGTTCTCGCTCAGGCAGGCGTTAACGTGATGGGCAGGCTTTCGAGCCCGCGCAGCGTGTTGTTGTAGCGGCGTTTCACGGGGCCTGTGATCTCGATCGCCGCGACCCTGCGGGCGAGCGCTGAAAGCAAGACCTCGCCCTCCAGCCGCGCCACCAATTGCCCGACGCACATGTGGATGCCGGCGCCGAAGCCGACATGGCCCGACGTCTTGCGGGTGATGTCGTAACGGTCGGGATCGGCCCAGCGCCGCGGATCACGGTTGGCCGCGCCCAAGAACATCAGGATCTTTTCGCCTTCTCCGATCCGAAAGCCTGAGACCTCGACCTCGCGGGTCGTGGTTCGGAAGAAGGTCTGCACCGGGCTTTCGAAGCGGACCGCCTCCTCGAACGCGTTGCGCGCGAGCGACGGATCGCGCCGCAGCCGCGCGAGGTCTTCCGGAAAACGCGCCAGGCAATAGATGGCGGCGCCGATCCCGTTCACGGTGGTATCGAGGCCGGCCGAGAGCAGCGAGCGCACCAAGAGCGGCGCTTCGCTCTCATTGATCTCGCCGCTATCGACGAAGCCATGGACGGCCGCGCCGAATCCACCCGGGGCGAGATTGTGGCGCTGGCATTGCTCGGCGACATAGGCCTGATGCGGCGCCGAGCGCTCGATCGCGGTCTGGCGCAGCTCGTTTGGAGGGCCGAAGGCGTTGAAGACGACGCCGGCATAGGGCAGCAAGTGCTCGCGTCCCTCCGGTTTCAGGCCCATCGCCTCGGGAAACACCGAAAGAGGATAGGCCTCCGCCAGATCGGCGATGGCATCAAAACTCTTGCGCTGCAGGAGTTGGTCGATCTTGGCGTCGGCAACTGCTGCGAAATGATCGCGGATCCGCTTCATCGCGGCCGGCGACAAGACTTTGCTCAACACCGCGCGCGTACGCGTGTGCGCGGGCGGGTCGGCCTCGAGAATGAGGCTCGGCGGCCGCCAGGGCGTCTCCCTCTTGAAGTCGCTGAGGCCGACGCCTCTGCTGGAGCAGAAGGTGAGGGGATCGTTGAGCACGGCATGGACCTCGGCATAGCGCGCCACGCCATGGACCTGCCACTTGTCGAGATAGACCACGGCAGCGCTCTCACGGAGCTTCTCATGCGCGGGGTAGGGATCGTCGAAGAAATCGATCGCGAACGGATCGATGTCGAGATGCGGCATCGCCGCCGGACCAGCACCGGCACCGCTCGACGCAGGGGAGTTGAACGCACTCATTCCGTCCTCCCGAATTTTGATCTTGTGAAGTTCCGCCCCATGTCCTTATGTCCAGGACATTCGCGCCGAGCCACGACCCAGAGATGACCAGCAGCCCGCCATCGACCAAGCCCCGCAGGACGCCTGACGGTCCGACGCTCGATCTTCAACGCTATGTTCCGGCGTTCATCACGTTTATCGCCAACAAGCTCTCGAACAGTGCGACCACGTTCTACCAGCGCAATTTCGGCGTCAACGTCACGGAATGGCGGATCATGTCGCTGCTCGCGATCGAGCCGGGCATTCCGGCATCGCGCATCTGCCAGGTCATCGGCTTCGACAAGGGACCGGTGAGCCGCACGCTCTCCGTGATGCAGAAGCGCGGCCTGATCGCCATCCGGCCCGATCCGAGGGACGGGCGGACGCACTCGATTTCGCTGACAGCGAGGGGTCGCGCGACGCACGACAAAGTGATTGTCGCCGCGCTCGAGCGCGAACGCCGGTTGCTGTCCTGTCTCGACAAAGACGAGCAGGAAATGCTGATCGGCCTGTTGCGGCGGCTGCACGACAATCTTGGTGCGGTCACCGGCAACGGAACGTGAGGCGGCGACTTCTGTCGCGAACCGTCGCGTCATTCTGCCGGCCTTCGTTGCGGCGGCCGAAGCGCGGCCGGTGCCCGCGGCTCGTTTACCGAACATGAGTTCCTCCCGGATCCCGCGCGGCGATTGGCTCGCTCTTTGCGGTGGTTGGAAGCTCGCACAAGATAGTTGCCTTGGCAACAAGATTTTCGTGAGCCTCCAGAGCCAGTGCAGGGGAGGACGATCAACCGATTGCACGTCAGGCCAATCAATCCTAATGCGAAAGAGAGTTGATCTCCGACGTGCATCGGCCGCGAAACTGGCTTGGGCGACATTCCATCATGCGACCGCTTTTTCATCCCAGCCTAGTCAATGGCCGCTACGGCGATCCCACTGTTTATGTCGATACGCTGTTCGAGAAGCGCAGCGTGTTGTTCGACATCGGCGACATTGCCACGCTGGCCCCGCGCAAGATCCAGCGCATCGACCAGATCTTCGTCTCGCACGCGCATATCGATCACTTCGTCGGCTTCGATCACCTGCTGCGGCTATCGGTCGGACGCGAGAAGACCGTGCGGCTTTACGGGCCGTCCGGCTTTGCCCAGCGCGTCTATCACAAGCTCCAGGGCTATCGGTGGGACCTCGTCGACACCTACGAGTCCGATCTCGTCTTCATCGTGAGCGAGTTCGCACCGCCGCACGCGATCTCGGCCACGCAGTTCCGGCTGAAGACGGGCTTTGCCGCCGAGCCCGTCGCAGCGCGCGCGGCTTGCCATGGCACGCTCCACACCGAGGCGACATTTCGCGTGTCAGCAGCGGTGCTCGAGCATCACACCGCTTGCCTTGGCTTTGCGCTGCAGGAGGCCGCGCATATCAACATCTGGAAGAACCGGTTGCAGGAGCGGGGCCTGCCGGTCGGCGCCTGGCTGAAGTCGCTCAAGCGGGCGGTCGCGGAAGATCGTCCGGATGACCATTTGATTGGCATTGACGGACCGGTAGGTTCGGATGCGCGCCTGGAGCCATTGGGCCGCTTGCGCGATGTGCTGACGGTCACGCCGGGGCAGAAAATCGGTTACGTGACCGATGTCGCCGACACGCCGGCCAACCGCGCCGCCATCATCGCCCTGGTCGAGAATGCGGACATTCTCTTCATAGAGGCGGCGTTTGCTGAAGCAGATGCCGCGCTGGCGCGCCAGCGCGCGCACCTGACCACCACGGCGGCGGGGGAGATCGCGCGGCAAGCCAAAGTGCGCCGCATCGAGCCGTTTCACTTCTCGCCCCGCTATGCCGGCGGGGAGGAGCATATGTTGAACGAAGTGATGACCGCCTTCGGTGGCTCGCATGGCTGACATGACAAAGCATGTGCAGCAAATGCCAAAAGAAAGCCGTCCGAGTGGCAAATTTCCGACACAGGATCGCGGCGAAAAGGGCTAATCCGACATGACGCAGGCGCGAAGGTGATTCCGGGTTTCGGATTTGCCGTCGCGCATATTCATAAGGGGTCTTCGTGTCGTTCAAACATCTTCCCGCGATCCTGCTCACTTGCGTGCTGTTTGCCTTCCCGGCCTTTGCTCAGCCTCGCGCGACGCCGGCGTCCCCGGCGGCTCCAACTGCGCCGGCCGCGGACAAAGCCGATGCGCTGACGCCGGACCAGGCGAAGCGGGCACTCGATACGCTGCAGGACGACAAGAAGCGCGCCCAGATGATCGACACGCTGCGCGCGATCGCCAATGCCTCGCCGCAGCCGCAAGCCGCGCCGGCCGCCGCTGCGCCTGAGACCGAGCGGAAGTCGCCGATCCCGCTCACTGCGGACAGCCTCGGCGCGCAACTCCTTTTGACGGTCTCGGAGCAGATCGGCGACATCTCGCATGAGGTCGCCGACATGGCGCGGACGCTGACGCATTTTCCAGCGTTCTATTACTGGATCGTGCGCACGGCCAACGACCCCTATTCCTACGATCTCCTGCTCGACATCGCCTGGAAGCTGGCATTGGTGTTCGGCTGCGCGTTTGCCGCCGAATGGCTGATCTTCCGTATCCTGAAGCGGCCCCTGGCATTCCTCGAGGCGCATGTTCCTCAAACCGTGCGTGTCACCGTGCCGGCGTCGGCCGTCGCCGGCGCGCCGTCCTCCGCGATCGACCTCGCTCCGGAGGTGGATCTGCAGCGACGCCGTCTCAGCCTGGCGCGCGTCTGGCAGTCGATGATCAGGCTGCCTTTCGTCGTGGGGCGGCTTGTGCTGGAATTATTACCGGTGCTCGTCTTTATCGGCGTTGCCTCGGCGGTGCTGGGGACCGGGATCGGCGAGCTCACGACGACGCGGCTGGTGATTCTGGCGGTGGTGAATGCCTACGCGCTGTCGCGCGCGCTGATCTGCGTGGTGCGCGCGCTGGCCGGGCCTTTCGGGCTGTTTCGCGTTCGCGCCGAGACGGCGGCCTACATCGAGATCTGGGCGCGCCGCATCGTCACCGTCGCCGTTTCAGGCATCGCTTTTGCCAACGTCGCGCTTCTGCTTGGTCTGCATCGCGCCGGCTATGGCGCGTTGCTGCGCATGGTGATGCTGGTCGTGCACCTGTTTGTCGTCGTGATCATCCTGCAGTGCCGCAGGCAGGTCGCCGACGCCATTCGCGCGCCGGCCGGAAGGCAGGGGCTGGCGGCACGCGCACGCAATCGCCTCGCCGGCCTCTGGCATTATCTTGCGATCGTCCTGGACCTTGCGCTGTGGGCGGTCTGGGCGCTGAACATCCGCAACGGCTATTCGCTGCTGCTGCAGTATTTTGTCGGCACCATCGCGGTGGCGTTGATCACGCGTCTTGTCACGATCGTGGTGCTCAGCCTGATCGATCGCGGTTTCCGGATTCGCCCGGAGATCCTGCAGCGCTTTCCCGGCCTTGAGACGCGCGCCAATCGCTATCTGCCGCTGCTCCGCAAGATCGTCTCGACCATCATCGGCTTCATCGGCTTCGTTGCCGTGCTCGAGGTTTGGGGCGTGGATGCCATCGTCTGGTTCTATGGCGGCCAGATCGGCAGCCGGCTCTTGGAGGCGGTCGTGACCATCGGCATCGCCGCGCTTGCAGCGGCGGTGATCTGGGAAGTGGCGAACGCGCTGATGGACCGGCAGGTCAATATGCTGTCGCGCGAGGGGCAGTATGCGCGCGCGGCGCGGCTGCGCACGTTCCAGCCGATGCTGCGAACCGCGCTGCTTTGCCTGATCGTGACCGTGGTCGGTCTCACCGCGCTGAGCGAAATCGGCGTCAACGTCGCTCCGCTCCTGGCCGGCGCCGGCATCGTCGGCATCGCCATCGGCTTCGGCTCGCAGAAGCTGGTGCAAGACCTCATCACGGGATTGTTTCTGCTGCTGGAGAATACCGTGCAGGTCGGCGACAATGTCACCGTGTCCGGCCTGTCCGGGATCGTGGAGAACGTTTCGATCCGCACCATCCGTCTGCGCGCCGGCGACGGCGCGGTGCACATTGTCCCCTTCAGCGCAGTGACGACTCTGACTAACGCCAGCCGCGGCGTCGGCAACGCCGCAGTCAGCGTCAATGTCGCCTACAAGGAAGATACCGACCGCGCCGGTCAGATTCTCAAGGAGATCGTCGCCGAAATGCGCCGTGAGCCCGAGTACCGGCACGCTATGCTTGGCGATCTCGAATTGTGGGGCGTCGACAAGGTCGACGGCGCGATGGCCTCGATCGTCGGGCAGATTCGCTGCACGGATAGCGGGCGCTGGCCGGTGCAACGCGAATTCAACCGCCGCATGAAGCGGCGATTCCAGGAGTGCGGAATCGAGATCGTGCCCGCGAGCCAGACCATCCTGATGCAGATCCCCGCGCCGGCTGATGTCGCCGCAAATGCGCTGCCGCGCCGGGCGCACGGCTAAATCTGCAGAGTATGCATTGAGCGAAGTGAAACCCATCACGCTTCCACCATGTCGTGATGGGTTTCGCTTTCGCTCGACCCATCCTGCAGCTCAAAATGTACGGTCGCGGCGAATGGGAGATCGGCCTTTTTCGCGTCGCATTGATTCAGTTCAATGAGGTCGCAGGGAAATCCAATCATCGTTCTCCCATGAAAATATCCGATACGACCTGTCCGTCCTGCCTGGCGTCTTACGAAGTCGCGGAGTCCACATCCGCCAAAGGAAATCCCGGACGCGCGCAATGCGCCATCTGCGGTGCGGTGTTGGCGTCCTGGAAAGAACCGAAATTGAGGGCCTATCGGCTGGCGTCGCCGCCAGGGCACAAATATCCTCGCGTGCCGACACCGCCGCCTCCAGCGGAATGAGTGTTGCTGCCTCGGCCTGGCGGGCGATCGATGCAACCGGAGGTCCGGAAAAGCCGGCACCTGTGTGAGCACTTGGTGGTGCCCGGCATCAGCCGATCGGGGCCGGGTGCCGTTTCGCCAATTCATCCAGCGATAGTTCCGCTTCGCGCTCGGTGAGCGGAAACCGGACGATGACGTCCTGCCGGCCAAGCTGGCCCCAAAGCCCGTTCGAAGACCACTTCTGCGGCTCAGGTCCGCGCGGACCCTCGACCCACACCAGGTACCACTCCGTCATGGAACGCGTCACCCAAACACTGATGATCAGACGGGTCGAAACAAGATAGGTTCGGCGCCGCTGCAGGGCAAATAGGAGCCGTTCTAGGGCCGCCGTCGGCTGACGGACGGACGCCGGCTGGCTTCAAATTTTTGCAGGGTGAGCAACAAAACGCGCCTGCGCATGTTGAAGCGACGATCAACTCAGCAGGTAAGGTTTGCCATGAGTACCTCAAAGATTGCCACAGCGGTTGCTGTGATCGGTTCGTTATCCCTTATCCCCTGCGTCCCGGCGCAATCTGCTCCCCTCACTTCGGTTTCCGCAGTAGCGAAGGCCGCCGACCAGGGGAACATCGTTCAAGCCCGTTTCGGTGGTTGGCGTGGAGGCTGGGGCGGCTGGCGCGGTGGTGGTTGGGGCTGGCGTCGTGGTGGTTGGGGTTGGGGCGGAGCGGC
Organism: Bradyrhizobium sp. ARR65; assembly: GCF_000472385.1. Lineage (GTDB taxonomy): Bacteria > Pseudomonadota > Alphaproteobacteria > Rhizobiales > Xanthobacteraceae > Bradyrhizobium. Next base: position 134,266 of record NZ_AWZU01000012.1, read on the forward strand.
TCTGGCCGGCGCGGTAATTGGAGGGACCCTCGCTGCCGCGGCCACGGCACCTTATTACGGTGGATACTATGGTCCTTACGACTACGGCTATGCGTATCCCTATGACAGCTACGCCGCTGTTTACCCGGCCTACACTGTGGGCGTCGGACCAGCCGTTGGCCCGTTCTGGGGTCCCAGATGGGGTTGGGGCTGGCGCCGCTGGGGCTGGGGCTGGTAAGGGCAACCGCTAGGCGGCGGGCCGCTCCTTCGTGTTTGAGGTCGGCCCGTTCATTCCGATCCAAGGATTCCGATCCCTGCCGCCTCATGAGGGATCGATCAGCACGCCCGGATTGAGAAGGCCGTGCGGATCGAGTTCGCGCTTGGCGGCGCGTAGCGCGGTCGCGAACAGTTCCGGGCGCTGGCGGTCATACCATGGCCTGTGATCGCGCCCGACGGCGTGATGGTGGGTGATCGTGCCGCCCGCCGCGATCAGCGCGTCGCTCGCCGCACTCTTGATCGCCTGCCACTGCTCGAGCAGCGCGCCGTGGCGCCCCAGCGCATGGAACGAGAAATAGGGCGCCGGGCCATCCGGATAGGCGTGAGTGAAACGGCAGGTGACCTCGCCTTTGACGCCGGTCGCATCGAGGATAGCGCGTTCGGTCGCCATTTTCACCGCATCATGAAAACTCTCAAAGCGATCCCACGTGATCGCGGTTTCGAACGTATCGTTGATGATGCCGGCGGGATTTAAGAACTCGCGCGCATAGGGCATGCGGATGAAGGCGTTGCGCCAGATGCCGGCCGCGCCTTCCAGATGCGCATCGCCGGCGTTCGCTGGCTCCGGCGTTCCCCCGTGGTCGGCGCAGCATTCCAATGCGCGCGCCATCCAGGCATCCAGCGGATGATCGCCGGACTCGAATGCCAGCACCATGATCGCGACGCTGCCGTCGGCCGCACCGGTGTTGAAGGCTTCCTGCGGGTCGAGGATGCGGCAGTTCGAGGGATAGAGGCCCGCCTGTGCAATGGCGCGCACGGCCCGCGCCGCGGCGAAGAACGAGCGAAAACGAACCGAGGCGCCGGCACGGAATTTCGGGCGCGACTGCAGGCGCATCCAGGCGCGCGAAATCACGCCCAAAATTCCCTCCGAGCCGATGAACATCCGATCGGGACTGGGGCCCGCGCCTGAGCCCGGCAGCCGGCGCGTCTCGACGACCCCGCGCGGTGTGACGACACGCAAGCTTTCGACGAAATCGTCGATGTGGGTGTAGAGCGTCGCAAAGTGGCCGCCCGATCGCGTTGCGATCCAGCCGCCCAACGTCGAATACTCAAAGCTCTGTGGAAAATGCCGCAAGGTGAAACCATGCGGCTTGAGCTGGCTTTCCAGCGCAGGACCAAAGCTACCGGCCTCGATCAAGGCCGCGCGCGAGGTCGCGTCCACTTCGACGACTTTCTCGAGGTTGCGCAGATCGAGGGTAACAGCGGCTTTGTATTTGATGCCATCGACGTGCGGCTCGACGCCGCCGCAGACGCTGGAGCCGCCACCGAACGGCGTCAGCGAGGCGCCGACGGAGCCCGCCCAATCCATGACCGCGGAAATCTCCGCCTCGCTACGGGGATAGGCGACGACATCAGGCGCGCAATCATAATCGCCGAGCATGGCCCTGAGGTAATCGGGATAGGATTTGCCGTAGGTGTGTGCGGCGCGGTCGTAGCGTTCGCTGCTGCAGAAGGCGGCCAGGGAAGCCGGCGGCGTGATCCGCGGCGCCCGCAAGGAGAGATCTTCGAGGCGCGGAACGGTGATGTTGTCGAAGGCGTCACGTGCGAATTTCTGGCGGTAGCGGCCGAGCACAAAATTCCGTTCTTCCGCGCTCATGCCTTCGCCTTCGCGCCCCCAGCCGTAATGTTTCAGCCTTGCGCCTGTCATCAGCATTCCCTCGCGTTTTGTTTTCGAAGTTTCTTGATCGCTATTCGCGACGACGGTCTCATTGCGAGCGACATCGATCGACCGCACGATAGGCCGGCCGTGAGTCCGGCGCTAGCTGGGCGTCGTTAGACCAGACCGGCACCGATGCGATGGGCGAGCTTGGCGAGCATTTCGGCCGTCCAGGCCGGTCCATGCGTATGCACCATGCGGGGGAGCGCCTCGCTCATGAGAGCGAACGCCAATGTCTCGCTGGAAATGCCTTCGCGCTCTGCGTGCCGGAGGGCGCCTTGGACATGGGTGCGAGCTTCCGCGAAGCCAGAGGCAAGCTTGTTCTCGTCAGGCTCGTTCGGAGCTGAAAACATTGAATCGCGCCTCCGTGCACGGGCGGCAGCACCGCATTGTGCCGCTATGTTATAACGTAACATATGGCGCGACAATGGCCGTTCGTAAACCGCGTCCGGGTTCCGCCGCGAAACGAGAAAGCCCGCGCGGTGAGGCGCGGGCTTTTTTAAAGACGCGATTGGACACGTCTCAGAACACGTTGGCGAAAATGAAGTAGAGAAAGCCGGACAACATCATCGCAATGGGCAGCGTCAGCACCCAGGCCATGGCGATATTGCGGATGGTCGACCATTGCAGCCCCGAGCCGTTCGCCGCCATGGTGCCGGCGATGCCGGAGGAGAGCACATGGGTGGTCGAGACCGGCAGGCCATAGCCGTCGGCCGCTGCGATCGTCGCCGCCGCGGTGATTTCGGCGCAGGCACCTTGCGCATAGGTGAGGTGGGTCTTGCCGATCTTTTCGCCGACAGTCACCACGATGCGCTTCCAGCCGACCATGGTTCCAAGGCCGAGCGCGATCGCGACCGCGATCTTCACCCAGCCCGGAATGAACTTGGTGGCCGCGTCCAGCGAGGCTTTGTAGGCGTTCAGCGTCGCGATGTCGGCGGCCGACAGTTCGGCCTCCTTGTCTTTCATCAGGAAGCGCAGCGCTTCGGAGACGAGATACATGTCGTTACGGGTATTGCCGACTGCTTCTGCCGGGAATTTTGCCAGCGACCCGTATTCGGTGACCTGCTTTGCGATGTCGCGCACCAACACGGCCAATGACGGGAAGGTGCCTTCATTGAGCTCGCGTTGCGCAACATAGTTGGTCACCGCAGGCCGCGGGTTGCCGAGCACGTTATAGCCGAAGGCCTTCGCTTCGATTACCTTGCTCGCAGCCTCCGAATTGGCGATGAACTTCTGAACCTGGCTCTCGGGCATCGCGCGGTTCAGTGCATAGGCCGTCGGCACGGTACCGATCAGGATCAGCATGATCAGGCCCATGCCCTTCTGCCCGTCGTTTGAGCCGTGGAAGAAGCTGACCAGCGTGCAGGTCAGGATCAGGATGCCGCGGATCCACCAGGGCGGTGGCTGGTTGCCGACCGGCTCGGCGAACAGCGCATCGGCAGCGCGCTGCAGCACCGCCTTTAGCGCAAACAGCAGGATCGCAGCGAGTGCGAAGCCGAACAGCGGCGACAGCAAGAGCGCCTTGCCGATATTAGTGGCCTGCGACCAGTCCACGCCGGAGGTGCCGTCGCGGCCGCGCATCAACGCGTTGGCAATGCCGACGCCGATGATCGAGCCGATCAGGGTGTGCGAGCTCGAAGCGGGCAGGCCGAGATACCAGGTGCCGACGTTCCAGATGATGGCGGCGATCAACAACGCGAACACCATCGCAAAGCCGGCGCTCGAGCCGACCTGCAGGATCAGTTCGACCGGCAGCAGCGACACGATACCGAACGCCACCGCGCCGCTTGAGAGCAGCACGCCGAACAGGTTGAACATGCCCGACCAGACGACGGCGATATGGGCAGGCAGAGAGCGCGTATAGATGACGGTCGCCACGGCATTGGCCGTGTCATGGAAGCCGTTGACGAATTCAAAACTGAGCGCGATCAGAAGCGCGACAAACAACAGGATATACGGCAGGTAGGTCGTGATCCGCGTGCCGGTCGCATCAATATCGACATAAATACTGTAGGCGACGAACAGCAGGCCAGCCGCGACGACGCCGAGATAAATGACACCTGTCAGCGGATGAAAACCGCGGTCAAGGTCCGGGCCCTTTTTCAGTGCGGGCTGTATCGAACCGGGTAATGCAACATCGCTCATGTTTAAGCCTCCTGTCCCCGACGGGTGAGGATTTTGCGCGATGCATGTGACACGCGGTTGAAAAGGGGGAGGGGAAGCGCCGGCCACTCGCGTCTGCGCGCGCCGGCCCGTTGTTCCGTCATTCCGGGGGCGCCTCGAAGGAGCGAACCCGGAATCCAGAGGTTGTGGCGCGAGGGTCTGAGAGTTGCGGCGCGAGATTCCGGGTTCGATGCTTCGCATCGCCCCGGAATGACGTGCAGAACTTGCGCAGTGCTGCGGGCGATGAGCGAGAGTCTACGCCGCGCGCGCCGATTTTCGCATCAATGCGGCCGCGATTTTCAGGTCGTCGACAAAGCGCGCATATTCGCGCCGCCGGGCGTCCTCATCGGGCAACCTGAGCAGATAGGACGGATGAACCGTCACCAGCGCCTTGGGTCCCTCCGGAAGATCGATCACGCGGCCGCGATTTTTATTGATGGGAGTGATCTTGCCGAACACGCATTGCGCGGCGGTGGCGCCCATCGCCACCACGAGCTCAGGCTTGAGCAGGTCCAGTTCGCGTTCATACCATTGCCGGCATGCCTTGATCTCCGGCGTATTCGGCTTCTGATGCAGGCGGATCTTGCCACGGGGGACGAATTTGAAATGTTTGACGGCGTTGGTGACGTAGGTCTTCTTGCGATCGACGCCGGCTTCTTCCAACGCGCGGTCGAGCATTGCGCCGGCCGGTCCGACGAAGGGGTGACCGGCGAGATCTTCCTTGTCGCCGGGCTGTTCGCCGACCAGCACGACTTGCGCGTGCGCAGGTCCCTCGCCGAACACGGTTTGGGTGGCGTGTTTCCACAAATCGCAGGCGCGGCAGCCCGCCGCCTCCTCACGCAGGGCGGAAAGGCTGGCGCTGGAGGTGCGTGAGGTGGGGGTCATGGCGATCTCCGCTTGCTTGTGGTCGCCGCAGAGGCCAATGCGGGCGGGGGTGCAATGTTCCCCAGATCCTATTGGGATACCTGGCGAAAAACTTGGATCAACCCCGATTGACTCTGCGGGCGTTGTTAGCTTTATATTAGAACATAGCATGAACAAATAAGGCAGATCCTGGTTCTCTTAACGAGAGCCAGTGAGGCCAACCCTCTCTTGAAGGAAGCGACGCCATGACAAGCGCACGCACAAGCGCGCTTGCGACTTTGCGCGGCTGTATCGAACGCATCGAGACGCATGGCGGCGTCCATGCGTTGCAGCGAACCATGCTCGGTCATGCTGAGGTGGATGCGGTGCTGCAGGGCGGGCTCGCCAAGGGCGCGGTGCATGAGGTGTTTTGCGAAGGCGGCCGGCAGAGCGCGGCAGCGACGGGATTTGTCGCCGGCCTGGCTGCGCGGGTCGCGCCGCGCCGGCCGCTGGTCTGGGTGCGGCAGGATTTTTCCGAACGCGAGACCGGCGCGCTGTCGATGAGCGGGCTGGCCGAACTCGGCCTCGATCCGCGTCGTCTGGTGACGGTGCGTGCGCCCGATGTCGAGAACGCCTTGCGCACCGCCGCCGATGCGCTCGCCTGCGATGCGGTGGGGGCCGTGGTGCTGGAGGTCTGGGGCGAGACGCGGCAGCTCGATCTTGTGGCCAGCCGCAAGCTGACGCTGGCGGCGCAAGGCGCCGGCGTCACTGGCCTTCTGCTGCGAATGGCGGCTGCGCCCATCCCCTCCACAGCGGAAACACGATGGATCGTGCGCGCAGGGCCCTCGCCGCCCGCATCTCCCTGGCAGGGATGGGGCGCGCCGCTGTTCGACGTGGAACTTGTCCGCAACCGTCATGGCCCACTCGGGCGATGGATCATGGAATGGAAATGTGATGAGTGCCTTTTCAGCGAACCCTCGGCGGATACTCAGCCTGTGGCTGCCGCGCCTGCCCATCGACCGCATCAAACGCGAGCTCGCGTTCAAGGCGCTTTCAAGCGAAGATCCGGTTAAACAACAGGGCGGCGACGAGCCCAGTGTCGTCGTCGCCAAAGAGAATAATGCGATAAAAATCTATTCGCTCGATGATGCCGCCGCGCGTTTCGGCCTGGACATCGGCCAACCGCTGGCGAATGCCCGCGCCATCTGTCCGCATTTGCGCGTGTTCGATGCCGATCTGACGGCCGATGCCAAGATACTCAACGACATCGCCGATTGGTGCGATCGTTTCACGCCGCTGGTGGCGCTGGATCCGCCGCATGGCCTGTTTCTGGATATCACCGGCTGCGCCCACCTGTTCGGCGGCGAGGCCGCGCTGCTCAAGCTGCTCTGCGATCTCCTGACCGCACAGGGCTTCGCGGTGAGCGCGGCGATCGCCTCGACCTCCATTTGCGCGCGCACCCTGACCCGGCATGTCCATGGCATCATCGTGCCCGACAGCGAGGAGGCACGCGCGGTCGCGCCTCTGCCGGTCTCCGCGCTCGGCGCAGAGGAGGCCATCACAACGGGCCTGCGCCGCGCGGGCTTGAAGACCATCGGCGATGTGGCTTCGCGTGCGCGTTATGAAATCACGGCAAGATTCGGCGCGGCGTTCACGACGCGGCTCGAACAGGCGCTGGGGCAGGGCGATCACCCGATCAGCCCGCGCAAACCGCCGCCGGATTACATCGTGGAAAAGCGCTTTGCCGAGCCGATTGCGACCGATACGGCGATTTCCCTGACACTGTCCAGGCTGTCGCAAATGCTCGTGGCCTCGATGGCGCAGCAGGGCAAGGGCGCACGGCGGCTGGAAGCCTGTTTCTTCCGCACCGATGGCGTGATGCGCGGCATCGTGGTCGATACCGGGCAGGCGGTGACGCGCGCAGAGGTGATCGACCGCCTGTTTCGCGAGCGGCTCGATGCCTTAAGCGATCCGCTCGATCCCGGCTTCGGCTTCGACCTGATCCGCCTTTGCGCTGGCCGTACCGAGATCGTGGTGCAGCAGCAGCACGATCTCGACGCCCATGTGCATGACAATGACGAGCTGGCGGCACTGATCGACCGCATCGCGGCGCGGATCGGCTCGCGGCGCGTCGTCGTCCATCTGCCGCAGAACACCCACATTCCCGAACGCGCGGTGCTGCCGGTGCCGGCGCAGCAGCATCTGGCTGCCGCTGCGCAAGCGGCCTGGCAGCCGCGCACCGAGGCCGAGCCTCCCTTGAGGCCTTTGCGGCTGTTCGAACGGCCCGAGGAGATCCAGGTGATCGCACAGGTGCCTGACGGCCCGCCGGCGCGCTTTGTCTGGCGTCGCGCCGCGCACGCTGTGGTGCGCGCCGAAGGGCCCGAGCGCATCGCCATGGAATGGTGGCGCCCGGAAGGGGCGGGGCTGACGCGGGATTATTTCCGCGTCGAGGACGAGGCGGGCTTGCGGTTCTGGGTCTATCGCGACGGCCTCTATGATCGCGAGCTTGATCCGAAAACCGGGCGGCCCGTGCAGCCCGCCTGGTACATGCACGGATTGTTCGCATGAAAACGCAGCCTTACGCGGAGATCGGCGCTACCACCAATTTCTCCTTCCTGCGCGGTGCCTCGCATCCGCAGGAATATATGCATATGGCCGGCGAATATGGCCTCACGGCCATCGGCATTGCCGACCACAATACGCTCGCGGGCATCGTGCGCGCCTATAGCGAATTGGAGAATCCCGAGCTCAAGCACAAGCCAAAATTCCTGGTCGGCGCGCGCATCGTCTTCATGGACGCTACGCCCGATATTCTCGTTTATCCGCGCGACCGCGCCGCTTACGGCCGGCTCTGCCAGTTACTCACCCGTGGCAAGCGCGGCGAGGACGTCGAGAAAGGCGAGTGCCATCTGAGAATGGATGATCTCCTCGACTTTGCCGAAGGCCAGCTTCTGGTGCTGACGCTGCCGCATCGGTTCGAGGCGACTGCCGCTCTAAAGCTTCTGAACCGGTTGAAGGAGACGCGAGCCGAAGGCGTGTGGCTGGCGGCCAGCCTGCTCTATCGCGGCGACGACCGGCGCCGCCTGGCGCGGCTTTCGCGCCTTTCGCAAACGGCACAGGTGCCGCTGCTCGCCACCAACGAGGTGCTGTACCATCACCCTGCGCGCCGGCCGCTGCAGGACGTGCTCACCTGCGTGCGCGAGAAAACCACGATCGAGGCGATCGGCAGGCGTCTTGAGGCTAATGCGGAGCGGCATTTAAAGCCTGGGGAGGAAATGGCGCGGCTGTTTCGCGACTACCCGCAGGCGATTGAGGAAACCATCCGCTTTGCCTGGCGCATCGAATTTTCGCTCGATCAGCTCAAATACCAATATCCCGATGAGCCGGTGCCGCCGGGCAAGACCGCGCAACAGCATCTGGAGGATCTGACCTGGGCCGGTGCGGCCGCACGTTTTCCCGGCGGCATCAATGACGCCTTGCGCGCGACCTTGCGCAAGGAGCTCGATCTCATCGCCGAGCTCAATTACGCGCATTATTTCCTCACCGTGCATGACATCGTGCATTATGCGCGAAGCCAGGGCATTCTGTGCCAGGGCAGGGGATCGGCGGCCAATTCCGCCGTCTGCTATGTGCTCGGCGTCACCTCGGTCGATCCGACGAAGATCGATCTCTTGTTCGAGCGCTTCATTTCCAAGGAACGGCTGGAGCCGCCCGATATCGATGTCGATTTCGAGCATTCGCGGCGCGAGGAGGTGATGCAATATGTCTACCGCCGCTACGGCCGTCACCGCGCGGCCGTGATCGCGACCGTCATTCATTACCGCCCGCGCAGCGCCATTCGCGACGTCGGCAAGGCGCTGGGACTGACCGAGGACGTCACCTCGCTGCTCGCCGATACCGTCTGGGGAAGCTGGGGCGATGGCTTATCTGAAGGGCAGGTGCGGCAGGCGGGGCTCCAGCCTGATAATCCGATGATCGAGCGCGCAGTGAAGCTTGCGGCCGAGCTGATCGATTTCCCGCGTCATCTCTCGCAACATGTCGGCGGTTATGTGCTGACGCAGGATCGACTCGACACCTACGTGCCGATCGGCAATGCCGCGATGGAGGGCCGCACCTTCATCGAATGGGACAAGGACGATGTCGACGCGCTGCATATGATGAAGGTCGATGTGCTGGCGCTGGGCATGCTGACCTGCATCCGCAAGTGTTTTCATTTGATCGAGCAGCACAAGGGCGAACATTACGAGCTCGCCACCATCCCGCGTGAGGACGCGCGCGTCTACGACATGCTGTGCAAGGGCGAGTCGCTCGGTGTGTTCCAGGTCGAAAGCCGCGCCCAGATGAACATGCTGCCGCGCTTGAGGCCACGTGAATTTTACGATCTCGTCATCGAGGTCGCAATCGTGCGGCCCGGACCGATCCAGGGCGACATGGTCCATCCCTATTTGCGCCGCCGAAACGGGCAGGAGAAGGTGAGCTATCCTTCGCCTGCGCCGGATCGGGGACCGGCGGATGAGCTTTACCGGGTGCTGCACAAGACGCTTGGTGTGCCGCTGTTCCAGGAACAGGCGATGCGGATCGCGATCGAGGCCGCGAAATTCTCAGCCGAAGAGGCTAACGGCCTGCGCCGGTCGATGGCGACCTTTCGCAATCTCGGAACCATCGGCAAATACGAGTCGAAACTGATCGGCAACATGGTCGCGCGCGGCTATTCGGAGGAATTCGCCAAGAGCTGCTTCGACCAGATCAAGGGCTTTGGCTCCTATGGTTTTCCGGAGAGCCATGCCGCAAGTTTCGCGCAGCTCGTCTATGTCTCCTCCTGGCTGAAACGCTTTCATCCCGACGCGTTCTGCTGTGGGCTGTTGAATTCGCAGCCGATGGGATTTTACGCGCCGGCGCAGATCGTCGGCGATGCCCGCAAGAACGGCGTCGAGGTGCGCGAGGTCGATGTCTCCTACAGTTTCGCGCAGAACACGCTGGAGGAGAGCGACGGCCAATATTGCGCCGTGCGGCTCGGCTTCCGCCAGATCGACGGCTTCCACTGGATCGATCCGGATGAGCGAAGGTTGAAGGAGATACGATCGTCGTTGCGAGACGGTGCGATGGAAATTTTTTCTCCGTCATTCCGGGACGATGCGATTGGCTCCCCACCGTCGTTCCGGGGCTCGCGAAGCGAGAACCCGGAACCTCGAGATTCCGGGTTCGATGCTGTCGCATCGTCCCGGAATGACGAAGAGGAGGAAGCAGACGACTGGGCCGACCGCATCGTCAAGGCCCGCGCGCGCCGGCCTTTCACCTCGCTGGAAGATTTCGCCCGCGACACCGGCCTGCCCAAGCGCGCGCTGATCCTGCTTGCGGATGCCGATGCGTTCCGTTCGCTCGGGCTCGATCGCCGCGCGGCGCTGTGGGCGGTGCGGCGGCTGCCCGACGACGTGCCGCTGCCGCTGTTCGAAAGCGCTGCCGCGCGCGAGCAGCCGGATGAGAGGACGGAAGCCTTGCCGCTGATGCCGCTGCCGGAGCAGGTGGTCGCCGACTATCAGACCATCCGCCTGTCGCTGAAGGGCCATCCGATGCAGTTCCTGCGTGCAATGTTTTCGCGCGAAAACGTCATCGTCTGCAAAGTGGTGTCGCATGCCAATGACAGGCAATATGTCCGCTGCGCCGGCGTCGTGCTGGTGCGGCAGCGTCCGGGCAGCGCCAAGGGCGTCGTTTTCATGACGCTGGAGGACGAAACCGGCATCGCCAATATCGTGGTCTGGCCCAAGGTGATGGAACGTTTCCGGAAAGAAGTGATGGGCGCCCGCCTGGTGCTGGTCGAGGGACGAATCCAGAGCAGCCCGGAAAAGGTCGTGCATCTCGTCGCCGAGCGCCTGATCGACCGCTCAGCCGATCTGATTGGTCTCGCCAACGATGCGCTCATCCACAAGCCGCCGGTGCCGGCCGGCCCCGCGCTGATCGAGCCCCTCAACGACGACCGGCGCGACCACCCGGAGACGCCTGCGCAAAAACTCCGCCACCCCCGCAATGTCCGCATCCTGCCGGCCTCGCGGGATTTTCATTGAAGTACCCCCGTCATTCCGGGGCGGTCCGAAAGGACCGAACCCGGAATCTCGAGATTCTCAGATGTGCAATTGCACATCAGAGTTCGCCTCGGCGCCCAGGAATGACGCCGGGTGTTGCTCCGAGGTTGACTCTCTCGCGTCCCGGAATACTGGATCATCCGCCTTCGCGGATGATGACAGAAGTGGCTTGAGGCTCCCAACATGCAAACACCCTACGAAATCCTCTCCGACCTCTGGCGGCTCGCGGGCGGCGAGCCGGATGCGCTCGCCGCGGTCACGCTCACCGGCGAAGAGCCGCAACTGGCGTCGTCGTTTCGGGTGGCCGCCGCAGCGCAAGCGAGCATTGCGGCGAGCGGCCTTGCCGCGGCTCGGATCTGGCAGATGCGCAACGGACAAGCGCAGGACGTCGCCGTCGACATGCGCCACGCCGTGGTCGAATGTCGCTCCGAGCGCTATTTGCGTGTCGACGACAAGACACCACCGCCAGCCTGGGACCCGACCGCCGGCATCTACAAGACGGGCGACGGCCGCTTCGTCCGGCTGCACACCAATTTTCCGCATCATCGCGCGGCCGTCTGCAAAGTCCTGAACTGCGCCGAAGAGCGCGAGGCGATCCAGGCCGCGCTCAAGCAATGGGAGGGCGAAGCGTTCGAGACCGCCGCCTATGCCGGTGGCGCCGTGGTGGCGATGATGCGGTCGCACGACGAATGGTCGGCTCATCCGCAAGGAAGGGCGCTGGCGGAACTGCCGTTATTCACGATCGAGAAAATCGGCGAGGCTCAGCCAAAGCCGTGGCCGGCGGGCGACCGGCCGCTGGCAGGCGTTCGCGTGCTCGACCTGTCGCGTGTCATTGCAGGACCCGTTGCAGGCCGAACGCTCGCCGCGCATGGCGCCGACGTGATGCTGATCTCCGGGCCCGACCTGCCGACGATTCCCTGGCTCGTGATCGATACCGGCCGCGGCAAGCTGACGAGCTTTGTCGAGCTGAAGCGCGAGGAGGGGCGGGCGACCTTGCGCCGGCTTCTCGCGCAGGCCGATATTTTCTCGCAAGGCTATCGCCCGCGCTCCATCGCCTCGCTCGGCTTCTCGCCGGAGGAGGCGGCGCATATCAGCCCCGGCGTCGTCTATGTCTCGCTCTCGGCCTATGGCCATGCCGGCCCGTGGTCGGAGCGTCGCGGCTTCGACTCGCTGGTGCAGACGGCGACCGGCTTCAATCACGCCGAAGGGCAGGCGGCCGGCGTCGATGGCCCGAAGGAATTGCCGGCACAGATGCTCGACCATGCCACCGGCTATCTGATGGCGTTCGGCGCCATGGTGGCCAAAGCGCGCCAGGCGCGCGAAGGCGGTAGCTGGCTGGTCCGCGTCTCGCTGGCGCAGACCGGGCGCTGGTTGTGGAATTTGGGGCGTCTTGCGGAGGGGCTGAAGACCGAGGATTTGAAGGCCGAGGCGATCAAGCCGCTGCTCGAAGAGCTGCCGTCCGGCTTCGGTCGGCTCAGCTCGGTCAGCCACGCGGCAAAGCTCGCAAAGAGCCCGGCGTTCTGGGCGCGCTCGGCGATGCCGCTCGGCAGCCATCAGCCGGAGTGGCCCGCGCGGGACTGAGGTCCTGCGCCAGCCGCTTCTTGCGGCGAATTGCGCAAGCTGTGCAACCAGTTATACGCCTATCTTGAAGATGCGGTTGCGCTAAAGCGCAACATGACTTCAACTGCTTCGCACAGCCCGTAAAACCGCGCCGGGCGGTCGATCAGCCTTTCGCCGCGATGCGGCCTCGACCAGCGTGCCCGCGAGATCGCCGGCCGCTTTGACGTAGGCGGCATCATGATGGATCAGCATGACGGTGGCCGCGCCGTCAAGCAGCAGCATGATTTCGCGCGCCAGTTCGACCCGGTCGTCGATGCCGTGCTCGGCGAAGATGCCGCCGAGCCATTGTTCGAATCGCTTCTTGTGCGCGGCGCCGGCCTTGACGGCGGGATGGCCGGGCGCATTGGCAAGCTCGGCGACGGTGCGCAGGAAACCGCAGCCGCGCCAGCGCGGGTGGCTCGCCGCTTCGCCGAATTTCGCAAATAAGCCACGCACCTTGTCGGCCAGTGATCCCTGCGTCTCGGCGAACCACCGCGCATAGAGATCGAGCGTCGGCTGGTCACGCGATTGCAGATAGGCGGCAATCAGTTCGTCCTTGCCGCGGAAGTGATAGTAGAGCGTCTTCTTGGTCACGCCGGCCTTCTCGGCGACGGCATCGACGCTCACGGCACGGATCCCCTCGTCATAGAACAGGCGCGTGGCGGCCGTGATGATGCGGATGCGGGTGGAATCGGCTGATCTCGGCATGGCGACAAAGTATACCGCCTAGTGAGTGTACACAATCGGCCGCGGCGACCTAGGCTGTCGTCGTCCACGTTCTGCAATGAGAGGTCAATGCATGTGCGATTTGGTGCTCCACGAGAGGCAGGGAGCCGTGGCGGTGCTCACGCTTAACCGGCCCGAGAAGCTCAATGCCCTCAACTATGCCCTGGTTGACCGGGTCATGCAGCTTCTCGACGAGATCGAGGATGATCCTGCGGCGCGCGCGGTGATCATCACCGGCGCGGGCCATCGCGCGTTTTCGGCAGGCGCAGACATTGCCGAGTTCTCCGGCAGCATCAATGACGGGCCCGATGCGGCGGTGAAAGCCTTCGTGCGCCGCGGCCAGGCGATGACCGCGCGCATGGAGGCCTTCCCCAAGCCGATCATCGCCGCGGTCAACGGCCTTGCCTTCGGTGGCGGCTGCGAGATCATCGAAGCGGTGCACCTCGCGGTCGCGAGCGAGCAGGCGAGCTTTGCCAAACCAGAGATCAACATCGGCATTCCCCCGACATTCGGCGGCACGCAGCGGCTGCCGCGGCTCGCCGGGAGGAAGCGTGCGCTGGAATATCTGCTCACGGGAGACAGCTTCTCGGTGCAGCGCGCCTACGAGATGGGGTTGATCAACCGCATCGTTCCGCACGGACGCGTGCTTTCCGAAGCGCTCGCATTGGCCGACCGCATCTTAAGGCATTCCCCTCTGACAGCGGCGCGCATCATCGCGGCCGTGTCGCGCGGCCTGAACGCCTCGATCGCTGAAGGCCTGGCGATCGAGAGCGAGCAGTTCGCGCGCATGGTGCCGACCCATGATCTCAGCGAGGCGCTCGACGCCTGGCTGAACCGCCGCAGGCCGGCCTACCAGGGACGGTAGCGTCCGGCCGCCCGGCACACATCTCAAACCGTCGGGGCCAATCGAGCAGCTCGTTTCAAGTTAATGCAATCACGCTGCTAGAACCCGTAAAGCCGCGCTGGATTGTCGACCAGGATCTTCTTGCGGATCGCCGCATCCGGTGCCCAGACCGGAAGCTGGTTCAGCAGCCTGCCGTCATCAATCTGGAACAGCGGCGTCACGTCGGTGACCTTGTGTCCGGGCGGGGTCACCGAATCCGGGTGCGGCCAGTCGGTGCCCCAGACGATGCGGTCCGGATTGGCTGATATCAGCGCCTTCGCGAGCGGCACCACGTCGGGATAGTCAGGCGCGAGCTTGGAGGCCCGGTAGGCGCCGGAGATCTTCACATAGGCCTTGCCGCTCTTGACCAGGTCCACCAGGTCGGAAAAGCCCGGCTGGTCGACGCCAAGTTCGGCCTGCGCGCCGCCGAAATGGTCGAACACGGCGGGCACCGGAGAAGAGGTGACGAGGTCCTTGATCGCCGTGATCATCGGAAGCGTCGTGTAAAGCTGCACATGCCAGCCGCGCGCCTTCATGCGATCGACGGCGGCCTGGAAGCGGCTGCGCCCGACATTGGGATCGTTAATGCCGCCGGTCGCGAGATTGAGGCGAATGCCGCGAAAGCCGGCCTGCTGGAGCGCGTCCAGATCGTTCTCGGAGGTCTTGTCGTCGATCACGGCAACGCCGCGGGCGGTCGGTCCGCGCGCCTTGATGCCGAACAGGGTGGCGGAATTGTCCGGCCCGTAGACGCTGGGCGTGACGATCACCACCCGCTCGATGTGCAGTGCCTTGTGCAGCGCGCTCATTTCCTCTGGGCTTGCGGGTTCGGGCGTATAGACGCGGCCCGGATAAAACGGGAATTTTGCCGGGTCCGCGTGGATGTGGGTGTGGCAATCGCAGGCGCCGGCGGGCACGTCGAAATTCACTGATGTGGACGGCTGCGAGGCTTTGGCGCGGGCTGATTGATTTTGCATGGTGACTCCGGCGGCAATCGAGGCAAGCAGGATGGTTCGTCTGGTGAGCATGGTTGTTTCCTCTCTTGGGCGCACGTGAATGTTGTTTGTTGATCGCGCGCTATAGTTGAGTCCGCCATTTCCGGGGCGCCTCGAAGGGGCGAACTCTGATGTGCAATTGCACATCTGAGAATCTCGAGATTCCGGGTTCGGTGCCAACGCATCACCCCGGAATGACGGTGGCCTGGGATCCTCCGTCGTTCCTCCTCCTTGCACAAGGGCGCTTCGCGCCGTTCAGCCATTCAGTGCGCGCCGAACTTCGGCGACCAGCTCTGCGATCGGCCGCGATCCGTCCAGCCGTAACACCGGGCAGGGCAATTTGGCGAGCCAGGCTTCCTGCCGCGCCAAGCTGCGGCCCTCGCGTGTGCCGTCTTCATAGTGCGACGCCCATTCGATGAAAGCGGCGGTCTCTTCGCAGCGCCAGCCGCCGGGTCCGACCGCGTCTTCGCCGAAATGCGTGGCTTCGCGTGCGCGCAGGCGCCGCATGCGCAATTCGCGCGGTGTCCTGAGAAAGACGACGAGATCGAAGCTTGGGATGAGTTCGTCGCCCCAGCGGCCGAGGCCGCCACTCAAAACCCAGTCCGCCCGCGGCAGAAACATCTCCCGCATCAACCGCAGGCGTTCGCCGACCTCGCGCTGCTCCCGATAGGGCGGCGTGGTCGGCTTCCAGAAATAGTCGTCGGTGTCGTGATGCGGCAGCGCCAGTGCGTCCGCGAGCGCGCGCCCTAGCGTGGTGGCGCCCGACCCCGATGCGCCCGTGACGTGAATGCGGCGGCTTCTCATGGAGGCTTTCTCTGTCTCCGGAAAAGGATAAGGCTGTAGCCCCAAGCACAACCGTCATGGCCGGGCTTGTCCCGGCCATCCACGTCTTGCCGGCTGCCAAGAACCTGGGCGCCGGGCCTTCGCCTCGCCAAAGGGGCCTCGGCCCGCCGGCGCGACAAGGTCGGGCATGACCATGGCGTGGATCGTGCCAGCGTCGCAGAAAACTACCTGTTCTTGTTCACCGGCTTGCGCTTTTCGATGAAGGCGGCCATGCCTTCGGCGCGGTCTTCCAGCGCAAAGGTCGCGTGGAACAGGTTGCGCTCGACATTGAGGCCTTCCGAGAGCGGCGTCTCGAAGGCGCGGTTGACGGCCTCTTTGGCCATTATCGCCGCGGGCCGCGACATCGCGGCGATCTTCTCCGCGGCAGCGAGCGCCTCGTCCATCAATTTGTCCGCGGGCACGATGCGGCTGACAAGGCCGCTGCGCTCGGCCTCCTCGGCGTCCATCATCCGTCCGGTGAGGCAGAGATCCATTGCCTTGGCCTTGCCGACCGCGCGCGTCAGCCGCTGCGTGCCGCCGATCCCGGGAATGGTGCCGAGGGTGATCTCGGGCTGACCGAATTTGGCCGTATCGGCGGCGATGATGATGTCGCACATCATCGCAAGCTCGCAACCGCCGCCCAGCGCATAACCGGCCACCGCCGCAATGGTCGGTTTGCGGCACTTCGCGACGCGGTCGCCGCCGATTGCGGCAAAGTCGCTGGAGAACATGTCGATGAAGCCTTTCGGCTGCATCTCCTTGATATCGGCGCCGGCGGCAAAGGCCTTGTCGCTGCCGGTCACGATGATGCAGCCGATATTCTCATCGGCCTCGAGATCGTCGATCGCCGCGGCGATCTCGCGAAACACGCCGAAGGACAGGGCGTTGAGCATTTTCGGCCGGTTGAGCTTGAGGATGCCAACCGCGCCCTTGCTTTCGACAATGATGTGCTCGAACGTGCTCATGGTTCACCCGCGAAGTTGATGTGTTGCGGGCGAATGTGCCTGCTGCGCGGGTGCGCTTCAAGTGCAACGATCGTCGCGCAATCCGGGTGGCGGGGAGCACCCGGTGCGGATTGCAACTGCCGGAGTTACGCCATGAACATGCGCGCGGCGGAGGCGACGGTCAGCAGCGCGCCGAAGCCGATGAAGATCTTGCCGATCAGGGAGGTCTCGTCCCAAACCGAATGCTCGCCGCTGGCGGCCGCGACGGAAGCGGAGCGGGCGGCGGGCGCGTCGGTGGAGGCGGCAGGCGTACTTGGCTGGGCGGTCGGCACGGGAGGAGCGCTCGTCTGGGCCGCCGCATTGTTTTGCAGCGTGCGGTCGACATCGTTGAGCTGATCGGGAGCAACCACCTGGTTCGGGGTGGCCGGCTGCGTGGAGGTGCTGGGCTGCGCCGCATTTTCGGCCGGCGTCACGAACACGGGAGAGTTGAGTTCGTCGCTTGCAGCGGGCGGGACGACCGCAAAACCCATCATCATTCCGAGCGCGAGTATCAACGCCGAATGCGCATTGGCCCTGCTCATTGGCAATCTCCACTTTTCCAGTCCCCAGAACGTGAACAGAGAAGACCCCCAGGCATGACAGCAGCGCGGCAGAAAAAGGGAATCTTCGCGCTATACCGGGCGAAAGCGGGGCAGCGATTGATGCTCAATTGGCGCGGTGTCTTCACAAGTTGCAGCGACGAACTGACGGCCCGTGCCAGCGGCGAAGATCGGTGTTAATGAGCCGCCAAATCGTCGCCCGGAAATCCCGATCACGGCTTCGTGATTTTAATTTTCCGGCGTAACAAATTGATAGATCGGCCGAATTGAACGGTTGGAGCGTGCGTGCGCGAACGTGAAGACGAATGGACCGGCCTGATGCGGTCGGCCATGGCTGGCGACGACGCGGCATATCATCGTCTGCTCAGGGCCATTACGCCGGTCTTGAGGGCCGCGGCGCGTCGCGGGCTCGCGCGTGCAGGGCAGCCTCCCGATCAGGCCGAGGATATCGTGCAGGACATCTTGTTGGCGGTGCATCTGAAGCGACATACCTGGGATGCGAACGCGCCGTTCGCGCCCTGGCTGTTTGCCGTCGCGCGCAACAAGCTGATCGACGCGCTGCGCCGCCGGGGCAGGCGGGTGTTCGTCAATATCGATGATTTCGCCGAAACCCTGCCGGAGGGGCCCAGGGCGGAAACAGCCGCGCCCGCCGAGGTCGAGGCCCAGCTCAAGACATTACCGGCGCGCCAGCGCGAGGTGCTGCAATCGATCGCGGTCGAGAGCGCCTCGATCAGGGACACCGCGCGAAAATTTGCGATGAGCGAGGGCGCGGTGCGCGTGGCGCTGCATCGCGCCCTGGCCAGTCTCACGGCAAGGCTACGAGAACAATGAGCATGGATACCGATCAGCTAATCCGGACGCTCGCCGCCGACAATTCCTATCGCGCGCGCCCCGTCGGCTTTGTGCTGGCGCTGGCGCTGCTTGCCGCAGCACCAGTCTCGCTTCTGATGTTTTTTTCCGCGCTCGGTGTTCGGCCCGACGTCATGACGGCGATGCATAATCCATTCTTCGACCTGAAATTCGCCGTGACGCTGGCGTTGGCGGTGGCGGGAATAATTGCCGGCCTGCATTTGTCGCGCCCCGAAGTTTCGCTGGGCGGCTTCGGTTGGCTGTTCGTGATCCCCGCCGGGATTCTGGCCGCCGGGATTGCCGGGGAGGCCATGCTGCCGCAAAGATTGCCGATGATGACGCGGCTGGTCGGCAACAATTCTCGGGTCTGCATGACCGCGATCCCGCTGATGTCGCTGCCGCTGCTCGCAGCGGCGCTTGTCGGCCTGCGCCACGGCGCGCCGACGCGCCCCGCGCTCACCGGCGCCGTGGCTGGATTGATGTCCTCGGGCCTCGCCGCGACGTTCTACGCCTCACACTGCACCGACGACTCGCCGCTGTTCGTCGCGACCTGGTACACGGTGGCAACCGCGCTGGTGACCGCGATCGGCGCGCTGGCGGGGACGAAGGTGCTGAGATTTTAGAGGCGACAACTCGGCGACTGCGCCAGACGCCGGACTTAAGCCGCCGGTGCGTCCGCGTTCTGCTGCATGCGATGGAAGCGCAGCACCTGTTGCGCGGTCGAGGGGCGCAGCCGCTCATAGGTTGCCTTGCAGGAGGCAATGTCGGTGGGCGTTCCGCCCGAGAGCTCCTCGCGCATATTGATGATCGCCCTCACGGTCGACCATGACATGCCCGACACTTTGCACAGGATCATCACTCCTTCGGCGCGGCTCTCGATCATCATGTTTTCCGCTGTAGACACCGGCACGTTGGCAAGGGCCGCGATCGCGGCGTTGGCTTCGTCGAATTTTCCGTCTTCCGCAAACTGCACCACCTGCTGCTCGTCAAGCCGTCCGTCCTCGTAGAGCGATTTGACCAGGGCATGCGCGATCTCGGTCTGCTGGGTTAGCCCAGAGGGAGCCGAGCGCGCGCGCCGGGTTGCCTCGCGCACCGCGCCCGGCACATCGCCGGCCAGTTTCGGATTGGCCGCCTCCAAGCGCTGCCGCACGGTCGCGGAAGCCTTGGCGAGCAGTTTCAGATAAACATGCCGCGGCAGATCGGGACGCAGGCCGATGCAAGTCGTCAGATTGTCGTCACCCTCGGCGCGGCTGACCAGCCGGGTGAAGCCGCGCTCGTTAAATTCGGCGCCGGGATTGTTGACCGTATTCTGCACCACTTCGTCGTTGCCGCGCAGCACCAGCACCTCGGTCACCGCGCCGCTCAGGGCGCGGCGATTGGAAATCGCGAGCAGATGTGCCTGACTTTTGTTGTGCGCCGCCTCGATCAGCGTCTCGTCGTCGAGCCGTTCGGAGCGCGACAGCACCGGCCCTGCGACCTCAATTGCCTCGTCGAGGGCCAGCGTGCGGACGGTCTGCGGTGGCGCAACATCGATGGGCGCCAGACGATTGGCAAGGAGCGCCTTGGCGGAAATCTCGATCTGCTCGATCAGACATTGGAAGACGTCGTCGAAGAGTTCGATCTGTTGGTCGGAATAGTCGACCGCGCCTTCGATGAACAGGTCCGCGACGCGGCGGAGCGTCTCGACCCGCCGCGCCACTGTGCCGTGCGCGAGCGCGGCCTGCAATTCGTCGAGCAAGCTATCGGTACTGGCGGCAGACTTTGAACCCATGTCTCTGTCCTAGAGCAGATACGAACCGCCGATTCGTCGTCCGTTGAAAATGTCTTCGTGTTTTGAAAACGGCGCCCGTCAGATCTCCGAGAGCGAAAGAGCAGGATTCTCGCCACATAGGCGAGCCCGAAAGGTCGGGCCCATGATTTCGCCATCGGTGGAACTGAAGGCAAAATCTACGCGGGAAAGCCTTTAGTTTTGGTATCTTTTGGAGCCGAATAGGAGTGCACGAAGGCTCCGTTACCGTTATTTCGACAAATGAATTTTCATGCGGCGGACGACGGCTTGCGGACCGCCGACGCTGGCTTGGCGGAAGCCTTGCCGAGCTCGTTTCAAATCACTGTATTATGATACCTGAATTTTCGAGGCGCTCTCCTGAGCATCTGCTGGCTTGTGGGATAGGTCACAGATGCGATCGCGCAGCCGTGCCATACTCAAGAATCTTGGCTCCACGATCGAACCACTCGCCAACCCCATCCGACAAATCCTGCGAGACGGCACTTGAGTGCAACACAGGCGGCTTCGGACGAAATTCTGATCGCCCGGATCGCTCAAGGCGACCGGCTCGCCATGCAGGTGCTGTACGGGCGGCACCATGTCAGGGTGTTTCGTTTCGGGCTTCGGCTCGTCCGCGACGAACAGGTCGCGGAAGACCTCATCAACGAGGTCTTCCTCGACGTATGGCGTCAGGCCGTTAAGTTTGAAGGCCGATCCGCCGTTCCCACCTGGCTTTTGGCAATCACACGTTTCAAGGCCCTGTCTGCGTTGCGGCGCAGGAAGGACCTTGAACTAGAGGATGAGGTTGCCGACGCGCTTCCGGATACGTCCGACGATCCGGAGGTGGTCGCCACCAAGAAGGACGCCAGTGAAGCGTTGCGTAAGTGCCTGGCGGGACTTTCGCGCGAACATCGGGAGATCGTCGATCTCGTCTACTACCACGAGAAATCGGTGGAAGAGGTCGCTGACATCGTCAGGATTCCCGAAAACACCGTGAAGACGCGGCTGTTCTATGCGCGCAAAAAATTGGCCGAACTGCTCAAAGCAGCCGGCGTGGAGCGAGGCTGGCCATGATGGCACTGAGCAAGAAGATGCTGGAAGACGGGCCCAGTGACATTGAGCTGCTGCTGCCATGGTACGCGGCCGGCACTCTGACTGCGCGCGACGCACGGCGCGTCGAGGAGGCGCTGGCGCGCGATCCCGATCTTGCGCGGCAATTCGCCGTGATCCGTGAAGAATATGCCGAAACCATCGTCGTCAACGAGAGCCTCGGTGCGCCGTCGGGACGGCCGCTGCAGAAGCTGTTTGCGGCGATCGACGCCGAACCGGAACGCCGCCGGCGGGCGAGGGTCGGCCTGGTGGCGCGCGTGTCCGGCTTTTTCGCGAGTCTTTCGCTGCGGACACTCGCCTGGTGTGTGAGCCTCGGTGCGTTGGTGCTGGTGTTGCAGGCCGGCGTGATCGCCACCGTGCTGATCGGTAACCAGTCCGCGCCCTATCAGACGGCCTCGCTCGGCATGAACGAGCCCGTCGTCCACTATTTGGGCGGCGCCGCGCCGCCGCGTGCGCTGGTGCGGTTTGCGCCGGAAGCTCGTATCGCCGATATCACGGCGCTGCTCGACAAATATCAGGCCTCCATCATCGGCAGGGCGAGGGACGACATGTTCCGCCTGCAGTTCGGCGATCAGGCCATGAGCAAGGAAGATCGATCAAGCGTGATCAACAAGCTCTCCGGCGAGAAGAGCGTCAGCCTCGCCGTGCCGGCGCAGTGAGGGCTGTTCGCGAACTCCGGGTCCCGTGCTTCACGCTCCTCCTCACTGCGCGCGATCTCGGCTCACCAGGACGTGATGATCTCTGCGGCCGACATCTATGCGGCCGTGACGGCTGTGGTTGCCGCCGCGCCCGCGCCTTGATCGCACGGGAACTTGCCAGATCCGGTGAAAGCGTGCCGGAACAGAGCGAAAAGCCGCCAGTTGCGACCGCCGCCGGCGAAAAATCCGCAGCCACCGGGACCAACGGCGCAGCCGAGCAATGATCAATTTGCGTCCGGAACCGCGTCCCCCAAAGATTAAAAAAATCACTCATCGATTGAACGTGCCCCGGGTGCTTGGCGACCAAAGGGTGTGGGAGCGGAAATCCCTCCCCGCCAGTCATATCAGGCGCGAGCGCCCATCCACCCCAAGCGCCATATGACTTTGACCCGTCCGGTTGTCCCCCCGGACGGGTCTTTCATTTTCGCGCTGTTTTGCCGCGTCCCTAAGGCGACATGGCCGCGATGACGCGCGCGTGGCTTGACCGCGAAACCTGCGGAACGCCGCCCGGCGCGGCGAAATGTTGGCGTCCGCTGGACAACAAAAATGTTTTCCACAAAAATAATGCGGTCACGTCAGGGTGATTCGCGTCCGTTGCGTCTGCGTCCGTTATCTTCCTTACGGGCTGGGGTTCAATGACACATCACTTGGACGTGGCTTTGCGCCACGATCTGATCGTGCGCTGGTGCATGCTTGCCGAGCAGCGGCTGCAGCATCTCACTGAATTGTTCGAGAGCGGCCGGTGGCGCCGCTATCACAGCGAACGTGCTTTTCTCGAGAACATCCGGGAAGCCAAAAGGGCGGTGGAGACCTGGCGCACTTTGTCCGGGCGGTCGAGCCCGCGCAAGGACGAGGCGCCGCGCTTCGTCCGTCAGGAGCGCGGGTATGAGGCGCTTCCGCTCGCGAGCGCGCCCTCCATCGCATCCGCCACCGCCGCCGACTTCGTTCCCGCGGAGGAGGTGCCCGCCGCGCCGATAATCGATCTCGTCGCGCTGGAGCGGGCGCTGATCGCCCCTTCACCGCCACGGGTCGACCTCGCCGCGATCGAGCAGCGCTATCCGCTGCTGCGCAATGCGCTCTAAAGAACTATCTCCGCACCGCGTTGCTGCCGATCACGAGCTGCGCATAGCGCTGCGCACTGTCGCTTGTCAGGTCCGCGGTGACGGGACGGGCGTGATCGAGCCCGACGATGGCGCCCCGCGCCGTCTCCGAAATCACGTTGTCGTTGATCAGTGCGGTGCCGGCGCCCGGCACGACCGATACGCCGATGCCGGCAAAAGCGTTGCGGATCACGTTGCCGGAGATGGTGACGTCGCGCAGATATTTGCCCCAGCCGGCAACGATGCCGAAAGCTGGTGCGTTCTCGATTACGTTGCCGGTGACGGTGCTATCTGCCTCCACGTAGATACCGATGCCGGCGTCATCGTCCGGCGCGGTGCCGATCGGCCGTTTCGGCAACAGGTTGCGGATGATGTTGCCCTGGACGACCGCAATGCGTCCGCCTTCGTTGAAGTTGCACACGGAGACGCCGAGCGCCGCGCCATCGACCGTATTGTTGGCGATGACGGCGCCCTCGAAGGAGAATTCGGAATAGAGCGCGACCTCACGGACATTGCTGACGCTGTTGCCGGTGATCTGGATATTCGACGCCGAATTGCCGCGCACCGCGGAGTAATCGCAGTTCTTGATGCGGTTGCCACGCACGATCACATTGCCGGCGCGAAACGCGTTGATGGCATTGCCGTACTGGCCCGAGCCGCCGGGGCCGGCCTTGATGTCCTCGATGCGGTTGTCGGCGACGAGGGTGCCGTCATCGCCGATCGCGGTGCGCAGGATCTCGATGCCGTTGTCGCTCGTGCCGAAAATCGTGTTGCGCGAGACGATCAGGCCCAGCGCATCGAAGGAAACGACGGCCGTGGACGCGATGTTCATAAAGACGTTGCCGGTGATCTCGCCGGAGACTTGCTCGATCCAGATGCCGGCGCCGCCGCTGCTCACGATCTCGCAATCGATAATGCGGATGGCACGCCCGCCGAGAAGATGGATCAGGCCACGCCGGGGCGGCAGCGGGATGTCGCCACCGTCAAGCGTGATGCCGGTCAGGCCGATGTGGCCGGCGCCTTCGCCGAGGACCAGCGACGCGCCGCCGCTGAAGACGAATTTGGTGGCGCCGCGCACGCCGACGAGCTGGGTGCCGTCCTGCAGATTCAGAAGGCCGGTGCGGTAGACGCCCGGCGGCAGCACCAGCGGCGTTTGCACGCGTGCAGCCTCGTCGATGGCACGCTGCAGAGCTCTGGTCTGGTCGTCGGGGCTGCCGGGCCGCACGCCATATTGCGTGGCATCGCGCCCGAGCGAGGCGAGCGCCGCCGCGCGCGCCGTATCGGGCGATGCCAACGCGCCCACGGCGCCCGCGGCGGAAGCACCCAGCAAATGACGTCGATTGAGATTCATGGCCCGCAGTTCTCGCGAATGCACGCGTGGCGAGAGTTACTCCAGAAATGCGGTGTCGTGCCGCAACCGCGAGGGGCGGGAAGGATGTTTCTTCGAGGTAGGGTTAAAATCTTTACCCGCGGTGATGGGTAGGATGGATGGGGTTTAACGAAGTGAAACCCATCGTGCCTGCCGCCAGTGAAGTTGATGGGGTTCGCTTGCGCTCGATCCACCCTACAACCGTGCGGGCGCAGCCTCGCGCGCGGCCCGCCTTGCGAGCTTGATTAGCTCCATCAGCAGGGCTTCGCCGGCATCGACCAGTTGATCAAGCGTGATGCCCGACGGGCCATGGTAGGACGCGCCATCGCGCGCGACCAGGGGCACATGAATGAAGGCGGCGTGCGATGGACCATCGGGCCGCCGGCAGGCTTCGATCGCGCGCCAGCTCAAGTAATTGCAGAGATAACTGCCGGCATCGCGCGAGGGGCGGGCATCAATTCCTGTTGCGAGCGCTGCACGCAGCAGGCTTGCGGTGTGTGGGCCGAACGGCATGGAGTCGGCTCCGCTGACGATCGACCCTTGCCGGGCGAGCGTGCCGTCCGCGTCCGGCAGCAGCGTAGTGACGGCGTTGCGTGCGCGCGTTTCCACCCGCAGATAAGGCGTGCGGTCGGCAAGGCCGAACATGAGCAAGGCCTGCGGCGCGACCTCTTTGATCAGCTCCGGCAGTTCGCGATCGACCGTCTGGTAGGTGACATGGAAGATGTGACCGGTCAGTTCGACGTCGTCGAGCGCGGGGCGGCGCAGTTGCGTCAGGCGCGCGACCAGCGGCATGGTCGGATTGAAGGGCGCGCCGGGAAACGGGCCAAAACCGGTGAGGAGGATGCGCAGCTTCCCGCTCATTTCAGCATCTCCGCGATCTCCTCCGCACCCAGCGCCGGCGTGATGTGGCCTCCCGCGACCTCGGCCTCGATCTTTTTCACCTTTCCGCGCAGTGAGGCATCCGAGCGCAGCCGCGCCATCATCCGCTGCTCCAGGATCGACCACATCCATTTCACCTGCTGCTCGCGGCGTCGTGCGGCGAAATCGCCTGACGCGGTCATCGCGCTGCGGTGCTCGAGGACCTTTTGCCAGAGCTCGGCGATACCCGCGCCGGTCAGCGCCGAATAGGTCTCAACCGGCGGCTGCCAATGCTCGGAACGCGATGCAAGGATGTGCAGGGCGCTGCGATATTCGCCCGCCGCGGCGTTGGCTCGCTTGATGTTGTCGCCATCGGCCTTGTTGATGGCGATCATGTCGGCGAGCTCGACCAGGCCCTTCTTGATACCCTGCAATTCGTCGCCGGCGCCCGGCAGCATCAAGGCGAGGAAAAAGTCGGTCATGTCGCAGACCACTGTCTCCGACTGGCCGATGCCGACCGTCTCCACCAGCATCACGTCGAAACCGGCGGCCTCGCATAGCAGCATGGCCTCGCGGGTTTTGGCCGCGACGCCGCCGAGCGTGCCGGAGGAAGGCGAGGGGCGGATAAAGGCGTGATCGGAGGCGGCAAGGCGCGCCATCCGCGTCTTGTCGCCGAGGATCGAGCCGCCGGAGCGCGCCGACGAGGGATCGACCGCAAGCACAGCGACCTTGTGGCCGCGTTCGATCAGGAACATGCCAAGCGCGTCGATGGTGGTCGATTTGCCGACGCCCGGCGAGCCGGTGATGCCGACGCGGATCGCCTTGCCCGTGTCGGGCAACAGCATCTGCACCAGCTCGCGCGCGGCGGCCTGATGATCGCCGCGCCGGCTCTCGATCAGCGTGATCGCCCGTGCTAGCGCCGCACGCCGGCCGGCGCGCAGCTCCATTGCCAAGGTCTCGATGTCGAAGCGGGGATTGGTCGGCGTGGCCATGCCCTGCTTTACAACGGCACGTTCGGACAGGCGAGGGGGCAGACGTCGATCTGCACCGCTCAACGTCTACGGCTGATCGTCCGAGTCACCCTGGGGGCGGGCCAAAGATACGCGCTCCCTCCATCGGGCCGTGTCGGGCGGCATGTCAGTGAGTAGCGATAATGGGTGCAGCGAACGCTACTCCGCCGCCTCGCTATGGCCGAGCCGCGCATTGAGCTTGTGGATCAGCTCCTCGGCGGCATCTGCGATCACGGTGCCCGGCGGATAGATCGCCTCCGCGCCGGCCTTGTACAGCGCATCATAATCCTGCGGCGGAACCACGCCGCCGACGATGATCATGATGTCGTCGCGGCCCTGCTTCTTGAGCGCGGCCTTCAGCTCGGGGACCGCAGTGAGGTGCGCGGCCGCGAGCGAGGAGACGCCGAGAATGTGGACGTCGTTCTCGACCGCCTGGCGCGCGGCTTCCTCGGCGGTGGCAAACAACGGCCCGATATCGACGTCGAAGCCGATATCGGCAAAGGCCGACGCAATCACCTTCTGGCCGCGGTCGTGGCCGTCCTGACCGATCTTGGCGACCAGGATGCGCGGCCTGCGCCCTTCCGCCTCCTCAAAGGCCTCGATCAGCGCCTGCACCTTTGCGACCCGGTTCGACATGCTGGAGGCCTCACGCTTGTAGACGCCGGTGATGGATTTGATCTCGGCACGGTGGCGGCCGAACACTTTTTCCATGGCATCGGAAATTTCGCCAACGGTGGCCTTGGCGCGCGCTGCGTCGATCGCGAGCGCCAGCAGGTTGCCGTTGCCCTCGGCCCCGCGCGTCAGTGCCGCGAGCGCGCTATCTACATCCTTCTGGTTACGCTCGGCACGCAGCCGCTTGAGTTTGTCGATCTGCAGGCGGCGGACGTTGGAATTGTCGACCTTGAGAATGTCGATCGGCGCTTCGTCGATGGGCTTATACTTGTTGACGCCGATCACGGCCTGCTTGCCGGCGTCGATCCGCGCCTGCGTCTTGGCCGAGGCTTCCTCAATGTGAAGCTTGGGCAGGCCGGCCTCAATTGCTTTTGCCATGCCGCCGAGCGCTTCGACCTCCTGGATGTGATCCCAGGCCTTGAGCGCGAGATCGTGCGTCAGCCGCTCCACATAATAGGACCCGCCCCAGGGATCGATGATTCGGTTGATGCCGCTCTCCTGCTGCAGGAAGAGCTGCGTGTTGCGGGCGATGCGAGCGGAAAAATCGGTCGGCAGTGCCAACGCCTCATCCAGCGCATTCGTATGCAGCGACTGGGTGTGGCCCTGGGTCGCCGCCATTGCCTCGATGGTGGTGCGCATCACGTTATTGAACACGTCCCGCGCGGTCAGCGACCAGCCAGAGGTCTGGCAATGCGTGCGCAAGGACAGCGAGCGCGGATCCTTCGGGTTGAACGGCTTGAGCAGCTTCGCCCAGAGCAAGCGTGCGGCGCGCATCTTGGCGACTTCCATGAAGAAGTTCATGCCGATCGCCCAGAAGAACGACAGCCGCGGTGCGAAGCGGTCGACATCGAGGCCGGCGGCAAGCCCTGCGCGCAAATATTCGACGCCGTCGGCGAGCGTATAGGCAAGCTCGAGATCCTGCGTCGCGCCGGCCTCCTGCATGTGATAGCCGGAGATCGAGATCGAGTTGAATTTCGGCATCCGCTGCGAGGTGAAGGCGAAGATGTCGGAGATGATCCGCATCGAAGGGCTAGGTGGATAGATATAGGTGTTGCGCACCATGAACTCTTTTAAGATGTCGTTCTGAATGGTGCCCGACAGTTTCTCCGGCGGCACGCCCTGTTCCTCGGCAGCGACCACGAACAGCGCCAGGATCGGCAGCACCGCGCCGTTCATGGTCATCGACACGCTCATCTGGTCGAGCGGGATCCCGGCAAACAGCGTGCGCATGTCGTAGATGGAATCGATCGCGACACCGGCCATGCCGACGTCGCCGGAGACGCGCGGATGATCACTGTCATAGCCGCGATGAGTGGCGAGATCGAAGGCGACGGATAGGCCTTTTTGCCCGGCCGCGAGGTTGCGGCGATAAAAGGCGTTGGAATCTTCCGCCGTGGAGAAGCCGGCATATTGCCTGATCGTCCAGGGCTGGTTCACGTACATCGTCGGGTAGGGGCCGCGTAAGTAAGGGGCGATGCCCGGCCAGGTCTCGAGGAAATCGATGCCAGCGAGATCCGCCTCGCCGTAGGCCGGCTTGACCGGAATGCCCTCGGGCGTGAGCCAAGACTCGGCATTGCCGGTGGTTTGAAGGGCGGGCGCCTTTTCGAACGCGACGCTGGCAAAGTTCGGGATGCGGCTCATGGAACTATCCTAACACAGCTCGTCATCTCAATCATGGTCCGGATGCTGGTAGCTGACGATGCTGCCAAGCTTCTCCGCGCCGTAACTCTCCAGCGTGGTGTGGCTCGGCAGGTTGGCGATCCCGACCACCCAACCGAGGCGGGATTCGGTGCCGTATTGTCGGGTCGGGACCACGCGATCGGGCCGGTCGAAGGCGCCGGTCATGATCTCGATGCGGTCCCCGTCGATGCGGCGGAAGCTCAACGGCGTGCCGCATTGGGCGCAGAAGTCGCGCTCCGCGATCGAGGAGGAGCGGAAGGACGCCGGCCGGCCGCGGGTCCACGCGAAATCCTCTTTCTGAATGTCGGCGAAGGACGCGAACGGCGCGCCGGAGGCTTTCTGGCACATCCGGCAGTGACAGATGCTGATCTTGAGCGGCGCGGCCTTCACTGCGAAGCGGATGGCACCGCATTGGCAGCCGCCGGTAAGCAAAAGTTTTGTGTCGACCGTCATGGTTGCTCCATTCGCCGATAAGCGTCCTGCAGCACCGCGAGTGCATCGTCGCCGGCAAAGATGAAGCTGTCGACGCCGGCCGTCTTCAACGAAGCTTCCTGCTCGGGCACGCGACCTGCCAGATAGATATGTTTGGCGCCCGCGATTTGCAGGACCCGGGCCGTATCCGCCGCCTGCTCGGCATAGCCCTTGTCCGAGGAGCAGAGGCAGGCGAGGTCCGCCCCCGAGGCCTTGTAGGCGGCGGCAAGGGATGAGGTGTCGGAAAAGCCTTCGCTGTCGATGGCCTCGATGCCGCCGCTCTCGAAAAAGCTCTTTGCAAAAGTTGCCCGCGCGGTGAAATCGGACGGGCGGCCCAGATTGGCGAGAAACACGCCCGGCCGTTTGCCGGTCGTGCGGAGAATATCGTCAGAACGGTCGCGCAGCGCCTCGAATGGCCGCGCAAGCCGGATCGGGGCCAACGGTGCAAAGGTGATGGCGTCACTTGTGGCCGCAGGCGTCACCGGCTTCACATCCTCCACCGCGACCTGCTCTTCGCGCAGATTGGGAAATTCGCTGGCACCGGTCAGAACATCCTTCCGGCGGGCGATGCTGGCCTCGCGTGCATTGCGCGTCGCCGCCACCTTGCCCTGGATCAGGCCCTGTTGAAGGGCAGTAAAAATGCCGCCGGCAGCTTCAATCTCCTGGAACAGGGCCCAGGCCGCGGCACAAAGCTGTTGCGTCAGCATCTCGATGCCGCCCGCGCCGGCGGCGGGATCCGATACCTTCGCGAGGTTGGATTCCTCAAGGAGGATGAGTTGTGTGTTGCGCGCCACGCGCCGCGCGAAGGCATCGGGCAAGCCGAGCGCCAGCGTGTGCGGCAGCACCGTGATGGCGTTGGCACCGGCAAGACCGGCCGCGAACGTCGCCATGGTGGCGCGCAGCATGTTCACGTAGGGGTCGCGCTGGGTCAGCATCCGCCACGCCGTCTCCGCGGCGACAAAGGCAGGCTTGGGTGCAAGGCCGCACGCCTGTTCGATGCGGGCCCAGAGCAGGCGAAGCGCACGGAACTTGGCCATAGTCAGGAACTGATCGGCGTCCGCCACCAGGCGGAACGACAGCCCCTCGCGCGCGGCATCCAGTTCGACGCCGCCGGCCTCGAGCATGCGCAAATAGGCCGCCGCAAGCGACAGCGCGAAAGCGAGTTCCTGCACTTCCGATCCGCCGGCATCATGGATCGGGCGGCCATCGGCGAGAACGAACGGCCCCTTGAAACCGCGCCTCATCAATCCCGCGACGACCTTCGCAAATGGCGGCTCCATCTCGCGCCAGGCAGACGGCGCGGCTCCCCGCACGGCCATGGTCGACAGCGCCTGATAGTTGAAGCGCAGATTGAGCCTCGCCGGATCCATGCCCCTTGCCTCGATCAGCGCGGCGAGATTTTCGCCGGCATTTTCCCGGCCCAGTACAGGGTTGAGCGCAATCGAAATCCCGGCATCGAGGACAATGCCGTCGAAGAGTTTTTGCAGCGTCTCCGGCCCCGCGTCGATCACGCCGAAGCCACGCGCGCCGGCGCCGCCGGCGAACTCGATTTCGAGGCCGGTCGCTCCGTTCTCGAGCTCGTGCAGGGCGATCTTGTTAGCCTTGATAGGATCGGGATGATCGATCCGCTGCATGACTTCCCAGGGCATGGCCGCGGGCCGCGCACCGACGAGCGTGGCGTTTTTCGCGCGCGTGTAGATCGGCTCGATTGTCAGGCCGTCATAGGTCTTGCTGACCAGCTTCTCGAACGAGGCGCCCTTGAGCGCGTCATCCACCAGCTTGCGCCAGTCCTCATAGGTGGCTTGCGGAAAATCGGAAGCCAATGGCAGATCGGTGGTCATGCGGTAGTTTGCTCCCGGCGCAATGTCTCAACTTTGGGCCGGAAATTGCCACGGCCGGGCGGTCAAGCCAAACGGTTGTTTTGGGGTCGATCCATTGCTGGAAGCCGCTCGATCCCCTCGGTCGACAACTCTGCCAGCGCGGCCTTGACCGTGTGTCCGCCGATTTGGCGGTCAGGGGCGATCTCGGCGAGCGGGACCAGCACGAAAGCGCGCTCGAGGACCCTCGGGTGGGGAAGCGTAAGTTCCGCCGTTTGCAGCGAAACGTCGTCATACGCGATCAGGTCGAGATCGAGCGTGCGCGGTCCCCAGCGCCGCTGCTTGCTGCGGTGGCGGCCGAATTTGCGCTCGACCCTTTGCAGGGCCGCGAGCAGGGCGTGTGGGTCGAGGCCGGTCTCGATTTCGATGCAGGCATTGATGAAGCGCGCTTGCTGCTCGTCGCCCCAGGGCGGCGTGGCATAATCGGAGGAGCGCGCCACCAGGCGCGCCTGCGCAAGGCTGCAGATGTCCACGATCGCTTGCCTGAACGTCGCACGGACGTCGCCGACATTTCCGCCCAGCGCGATGATCGCGCTAGTGGAACGGATTTGACGTTCGCTGCTCATTCGCCGCGCTTCCCTCATGCGAACGTCAAATCCAAAGCCCCACTAGCAACAATATCTTTGCTTGTGGTCCTTTGATCCTGACATTCGCAAAGGTGCCTCCGCGAAGGAGTGCGAATGTCAGGATCGGACCACTAGCCGTGCGGATGCCGCACGCGCGTGAGCACCACGCCGACATCTTCGAAAATCTCGGCAATTGGCGCATGCGGCTTGTGCACGGTGATCTTGACCCCGCGCACCCTGGGAAACGCGGCCAGGATCGCGTCGATCACGGCGCCGGCTGCGCGCTCCAGGAGCTTGTAATTGGTGTTTCTGAAGGCGTCGGTTGCAGTCTCCACCACGCTGGAATAGGACACGGTATCGGCGAGCCGGTCAGTGCGCGAGGACTCCGAGAGATCGGCGAAAAGCTCGAGGTCGATGACAAAGCGTTGCCCGACCTCGGTCTCATGCTTCATGACGCCGTGACGGGCATGCACGACGACGCCCTTGATGAAAATGGTATCCGTCATCGCTTCTCCTCGATCGCCGCCGCGATACGCAGCGCCTGCACGGTCTCCGCGACGTCATGCGCGCGAATGATGCCGGCACCGCGCTGGGCGGCAATAAGATGCGCTGCGATCGAGCCGCCAAGCCGCTCTTCCGGTTCGGCCGGCCCGACGGAGGCGATGAAGCGCTTGCGCGAGGCACCGACCAGGATCGGCAGGTCGAAGCTCTGCAATTCATCGAGCCGCGCCAGCGCGGTCATGCTCTGCTCCTGCGTCTTGCCGAAGCCGATGCCGGGATCCAGCACGATGTTCCCGCGGGCAATGCCGGCCTTGGCCGCGATCTCCAGCGAGCGCGCAAAGAACGCCGAAATATCCTTCATGATATCGATTGACGGATCGGCCTTGTCGCGGTTGTGCATGACGATAACAGGTGCATTGCGCGCGGCCACCAGGTCCGCGATGCCGCTATCCCGTTGCAGGCCCCAGACGTCATTGGCGATCGCGACGCCTGCGTCCAGCGCAAACGCAACGACCGCCGATTTCATGCTGTCGATCGAGACGGGAACGCCGAGGGCGACGATGTGGCGCAGCACGGGTTCGAGACGCGCGATCTCCACCTCCGCCGTCACCGGCTGGGCGCCGCCATAGGGACGGGTGGATTCCGCGCCGACATCGAGAATGTCGGCGCCTTCGGCAATCAGGCGTTGTGCATGCGCAAGCGCCCGCTCGGGCCTGAAGAATTGTCCGCCGTCGGAGAAGGAATCCGGCGTTACGTTCAAGACGCCCATCACGGCCGGGTATGGCTTTGACAGCAGCTTCCGCAGTAGCGGATGCAGGCCGGCCACAGCCGTTTCGGCAAGTCTGGACGGGATCGCGCTCATGTGGTGGCTTTGCGCGGTTGCCGCCCTCAAGTCAAGACGCGGGCGAGGGCGGCCTGTGCGTCAATAACAAATGATAAGATTCTAGAATGTTCGCCGCGGCAGCAGATCTTTTAGTAGGTGATCTTGGGTTGCAGCTTGCGTGCCTGCGCGATCAGTTGCTCGACCGATTTTTCGGAAGGCAGAATGCGGACCAGTTTGCGCTTGGTGTTCACTTCCTTCATGTTCTGTGCAAGCCGCGTCGGATTGCGATGGGCAAGCTCGCGCACCGTGGTGGCGCCGGCGGCGCGAACCAGCCCCACCTTGGCCTTGCCCATTCCGGGAATCCGCATGTAATCGGCGACATTCGCCCATTCCAGCAATTGCTGCTCGCTGATGCCGGTCTTTGCAGCCAGCGACTTGCGTCCCTTCACGGTGCGGGCGGCCTCGAGCAATGCTTCGGTGGTGCGAATACCATGCGATTTGAGCTTTTGAGCGGAGAAGGCTGTCATGCCCTCCAGTTCGGAGAGAGGATATGTCATGGCAATAAATGTGAAAGTGTGATTTAGGCGAATTGGCTGAGCCCCGGTGTCTCGGCGATGATCTCGCCCATCTGATCCGCTCCGAGTTTGTCGCGGCCGAACTGCAGCAGTTCACGCGCGACGTTTTGAATTTCCACCATGCCAAGACCCAGGCCCATGAGCTTGGTACCAGCGGCCACAAGGCCGCCGCCCATCAATCTCGAGAGACCGCCGCTGCTCGATGCAGCAATCGCCGCTTCCGCGCCTGGAATCTTGTCGATCAGAGCCTGAACCTTGTCGGAAGGACCTTCGCTGCGCAGGAACCCGAGGATGATACCAACGGTTCTTTCAGCGATAGACCGGTCGATGCCGGCCTTGGTCACCAGCTCGCCAACCAATTCGTCCATATTGCCCCGCCTCAACCGGTTGTGCACCGGCTCCTTTTATTTTGGGAAATCATTTTGAGCTTGCGAACGGCGAAATACAAGCGATCACCGCGCTGCAATGCGCGATTCGTCTTCAATCGCGGCGCGAGTGTTGCAGGCGTGCAAGAGCAGGTGTGAGATTCAAAGGAAATCGTCAGGCGAGAAACGCTTGGCTTGCTCTTGCAATTGGCTGAAAGCACGGATCGAGGCGTATCGCCTGCGTTTGACGGCCTTTTGCTCCCGCGAAGGGCCAGTTGACCGGCTTAAATCGACTTGCCAGATGCAGTATGATCCGAGTTAAAGAGTGGGATGCAGCTGCGAGACCAAAGAACGATGGCGACTTCCGACGACAAGCTCGGTGACAGCGAAACGAAGATCTTCGTCGGCAAAGGCGAAGAGCCCGCCTTCCTCACGCTCGCGCTTGCAAACCGCCACGGGCTTGTGACCGGCGCCACGGGAACCGGAAAGACCGTGACATTGCAGGTCATGGCGGAGGGGTTTGCGCGTGCTGGCGTTCCCGTTTTCGCGGCCGATATCAAGGGCGACCTCTCCGGCATTTCCGAAGTCGGGCAGCCAAAGGATTTTATCACGAAGCGAGCTGCCGAGATCGGATTGACGTATCAGCCCGACCAGTTTTCCACGATATTCTGGGACGTTTTCGGCGAGCAGGGCCATCCTGTTCGTGCCACCGTCACCGAGATGGGGCCGCTTCTCCTGTCACGCATGCTCGATCTCAACGACGTGCAGGAGGGCGTGCTGAACGTCGCGTTTCGCGTGGCCGATGAGAACGGGCTTCCGCTCGTCGACATGAAGGATCTGCGGACGCTCCTGGATGCAATCGTCCCCGATCCGAGCAAGAAGAGCGGCGATGGCGAGGACGATCCGCTGGCGACCATCCGCAAAGCCGCGCTGGCATTCGGCAATGTGACGCGAGCCACGGTTGGAACGATTCAACGCCAGCTTCTGGTGCTTGAGAACCAGGGCGGCACAAAATTCTTTGGTGAGCCGGCGCTGTCGCTGCAGGATTTCATGCGTACCGACCGTGACGGCCGGGGCATGATCAACATCCTCGTCGCCGACAAGCTGATGCAGAACCCGCGGCTTTATGCCACCTTCCTGTTGTGGATGCTGTCGGAGCTGTTCGAGCAGTTGCCGGAGGTCGGCGACCCCGAGAAGCCGAAGCTCGTGTTCTTCTTCGACGAGGCACATCTTCTCTTCAACGATGCGCCCAAGGCGCTGATGGAGAAGATCGAGCAGGTGGTGCGGCTGATCCGCTCCAAGGGCGTTGGCGTTTATTTCGTCACCCAAAATCCGATCGACGTGCCTGATCGGGTGCTCGGCCAGCTCGGCAACCGCGTACAGCATGCGCTGCGGGCCTATACCCCGCGCGACCAGAAGGCGGTGGCGGCCGCCGCGCAGACATTCCGGCCCAATCCCAAGCTGGACACTGCCAAGGTGATCATGGAACTCGGCAAGGGCGAAGCGCTGGTGTCCTTCCTCGAAGGCAATGGCGTGCCGGCGATGGTCGAGCGCGCCCTGATCCGCCCGCCATCGGCGCGCATCGGACCGGTCACGCCGGAGGAGCGCAAAGCGATCATGGATGCAAGCCCGGTGAAGGGAAAATACGATACCGCCATCGACTCCGAGTCCGCTTACGAGATATTGCAGAAGCGCGTCGCAGACAGCGCTGCCACCGCGGACGGATCCGGCGGCAGCGTATGGGGAGAGATCGGTTCGCTCGTGAGCAGTATTTTCGGCACCAATGTAAAGCGCGGGCGGCTCTCGACCGGGCAGTTGATCGCGCGCAAGGTGACGCGCTCGGTGACGGATCAGGTGGTCGGCGGCATGGCCGCCAACATCGGTAAATCGGTCGCGGGCTCGATGGGCGGCTCAGTCGGCCGCGCGGTGGTGCGCGGCGTGCTCGGCGGATTGTTGCGGCGATGATCTCCAAGTTCCGGGTCAAAGTCGCGTGACCTCAGAAAAAGCGAGCTTGCCGAGACTTCCGTCGCTGCGGAGCCCGGTCGATATCCTGTTCCTGTTCTGCTGCATCGTGCTGACGGCCGACGTCCTGGTGCCGGAAATCTGGGGCACGCTCGGCAAGACCAAGGACTATCCGCTCTGGTATTGGGCCGGCCAGCAGGTGCTGCAGGGCAAGCCTCTCTATCCGAACGATCCCAACGCGATTTTCGATTTCATCTATCCGCCGTTGTCGGCGGTGCTGCTGGCGATCCCCGCCTGGTTCGGCAAGATCCCGCTTTACATCTGCCTGTCGCTCCTCAATGCGGCGGCGTGGTGGATGACGGCCCAGCTTTCTCACGCCATGGCAGGATCGGGCAGGGTGCCCGGGCAATGGCTGTATTTCTTCTCCGGCTTCGTCACCATTGGCTTCGTGTTCGACATGTTCGATCTCGGTCAGCCCAATCTCGTGCTGCTGGCGATGATGATGTACGGCTTTTGGACGCTGCAGCATCAGCGGCCATGGATGGCGGGAAGCATGTTTGCGCTCGCCACCGCGCTCAAGGTGTTCCCGATCGCGGTGCTTCCCTATCTCGTCTGGCGGCGGCAATGGACGTCGCTCGCAAGCATGCTGGTTTTTCTCCTCGTGTTCCTGTTCGTGGTGCCGGCGCCGGTGCGCGGCTTCCAGCACAATATCGCGGAGCTGAAGACCTGGTATCAGGGCATGGTCGGGTCGAGCTCGGAGAAGGGCTTTGGCCAGCGTGACGAGCAGAACTGGTCGTGGGTCAATCAATCGATCATTGCGGTGACACACCGCTTGACGCGTCCGATCAATTACAACCAGGACGATCCTGGCAAGCCCGTCCGCACCATGAACGTGGTCGATATCTCGTTCAAGGCGGCGAACCTGGTGGTGCTCGCGGTCTCGGTCTTGATCGGGCTTGGCTTCATCGCGGTGATGCCGCCGGCGTCGCGGCGGACCGAACGATCGGATGCGGAAGAACTGGGCATCCTGTTTTGCCTGATGACCGTCGCATCCCCCTTGGCTCGGCAATATTACTTCATGTGGCTGTTCTTCCCGATCACGATCCTGATGCATCGCGGCGCCTATGATCCGAGGCCCAGGGTCCGGCTGTGGAGCTGGCTGACGCTTGCGCTGGCGGGCGCGCTGATGTTCCTGTCGTTCCCGATTTTCCCAAAGGATTTGCAGGCCTATGGCAATAATCTCGCGGCGACTGCCGTGATCGCCGCAGGCCTGGTCTGGCATATCCTGCACCCGCTGAAGAAGGAGGCGGCTGGCTCGAAGGCGCAAGCGGCGCTAAAACCGAAGCCGGACGGCAGCTAGGCAAAGGAACAAGAGATGTCCAACGCGTCGCAGCTCAACTCAGTCCTCGATCGCATCGATGCCGATTTCGACAACAGTCTTGAACGGCTGTTTGCACTGTTGCGGATCAAATCGATTTCGGCCGACCCGGCCTTTGCGGAGGACTGCAAGAGGGCGGCCGAGCATCTCGCCAAGGACATCGCGAGCATCGGCTTTGCCACCGAGGTGCGGCCGACCGCCGGCCATCCGGCGATCGTGGGCAAGAGCAGCAATGGCGGCGGCAGCTCGCGCCCGCATGTGCTGTTCTACGGCCATTACGACGTGCAGCCGGTCGATCCGCTCGAGCTCTGGCACCGGCCGCCTTTCGAGCCGGTCGTGACCGACCACGCCGACGGGCGCAAGATCATCGTCGCGCGCGGCGCCGAGGACGACAAGGGCCAGCTCATGACCTTCGTCGAGGCCTGCCGGGCCTGGAAATCGGTGACCGGCTCGTTGCCGGTCGGCATCACCGTCTTGATCGAAGGTGAAGAGGAGGTCGGCTCGAAGAACTTCGTGCCGTTCCTGGAAGCCAATAAGGACGAGCTGAAAGCCGATTTTGCGCTGGTCTGCGACACCGGCATGTGGGACCCGAACACGCCGGCCATCACCACCTCGCTGCGCGGGCTGCTTTACGAGGAGGTCAAGATCAAGGCCGCCAATCGCGACTTGCATTCAGGCGTGTTCGGCGGCGGCGCGCAGAATCCGATCCGGGTGCTGACCCGCATTCTCGGCTCCTTGTTCGACGATGACGGCCGCATCACCATCCCCGGCTTCTATGACGGCGTGAAGGACCTGCCGCCCGATATCCTCGAGCAATGGAAGAAACTCAACCTGACGCCGGAGACCTTCCTCAAGCCGATCGGGCTGTCGATTCCCGCCGGCGAAAAGGGCCGCCTGTTGATCGAGCAGATCTCGTCGCGTCCGACCTGCGACGT
Source organism: Bradyrhizobium sp. ARR65 (assembly GCF_000472385.1). Lineage (GTDB taxonomy): Bacteria > Pseudomonadota > Alphaproteobacteria > Rhizobiales > Xanthobacteraceae > Bradyrhizobium. The sequence continues at coordinate 172,396 of NZ_AWZU01000012.1, forward strand.
CAACGGCATCGTCGGCGGCTATATCGGCGAGGGTTCGAAAACCGTGATCCCTGCGCAGGCCTCCGCCAAAGTCTCGTTCCGTCTGGTGGAAGGGCAGGAGCCGGCAAAGATCCGCAAAGCCTTCCGCGACTACGTGACCGCGCGCGTGCCCAAGGATTGCAAGGTCGAGTTCGGAGATCATTCCGCAGCGCCGGCGATCGCGCTTGACTGGAACATGAAGCCGCTTGCCGCCGCCAAAAAAGCGCTGACCGACGAGTGGGGCAAGGAGGCGCAACTGATCGGCTCCGGCGCCTCGATACCGATCGTCGCCGATTTCAAGAGGACGCTCGGCCTCGACTCGCTCCTGGTCGGTTTCGGCCTCGACGACGACAACATCCATTCCCCGAACGAGAAATACGACCTGAAGAGCTTCCACAAGGGCATCCGCTCCTGGGCGCGCATTCTCGCGGCATTGGCGGAGATGCCGCGGACGTAACGTAGTCGTAGGTGGGCAAAGGCGCGTAGCACCGTGCCCACCAGCTTTGGTGCAGTCCCGTGAGAAATGGTGGGCACGCTTCCGCCTTTCGTTCTTCGAGCTCCGGCGGACAAGTCGCCTTTGCCCTACAATCCGGCCGAACGCAAAAACGCCGTCCGGGATTGGGCGGCGTTTCATTCCAAAGACGTGTAGAGGGTGTATGGGCGATGCTTACCGCATCTTCGCGGATTCGTCCATCACATCTTCAGGCGGGGCTCGATTCAACCGGATAGGGGCCGTCGCTGAAGACGCGGTCGTGGTAGCCCTTGCTGCCCACCGCGCGCGCCAGCGGGCTGAAGATATCGCCGTCTTGCGCGAGGCGCGTCATGAGCGAGCGAAAGTCGTGGCGTGGCTGCCAGCCGAGCTCGGTGCGCGCCTTCTCGTTGACGTAGACCCGATCGATGCCGGCAATCATGCGCCAGCCCCGGCGGGCATATTCCCGCTCATAGCCCGGCACATGGCGGCGGACCACGTCTGGCGCCTGATGGCGCAGCTCTATGACGTCGTCGCGCGAGAACGGCGTGGTGGCGCTGATGATGTATTTGGCGAAACCGACCCTTGGCGCCCGGCCGGCGGCCAAAAGATGTGCCTCGACCACATCTTCGATGTCGACACGACGGTAGAGGAACTCGTTGGCCTTGGCATTGGTGTCGGAAAAGGCGGCGCGCACGGCGGCGTTGTCATCCTCTTCCGGAAAAAAGCGCGACGTGCGCAGCACGATGATCCGCAGTGAATGATTGCGGGCGAAGAGCTGGCACAGGTCCTCGGCGGCCGCCTTGGTCACGCCATAGATGTTCTTGGGCACCGGGGTGACGTCCTCGGTGATCCAGGCCGCCGGTTCGTCTGCCGGCGGTACCAGCGCATCGCCGAACACGCTGGTGGTCGACGTGTAGATGAAGGCCCCGACCTTCGCGCCGGCTGCTTCCTCCAGCAGGCTCAGGGTGCCGGTGATGTTGACGTCGACAAAGTCCTGTCGGCGATGCGTCGCCACGTGCGGCTTGTGCAGGGTCGCCGCATGCAGCACCGTCGTGACGCCCTTCATGCAGCGGCGGACGAAGTCACGGTCCGTGATCGAGCCGACCTCGTGCGTGAAAGCGCCCGCGCGGATATCGATGCCGAGCACCTCGCGCCCCTGCGCCTGCAGGGTGCGCACCAATGCTTCGCCGAGATGGCCGGAACTGCCGGTCACCATGAAAGTCACCTCTCCAACCTTTCGTGCTGTCGGCCTGCTCGCGGCCTCTCAAGTCCTGTAGCTCGGGTCGATGCGGTCGAGCTTGCGCAGCAAGGGCGGCCAGACCAGCTTGGTCGCGCGCAATTCGGCACGGTCGCGGCTCGATACAAGCTCTGTATTTTTGTCGATCGCCGCCTGGTCCACCGGATAGGTCGGCCCCAGGATGCGGGTGCGCACCTGCATCGAGCAGGCACGCTCCAAGTGGTACATACGTTCGAAGGCGGACGCCACGGAGCGTCCGACCGTCAGCGTGCCGTGATTACGGAGCAGCATGTGATTCTTGTCGCCGAGATCGCGCTGCAGCCGCGGCCGCTCGTCGTGATCGAGCGCGATGCCTTCATAGTCGTGATAGGCGAGATCGTGCGTGACGAGCTGCGCCGTCTGGTTTAGCGGCAACAATCCTTCCGCGCAGCTTGAGACGGCCGTCCCGTCCACTGTGTGCAGATGGAGCACGCAAATGGCATCCTCGCGCACCTCGTGGATCGCCGAGTGAATGGTGAAGCCGGCCGGGTTGATGCTGTAGTCGCTCTTGCTGAGCTGGTTGCCGTGAAGATCGACCTTCACCAGGCTCGATGCCGTGATCTCCTCGAACAGCAGGCCATAGGGGTTGATGAGGAAATGATGCTCGGGTCCGGGTACGCGGGCCGAGATGTGGGTGTCGACCAGATCGTCCCAGCCGAACAGCGCAACCAGCCGATAGCACGCCGCGAGATTAATCCGCTGGTTCCATTCGGCTTCCGTCATATCCGACGGCACTTCTTTCAGGCGCGCTTCCGCTGGCGACATCTTCCTCTCCTTCGAGTCCTTCGAGCCCTGCTTCTCTCGCAGCAGCGTAATGCTGCGAACTTGTCGCAGCAAGCCGGCGGTTGCGCGCAGCAGTCATGCTCGGGAAAGCCCGCAAAGCGCGGGGGCTTACGGCGGCGGGATCGACAGCAGCGTGGCGATGCTGCGGCCGCGGATGTCATAGACCCGCGCATAAACCACGTCGTCGCGCTTGATCTCCACCATGACGGGTGCGTTCAGGCCCTTGCAGTAGAACTCGCCGAGCGTCATGGCGAAATCAGCAGCTTGGCTGCGCCAGTCGATGGTGAAGTCGGGACCTAGCGCCACCTGGGCCGGGCGCTGCGGCCCGCACACCGCCATTCTCCACTTCCGTCCCGCCGGTGGCGTCTCATGCTTCTCCTCAAGCTGCTGGCGCAGCTCTTCGGAGGCCTGCTTGAAGGCGAGGCCCCAATAATCGAGCATGAAGCGGCTGTCGGCGTCGCGGACCGTGCCGGCGATGTAGTTGAAATGGGTGTACTGATAGGGGTGCAGCCGGATCATCTCGCCGAGCGGCAGCAACAGGCCGAAGCAGAACGCGGCAACCAGCACGGGTTGCCAGCTCCGGCGATTTTCTCCGAGCCACTTCATCAACCAGCCGAACGCGACGCCGCCGAGCACCGTCATCGGCGGGATCACGAACACGAAATGCCGGATGCCGTTATAGAGCGCCGGGCGTTTCACCATCGCGATCGCGATCGGCAGCGTCGCCGCCAAGGTCAGCATCAACAGGATGGTCTTGCGCCGCGCCGCGATGTCACGCCGCGTCAGCATGACGCAGGTGCCGATCACTCCGCCGATCGAGAGCGCGAGCAGCACCTCGGGCATCTGCAGCGCGAACAGGGTCGGCAAATAGGACCACGGCATGTCGGGCACGGAGACCAGCGCGCCATCGAACATCTCCTTCCAGGGCCTCTCGAAGAAATGCGAGAAGTAGGTCAGCGCCAGGAAGGGATTTCCGGGCTCGATGATCGACCAGGGCCAGATCAGGCCCATGACGAGGTAGCCGAGCACGAGGCCAGGGACCAGCAGATAGACCACGTGGAAGAAGCGGCGGCCGGCCGCGAGTCCCCCTTGGGTGCGGAATTCCTCGACGACTAGCGGCAGGAAACCGATCAGGGCGTAGACGAGGGCGAGACCGCCGAGGATGCGCGAACCGATGGACAGGCCCGCACCGAGGCCTACGATCAGGATGGTTCGGGGCGAGGGCGAGGGATATTCCTCGGCCAGACGCACGAGCCCCATCATCAGAATCACCATCGCCACCGCGAAGGGCGCATCCTTGGGGTTCATGAACATGTGCCCGTAGTAGATGGGGCAGAGCGCGAGCAGGAGCAGCGCCGCAAGTCCGGCGAGCGGGCCGCCGATACGGCGCGCGAGCCGCCAGGTCACGGCAAGGCCGATCACGCCGACGAGGGCGCCCAGCAGGCGGCGGGTCTCGAACAGTTCGAGCGGAATGACCTTGTGCAGCAGGGCGGCCGCCATGTCGAAACCGCCGCCATACATATAGAGGTTGGCGAAAGACAGCGCGCCCGTGTCCTTGAAGCCGGAACCGTACATGCGCAGCAGGAGGTCGGCATATTCAGCATGGGTGTAGTCATCCCAGCCCAGCCCATAGTCGCGGAACGTGAGCGCGGCGATCAAGCCGACCGCGGCCAGCACGAGCAACGCGAGATCGTCGCAAGTCCGCTCCATCGAGCGCCGCCAGGGCGTGTCGATGGCGGAAGTTGTGATGGAAGACATGATGATTGGTAACCCGGCGTCCCCATTGGCCCAGATCGCACCTTGGGCCTCAATTCCCGGGCACCCATATAGCGCAGTCCCGGGGTTAAGTAATTGGCGATCGTGACTAATTTTCCCTGCGATGCAGCAAACGCAAATCTTTGATAGGCTTGGCGATGACTAATCGTCCGAAGCTGAAGGGAGTGTGAATAAGCTCCTGATCGCCTTTCTTTTTCGGAACCGACGCGACAATTGGCGGTTGGCCCTGGGAACCATATGACGGTATCGTGGCGGGACGGTGCCGCGCCGGATCAAAGGGCGCGACCGGGGGAATAATTCGATGATGATCGCTCTTTTGATCGCCGGAATCGGCGCCATCCTGGCCGGATTGGTGGCGGTCGTCTACGGGCTGCTGCTCGAACTCAGTTTCGGCAATACGCTGATTTTGGCCGGAGCTGTGGCCGTTTGCAGCGGGATCATCGTGCTCGCCCAGGCGGTCGTGGTGCGGGAATTGAGGAACATTGCCGGCCGGCTCGGTCCCCGCATGGCGGAGGAAGCGCGTCCCCGGCCGGCGCTGGCGTCAGCCGCCGCGCCAGCCGTCCCTGAGGCGGGCGAGGAGGGATTTCAGTTCCCCCGCGATCGAGGCGCACCCGCGGCGGCGGAGCCCGCCCCAAGCCTCTCCGTGGCCACGCCGCCGTGGCGCGAGCAGGGTCCCCTGCGCGACCGGGCGCGCCAGGAAGCTCCGGTCCCTCCGCCTGAGGAAGCCGAACCGGCGCCGCCGCGTCGGCGCAACCTGTTGTTTTCATCGACGGTGAGAAAGGATCGCGAGCGCGAGTCCGCGGCACCTCCGCCGCCCCCGTCGGAGGCGAGCGAGGCGGCTCCGCCAAATTTCGGAACAGCCTGGCCGAGGGCGGAACGTCCGCGGGGCTTCGAACCGGTGCCGCGGCGACCCGGCCGCGTGCCTCCCGCGCCTGCGGAACCCGCTCCGGAGACGGCCGAAGCCGCGCGTTCGGCCGAGCCGCCAGGGAGCGAAGAGCAGCCGGCGGTGACGGTGATCAAGTCGGGGGTCGTCGACGGCATGGCCTATTCACTCTATTCCGACGGCTCCATCGAGGCGCAGATGCCGGAGGGCATGATGCGCTTCGCATCGATCGACGAGTTGCGCGCGCATCTCGATCAGCGTTCGTGAATAGTCTGGCCTGTACTTCGGTTTAGGGCGATTCTGATGAATTGAGCTCAGTTGTTGTTGTCGAGCTCCAGTATTCCGCGCATATTCGCCAGATCAAAACCAATCCAACAGCGTATTGACGCTCGCGGGAACACCGCCTGGTCGCGAGATCGCGCGACCGGAGGTTCCAAGAGGTATCACCTCATGACAGATGCCGCCGGCAAGAGCTTTATCGACCTGACCGCAAACATCGTCTCGGCCTATCTCAGCAACAATCCGACGCCGGCCACCGAAATCCCGAACCTGATCAGCCAGGTTCATGCGGCCTTGCTGCGCGTGTCCAGCGGCCGGAGCGAAGCGCCGCCCGAACCGGCCAGGCCTGCGGTTGCGGTGAAGAAATCGATCCACCCCGACTATCTGGTCTGTCTGGAGGACGGCAAGCGGTTCAAGTCGCTCAGGCGGCATCTGCGCACGCAGTACAACATGACGCCGGAACAATACCGCGACAAATGGGGCCTGCCGCCGGACTATCCGATGGTGGCGCCGAACTATGCCGTGGCCCGCTCGCAGCTCGCCAAGAAAATGGGCTTGGGCCAGCAGCGGCGTCGGGAGCGGAAGTAAGCTGATCCTCCGTCGTCCCGGCGAAGGCCGGATCAGGATCACGGCGCTCAATGAGCGAGCCAGCAGCCAACCCGCGCGTCATGGCTGGGCTTGTCCCGGCCATCGACGTTGCCACCCGTGGTACGTACGAAGGACGTGGATGCCCGGGACAAGCCCGGGGCACGGCGGAGGAGGGTGACCCGCGCCGATTCCGGCGGGGCGTACGCTGTTCGCCGGGATGACAGGCTAGGCCGTGGCCAGCGCTGTGCGCGCGTCGTTGCGGATGCGCTCGACCATCGAGCGTAAGCCGTTGGAACGCTGCGGCGTCAAATGCTCGCGGAAACCGAACTCGTCGAAAATCTCGATCGCATCCGTTGCAAGAATCTCGTGCGGCTTGCGTCCCGAATACAGCGTCAGCAGAATTGCGACCAGGCCGCGCACGATGTGGGCGTCGCTGTCGCCGCGATACTTCAGCACAACGTCGTCGCCGTCGCGCTCGAGCTTCTTTGACAGCCAGACCTGGCTGACGCAGCCCTGCACCTTGTTCTCGGGCGAATGTTCGGCTTCCGGCAGCGGCTCCAGCGTGCGGCCGAGCTCGATGACGTACCGGTAGCGGTCGTCCCAATCCTCCAGCAGCGCAAAATTGTCCCTGATGTCGTCGATCGTCATGGCAGCCTGCGTTGATCCCTCAAGGCCCTATATAGGGTCGCGCAGCGCCGAAAGCGACATGTCCTTTCGGATTCGGGGTTCCCGCAGGCGGCGTCAGGGTACCCCGCGCCATTCCAGCGCGAGATCGTCCGCCGTCAATGTGTCGCGCGAGGCGCTTTCCGGCATGGCCGGATTCGGATCGCCATCGCCGCCGATCGAGCCGGTGTGGTCGGGCGCCTTTTTGTCGACGCCCTTGTCGGCACCGGATTTCTTGTCCTCGGGTTTCTGGTCCTTGTCGGTGATGGACTGGTAGATCTTGCGCGCGCCCTCGCTTGCCCGCGCGCCGATCACGGTCGCGGCCTGGCCGCCGACTTCGCACGCCTGCGGCTGGCGCTTGCAGAACTGGCTCATGTCCGAGACGGCAGCGGTCGCCGCGTGCACGGCGTCGGACACGCTGAGCTGCGGCAGCTTCTCCGATTCGGGCGTTTTTTCCCGCGGCAGCAGCACGAGCACGAGCCCGAGCCAGAATGCCAAGCGCAGCAGAAAAAACATGTCGCGACCCCGTTCCGTCCTAACGAAGGTCCCGTTACGCTTTGCGGCCTCTCAAGGCCTGTTGCGGTTGACCTCGCAATCAGCGCGGACCTTGCAGGTTTCGATAAACCGCAACTGATTGCGTTGAGCTTAATTCGAGCGGTATTTGCGCAAAAATGGATCCGTTCGCGGATCGCCGTAAACTTTCGGTTGCTGCGATTCGTTCAAAGCGAGCGAATATGCGACGCGTCCACCATTTCGAAACCATAAGTCGGCGCCTTCGGAAACCTGTCGTTCACCATCTGCGTCGAATGCGCCGCATAGGGACGAGCGAAAAAGCCGCCAATGGACGTTGTTTGGCTGCGAGCCGGCGTGCGCTTAGCGTTCGTTTAATTTCACTCTGACACGGTGGCGCGGCGAAGGGGGCGTTCCGGCGCGTTTGACCGACGTACCAGCCGAGGGCGCGAGTGCCGTGACTGTTTTGAAGATTATCCGCGACTGCCTCGATGCGCTGCTGCACCCATCGGCGCGCTACGATGCGTTGACCCGTGCACGCCATCGCGCCTTCATCGCGCCGCGGCTGCTCGGCAGCCTGGCCGCCTTCGCGGCATTTCCGCTTTACCTCGTGCTGCGCGGCGCGCCCAGCGCGCTCGAAGTCGTTGCCTTTGCCTGGCTGATCGCGCCCATCCTCTTGTCGTGGTTCTTGTCGCGCACCGGCCGTTACGAGAGCGCGCATGTGCTGTCGTCCTTGGCGCTCGCCTGTCTTGTGACGGCGGTCGCTATCACCACCGGCGGCATCTCCTCCTTTGCAGCGATCTGGCTCGTGGTGGTGCCGCTCGAAGCGGCGATGTCGGCGTCGCGCCGCGTGGTTGCATTCGCCGCAGCGTTGGGGCTGTCCTGCGCGGCCTTGCTGATTGCGCTCGGCCATTTCGACCTGTTGCCGCACATCGACGCCGGCGCGCCGAAGCAGGGCGGCCTGGTGGCCTTCGGCGTGGCCTCCGCCACCCTTTACGCCGCGGGCCTTGCGTTCAGCGCGGAGTCGCTCGCGCGCACCAGCGTGGAGCTGCTGTCGCAAGAGGAGGAACGCTATCGGCTGCTGGCGCTCAATATGAGCGATGTGATCTCGCGCCACCGCCGCAACGGCGCCGTGCAGTTCATTTCGCCCGCCGCGGAAATGATGCTGGGCACGCCGGCCGCGCAACTGCTCGGGCATGGCCTGTTCGACCGCGTCCATGTCGCGGATCGTCCGGCCTATCTGACGGCGCTCTCCGAGGCGGCGCGCGGCAGCGAGGCGGGCAGCGTCGAATTCCGTCTGAAACGCGATGTGGCACGCGCCGGCGCGCATGGCCCGGACAGTCCGGTCGATTTCGTCTGGGTCGAGATGCGCTGCCGGCCGCTCGGCGGATCCGGCTCTGTGACCGACACCGGTGAGGCCGAGGTGGTCGCGGTGATGCGCGACATCACCGAGCGCAAGATGCAGGAGCAGGCGCTTGATCTCGCGCGCAGCGCAGCCGAAGCCGCGGATGCCGCCAAGACGCGTTTCCTCGCCACCATGAGCCATGAGCTGCGCACGCCGCTGAACGCGATCATCGGCTTCTCCGAAATGATCGCCAAGGAAGACGCCCTGATGCTGGATGCGGCGCGCCGCAAGGAGTATGCCCAGCTCATCAACGATTCGGGCCAGCATCTGTTGTCGGTGGTGAACGGCATCCTCGACATGTCCAAAATGGAAACCGGCAATTTCGAGATCTCGCCGGAACCGTTCGCGCCGCGCGCGGCACTGATCAATTGCTGCAATTTGCTCGCGCTGAAGGCGCGCGAGAACGGTGTCGATCTCATCGCCAACGCGCCGCAGGATTTGCCTGCCATCACCGGCGATCCGCGCGCGTTCAAGCAGATCGTCCTCAACCTCGTGTCCAATGCGATCAAGTTTACCGAGCGCGGCGGCAGGGTGACCGTGGGCGGGGAGGTGGAGGGATCGCGCCTGTTGCTGCGCGTGACCGACACCGGCGTCGGCATCGCGGCCGACGATCTCAAGCGAATCGGCGATCCCTTCTTCCAGGCCGGCAAGACCTATCAGCGCCGTCACGAAGGGACCGGTCTCGGGCTTTCCATCGTCAAGAGCCTGGTGGCGTTGCACGCCGGCGAGTTGACGGTGCAGAGCAAGGTCGACGAGGGAACCACAGTTGTAGTGGCCTTGCCGCTTGTCTTCGAGAAGCCGCAAGCCGCTAGCAATATCACCATGCTGACGCCGGCCTCGCGGCCGGCGCTGGAGGACCAGATAGTTCAGGTGAAGAAAAGTGCCTAGGAAGAAAAGTGGCGACGACGAGACGCCGCGCCGCCGTCGTGGCGCGGCCGCGGCCGCGGCTGAGCCCGAGCGCAGCCTTTGGCTGCGGATTCTGCTCTACAGTCCGAAGGACATGGTCGCGGGGCTAATTGCCTTTGCCGCCTGCAGCGCCATCGTCACTAATGCGTTGTTCCTGCAAAGCGGACCGCATCCCGCGCCGATGTTCGGTTCCGTCGTGACGCCGCCTTCCGCTTTCGCCGTTAATCCGATGCCGCGCCCGCGTCCCGCGGAGGCCGATGCGATCGCGCAGGATTCGAAGGCCGCCGAGCCGAAGCTTGGCGAATCCAGGCTGTTCGATCCGAAGCCTGAGCCGAGAGCTGTCGAATCGAGAGCCGCCGAACCAAAAGCCGTCGAACCGCAACCGGCCGAATCAAGGCCGGTCGAACGGCGATCCGCCGACCAGAGGTCGAGTGACCCGTTGGCCAATCTGGTGAAGGCCACGACCCAGGCGTCGCCGCCCCCCACGAATGTCTTGCGGCCGCCGGCGCCGATTCCGGTCCCGATCACCGGCGCCCGCCGCGTCGCGGCCGTGCAGCGTGTGCTCACCGAATATGGCTACGGGCAGTTGAAGCCGACCGGTACCGTTGGGCCGGACACCAGAGTAGCGATCGAAAAGTTCGAGCGCGAGCGCAGACTGCCGGTGACCGGACAGGTATCGGAGCGCTTGGTGCGCGAACTGGCCGCCGTCACCGGCCATGCGGTCGAGTAGTTGGTTGCGGCTCTAGACTGGAGCGCGATGAGATCAATCCTCATCGCGCGTCTCGAGTTTTTGTTTGAGCGTGAGCCTTTCGGAAAGACCGCTGCACACTTTTCCGGGTCATGCTCTAGTTCTACTGCGTCACAAATTGCTGCGCCGTTTGGATTTCGTGATCGGGGCAGTACAGCATGGGCATCGCGGCAGCGTCTGAACAAGAGCTGTGATAAGCCGCCGGCGAAGAGTCGCGATCGAGTTCGGAATGTGCCGTTCCGGCCTCAGAGGCGGAGCCTCTGGGTCGGTAACCGCTGGATACGGCAAGCTTCGGGCGTATCCNGGTGGAACCAACTGTTGAGGGGGGAATCGTCGTCCGCTCGCAAATCAGGAATCCGTAGGCCGCAATGCACAGCGTGGCGTGGTGATGGAAGCCGCGCCATCCGCGGCCCTCGAAATGC
>NZ_AWZU01000013.1 GCF_000472385.1 Bradyrhizobium sp. ARR65
ACATGGCCGAGCTCGCCGACCTTGTCCTTGATAATGCGACGTTTCTCCTCGCGCATGGCCGGGTTGCGGCGGTTCAGCTGATGGCGTTTGAAGACGCGGTAAATGGTCGAAGGCGACGGTACCGTATCGCGCCGCTCGCGCAAGGCGGCGTGGACCTCATAGCGGTTCATGCCGCGCTGCCGGCAGGCGATGATCTCGGCCTCGATGCCCTCCGGCTCGCGGCGCTCCCGCCATTTCGGCCCGCGGCGCTGCGGCAACAGGTCGGCCTCCGCGCCGCTCCGCAGATAGCGGTTGTAGTACTTCCGGAACGTCTGCGAGCAGGTGCCGTGGTGGCGGTAGAAGTCCCCGACCCGCCGGAACGTCGGTGACCGGCCTGCCTTCACCTCCTCATAGTCCGCGATCAAGAACCGCCACTTCTGAATGTAATTCCGCTCAATCGTCCGGTCGAAGCTGTTGTCGCGCATCGAATCCCCCCGCTGGGCTGGATTCGATCACCGAATTAGTGAACATGCACAGCAATGACGCGCCTCATTGAAGGCGCTCGTTCGGCTCTGCAACTTGATCGGCGCGCAGTGCATCTGCTTCGCAGTGCAGCACAAAAAAGATGCGAGCCGCTATCATTTTCATCTTGACCGATCTGGATCAATACCTTTGAAATAAAGCTAGTATTTAAAGGTAGATAGATACGTGCACCGATCGATCATGCGAGCGCGAGCCATTCGTGCTTGCGCGGTATGAAAAATCCCCAACAGCCAGGAAATAGAGGCGAAGGCGACATGAAGAGAATCGGCCTGTCCGCGGTTGCGCTTACGATTGGACTCGCGGCGGCTTGGCCTGCCGCGGCGCAGGAAAAGCCTGATGCGTTGGGCCTCGGCATATTCACCTTCACCTCGGGGCCCGCGGCGGCCTACGGCATGCCGGGCAAGAACGCGGCCGACCTGATGATCGAGCAGATCAATGCAAAGGGCGGCATCGGGGGCGTGCCGGTCAGCGCGACCTATGTCGATGAAGCGCAAGGCGCGCAGGGCGTGATTGCCGAGTACCGGCGCCTGGCGGCAGATGCGAAGAACCAGGTCATGGTGGCCGCGCTATCGAGTGCAAATTGCCTGGCGCTGGCTCCGATCGCCGAGCAGCTCGAAATCCCGACCGTCGGCTGGAATTGCGACACGCATCAGCTTCTGACCGATGGCAAGAGCAAATATGTATTTCGGCCCAACGGAAACACCGTTCCGGAGTTCATCGCGTATGCGATCTATCTGCTGGACCGCAAGCCGGATGTGAAAACGGTCGCCATCATTAATCCGGACTATGCCTTCGGCCACGACGCAGCGACGATTTTCAAGGCCGCGTTGAAGGCCTTGAAGCCGGATGTGGAAGTGGTGGCGGAGCTCTACCCAAAACTCGGCTCGCCGAACTACCAGACCGAAATCTCGCGCTTGACGACCGCGCATCCGGATGTCGTGTTCTCCAATCTGTGGGGCGGCGACCTCGAGAACTTCGTGCGGCAGGCTTCGCCACGCGGCCTGTTCCGTTCGAGCCAGGTGATCCTCGCGCTTGGCGAGACCGTGCTGCAGCGGGTCGATTTGCCCGAAGGCGTGATCGTCGGCGTGCTCGGCGACGGCTGGTGGATGTCGCCGGACGCCAAGGCCAATCCGGAGACAGCCGCTTTCGTTGCCGCCTACAAGGCTCGTTTCGGCGAGTATCCGGTGTTTCCTTCGATCAAGATGGCCAACACGCTTATCTACGTGAAGGCGGCGTATCAGGCAGCGATGCAGAAGAACGGCGGCAAGTGGCCGACGCGCGCGGAAATCGCCGAAGCGATGAAGGCAAGCAAAGTGGCGACGCTGACCGGCACGACGGAAACCCGCGCCGACAATGATGGCCTCGTTGACCAGATCGTGGGCGTGACAGTGAAGTCGCCGGACCACCCGTTCCCTGTTATCGGGCAGATGGTCCGCTACAAGGGCGACAAGCTGATGCCGCAGGCTGGCCAGGATCCAATCGGCTGGATCTCGACCCTGACGCCGGAGTTCGCGAAGAGCCTGCCGAAGCCGGGAAGCTACAAATAGGGTGGCGGCATCGCTGCTTGCGATGCCGGGTGAGGGCCGATGTTGAATGCGATCATTCCCCTGCTGCTGGACAGCCTCGCCAGTGCGGCGCTGATCTTCTTTGCGGCGGTCGGCCTGACCCTGGTGTTCAGCGTGCTTCGTGTGCTGAATGTCGCGCATGGCAGCCTCTATTCCATCGGCGGCTATGTCGCGGCATCGGCCTGCCTGTTCATCGCGAGCCGGCAGATGAACCCCTATCTCTCTTTCGTGGCGCTCCTCTTCAGCGCTGTCTTCGTCGCCGCGATCTTCGGGCCGGTCGTCGAGCGCAGCCTGGTCCGGTGGACCTACGGAAAATCGGAGGCCGTTCAGATCCTGATCACGTTCGGACTCTTCCTCATGCTTGAAGACCTGCAGCGCATGATCTTCGGCGTGCAATCCTATTATGAGGACACGCCGATGCGTCTGCTCGGCACGACGAACCTCAGCGGCGTCGTCTATCTGAACTACCAGATCGTGCTGATCGTCATGGCGGTTGCCGTGGTGGTCGGCTTGCGCTTCCTGATCCGGCATACCCGGACAGGGCGATTGATGACGGCGGTCGTCGCCGATCGCGAAATGGCGCAGGCGGTCGGCATCGATACAAATCGGATTTTCATGCTGGCCTTTTCTCTCGGCGTGTTCTTGGCCGCCCTCGGTGGCGCATTGGCGACACCGACCTCCGGCATCGCACCCGGGCTCGGCGCCGACACCATGGTGCTCGCCTTCGCGGTCGCGGCGATCGGCGGCCTGGGTCAGATCGAGGGTGCGGCGGTGGCTTCGCTGATCGTGGGCCTGGCGCGGGTGCTGGCGATCTATGTGGCGCCGGAGCTCGATGCGGTGGCGCCTTATGCGGCGATGCTGGTCGTGTTGCTCATTCGCCCCTACGGCCTGTTCGGATCAACCAGCGTGAGGAGGGTCTAGGGTGCGAACGATCCTTGCCGCAGCCGGGATCCTTGTGATCGCGGCCCTTCCTCTCGTCGCGCCCTGGCTTCAGTTCGTGCTGACGCTCGCGGTCGCCAAAGGTTTTGCGGCCCTCGGTGTCGCCGTTCTCCTGCGTGCGGGATTGATCTCCATCGGGCACGCGATGTTCTTTGCCGCGAGCGCTTATGGCGTTACGTTCCTGGCGCGCTTGGGTGTCAACGACTTCGCCGTGTTGCTGGCCGTCTCGGTGCTCGCCGCCGCGGCCGTCGGCGCGATCGTCGGCTCGTTCCTCGTCCGCTACCGCGCGATCTTCTTTGCGATGCTGAACCTGGCGGTGTCGATGGTCTTTTATGCGCTCTGCGCCAAGCTCTACGGCGTCACCGGCGGGACGGACGGCATGCCCGTGCCTATCCCGACCATCTTTGGGATTTCGCTCGGCGAGGCCGCGTTCAAGCAAGTTCTGTTCTATGTCAGTCTGATGCTGATCGTGATCGTCGGCGCCGCCGTACACCGCTATCTCGACAGCCCGCTGGGGCATGCACTGTCAGCCGTCCATACCAACGAGATACGGCTTGAATATCTGGGGATTCCGGTGTGGGCCGTTCTCCTGATCGCCTACGTCATCTCGGCTGCGCTGGCCGGGCTTGGCGGTGCCATTGCAGGTTTTGCGATCGGACGCGTGGTGCCGGATTTTGCGTTCTGGACCGCCTCCGGGCATCTCGTGCTCGTCGCCGTCCTCGGTGGGATCGGCGGGGTGCCCGGTGCCTTCATCGGTGCGTTCTTTCTGGAACTGCTGCATAGCGCCGCAGTGACGGTGACCGATGCCTGGAATCTTGTTGTCGGCGCCGCCCTGATCATCGTGATCATGTTCCTGCCGCGGGGCTTCTACGGCTTCTTCGAACGCGAGAAGGCGTCCGCGCTATGAAGCCGGCCATTCTCGAAACCAAGGATATTCACGTTGCGTTCAACGGGGTCAAGGCGGCCGACGGCGTGAACTTGAGGGTGGGCGAGGGCGAATTCCTGGCGGTCATCGGGCCGAATGGGTCCGGCAAGACGACGCTTCTGAACATCTGCACCGGCTATATCAAGCCGCAATCAGGACGCGTATGTCTCGAAGGAAAGGACATCACGCGCCTTGGACCGCGCGCGATCGCTCGGCGAGGAGTTGCACGAGCGTTCCAGATCCCGCAGCTCTTTTCGGACCAGCGCGTCATCGACAACATGATGCTGGCGCTGGCTGCCAAGGACGGGCTATGGAGCGCGATCAGGCCGCTCGAAACCGAGGCGCGACATCAGGAAGCAACGAGGCTGCTTGAGCTGGTCGGGCTGGCCGATGATGCGAAGCGCATCAGCCGTACCTTGCCGGAAGGCCATCGCAAGCTGCTCGACATTGCCGTCGCGATGGCGTTGAAGCCACGCCTGCTGCTTCTGGATGAGCCGACCAGCGGGGTCAGCGTCCTGGAACGCTTCCCGCTGATGGAGGCGTTGATGGCCGCGCTGCGGCAGGCGCGGATCACGGCCTTGTTCGTCGAGCACGACATGGAGGTGGTGGCCCGCTATGCCAATCGCGTCCTGGTCTGGAACGCAGGGCAGATCATGGCCGAGGGACGCCCCGACGACGTCTTCAGCGATGCACGGGTTCTTGAACGCGTCGTGGGAGTGGCCTGATGCTTCGCCTCGAAAAGGTCAGCGTCTCCATCGAGGGCGTCCGTGTGCTTCGCGACGTGAGCTGCGAGCTGATCGACCGCAAGGCCACGGTGCTGATCGGACGTAATGGCGCGGGCAAAACCACCACGCTGCGCGCGATCATGGGGCTGATCGGCCTGGATGGCGGCACGATCCGCCTGGACGACGACGAGCTCGACAGGCTGCCGGCGCACCGACGCGCCCACCTCGGTATCGGCTATGCGCCCGAGGACCGTCGATTGATTCCCGATCTGAGCGTCGAGGAGAACATTCGTCTGCCGACGCTCGCGCTCAAGCTTGAGAAGGCGGAGTGCCGTCGCCGGCTGGACGAAGTCTATACGCTGCTGCCCGAACTGCATGTGATGCGGGCAAGACCCGCGGGCGGCGTTTCCGGCGGGCAGGGGAAAATGGTCGCACTGGGCCGCGCGCTGACCGTGGCGCGCACCGTGCTCCTGCTCGATGAGCCGTTCCAGGGCCTCGCCCCGGCGCTCGCACTCAACTACGCGCGCACGCTTGGCGAGCTGCGAAAGCATCGTCCCGAGCTCGCTCTGCTGATCACCGAATCGACGCCGGCACTGCTCGATCGTATCGCCGACTGCACGCTGCAGATCGAGCGCGGCGAAATCATCAAGCCAAACGAGAATGAGGGAAAGTCATGTTCCTGCAATTCGAGCGCATCGCGCGAGACAGAACCGACCATGTCGGGGTCGAGATCGATGCTCTGATCATCGCGGGTTGGGCCGGCAGGGACACGGCGGCGATCGAGCACCACATCGAGGAACTCGCCGCGATCGGCGTGCCACGGCCGTCGACGACACCGCTCTATTACCGCGTCGCGGCGCAGACCTTGACCCAGGCAAGCCGCCTGGCCGTGCTCGGCCCGGACACGTCGGGAGAAGTGGAGCCTGTCGTCGTCGCGATGGCCGACGGACTCTGGATCGGCCTCGGTTCGGACCACACCGACCGGAAGGCGGAAGCCGCGGGGATTGCGCTATCCAAGCAGCTTTGCGGCAAGCCGGTGGGGACGCGGCTATGGTCCTATGCGGATGTCGAAGGGCATTGGGATGAGCTGATCCTGCGGTCTTGGGCGTCGATCGACGGCGAGCGCGTTCTTTATCAGGAGAGCCCGGTCTCGAGCTTGAGAACGCCGCGAGATCTCATTCGCAAGCGCACCGGCGCCGATACACTTCCAACCGGTACGTTGATGTTTTGCGGAACGCCCGGCGCGATCGGCGGGATCCGGCCGGCGGCCCGTTTCGAGATGGAGCTGCAAGATCCCGTCCTCAAGCGCTCGCTGACGCACAGCTATGAGATCGAGGCCCTTCCGGTCATCTCCTGAAGGCGCGACGATGGCTCGAGGCGGAACGGGCATGCGGTGCAGCATAACAATATCGCGACGAGCCATCACTTCTGTCTTGACCGTCCCCAAATAATAGCTTTGAAATAAAGCTATCCTTTAAAGCGAACTCTGGATGTCATCTGAACTCTCATTCCGTCGCGCTCTGTCGCAGTTCGCCACCGGTGTCGCCGTCATCACGGCGCGCGGGGCGGCGGGCGAGGCGGTCGGCATGACCATGAGCTCGTTCAATTCGGTTTCGCTCGATCCGCCACTGGTGCTGTTCAGCGTCGACCGCCGCGCGCTGAGCCTGCCGGCGATGCGCGATGCGGCGGGCTATGCCGTCAACATCCTGAGCCGCCAGCAAGAGGCACTGTCGAACCAGTTCGCCAAAGCGCTTGGCGACAAGTGGCGCGATGTCGCCCATTCGCTTGGCCATGCGGAGGCGCCCTTGATCGAGGGCGCGCTGGCGCACTTCGAATGCGAGCCTTACGCCCAGCACGATGGCGGCGACCATGTCATTTTCGTCGGCCGCGTCGTGCGTTTCAGCGCGCGGGAGGACGAATCCCCGCTGGTGTTCTTTCGGGGCAAGTACTGTGCGCTGGCCGAAGGCGGCCAGCGCGAGCCAACCTGGCCGTTGCCGATCCATTACTGATCGGCGTACGCCACTCCAATGCGAGGAGCAAGACCAATGATCAAGACAGGCGAACAGCACATTGCATCGCTGCGCGACGGTCGGACCATCGTGATCGACGGCAACAAGATCGATGATCCGACGGGGCATCCTGCCTTCACGCGCCTGGTCCATTCGGTTGGCGGACTCTATGACTTCGTGGCCGCGCCCGAGAACCGCGAACTGATGACCTATGCGACGGCAGACGGCGAGCGTGTCAACCGCATCTGGGAACTTCCGCGCAGCCGCGAGGATCTTGTCGGCCGCCGCCGGGCACTGGAGGCCTGGGGAAGTCTCCACGCCGGGTTTCTTGGCCGCGCGCCGGACCACGTCGCCTCCTGCATCGCCGGGATGTATATGGGCCTCGACGCGTTCGAGGCCTATGACCCTGCGCGCGCCAAGGCGCTTGCCGACTACTACGCCTATGCGCGCGACCGCGATCTCTACTTGACCTACGTCATCATCAACCCGCAGGCGGACCGCTCCAAGCCGGCCTCGCAGCAGAAGGATGCATTCCTGACCGCGGCGGTGGTAGACCAGGATGCGGCAGGCATTACCGTGCGCGGCGCCAAGATGCTTGCCACGGGCGGTGTGGTGGCGAACGAGGTTTTCGTTACCTGCATCCAGCCGCTGCAGCCCGGCGACGAGCCTTACGCCTTGTCGTTCGCGGTGCCGATGAACGCGAAGGGCCTCACGCTGCTGTCGCGCAAGTCGTATGAAGCGGCCTCGCCGTCCGTCTTCGACAATCCGCTCGGCAGCCGTTTCGACGAGAACGACGCGGTGTTGTATTTCGACGACGTCAAGGTGCCGTGGGAGCGCATCTTCATCTTCAAGAACCTGGAGATGTGCCAAAAGCAATTCCACGCAACCCCGGCGCATGTCTACCAGAACTACCAGGCCATGGTCCGATTGTCGGTCAAGGTGCGGTTCCTGCTCGGAATCGCGCGGCGCATCTCCGAGGTCAACGGAGTTCTCGCCTTCCCGCAAGTGCGCGAGACGCTCGGCCAGCTCGCCGCCGAGGCCGGCATGATCGATGCGATGGTCGCGGCCATGGAAGCGAAGGGGACGAATTACAACGGCTACTTCGTTCCGGACCGGCATACGCTGTACGCCGCGCAGACGCTGACTCAGCAGCTTTACCCGAAGATCATCAACACGCTGCGCGACCTCGCGGGCGGCGGCATGATCATGCTGCCGTCATCGGTGAAGGACTTCGCCAATCCCGAGGTCGCGGCGCTGATCGACGCGACGCAGCAGTCACCGGTAGCGAGCGCCACCGAACGGGTCAAGTTCTTCAGGCTCGCGTGGGACGCCGTCGGCTCCGAATTCGCCTCGCGGCACCAGCAGTATGAGATGTTCTACGCGGGCGCGACTTTCGTCACCAAGGGACATTCATTCCGAACCTACGACTGGGCCGCCGCGGGCGCGCTCGTCGACGGCATGCTCGGCGGCTACGAACTCGCCGACGAGGTGAAGCATCAGCAGGCCGCGGCCTGAGAGGAGAACGCACGATGGCAATCAACAAGATCCACGACGAATTCCACACCTTGGACATGAACGCGGGGTGGGAAACGCCACCCGGCTATCCCACGGGCATCAAGCAGAAGATCCTTTCGGGGGCTCTCGACGAGGCCGGGCGCGGCGGCAGCCGCACGCGGCTTTTAAAGTTCGATCCGGGCGTCTACACCACGGCGCCGTTCGTCCACGAATATTGGGAAGAGGTGTTCCTGGTTTCGGGCGACCTCACGGTCGGCAATGACGCTCAGGGCAATGGCGGCGAATCGTTCAAGCCGTACACTTACGCCTGCCGTCCCCCGGGGGCGGTGCACGGTCCGTTCAAATCCGAGAAAGGTTGCCTGCTGCTCGAGATCCATTACTTCGATCCGGCCTAAAGCGGTCATCCGCCGGTCGGAATGCCCGGCTTGCTCGCATGGTTGGGCCGCGCTCTCGCACGTGGCACGAACGGTGCTTGCGTGCTAATGGCGGCGATGAACGCAAGCGTTCATCTATCATGCGTTCATGATGGGATTTCGGGGTGCAGCGGGAAGTAGGGACACCTCTTAAGACAGATGTGCTTGTAGTCGGTGCGGGCGGCGCGGGGATGTATGCCGCGCTCGAGGCCGCGCGCACCGGCGCTGATGTGATATTGGCCGACCGTAGCCTGATTGGCCGCGGCGGGGCGACCGTGATGGCGCAGATGACGGTCGCGGCGGCGCTCGGCGAGCAAACGCCGGATC
The DNA here is from genome assembly GCF_000472385.1 of Bradyrhizobium sp. ARR65. Lineage (GTDB taxonomy): Bacteria > Pseudomonadota > Alphaproteobacteria > Rhizobiales > Xanthobacteraceae > Bradyrhizobium. Next base: position 8,941 of record NZ_AWZU01000013.1, read on the forward strand.
ATTGGGAACATCATCTTGGCGATACCATCGCCGCCGGCCGCGGGCTGTGTGATGAAAAGCTCGCGGCGATCCTGTGTGAGGATGGCCCGCGGCGCATTCGCGAGATGGATGGCTGGAAGGTGGGATGGGCCCGCGAGGATGGTCACATCAAGCAGGTCCAGGCGCCCGGCCATGATCGGCCGCGCTGCGTCTATGTGGACTTTCTCTCCACCGGCCCGGCCGTGTCCAAGACGCTTCGGGGCCAATTGAACGAGGCGAGCGGCATTCGGCGGATCGGCGATCTCCTGATCGTCGATATCACGGTTCGCGACGGTGAAGCCTGCGGCGCGACAGCCCTGCATCTTGCGACCGGCACCATCGTGACGATCGCGGCGCGGGCCGTGGTCATCGCGACCGGGGGATTGACGCGGCTCTATCGGCGCAACAGCGCCTCGTCCAATATGGGTGGTGACGGCTATGCGCTGGCGCTTCGCGCCGGTGCGGAGCTCGTCGATATGGAGTTCGTGCAGTTCTTTCCGATCGGCCATCTCGCGCCGCGGCTGGTCGGGATGGACCCGATCATGTGGGATCCCTTCCGTTACAAGCTCGGTGGCAAGCTCTTGAATGCCGACATGCGAGAGTTCGAGGCGGACTATGCCAATCGCGATGGGCGCAGCGATGGCCGATACGTTCTGACGCGTGACCTTGCGACCTACGCCATCTCCAAGGAAGTGGAAGCCGGGCGCGGCAGCCCGGCCGGCGGGGCCTATCTCAGCTTTCAGCACGTCGCGCCCGATGAGATACGCCGCGCCTTCGGCCCTGTGGTCGATCGGCTTGCCGCCAACGGCATCGACCTCGCGCGCCAGCCCATCGAGGTGGCGCCCATCGCCCACTATCACATGGGCGGAATCCGTGTGGACGAAACACTCGAAACGCGGGTTACGGGACTTTTCGCTTGCGGCGAGGCTATCGGCGGTGCGAACGGCGCCAATCGGCTGTCCGGAAATGCGATCACCGAGACTTTCGTCTTTGGTGCCCGCGCCGGACGTCATGCCGCTTTGCGCGCGGTAAAGCAATCGGGGGCGGCGGAGCCGGACGTTGCGGCCATCGATCTTCTGCGCCGCGCGACGCGCCGCGATGCACCGAACACCGCGGCGCTCGTTGCTGCCGTGCAGTCACTGATGGCGGAGAAAGTCGGGCCTTTTCGTGCCGACGATAAGCTGCGGTCGGCAATCGCAGAATTAGCCGAGATCACGAACGAGATCGGCGATAACCCGATCGCGTCATCGGCCGGTGGCTTCGATCCCGTGCTGGTCGATTGGCTTGACCTGCGCAACATGTTGTTGGTCGCCCACGCCGTGGCCTTGCCGGCACTCGCCCGCACCGAAAGCCGGGGCGCCCATCAGCGGGAGGATTATCCCGGACAGAGCGACAATTGGGGCGTCAATCAGATCGTGGAGCTTGCGGGTCAGACCCTGAACGTCACGCTTGCGGAAAAGAGGATCGCCGCATGAAAGCCGTGCTTGCCATTCAACGCGGTACTCCGGGTGAAGCGCCTCGTATGGAGACGTTCGAGGTCGAGTTCGAAGCCGGTCAGTCGGTGCTCGATGGCCTACGGGTATTGCGTCGCGATCAGGATCCTTCGCTCGCCTTCCGCTTCTCCTGCATCAATGCAAACGCCTGCAAGGAATGCATGATGCTGATCGACGGCGAGGTCGATTATTGCCTGCACCGTCCGTCTCAAGGAGGGCGTGACGAGGCTCGGGCCACTGCCGAAAAAGGCGCTTGTACGCGATCTCGTCACCGAAATCGCACCTCCCGACGAACGGCTGGAGCGCGTCAGCCGAAGCTGAAAGGGGACGGAAAGAGATCCGTTTCCAAAATGCACGGCAGTGAATGTTGGCGTGCCGCAATATCGCTTGCTTGCGGGCGTGAGGTGATGAGGTTTTGGCCGGGAGCTATCCGAAGAAGGAGACAGAGCGATGCGCTTGCCCGTTATTCCGCCCGACAAGCTTAACGACGAACAAAAGCCCCTGGCGGCCGATATGAAAGAGGGGATCACCAGGAGCTTTCAGGGTTTCGTGAACATACGCGATGACGGCGCGCTATTGGGGCCCTGGAATCCCTGGTTGCAGGAGCCGAAGTTCGGCAAACCGGTTTGGGAGCTGACCAAGGCGATGGCATTCAATCCTTCGCTGCCGGCTGCGGTCCGCGAAGTCGCGATCCTTGTGACAGGCGCGCATTTCAAGGCGGCATACGAACTCTACGCGCATGTGATCGTTGCCGAGCGGAAGGGATTGTCCGACGAAAAGCTCGCAACCATCGTGGCCGGCCAGCGTCCAGTCGACCTGACGAAGCAGGAGGCTGTCGCCTACGACTTCGCATCCGCGCTGGTGTCCGGTGGGGTCTTGCCGGAACTGACCTACAGGGCGGCGCTGGAGCAGTTTGGGCCGCACGGAGCGGCGGAATTATCCTATCTGATCGGTCTCTACTGCATGGTCTCGGTCACACTCAATACATTCGATGTTCCCGTTCCGGAGCATTGAGCGACTGCGTGCCGGCGCAAGTCTTGCGTCACGCCTGTAACGATGCAAAGAGGATTTGAAACGCGACAGCAACACGTCGGCGGTACGAATTCAAACGGCTTGTGCAGGGGGCCTCACGTGTTTCCCCGCCGGCCCGTCGTTTCGATCCACCTCACGACGTCAGGCAGGATTGCGTTGGCCGCAAGCTCCAGAGTTCGGCACCCATGATCACCAAGAGCAGAACCATAACGCGCCGCGACTGCCTGGCTGCCAGCGGCATCGCACTCGGCAGCTTTCGTCTTGCCCGGGCTGCCGCGGGAACGGAGTCGATGCCACATTCTCTTCTCCGCCTGTCGCTCAATGAAAATCCGCTTGGACCCTCGGCGGCCGCCAAAGAAGCGATCCGAAACGAGATCGATCAGATTTGCCGCTACCCGGGCCCAAAGGCCGATCTGCTGCTGACCAAGGCGATCGCGACGAGGGAGGAGGTGCCGGGCGATCAGATCGTGCTTGGAGAGATTTTGGGCCAGTTGGGATTTCAGTTGGCGGCCAATGGACCGCTCGGAGGAGAGTTCATCTACTCCGAGCCAGGCTACACGGCGTTGGTCGATGCTGTCGCGCCCGGGGGTGGGCTGGTCGTTCCCGTTGCGCTGAACGAGAAGCTTGAGAACGACCTTCCCGCCATTTCCTCGAAAATGAGCGCGCGAACTCAGGCGATTTATCTTGTCAACCCGCATAATCCGAGCGGCACCGTAAGCGACAGCGAGGCGTTCCTGCGGTTCGTGCGCGAGATGTCTACTCATACCACCGTGATCGTGGACGAAGCTTATCTCGAGTTCGAGCCGGACTTCGAGCAGCGGACCGCCGTTGGACTGACGCGTGCGGGAGACAATGTGATTGTGTTCCGAACCTTCGCCAAGATCTTCGGGCTCGCGGGTCTTTCGATCGGCTACGCTGTTGCACCCAAGGCGCATGCGGCCGCCTTGAAGCGCGCCGGGATCGGCGGCCCCGACGCATTTGACCGGTTGGCCCTCGCAGCGGCACTCGCCAGCCTGCAAGACACTGGATACATCCCGATGATGAGGGCCAAGGTGGCGGCCGAACGCGACAAGTGGCATCGGCTGTTCGACAGCTTGAATGTTCGGCACACGGACTCGCGCGGCAATTTCGTCTTTTTCGAGACGCGCAGGCCGCACGCGGAGTTTTCGCAGGCGCTGCGGGCGAAGGGGATCGATATCGGTCGCGCGTTCCCACCCCTTGATCAATGGGCCCGAATCTCGATCGGGCTGCCGACCGAAAATGAGATCGCCCGCGAGGCGGTCGCCGCGGTGCTGGGCTAGTCGGGTCATCCGATCGGCGCAGAACCCAATCCAGCATCCGGAGCTGCGTGCCGCAATCCGTCGGGGCCGCCGGGCGGCGCGCGCGCCTCAGTCCAATGCGCGTGAGACGCGTGCATTAGGGCCTGACGCGCCGGCAGCCCGGATCGTGCGAAAATTGCGTCTGGCAATCGCGCGCATGGCACATTAAATGAGCGTGGCCATGGAACGTCACGCACTCAAGGATTTCATTGGACGGCACCAACGCCTCTTCGTTCTGACGGGGGCGGGGTGCAGCACGAATTCCGGCATCCCGGATTATCGCGACGGGCACGGCAACTGGAAGCGGACGCAGCCGGTCAGCTATCAGGCCTTCATGGGCGATGAAGCGACCCGCCAGCGTTATTGGGCGCGAAGCCTGATCGGCTGGAGGCGCTTCGGCCGGGCGCAGCCGAACGATGCCCATCATGCTCTCGCCAGGCTGGAGGCGAGGGGCCGCAGCGAGCTTCTCCTGACCCAGAACGTCGACCGGCTGCATCAGACCGCCGGCAGCCGGCAGGTCATTGATCTGCACGGACGGCTTGATCTGGTGCGCTGCATGGGATGCGGATCGAAAACTCCGCGCGAGGCGTTTCAACACGAGCTGGGCCGCTTGAACAGCGATTGGGTTGCCATGGACGCCGCGGATGCGCCGGACGGCGACGCCGACCTGGAAGCGGCAGATTTCTCATCCTTCGAGGTGCCGGTCTGCCGGGCTTGCGGCGGCGTTCTCAAGCCCGATGTCGTCTTCTTCGGCGAGAACGTTTCGCGCGATATCGTCGCGACGGCTCAAGAGCATCTCGATCAAGCCGATGCGATGCTGATCGTGGGCTCCTCGCTCATGGTCTATTCCGGCTTTCGCTTCGTGCAAACGGCAGCTCGACGGGGGATACCCATCGCAGCCGTCAATCTTGGCCGGACCCGTGCCGACGAGCTCCTTACGCTGAAGGTCGAAGAGCGCTGCGAAAGGGCGCTCTCCTTTTTGCTCTGAGCCTGCGCCATTTTTCACGAGGTGACACCAAGTGACCGAAGCGGAGAAAGCTCGCGAAGTCTTGCTGGCCTTGAAATCGGCTGAGTCTGCAGCTCCGGATGCTGCATTGGCGATCCTGAACGGCTTGATGGGACTGGTGCGTAGCGAAAGCGTCAATCAGCCGCTCGAACTCGAAGAGGCGCGTTCGACCGCGTTCCTGTCGGTGTGCGAAGTCGGCAAGGCGCTGCATCGAGGGCAACCCATCGGCTCGCTTTGGGCGAGTGCAATTGCTGCGACCGAGCATTGGATGGCATTGGCGAAGTGAACCGCCCGCCGGCGTCGAGCGCGTTCAAATCAAGGCGTCTGAGGCATCACTGATTCCGGCGTATATCGCGTCGAGGTCGGCCGCGGTGATGCAATATGGCGGCATCACGTAAATCGTATTGCCGAGTGGGCGCAGCAAAAGATTCCGGCTGCGGAAATAGCTCTGAAGCTGCGGACCGATGCCGGCAAGATAACCGCCGTCAGGTACGTCCAGTTCGAGTGCTGTGATGGTGCCGCTCCGCCGAACGTTCCTGAATCGTGCATCGGCGCGGAACGCCGCGAGCCTCTCCTCCTGCATCACCGCCACGGACGCGACTTGCTTTCGCGTTTCTTGACGCTGCCAGAGCCCCAGATTTGCTTTCGCCGCGGCGCAGGCGATCGGATTGGCCGTATATGAGCTCGAATGAAAAAAGGTCCGCTGGCGATCCCTCGAATAATGTGCATCAAAGATATCCGCGCGGCAAAGAGTGACCGCGAGCGGGAGCGACCCGCCCGTAAGACCCTTTGAATAGCAGGCAACGTCAGGCGACACGTCCGCTTGCTCGCACGCGAACAGTGTTCCCGTGCGACCCCAGCCGGTCATGACCTCATCGGCGATGAACAGGACATCGTGTGTTTCGCAGATCCGCTTCATCTCCTTCAGTACCCAGGCGGGATACATCAGCATCCCTCCCGCGCCCAGGATGAGCGGCTCCACGATGAAGGCGGCCGGATTGTCGCCCCGGCACGCAGCTTCCAGCGCATCGAGCGTCGCCTGCTCGTGGCCGCGCTCGGGAAATGGCACCGATGTCACGTCGAACAGCATGGGCTCGTAGGCGGCATTGAACACGCCTCGGGCTCCGACCGACATCGTGCCGATGGTGTCGCCGTGATAGGAGTGTTGCATCACGAGGATGCGTGATCGCGGCTCGCCGATGTTGCGCCAGTACCCCAGCGCCATCTTAAGTGCGACCTCGACACTGGTCGAGCCGCTATCGGAGAAGAAGACGTAATCCAGACCCGGTGGCGTCAATTTGAGGAGCAGCGCAGCAAGCTCTTCGGCCGGCTCATGCGTAAAGCCGGCGAAGATGACCTGATTGAGCTGTTCCGCCTGTTTCCGGATGGCGGCGACGATCTCCGGATGGCAATGGCCATGGGTCACCACCCACCAGGACGCAATGGCGTCGATGATGCGGCGGCCGTCCGCGGTGTAGAGATAGGCACCGTCCCCGCGGACAATTTTAGGCGTCTCGTCCTGCAGTGCGTGCTGGGTAAACGGATGCCAAATCCGCGACGTCGTCTCGGGTTTCATGGCATGAAGTCATCACGGTTGAAGGAGGCTGCGAAGGCAGGGCGAAGCGTGGTGGCATCCAGAGGCGTAAGCCAGGGCAGCCGGCCAAGCTTCCGGACTTGGCCAATTCTGCAGATCGTCTTCTCGGTATCGAGATTTTCGTCGCCAATAAAGGCGATGCCGAGAATATCGATCTGGCGATGCCGCAGCGCTTCAATCGACAGCAGGGAATGATTGATGGTGCCGAGCGCCGTGCGCGCGCAAAGCAGGACCGGCAGCCGCCATCGCGCGAAAACGTCGATATAGAGCGTGTCGCGGCTCAACGGCACCATCAGCCCGCCTGCGCCCTCAATGACGAGCGGATGTTCCCCGGTATTCGGCACGTCAAGCGCTTCCGCGTCGATGGTGACTTGGTCAATTTCCGCCGCCCTATGGGGCGAGGCGGGTGTGTTGAGCCGGTGACGCTCGGGCAGGATGCGATCATCGGAGAGGCCGCCCAGCCGCGCCACGTGCTGGCTATCGGTCTGCCCGTCGAGGCCCGCCTGAACGGGCTTCCAATATTTGGCGGAAAGGAAATTGGCGAGGCCCGCCGAGAACACGGTCTTGCCGATTCCGGTGTCGGTACCGGTCACCACAATCCGCTGTCTCATCGAGACGCGCGCTCCGCCTCTTCGAACAAGGCGCCGAGCATGGCCCGCACCTCATCCTCGCCGACGTTAAGGGTCAGCGAAATACGCAGCCGGGCCGTCCCGGGAGGCACCGTTGGCGGCCGGACTCCACGAATGTCAAAGCCGCGGGCCTGCAACGCCGACGCCAGCGCCATCGCACGCGCATTGTCGCCGACGATATATGGAACGATCTGCGAGCGGGAGCTGCTTTGGCCGCCGCGCGCTGCTATCTCCCGATGCGTGAATGCGACCAGGCTGGCCAGACGCTGCTGACGCGCAGGTTCTTGCTGCAGGATTGACAGCGCCTCCCGGACCGCGACGGCCATGAGAGGAGAGGGGGCTGTGGCGAAAATGAACGGACGACAGCGATTGACCATGAAGTCGCGCAGCACGCGGCTCATGGTGACGATCGCCCCGGCGGCGCCCAGCGCCTTGCCGCAGGTATGAATGACAATCAGATCGTCGCGCCCCTCATAGGGAGCGGTTAGCCCTCGTCCTCGTTCGCCATAGACGCCCGTGGCATGGGCTTCGTCCACCACGAGGAATGCATCGTGCCGGTCGGCAATCGCGACAAGCTCCTCAAGTGGCGCGAAATCGCCATCCATGCTGTAGAGGCTTTCGACTACGATCCAGGCGCGTCCAACTCCGCCTTTCGATCGCCAGTTGCGAATTGCATCTTCAACGGACTGCGCGTCATTGTGGGCCGCTTCGCAGAACTCTGCCCGGCCGGCTCGCGCTCCTTCATGAATGCTCGCGTGGACCAGGGAATCCATGACGAGCAGATCGCCCCGCTGCGGCAACGTTGTCAGCACGGCGAAGTTTGCGACATATCCTCCGCCTAAGAACAGGGCCGTCTCAGCGCCAAAGAAGTCGGCGGCCTCCGCTTCGAGGCTCTCGTGCTCCTCGCAGTTTCCGCGCAAAAGCCGCGAGCCGCCGCTGCCGATGGGGGCGCCCGCCTCGAGTGCCGCGGCGACGGCATTTCTCATGCGCGGGGCGCTCGCCAGCGCGAGATAGTCGTTCGACACGAAATCGATGCCCGCACGCGGCCTTAGATTGCGCAGCCGATGGTCACGGTTCAGCGCCTGCAGCGCGTCGGCATAGGTGGCGAACTTATCCGCGTGGATCACGTTCATGTCCCTTTCGGGGGCGGCATCGGCCACGACGGCCGATCGTCTCGCGATCATGGCTGAGTCTGGACGAGGCGAGACGTGATGCCGAGCCGCTCGAATAGCTTCTGGTCGCGGTCGCGCTGCGGATTTTTGGTCGTCAGAAGGACATCGCCAATGAAGATGGAGTTGGCGCCGGCCAGGAAACAGAGGGCCTGCAACTCGTCGGTCATGTATTGACGCCCGGCCGAAAGCCGCACCACGCTTTTCGGCATCAGGATGCGCGCGACCGCGATCAGTCGCACCAGCGCGATGGGATCCGGCCGCTCCGCCGTGTCGTTGACCGGCACGCCCTCGACCTCGTTCCACAGGTTGATCGGCACGCTCTCGGGATGGCTCGGCAGATTGGCGAGCAGGAGCAGCATGCCAAGACGATCGTCGACGCGCTCACCCATGCCGATGATGCCGCCGCAGCAAACCTTGATGCCGGCCTCTCGCACGTGCTTGAGCGTATCGATGCGATCCTGCAGCGTGCGGGTGGTGATGATCTTGTCGTAGAACTCGGGTGAGGTGTCGACGTTGTGATTGTAGAAGTCGAGCCCGGCTTCGGCGAGGCGCGTCGCCTGCGCCGGCGTCAGCATGCCCAGCGTGACGCAGGTCTCTATGCCGAGGCCTTTCACGCTGCTCACCATGTCACTGACCTTCTCGAGGTCCCGGTCTTTTGGATTGCGCCATGCCGCCGCCATGCAGAACCGTGTCGCGCCGGCATCCCTGGCGCGCCGCGCGGCCGCGACCACATCCGCTTCCTCCATGAGGCGCGTAGGCTTCAGCCCGGTGTCGTAATGCGCGCTCTGGGAGCAATAGCCGCAGTCCTCCGGACAGCCGCCCGTCTTGATGCTGAGTAGGCTCGCCGTCTCGATGTGGTTGGGATCGAAATTGCTGCGATGAATGCTCTGGGCCCGAAAGATCAGGTCGGCGAAGGGGAGGGCGTAGAGCGCGTCGATCTGCTCGCGGGTCCAGTCGGTACGAACCGGCGCGATGCTGCCACTCTCGATTTGTCTGGCTTCCGAGGCATGGAGCATGTGATTTGCCTTTCCATTTGCATCCGGATCATAGATAATTCCCAGATTATCTATGATATTGGTTTCGAGCTCATGCTAACCCATGCATCATGCGGCTGCATCCCCTTTTCTGATAGATAATCTATGACAGTTGAGGGTGAGAATACGACCACGGCGGCGCGCATCGCTGATGCGATTGCGGACCGCATCATCAGCGGTGCGCTGGCGCCGGATGCGCCGCTTCGGCAGGACCACGTTGCGCGCGAGTTCGGCTCGAGCCACGTCCCGGTCCGGGAGGCGTTTCGGCAATTGGAAGCCCAGCATCTTGTCGTCGCAGTGCCCCGTCGCGGGGTGCGCGTTGCGCCGCTCGATACCAAGTCGGTGAAGGAAATTGCCGAGATGCGCGCGGCGTTGGAAGTTGTCGCCCTGCGGAACGCGGCGCCGAAATTCACGTCCGCCCATTTAGCGCGGATCGAGCTCTCCCTGATTGAGGCCGATAACGCCGAGACGATCCAAGAGTTTGAGGCTGCCAACCGCGCCTTCCACCAGGCCCTCGTGTCGCCTTGCGCGATGCCGCGATTGCTCGCCAGTCTTGACGGCCTGCAACTTGCAAATTCGCGATTGGTCTTTGCGATGGCGCGCAGTGCCGGCTGGCAACCGCGGTCCAATCAGGATCATCGTCTCATTCTGCAAGCGCTGCGCGCGCGCAGTCTCGATCAGGCCTGCAATCTGCTGGCGCGTCACATTCAAACCATCGAGCGCCTCGCGATTTCGGCATCCTGACTGGGCGCGTTACGGGTCCAGGGACGCCTTCGCGGATGTCCGCGCGATCATGTCAAGCGCGGCCGTGGCTGCCGCCTTCACGTGCTTGACGCAGCATTCCTCGGCGCGATCGGGATCGCCATCCTGGATTGCGCGCCAGATCGCCGTCACTTCGCGCAGGCTCTTGTTGATGCGCTTGGGCTGCGACATCGAGGTGATCCGCAACAGCGTGATGCGGTCATGCAGCGGCTTGAGCATTCGCTCGATAAAGCTGTTGCGGCATCCGCCGATCAACGCTGCATAGAATTCGGTCTTGGCCTCCAGGCACCCGACCAGATCGGAGCTGGACGCCGCCGTCTTCAACTTGGCGAGCGCATCGCCGATCCTGCGCACTACGACCGGATCGTGCAGGCGGGCGCATTCGCGGCCCGCGAAACCTTCCAGGACCGCGCGGGCGGCATAGAGCTGCTTGGCCTCATCCAGGCTGATCGTGCTGACGACGGGTCCGCGGTGGGGGACCGTGTTGACAAGGCCATCGGCTTCCAACAGCCGCAGCGCTTCGCGGATGGAGGGACGGCTGACGCCCATCATTTCGCAGAGCTCGCGTTCCACCAGACGCTGGCCCGGTTTCAGCGTGCCCGACATGATTGCTTCGCGCAGTTTCTGCGCCACCATGCCCCTGACAGTCGGAACGTCGTCTATGCGGAGTGTGGACTGCAGTTCAGTGCGTTTGTCCATCGTCTGCTGCCTTCGTTGGCTGCCGGCAAATCGAGGAGGCTGCTTGCGTCACGCGATCGACCAGCCTCCGTCGATCGGAAGAGTGGTCCCCGTTATATCCTGGGCCGCCGCGCTGCAAAGGAAGACCACCGTGGCGCCCACAGATTCCATTGCAACGAATCGCCCGGATGGCTGGCGGTCGGCGAGATATGCTTTCGTCGCCTGCTCGAAAGACTGGCCGGCATTCGCCGCCATCGACGCGATCTTGCCTTGAATGGCAGGCGTCGGAAGTGTGCCGGGGCAAATTGCGTTGCAGGTAATCCCGCTCCCGGCGGTCTCCAGGGCTATCGCGCGAGTCAAGCCGAGGATGGCCGTTTTGGTGGTGACATAATCGATGCGGTCTTCGACGGCGCGGGTCGAATAGATCGAGCCCATGTTGACGATGCGGCCCCAGCTCCGCGTCCTCATCGCGGGCAGCACGAGGCGGGTGAGGTGAAAGGGGGCCGACAGGTTTACCGCAAGGGCTTCATCCCAATCGTCGGGTGAGAACCGCTCGACCGGCGCGAAGTGCCTGACGACGGCGTTGTTGACAAGGATGTCGATCCCGCCGCATCTGCCGAGCAGATGGGAAACCATGTTTTCGATGGCGGCCCGCCGCGACAGATCGGCGGCGAGGCTCAAGACCTCGACGCCGGACTTGGCGCGGAGGCGGTCGGCTGCCTCCTTCGGTTCGGCGAGATCGTGCAGGGCGATGTTGGCTCCCGCGCCGGCGAGGCTGTCCGCGATCGCCAATCCGAGCCCGGCGGCGGCCCCGGTTACGAGCGCCCACTTGCCATTTAACATCGCTCCGGAGCTCCCTGCCTTCGCTTCAACTCTTGGGCCAGAACGGCTGCGCCAGAGCAAGCTCCGGCGGGAATACGGTGACCGGTACACCCGATTGCCATTGCACGATGGTCATGCCGGCGCCGAGACGTCGGCCCTTGTCATCGAACTTGATTTCACCGAGCGGATAATATTTCGAGGGACCGCCGTCCATGCTGTGCAACGCCTCGGCAACGGCGGCGCGGTCGGCCTTGCCGGCCCTCTCGAGCGCTTCCTTGATCACCCACATATCGCCATAGGTGGAGATGGCGTTCTGCGTCATCCATGGCTCGTTGTAACGCTTCTTCAGCTCGGCAATGAGCGCCTCATGTCCCTTGGCGCCCCAGCTCGCGACGCAGGTCAGGACTCCCTGCAGGAGTTCGGGGCTGACCGTCTGCAGCATGTCCGGCTCGGCAATGGCGATGCCGAAGGAGATGGTCGGCACCTTGCCTTGGCCCAGGCCGAACTCATTCATCTTCTCAAGCAGCAGTTTGGCGTCCGAGATGACAGTGGGGAGGAAAAAGAGGAGGTCGGGCCTGGCCGCACGCACCTTCTGCACCAGTGGGGTCGCGTCCGCGAGAGGGGGCGTGAAGGTCTCGTCCACCGTGAGCTGCAGGCCGTTTTCCGCCAACAAGCCTTCGCGCATCGATTTTGCCGAGGCAACGGAAGCGGCAGTGTTGTCGGTCAGAATCGCAACCGTCTTGGGCCGCTTGCCTGAGGCTGTTTCGGCCAGTTTGACGAGCTGCGGCAGGGCCTGGCGCGCCTGAGAGCCAGCGGTCGCCGACGTCTGAAATACATATTTGAAGCCGCGATCGGTGATCAGGTCGGAATATGACAGCGTCAGCACCGGAAGGCTGGCCCGTTCGGTGACCTCGGTGACGGCAAGCGTGAAGGAGCTGAGATAGGCGCCGCTCGCCGCCACCAGATCAGGCTCCTGGGCTACCATACGTTGCGCGGCGTTCTTGGCCTTTTCCGTGGTGTCGCCGGAATCGAGCACGATCAGCTTCAGCCTGGCCCCGCCGAGCGCCTTGATGCCGCCTTGCGCGTTGATGTGATCGACCGCCATCTCGGCGCCTTCCCGCATGACCGTCCCCGGGCGGGCATAGAGCCCGGACAGGGGCACCAGAAGCCCGACCTTCACCTCGGATGGCCCTTGCGCCGATGTTCGCGACACGATCATCGCGCTCGATGCGCCCGCGAGCAGCATGCGCCGCGTGATTGAACTCCCCGTTCTCCGGTTCATGACTATTCCTCCTCCCTGTACGGTCGCGAGGCCTTGTGGTCAGGATTTTTTCGGCCAGAAGGGCGAGGCTTGGGCGAGCTCGGGTGGATAGACGGTGACCGGCACACCCGATTGCCACTGCACGATGACGACGCCGGCGCCGACGCGGCGCCCCTTGTCGTCGAATTTGAGCTCGCCGCCCGGATAGTATTTGGAGGGCCCGCCATCGAGGTTGCGAAACGCTTCCGCAACAGCGAGCCGGTCCGCCTTGCCGGCCTTCTCGAGCGCGTTCTTCATCAGCCACATGTCGCCATAGGTCGAGATGACGTTCTGCGTCATCCAAGGCTCTTTGTACTTGGCCTTCAACTCGGCGATCAGGTCTTCGTGGCCCTTCGAACCCCAATTGGCGACGATCGTCATGATGCCCTGCACGACGTCGGGCGTGACGCTCTGGAGCATATCGGGCTCGGCGATCGTAATGCTGAAGGAGACGGTCGGGATCTTGCCCTGGCCGAGCCCGAATTCGCTGATCTTTTCCAGGCCAAGCTTGGCGTCGGAAACGGCGTTGGGCATGAACAGCAACAGATCGGGCCGCGCCGACCTGACCTTCTGGATCAGCGGGGTGGCGTCGGAGAGCGGCGGCGTCCAAACCTCTTCAACAACCAGCTGCAAACCCTCCTGCGCGAACAGTTTTTCCTTCAACGCCTTGGCGGTGGCGACCGACGTCGCCGTGTTGTCCATCAGCATCGCCACGGTCTTGGGTCGCTTGCCGGATGCGGATTCGGCGAGCTTCATGAGCGTCGGCAGCCCCAGTTCTGACTGACGGCTTGCGGTGGCGGCGGTCTGGAAGATGAACTTGAAGCCGCGCTCGGTCAAAAGGTCCGAATAGGACAGGGTCAGCATCGGCAGCTGCGCCCGTTCCGTCACTTCGGTGACGGCAAGGGTGAAGGACGAGAGATAAGCACCGGTTGCGGCGACAAGATCGGTCTCCTGCGCCACCATGCGCTGCGCCGCGTTCTTGGCCTTTTCGGTGGTGTCTCCGCAATCGATCACCACGAGCTTGAGCTTTGCACCGCCGAGCGCCTTGATGCCGCCTTGCGCGTTGATGTGCTCGATCCCCATCTCGGCGCCCATCTTCATCACTTGGCCGGGTCGCGTGTAGATTCCGGATAGCGGAACGATCAGCCCGACCTTGACCTCCTGGGGCTGCTCTGCGCGTGCCACTCGCGATAGCCCCATCGCAGCCGCACCCGAGAGCACCGTGCGCCGGGTGATGCCTCCTTTGTACGTCGTGTCCTTCCTCATTCTCTTCCTCCCAAGTTCTTGTTATTTGATCGCTGTCCTCACATGCCGAGATAGGCCTTGCGCACACGGTCGTCGGCCCGCAGCGTCTCGTTGTTGCCTTCGAGCACGACGCGCCCGGCCTCGAGCACATAGCCGTGGTCGGCGGTCTCGAGGGCCTCCGCGACGCGCTGTTCGACCAAGAGGATCGTCAGCCCCGATTGCCGGCGGATCTGGATCAACTGCTCGAAAATGAAGTCTGCGGTCGAGGGGGCGAGCCCCATCGAGGGTTCATCGAGCATCAAGAGTTTTGGCGAAGAGGCTAGTCCGCGTCCGATCGCCAGCATCTGCTGCTGCCCGCCGGATAGCGTACCGGCGAACTGACCGCGCCGCTCCGCAAGCACCGGCAGCCATTCGAAGATGCGCTCGATGTTTTGCTTCCAGCCGCGCTGGCCGGCTTCCGTCATCGCGCCCATTTCGAGATTTTCCATCACCGTGAGCGAGGGGAAGACCTGGCGGCCCTCGGGCACGTGGGCGATGCCGAGATGAGGGCGCCGCGCCGGCGGCACCGCCAACAGATCAATATCCCCAAACGTAATCCGTCCCGCGCTCGGCCGCAGGATTCCGGAGATCGTCTTGAACAGCGTGGTTTTGCCGGCCCCGTTCGGACCTACGATCGCTACGAACTGGCCGGCCTCGACGTTGATCGAGACGCCGTTCAGGACCGGCTTGGACGAATAGCCTGCGCTCAGCCCTTCAATGCGGAGCATGAGCCACCCACTTCTTGCCGAGATAGGCCTCGATCACGCGGCTGTCGCGTGTGACGGCTTCCGGCTCGCCTTCGGTGATCACGGCACCATGGTCGAGCACCAGGAAGCTGTCGACGAGGCGAACCATGGCCTGCATCGTATGTTCGATGATGGCGATGGTCATGCCGTCGCGGGCGAGCTGCTGAATCACAGTGACGACTTCGTCCGCTTCGCCATGGCCGAGACCGGCGAGCGTTTCGTCAAGAAGCAGAATGCGCGGCTGCCCGGCCAAGGCGCGGGCGAGCTCCATCAGCCGCAGTTCCTTGGTCGAGAGCTCGCCGGCGAGGCGACCTGCGACTGCGGACAACCCGACGCGAGAGACGGCGTTAGCCGCGAGTTGTCGCGCCTGCGCATCGCTCTTTGCGGCGACATAGGCGCCGACGACGACGTTATCCAGGATCGACATGCGCGGAAACGGGCGCATGACCTGAAAGGTGCGGCCGATGCCGGCTTCGCAAATCGCGTGCGGCTTCTGACCGGACATGTCGCGGCCGCTGATGAGGACCTTGCCCCGATCGGGGCGCAGAAAGCCGTTCAACAGGTTGAAGACCGTGGTCTTGCCAGCGCCGTTGGGGCCGATGATGCCGAGGATCTCGTTCTTGTGCAGCTTGAAGCTGACATCCTGAACGGCTTTTAACCCGCCAAACGAGCGCGAGAGGTTCTGCACCTCGAGCACGACATCCGCGGAGGCGGGCCGTCGCCGCAGTTCACGCTGCAAGGTAGTTATGGTCGCAGTCGATGCGGGAGCTTGCTGCGCATCGCCGGCTTTCGGTGCGGACCGCTTGCGGTGGAGATCACGCAGCTTCCAAAATAACCCCTCGGGCGCGACCAGAATGACGCAGACGACGGCGAGCCCGAAGATCACGCCCTGTATCCCGGGAAAGCGCGAGCCGGCTTCGGCGTTCAGCGTTTCTGCCAGCGGGATCAGGATGACCGATCCGATGACCGGGCCCCAGACGGTTCCGACGCCTCCGAACATCGCGACCGTAAGAGCTTGGGCTGATACGAGCATGCCGAACACCGATTGCGGGGTCACCACCAGCAGTACGACGGCGTAAAAAGCGCCGATTGCCCCGGCAATCGCGCCACTCAGGCTGATGGCCCGCAGCTTCCAGGCCAGCGTGTTGATGCCTGCGGCTTCCGCGGCGGCCTCGTTCTGCTTGATTGCCAACAGCGCCATGCCAAAGCGCGATCGCTCAACGAGCCGCGTCAACAGGATGGTCGCAAGCATCATCGCCAGTGCGAGCAGCGTATAAAGGCGGGGATCGCCGAACTGCATATAGGCGATCGGGTTGTCCCGCTTGATCGGCAGGGTGATTTCCTGAAAACCAAGCCATTCGAATACGTAGAGGATGGCGAGCGGGTAGGCGAGCATCGCCAGCGCGAAATAGTGCCCCTGCAGGCGGAAGGTCGGATATCCGATCAACAGGCCGGCGACACCGCCAAGCAGGCCGGCCATCGGGATCAAGAACCAGGGCGAGAGATCGAAATAGATCTGGCCGAGCGCGGTCGCATAAGCGCCAATGCCGAAGAACGCCGCATGGCCGAACGAGATCAGCCCGGTGTAGCCGCTGAGCAGATTCCAGGACAGGCCGAATACGGCCCAGACCGGGACCAGCGTGAGCACGAGTTGATAATATGAATTGCTGACGCTTAGGGATATCGCCGCGTAAATCGCGGTGAAGGCGAGCGCGGGGAGCAACGAGCGCAACGTAGGCATGCTCATGTCCTCTCGACCATGCGCCCGAAAAAGCCCTGGGGACGGAAGAAGATGATCAGGAGAAACACGACGAAGATTGCCGCATTCTGCAACTGGGTCGGCAGCATCAGCGTCGACATCTGCTGGACCAGGCCGATGGTCATGCCACCCCAGAACGCGCCGATAATGCTGCCCATGCCTCCGAGCACGACGCCTGCGTACATCACGATCACATATTCGAGTCCGACAAAGGGATGAAACGGATAGTTGGTGGCAAGCAGCCCGCCCGCGATCGCGGTGATGCCGCTGCCGAGTGCAAAGGCGATCCGGTGCGCGCGATCGACGTCGATGCCCATGTAAGTCGCCGCCGTCGGATTATCGGCGGCGGCACGCAAGGATTTTCCGATCCGCGAGCGCGTCATCAACAGCGTGAGCAGCGCGAGGATGAGCAATGAGGCGATCGCGTCAATACCGCGTGCCTTGTTGATGAAGACACTGATGTCGAAGAACGGCCCGAGCTCCCACGCCGAGCTCGAGAGCGGCGTGCGGATCGAAGCCAGCACCGATCCGAAGATGATGAGCCCGCCGTTCTGCAGGATCAATGCAATGCCGAGCGTGAGAATGAGTTGCGCGTAGTGACCTTCTCCCTCGAGCAAGGCCGTGCGCGTGCCCGAGACGCGTGAAATCAGTGCAAGGTGAACGAGATAGCCGAACAGCGCGAGCAGCGGCCCGGCCAGCAGGATCGCGACGAAAGGGCCGATGGCATTGCCGAAGACCGCCTGGATGCCAAACGTGGTGAAGAGATAGAAGGCGGTGTACATCCCGAGCATCATGAAATCGCCATGGGCGAAGTTGATGACGCGCATGACGCCGAAGATCAGGCCGAGCCCGACACACATCAGCCCGTAGACCGCCCCGATCAGCAGGCCCGCGGCGAGCGCTTGCAGGAATCCCTCCATTAGCGACGGCTCCTTGCCGGCTCTGTGTTGCTGGCTCGCAGGTCATACGTCGGTCTCATCGCGAGGCTTGGCTTCAGGTCTGTCATTCTGATCGTCCTCGGGGGTGAGACCGCTATAACGCTGATCGCACAGTTTGCTCGGAGGGCTGTCGGCAGTGTGCCGCGATCACACGGGCATTCGGCAGGGAGTCGCAGGCATCAACGAGATGCTCCAAGCGCTTCGCGCGGTCTTGGCCGATGGAGCGCCCCGCTGCATCGCGAAACCGAGTGCGAATTTGCGCAGGGCTAGCGGGGATGACGTCAGCGAGCCGTTGCCGGATCGTCTTCCCTTGACGCAGGTGGACGATGACCTCCGCACCCTGCCTGGCGGGAAACGCGGCGGTGAAGCCGGGATCGGTCTGCAGGTCGGTCAGCGCGAGCAGCCGCGCAATTTCGGGATCGTCCAACTGGATATAGTTGTCTTCTTCGATCTCGCCTCGTACCAACGTCGACACCACGGAAAAGGGAATGCTCATCTTCGCCTGGAGCGCATTCCGATATGGACCCTTCGAATCGCATCCGGGATAACGAACCGCGGCTTGAGGAGCGCGGATTGCGATGGCCTCGATCTCGTCGGAACCGGCGAGCTGGTACGTGACACGCAGCGCCGCCTGCGAGGCCGTTTGCGCGAAATTGCAGGCCGGCGCCGGCTTGTTGTAGACGGCCATGAGCTCGGCCTCGCCGCCAGGGAACAGTTCGATTCGATCGGGCGCGGGCTTGCGGCCGTAGGCGGCGAAGAGACCAGCCTCACCCTCGATAATGGTCTCGGAGGCAATGGCGCCCGCCGCGGCAAGCTGGACGGCCCTGACTGCGTTGGCCGCAGCAAAGCCGGGATGGAAATACATTTCCGAGCCGCCGCTTTGCGGCCACTCGTTGAGTCCACTGGAGGTGTTGGCGGCAATGGCCATCGCGCTGGTCGCGGCGCCTTCGGTCAAGCCCCGCGCGTAGCTGGCCCCAAGCGCAGCGCCAAGCGGCGCCACCAGCCCGGTTGGGCGATGCAGGCGGGCAAGATCGGATGTCATAAGCGCGCGCCCGATCCGCGCTCCGGTCTCGTAGCCGATGATCGCGGCAGCCAGCAGGGCGGCGCCCGACAGCGCAGTTTGTTCTGACAGCGCGAGCAGCGTCGGCCAGATCACCACGCCGTGGTGCGAAATGCTCGCCGCATGCATGTCCTCGCGAACCAGGCCATGGCCCATGACCGCATTGGCGAATGCGGCATCACCGGGATTTGCCAGCAGGCCCGTGCCGATGATCGTGGAGCCGTTGTTGGCCGCATAAGCGGTCGCAATGGCCTGACGGCTCCAGGGATGATCGGAAGCCTCGAATGCGCAGGAGAGAAAATCCAGAAGGCAGATCTTTGCCTTCGCGATGACCTCGGCATCGAAATCCGGCAAGCGGACGGCGAGGACGGAGCGCGCCATTTGCCGCGCCAGGGACGTTTCGCCGGATCCGCTCAGGCCGATGCTCATGAGGATCGCCGCTCCCGCGACTGTTTTCGCCCTTAGCCGCGCATCTGCACTCCGGCCCATTCCTCGACGACCTTCGCAATCGAGGTGAAATCGGAAGATGCACCGTATTTCGCGTTGGTGATGGCCAGCATCTGGCGGACGACCGCGCCGCACACCATCGGTACGCCCATGGCCTCTGCTTCATCCACGCAGAGCCTTACGTCCTTGTATGAAAGCCCGGTCGCAAAGCCGAAATCGAACGTACCCGGAAGCACGGAGCGCGGAAATTTATCTTCGGAAGCGCTGTTGCGACCGCTGCTGGCATTGATGATGTCAATTAGCACCTTGGCATTCACGCCGCCCTTGACGCCCATGGCCACGGCCTCAGAGGTGATCACCAGGGCTGCGGCTGCCATCAGATTGTTGGCGAGCTTCGCCGTCTGGGCCACGCCTGGCTTGTCGCCGGTGTAGAACAGCTTGCCGAAATTCTTCAGGATGGGCTGAACAGTCTCGTAGGTCGCCTGTGGGCACGACACCATCACGGCAAGCGTGCCGTTGACCGCGCCCTTGATGCCGCCGCTCACCGGCGCATCGACGAGGGTCATGCTGCGGGACTTCAATCCCTCCGCGACTTGCTTGGCTGCGCCGGGACCCGTCGTCGACAGGTCGATGATGATCCGGGCGCGGTCTCCCCCGACGATTCCATCGGGTCCCAACGCCACCGCTTTGACGATGTCCGGCGTAGGCAGACTGGTCAGGACGATCTCGGCATGGGACGCCACGTCGGCTGGCGATGCGGCCACCCGCGCGCCGCGCGCTACGAGCGGCTTGGTGGCCTCGCTTTGCGTGTCGTAGACGATGAGGGAATAGCCGGCGTCGAGCAATCGCCCCGCCAGGGGCCCGCCCATGCGGCCCGTGCCAATGAAGCCGAGTGTCTCTCCCGCCATGGTTCACTCCCTGCAACGCGCTTTCGAGCTGCGCGCTCTTATGGTTGTCGTTGTTATTGTCTGTCGTTGTTATGTGTTCGTCGTTGTTCGCGACGGACCGGCATCGTTCGAGCCGTTCCTCCTAACTGTTAAGATTGTCAGTCAATCTGTCAAGCTGGAGAATTTGCAGTCGACAGTTGGTCGCAGCTCGGACTAGGATCGCGAAAACAATTCGGGGAAATCGCCCAGTGCAAGGGAACGAGGCTTCCGGCATCAGCAAGACGCTCGGGGATTTCGTCGCCGGCGCGTCATGGGGGGCGGTTGCGGCGCAGAGTCATGAAGCGAAACGGTCAATCCTGAACTTCTTCGCCACAAGCCTGGGATCTGCCTTTGATCCGGCGGTCAGCACCGCGCTTCGCATCTTGGCTCCATTCAGCGGTGCGGCAAGCTCGGCGATCATCGGCCGGACAGAACGGCTGGATGCGCTTTGCGCGGCGTTCGTCAACGCGATCTCGGCCAATCTGTTGGATTACGACGATACGCATCCCGACACGATCATTCACCCGGCCGCACCGGTCGCGGCTCCCGTGCTGGCGCTTGCAGAAGCGCGCAAGCTCTCGGGGCGCGATGTCTTGACCGCCTTTGTGCTCGGGGTGGAAATCGAGTGCCGTATCGGCAGCGCGGTTTCTCCGGGCCATTATGCACGCGGCTGGCACATCACCTCCACCTGCGGGATATTTGGAGCGGCTGTCGCTAGCGCCAAACTGCTCCGGCTGCCGGCGGAGAGGGTCGCAAACGCGATCGGGATAGCCGCCAGCCAGTCGGCCGGAATCGTGGAGAACCTGCCCACCGCGGCGAAGAATGTGAGCGTTGGCAACGCCGCGCGGAACGGACTCTTTGCCGCTTTGCTGGCGGCGGAAGGATATGCGGCGGCGCCGCGCGCGATCGAAGGGCCGCTGGGCTGGGCGCGGGCCATGGGAGACGAGCTGAACCTGCAACGTCTCACGCGCGGATTGGGCGAAACCTGGGAAATCGCCAAGAACACCTATAAGCCCTATCCCGCCGGGATCGTGTTTCATGCGGTGATCGATGCCTGCTTCAGGCTGCGATCTCGCCTCGAGGGACGCCTCGATCAAATCGCCTCGGTTACGGTAGCGGGCTCTCCACTGCTGCTCGCGCGTGGTGATCGTCCGGTCGAAAACGAACGCGATGCGAGAGTCAGCATTCATCATGCCGTCGCCTGCAGCTTGTGGATCGGTGCCGCCGGTGTGGAAGAGTTTTCGCCGGCCACGGTGTTTCGGCCGGACCTTGTGCGGCTGCGGAGAAAGGTCAGGGCGGAGCTCGATGCGTCGTTGCCGGACGGAGCCGCGCGCGTCACCGTCCGGCTGCTATCGGGCGAGACCTCGACTGAAACCGTGATGTCGCCGCGTGGCAGTCTCGCGGATCCGCTTTCCGATCGCGATATCGAAGCGAAGCTGCGCGCGAGTCTGAGCTTGGGCGGAAGCGACTGGGACGCGGAAGGGCTTATCGATGCCGTGTGGCGCCTCGATACGCTGGACGACGTAACGTCGCTGGTGAGCCCCTCGGATGGGGGCGGGTGGATCGCTCAGCCATCTACAACCGAACCATTTCCCTCAAACATGGAAGGACGATCATGAGCAACAGCAGTCTGTTCGAGAAGGGTCTGAAGGTCCGCAAGGAAGTTCTCGGGGAAGACTACGTCAACAAGTCGATTGCGGGCGCGGACGATTTCACCCGCACCATGGCTGAATGGTCGACCGAGTTCTGCTGGGGCGCCCTATGGACCCGGCCAGGTCTCGACCGCCGTACCCGCAGCATTGTCAACCTGGCGATGCTCGGGGCGCTGAACCGGCCGCACGAACTGAAGCTGCATGTCAAAGGTGCGCTGAAGAACGGACTGACCAAGGATGAGATCAAGGAGATTCTCCTGCAGGTCGCGGTCTATTGCGGCGTGCCTGCGGGCATCGATGCCTTCCGCAATGCCCGTGAGGCGTTCAAGGAGCTGGAGGAGCAGTGACGAGCTCCACAGTGAGTACCTCGAGCCGACGCTAATCAAAAACGAGCCGACGTTCGCGGAGCGGAGACAATAGGTCGCGTCGGATCGCCGCGCCGTGCGCGCTTCACTTGGCTGGACGGTCGGCGCTTGGCTCGCTTGTCGCCGCGCCCCGCAACGGCGCGCGGCTGAGTTCGTTGCCCGCGGCGATTGCTTTTCGCAGCAGTCGCATCAATTCATCGGCTTCCTTTGCAGTGAGCCCCCGCAACATGGTCCGCTGCGCGGCCTCGACCGCCGGCGTGATCCCGCGCAGCGTCTGCTTGCCCTCATCCGTGATCTGGAGCTGGCGGACGCGCCTGTCGTGACTGCTGGACTGGCGGATCACCAAGCCCTTCTGCACGAGACGATCGACGACGCCCGTGATGGTGGTGCGGTCATAGGCGATCAAGCCGGCAAGGGTCGCTTGATCAATTGCAGGATTTGCCCTGATTGCCACCAGCGCCGCATATTGCACGGGCGTGAGGTCGTAGCCCGCTTCCTCGACTTCGGTCAGGAACACCGCGACCGCAATCTGCTGGAAGCGGCGCGCCAAATGTCCGGGCATGTCGTTGATGTCGCTCACCGAATTCTCCAGGAGGTGCCCGCAATGTTGACAAGTATACTGATCATCAGCATACTTATCAATATCGAAAATCTGCGACCTGCCTGAGCGGCTGAAAAGGGAGGACCGGTGTCATGCAATTTCACCTGAACGGATTTGCGCCGGGCGACCCTGAAATTTTTGACCCGGCGGAGCGCATTCCGGCCTCGGGCGCGTCCGGCTCCGTTCCGGAGGAGGTCGATGTCCTGATCATTGGTTGCGGGCCGGCTGGCCTCAATCTGGCGGCCCAGTTGTCTGCTTTTGGCGACATCAAGACCTGCATCGTCGAGCAGAAGTCGGGCCGGCTGCTGCTCGGGCAGGCCGATGGCATCGCCTGCCGTACCATGGAGATGTTCCACGCCTATCAGTTCAGCGAGCGTGTGCTGAAGGAGGCCTGCTGGATCAACGAGACGACGTTCTGGAAGCCGGATGCGAAGACAAGCGACAAGATCGTCCGCAGCGGCAGGGTGCAGGACGTCGAAGACGGGCTCTCGGAGTTTCCGCATGTCGTTTTGAACCAGGCACGTGTGCATGATTTCTTTCTCGACGTCATGCGCAGATCGGCAGCAAAGCTCGAGCCGTACTACGCGCGACGGCTGCTGGAAGTTCGGACCGAGCCTGCCGCCGACTTTGCAGATCACGCGGTGACTGTCAGGCTCGAGCGGATCGATCCATCGCATGAGGGGCAGATCGAAACGGTCAAGGCCCGCTACGTGGTCGGTTGCGACGGCGCACGCAGCACGGTGCGCAAATCGATCGGGCGTGAGCTTCGCGGCGATTCCGCCAACCACGCCTGGGGCGTCATGGATGTGCTGGCTGTCACCGACTTCCCGGATATTCGATTCAAGTCGTTGATCCAGTCAGCCTCCGACGGCAGCATGCTCATCATCCCGCGGGAGGGTGGCTATCTTGTTCGGCTCTATGTCGAACTCGCAAAGCTTGAAATCGGCGAGCGGGTCGCAAACCGCAACATCACCCTGGACGACCTGATCGCAAAAGCGCGGCGGATTCTCAAGCCCTACACGCTGGAGGTCAAAGAGGTCCCCTGGTGGTCGGTCTACGAGATAGGTCAACGGCTCTGCGACAAGTTCGACGACGTGCCAGAAGAGGAGGCAGCGACGCGCCTGCCTCGCGTGTTCATCGCCGGCGATGCCTGTCACACGCACAGCCCGAAAGCGGGGCAGGGCATGAACGTCTCCATGCAGGACACCTTCAACCTCGGATGGAAGCTTGCCTCGGTCCTCCGCAAGCAGTCCGCGCCACGCCTTCTGCACACCTATTCGACGGAACGTCAGGCCGTCGCGAAGGAGCTGATCGACTTCGATCGCCAATGGGCCGCGATCCTCGCCTCTGCCAATCGGCATGGTGAGACCGTCGATCCAGCCGAGACGCAGAGCTATTTCGTCAGGCACGGGCGCTATACCGCGGGCACGGCGACGCACTACCGTCCGTCAATCATCACCGCGGAGCCGATCTACCAGCATCTCGCCGAAGGATTCGTGATCGGCAAACGCTTTCATTCGGCACCGGTCATCCGCCTTGCGGATGCGAAGCCTGTCCACCTCGGTCACGTTGTCAAGGCGGACGGGCGCTTTCGCATCTTCGCCTTTGCCGGAGCGGAAGATCCCGCAGCCGGCAACTCCGCCCTCCGCGCGTTGTGCAGCTTTCTTGCGGACAGCGGGGAGTCTCCTGTCAGGAGGTACACCCCGACGGGGGCGGACATCGACTCGATGATCGACGTCCGTGCCATATTCCAGCAAGGTCATCGCGAACTCGCCATCGAGACCATGCCGGCGCTTCTTCTCCCGCGAAAGGGCCGCTACGGGCTTTGCGATTACGAAAAGATGTTCTGTCCGGATATGAAATCCGGTCACGACATCTTTGCAATGCGCGGCATCAAACGCGAAACCGGGTGCATGGTGGTGGTGCGGCCGGATCAGTATGTTGCGCACGTTCTCCCGCTCGATGGCTACAAGCAGCTTGCGGCGTACTTCGATGGCTTTATGGTGCAGCCGAATTGAATTCAGGGCGTCTGTTCAGCCCCTAGTCGTTGATCTCGGGCGAACTTGCGGCCGGGTTGTCTCCGCCATTCAAGCGCAGGAAGCGGAGTAGCGTTGCAACCCGCGGCAGGTGCAATCTTTCCACCGGCACCATCGCCTTGACCCACAGGTCAGGCACGGCAAAGTCGGGAAGCACGCAGGTCAGCGCGCCGGTCTTGAGATCCTGCGCCGTGATGTAGTCGCTGAGCAGCCCTATCCCCATGCCTTCCTTTGTCGCATCCAGAAGCATCAGCATGTCATTGCTCGACAGCCGGGGAGGAACGGTGACACTGATCACCCCGGTTTCACCAAGGAACGACCAGCTCGCACCCGTCGGCTGGTAGACGATGCAATGATGCGCCGCCAATTGCCGCGGATGCTCAGGTGTGCCTTTCCGCGCGAGATATTCGGGACTGGCAACCAGGCTGCGACGAAGAGGCCATAGGAATTCGTCCGTAACCCCGGCGAAGCTTGCCGGAAATGCCGTGATGGCGATGTCGATCCCTTCAGCACTTGGATTGAGGGGCCCGTCCAGAAGAAGCACCTCCACGTCGATCCCAGGATGCTCGTTGACGAACTGGCGGATCAGGCGGTTGAGACGTACCAGGCCAAGCGTGCTCGGCACCTTGATGCGAATCGAGCCTTCGAGCCGCTGCGTGCCTTTGCGGATCGCTGCAATGGTTTCATCGTAAGCGGAAACGGCGGTCGTAATCCGGGCGAGGTGATATTCGCCTTCGGCGGTCAGGCCGACTCGTCTTGTGGTGCGGTGGAGAAGCGCCGTGCCAACCGCGCGCTCGAGTTGCGAAACCCGCTTCGTGAGGACTGACGTCGCCAGATCGAGCGTTTCCGCTGCCGCCGTGAAGCTGCCGGATTTCGCGACCGCGACGAAAGCCCGCATGTTTTCGAGCATGTCCATTATTCACGATTCACGAAAAGTGAATGCTTGGCAAGCCGGTTTTTCCAACTGGGCGGGCGTGGTTACGGTCCCGGCAAATCAACAAGCGGAGCTGAGGGAAGAGATGCCCGGGTCGATCGTCGAACCGCAACGAACCACACCTCTCTTTGGTGAATATGAACTCGTCGTGCTGGGTGGAGGGCCCGCGGGCCTGATGGCCGCCGTCGCTGCGGGGCGCGCCGGTCGCAAGGTTCTCCTGGTTGAGCGCCACGGTTTTCTCGGCGGAATGGGCACCGCCGCGGGGGTCACGAACTTCTGCGGCCTCTATGCCAATGTTCATGGCGAGCACGTTCAAGTCGTCCGAGGACTGGCCGACGAGCTGCTCGCGAGGATCGAGCGCCTGGGCGGCTTGAACACGCCCCACGTCATCTTCGGCAAGATCCTTGCGCGCTCCTACGACGTGCCCGCCTTCAAGCTTGCCGCCGACGACTTGCTGCTTCAGTCCAAGGTCGATGTCCTCTTTCACGCCTTTGCCGTGGGCGTTGCAATGGCCTCGGAGGGCCTCGTCGACGCGGTGATCTTGGAAACAAAATCCGGGCGCATGGCCGTCAAGGGCCGCCTCTTCGTCGACGCTTCCGGCGACGGTGACCTGGCTGTCTGGGCGGGCGCGCCCTTCGAAAAGGGTGATGGCTCCGGCAACATGCTCTATCCCTCCACGATGTTTCGGATCAATGGCGTCGATCCGGAGCGGGCCGGTGAGGCATGGTCGACGATTCCGAGACTGATGGAGCAGGCGGAAGCCGAAGGACGCTTCTCCTTTCCGCGCAAGGGGGCAATCGTCCGGCCGCAGAAGAATCCCATCGAATGGCGTGTCAACATCACTCAGCTTCATGAGGCGGATGGCTCGGCTGTCGACGGCACTGACGCGGCCAGCCTCAGTCGCGGCGAGCTGCAGGGCCGCGAGCAGGTGCTGCGCACCTTTCGGTTCCTGCAGACGGTGCCGGGCTTTGAGAACTCGTACATCGTCGATATAGCGCCGCAACTCGGCATCCGCGAGACCCGGCGGATCGCCGGGGATTACGTTCTATCCGAGGACGACGTGCTCGGCTGCGCCGATTTCGCAGACAGCATAGGTCGGAATGGCTGGCCGATCGAGGAGCACGCGCAAGGCGATGTCGCCTGGCGCTGGCCGGGTATCCCGAACGCGCGGGGCTACAATCAATTGCCGTACCGAATGATCCTTCCGCGCGCGATCGACAACATGTTCGTCGTCGGCCGCTGCGCGTCGATGACGCATCTTGGTCAGTCCGCGGCCCGCGTGACGGGCGCTTGCTTTGCCATGGGAGAGGCCGCCGGCACCGCCGCGGATATTGCCCTGCGCAGCAATATTCGGCCGCGCGCCGTCGATCCGAAGGCGCTACAGGATGCTCTCGTGGGGCAGGGAGTGCTCCTGTGAGCTCCGTTTCACCCATCTCCGCCACGTCGGCATCCGACGGACAGACGCGCCTTGCGCCGGCCTTCCGCTGGGCCGTTCTCTTTATCTCCTGGACCGCTGTGACGCTGACCTTTACGGATCGGCTCGCATGGGCAACCGTGGCCGTTGCCGCGGGCCAGTCGCTTGGTATTCCCGTGGCCGCGCTCGGCGTCTTTGTCACGGCCTTTTACACCGGCTACGTCGTTTCGAACGTGGTTGGCGGACTTTCGAGTGACCGGCTAGGGCCCGAGCGCGTGATGTTGATGTCGCTTGTGCCGCTCGGGATCGCGACGTTCTGCTTCGGCTTTACATCGAGTGTTCCTTTCGGCTTCGCCCTGCAGATGTTGATGGGCCTGTCCGCAGGGGCCAATCACTCGGCCACGGTCAAGTTGGTCGTATCCTGGTTTGGCCTGGCCGAGCGAGGTCGCGCAATGGGCCTGCTGACGAGCGCCAATTCGTTTGGCGTAGTGGTCGCTAACGCGCTCGTTCCGAACCTGGGTGCCATCTTAGGGTGGGGCGGTGCTTACCATGTGCTGGGGCTCGCAACCTCGCTGTTCGGCTTGTTCGCCTTCTTCGCCTTGCGCAACCGCAAGGCTCCGGGAGCGCCGCCACGGAGTGCGCGGTTCGATCCGCTGGTTGTCTTCCGCGATCGTAATCTGACGCTGCTGGCCGTCGCAGGATTCTGCGCGATGTGGGGAACGTGGGGCGTGGCATTCTGGGCGAATGCGCTGATGACCAAGCGGTTCGGCATGACGTCAGTGGAAACGGGAAGCCTGATGGCGCTGTTCGGTGCAGCCGGCCTGATATCGAAGCCCGTCATGGGATTTGTGCTCGACCTCGTCGGCGCGCCGCGGAAAAAGGCGGTTCTGGTCGTACTATTTGGTGGATTTGCAATCACTCTCGCGGGATATGGCCTGTTGAGCGATGTCACCCAGCTTCGGATCGTTACCCCGGTGCTTGGTCTTTTTGCGTTCGTCTACACACCCGTATTGGTCGCTCTGGTCAGCGAAATTGCCGGGATGCAGCGCACCGGGACCGCCGTCGGCATAACGAACGCCGTCTGGCAAGTCGGCAGCATCGTCGTTCCCATCGCGATCGGGCTCGTATTCTCCGCGACGGCATCCTTCAAGCTCGCATTTCTGACGCTTGCCGCGGGTCCTCTGGTTGCCGCGTTACTCACGCTCTTCGTCCGCTACAAGGCCGAAGATGAGATCACCCGTATCGCGGCTTGATCCCCAACCCTGGCGACAGCCTCGGTCATCGCCGGTGCACCCGACGTGTACACGAGATCTGAAGGCGACAGGACCGGCATGTAGTCGGTCGGCCTTCCCGTTCGAATGGCGGACGAGACGTGCTGCGGCTCCGACACCACCGGAATGATGGTGACGTTAGGGAATAGCGCGAGACGCCACAGCGCGCGGTCCATATAGAACGACTGGAGCTTGCGCGCGCCAACGATGAAAACAAGATCGCGTTGCGGTCGTCATTTCGAGATGATCTGGCATCACACTTAATCACCATGCTGACTGCTTGAACCAGCCGGGCTGCGAGCTCCGGCCTCGCTGCAGCTCGCACCCGGCTGAATTCCCGGTCATTGCTCGGATTTGCACGGGCTGCAATTCCAGCGCAGCGCGCCTCGCACGCGGTTGTGGCTGCGACGATTGGCCGAACTCCCAAGTCGGAGATCCCAACAATCGTCGGTCGGATTGCAGCCATCCTCGTCCGGAGACCATTCACATCCGCTCTTTGATTCCGCTTTTCAGCAACCACCAGTTGGCGGGATAGGAGGTCAGGAAGCCGAACATCATGGCGATCTGCATCATGAACCAGAACTCGAAACTGTTCACGGCTAGGCTCGTCCCGAGTAGGTAGCGAAACAGGTAGAAATAGGCAAAAGCCATGAAGGCATACATGCCGATCTGCCAGGCCGTAATCGAGATCGTGTCGGCTTTCGCTGCTGCGGCCAATCCTTGCCAAAGTGAAAGGCCTCTCATCGGCGCGATCGTGAAATATTGAAAGAGAATGCCAAACGCGTAGGCAAACAGATAATCGACGATCCAGACCGCGAAGATCTTTTCTTGAAATATGCTCTGCCAACCAAAGGCGATCGCGATCGCGGGGACCGCGAAGACGAGCCACTCGGCGCAAATGTCGCCTAACGTGCAGCCGCTGCCGCAATGCAAGGAGCCGTTGGCGACCATGATGGGAAAGGGTGTGAGCCGCATGTTGGGCGGATCCCGGTTGTTGGCTCTTGCTTTCCGGGCCA
Organism: Bradyrhizobium sp. ARR65; assembly: GCF_000472385.1. GTDB lineage: Bacteria > Pseudomonadota > Alphaproteobacteria > Rhizobiales > Xanthobacteraceae > Bradyrhizobium. Next base: position 38,249 of record NZ_AWZU01000013.1, read on the forward strand.
TGTCGCGAGTCGCCAATCGGCCATAGGAGAAATACTGCCAAACGATCCAGGCGGTGCCGAACAATGCGGTCACCGGCCAAACGATATTCATGATCCACATATGCTGCGGATGGACCGCGACATCAAGCGCGAGGAGGATGGCGCATAGCGCGCCAAGGCAGAGCACGACGATGGACAAATAGTGTAGCCAGTCGGGGACCAAGCGAAGGCTCCAACGCTGCGGGGATTCCCCGAGCGAACCTGGACTCGCCGTCTTTGTTCCAAAGCGAAGCCTTTTCGCCTGGCGCGCGAGGTTCCTGAAGCACTTAGGCCGCGCGCGCGTCTCGTCGTTCCTTCGCGTCTTGTGCGGTGGGTTGCCCATCGGTGGGACGGGCGCCAGGACCGGGGTGCGTGATGACTTCCTTGGCAAAGAGCGGTTCGCCGCATTCCGAGCACACCATGACGGGGTCGAACAGCTTTCCGCATGTCTTGTGTTCATGGAGTAGCGGGCGGCCGCGCTCGTCGAGCATGTGGGTATCGCCCCAATGCACCAGAGCCATCATGATCGGATGGAGATCGAGACCCCTTTGGGTCAAGATGTACTCGTAGCGCTTGGGAGACTCCTGGTAGGAAACGCGACGCAGCACCCCGTTGCGTACCAGTTTCTTCAAGCGCTCGGCCAGGAGGTGGCGGGTGATACCGAGCGCCGACTGGAATTGCTCGAAGCGCCGCTTGCGAAGAAAACACTCCCGCAGAATGAGCAGCGTCCATCGGTCACCGATCACGCCGATGGTTCGAGCCAGCGAGCACGGCTCTTCTTCCAGGGCATCCCACTTCATCCCAACTCTCCGATGTGCCGTCGCAATGCCTGCCTCGACCCGGAGGCGGCAGAGCCTGCATTCTAAATTGGTACTTTGCCAAAGCCAAACGCGCCTCTCCGGCGCACTCGAGAGCCTAATTACGACCGGTGACCCTTAGATTGACAGTTCAAATTTAGAACTATAGTAATCGAGGGTGCCCGTTCGCGGCTGCATTCCCAGTCCTGGCTGACGGGCGTGACGCTCGGGCGAAGGAGGACGGCCGGTGCCAAGTCCCTTGAAGGTTGAGTTCCAGTTCGATTTCGGCAGCCCGAATGCCTATCTGGCTCAGCTCGTCATTCCCTCGATCGAACGCCGCACGGGCGTGAAGTTCGAATACGTGCCGGTGCTGCTCGGCGGCATCTACAAGGCGACCGGCAATAGGTCGCCCGCGGAGTCGCTTCGTGGCATTAAGAACAAGCCCGAATACATGGCGTTGGAGACCCAGCGCTTCATTCGCCGCCACAACATCACGACCTTTCACCAGAACCCGTTCTTTCCGGTGAACACCCTGATGCTGATGCGGGGTGCGGTCGCCGCCCAGTTCGAAGGGCTCTTCGAGCCGTATTTCCGGGCGGCCTACCACCATATGTGGGAGGAGCCGAAGAAGATGGATGATATCGAAGTCTTCCGCGCCGCTTTCAAGTCATCAGGGCTGGACATCGACAGGCTCATCGCGCGGGCGCAACAGGACGACGTGAAGAAGCGGCTCATCGATCTGACCGCCGATGCCGTCAACCGCGGCGCCTTCGGCTCGCCCACCTTCTTTGTCGGCGACGAGATGTTCTTTGGCAAGGATCAGTTGCGCGATGTCGAGGAGTGCATTGTCGAACAGACACGGTAGCTCGCGGCCAAGACAGCGTGAGCTGCGCTTGCCCTGTACCCCTGCGCGGCCGCAGAAGGACGACCGTCGAACAGCGAAGCAGCAGGCGCTCGCAGGAACGACGCGAATAGTTCAAAAAGGGAACTGCTGGCAGAGTCTCTTGAAGCTGGCCGCTTCGGCCCGATGACCGGGATCAAAGCCAATGACCTGGAGGCAATCATGCAGAAGAGGAACGCGACGGCCGCCGTGATCGGCGCGGGCGACTATATCGGGGCGGAAATCGCCAGGAGATTCGCAGCCGAGGGCTTTAAGGTTTTCGCCGGCAGGCGCAATGGCGATAAGCTCGCGCCGCTCGTCAAGCAGATCGAGGAGAGCGGTGGCGAAGTCCATGCGCGCTCGCTCGACGCGCGAAAGGAAGAGGAAATCATCTCCTTCCTCGACGATGCCGATAAGCAAGCACCGCTTGAGGTCTGCATCTTCAACATCGGCGCCAACGTCAACTTCCCGATCCTCGAGACCACCGAGCGTGTCTTTCGCAAAGTCTGGGAGATGGCGTGCTACTCGGGATTCCTTGCGGGTCGCGAGGCAGCGCGGCTGATGCTCCCCCGCGGCAAGGGGCACATCTTCTTCACCGGCGCCACGGCGAGCCTGCGGGGAGGGATCGGCTACGCCGCCTTCGCAAGCGCCAAATTCGGCTTAAGAGCCGTAGCGCAGGCGATGGCTCGGGAGTTGGGGCCGAAGAATATCCACGTCGCTCATCTCATCATCGACTCCGGCGTGGATACCGAGTGGGTCCGGCAGCGGCGGCTCGAGGCGCTGGGACCAGACGCGCTGAATGACCCTGATGCCCTGATGCCGCCCGCATCCGTCGCCGATGCATATTGGCAGCTCTATCAACAGCCGCGCACCGCCTGGACATTCGAAATGGAGATACGGCCGTTCAAGGAGAAATGGTGAAGCAGACCTACCGTTTTGCACACAACTGGCGAGGCGGCGGGCTGTGTCCTTGAGTCGTCGGCCACGTCCAATGAAATTTTGATCTTCGGAGAGAACCGAACTATATCGCCGCTCGAAAGGACGGGCGATGTTTGGAAAAAAGCGGCAAGAGAAAATAGCGCGGGATCAAGAGGCGCGGGAGGCGCAGGCCCGATTCGAGCGAAACGAGAGTGTCGGCAAGGAGATCTCTGCCCGGATCGCTGATCTGAAGAACGTGCAGCGCGACAACTTGCCTGATGCAGCCTTTATGCTGTTCATGCAGGCAAAGCAGCAAAGCGAGCTGATTCGGCGATCCATCGAGAACGGCGCAAATCATGATTTCACTTTCGGTGGGATAACCGACAGCGACTTCGCGACCTACCTCGCGGAAGGGGTTGCGGGCGCGCTGCGGGATCACATCACGCGTTCGCAGACATTCTTCGAGGCGATGTCCGAGCAGTTGCCCGACGTGCGTTTCACGATCGAGCAGCAGGACGCCATCTCAATGATTGCTGCCATGCTCCGTGAGCAGCGGTTGGAAGGCATCCTGCAAGGTCTGCGGCTTGCCGGTCTCCTGAATGGAGCGCCAGACCGCCGCCGTACCAGCCTGGAGACGGACGAGATGTAGCCGGGGAGAGCCTGCCTCCCGGGCCTTCTTCGAAGATCCGCGCATCAACGCAAAGCTGCGCAAGGATATCAGCGTCGACAGCGTCGAGCTCGCCCTCAACATGGCGCACGCGTTTCATGGCTACGTCGAGGGCGGCCGCGTGTCGCGCGAACTGGGTGGCACCGTCACCTTGTGTTGGGCCATGATCCTGCTGGCTGCTGCCGCCGCCATCGTCTTGATGGTCGCGATCCAGAGCCGGACGTGGGTGGCGGTCCCGGGCGAAGCTTGGGCAGGCTTCTGGTACGCAGGCATCGTCGGCATGTTTCTTGGTTCAGTCGCTTGGTACCAGGGATTGGCCGCAGGCGGTATTGCGCGCATCGGACAGCTCAATCTGGTCCAGCCGATTGTGGCTCTTGGCTTGTCCGCGCTCTTTGCTGGGCGAGCATCTCTCTTGGCCGTTTCTGGCGACGGCGGTCGTGGTCCTGCTGTCCATGGCGGTCTGCATCCGCAGCCGCTTCCCGGTGATGGAGAAAGACCGGACGCGAGTGTGATCGCATGGAACGTGACCGTCTCAACACCTGCACACAACAGCGTCAGAGACCTCCCGCGATATGAGGACCAAATCATTGCATCGTGAAGGAGCCGGTCTGCTGGTTTAGGCCGGGGCTACCGCTGCAGTGAGGCCGGCCGCCGGAGCCCTTGTAGGCATTCGCCGAGACGAAGCCAGTGGTGGTACCGCCGACGACATTGACCTGGATCTGGAATTGGCAGCCATTGGAGCCGTTCTGATACCGAACGGTGCACAGGAGGGTGCCTCCCGTCGCTGATGCGCTGAAAGTACCGGTTTTGTTATTTGCTATACTGAAGGGTGGCGAAATCGAAGCGCTGGGTGAGCAGTTTACCGTATCAAGCGAGATTGCCGCACCAAACGAATTCTGCACTGAGAAGGTGGTACTGACCGTCTGGGCAATGGCTGCATTCGTCAAGCCGAGCGCGAGCATCCCGGCGAATAATGCGCCCGAAGAGGCTTTCGATAGGGTTCTTCGCATTGTCATCCTGGTCGTCTGTTCGAGTTTCCAGCTTGTGCTCGCTATCTGCCTTTTGAGCGCCGCTGTCTTGCGGACCAGACGATATCTGCGCAGCAGTTCTTGGCCAATCGGGTGGGCAGGCCGTTGTTGGACGTCACCGCTCTCAGGCTATTCGGAAGCGATCCAATTTCGAAGCCCGCCGAGTGTGCGAAATCCGTCGGCCGAATAGCATCGAATCGAGGGGACAAAGGTGCGCATCATGTCCGCAAGTGCGGATCCTGGACCCAGGTCCAGCACCCTCTCTGCGCCCAATTCCGCAACTGCCTGGAGGGTTGCGGTCCAGTCGATCGGGCGCGCGACCTGGCGCGCCAGTTTTGCCATTGCGTCGGTTGCCGAAAAGATGCGCTCTCCGTCGCCTCCAGCCAGTAAGATGCGGTTGCTTGCGATGGCCGAATGCGCACTTGAGCCAAGCGTCTGCTGGAAGGGCCCGCAGGCCTGTTCGAGTTGTGCCGTGTGCGACGCGATCTTCACTGCGAGCAGGCCGGTGCGCGCGGCTCCCTGTGCCGTCGCCTCATCGCAGAGTTCGGCGACATCGCGCTCGGTGCCCCCGACCACGAAGAGAAGGTTGGGATTGGCGATCGCAATCTCGCAGCGGTGCTTTGCAACCAGGCACTCCAACGTACCTTGATCAAGCCCGCGGACATATCCCAGGCGACCGTCGGGTTCGGCCACACTTTCCATGATACGGCCGCGAATATCGGTCAGCCGCAACGCCTCTTCGGCACGCCAGATTCCTGCAATGCTCCAGGCGGCCATTTCGCCCACGCTGTAGCCTGCGACTGCGATTGGCTTCGGCAGCACGTCCGCAATGCATGCATGGATTGCAAGGGCTGCCGTAACCGTCAGAATTTGGCTGATATGATTGGTCGAGAGTTCGTCAGCGTCTCGCGTCAGGACTAACTCGCGCGGATCGTATCCCAGATAGGCCTTTGCTGCGACGAAGATCGGTTCTGCGGCCGCTTCATCGGCGATGAGGTCGAAGGTCCTTGACGACAGGTTTCCTTGTCCGCCACAGAGGAGCGCAAGCATCACGAGGCCAGCCGGTCAACGAACATGGCCATCGCAAGCAGATCCGCGGCGCCGCCCGGGCTCAAATTGCGTGCCACGAACGCTTGATGAATCTTGACTGCCCGCGCACGCCAGCCCGCGCATCCAACGCCTCCCAGCGCGAGGAACCCAGATGCGCATGCTTGTGCAAAGCCTAACCCCTCCGATCCGCCGCGATGCAACAGATTCGTATCAACGATCGCAGCGATCAGCGCCATGCATGCCTGAATGCGGGCTGCCTCTTCATCATGGGGAGCGATCCTGCGCCCTGCACGCAATGCGGGAATGGCGATGCGGTAGACCGACGGGAAACCGCAAGCGGCCTCCGCCCGTGCGCCGCCGGCGCCGTAGCGCCGTGCTGCCAAAGCGCCATGGCTGCGAAGGGGCACCGGGCCCGACATGATGGCTTCGCCCCAGCGTCCGGAAATCAAGCTGCCCAGCGGCTTGCGGATGTTGAAGGCGTTCCGGTACCCGGCCGCAGCACAGAGGAAGCCCAGGCCGAAAATCGCGCCGCGATGCGTGTTGACGCCGCCAGTCGCCGCGAGCATCGCGCGCTCGGCCGCGATACCGATCGCCCGCAGCCGCTCCATTCGGGCGCCCGCGGCGCCGGCGATCGCCAGATCTCGAAAGAATGGGCGCAGCGTATCGGCACTTCGACACAGAAGTTCTGCGTCCATATCGCTGTGTGAACCAGTATCGACGTGACTGACGAGTCCTGGCTTGGGAAAGGTCTCCACTTCGAGCTTCAGGCAAAGCGTTGCCAGCCTGCCAAGCTGGTCCGCATGGTCTTCGAACCTCGGCCGCGATTGCCATCGCAGTGCAACGTTCATGGCACTGCGCCGGAGAGAAACGCCGTCCTGGATATGGTCTGGACGGCGACCGGCCCCTTCACGAGAACGTCGTTCGCGTCAGCAGCGATCAGCTCACGCCATTGCACCCCGCCTGCCGCGCCGACGATCTCTCCGTCCAGTCTCATCGGCGCGTGGCGCGCAATCTCGGCGATGGCAGACAGCAGAGCGTTCGTTTCCCTGGCTGACGACAACGGCCAGAGCAAGTCGAGGTCCGAACCATCGGAAAGATACGGCAGGCCGGTGAGGTGCTGCCAGGCCAGGCTGCCGAACGTGCGGGTCTGCGGCAGAAGGCGGAGGAGGCGATCGATCGTCCCGTGCCAAGCCGAAGGTGCGGTCGCCGCGGCGTCCGCCAGCAGCGGAGGTGGCGCGCGTTCGATGATCTCGCTTGATGCGAGTGCGACCGCAATGCGCTGCTTTCCGTAGACGGGCGGAAGCGACAAGCCGAGCGGAATCATTCCCGCGAGATCGCCGCAACTTCGCCGACGCACGACGAGGGGATTGCCGGCCCGCGCCCAACTCTCGATGATCGGCTGCTCGGCGAGTTCCGGACGCTGTGCCAGGATCGCCGTCCAGCCTGCTTTCGACGGCTTCACTATGGTGTGACGGTGTAGAGCTTCAGACACGACGCGACTCGGCGGGTGAGTTCACCGCGAGCGAAGTGACGCGCTCGGCAATCTCGGCTGCTTTCAGTCGCCCGCCGCGCGCGGCGCCCAGCCGATCGCGCTCATCCTGTCCGGCAGGTTGCCCCAGAATCGCCGCGAGCTGCGCTGCCAACGACGTACTGTCGTCCCAAACAAGTTGGATGCCGCCGGTCCGTACCATGTTGTCGAGCCCTGGGGCAAAGACCGGCGTCGCCTCCGCCTTGGCCTTCAGAACGTCGATCGGCAGCTTGGTCACCCGGGCCATCGACGGCAGATCCATGACCGCGGGATGTGCGCCGGGAAGCGCGACCAGCTTGCCGGTCGCAAGTGCCGTTGCAATGAACGCACCGGCGGCGCTGCCGCCATAGAGCAGGCCGATGGTGCGGTGTCCCTCGGCTTCCGCAAGCAGCAAGGTTTTGGCAAGGTGGGCAAGGTATTCGTTGAGGCCGAGCAACTCCTCGCGCCTGCTCATGCGCTGGCTGGCGGAATCCACCAAGAGCAGGATCGGAGTTTGGTCACCCGATTTGATGATGTCGATCACGCGCCGTGCCAGCGCAATCGCTTCGTCAACACCGAGCGGCAAGCCCTGCGCAACGCCCAGCACGTGGATCTGGCTGTCTCCAGCCAGAAACCCCTTTCCAGATACGATGCCGCCGGTCAGCGTGATATCGCTTCCGTTCGGGAAAAGCCCGGCCAGGACTTCATCGAGCGTCATCGGCGTTCTCCCTCTTATCCGCCGCGCGGCGAAGATACTCTTCAGTGGGAAGCCCGGGGATTTCCGCTGGCTTGTCGATACCGACCGCCTGCCAGATCTCGACAGCGTCGTTGGCTTCGCCGAAGTGCTTCAACCGCCGTTCGAGTCGCCGCTGCTCAGCTTCAATCATCGGGAGATCGCACCGGGCCTGGCACTGGAGCGCTTCGATCGATGCCTGGCGGAAAGCGGATGCGTCATCATCAACGAATATGTCGGCGCCGCCGATCAGATAGCGATGTTTGCCACCCATCGTGCGCCACACGAGAGCTCGGTCGCGCGAGTCGAACTCCTCGACGCCTTTGTTGGTTTCGATGACCTCGGGGCCGCTGACACTGATCCGACCTTGTTCCGATACGATCAAGCTCGAGCAGGTGCCGGCGATCAGGCTGCCGCCGCCATAGCATCCGGCGCGTCCTCCGATCAGCCCGATGACTCTGACGCCCGCTCGCCGTGCTTCGATGACCGCGCGCATGATTTCCGCAATCGCGAGTTCGCCGGCATTCGCCTCCTGAAGACGCACGCCGCCCGTGTCGAACAGGATCAGCACGTTCTGGCCCAGCATGCGAGCGGCGCGTAGCAGGCCGGTGAGCTTCGCGCCATGGACTTCACCGAAAGCGCCACCCATGAAGCGCCCCTCCTGCGCGGCGAGAAGTACCGGCAACCCGCCGAGGCGGCCGCGGCCGACAATGATGCCGTCGTCGAATTGCCGGGGAAGGTCGAAGATCGGGAGATGCGGACTCGTTTCGCGCTGCTCAGGGCCGATGAATTCGCTGAAGCTGCGGGGATCGAGGAGGGCGTCGATGCGCTGGCGCGCACCTGCTTCGTACCAGCTCAGCGAGCTCGTGTTGGCGGTAGCGGCTGTCATGCTTCCGGCTCCTCGATCATGCGGACGCCTTGCGCGAGGCGCAACGCCACGGTGTCGGGTCTAGCACCACCGTCGTTGACGGAAACCCGCAAGCCGCCGGCGGCCCGGCGCGTGACGAAGTCGCGGACCACCGCTTCCCATACCGCGCCGAAACCATGGGCCGCTGTAGCGATCTCGATGATGCAGACGTCCGGCGGCAGTACCCGCTCCAGCAGGACCTCGAGATTGCCCGAGGCGACGACGCCGACGATCGCCTGTGCGCGGGTCCCCCTCGCGCGGTTCGGAGCGTTCAGTTTGAAGTTGAGCTTCTCCATACGAGGGCCTCACGCTCACCAGTTGCGGAAGCGGGTGGGTGGGCGATAGAGCCCGCCGGATGCCAGCATGAGATCCTTGATCGAGCGGGCCGCGAGGAGGCTGCGGTCGGCGTCGAGCGGATCGATGTCGAGATCTTCGGGACGTCGGATCACGCCGCGCTCCCGCAGCCGCTCGACCATCCTGGGATCTCGGGCCCGGCCGATATCGGTATAGCCCGCGACGCCGCGTATCGCCTGCTCGCGCTCGTCCCTGTTTCGGCACAGAAGCAGATTGGCGATTCCTTCTTCTGTGACGATATGCGTGACATCGTCGGAGTAGACCATCACAGGTGCAAGATCGAGATCGAGTTCGCGCGCGAGTTCGAGCGCATCCAACCGCTCAACAAAAAGCGGGACGTTGCGGTCACCGAAGGTCTCGCCAATCTGCACCACGAGCTTCCGGCCGCGGCGCAGCGGAGCGAGGGAGTCCGGTGCCGCCTCGGCACCGGCCTTGAGCCAAGGCTCGCTTGGATGGCGGCGGCCCCGTGGATCGGAGCCCATATTGGGCGCGCCACCGAATCCGGCGATGCGATTGGTCGTCACCGTCGAGCTGTGTCCATCGAGATCGATCTGGAGCGTCGATCCTATGAACATGTCGCAGGCATAGAGGCCAGCCGTCTGGCAGAAGGCGCGGTTGGATCGCAGTGACCCGTCGGGCCCCGTGAAGAAGATGTCCGGGCGCGCCGCGACATAATCCTCCATGCCGACTTCCGATCCAAAGCAGTGAATTTGCTCGACCCATCCGGATTCAATCGCTGGAATAAGCGTCGGGTGCGGATTGAGCGCGAAGTGAGTGCAGATCTTGCCCTTGAGGCCGAGCCGCTCGCCATAGGTCGGCAGCAAGAGTTCGATCGCGGCCGTGTTGAAGCCGATTCCATGGTTGAGCCGGCGCACGCCGTAGGGTGCGTAGATTCCCTTGATGGCGAGCATCGCCGTCAGGATTTGAGTCTCGGTGATGGCCGCCGGATCGCGGGTGAAGAGTGGCTCGACATAGAACGGCTTGCCTGCTTCGACCACGAAATGCACGAGGTCGCCGGGAATATCAACGCGCGGCACCTTGTCGACGATCTCGGTCACTTGGGCCACGACCAGCCCGTTCTTGTAACTCGTCGCCTCGACGACGGTCGGGGTGTCTTCGGTATTGGGCCCCGTGTAGAGGTTGCCGTGCTTGTCGGCGCTCACCGCAGCGATCAGGGCGACTTGCGGCGTGAGATCGATGAAGTAGCGGGCGAACAGCTCCAGGTAGGTGTGGACGGCGCCGAGCTCGATCTTGCCGCCGAACAGCATACGCGCAATGCGCGCCGACTGCGGACCGGAGTAGGAGAAGTCGAGCCGACGCGCGATGCCCTTTTCGAAGATGTCGAGATGGGCGGGCAGCACCACGCCTGACTGGACCATATGCAGATCGCGAATGTCACGGGAATCGAGGTCGGCCAGAGCCGAGGCGAGGATATCGGCCTGCTTTTGATTGTCTCCCTCGAGGCACACCCGATCGCCGCTCCTGATCACCGCTTTCAGGAACTCGGGAAGTTCCGGGATTGGGACGATCTTTCCTGCTGCGTGCCGTCTGCCGGCCGCCAGGCGCTCTCCCAGAGCTCTCTTTTGCATACCCCAATCGTTCATTGTCGCTCCTGGCATGCGTCGTCAGCTGCGCCTAGGGGATTTTGTATGCGTATTTTGAATGTATGTCAATTTGTGTATGCAAAATACTGGTAATCACAATTATTTGCACGCATGGGAGGAAATTTGCGATGCTCGTGCATACAATCTGTATCCCGCGAAACCTCCGTCCTCCCTTTCGCGGTGCCCCCGATCACAGGAAACCAAATGACACGTTTGTTTGAAGTCACAGCCGAGGCGGAAGCGGACGGGGGCCTTCTCTCCGATCGCATCCGCAACGCGCTGACTGATGAGATTGCATCCGGCGCACTCGCGGCCGGTTCAGCACTGGAAGAGCAACAGCTTGCCGATCGCTTTGGGGCGTCGCGCACGCCGGTGCGGGAGGCTCTTCGCCAACTCGTGGTCAGCGGCCTGGTGGAAGTGCGCGGACGTCGCGGTGTCGTCGTTGCGCGAATGACTCCCGAACGCATCATGGACATGTTCGAGACCAGCGCGGAGGCGGAAGCCATGTGCGTCAGACTTGCGACCTATCGCATGACGCCGCTCGAGCGCAGCCATCTGATCGAGCTTCACGAAGCCTCGCGGGCTATGGTCGAGGCTAGCAATGTCGACGCCTATGACGCGTTCAACCGAGAGTTCCACGAATGCATCTACCGGGCGACGCACAATTCCTTCCTGGCCGAGCAGGCGCAAGCTGTCCGTTCGCGGCTCAGCGGCTTCCGCCGCACGCAGTTGCGTCAGGGCGACCGTATCAGGCGGTCTCGGGAGGAGCACGAGGCCATCATGCAGGCGATCGCGGAGGGGGACGGCGATACCGCGGCGCGTCGCATGCGTGCCCATATGCTCAATGCCGCCACGGCACTCAGGCGCTATATTGATGATCGCTTCGGCGGAGCGGGATCGCGCGGAGAGGCCGAGGACTCGGCGCCGGATGGTGTCTAGCTGGCGGACGGGACGAGGGGCGGAGAATCGTGGATCCGTCGCGATCCACCGGAGTGCTATTTGGCTCGTTTTGCCAATTCGGTCGCAAGTACCGTCACGTCTGGGTTCGATGCACGGAAGTCAACGGCTCGCCGCGTAGCCAGCCTTGGCCCAATGCGTAAAGTGCTTCGATTTCCGGGCCTCTCAAGCCGGGCATGTCTTTCTTAACGGGATATCCGATCTGAGACTGCATATAAGCCAGGTGGCGATAGCCGATTGGAAACTGCGAAAGCAGGCTGCCGTCGAGCTTCAACGAGGCGCTGGGATCGACCGGATCGATTCGGTCCTTCTCATAGATGGGTTGGCGCAGCACCAAACCCCAACGACCCCAACGCTTCTCCAGGAAATCATAGAACCGCCCCGTGCAAACGACGTCGCAAATCACTCCATGAACCTGGGCTCTCTGGGAGATCGTCATCTTCGTCTGCGCAATCGCGCGTTCACCTGAAAGATCGATCGAAGTGCCCCCAAGGAAATGGAGAATGCTGACGCCCCGATTCCAGCCTTCGATGGACGCCTCGATGAACTCGTCCGCCGTTCCCTGTTTCCAGGTGGCATTCATGCGCCCGTCATCGTGCCACACGGTTCGAAAGCGTTCCCAATCGCCGGCATCACGCCAGATCGCCCAGTTCTCGATCAAGTCGCGAATTGAGCGGCGGTCTCTCTCTTCAGAAGGAACAGTGGCTTCGTTGGTCATTGCTTGGACTCCCGTGCTACATCCGAAGAACTGAACTTGCCTCACCAGGGGAGGCTTCGCCATGTCCGCGCGGTGTCCTTCTTGTAGCAAGCGAGCGCTTCTGTGGCGCTGGTATCCTCGTCCAGCCGCGGCATAGTCGTGCAGGACGATATTGCGGCTGGCAAGCTCGTGCCGGCGCCGATTGACTGGGAGCCCGCCGCTATTGAACTCAACCATCGCCGACCAGAATCGGGCCTGGTTGTCGGCGAAGCTCAAAGTGTTCTGCCGTCTATTCGTTATCGTAGTCCACACAAGCAGGGTGCTGGTTCAGGTGCGAGTTGGAGTCATTTCGGATACCCACGGCCTCCTACGTCCAGAGGCTGTGCAACGCCTCGCCGGAGTAGCGCAAATCATCCACGCCGGCGATATCGGTCGGCCGGAGATCATCGCCGAGCTGCGCCGAATCGCGCCCGTGATAGCGATCAGAGGGAATGTCGATACCGCTCACTGGGCGGAATGTTATCCCGACACCAGGATGGTAAAACTCGGCGGACGCTCGATCTACGTCCTGCATGATATCCATCAACTGCAGCTCGATCCGGCATCGAGCGGAGTTGACGTGGTCATCTCTGGCCACTCGCACCGGCCCCGGATCGAGACCATTGGCGGTGTGCTCTACCTTAATCCCGGAAGTGCAGGGCCACGGCGCTTTAACTTGCCTGTCACTCTGGCAATACTGCAGCTGACCGAGAGCGGGCTTCGGCCATTCCTTCACGATCTTGGTTCTGCCAGCCCCCGCTAGTCTGGTCCGGTCCGTTGCGCCCGAGTTCCATCTGGCGGCTTATCGCGACTTGAAAGACAATTCGCGCCAGCTCCCTATCCAACGGTCAACAATCGCGACTGCCGTGTGGACATAGGGCAGTGACGTCCTTATGCGTTGTCAAATATCGGGCGAGCGGCAATATGCTGCTCTGTCGAAACACGAGCGGGGCCGAAATTGTCGCGGAGTATGGAAGGCACCAAAGGATTCAGTGTGAAGCGCGCCGCATTTGCCGCAACCATCGGCAATATGCTCGAGTTCTACGACTTCATCACCTACAGCTTCTTTGCGATCCAGATCGGGCACACCTTCTTCCCCTCGCAAAGCGAGTACGGCAGCCTCATGCTGTCGCTCGCGACCTTCGGCGCCGGCTTTATCACCCGACCGGTCGGCGGCATCGTGCTCGGCATCTATTCCGATCGCGTCGGCAGACGGCCGGCAATGATGCTGAGCTTTGCGTTGATGGGAGGTGCGATCCTGGCCATCTCGCTCACCCCATCCTACAAGGCGATCGGTCTTGCTGCGCCGATCATCGTGATAATAGCACGCATGACACAGGGCTTCGCGCTCGGTGGCGAGGTCGGGCCCACCACCGCCTATCTCATCGAGATCGCCCCGCCGGAACGCCGGGCACTGATGGTGTCGTGGCAGCCGACAAGTCAGGAGATCGCTGCGACCGCCGGCGCATTGGTGGGCGTGATCCTCAGCAAGACCATGGCTCCCGAGGCGCTCGAAGCTTATGGTTGGCGCTTGGCATTCCTGATCGGGGCCGTCTGTCTGCCGTTCGGGCTCTGGATGCGCCGGACTCTGCCGGAGACGATCCCGCAAAATGAATCCGGCGCAGAGCGCGAAACCTCGAACCATCTCGTGCTGGCGCGCCGGCACATCCGTGTGATCGTATTGGCTCTGATGATTTTGGCGAGCGGCACGATTGCGACCTATGTGACGCAATACATGACAACCTATGCACAGAACACGCTGCATGTGCCGTCGCCTCTGGCCTTTGCCGTTTCGCTGGTGAGCAATGGTCTTCAGATCGCCGGCGCACTCCTGGGAGGCTGGCTCGCCGACCTCCTCGGCCGCAAGCCGGTGATGGTCTGGCCCCAGCTCATCGCGCTCCTGCTAACCTATCCGATCTTCGTGTGGATCGTCCATGCGCCCGGCGCGTTGTCGCTGCTGTTTGGCTTTGGCGTATTGTCGTTGATCGGATCGCTGCCGTTCACTGCGTTCTACGCGACCTTCACCGAGGCGCTGCCGCAAAACATCCGCGGCGGGGTATTCGCTACCGTTTACGCGGTCGCGATCGCGAGCTTTGGCGGTACCGCGCAACTCGTCGTAACCTGGCTGCTTCACGTTTCAGGCGATCCGCTCGCACCGTCCTGGTATCTCCTTGTGGCGGCGGTGGTTGGACTCATCGCGATGAGTTTGATGCCAGAGACTGCACCCGCGAAGGTAAGGCGGACCTGAGCTTACAGGAGCCGAAGGGCCGTGGCGCGTGTAGAGGCCCGCGCCGTTCGGGTCGGAGAAAAAGCTGATCCGCGCGGGATTGGGATCGGGCCTGCACGACCGGAAGTGGCCGGATAGAAAGGCCTGGGCTATTGCTCAATTGCTGAGCATATGATCCGATGGCGGGATGACGTTCGGCTTTCCAGAACCTGATCTGATCATCTTCGACTGCGACGGCGTGCTCGTCGACAGCGAGGTCTTGAGTTGTGGGTGTCTCTCGGAAGTCCTTGGGCAGTGCGGAATTGAGCTCAGCGAGCACGACGCACTCGACTTGTTTCTTGGTCGAAGCACGGCTGCGGTCTTGCAGCACTATGACGGCCGTCTCGTTCCTGAGAACTTTCTGAGAGCGCTCAAGGCCCAGGTGTTTCAACAATTCAGGCGGTCGTTGCGGTCCATTCCGGGTGTGAGCGCGGTGATATCGCAGCTTACGGTGCCGTTTTGCGTCGCCTCCTCGAGCGATCTCGACCGCGTCCGCTTGTCGCTCGGGCTGACCGATCTTGCGCGTTACTTCGGCGATCGGCTGTACACCGCGCAGATGGTGGCGCGCGGCAAGCCCGCTCCCGATCTCTTTCTCCATGCGGCGGCGCAAATGCAGGCCGATCCGCAGCGCACCTTGGTGGTCGAAGACAGCGTCAGCGGCGTCAGCGCCGCAAAAGCTGCGGGCATGATGGTGTGGGGATTTGTTGGTGGCAGTCATTACCGGTCCCGCGATGGCCGCAGCATGCTGGTCGACGCCGGGGCCGATCGCGTTTTCGACCAGATGGCGAACTTCTGGAAGGGAGCCTAGCGGATCATGATGGCTGCGCCCGAGAACGAAAGGTCCCGTCTCGACGATGCCGCGCGCGCCGGCTGGCTCTATTTCATCGCCGGTCATACTCAGGATGAGATCGCGAAGATGCTGCAGGTGTCGCGCGCCTCGGCCCAGCGCCTGGTATCATTGTGTCTTGCGGAGCGTCTGATCACCTTTCGGCTCGAACATCCCATTGCGGCATGCATGGAATTGGCCTCGCAGCTAAAGGACCGCTTCAACCTCGTGCACAGCGAGGTGGTGCCGGCCGATCCGGCGGCGCCGAACACGACGGCCGGAGTCGCGGAACGCAGCGCCAATCTGCTCGATCTCACCCTGCGCTCCGAGACGCCCGTCATCGTCGCCTTGGGGACGGGGCGGGCAGTGCGCGCCGCGGTGGAACGGGTCACGCCGATCGACAGGCCCAATCACCAGATCGTCTCCCTGGTCGGGAATATCTCGGCTGACGGGTCGGCGAGCTTTTTCGATACGGTCGGGCGCCTTGCTGATCGCACCGGGGCGCGCCATTACCCCATGCCGCTGCCGTTTCTGATGTCATCGGAAGACGAGCGCAACCGTATGGTCCGGATCGAGCCCATCGCCAAGGTCAAGGCGATCGCAGCCAAGGCCGATCTGCGTCTGGTCGGCATCGGCCAGATGGATCAAAAGGCGCAGGTGCATGTCGACGGCTTCGTCACACGCGAAGAACTGTTCGAGATGATGCGACTGGGCGCCGTGGGTGAGGTGACCGGCTGGGCCTATGACGAAAAAGGTCGGCTTATCAAGGGCGGTACGAACAAGCGTCTGACCAGCATTCCTCCACAGACGCCGGCGCAGACGACGACGATCGCTGTTGCGGTCGGGGCAGCCAAGGTCGCTGCGATCCGCGCCGCGCTGATCGGACGTCTGGTCAACGGTCTCATCACCGACGAAGCGACCGCACGGGCCATTCTCGACCGATAGGGCTCACGCACCGCATCAGATCTTTCTGGATACGCTGTCGCGGCCGGAACGGCTGGCGTCGGCTTGACAAATCCGAGCGGTTGATGTGAACATACGCTCAACGCGTGGGCATATGCTCAAAGCACGCGACTATGGGAGGTTACCGTGAAAAACGTCCATGGCGCCCTTGTGGGCGTGGCTGCGCTTTTGCTTTCGGCCCCCTCGATCGCCCAGACCACCCTGACAATTGCCACCGTCAACAACGGCGACATGATCCGCATGCAGGGACTGACTGGCGAGTTCATCGCCAAGAATCCGGACATCGCAGTCAAATGGGTGACCCTTGAGGAAAATGTCCTGCGCCAGCGTGTCACCACGGATATCGCCACCAAGGGCGGCCAATTCGACGTGCTTACCATCGGCACCTATGAGGTGCCGATCTGGGCGAAGAAGAATTGGCTGGTTCCGCTCGACAATCTCGGTCCTGATTACGACATCGCCGATTTGCTTCCCAAGATCAGGGATGCGGTGTCGCTGTCGGGAAAACTCTATGCCGCACCATTCTACGGCGAGAGCTCGATGACGATGTACCGCACCGACCTGTTCCAAAAGGCCGGGCTCACCATGCCGGAAAATCCAAGCTGGGATTTCGTGATCGATGCGGCGAAGAAGTTGACCGACAAGGAGGCCGGCGTTTACGGCATCTGCCTGCGCGGCAAGGCCGGCTGGGGCGAGAACATGGCGTTTCTGACCGCCATGGCCAACTCCTACGGCGCGCGTTGGTTCGACGAGAAATGGCAACCGCAGTTCGACAAGCCGGAATGGAAGAAGACGCTATCGGTCTATGTCGATCTGATGAAGCAGGCCGGCCCGCCCGGTGCAAGCTCGAACGGCTTTAATGAGAATCTGGCGCTGTTCAACGCCGGCAAATGCGCGATGTGGATCGATGCGACGGTCGCGGCATCGTTCGTGAGCAATCCGAAGGATTCGAAGGTTGCCGACAAGGTGGGCTTCGCGCTTGCACCTAACGCTGGTCTCGGCAAGAACGCGAATTGGCTTTGGGCCTGGAATCTTGCGATTCCGGCCGGCTCGAAGAAGGTGGAGGCCGCCGAGAAGTTCATCGCCTGGGCGACAGGCAAGGACTACACCAACCTCGTCGCGTCCAAGGAGGGCTGGGCCAACGTGCCGCCGGGGACACGTACATCGCTGTACCACAACCCGGACTATCTCAAGGTCGCGCCGTTCGCCAAGCTGACCTTGGCGTCGATCGACGCGGCTGATCCGAACAAGCCGACGGTCCAACCCGTGCCCTATGTCGGAGTGCAATACGCGGCGATCCCGGAATTCCAGGGCATCGGCACGGCCGTCGGCCAGCAGTTCTCGGCGGCGCTGTCGGGTTCGACCACGGTTGATGCGGCGCTGGCGGCGGCACAGTCGTCGACCGAACGGGAAATGAAGCGCGCCGGCTATATCAAATAGGCGGCGAACGTCAGCTCACTCTCCCGAGCTGAGCCTTGCGGCCATCCTGTCGGATGGCCGCTCTCGCTCCCCTCGGCGGGCGGAGGCATTTATGGCGACCAGACAGACGCAATTACTTGCGCGGACCCTGCTGACGCCGGCGGTCGCGCTGCTGTTCGTCTGGATGATCGTTCCGCTGGCCCTGACCATTTACTTCTCGACGCTGCACTACAATCTGCTCGAACCCGAAACCCAGCAATTCGTCGGTCTCGAGAATTTTCGCTACTTCCTGACCGATCCCGCCTTTCTTGCCTCGCTGCAGAACACCCTGGTTCTTGTCGGCTCCGTACTGGGGCTCACCGTTGCGCTTGGCATCCCGCTCGCGCTGTTGCTCGACCAGCCGGTCGTCGGCCGCACCATTGTCCGGCTGATGGTCATCGCGCCGTTCTTTGTCATGCCAACCGTGAGCGCGCTGGTCTGGAAGAATCTGCTGATGCATCCGGTATCTGGATTGTTCGCCTGGATTGCGAAGCTGTTTGGTCTGGCGCCGATCGATTGGTTCAACGATGCGCCGCTCTTTGCCATCATCCTGATCGTCTCCTGGCAATGGCTGCCGTTCGCCACGCTTATCCTGCTCACGGCACTGCAATCGCTCGACGAGGAGCAGAAGGAAGCCGCCGAGATGGATGGAGCCGGTCCGCTGTCTTCCTTCATCTACATCACGCTGCCGCATCTGGCGCGACCTATCACGGTGGTAATCCTGATCGAGACAATCTTCCTCCTGACCGTGTTCGCCGAAATCTTCGTGACCACCGGCGGTGGCCCCGGACTGCAGACCACCAACATCGCCTTCCTGATCTATTCGCAGGCGCTCATCCAGTATGACGTCGGCAGCGCATCGGCCGGCGGATTGGTGGCCGTAGTGATCGCCAACATCGTGGCCTTCTTCCTTGTCAGGATGGTCGGCCGCAACCTGGAGGCCTGAGCCATGGCCCGCATGCCAACCAGGAGGCGTATAGCGCTCTCAACTATCGCCGCTTGGCTGGTCGGCTTCTTGATCTTCTTTCCCATCCTCTGGATGGTGCTCGCCAGCTTCAAGACGGAGCTGGAGGCCTTTGCGATCCCGCCGTCGTTCCTGTTCTTCGACTGGACGCTGGAAAACTACGTTACGGTGCAGGGGCGCAGCGACTATCTGCACCACGCCTTCAACTCGGTTGTCGTTGCCGGAGGCTCAACCCTCATCGCCCTCTTGATCGCGATCCCCGCCGCCTGGTCGATGGCCTTCTCGCCGACCAAGCGCACCAAGGACGTACTGCTGTGGATGCTGTCGACCAAGATGATGCCGGCGGTCGGCGTATTGGTTCCGATTTACCTGATCTATCGGGACTTCGGCTTGCTCGACTCGTTAACGGGTCTCGTCATCATTCTTTGCCTCGGCAATTTGCCGATCGTGGTCTGGATGCTGTTCACCTATTTCAAGGAAATCCCTCGAGACATCCTGGAGGCGGCGCGCATGGATGGCGCAACTATCGGCCGTGAGCTCATCTATGTTCTGACGCCGATGGCCGTGCCGGGGCTCGCTTCCACCTTGCTGCTCAACCTGATCCTTGCCTGGAACGAAGCATTCTGGACGCTGAACCTGTCGACCTTGCAAGCCGCGCCGCTCACCGTCTTCATCGCATCCTATTCGAGTCCGGAAGGGTTGTTCTGGGCCAAGCTCTCGGCGGCATCGACGCTTGCTATCGCTCCGATCCTCGTGCTCGGCTGGTTCAGTCAGCGGCAACTCGTCCGCGGCCTGACCTTCGGCGCCGTCAAGTAGCAGGAGGGCCTTGGAATCATGGGTCAGATCACGCTCCAGAACGTCCAGAAGGCCTTCGGGCCCGTTCACATCATCAAGGGCGCCAACCTGGAGATCGCCGATGGATCGTTCGTCGTGTTCGTCGGCCCGTCGGGCTGCGGCAAGACGACGTTGTTACGGCTGATCGCAGGTCTGGAGGACGTCACCGACGGAAAGATCTTCATCGATGGCAAGAACGTCGTTGCTGTTCCGCCCGCCAAACGTGGGCTGTCGATGGTGTTTCAGTCCTATGCGCTCTATCCGCATATGAGCGTTCGCGGCAACATTGGGTTCGGGCTGAAGATGGCCGGCCTGCCGAGGGCCGAGATCAGCCGTAGGGTCGAGGCCGCGGCCGCGACCCTCAACCTGACGCCCTATCTCGATCGGAAGCCGCGGGAGCTGTCGGGCGGACAGCGTCAGCGCGTTGCGATCGGTCGCGCCATCGTCCGCGAACCGAAGGCATTTCTGTTCGACGAGCCGTTGTCCAACCTCGACGCCGCGCTGCGCGTGCAAATGCGGATCGAGGTCACGCGGCTGCAGAAGCAACTTGGCACGACCGCCATCTACGTCACACACGACCAGGTCGAAGCGATGACCATGGCGGACAAGATCGTCGTGCTCAATGCAGGGCGTGTCGAGCAATATGGCACGCCGCTCGAGCTCTACGAAAGACCGGCCAATCTGTTCGTTGCCGGCTTCATCGGCTCGCCCAAGATGAATTTCATCTCCGGCGAGAACGCGGCAAAGTATGGTGCTGCCACGGTCGGTGTGCGCCCAGAACATCTGAGAATATCACGGGAGGGCGAGGGATGGCCCGGAACGATCACGGTCGCTGAACACCTGGGCAGCGACACGTTTCTCTATGTGGATGCTGGTCCGATCGGAACTCTGACGGCGCGTTACGTCGGCGAACTCAGCCTGGCTGCCGGCGATCGTGTCGTGCTGTCACCGGAGCCGGCGCGCATTCATCGTTTCGACAAGGACGGCAATTCGCTGTGGACATAGGCAGGAAGGCGAAAATGTATCTCGAGAAATTCAAGCTACCGGGCAAGATCGCGATCGTGACAGGCGCGGGGCAGGGGATCGGACTCGCCTGCGCCGAGGCACTCGCCGAAGCCGGAGCAAGGGTCATCATCGCCGACCGCGATGCCACGGTCGCGAAGACCGCGACTGGCGCTCTGACGAGCAAAGGATACGAAGCAGAGATGGCGCAGATGGATGTGACGGACTCACGGCGCGTCTCCGAGCTCGCTGATGAGCTGGTGTCACGCTATGGCCGGGTCGATATCCTCGTCAACAATGCCGGAATTGCACGAAGCGAAACGCCTGCCGAAACGGTCACCGATGAGCACTGGCTGAACGTCATCGACGTCAATCTCAACGGGACCTTCTGGTGCTGCCGCGCCTTTGGCAGGCATATGCTCGAGGCCAAGGCCGGAACTATCGTCAATATCGGTTCGATGTCGGGCTTTATCGTCAATAAGCCACAGGAACAGTGCTACTACAACGCCTCCAAAGCTGCGGTGCACCATTTGACCAAATCGCTGGCGGCGGAATGGGCGCCGCGCGGCGTGCGCGTCAATGCGGTTGCGCCGACTTATATCGAAACCCCGTTGAACGCGTTCGTGAAAAACAATCCCCGCATGTACGATGCCTGGATCGGCGGCACGCCGATGGCGCGGCTGGGGCAGGTGGAGGAGATCGCCTCGGTCGTTCTATTCCTCGCATCCGAGGCCGCAAGCCTGATGACGGGAAGCATCGTTCTTGTCGATGGCGGATACACTTGCTGGTAAGCTTGCGTCAAAACTGACGGGAGCGAACATGCGGCAGGCCTTCATCGGCATAGACGTCGGGACTTCCAGCACGCGTGCAGGGATTTTTGATGAGAAGGGGGCCTTGCTCGCAACCGCGAAACACCCGATCGCGGTCTGGCATGAGGCGGGCGACATCGTCGAACAGTCGTCCTCCAATATCTGGGACGCCTGCGCGGCTGCGGTCCGTGGTGCCATGGCGGAAGCGGCGATATCGCCCGACATCGTGAAGGGTCTCGGATTTGACGCGACCTGCTCGCTGGTGGTGCTCGACCGGAGTGGGAAGCCGCTCAGCGTCAGCGCTTCCGGCGACAACAGGCGCAATGTCATTGTTTGGATGGACCATCGTGCCGTCGCCGAAGCGCGGCTGATCAACGAGACCCAGGACGATGTGCTCCGCTATGTGGGAGGTGCCGTCTCGCCCGAGATGGAGATGCCAAAGCTGCTGTGGTTGAAGCGGCACCTGCGCCAAAGCTTCGATCGGGCCGGTCACTTCTTCGATCTGGCCGATTATCTCTCTTTCCAGGCAACCGGATCGTTGGCGCGCTCCACCTGCACGGTCACCTGCAAATGGAACTATCTCGCGCATGAGCAGCGCTGGAGCGCGCCCTATTTCCAGCGCATAGGCCTTCAGGAATTCGTCGCCGACGCATACCTGAGGATCGGCACGACAATCCTTGCTCCAGGTACGCCGCTCGGGTCGGGCCTGACCGAGGCGGCTGCGCGGGACTTCGGCTTAAATCCGGGAACGCCGGTCGGTGCCTCTCTGATCGATGCGCATGCGGGTGGACTGGGTGCGATCGGAGGGCGGGATGGTTCGGGCGCAACCGCCCATGTCTGCGATCGCCTGGCCTATATCATGGGGACTTCCGCTTGCATCATGGCGACGACGGCGGAGCCATGCTTCGTGCCTGGTGTCTGGGGGCCTTACTACTCGGGCATGGTACCCGGATTCTGGTTGAACGAGGGTGGGCAATCGGCCGCGGGAGCCGCAATCGATCATCTCGTCCGGTCGCATCCGGCACATGAGGAGGCAAGCGCTGCGGCGCGGCGCGAGGGCGTCGACATCATTGCGTTCATCGAGAAGCGAGTCATGGAGCGTGCGGGAAACGCGAGCGAGGCTGCGCTCCGAGCGCGTGACATTCACGTTCTGCCGGAGTTCCTTGGCAATCGCTCGCCCTACGCCGATCCCGATACCCGCGCGGTCATCGCGGGCCTCGATCTCGATACCGACATCGGCGCGATGGAGCGCCTGTTTGTTGCCGGATTGTGTGGACTTGCATATGGCCTCGCTGATGTCGTGGACGCCTTCCGGGCGCAAGGGGTGGACAGCAAAGTCATCGTCATGGGAGGCGGCGCAGGGCGCAGTCCGCTTGTGCGGCAGATCATGGCGGATACGACGGGGCTCACGGTGGCACTGCCGCAAACTCCGGAACCGGTGCTGCTTGGCGCGGCCATGCTCGGCGCCGTCGCCGCAGGAGCTTACGCCTCGCTCGGCCAAACCATGGCCGCGATGTCGGCACTCGGTCGTCTGACCGAACCGACTACGCCGGGAATGGCCGAATTTCACCGCAGGAAGCGCGAGGTGTACGGGTTGCTGCGCCGGCTTGATCACGCAAGCCGCGGGGTGATGCGCGGGCTCGATATCAGTAGCGGCTGAAAGATCGGAAGGCGGGAAGAATGATACTCAGTTGTGGCGATGCGCTCATCGACTTCGTGCCTGTCAGCGCTATCGACGGACGCGAGGCGGTGCGGCCCGTGGTCGGCGGATCCTGCCTCAATGTGGCCGTGGGGCTTGCACGGCTTGGCGCGCCGACCGGTTTTGTTGGCGGCATCTCCAATGACCTGTTTGGTCGCATGATCGCAGAGCACGCGTTGGCCTCAAACGTCGACCTTCGCTATGCAACCCGCAGCGACCGCCAGACCACGCTGGCCTTTGTGCGGATGATCGCCGGCGAGTCCCAGTACGCGTTTTATGACGCGCAGACGGCATCGCGCGAATGGACGTATCGGCACGGAGCGATCGAGTTCGCAAACGTTGATGCCGTTCACGTGGGATCGACGACACTGGTCAACGAGAGCGGAGCCGCGCAGACCGCGACAATGATCGCGGAGGCACGGCAATCGGCCACGATATCGTTCGATCCGAATTGCAGGCCAAACCTGGTCGGGGACAAAAGTATCTATGTCGACCGAATGAGCGCATTTGCCGACAGTGCCGACATCATTCGGATGTCAGATGTCGATTTCGCCTATCTTTACGGGAACGAGGTGTACCCGGCGAGGGCGGAGGCGTTGCTGGCCCGGGGCTGCAGCCTTTTTGTGATGACGCGCGGGATGGAGGGTGTTCAGGCCTGGCATCCAACGGCTGGATTCATCGAGGTCGAAGCGCCCACGGTCACGATCGTCGATACGATCGGGGCTGGCGACAGTTTTCATGCGGCGCTCCTGTTCGCGCTGCATAAGCAGAACAGGCTCGGCAGGGCCGAACTGCAGGGCATCGGTGCGGACGAGCTTCGGCACGCTTTGGCGTTTGCATGCGACTGTGCGGCGCTGACCTGCACGCGAGTGGGGGCAGATCCGCCTCGCGGCGATGAGGTGGTTTGGAGATGAAGGCGTATGATGCGCTTGGTGATCGCGCCGGGCTTGCGATTAGGGGAAGCGCCTTCGGGCAGCAAGACAGGCCAGCACAACTGGATGAATGAGCCAAGAGAAGGTCGTCTCACATGACTTTACTGTCCGCATTGCCGCGCCGCGCCTTAGGCCGGACGGGGCTCAGTGTCTCGGTCCTGGGGTTCGGAACCGCGCCGCTCGGTGACCTCTATGTTCAGCTCGATGACCGTACAGCCATTGCCGCAGCGGAGCGGGCGTTCGAATTGGGGATCAATCTTCTCGACACCTCTCCGCTCTACGGGCATGGACTCGCCGAACATCGCTGCGGGACTGCGATCAGGCGCGCATCGCGCGAGGAGATCGTGGTCTGCACCAAGGTGGGACGTTGGATGGATCCGATGCACGGGCGGGGCGATGGGTCGGGCTTCGTTGGCGGGCAGCCGCACCGGGCCGTGGTCGACTATTCTTATGACGGGACGATGCGTTCGGTGGAGCAGTCGCTGCTTCGGCTTGGGACCGATCGGCTGGACCTGTTGCTCATTCACGATGTCGACATTTGGACCCACGGCGCCGATGCAATCGAGGAGCGTTTTCGCGAGGCAATGGCCGGAGCCTATGTGGCGCTGGATCGGCTCCGCGGCGAGGGTGTCGTCGCGGGTATTGGCGTCGGCGTGAATGAGGCGGAGATGTGCGTGCGCTTCGCAAAGGCGGGATCGTTCGACGTGATGTTGCTGGCCGGGCGGTATTCCCTGCTGGAGCAGCCGGCGCTGACTCATTTTCTGCCGCTCGCCCAGCAGCAGGGCATCGGCGTGCTGCTCGGCGGTGTCTTCAATTCGGGTATCCTGGCAACCGGCGCGGTCAGTGGCGCCAAGTACAATTATCGCGATGCGCCGCCCGAAATTCTGACCAAGGTAGCGGAGATCGAACGCGTTTGCACCGCCCATGGCGTTGCCTTGCCGACGGCGGCGCTGCATTTTGCTCTGGGCCATCCGGCGGTGGCGTCCGTTGTACTGGGAGCGCAGGCGCCGCAGGAGGTGGAGCGCAATGCGGCTGCACTCTCGACCAATGTGCCGGCCGCGCTTTGGGCCGATCTGAAGGCCGCACATCTGCTCGATGAAGATGCCCCTGTTCCGCTATCGGGATCGCGCTGATGCGGATCGATGCGCACCAGCATGTCTGGACTCTCGCCCGCGGCGATTATGGTTGGTTGACCCCCGACCTGGCGCCGATCTATCGCGACTTCCACTTTTCCGACCTCGCGCCGCATCTCTCGGCGGCCGGCATCGACGGAACGATCCTGGTGCAGGCCGCCCCGACCGACGCAGAGACTCGATTTCTGCTCGATGTCGCCGAAGGAGCTGAGATTGTGCGCGGCGTGGTCGGCTGGACCGACTTCGATGCCGCGGATGGCGTGGCGCGGATCGATCAACTCGCGGCGCAACGACTACTGGTCGGCTTGCGACCGATGGTGCAGGACATCGCCGATGATGATTGGCTGCTTGGTCTACACTTGGCGCCGCTGTTCTCGGCGATGGCGGGACACGATCTGGTGTTCGATGCGCTGGTGCTGCCGCATCATTTGCCGCGATTGTTGCGCGTGGTCGAGCGCCATCCGAACCTGCAATTCGTGCTGGATCATTGCGGCAAGCCGCGGCTTGCGACCGGCGATCTTGCGATGTGGCAACGCGACATCGCGCTGCTTGCCGAACGGCCGAATATCGTTTGCAAATTGTCGGGACTGGTGACGGAGGCAGCAAAGGACTGGCAAGTCGCGGATCTGCGCCAGGCCGTGGATCACGTGCGTGCCTGCTTCGGGCCGCAGCGCATCCTATGGGGAAGCGATTGGCCGGTGGTCAATCTGGCGGGAGGCTATGCAAGATGGTTCGCTGCCGCCGAAACCCTGCTGGCAGATCTGTCGGCTGGGGAAAGGGCAGGCGTGTTCGGCGAGAACGCAGCTCGCATCTATCTCTCCAAACGAGGGCGGCGGGCGCGTTGAGGCTCCTACTTCCCTGCGCCTGTGGTCAAGCCGCTGACGATATAGCGCTCGAGGAAAATTCCGACCAGCACGAGCGGGGCGATCGCCGCAGTCGACAGCGCCGCCATTGACCACCAGTTGATCCCCTGCGAGCCGGTCTGGCTGGCCACCATGACGGGCAGAGTTTTAGCGTCCGTGCTCGTCAGCAGCGCAGCGAAGAAATATTCGTTCCAGCACAGCACGAGCGAGAGGACGAAAGCCGCTCCCATTCCGGGTACCGCAAGCGGCAGGATGATGCGAAGGAACGCGCCCCAGACCGACAGGCCGTCGACGAAGGCGGCTTCGTCCAGCTCGACCGGGATCGAGTTGAATTGGTCACGCATGATCCAGATGACGATCGGCAGCACCGTCAACGTGTAGAGCAGGATCAAGCCAAATCTCGTGTCGAGCAGCGATAATGCCTTGTAGAGAACGAGGAACGGCAAAGCCAGGACGACTGGTGGCAGGATCAACTGCGACATGAAAAAGAACAGTATGTCATCATTGCGCATCCAGGCGAACTTGTAGCGGAAGCGGCTAAGGCCATAGGCTGCTAGCGAGCCGAGTATGAGCGCCAGCGTCGATGCGCCGACCGAGGTGATCACACTATTCTCGAACCGGCTCATGAACTCGTCGCGGGCCGTGGATGTCCCCAGAAGCGTGTCCGGCGACAGTCCGATGGAGCGCCAGCCTTTCCAATCGGGCTGAAAATCCAGCCAGGGGATCAGGTGACCTTGCGTCACATCAACGGCTGATTTGAACGAAGTGGTAACTGTCCAATAAATGGGAAACAGGCAGATGAATGCCCAGAACAGCAATGCGCTGTAAATCAGGGCTCGGCTCAGGAGCCGTTTCACCCTCCATCGGTTGTGATGCTTTCGGACCGTCGTTGAGGCTGGACTGGAGCTGGACAATCGAGCAACTCCCTTACACGACTTTCTGTGTCCAGCGCCTGGAGAGGCGCAGCAACAGGCTCAGGAAAACGACGATCAGGAGAAGATAGAAGATGGCGAGTCCGGTGCCGTAGCCGACGTTCGATCGATCGCGGTAAACGCGGTAAATGAAGCTCGAGACCGTGTCGGTCGCGCCGCCGGGGCCGCCCGCTGTTACGTTGATCACGATATCAGCGAGCTTCAATTTGAAGATGATCCGGATGATGAGGACGGTGACGCTCACCGGCAGCATGATCGGAAAGACCACATGCCAGAACGACTGCCAACCATTCGCGCCATCGACCTTGGCCGCTTCCAGGACTTCCTTGGGCATCGCCTGCAGCCCGGCGAGCAGGATGATCATGACGAATGGAATAGATACCCACGCATCCATCGCCTCTATGCTCAGCCACGCAATCCAGGGGTGCGCGAAAAATGCCGGATTGTCCCATCCCAGAGCGCGCGCCAGCGTGGCCGCCGGGCCAAAGCGGTACTCCATGAGCGACTTGCCGATCATCCAGCTCACCGCAACGGGACTGAGCATCATGGGCAGCAGGAAAACGACACGAAGGAACCTCCGTCCCCGTATCTCGGCGTTCAGCAATAAAGCCAATCCGAATGCGATCGCATACTCGCCAAGCACGGCCACCGTGTAGAAGACCATGTTGCGGAGCGCGTTCCAGTAATAATCGTCGTCGAACAATCCGATGAGATTGTTGAGGCCGTTGAAGTGCGGGCCTTCGAGCGAACTGAGATTCCAGTCCAACGTGGCGATATAAAACCCGAACACCGTCGGAAAGATCACCACGGCAATGGTGAACAAGGCCGCCGGGAGCAGGAACAGCGTGCGCTGGCCGCGCTCGCCTCGGACCATGACCTGTCCGATCCCCAACGCGACCGCCCAGACAAGATAGGCATAGAGGAGGGGGCGCCAATTGGAGAACCCGGCCGTGATCGCGCCCGTCGTATGAAGGATTTGGATAAGAAGCACAGTCAGGGCGCCCAGCGAGGCGACCGCAATCAGCGCGCGTCCCGCCCTCTTCCTTCCGACGAGCTTACGGTGTGGTCGAGGTTTGTGGTGGCGGCCATCCGCAGCGGCTGACGATTTCTGCATGAAGGGTGCACTCTACCACATTGGGCCTGTCCCCTTGAGAGGGAATTGGCTTGGCTGGTCCGCTAGGCACTAGCCAAGCCTATGGTCTGCCGACTGAGAGACGAACAGGAAACTAGGCGCCGAGAGACGCCTTGTAGAGCGCAATCTGCTTTTCGCGACCGAGCTGGTCGGTCAGCTTTTCCCACGCCGTCGCGATGTTGTTTGCACCGGTCTGCGCGTCGTACTGGCCGGCAAATATCTTCGTCAGTTCGTCCTCCGCTATGCTGTAGTATTGGAAGATGCCGGGAATGCGCGGCTCGACCGCCCGGTTCGGGTGGTTGTAGGAGCCGAGCTGCGAGTTCAGATACGAGGTGATGTATTTCCGGTCGTAACCCGCCGCCACCCATTCGTCGATCTTGAAGTGGCTGGTGCGGTGGACTTGGAATCCGGATGGATACATCACGGTCCAGAGCGACAGATCCTTGCCGCCGAGATGCGCCGCGGCGCTCCACGCGGCCTTGTGTTTACGCTCATCGCTATTGACCCGTGCCATGACATAGATGCCCCAGCCGAGATAAGCGCAGTTCGGAGCATGGTTCGGGCCGCTCGCGAGCTTTTCCCATTTGCCGGTCTTGGAATTGTACACGTCGTCCGATCCGGGCAGAATGTCGAACCCGACGACGTCGCCGACCACGGACGTATCGCTCGCCTTTGCCACTTGGCCGATATCTCCCCACCAGGGAATCATCGAGCCAATGCCGGCCAGGAATTGCTGGAAGCCGGTGGTATTCGGATCGGCGTTGAGCTGATCGGCCGGCTCGGACGGCAGCGCGTCGATGACATCCTGAATGGCGCGAACCCAGGCTGGATTGTTGATGCGGGGCTTCATCGTGTCCACGTCAAACAGCCATGCCTTGTCGTCCGGATGCTTGGCATAGGCGGTGGCGCGGCTGCCCAGGAAATAAAAGCCAAACCCGCCCCATGGCTTCGGCGCATCGAGATAGCCGTAGGCATTCTGGCCCTTGAATTTCTTGCCCTTGAGGAATTTGGTCACGGCCTGGACCTGCTGCCAGGTCTTTGGTACGCCCCATTCACTCTGATTGCCCGCATCTTTCCAGGCCTTGGCGAGACCAGGATCGGAAAAGTAGTCGGTCCTGTAATTGAAGTTGTGGCAATCGCCGTCGATCGTCACGCGATAGGTCTTGCCGTTCCAGGTTCCGACCGGCGGCTTCAGGTAGTCGACATAATCGTCGATATCGATCTGCTTCTTCACCCAATCCGGCATCTCCGATGCCAGCCCCTTGCCGCACACGTCGCCCTCGAACGGCGCGCCCATTTCAAGGATGTCGAAATCGACCGTTCCGGTCGCGATCGCCTGTTGCAGGCGCGGATTGTAGTCGGCCTGGGCGAGGTCGATCCAGGAAATCTTCGCGCCTGTGTAAGCTTCCCATGGTTTCAGGAAACCACGGAAGAGCAGGTTATGTAGGTTCTGATTGTTAAGTCCCATAAAGGAGAGTTCGACTCCCCTGAACTCTCCTGCCTGAACGTTCGCCTTGGTGGGGCCGAGGCAAAGCTCGCCCACCTTCTGCCAATCAGCGTCGGTGGGAGCACCTTTACCCACGCCGGGAATTTGCGAGATCTGCGCGCGCAGATTGTCTTGCGCCAGCGCACGGCTGGTCAACGCGCCGAGACCGCCGGTTGAACCCAAGGCGGCAGCGCCCACTGCTCCCTTGAGGACAGCGCGTCTGTTCGGTTGCATTTGCGGATGCTGGTCGCGCTCTTGCTGTTCCACCACGAAACCTCCCTGTTCTCATGTTTTCGCCCTGAGCACCGTTCTGAAGACATGACGCTCGCGGACTTGTTGCGCCTTCCGCTTCGGTTGCGTAACGCGGACAGGGGTGACAGAGGCCTTTTCGAGTATGCAGCAGGCCTCATCCAAGTCAACGATCGCGGTCGCAGAGTCCATTGATCGCGCGGAGCGCCGTCACCGTATGCGGCGCTGCAAGATGGGTAAAGGTCTGCGATCCGCCGAGATCGCTCGGCGGAACGGATGCGCTTGGCAATGGCGACAGGCCCTGAGAAACTTCCCTTTTGCGCGATGAGTAGCGAGCACGAGAGCGCGCCTCGACCGCCTCGCCGGCCTCCGGTCGATACCTTCAGCTAAGCCGCGTCGGGCGCGATGACGCCCTTTTTGAAGACAAAGCAGCCGTAGAAGCGGCGTTCGCCGGTTTGAATGACGCAATATGCCTTTTTCGCGAGTTCATAGAAGGCAAACCGCTCGGTCGAACCCATTGGAAATGGGCGCCCCTCTGCAGCATCGATCTCCTTCTGCACCTCGGCCTGGACAGGGGGAACCTCGTCGGGCTGGCCGACGATCTCCATCCGCAAGACGGGTTTGTCGACAAAGGAATCGAGCGGCAGGACCGAAAGTATCGCGCGCGCCGCCCGGCCCGCGGTGACGTTATCGATCCGAAGGAGGCGTCCCAGCCCGCTCTGGCGAGCGATCGCATCGGCCGGAAAATTCGCATCGCAAAGGACGAGGTCGTCACCGTGGCCCATGGCCCGCAACGCGTAAAGAACATCCGCATTGAGAATTGGATCGATCGATTTAAGCATGCTGCCGCTCCCTCGAACTCGACGGGCTTTCTTGGTCGATTGACTGCTCCACCCATTCGCCGTCTCTGCCAACTATAGAACATGGATTGCCCGCACAGCCAGCCCGATACACCCGAGCGCGCGCAAGCTGCCGCTCGGCGCATCGTCTGACTAGCGGTGGATGCCGGCGCGGTAGTGGCGAGCAGCATTGCGGCAACGCGAACAGCCCATATCAGGTGCTTGGCGAAGGTCCGCTGTCCGATGATGAGGGAGCCGGGCCGACGGCGATCACGCGATCACCTTGCCCGGATTCATCAGTTGTCGGGATCAAAGGCCTGCTTAAGAAGCTTAAGCGCGTTCAGCTCTAGGGCGGCATCGGCACGTCCGATGAACTCAGGCACCCGCGAGACCGGGACCGAGACGTCGTGCTTGATGCCGGCACCGCCCGCCTTCTGCGCTTCGGCCTGACCTTCGCGAAGGAGCCAGAGGCGCCGGCGCTGCGCCTCCGAATCCGCGAGCACGCCATCGATCAGGAGGCCCTTGTCCATCGCCTCCGACAGCATCTGCCGTCGAAAGAGATGCAATAACGATCGAGCTTGGCATCCTGCTCGATCAAGTCTTGAGGTCCCAGGATTGCGCGCAGCCGCTCGCCAAGCTCGTCCGTCAGCATTTCTCCCGTTGCGATGATGTACACGATCGCTGCTTTTCCCTGCGCGCAGTCAGGTAAAATCGAAAGCGCTGCCGTGGCGGCGCGTCAGCGTGGTTAGGGCGTCGAGCGATGGCGCCCCGAGTTGGCCCATCGCGGTCTCCAGCTCTTCCTTCAAAAGTCCGGCAACATAGGCCGCGCCTCTGTCACCGAGTGCACCAAGGCCGAGAAGGAATGCGCGGCCTGCAAACGTGCCGCGGGCTCCGAGCGCAATGGCACGCGCCGCGTCCAGGCCCGATCGTATGCCGCTGTCAAACAGGAGCGTGGCTCTTGTCCCGACGCTTGCAGCGATGGCAGGCAGGACATCGATCGCAGCAGGGGCCGCATCGAGCTGGCGACCTCCGTGATTGGAAACCAGGACCCCATCCACTCCCACTGCAATGGCCTCTTCGGCGTCGGCAGGATGCAGCACGCCTTTCACGATCAGTGCACCCGACCAGGCATTGCGCATTCGTTTCACGGTATCCCATGAAAACGTGCCCTTGATCTGGCTCTGCACGAAGCCGGCGGTTCTTGCCAGGGTCGCCGGCCTTTTGACGTAGCGTTCCATATTGCGAAAGGCCGGCGCGCCCTCTTTGCCGAGCGCCAATAGCCAGGCTGGCGACGACGCCATCTCGAAGAGGGTCTTCGCCGTGGGGCGGAACGGTATGACCAGGCCGTTGCGCAGATCGCGCGGCCGCTTGGAGCGAACCGGCGCATCCAAAGTCGCGGCAAGCACACGCACGCCGGCCGCTCCGGCCCGCCTGATCAGATCGAAGGTCACGGCGTGGTCATTTGCCGGCAGGCCGTACAGCTGAAACCAGGCGTAGGGACCGGCGAGCTCCGCGACGTGCTCGATCGCAGCGGTAGCAAGCGTGCCCGCGATATAGGGAATTCTCGCTTGAGCGGCAGCCGCTGCAAGAATCTTGGTGGCGCCGGGCCAGATGATGCCATCGACTCCCACTGGAGAAATGCCGATCGGTGCCGCGCAGCGGACGCCGAACAGCTCAACCTCCGTGCTGACCGATTCAGGCGTGCCATAGCGCGGGATCAATTCGACCGTATCGAGCGCCTGCCGATTACGTATCATATTCAAGTCGCCACCCGTGCCGCCCTCGAGAAAATCGAAGGCAAAGCGCGGAATCCGGCTGCGGGCGCGGCGCTCAACGTCGTCCAGCGTCGGCAGCCGCCGACGCAGGCGTGCTTCGGGGCTGGTCGCGCTGCCGGCACCCCAGGCCTGCACGTGTGGCGATGCGGTGCGGCGGAGATCGCCCGACATGAGAAGCGCCCATTGGTTGCGTGACGGCACTTCTCATAGGATGCATCCGGTCATCACCGCAAATAATTAGGGATGATGACTGCGATAGCTTCGAATGATTGCCGGCGGACTGGCTATCGCGATTTGGCGCGCCGCGTCGCTCGGCACCTTGCAGCGTCTCCGGAGACCGGCTGCACATAGTTGCTTGCCGAAGTCGCTGCCTCGACGAGGTCATGGCGAATGATATCCAGCACGGCTCGCGCGGCGGCCGATACCGTCCGGCGCGGGTGGTGCACCCAGGCGATCGATCGAGCGATCCGCGGTTCGGCAAAACGATGCGCTTTCACCCTGCCGTCCGCCAGCGATTGCTGAAGCGCAATCGTCGGCAGCACCGTCACCAGGTTTGTGGTCGCAATCACATCGCAAACCGCGGGCAGGGTATCGAGCTCCAGCCTGGGCTTCAATTCGATGCCGGCTGCGGCGGCGTGCTCTTCGAGGATCATGCGCAAGCCGTGCCGCTTCGAGGGCATGACCAGCTCGAACCCCGCAAGATGCCCGAACCGCAGATTGGCCGGTGGCTTAATCGGCGCATCCTTCCGACAGGCGAACACCATTTCCTCGTCCATCACATGGTGCGCCGCGAGCGAGACCCGCCGGCGCGGCACATTGATCAGCGCAAAGTCGAGCTGTCCGGAGTTCACCCAGTCGGTCAGGGTTTCCGTGTATCCCTCGCAGGCCGAGAGCGTGATCTCCGGATAGAGATGGGCAACCGTTGCGGACGAGCTCGCCATCGTGCTCTGCGCCACCGACGTGATCAGTCCGACCGACACCCGGCCGGAAATGCGGCCGTTGAGCCGCGCCATTTCCTGCTTGGCATACTCGACATCGCGCACGATCGGAGACACGAGCCGGGAGAATGCCTCGCCGGCGACTGTTAGCGTCATTCCATGGATGCTGCGCTCGAACAGCTTTTGGCCAAGCTCGGCCTCCAGCTTGGCGATCTGCATGCTGAGCGCCGGCTGCACGATATTGAGCTGGCGGGCGGCGCGGGTGACGTTCTTCTCTTCCGCCAGGCAAAGGAAGTATTGCATCTGCCTGAATTCCATCGGTGTTTCCTTCCTGTCCTGAACCACACGCCGCTGCCTGCGGGTCGCGCCAGGTCAATCATTTAAGATGATTGAGTTTATCATCAATCATTATTTGTTCTGATCTTAGCTTGCCTCTACTGTCCCTTTCAAACGCTTAGGGCGCGGCGCACGCAGCCCAAGCAAGCAACATTCTTGAATCGCCGGGATAGCCTTGCTGACGCTCGGCGTCATTTGCGTCGCGGCATAAGGGAGCTGAAGCGAAACGTCATGCAGGATCGGACGCCCACGCGGCTGATTATCGGTATTTCCGGGGCGTCGGGTGTTACCTATGGCGTGCGCCTGCTTCAATTGCTGCGCAATGCCGGCATCGAGACACACCTCGTGATGTCGAAGACGGCCGAGCAGACCTTCGCCTATGAAACCGACCTGAAGATCGCCGAGGTGAGGGCGTTGGCCGATTTCAGCCATGCCATCGACGACATGGCGGCCTCGATCTCCAGCGGCTCGTTCCGCACGGCAGGGATGATCGTCGCGCCTTGTTCGATGCGGTCGATGTCGGAGATCGCGTCCGGTGTCACCACGACGCTCCTGACACGGGCCGCGGACGTCGTGCTCAAGGAGCGTCGCCGGCTGGTCCTGATGGTGCGCGAGACGCCCCTGCACACAGGCCACTTGCGTACCATGACCGCGCTTTCAGAAATGGGAGCGATCATCGCGCCGCCGGTGCCGGCGTTCTATGCCAAGCCCGACAGCCTGGACGACATGGTCGAACATACGGTCGGGCGCGTGCTTGACCTGTTCGACATCGACATCGGCGTGGTGCGCCGCTGGGGGGAGGACGAGGCGTTGAAGCGTCGTTCGCTGCGAAAAATTGCTCCCTGATGCCTGAAGAAGACCACCGAAAGGATCGCAACATGCGGACCGAGAACCTGGCCAGAGCCGCTGCGGCGGAGGCGCCAAAAGATTTGCGCGCGTGGCTCGCCCACCTCGCCGAGCGCGGCAAGCTCGCCGTCGCTCGCGAGGGAGTGGGGCTCACCGATGAGCTCGCTGCCGTTTCAAAACGACTGGAGCGCGAGCGCGCGGTGTTGTTTCCAAAACCCGGCGGACACGACATCCCGGTGGTCGCCAATCTGTTCGCTGCCCGTGACTGGGTCGCCGACTCTATCGGCGTCGCCGAGGAGCAGTTGCTGACGCGCTTTCTCGCGGCGGCGCGTGAACCGCTGGCGAGCCGTGAGGTGGCAAGCGGACCAGTGCAGGAAATCGTTCACAACGAGGTCGATCTCCTGAGGCAGTTGCCAATTCCGAAACATAATGAGCGCGACAGCGGGCCCTACATCACGGCTGGCTTGTTGATAGCGCGCAATCCGCGGAACGGCATTCAGAACGTGTCGATCCATCGCTGCCAGATCAGTGGTCCGAACCGGATTGGCATTTTGCTGCTGCCTCGGCATACGCTCTCTTATTTCCGCATGGCCGAAGAAGCAGGCGAGGCGCTCGAAATCGCCATCGTCATTGGAGTTCATCCGGCCCTGCTTCTGGCGTCGCAGGCGATTGCCGCGCTGGACGAGGACGAGATGGGAATTGCCGGCGCGCTGCTCGGCCATCCCGTCGACGTCGTGAAATGCAAGACCAACTCCGTCCGCGTGCCGGCCCATGCGGAGATCGTGATCGAGGGACGGATTCTGCCACGCGTGAGGGAGCCGGAGGGTCCGTTCGGCGAATTTCCCCAGTACTACGGACCGCGTGCGGATCGTGAGGTGATCGAGGTCGACATGATCACCCATCGCGCCCAGCCGATCTATCACACCATCGTCGGTGGTGGCTACGAGCATCTCGTCCTCGGTGGCGTACCGCGTGAGGCGACGCTGCTGCAACATCTGCGGCGCAGCTTTCCGAACGTGCTCGATGTCCGCCTCACGCGGGGCGGCACCTGCCGCTATCACCTTGCCGTCAAGATCGACAAGATTACCGACGGCGAACCGAAGAACATCATCATGGCTGCCTTCGGCGCCCACTATGACATCAAGCAGGTCGTCGTCGTCGACAAGGACGTCAACATCGGTGACTCCGAGGAGATCGAATGGGCGGTCGCCACCCGCTTCCAGGCGGATCGCGATCTTCTGGTCGTGTCCGGGGCGCTCGGCTCCAAGCTGGATCCGACCACCAGTAGCGGGATCAGCGCCAAGATGGGGATCGATGCGACCGTGCCAGTCGGTGCGCCAGAGCTCGATTTCAAGCGCATCCATGTCAAGGGCGAGGAAGAAGTCGATCTCGGCACGGTTTTGCAGAAGGATCCCAATGCCGCCTTCTCCCGCGTTCTTGCAAGAGCGCGATAGGTAAGGGGCCGATCCAACACGTTAACAACGAAGCGCGTCCGCAAAACAAGTGGAACGCAGATAAACATTTGGGAGGTGGTTGATGTTTCTTGGGAAGATGATCGGCGCGAGCCTGGTTCTCGGCATCTTGGCAGCATCGAGCGTGGTGCCGGCGCTGGCGGAAGAGGCCGACGAGGTTAAGGTCGCCATCAATAACGTGGTCAGCGACGTCGTCTTTCACCTTGCGGCCGAGCGCGGGTTCTTTGCCGAACAGAATCTCAATGTCACCCTGATCAGCTTCGATTCCGGACCAAAAATGATCGCGCCGCTGGGCGCGGGGCAGATTGACGTTGGCGCCGGCGCATCTTCCGCAGGGCTCTACAATGCGGTGGCACGCGGCATCAATGTGAAGGTCGTTGCCGATAAGGGCTCCACGCCGCGCTCTTACGACTACATGCCGCTGCTCGTCCGCAAGGCGCTGGTCGATAACGGCACTGTTAAAACTGTCGCCGACCTCAAAGGAATGAAATTCGGCGAGGTCGGTCCGGGAGCAGCGACCAATGCAAAGCTCAGCCACATCCTCGGCGGTGCAGGGCTGACCTACAAGGACGTCACCCATAACTATATCAACTATCCCCAGCAGATCGCAGCCTTCACCACGGGCGCGATTGATGCGGCGATCACGACGGAGCCTTCGGTAACCCAGGCGATCAACACCGGCGTGGCCGTGAAGTTCATGGCCGATGGCTATCAGGATCAGCAGGTCGCCGTGCTGCTTTATGGCGGCGACTTCATCGCCAAGCGTCCCGCAGTCGCCGAGCGCTTCATGATCGCTTACCTGAAAGCGGCGCGGGTCTACAACGATGCCACGGCCGGCGGAAAGTTCGCGGGCAAGGGTGTCGACCAGGTGATTCAAACCATCATGAAGAGCACCGGCCTGAAGGATCCGGAGCTGTTTCAGAAGATGGTGCCGAACGGGATCGATCCCGACGGCAGAGTTAACGTGAAGAGCATGGCCGATGATCTGAAGTTCTTTGCCGACAATGGCTATCTGGAGCGACCGGCGAAGGTCGCGGACGTCGTCGATGCCTCATTTGCCGAGAAGGCAGTGCAGAAGCTCGGGCCCTACAAGCCCGCCGAGAACTGACGGCAAACGCGCGAGGATACGTCATGGCTATTGCGAGCGTGTTGAACAAGCAGG
Organism: Bradyrhizobium sp. ARR65; assembly: GCF_000472385.1. Classification (GTDB taxonomy): domain Bacteria; phylum Pseudomonadota; class Alphaproteobacteria; order Rhizobiales; family Xanthobacteraceae; genus Bradyrhizobium. The sequence goes on from NZ_AWZU01000013.1 coordinate 75,321, forward strand.
GACGGCCGGAGCTGGTGCCGTCGAGACCGCAGCTTTCGCTCTCTGGTGTCAGCAAGTATTTCGGAACCTCAGGCTTCGTTGCCCTCGACGGCATTACCATCGACATTCCGCAGGGGCAGTTTTTCGTGATCGTCGGCCCGAGCGGTTGTGGCAAAACCACACTGCTGCGCATCCTGGCCGGACTGGACACGCAGAGCGCAGGCACGGTCGCCGTCAACAGGACCGATGAGAAGCGGCCGGTCAACTCGATGATCTTCCAGGGCGACTCGCTCTTCCCCTGGATGACGGTATTCGACAACGCCGCCTACGGCTTGCGCATGCGGCGCGTTCCCGAGGCGCAGGTCTCCGACGCCGTTCGCTCGTGGCTCGAGCGGATCGGCTTGTGGCGGTTCCGCGACCGCTATCCCAACCAGCTATCGGGCGGCATGCGGCAGCGCGTCTCGATCGTGCGGGCCTTTGCCAACGATCCGGAGATCCTGTTCATGGACGAGCCGTTCTCGGCGCTGGATGAACAGAACAAGCTGCTGCTCCACGAAGAACTGCTGCGGATCTGGGAGGCGACCAAGAAGACGGTCGTGTTCATCACCCACAGTGTGGACGAAGCAGTGACGCTCGGCGATCGGATCATGATCATGACGGCCAATCCCGGGCGCGCCAAGGCGGTGCTCGATGTGCCGTTTCCGCGTCCGCGCAACGTGCTGGAGCTCCGGCAAAAGCCGGCCTATGGCGATCTCGTGTTCCACATCTGGGAGCAATTGCGCGAGGAGGTGCAGCGCGCGCGGCAGAATGCGGAAGGAGAGAAGGCATGAGCGCTGAGGTCAAGGGCCGCGACCGGCTGGTCGGAATCGCCACTCCCGTCGTGTTGCTGGGGCTCTGGGAGCTCGCCGCACATTTCAGACTTCTCGACGCCCGCTTCTTTCCGCCGCCGTCGGCTATCGTTCACCAGTTTGCTGCGTTGATCGCCTCCGGCGAGCTTGGCACCAATATCCTGGCAAGTCTTAAGCGCCTTGGGCTCGGCATGCTGCTCGGCGGTCTGCCCGCGCTGTTCCTTGGCCTTGCCATGGGCGTATCGCGACCGCTGCGGGCAGCGATCGATCCGTTGATCTCCGCCACCTATCCGATACCGAAGAGCGCCATTCTCCCGCTCGTCCTGCTGATCTTCGGCCTCGGCGAAATGTCGAAGGTGGTCATGGTCGCATTGGGCGCGTTCTATCCGATCATCATCAATACGGTTGTCGGTGTCGCCAATATCGACAAGATCTATCTCGACGTCGGCCATAACTACCGGGCCAGTCGGTGGCAGGTGTTTCGAACCATCGCCTTGCCTGGAGCGCTGCCCTCGATCATGGCCGGCGTCAAATTGGCGGTCGGCATGGGGCTGATCCTGATCGCGATCTCGGAGATGGTCGCCGCAAATGACGGCATCGGCTACATGATCTGGAATGCCTGGCAGGTGCTTACCGTCGACACGATGTATGTCGGTCTTTTAGTGATCGCAGTGCTTGGCTTCCTGTTCTCCGTCGTGCTTGACGAGATCGAACATCGCCTCATTCCCTGGAAGGGCAGGGCATGACCGCTGGCCGGCTCTTTTCGCTCAAGCCATCGTCAGATGAACGAGAAACGACGTTGACGACCTCAGGCCCGCGCAGCGGCGGCGAAATCCTTATCGATACGCTGAAGATTCATGGCGTGGACACGGTGTTCTGTCTGCCGGGGGAAAGCTTTTTGGCCGCAATCGATGCGCTGGCGGGAGCCGCCAATGCGATCCGGACCATTGTCGCGCGTCATGAGGCTGGCGTGGCGCACATGGCCGAGGCCTATGGAAAGCTGACCGGCCTGCCGGGCATTTGCTTCGTGACGAGAGGGCCGGGCGCGAGCCACGCGGCGATCGGCGTTCATACGGCCTCGCAGGATTCGACGCCGATGATCCTGTTCATCGGACAAGTTGCCCGTGGCATGCTGGGGCGCGAAGCGTGGCAGGAAGTCGATTTCCGCCAGATGTTCGGTGGGCTGGCCAAGTGGGTCGTCGAGATCGACCGCGCCGAGCGCATCCCGGAATTGGTCAGCCGTGCCTTTCATGTCGCGGTCTCGGGACGGCCGGGTCCCGTCGTGGTTTCGCTGCCGGAGGACATGCTGGCTCAAGAGGTCGTGGTCGCGGATGCCGGCCCCTATCAGCGCTCCGCGGCACATCCGAGCGCTGATCAGCTCTCGCGCCTTGTTGAGATGATAGAGCGTGCCGAGCGGCCGCTTGTCATTGTCGGCGGCGGGGGATGGAATGCGCGTGCCTGCGCGGATCTCAAGGCGTTCGTCGAGACGTTCGATCTGCCCGTTGTTGCGGGCTTCCGACGGCAGGATATCTTCGATAATCGCCACCCAAACTACATCGGCCACGCCGGGCTCGGTCCGAGCGCGACGCTGGTTCGGCGTATTCGCAGCGCAGATCTCATCCTCGCGATCGGCGGTCGCCTCGGCGAGACGACGACATCAGGATATGACTTGTTCGAGGTGCCGCGGCCGGCCCAGCCGTTCGTTCATGTGCACGCCGATCCGAACGAGCTCGGCCGTGTCTATCAAGCCGATCTCCCGATCAACGCCGGCATGCCGGAATTCGCCGCAGCTCTCGCGCAACTACGGCCGGACGCAGGATCGGAGTCAAACTGGAAAGCGCGACGGCAGGCCTGGGTCGCGGCAGGGCGCGCCGAGTTCGTTGCCGACCAAACACCCGGATCGATGCCCGGTCCGGTCGATCTTGGCCGGGTGATGGTCCGTCTGCGCGAGGTGCTGCCTGCGAACACCATCATTTCGAATGGTGCCGGCAACTACGCCATCTGGGTACACAAATTTCACCGCTATGGCGGCTTCAGGACTCAACTCGCGCCGACCTCGGGGGCAATGGGCTATGGCCTGCCGGCGGCGATCGCCGCGAAGCTGGTTCATCCCGAGCGCATCGCTGTCTGTTTTGCCGGTGACGGCTGCTTCTTGATGAGCGCCAACGAACTTGCCACCGCGGTCCGGCATGGCCTTGGCGTCATCGTCATTGTCGTCAACAACGGCATGTACGGCTCGATCCGCATGCATCAGGAGAAGGAATATCCCGGACGGGTGCATGTGACGGCGCTAGACAATCCGGACTTTGTGGCGCTCGCGCGCGCCTTTGGCGGCTATGGCGAGTTGGTCCTTAAGACCGATGACTTTGCCACGGCGTTTGAGCGGGCCATGGCCTTCGCCGACAAAGAGCGTAAGCCCGCCGTGCTGGAGCTCAGGATCGATCCGGAAGCGATCACGCCCACCGCAACGCTCACGCAATTGCGCGAACGTGGGCTGGCCGCGCGCGATGTTGCTCCACAACCATAATGGCTTACCGCCGACGCCTCTCGCATTGACAGATCATCCGACCTATGCTGACCGGAAAGGAAGCAACAACAACGACGTCTGAAGGGAGGCCTGGATGTCGACAGCTCTGCGCATCGCTCATGGCGCCTTCGGCCGGGTCGCGCTGCTGGACATGGATCGTTCGTTGGTGCGCCACGCGCATCCGCATTGCCATGTCCTGCTGAAGGTCGAAGGTGCCGATACTCAGTTCCTGGTGGGAGATCGCGTCTATCCGCTGACGGATACCAGCGCTGTCCTCGTCGACGGCTGGAAGCCGCACGCCTACGTTCACGATCCCGCGCGGCCGCGAACCCTCATTCTCGCGCTTTATATCGAACCGCAATGGTTGAAGGAGTTTCGGCCCGGTTGGGCCGCGAGCGGCGCGCCGGGCTTCTTCGATCAGCCTTCCGGTGAGGTCTCGCCGCGGATCCGCCAGCTTACGATGCGGCTTGCCACCGAGATGATGGCGCATCCGGGCTGTGTGCGCGCCCATGAGCAAACCCTCTCGGACCTGATGATCGCGGTGATCGAGCGCTTTACGCCCTGGCGCAGCTTTCCCAATTCGATCCGCGGCATGAATGCGATGACCTGCGACTGGCGCATCCGGCGCGCAACGGACGCGATGCGCGCACAGGAGGACGTCGGCGCCAATGTCGATCAGTACGCGAAGAGAGCAGGGGTGTCGCGCGCGCAATTCTTCCGCCTGTTTGAATCCTCGCTCGGGGTTTCGCCGAAGATCTATCTGAACGTGGTGCGCATGGAGCGGGCGCTCGATGCCGTGATCCACCAGGACACGTCGGTCGCGGATCTCAGTGAGCGCTTCGGCTTTCCCGAGCCCGCACATTTTACCCGCTTCTTTCGTGATCATGCCGGAGTCAGCCCGCGCGAATTTCGCAACGTCTCGCGCCTTGCCAGTTGATATTGCGGTGCACACTGCCGAATGAGACGATTTGGTAGGTCGTGAGATCGGGCGGCATGGTCCGTGTGGCCGACATTCTGACAACTGCTCCATGTCGCGTCGGAGAGCGCGACGGGGAGAAGTGTCGGAATGCCGGAGACCGCGGTTCGATCCGCATCATCTGTCGATCAGAACAGGGCTGAAGTCCGGCCTTGGGTAGGCCGCTCGATCGAGCGCGTCGAGGATGCCGCACTGCTCACCGGCCGCGGGCGCTTCATCGACGATCTCGGCACGCCGCCCGGCACGCTGCATGCTGCGATCCTGCGCTCCCCGCATGCCCATGCCGACATTGTTTCTGTCGACGCGGAGGCGGCCCGGCGCGCGCCGGGCGTTGCGGCTGTCCTCACAGGCGAGCAGGTCAAGGCGCTGACGTCGAGCCTCGTCGTTGGCGTGAAGGCACCGGTCGAATGCTGGCCGATCGCGATCGATCGCGTGCGCTACGTTGGTGAACCGGTCGCGGTCGTCGTCGCGACTGACCGCGCTCGAGCGGAAGATGCCATCGAGCTGATCAACGTCGAATATCGGCCGCGCGCCGCCGTGGTCGATCCCCTGGCGGCGCTTGCGGCCGATGCGCCTGTCCTGCACGAAGGCTTCCCCGGTAACCTCGCCAGCGATCGCCGCTTCTCCTACGGCAATCCCGACCTCGCATTTGGCGAAGCCGCGCATCGCTTCTCGATCGACATCCGATATCCACGCAATTCCTGCACGCCGATCGAGACCTATGGCGTGATCGCCTCGCACGATGCGGCTGAGGATGCCTACGACATCCTCGCCAATTTCCAGGGGCCATTCAGCATTCACACCGTGATCTCTCGCGCACTGAAAGTACCCGGCAACCGTCTGCGGCTGCGCACGCCGCCGGCTTCCGGCGGCAGCTTTGGCGTGAAGCAGGGCGTGTTTCCGTACATCGTGCTGATCGGCGCGGCGTCGCGTGCCGTCGGACGACCCGTGAAGTGGATCGAGGACAGGCTGGAGCATCTGACGGCCTCGGTCTCGGCGACCAACCGCGCGACGACGCTGTCGGCCGCCGTCGCCGCCGACGGCAAGATCCTCGCGCTTGATTGGGATCAAGTCGAGGATTGCGGCGCGCATCTGCGCGCGCCCGAGCCGGCAACGCTATACCGCATGCACGGCAATCTCACCGGTGCCTATGACATTCGCCATGTGAGGGTGCGCAACCGCGTCGTCGTCACCAACAAGACGCCGACCGGGCTCAACCGCGGGTTCGGCGGACCGCAAGTCTATTTCGCGCTCGAGCGCCTGGTGCAGCGGATCGCGATCGGGCTGCGCCTTGATCCGTTCGACGTCATCAAGCGCAATCTCGTTCCGGCCAACGCGTTTCCCTATCGCACGGCGACCGGCGCGCTCTTGGATTCCGGCAACTATCAGGAGGCGATCGCCAGAGGTGTCGAGCAGGGGCGACTCGCGGAACTCAGGACACGACGCGATGAAGCGCGCGCGCAAGGCCGCCTTTATGGGATCGGCTTTACCGCTGTCGTCGAGCCCAGCGTCTCCAACATGGGCTACATCACCACTGTTCTCACGGCTGCCGAGCGGCGGAAGGCGGGACCGAAGAATGGCGCGCAGGCAACTGCAACGGTCACGCTCGACCCGGTCGGCAGCGTAACGGTTCACGTCGCATCCGTGCCGCAAGGGCAGGGCCATCGCACTGTGTTGTCGCAGGTGGTGGCCGACGTATTCGGCCTCAAGCCGCAGGACGTGCGCGTCAACACCGAGATCGACACCACCAAGGATGCCTGGTCAATCGCCTCCGGAAATTATGCGAGCCGGTTTGCCGCCGCTGTGGCCGGCACCGCGAAACTGGCGGCCGAACGCATTGCCGCTCGTCTCGCGCGGGTCGCCGCCAGCCAGCTAAATGTCGAGCCGGGCGATGTCGTATTCGGCGACGGTCTCGTGGCCTCGAAGCGCAATCCGGAGAACAGGATTGCCTTCTCACGCATCGCTGCGTTGAGCCATTGGTCGCCTGGCTCCTTGCCCGACGATGCCGGCCAGACCATCCGCGAAACCGTGTTCTGGACGCCGCCGGAGCTGACCGCGCCCGATGATGAGGATCGCATCAATTCCTCCCTCTGCCATGGCTTTATCTTCGATTTCTGCGGCGTCGAGATCGATCGCACGACGTTCGAAGTCCGTATCGATCGCTACGTGACCATGCATGATTGCGGCACAATTCTGCATCCGGGCATGGTGAACGGACAGATCCGCGGCGGCTTTGCGCAGGCGCTGGGCGCGGCGCTCTACGAAGAGTACGCCTATGCCGCCGACGGCAGTTTCCTGACCGGGACGTTTGCCGACTATCTGCTGCCGACGACGGCCGAAGTCCCCGAGCCGCAGATCGTCCACATGGAGACGCCGTCACCCTTCACCCCGCTCGGGGCAAAGGGCGTCGGCGAAGGCAACTGCATGTCCACACCGGTGTGCATCGCCAACGCGGTTGCCGATGCTCTGAGGCTCGCTGACGTGACATTGCCGCTGGTGCCGGCGAAGCTCGCTGCATTGGTGCGTGGTCCGGAGCCCGAACCGCCCGCCGGGCAACCGAAGGCGGCGCCCGCACGCGAAGGAGACCGTCGGCTGCACGGCGAGGGCAGTGCGTCCGTCAACGGGGCGCCGGAGCAGGTCTGGACGATGCTGCTCGATGTCGGGACATTGCAGGCCGTGATCCCCGGATGCCAGCGCGTCGACAAGGTCTCCGACACACATTTCCGCGCCGACGTGACGCTCGGTATCGGTCCGGTCACCGGCCGCTATCGTGCCGATGTCCAGTTGTTCGATCTTGACCCGCCACGTACGGTTACCCTGCGCGGGAAGGCGGAGGGCGCGCTCGGCTTCGGCAGCGCTGAGGGACGCATCACGCTCGAACCCGACGGCAAAGGCGGCACGCGGCTGCACTACGCTTATGACGCGGCGATCGGCGGGAAGGTCGCCAGCATCGGGGGCCGGCTCCTGGACGGCGCCACGCGCGTGATCATCGGACAGTTCTTCGCCGCGCTTGCGCGCAAGGCCGGCGGCGGAGGGCCCGCAAGCGGCTTCTCGCTCATTGCGCTGCTCGGCAAACTCGCGAGCTTGCTCGGAGGGCGACGATGAAACCAGCCGCCTTCGACTATGTCCGGGCCGAATCCGTCGATGAAGTTCTTGAGGGACTTTTGAACGAGGGCGGCAATGCCCGCGTGCTTGCTGGCGGCCAGTCGCTGATGGCGATGCTCAACATGCGGCTCGCAAAGCCAAGACTGCTGATCGACATCATGCGGCTGAAGGAGCTCAACCGCATCGAGGAGCAGGCGGGGATGGTGACGATCGGCGCCGGCGTGCGCCAGGCCGCCTTGCTCGCGTGGCCCGAATTGGCGCGAACACAGCCGCTGCTTGCGCTGGCGTTGCCGTGGGTAGGCCACGTCCAGACACGCAGCCGCGGCACGATTTGCGGTTCGCTCGCACACGCTGACCCCAGCGCGGAGATGCCGCTCGCGCTGATCGCGCTCGGCGGCGAGGTGCACCTGCGCAATGCGCGGCGGCGTCGACGGGTTGCCGCAAACGAGTTCTTTCTTGGCATGATGGCTACCGCACGGGCAGAGGACGAACTCATCGAGGCCGTATCCTTTCCCGCTCAGGGGCGCGGCAAATGTGCGTTCCGCGAGGTGGCCCGCCGTCACGGCGATTTCGCCATCGTGGCTTGTGCGGCGGTTGCGACCTCGAAAGGTATCCGCTTTGCCGTTGGCGGCGTCGCCGATGTCCCGATGGCGCGGGACTTGCCGCGCCTGGAGGGAAGCGCGCTCGACGACGCACTGAACGGCTTTGCCTACGAGCTCGATGCGCGGGACGACGTGCACGCGACCGCGCGCTATCGGCGCGATCTGGTCCGGATCATCGGCCGCGATCTGGTGCGCGAGGTGCTGCAATGACACGTCTCGGCTCTGATCGCCGTCATCCGGTTCGCTTCAAGCTGAACGGCAAGCCGGTTGAAGCCGAGGCCGAGCCGCGCACGCTGCTGTCCGACTTCCTGCGCCAGCAGATTGGCGCGACCGGCACCCACGTCGGCTGCGAGCACGGGGTTTGCGGCGCCTGCACGGTGATTGTCGACGGCATGCTGACGCGTTCATGCCTGACGCTTGCGGTGCAGGCCGATGGCTGCGAGCTTCAAACCGTCGAGGGACTAGCCCCATCGCCAGACCGGCTTGGCATCCTGCAACAGGCGTTCCGCCGTAACCACGCGCTGCAGTGCGGCTTCTGCACCGCCGGCATCCTGATGTCGCTCGACCACTATCTGCGCCGGCATCCGATGCCAAGCGAAGCTGATATCCGCGATCTCCTGAGCGGTCATCTCTGCCGCTGCACCGGCTACACCCCGATCGTAAAGGCGGCGCTGGAAGCAGCCGCCGAGCTCGCCACCACCAGCGAAGAGAAGTCAGATGCTTGATCTCGGCAGCAGTTTTGTTGCAAGCGTCGCGCGCGATCCGGATGCGCTTGCAATCGTCGACGGCGCGCTTCGCCTGACTTACCGCCAATGGTACGGCAGGATATCGTCACTCGTGGCCTCGTTCGATCGCATCGGGCTGAAGCCCGGCGATCACGTCCTTACCGTGCTGCAGAACCGCTGGGAGGCTGCGACGCTGCACTGGGCTTGTCAGCTTGCGGGACTCGTCATCACCCCGATCAACTGGCGCGCCAAGCCTGACGAGCTCGATTTCTGTATCGAGGATGCCGAAGCCTGCGCTGTCTTCTATCAGGAGGTCTCCGCCGGCGCCGTAAGAAACTCCGCGCGTGCGGCCGCCTTGCGACGCATTGCGGTCGGCATGAATGCCGACGGAGATCTGGCTTTCGCTGAGATGGCGGAGGGCAGCGCCGTCGATGCCCAGCCTCGGGTCGGCGCCGATGCATGGTCGATCATGCTCTACACCTCGGGCACGACATCGAGGCCAAAAGGCGTGCCGCGCCGTCATCGCGCCGAGCGCGCGGCGGCGATCGCCCATGTCGCGCAAAACCTCTACGGTCGCAACGAGCGCACGCTCGGCGTGATGCCGCTCTATCACACCATGGGTGTGCGCTCCTTGCTCGCGATGTCGCTGATCGGCGGCGCCTTCGTCTGCCTACCGCGCTACGACAGCCGCCAGGCGCTGGCCCTTATCGAAGACGAGAAGATCAGCAATCTCTATCTGGTGCCGACGCTCTACCACGACCTCGTTCACCACAAGGCGTTTGCAGCGACCGACGTATCGAGCGTGCGGAAGCTCGGCTTTGCCGGTGCCTCGATGACGGACGCCTTGCTCAGGAAGTTGAACGACGTGTTCAAGCCCGAGCTGTTCGTCAATCATTACGGCAGCTCCGAGATCTACACATTCACGATCGATCAGAACGCGCCGGCCAAACCCGGCTCAGCCGGCAAGGCCGGCATCAATCAGCACATCAAGGTGGTGCGGACCAATGCTCGCTCGGTGCTCGAACTTGCCGCTCCGGGCGAAGAGGGCGAGATCATTGCCTCGCTTGCCGGCGACGAAGCCTTCGAGGGCTATTGGCGACGGCCCGAGGCAGATGCCAAGGCGCTGCGTGAGGGCTGGTATTTTACCGGCGATACCGGGTTCATCGATTCCGACGGCGACCTGTTCGTTACCGGCCGCGTCGACGACATGATCATCACCGGCGGTGAGAATGTCTCGCCGGTCGAAATCGAAAGCTGCCTCTCACTGCATCCGGCGGTCTCTGAAATCGCGGTGGTCGGACTCGCCGACGAGAAGTGGGGCAAGATCGTCGCTGCCTTTGTCAAGCGTAACCGACCCGTTACCGAGGCGGAGCTCGAGCAGTTTTGCCGCACATCCGGTCTTGCCAATTTCAAGCGTCCGCGCCGCTACGTCTTTGTCGATGCCATTCCCAAGTCGCCGGTCGGCAAGCTGCTGCGGCGCCTGCTTGTCGCTGGGGAATACGAAGCCGAGCACCGGCCTCCCTCGGACGCCGCCTGACCACACGGCACTTAACAGAAGGAAGCAACTACATGCCGTCACCGTACACTTTCGCAGACCCTCGCCTCGCCAAGCTCGATGGGTTCAGGGTCGAGATCGACGAGGCGCATGAGCGCGCCGATATCATCCTCGGCCGGCCACCCTACAACGTCGTCTCGATGCCGCAGCGCGATCAACTAAGGCTGACCTTCGAGACGCTCGATGAAGATCCGCGCGTTCGCGTCATCGTGCTGCGGGCTGAGGGCGAGCATTTCTCCAGCGGCGGCAATATCGGCGGCTTCATGGAGGCGAGCCCCGAGCATGTGTCGAAACTGGCCTGGAACATCGCGGCACCCGCGCGTTGCGCCAAGCCGGTGATCGCGTCCAATCGCGGCTATTGCTTCGGGGTCGGCTTCGAACTCTCGCTCGCCTGCGATTTCCGCATCGCCTCGGACACGACGCAATACGCCTTGCCGGAACAGAAGCTTGGACAGATCCCGGGCTCGGGAGGATCGGCACGGCTGCAGAAAATGGTCGGTATCACCCGCACCAAGGACATCGTGATGCGGTCCAAGCGGATCTCGGCAAAGCAGGCGCTGGAATGGGGGATCGCGACCGAGTGCGTGCCGGATGCCGAGCTCGAGAAGGCGACGGACCGCCTGGTCGATGAGCTGCGCACCTTCTCGCCATTGGCGCAGCGCACCGCGAAGAAGCTCCTCAACGACACCGAGGACTCGACGCTAGCGATCGCGATCGAGCTCGAGGGGCACTGCTACAGCCGGCTCCGTCAGTCGGAGGATTTCAAGGAAGGCGTCGAAGCCTTCAACGCCAAGCGGGCGCCCAAATTCGTCGGACGCTGACGACAAGACGTCTAGCAACGCCGCGGACGGCAGTCGGCCGCCGCGGCAATCATCAAGCGGGGAGGGTAAATTGGCTGAGATGGATGTGCCGGTCGCGACCATGCGAACGTCGGCGGGCAATCAACAGATGGTCAACGCGATCATTGCCTCGGTGCTTGGCTGGGCGCTCGATCTTTTTGATTTGTTCATTCTGCTTTATGTCGCGCCGGTCGTCGGCGCACTGTTCTTTCCATCGAGCAATACGGCATTGTCGCTGGCCGCGGTGTATGGATCATTCGCCGTCACGCTCTTGATGCGGCCGCTCGGATCAGCCGTGTTCGGCCACTATGCCGACGTGCACGGACGCAAGCGCGCCATGCTGGTCGCGATCTTCGGCGTTGGTATCAGCACCGCCGGATTTGGTGTGCTACCGACGATTGCCCAGGTCGGTGTGGTCGCGCCAATCGTGTTCCTGATGCTGCGTCTGGTGCAGGGCGTCTTCGTCGGCGGCGTGGTGGCCTCGACCCATACCATCGGCACGGAATCCGTTCCGGCACATTGGCGGGGCGCGATGTCCGGCCTCGTCGGTGGCGGTGGCGCGGGGATCGGCGCGCTGCTGGCGTCGTTGGTGTTCCTGATCACGTCCTCGATCTTTCCCGGTGAAGCCTTCGCGCAATGGGGCTGGCGCTTTATGTTCTTCTCCGGCCTGCTGAGCTCCTTGCTCGGCTGGTTCATCTTCAAGAACCTCGAGGAATCGCCTTATTTCAAGGAGCTGAAGCGGCAACAGAAGACACACAAGGCAGAATTGTCGAAGGCTCCGGTCAAAGAAATATTTTCAGGAGAGTATCGCAAGGTCTTGCTACTCAACCTCCTGATCACGTTCGGCGGAGGGGCGGGCTATTATCTGACCTCCGGGTATCTTCCAAGTTTCCTCAAGGTCATCAACGCGGTGCCGAACCAGACCTCGTCGCTGATTTTGATGGGCGCCAGCATCTCGGCGTTCTTCTCGGCGGTTCTGATCGGCTCGCTGAGCGACAAGATCGGACGGAAAAGAACCTTTCTCCTGATCGGCGTAGCTGCAGCCGTGCTGCTTCCGCTGTGCTATCTCGGCCTTGCCGCGACGAAGGACATCACGGAGGTCACGCTCTATGCGCTGGCGATCGCCTTCATCGGCAACGCCGGCTACGCACCGGTGCTGATCTTCCTGAACGAGCGCTTCCCGACGGCGTTGCGCGCGAGCGGCACGGGGCTGTCCTGGAATATTGGATTTGCGCTCGGTGGAATGATGCCGACCGTCGTTTCGCTGATAAGTGCCGGTGCCGCGCAGATTCCGACATCGCTTGCTATCTTCTCGGTCGGGGTGTTTGCGATCTACCTGATCGGGGCAATCGTGATCCCCGAAACCAAGGGCCACTTCAAGTGAGGACAAGCGGCGGCACACGCTCATGGCCGCGAAGACGCGGCCCGCGCTGTTGCGGATCGGAGCGCCAACGCAGCGCAGTTCCGGCTCATTGCCTTGCCGGCCGGGCAGTAAGGTCAGGCTTTGCGCGAGCGTCCGATATCAGTCCGTAGCGCCTGCAATTCCTTCCGGACGGCGCGTGCGGCATCGCGCTCGATCTTGCGGTAACGCGCGACCAGCGAAGCGCCGAACGGGGTGAGCTTTGCGCCGCCGCCATTCTTGCCGCCGGTCTGGCGGGCGACCGCGGCGTGTCCGCAAATGCGGTTGATCTCTTCGACCAGATCCCAGGCGCGCTTGTAGGACATGTCCATCGCGCGGCCCGCAGCCGAGATCGAGCCGAAGTCGCGGATATGCTCTAGTAGCTGGATTTTGCCCGGCCCGATCCGCTCCTCGGCATCGAGATCGATGCGAAGGCTCAAGTGCGGAAGCGATCTGGCGTCTGGCTTTGACATAAATGTTTGCTCGTCAGTCCGGCAGCCAGATTGCCACCGAAGGCTTGCGCTAACAAGAAGAGCTGGCGCGATATCCCTAGGCGTGTGCCTTGCCCAGATGGCCTTGGTTCAGGCTGACCGTGGTGCGACCGACGATCAGCTTGAGCGAGCTGTCAAAGAACGGGTGACAAGACTCTTCAGGTTTGAATTTGCCGAATTGCCCGGAGGGAGCGACCGCATCTCGAGCGCGCTGCCGCGAGCCTCGGAGCACGGAAAGTGGCTACCCGCCATTGAGCTTCACGGCGGCGGCATCCTCGACTGGGCAGCTACTCAGGACGAGCAGAGCATCTTCTCGACCTTGCGAATCTCGGTCCGTAGCAGACGCGCGATCTTTTCGATGCGATCTGGCGGCAGCCGACTTTCGATCGCGGCAATGCTGATCGAGCCGGCGAGACCGCCATCCGCCCGACGCACGGCCATGCCGATAGCGGCGATGCCCGGCGCACGACGCGGATTGACCGCATAGCCGCGAGTGCGCGCCGCTGCGACGAGCTCGGCGAGCTCGCTCGCCGTGATGTCGCCATACGCCGAGAGACGCGGAGCGTTGTATGCGAGAATGCTCTCGGCTTCTTCCTTGGGCAGGGCAGCGAGCATGGCGACGCCGCCGCAGCCGATCCCTAAGGGAAGCCTGCTGCCGACCTCGACCGTGAAGGCCTTGATAGGAAAGTTGCCGGCCTTGCGCTCGACACACAATGCATCGTTGCCGCCGCGTACGGCGGCAAAGACTGTGTCGCCGGTCTGATCTGCCAGCAAATCAATTGCCGGCCGCGCCATCTCCCGCAGATGAAATCGCGGCTCTGCGAGCAGTCCGAGTTCATAGATGAACGAGCCGAGATGATAGCGGCGCGTCGCCTCGTTCTGGCTCGCCATGCCTTCCGCAATCAAGCCCTGAAGAATGCGGTGGGCGGTGGGGCGTTCAAGCCCGGTCTCGCGCGCGATGTCGGCCATGCGTGCTCCCGACTGGCTGCGCAACGCCAGCGCGCGGAGTACAGCGGCCGCGCGTCCAATGCTCTGGGTCCCGGTTGGCCTGGTGTCGTCGTCCGCCACAACAATCCCAATAAGTCCAATATGTGAAACAACGCGCCAGAGAGGTAAGCTCACGTTCTTCCGTTGTTGACAAGGTATAACGTTTGATGACACAAGGCGCGCCGCGAGAGCGAAGAAGAATAGTCCACATTGTGGATCAGATCAAGATGGGAGGACGCGCAATGGGGTTAAGGTGGCTGGCGGCGATGGTTGCCTCGATTCTGATGTGGGGGGCGTCGGGCCCGACTTCCCTTGCCGAGACCTATCCTTCGAAACCCATTCACCTGGTGGTCGGTTATGCGGCCGGTGGCTCGACTGACCTGGTTGCGCGCCTGGTAGGGCAGCAATTGTCGGAGGCGCTGGGGCAGCCCGTGGTGATCGAGAATCGGCCGGGTGCGGGCGGGAGTATCGCATCGGAGCAAGTGGTGCGATCGGCGTCAGACGGTCACACCATCTTTATGAGCACCATCGCCAACACGATCAACACGACCCTCTATCCGAAGCTGCCCTTTAATTTCGCTACCGATTTAGCGCCCATTAGCCTGATCGCGACAGTGCCCAATGTGCTGGTGGTCAATCCTGCCGTGCCAGCGACGAACTTGAAGGAGTTCATCGCGCTGGCAAAGAGCAAGCCGGGCCAGATCAACTTCGCGTCCTCCGGGACTGGCTCCTCGGTCCATCTCAGTGGCGAATTGTTCAATATGGTCGCGCAGGTGAAGCTGGTGCATGTGCCGTACAAGGGCAGCGCGCCGGCGCTGGTCGAACTGATCAGCGGTCAAGTCCAGTCGATGTTCGACAACCTGTCCTCGTCATTGCCCTACATCAAAAGCGGCAAATTGCGGGCGCTCGCGGTGACGAGCGCGCAACGCTCCGCGGCTGCACCGGACATCCCGACCATGGCGGAGGACGGCCTGCCGGGCTGCGAGGTCACCTCTTGGTTTGCGCTGGTGGCGCCGGCGAAAACTCCGAAGGAGATCGTCACGCGCCTCAATGAAGAGGTACGCAAGATCCTCGATCGGCCCGCCATCAAGGCGCGACTCGCCGAGCTCGGAGCCGATGTCGCGCCCAGCACGCCCGAAGCGCTCGCCGCGCTGATCGCGTCCGAGACCGCGAAATGGGCCGGGGTCATCAAGGCCTCCGGGGCCAGCATCGAATGAAATCCTGCCACCCAGCGCGCAAATTGTCTCTAATGGAGTGATCGAGACCATGAACCAGCATGTTGAAATCAAGGCCGAGTCGGACACCGGCTTCCTGGAAATCACCGGCGGCGAGGCGATCGCCCGCATGATCCAGGCCTTCGATGGCGGCGCCATGTTCGGCATGGGCGGGTTTCAGTTGCTGCCGTTCTATGATGCGGCGAGGCGCTTCGGGCTGCCCCACTATCTGATCAATGACGAGCGCACCGGCATCTTCGCGGCCGATGCCTACGCCAAGGTGTCGGGCCGGGTCGGTCTCGCCGATGCCACGCTGGGACCCGGTGCCACCAATCTGGTGACGGGATTGATGGAGGCTCTCAATTCGGGTACGGCCCTGGTGGTCCTGGTCGGCAATACGCATCGCGACCACTCCTGGAAGAACATGACCCAGGAATGTCGCCAGACCGACGTGCTTCGTCCGGTGTGCAAGGAGGTGATCCGCGTCGAGCAGGTCGCGCGGATTCCCGAATTGATGCGCCGCGCCTTTGCGGTGGCGACGTCGGGCCGGCCGGGTCCGGTGGTGGTGGATATTCCCGAGGACATCTCCCACGCCGTGCATTCCTTCAGCGCCGCCGATTTCCATGGCGATAGCATCTATCGCGCCGTGCCGGCCTTGCGCTCCCGTCCTGATGGGGCGAGCATCGCCCGCGCCGCCGAGCTGATTGCCGCCGCGAGGGCGCCTGTCATTCTCGCAGGCGGTGGCGTTCATCTGTCCGGCGCGGCCGAGCAGCTCACCGAGTTCGTCCGTGCCTTCAACCTGCCGGTCGCGCATACGCTGACGGGCAAAGGCGCGATCCCCTGCAGCGATCCGCTCAACGCCGGCCTGTTCGGCCGCTATGACCGCTTCGCCAATCAGCTCATCGAGGAGGCCGATCTCTTGCTGGTGGTCGGCTGCAAGCTCGGCGAGATCGCGACCAAGCGCTACACGGTGCCGGCGCCGGGCAAGCGCCTGATCCATCTCGACTGTGTGGCCGAGGAATTCGACCGCACCGTGCCGGCGACCGTGCGGCTGTGGGGCGATGTGCTGCTCGGCATCGCCGATCTGTCGGCGGCGCTCGCGCCGGAGGAGGAGCGGCTGCAGGCCCGGTGGGCTGGCCGGCCGGCCGACGCCGCCGAGCGGATGGCGAACTGGCGTCGCAAGGTCGGCGCGCGCCTCAACTCCGATGAATGTCCGGTCGACATCGCCCGTCTGATGACGGAGATCAACGCGGCACTGCCGGCCGATGGCTATCTCGTCGCCGACGGCGGGTTCGCCGCTCATTGGGGTGGGCTCTTGTTCGATACCAAGCGCCCCGGCCGTGCCTTCGTGCCGGACCGCGGCTCGGCTTCGATCGGCTATGGCCTGCCGGGCGCGATCGGCGCGGCGCTGGCGGCGCCGGGGCGGCCGGTCTTCGCGCTCACCGGCGACGGCGGCTTCAACATGATGATCGGCGAATTGGAGACGGCGCGCCGCCTTGCGCTCGATTTCACGATCATCGTCGTCAACAACGCCGCCTCGGGCTATGTGAAGGCGCTGCAGCACCTGATGTACGGCCCCGGTGCCTATCACGCCTCCGACCTGAGCGAGACCAACTACGCCGATGTCGCTGCGGCCCTGGGCTGTCATGGCATCCGGGTCGAACGTCCCGACCAGCTTGCACCTGCGTTCAAGGAGGCGCTGGTGCGCCGCAACGGCCCAACGGTGATCGATGTCGTGGTGACGCGCGATCCCGCCAAGATGCTGCCGGGCGTCGATAGCCGCACTGTGCAGGTTAAGAAGGGCGACCGGATTGCGTGAGCGGGCCGACGTCATGAGCGATCGCATCGCGGGCCATCACCGCTCTGTGTCTCTGATCCAGCGCCTCGGCAAGGACCGTATCGGTGCCATGCTGCTGATCCTGATTGGGGCGGGCGTGGCTGCCATGGGGCTGACCTACCGCATGGGCACAGCAACCCGAATGGGACCAGGATACATGCCGTTCTTCTACGGCGTGCTGATGATCCTCGTCGGCTTCGCGATCGCTCTTACAGCGCGGCCGAGCGAGGAAGAAAAACGCAAAGTCATGCGCGTCAACTGGCGGGCTTGGCTCTGCATCCTCGGCGGTCTCGTCGCCTTTGCGATCATCGCTGATCATGGTGGCTTGGTGCCGGCGACCTTCGTCGCCGTCTTCGTCGCGGCGCTGGGAAGCACGGCCAATTCGGTGCGCGATGCGGCCCTGTTGGCAGCGGGGCTCGTCGTTGCCGCGGTTCTGGTCTTCAGCTACGGCCTGCAGCTGCAGCTTCCGCTGTTCGCCTGGGGTTGAGTATCGGATTGATTGTCGGGGGGAGGGGATGGAACAGGCGCTAGCCGATCTCTGGTACGGTTTTGGTGTCGCGCTGCAGCCGGCGAACTTGATGTGGGTCGTGATCGGCGTGGTGCTTGGCAATTTGATCGGTGTGCTGCCCGGTATGGGTGCGATGACAACCATCTCCATGTTGTTGCCGCTGACCTATGTGATCCCGGCGGTACCCGCGATCCTGATGCTCGCGGGGATCTTCTATGGATCGATGTATGGCGGCGCCATCTGCGCCATCCTCCTCAACCTGCCGAGCCATCCCCCGCATGCCGTAACCTGCATTGATGGCTATCCAATGACGCTGAACGGGCGCGGCGGCGCCGCGCTCGGCATCACCATGATGGCGTCATTCTTCGCTGCGTCGGTCGGGATTGCGCTAATGGTGTTCGTCTCGCCATTGCTCGAGGCAGTTGCCTTCAAGTTCGGGCCGACCGAGATTAGCGCGGTGATGCTGCTCGGGCTGCTCGCCGGATCGACCATGTCGCGGGGATCACCCCTCAAGGGCATCGCCATGACACTGTTCGGGCTCTTCCTCGGTGCAATCGGCACCGACGTCAACACCGGCATCCAGCGCTACACTTTCGGCTTGCCGGATCTCGCCGACGGCGTCGACCTCGCGGCGCTTTCCTTGGGGCTGTTCGGCGTCGCGGATTTCCTGCTCACGGTCAACCGGGGGGAGGTCGCGGTCACGACGACGCGCGTCACCATGCGGCAGATGATGCCGACGCGCAGTGAGCTGAAGGCCGCCGTCCTGCCGATGCTGCGCGGTACCGGCGTCGGCGCCATCTTCGGTGCAATGCCCGGCACCGGGCCGACCATTACAACCTTCGTCGCCTATGCGTTGGAGCGCAAGATCGCGAAATCGCCGGAGCGATTCGGTAAGGGAGCCATCGAAGGGGTAGCCGCGCCCGAGGCGGCGGCCCATTCGAAAACGCAGATCGATTTCATTCCGACCATGTCGCTCGGCATTCCCGGCGATCCCGTGATGGCGCTGCTGCTCGGTGCGTTGATCATCAAGGGCATCAACACCGGGCCGCAGCTGATTACCGAACATCCCGACGTCTTCTGGGGATTGGTCGCGAGCTTCTGGATTGGCAATTTGTTGTTGATCGTCCTGAACGTGCCGCTTATCGGGATCTGGGTGAGGCTATTGCGTCTGCCCTATCGCTTTCTGTTTCCGTCGGCGCTGTTCTTCATCGCGGTCGGGGTCTACAGCACGCACAACAACGTGTTCGATATTCTCCTCGTCGCGGCCTTCGGCTGCGTCGGCGCGATCTTCCTGATGCTGGATTTTCCCGCAGCTCCCGTCGTGCTCGGCTTCGTCCTGGGGCCCATGCTGGAGGAGAATTTCCGCAGGGCGATGGTGCTGTCGCGCGGCGATCTTATGATCTATCTGCAGCGGCCGCTCAGCGCCGTATTCATCGTGGCCTCCGCGGCCCTGATTCTGCTCCAGCTCTACAGCTACCTGCGCCTTCCGCCATCGTCCCGGCCGGTGCGCGCCTCACATTGAATGGCTGCGTTGAGCGATTGTCCTTTGATGGAGATCCACGTCTCGACGTGATTGAGCCGGGACAAGCGTGTCGGCGTGATTTGGAAGTGAACCTGACCGGCATCGGCTATGGTTAGACCCAGCCGCCATCGACGATATAGTTCTGGTTGGTGCAGGCGCCGCTGTCGTCCGCGGCGAAGAAGAGGACGACGCGCGCGATGTCGTCCGGCGTGAGCTTGCGCTTGAGGCATTGGCGCCGCATGAGTTCGGCCTCACCTTCGGGCGTCAACCACAGATCCTGCTGCCGCTGGGTCATGATCCATCCGGGCAGGATGGAATTGACCCGCACGTTGTTCGGCCCAAGATCGCGGGCAAGCGCACGGGTTAGGCCCTGAACCCCGGACTTGGCGGTGGTGTAGCAGGGCATGTTGCCTTGGCCGATCACCCAGCTCACCGAGCCCATGTTGACGATCGAGCCGCCCCCTGCATGGATCATGTCCGGCGCGACCGCCTGGGCGCTAAAGAACTGATGCTTCAGGTTGACGGCGATTCGTTCGTCCCAGTATTCCGGCGTGACGTCCTCGATCGTGTGACGGTCGTCGCGGGCCGCGTTATTGACCAGGATGGTGATCGGCCCGAAGGCCTCGCGGACGCCCGCGACCGCCCGTCTCAGGGCGCCGATGTCGCGCACATCTGCGTGCTCGAAATGCACGCTGGCATGCGCCGGCAGGCTGGCCAATAGCTGCTGTGAGGCCGTCACATCGATGTCGATGAAACCGACCCGCGAGCCTTGGTCGACGAACTGGCGGACGATGGCTTCGCCGATGCCCGAACCGCCGCCGGTCACCAGTACAGTCCGGTCCTTGAGGCTTGGATAGATGGCGCCTTGCATTGGCATCCTCTTAATCTGGCGCCTGAACGGCGCCGGTTGCGTGGCTGCGGCTCAAACAGGGGCCGCTGCTCCCAGTGTTCACTCGGTCGTTTCCATGAGATTTCGGTCGACGACCCGCAGCGTCCGCCGCACCATGCCGTCGAGAATTGCCGTCGACTCGCTTGGACGCAGGTAGATCGCCGTGGACTGGAGCAGCCACGGCAACACTGCCTGGTCGAGCCGCTCCTCATAGGCGTGGCGCATCATCTCAAAAGTCTGCAGGCCGGGGCCCGCCAGGATGACATGATGTGGGCGCAGCACCGATATCGTTGCGGCGACCGCCTCTGCAAGCGCGCGGCCTGCCTGCCGGAATAAGTGCTCAAGACGGGGATCGCCGCCCAGTGCTCGCTCGCGCAGCAGAGCCATCTGCGCTTCGGACGGCTGTTGCGATACCGCCGGCGGCAGGTCGAGAAAGGTTCGGGCGTCGCGGTAGAGCGCATAGTCGGCGAGATAGGCCTCGATGCAGCCGCGCTGACCGCAGCGGCATTGCGGACCGTCCGGCGCCAACTTGACATGGCCGATCTCGCTGCCGGCGCCCCAGCGCGCTTCACCGTCGACAACGACACCCATGCCGACACCGTGGCCGACCATGATCGTGGCTGAGAGGCCCTGCGCCAGTGCCGGTTCCGCGGCTACAAGGGCCAGCGCAACTGCGACAGCGTCGTTCGCCATTACGACCTCGACCCCGAAGGCCTGACGGATCGGCCTCGCCAGATCGATGTCGGTGACCGACAGCGCCGGACTCCACAGATGCTGGCCGGTTTCGGCATTCACGATGCCCTGCAGCGCAATCCCGATTCCCAACAGTCGATGGCGCGGCGTGGCCGTCGCGTCAAGCATAGCAGCGATTTGCGCGGTCACGAGGTCGCGCAACGCGCCGGCATCCAGAGCGCGCGTCGGGAGTTCAAGTCGCGATTGCGCCAAACCAGAGCCACTGAAATCCGCGATCAGTGTCTCGATCAGGTTCATGCGTAGCGATACCGCAATGATGCGGCCAAACTCAGGGTTCAATGTCAGTAGTACCGCCGGCCTGCCACGCCGGCGGCCATTCAGCGCGTCCGCATCCTCCTCGTCGGTATCGTCGGGCCACGAGGTCGCCGCTGCTGTCTCGGTTTCGGCCTCGCACAGCAGCTCTTCCGCGATCAGTCTCGACGTTATGGCCGAAATCGCCGGGAAGCTCAGCCCCGTACTACGTGCGAGCTCGACGCGCGGCAATGGCCCTTGACGTCGCAGCACTTCGACGAGTCGGCCGCGGTTCGATCCGCGGGCCGCGCCTGAAGCACGTCTCGGTGGTTCCGGCTGCTCATTCATGTCGCCCCCTTTAATTTATTCAGTGAAATTAATCAACGGACATGACGCTGGGTGTAATCGAAAAAGCACAGATGAAGGCTCTCGTATCGTACCGATATTTACTATTGTCATACCTCGTGTACTATTGCTGCTTGAAGAAGGGGGCGGGGACAGCCTTGACTGGGTATGTCTCTCCGCTAATTTCTTCGAGACAAAAATAAAATAGGGCGCAAAAAAGCGCTGCGCGTGAATCCCCCTCAGGCCGGGGTGACGAAAGGGAGGTGCATATGAAGGGCTCAATGAAGAAATTGTTCGTGCCGCTGCTGGCGAGCGCAGCTGCGCTCGCCATGGCCGCGGGGGTGGCGCAGGCGCAGCAGAAAAAGACCATCGCGCTGGTGACCAATGTCGCGGCCGACTTCTGGACCATCGCCGGCCGCGGACTTGAGAAGGCGCAGAAGGAGCACCCCGAATACAATATCGAGTTGATCGTCACCAACGAAGGCACCGCTGCAGGCCAGCGGCGCGAGTTGGACGACCTGTTGGTGCGCGGCGTCGCCGGCATCTCTATCTCTGTAGACGATGCGCCGCACGCAACTGAAGAACTCAACAAGGTTGCGGCCAAGACCGTGCTGATCACGACGGATAGCGACGCGCCCCAGAGCAATCGTCTCGCCTATATCGGCACCGACAACGTCGCGGCCGGGCGGCAGGCGGGCGAGGAGATCAAGAAGGCGCTGCCGAACGGCGGCAAGATCGCGCTGTTTGTCGGCACGATGGACGCCGACAACGCCCGCGAGCGGGTGCAGGGTATCAAGGAAGCGATTGCCGGCACCAAGATCGAGCTGGTCGACGTGTTCACCGACCAGGTGGACTTCGCCAAGGCCAAGGCGAACATGGAGAACGTGCTCGTCAAATATCCCGACATTGCGCTGTTGTCGGGCCTGTGGAGCTACGAGACACCGCTGATCTATGACGCGGTGAAGGCGGCGGGCAGGGCCGGCAAGGTGAAGATCGTCGGTTTCGACGAGGACCAGCGCACGCTGCGCGGCATTTCCGACGGCACGATCGAATCCACGGTCGTGCAGCAGCCGTATGAGTTCGGCTATCTCTCTGCCACCAACATCATCAAAACGCTGAACGGCGACAAGTCGTGGATCCCGGCGGACAGCAAGCTGATCGTGCCGACCAAGGTGATCAGCAAATCCAACGTCGCGGAGTTCACCGCAAATCTGAAGGAATTGCTGAAGAAGTGACTTCAGTGCGCTTCAACGCCCGGCTGCCATAGGCCGCCGGGCGTTGTGCGGGAGGGAAACGACGAATGGCGGAGACGCTGCTGGAGCTTGCCGGGATCAGCAAGACTTATCCCGGTGTCAGGGCTCTCGACGATGTCAGCCTGCGCGTGAACCGCGGCGAGGTGTTGGGTCTGATCGGCGAGAACGGCGCCGGCAAATCGACGCTGATGCGCGTGCTGGGCGGCGTGATCGCGCCGAGCGAGGGCGTGATCCGCATCGGCGGCAACGACCACGCCCGGCTGACGGTGAGCGAGGCGACGCGGGCCGGCATCGCCTTCGTGCATCAGGAATTGAACCTGTTCGAGAATCTCGACGTAGCGGCCAACGTATTTATAGGCCGCGAGAAGCTTACTGGCGGCCCGCTGAAACTGGTGGACAGCGCGGAGATGCGCGCCCGCGTGGCGCCCCTGCTGGAGCGGCTGGGTGCCGATTTCACGCCGGACACGCTGGTCGACAACCTGTCCATCGCGGAGCGTCAGATGGTGGAGATCGCCAAGGCGCTCTCGATCGACGCCCGCGTGATCATCATGGACGAGCCGACCTCCAGCCTGACAATTTCGGAAACTGAACGGCTGCTGGAGGTGATTGCCGACCTGAAGGCGCACGGCATCTCAGTGATCTATATTTCTCACCGGCTGGGCGAGATCATGACCTGCGCTGACCGCGTCGTGGTGCTGCGCGACGGGCGCACAGTGGGGGAGTTGGCGCGGCACCAGCTAAGTCATGCCGCAATGATCCGGCTGATGATCGGCCGCGACCTGAAGGCGCTGTATACGCCGCCGAAACGGCCGCCGCAGCCGGGCGGCTGCGATATCGTCGGCCTCGTCACCACCGCCTTTCCTGACCGGCAGATTAATCTCTCCGTGCGGCGCGGTGAGATCCTCGGCCTGGCAGGGCTTGTGGGCGCCGGCCGCACCTCCCTCGCTCGCGCGGTCTTCGGCATTGATCCGCTGCTGGGTGGCGAGATCAGGATCGACAACGCACCGGTCGGTCTCGCCTCGCCGCGGGACGCGATCAGGCAAGGGATCTATCTGGTGCCGGAGGACCGTAAGAAATCCGGGCTAGTGCTGGAATTGCCGATCCGGGAAAACGTGACGCTCGCGAACCTGCTGAATTATGCGCGGATGTGGCTGATAAACGGCGCGACCGAGCGCAAGGTTGCGAAGGAACAGGTCAGGAGCCTGTCCATAAAGGCGCCCAGCATCGACATGGAGGCCGTGACGCTCTCCGGCGGCAACCAGCAAAAAGTAGTGCTGGGTAAATGGCTTTCCATGCAGCCGCGCGTGATGTTCTTCGACGAGCCGACCCGTGGCATCGATGTCGGCGCCAAGAGCGAGATCTACGCGCTGATGCGCGATCTCGCCGACCAGGGCGTCGCGATCGTGATGATCTCCTCGGACATGGAGGAGGTCATCGGCGTCTCCGACCGGGTGGCAGTGATGCATGAAGGCAGTGTCAGCGGCGTGCTGGAGCGCGAGCAGTTCAGCGAATACAACGTGCTGCGGCTAGCGATCGGCCAAGCGCTGGAAACGATGGAAGTCGCTGCGCCATGATGAAGAAAGAGCTCGGCCTGTGCCTGCTGCTGGCGGTGATCTCCGCCATCACGGGCGTGATCAATCCGGCCTTTCTATCGTTCGTGAACTTGCTGAATATGGCCAATCTGATCGGCCTGTTCGGCGTGTTCGCGCTGGGCGAGGGGCTCGTGATCATCACCGGAGGCATCGATCTTTCGCTCGGGTCGATGTTCGCGCTGCTCGGCGTCGTATTCGTCGACCTTCTGACGACTTATCAGATTTATTGGCCCTTCGCGCTGCTGCTGGTGCTGCTGGGCGGGCTGGCGCTAGGGGGCATCCAGGGTTTCCTGATCACACGCATGAAAATGCAGCCCTTCATCGTGACGCTGTGCGGGTTGCTGATCTATCGCGGCGCCGCCCGCTACTACACGAGCGATTCGACACGCGGCTTCGGCTACGGTGACGAGGCCGGGACACTGAGCAACATCGCCTCCGGGAATATCGCGGGCATCCCGAACACCTTCATCCTCCTGATCATCCTTGCGCTGATCCTCGGCGTGCTGCTGCACCGCTCGGTCTACGGGCGCTGGCTCTATGCCGTGGGCAAAAACGAGGAAGCGGCGCGCTTCTCCGGCATCAGCACAGATATGGTGATCGCGACCGCCTACATCATCAGTGGCGGACTCGCCGGAGTTTCGACGGTGTTGTTCGTGTTCTACACGAACTCAGTCTCTCCGAGCTCGTTCGGCAACTTCTACGAGCTCTACGCGATCGCGGCTGCCGTCCTTGGTGGGTGCAGCCTGCGTGGCGGCGAGGGCTCTATTCTCGGTATCGTGCTGGGGACGGCGCTGCTGCAGGTGCTGCAGAACCTTGTGAACATCCTGGGCATCCCCAATTCCCTGAACTTCGCGGTGATGGGGACGGTGATTCTGCTCGGCGTGCTGGTGGATCAGCAATTGCAGACCCGTCGGCGGCGCAAGATGGCGCTGGCCGGCCTGGCCCGCACGGCGCCGAGATCGACACTTGTGCAAGGAAAGCAGAGCGCATCGCCGCGCAGCGCGACTGCGTTGTCGGCGAAAACGGGTGATCAGGCATGACAGCTCCAACCTCCAGTTGACATACGGCCGCTTCTTAAGCGGCTGAAATCGGTGTGCGCTGGGGAGAGAGCACGTTCCAGGCTCGGGGGCTTTGGGCGGGAACGTGACGCGAAATACACAAAGCCTGGGGACGCTGGGAGGACCAGAAAAAATGTTACACAGGTCTATAAACGCCGCACGCGTGTGCAGCGTAGGGATTGCTTTATCATCTTTGTTGAGCGGTGGAGCGTATGCGGCCGATCTTTCGACGAAAGCGCCGCCTGTTCCATATGTGTCGGTCGATGATGATTTTTGGACAAGGCCCTATCTGTTTGGCGATCTCGGCAGGACCAAACTGAAGGAGCAAGGCATCTCTCTGGGCCTGACGCTGGGTAATGAATCCGTCGGCAACCTGTCGGGCGGAAACAGGAACACCGCGGCCAACGCTGGACAGCTATGGTTCGGGGCCAAGCTCGACATGGGGAAGCTTGCCGGCATTCCGGGCGGTACAGTCGGCCTCACGCTGGTTGACCGCTTCGGCGACAATCTGAATACCGAGGCAGGCATTCCGGCCCTGCAGCTCACCAACGAAGTTTTCGGCCGCGGCAACATTCTGCGCCTGACCGAACTCTACTATTCGCAGAAGCTCTTCGATGACCGCCTTGAACTCAAGGGCGGCCGTCTGCCAGTCGGCTCCGACTTCTTCTTCGGTCTGTGCGAGTTCATCAACCTGACCTTCTGCGGCGGTCAGCCCGGCAACATTCTGGGTGGCTACATCTATAACTGGCCGGTGAGCCAATGGGCCGGTGTCGTCCATTACAACTTGACGAAGGAATTGAAGATTTCGGTCGGTGTCTACGACTCAAATCCGAATTATCTGACGACCACAGACCCCACCATCTACTTCTTGCCGGGCATCCCCTCCTCAAAACCCGTCTCGGGTGTGCTGGTGCCGGTGGAGTTGACCTACAGCCCGAGCGGTGACCTGTTCGGGACCTGGAGATTGGGCGGCTGGTACGACAGTCAGTCGACTATTGATGGGGGCCTGCCGGGTATCATTGCGACCATCCCAGTCGGCGGTGGTGTTCCGGATCAAAACCTGAGCGATCAAAGAGGGCGCTACGGCATTTATGAGTCGATCCTGCAGCGGTTGAGCGTCGACGGTCCCGACGGGCAGGGTTGGTACACTTTCCTCAATTCGACCTTCGCCGATCACCGGACCTCGTTCCAGGACTACCAGATCGCCTTGGGCTTCAAGCACACCGGAACATTCGCCTGGCGCCCGAAGGATGAAGTCGGCGTCGCGGTGGGCACGACTCACGTGAACACGGCCGCCCTCAGCCCGAATGCGGGCGGTAACGAAATTCCGCTCGAAGCTTGGTACGGTTGGCAGGCGACCGGCTGGATGAACCTCAAGTTCGACGTCCAGTATGTGATCAATCCCGGCGGGCGCGGGTTTAATGCGGACGGCGTGAAGACCGACAATGCCTGGGTTCTTGGTATGCGCACCGAGGTCCACTTCTGATGCGGCGGTAGGCTTGTCCGGGTCAAAACATTGAGCGACTCCGACGCGAAAGCTGTGTGCATGCCCGTATACGGGCATGCGAAGAAGCCCCACTAGAGCGCAAGCAACTTGCGCGAACTCTGCCGGTCAGGCGCCTCGATGCCGAGGGGCCGCACGGACATTTGCGCATCCTGGTCGAGGCCGATTGGGTATTTTCTGGCGGAGCTTCTGTCTGCCGACGCAGCTAAGGGCTGCGGCGGGGAGAAGTTCTTGCCCTCGTTTAACACGAGGCCGATCGGGTTCTTGCTTTATCTCGATTTCGCTAAGGCTTCGCACTCCGCGACCCGGGGCATCCCAGGTACAAGGCAAGGCGAGTTCCTTTAGCGAAGCCTTGCAGATGGCGAGGCGCGATGTCCGCCGGTCGTTTTTCGCATGTAGGCGTGGGGGCTGGATCCCATCTCCGTCCGGAATGCGAAGACGAAGGCTGACGTGGACCCGTAGCCCAGTTGCATCGCAGTCTCGGTCACCGACGTGCCGCTGCTCAAAAGTTCGATCGCACGGAGCAGCCGAAGCCTCCGCCGCCAGGATCGTAGGCTCGAACCCATCTCAGCTTCGAATTGGCGCGTCAGCGTGCGCGAGGACATGCCTAGCGCCTTGGCCCACTCGTACGAACTGCGCGTGTCGGCAGGGTCGATGTACAGCGCTTCGCAAAGCCGCAGCAGACGTTCGCCGCGCGGCCAAGGCAGTCCCGCCGCCAGCGATTGAGCCCTGCGTAGCTGATCGAGGATGAGGGTCGCGATGCGGTCCGGGTAACCGTCGCCATCTTGGCTTCCTTCGATCGCGGCGGCTTCCACGATCAACTCCTTCAGCAGCGGAGAGACCGCGAGCATCGTAGGGTCCGAGGGGAGATTCCGCCCTGCATCGACGGCGATCCAAAGGCTACGAAACTCGGCGCCTAGCAGTGAGCCCACCCGATGGCGGATGCCGTTCGGTAGCCAGACCGCCTGGTCGGGCGAGATGACGAACGAACGATTCTCCGCGGTCACCATCAGCACTCCGTCGATCGCGTAGACCACCTGGTGCCAGTCATGCGCATGCTCCGGGAATTCGTGCCGGGCAGGGATCGATTGGGCACGCATAGTGATAGGGCGCGGGGGCAAGACGCCCGGCGGGGCCGATATCGGTGTCCAGGTCATGTCGTCTCCCGTTGGCTGATATTCTATATAAATTGGCAAAACGTCGAAAGACAGCCTGCTTCTCCTCTGATAGCGATCGAAACCGAGGGCTGGCGGCAACTGACGACCTACGCGGCGCCCCGACCGATCTGCCTCAACCCGTATCAGGAGCGAAGCATGGCCGAGTTCGACAGTCGCGGCCTCCAGCTTTCGACAGAGTCGCCGCAAGCGGCGAGCCGCTACCGTGAAGGCGTCGACCTCCTGCTATCGGCTTGGCCGGGAGCGGAGAACGCGCTGCGGCAGTCGATCAATCACGATCATGACTTCGCGCTGGCGCACGCTGCCCTCGCGCGATTGCACATGATCCGGGCTGAGCGCGCGGAAGCGCGCGCGAGGATCGCGACCGCGGAGGAAATCGTCGCGCGAAACGGCTCGCCCCGGGAGATCAGTCACGTGTCCACCCTCTCGCTCACGGTGAACGGCCACTCCGCCAAGGCGTTGGAGAGCGCTCTCGCCCACCTGGACAAGTGGCCGCGCGATGTCCTGATCCTTTCTCTGCCGCTCGGAGCCTTCGGCCTGTTCGCCTTTTCGGGAATGGCGGACCATGATCGGGCGCGCGTCGACCTCTGCGAACGAGTGGCCAATCAATATGATGCAGACGATTGGTGGTTTCTGACCTATCGCGGCTGGTCTCACGCCGAGAACGGGTCGGTCAGCCGAGGTCGCGACCTCGCGCAGCGCGGCCTCGAACTGCGCCGCACCAACGCGAATGCCGCGCACGCGGTCTCGCATGCTATGTTCGAACAGGGAGCGACGCAGGAAGCCGAAGCGCTGCTCGCGAACTGGCTGCCGGGCTATGATCGGGCAGGGCTGCTTCACGGCCATCTCGCGTGGCACGCGGCTCTCTCTGCACTGGAGCGCGACGATCCGCAGCATGCCCTGGCGATCTATTCCGAACATGTCCAGCCTTCGGTCTCGCTCGGTGTACCGATCAACGTCGTGAGCGATACCGTCTCGCTGCTGTGGAGACTTCAGGCCTACGGCCATGCAGTGCCGTCCGGCCTATGGGAGGACGTCGAAAGTTACGCCGAGTCCCGGTTTCCGAAACCCGGACTCGCGTTCGTTGAGGTCCACATGGGCCTGCTGGCCGCGGCGACCGGAAACGACGCGGCAGCCCACCTTCGCATCGAAGCGAATACGCGACGCGTCGCGGATGGCACTCTCCCGGCTGGTCCGGTCGTACCATCGATCTGCCACGCGGCGGTCGCGTTCGCGAGAGGCCACTATGCGGAATGCGTCCGGATCCTGGAGCCCGCAGCTAGCGACGTTGCTCGCATCGGCGGCAGCGGCGCGCAGAGGGAAATCATCGAGGACATGCTGCTGCTCGCCTTGATGCGAAGCGGCGAATCCAGAAAGGCGCAAGATCTGCTCGATCACCGGCTACACCGCCGTCCTTCGCAGCGCGATGCGCGCTGGCGTCGCCAAATCGAGGTTTGAATGTCCCAACTCGTCGTTCAGGAGGTGGCGGCCGCTGCGCCGGCGTTCCGTTTCGAGCGCAGCAACGTTGTGAGGCTCGCGATCGCGCAGGCGTTGGCCGGCGCGAATTCGACGGTCATCTACGCGACCGGCGCCGTGGTCGGAGACATGCTGGCACCTACGAAAGCGCTGGCGACGCTCCCGATCTCGATCTTCGTGGTCGGAATGGCCGTTTGCACGTTGCCGGCCGGAGCGATCGCGCAGCGTTACGGCCGACGCGCGACGTTTATGATCGGCACGGGCTGCGGCGTCCTCGCGGGCTTGATCGGATCGCTGGCCGTTCTGTACGCTTCCTTCGCGTTGTTCTGTGGGGCGGCGTTTGTCGGCGGTGTCTACGCCGCGGTGGTGCTGTCCTTTCGCTTCGCTGCCGCAGATTGTGCCGAACCGGAGCGACAACCGCGGGCGTTGTCGGCGGTGATGGCGGGCGGGGTCTTCGCAGGCGTGATCGGGCCGCAGCTCGTCACGTACACGATGAATCTCTGGCAACCCTACCTCTTCGCGGCCACCTATCTGGCACAGGCCGCGGTCGCAGCGCTCTCGTTGCTGGTTCTCGCCGGCGTCCGTCTGCCGATGCCGACTGCGGCCGAGACCAACAGAGGTCGTCCTCTTTCAGTCATCGCGCGCCAGCCGCGTTTCATCGGTGCGGTCGCCTGCGGTGCCGTCTCCTATCTGCTGATGAACTTCCTCATGACGGCCGCGCCGCTCGCGATGAAGTTCTGCAATCTTTCGCAGCAGTCCGCCAATCTCGGTCTGCAATGGCACGTGATCGCCATGTATGGACCGAGCTTCTGGACGGGCAGGTTGATCACTCGGTTCGGCGCATCGAAGGTGGTGGCCACGGGTCTGCTGGCC
Organism: Bradyrhizobium sp. ARR65; assembly: GCF_000472385.1. Classification (GTDB taxonomy): domain Bacteria; phylum Pseudomonadota; class Alphaproteobacteria; order Rhizobiales; family Xanthobacteraceae; genus Bradyrhizobium. The sequence goes on from NZ_AWZU01000013.1 coordinate 105,584, forward strand.
ACTGCCGCCTCTTCGGTGGTAGGCCTCCTCGGCATAGAAGTCGCTCATTTCTGGGCGACGTTGATCCTGCTGGGCGTGGGTTGGAATTTCGGATTCGTCGGAGCTTCCGCGATGGTCCTCGAGTGCCATCGACCCGAAGAGAAAGCGCGCGTCCAGTCGCTGAACGATTTCGTCGTGTTCGGCACGATGACTTTCGGCTCGTTCCTGTCGGGAGAACTCCTCTCCACATATGGCTGGAACGCGGTGTTGTGGCTCTCGTTCCTGCCTCTCAGCTTCGCCGTCGCGGGTTTGGTGGTGGCGGCTCCGCGACCGCTTCGCGGCGATGCAACGGCTTGATGTGGATGTTCTCGGTCGAGCTGAAGGATTAGGATTGCCTGAGGACCTGATCGGTTCGCTCGAGTGACCTGGATGACGGAAGGCCTGACAGCCGATGGGGCCGCGAACGGGAGCTGGAACATGACTGATTTCGTATCGCCCGAAACTATGGTGCAGATGATCCCCTCCGGCATCAAACTCGGCTTGGCTCCGGACGGTGCGGGATCGTGCCCCGCCATGATCCGGCTTCTGATCGAACGCGGAATTCGCGACCTTCACGTCGTTTGCACGCCGATCGGCGGAATGCAGATCGACATGCTGATCGGCGCCGGTGCGGTCGCCGTCCTGGAGACCAGCGCCATCAGCCTCGGTGAGACCGGCGGCGCTCCCTGTTTCGCGCGCGCGATCCGCAACGGCGAGCTCCGCATGCTTGATGGGACATGTCCCGCAGTTTTCGCCGGCCTGACGGCGGCGGCGAAGGGCGTGCCGTTCATGCCCATCCGCGGCATCATCGGAAGCGACCTCCTGAAGAATCGTCCGGACTGGAAGGTGACGGCCAATCCGTTCGATGAAAGCGAGAAGATCGTGGTGGTCTCGGCCATCCAGCCCGACATCTCGCTGATCCATGCGCCTGAAGCTGATCGCTTCGGCAACGTCCGTCTCGGCCGACGCCGCGAAATCATGCTGCTGGCGCACGCGTCGAAAAAGACCTTCGTCACCGTCGAGCGGATCTCGGAGACCTCGCTGCTCGACGACGAGAAGCTGGCCGCCGGCGTGCTTCCGGCGATGTACGTCTCCGCGGTGGCGGAATATAGGAACGCGGCCTGGCCGACCGGCCTCTACACCGAATACGATCTGGATGCGCGCGAGGTCGAGAACTATGCCCGTGCCGCGCGTTCGCCAGAAGGCTTCCGGGCCTACATGACTGGCACCAGGAGCGCGGCATGATGCTCGAATGCACCAACCGCGAGCTGCTCATCTACACGATCTCGCGCCTGCTGGCCGGGGCGCGTCATGTCGCTGTCGGTATGTCGTCGCCGATGCCGGCAGCGGGTGCGATGCTTCGGCGAGCTCTGAATAAGAAGCAGGGTCGGGAAGACGTGCAAGTCTCGATCCTGGGATCCATCAGGCACAACTCCTTCACTGGCGGTTCTGAGGAGTTGTTCGAGTGCGCGGCGCAGGGCCGGATCGATGCCTTCTTCCTGGGCGGCGGGCAGATCGACGGGAAGGGCAACGTCAATCTCGTGGGAGCAGGAGGTTATCCGAACTCAGAGGTGCGATGGCCGGGCTCGTACGGATCGGCCTATCTCTACTTCCTGGTGCCGCGGGTCATCCTGTTCCGCGAAGAGCACAGTCCCCGCGTATTGGTCGACCAAGTCGACTTCATCTCGGCTCCAGGCGTCAGCGAGAAAGGAGTTTACAGACGAGGCGGGCCCCATGCGCTGCTGACCAGCGCCGCGCTATTTTCCTTCCAGCGCGACGTCGGTCGGTTTCGACTGGAGAGCGTGCATCCGGGTCGCAGCGCGCACGAGATCCGCGAGATGACCGGGTTTTCCTTCGACAACGATGGTTGCGAGGTTCAGACCCCGGGACCCGACGCCGCGACGCTCGCGCTCATGCGAAACCAGATCAGGACCGAACTCGCGGAGACGTACCCGCAATTCGCAGCATCTCTCCCGGAGGCGGCTTGATGAGTGACGACATGAAGCGATCCTATTGCGTCGCGCAGGTCGGGATCGATAACCGGAACGCCCTTCGAAAACGAAGGGACACTGGATTTCAGCCTGCTCGCGGGCGTACGTCCGCGCATCGAGACCATGCCTTGCAGAGAGCTGCGGAGGCGATCGCACGGATGAAGTCCGGCCAGGCCAAGTTCAGAATGGTGTTGACCATGAGGGAGGAGCGCGATGCGCATCAATGACGACCTGACTGTTCCGGTGATCGTTCACGCCGCGCAGCTCCCATGGACATCGAGCCCGGCGGCCGGCGTCGACCGGCGCATGCTGTTCCGCATCGGCGACGAGGTGGCGCGCGCCACGTCGATCGTGCGATACGCCCCGCATAGCGCGTTCCCGCGCCATACGCACGGCGGTGGCGAGGAGATCGTCGTTCTCGACGGAGTCTTTCAGGACGAACACGGCGATTACCCGGCGGGCAGCTACTTCCGCAACCCTCCCGGGACCTCGCATGTCCCCGCATCGAAGGATGGTTGCACGATCTTCGTGCGCCTTTGGCAATTCCGGAATGGCGATCGCGACCAGATGGTGCGACGGCCCGCGGAAGGTCGTTCGCTGGAGCCGAGATCGGGCGCGGCGAGTGCCACCGAATTGTTCGACGACGGAGTCGAAAATGTTCGTTTCGAGAGTTGGATGCCGGGCAAAACGATCATAGTCGAGAACGCACGCGGGCTTGAAGCGCTTGTTCTCGCGGGGAGCTTGTCGATTGGCGATCAGACGCTAACGTCACAGAGCTGGGTCCGCTTGCCGGCCGGACAAGTGCTGCGCGCTATCTCCGGTCCGGAAGGCGCGAAAGTCTGGTTGAAGGACGCCCCTCTGCTTCACCCAGACGTCTGCCAACTGCCATAAACTCGAGCCGTAATCGGACCCTCCGCGTGATACGAAGACGGTCGCGACCGTTTGACCTCTCGACGAGTCTCTGTGAAGCACAAGGCTATCGGCGCCGGCAACGGCCGGTTTTCGTTAGTTGCGCGAGGGGCGCGAGTAACGTCTCGCTGACGAGCTCCTCGGCCGGGAGGTCGCCATCCCCAGGATCGCCTACCGTGACGTCATCGACTCGTAGCGGAGATGTTTAGAACTGTTTTGCCAGAAGTGTGAAACTCTGACGGAGGTAATAAGCCAACGGGCGCGCCGCGTTGTGCTGTTTCCACTTGTCCAGGGCTAGACGCAACGTACCCATCGCCACCATCGCGACCAGCCGAAGCCCGTCCCGCCGTCCCGGCAACGGCCAAAGCTCGCACATCGCTTCCAGCAGGATCTGCTCCGTCTCGACGAAAACGGCTTCCTTCCGCGCGCGGAGTGCCTCGGTCGATTGCATCAGGCGGTCGAAGACAATGGACTCCTTCGTCTCGTAGCGTGAAGCGAGCTTGATCAGGCACTTTTGGACGGCTTCGAGAGGAGTCTGATCGGGAGACTCGTCGAGCATCGCGGGCCTCAACGCTTCGCGGAAGCCGCTATCATGCGCGGCCAGCAGAACGTCCTCTTTGGATTTGAAATAATAGAAAAAGGTCCGGCGCGAGATGCCGGCTGCCTCCGCGATCGCGTCGAGCGTGGTGCCTTCGTAGCCGTTCCTCACGAACAGTTTCAAACCCTTTTCGATTATCCGTTCGGACGTCTCGCGCCGCTTGCGTTCCCTAAGGCCCTGCGGCCTTTCTGACGTGCTTTTCATATAAACCGACTCTGGCCGATGGCACTTGCGAAATTACACCGAGTGTAATAAAAGATCGCACTCGGTGCAAGTTTTTAGGAAGGATCCGCGACATGACTCAAGCCGGGACGTGGCCAGTGACGGAGCCTTTCGGCGGGGCGAATATGCCGCCGATGGTGGCGCTGACGACAGCGATGGGGGATTTACACTTTGCTGTATGATGTCGTGATTGCCGGCGGCGGCCCTGTCGGCCTGTTTCTGGCGTGTGAACTGCGCCTCGCCGAGCTGTCCGTGCTGGTGCTGGAGCAAAACGAGGAACAGAAGTCCCCTCTGAAGCGGCTTCCATTCGGCTTGCGCGGCCTTTCGCTGCCCACCATCGAAGCCTTCTATCGTCGCGGGCTACTGAACGACATCGTAGCGGCACAACGCGCGAAAGATGAGGCAGGCGGCAGCAGCGCGTCGACCATCCCGCATTGGATGCAGTTGCCGCGCCGTCCCGGCGGCCATTTCGCCGGCATCCAGTTCTACCACGACAACATCGATACCTCGAAGTGGCAGTATCGCCTGCCAAGTCCAGCCAGCACCAGCGTGGCTGTCGAGATGGAGCACCTCGAATCCGTGTTGGCTGCTCGCGCACGCGCAATGGGGGTCGAGATCAGGCGCGGTATCGGCGTCGAGGATCTCAGCCAATCGGGCGAAGCAGTGACTATTCGCGCTGGTGGTCAGACTTTTCGCGGGCGCTGGCTTGTCGGTTGTGACGGCGGCCGCAGTACAGTTCGCAAGGCCGGCGGCTTCGACTTCGTCGGCACCGACCCGGAGTTCACCGGCTATTCCGTTGAAGTCGATATGGCCGATCCGGACAAGCTCCGCCCGGGCCGCCACTACACGCCGACGGGCATGTATACTTATTCGCGGCCGGGGACGATCGCGATGGTCGATTTCGACGGGGGCGCTTTCCACCGAATCCAGCCAATTGCGCTTGAGCATGTGCAGGCCGTATTGCGCCGTATCTCTGGGGCCGATGTCACCTTGACGGCCCTCAAGCTTGCCACGACCTGGACGGATCGCGCCTATCAGGCGACCGCATACCGCAAAGGGCGGGTGCTGCTCGCCGGCGACGCCGCGCACATCCATTCCCCCTTGGGCGGCCAAGGCCTCAACCTCGGGCTTGGTGACGCGATGAACCTTGGCTGGAAGCTGGCTTCCACGATCCGCGGCAGCGCCCCGGTCGGCCTGCTCGATAGTTATTTCAGCGAGCGGCATCCGATAGGAGTGCAGATACTCGATTGGTCGCGTGCCCAGGTCGCGCTCATGCGGCCGACCCCCAGTACGCGCGCGCTCGAAGCTATCATCCGTGATCTCATGGATACGCGCGACGGCGCGACATATTTTGCTGAGCGCGTATGGGGTGTTTCTCTCCGCTACGATCTTGGCGGCGGCCATCCGCTGGTTGGCCTCAGCGCTCCCGACTTCGAATTGGCCGACGGAACAAACCTCGCCGAGCTCCTCGGCAAGGGGAAAGGACTCTTCCTGGACTTTGACGCTCGGTCACAGCTTCGAGCGGTTGCAGGTCGCTGGAGCGGTCGGATCGCGTATGTCGCAAGCGAGGTCAAGGATCGGCTGGGTCTGAGCGCTGTGCTTGTGCGCCCTGATGGCGTTGTTGCCTGGGCCGCTGAGGTCACCCCTGACCCAGAGCAGGCCGCTCAAGCCGCATCGAGATGGTTCGGCGAACCCGAGGAGGTGCGTGAACCCACCTCGCAATAATGCTCCTGGACCGGCTCGATATCGCTGGTCAGGGATATGCTTCCGCAGGGTGATGTCGGCTTCCGACCCCGAGCCGAATAACGCGTCTGCCGCCGGAACGTCGGCTGTCGGGGGCCTGGAAATTCCCAAACAGAGGCTTGGCCATAATGTCCTGAATCGCTCTTATCGGCGCGAAGCGCCGTTGACGTCCAGCTCGTCCAAAAGAGCCTTGGCCTCCTTGAGGTCGGGGGTATCGAATCCTTCCGTGAACTGACTGTAGACCTGCTGGAGAAGGTCGCGCGCTTCGCCGCTCCGGTCTTGGTCCTGCCACAGACGGGCGAGGTTGGTGGCGGCACGAAGCTTGAACGCAAGCGCCCCTTGCCGGTTCGCGGTCTCGATCGCCTGCAACAGCCGCCGCGCGGCCTCCGCGATCGCTTCGCCGCCGCGAGCCGCGAGGCATGCTCCCGCCAGCCGATGCGCTTCCGCCTCGAATAGGCGGTTGCGGCTGGTCGCGATGACCTCGACCGCTTCCTGGACGACTTGCTGTGCGCGGTCGAGCTCGCCGGCCTTCAGCAGGGCCTCAGCGAACACCAGAAGCTCGTACTCGTAATAGAAGCGTCGTACCGACTGCCGCGTGGCCTCGACGGCATCCTCCATGCGCTCGAGGCCCTCCGACACCTGCCCGCATTGAAACGCGGTCCAGCCCAGGAGAAGCGGGCACACCACGAAGATGTTGCTCCCTTGCTCGCGCCCGATGCGTATCGTCAGCTCGGCATATTCACGGCACGGCTCGGGGGCACGGAGCATTTGCCGAAGCGCTGCCGACCACCATGCCGCATGGGCCAGGCTCGGAGGATGGCCGAGCCGACTGCCCAGTTCGAGCGCGGCAACCGACATTTGCGTCGCTTTGTCCGCAAAGCCCGTGACCCAGAGAGTGATGGCACTGTGCGCATAGGCGCACACGCCCGTATCGTGACCACCATAATCGTAAGCATGCGCGTGATGGCGCTCGGGATTGTACAGCGCGATACCGCGTTCGGTGTCGGCAAGGGTGATCGAATTGAGGCCAAGCACATGGGAGTTCGCCCAGCGCGAATGATAGGCCTCAAGCATCAGATCGGGATCAGAAAGCCGTTCGGCCACCTCAACGAGCTCGTTGGCCATTCCAAGCGCCTGCTCGGTGCGCCCCGTAATCAGGTTCGTGTACCAGTTCCCCCACATCGCCCTGAAGAGCTTCTTGTCATCGCCAAGTCCACGTCCGAGCGTGACGGCTCGGGCGTAGTGATCGACGATTTCGTGCCCTGCCGAACGAAAACCGCGCGCGCTGACCAGGGCGGTGCCCAGTCCAAGCCGGATGTCGAGCTCCTGCTGCCAGCGCTCCGCCGAATCAGGCATCTCATCCAGAAGTTGCAGCGCGCTGGAAAAATGCTTCAGCGCCTCGCTTCCGGCCGAGCGGCGCAAGGCCAGCTCACCGGCGCGCTGCCAATAGACTGCAGCCTGCTTCCTCAGACCCGCTTCGGTCCGGTGGCGCGCCACCACTTCGGGCTGGCTCTCGACGATCTCGGGAAACATCTCCTCGATTGCCTGCGCAATGCGCGCGTGCAGGCTTCGGCGCCGGTCCCGCAGCAGGGTGCTGTAGGCGGCATCCTGCAGCAAGCCATGCTTGAACAGAAAGTTCGATCGCGGCGGCTCGCCGCGCTGGAAGATCAGGCCGGCCTCGACCAGCCGATCGAGCGTCTCCTTGATCTCCCCCTCGGGCCGCTCGGCAACCTTGGCCGCGAGCTCGTAGGAAAACTCCCGGCCAATTGTCGCGCCGATCTGCGCAATCTCCTTGGCCGCGGGGCCGATGCGGTCAAGCCTTGCCATCAAGGAGGCATGCAGTGTCGGCGGCACCGAGAGCGACGGGCGCGACGTTGAGGATTCGGCCCGCCGGGCCGGCCTGGCATCAACGACGGTTTTGGTCACCTCTTCCAGGAACAGCGGAACGCCATCCCCGCGCTCGACGATTTCTCCGATCAGTTCACTCGGCAATGATTTCGCTTTCGCCGCGAGCTGCCGGACCAAGGCCTCGCTATCGAACCGGTTCAGACGGTTGAGCGTCAGCATGGTCACGTGCGGCTGGTCTGCCCACGGCGCGACAAAGTCCGGGCGAAACGTTGCAATCAGCATGACGGGCATGCGGCCGATCCGACGAATGAAGAGGTCGAGCAGCTCTTGCGTGGTCGGATCAATCCAGTGCAGGTCTTCAAAGATCATCAACACCGGCTTCCTCCGCGCCAACGCGGTGAGCTGGTGCTGCAATGCCTCGAAAGTCTCCTCCCTCCTGCGTCGCGGGTTGTGCTCAACGCTGCCATAGCGTCCAGTGGGCAACAGCAAGAGGTCAGCCAACAGCGCCACGTCTCGCTCGGCCGCGGAGGTTTCGGCCATCAACGCTTCCAGCTTATCCAACTTAGCCGCGGGCGTGTCCTCCCGCCCGAATCCGGCGGCACGCTCGAGCAGATTGATGACCGGGAAGAGTGCGCTGGCCTGGTGATGAGGCGAGCAGAAGTAGTGCAATTCGGTGTACTGCTCCGTATCAAGCAAATCCCGGAGCGCCACCGTCAGGCGCGATTTGCCGATGCCGGGTTCGCCGGAGAACAGGATGACACGCCCTTCGCCGGCTCTTGCCTGTGCCCAGCGCCGAAGCAAGAGCTCGGTTTCCTCCTGGCGATCGACGAGCGGTGTCTCAGCCGAGCGCAGGGCTTCGAAACGGCTCTTGAAGCGGTTCTCGCCCAGCACCCGCCAAGCGCGTTGAGGCTCGGTGAAGCCCTTGAGTTCCTTGAACCCGAGGTCCTCCAGCGCAAAAATCGACCCGATCTGTCGCCGTGTGCTCTCGGCAATCATGATCATGTTTGGCTCGGCCAGAGCAAGCAGCCGGGCGGCCAGATTGGGTACCTCGCCCAGAACCTCCGCGTCGTTTCCCGATCCGATCAGGTCACCCACCACCACGAGGCCGGTGGCGATGCCAATCCTGATCTGAAGCGGCTCCGGGCTCTCAATGCGCCCGATGCCTTCGATCAAAGCCAGGCTGGCCCGCACGGCCTGCTCGGGATCATCTTCATGAGCGTCCGGATAACCGAAATAGACCAGGACACCGTCACCGACGCGGCGGGATACGAAGCCGCCGAACCGGGGCACAATCTCTGCAACGCGCTTGTGGTAAGCGCCGATGAGTTCGTGAAAGTCTTCGATGTCGAGACGGACGGACAGCGCCGTCGAGCCGACAAGGTCACAGAACATTATCGTGAGGTGGCTACGCTCGGCGAGCGCTGCTCGGGGCAGGCTTGGCGCGAGTTCGGGACTTCGAATAGCCCCGCCCGAGCCCGCGAGGCTCGTGCCGCATTTGCCACAGAACTTCGAGCCGTGCGCTTCGCTGTTGCCACAGGAAGGACAGCTGAGCACCAATGCCGATCCACACTGGCTGCAGAACCTGGCAAGTTCTGAGACGTCTGCGCGGCAGTTAGGGCACTCCATACCACACCTTACAGACCTGGCGGATCAGGATAGCACGGGCGCCGTTCAGTGCCCATCTGCGCCAGTTTGGCGCTCCAGTGGTGGGACGTGCCTGCGGCAGGCAGCCTTGAAGGATTATCGTCATAATAAAAAAATACGTCGGTAAATGAAATTCGAGCGCCGGCGCCGGTTGGAGACCCACGCAAGCATTCACTCGGCCGCAGCCGTAACAGCACTTTATGGCGCCAGGGTGGTACAAATTGCAAGCTGATGCTGCCCGTTATGCCGGCAAGAAGGCGCCGGCCACAAGTCAAAGGCCTATCCAGCCGATACGTCAGGCGACCGGCAAATGAGGAAATTGGGCTTGTATTCCCACACGGCGTGGTTGTTGAATAGGCGAGAGGGCAGGGCGGCTAATTCCACAAATACGTGATCATCGGCTGCCCCTAGAACACATCCGGGTGTCGGGCCGATCTTATCGGACGGGTACCCCGGGGAGGATTGGAGGCGTGGCGATGAAGTCGAACACGTTGTTTACGTTTGTCGTTCTGATGATTGCGGCTTATTCGGTGCAGGCCGCCGAGCGGCCTAAGCCAACCGAACCACCTGTCAGTCATTTCCAAGGGACGTGTGACAGCGACCCGGATGGCAAGAAGTTTGCGGAGAAGGCCTGCTACACCTCCTATAATCCAGGGAGGGCTGGCATGGACGGGGGATACCGGCCCCCGGCTTGCGACAAGCGCAAGGTGTCCGATCAGCAAAAGGAGGTGCTGGCAAAGGCGTATAGCCGGGCGCCGGACTACATGAAGGGCAAGCTGTGTCGGTTGACGCAGTTGTTCGTGACGAAGGCGAACCTTTGGGGGCCATGGGGGTGGGGCTTCTGGGAAGGCGCGGACCGCCCGCCGGGCAAGGGCGTTTATCTCGCCATCTCCGACTCCGAGCTGGCGACCAGGAAATCAGTCGCCGAAACAGAAAACGAGACGGTGGACAGGCTTGTGCAACTCCGTGGTCGATTTGATCGAGCGCGGCTGCTGCGTTTGCGATCGTCCGCTCCTGCCGATCCGGAGCTGACGGTTCTGGCCGGACTAGCCCACGAACTCGGCCACATCCTGCTCGCCGATTCCAACGGGGATGGAGTTGACCCGGCCCACCCGCGACGGGAGGTGAGCGGTCCACCGCAAAGCGCGTGCTTCGAAGATGCCTTCATCAACGCATCGTGGGATTCGCGCCGGTTTCATCAGAACATGCGGCGATGGGTCGATTTTGGCGAGCAATACAACAACAGGCCGAAAAATCCTGATGTCAGCCTGAGCCGACTGAGAACGCTGGCGCGGCAAGGCAGGGTTGGGGCTGCAAACGACGTGATTAGAAGCGTGTACAGCAGCCACGAATTCACCAGTCCTGCAGCGATTCCCAATCCCATCGAAGATGTGGCTGAAACGTACAAATACAAAGTGCTGGCCGATGCGACACCAAATCAGGCCATCGAATTTCGGCTGGGTGGCCAGGACGTGAATGTGTCCGACTTGCTCAACTCCGACGTCTTGGCAAAGAAGGTCGAGTGTTTGCGCGCGCTCGGGTTCCTGACGGGTCAGCCATGACGAACGCGGCCCGGAGAATGTGACACCCAACTCAGGAGGGCGGGTCCGAAGCCGCGTCGCTTGCCCGTTCGATGAGCTGGCGAGCCTCCTCCCAAGCGAAGGTGTGAGCGAACTGGTAAGTTACCTCAAGCGGGGTCACGCCGCCTTCGAGATGGCCCATCATGGCGTGGAGCATCTCTTCCGCATCGATGCGCTTTTGATCAACCAGTCCGCGAGGGAGCCACGCCGCGAAGCGATCCAGTGCCGCTTGCGCAAGGCCGCGCCCGGTCGCGCGTTTCAGGATCGCCTCGTAGGTTCGGTCCTTATAGAATAGCGACTTGGCGGTCTCGACGAGGGCGGATGCGAGGTCCGGCTCCACGATGCCGGACTTCCGCGCGCGGTCGACGGTTGCACGCACATTCACCATGGCCTCGGTGACCTGGACATAGTTGACCTCAGCGGGCCCGTGCAGAACGGCTACTTCATCGTCATCGGTCAATTCGCCGGCGCGGAATTTCCGGTAGATATGACCGATACCCGTCATGCCGAATTCGGCGAGCTCTGCCGCCCGCAGCGCTCCAATGCTGGCGGCGCCGTAGACATGGATGCCCTGCGCCATCGCCCAGAGGATTTCCTTGTGCCAGACCGTCGGCACGGTTTCGAAATATCCGTCGATGATGCCGATCAGCGCCGGCCGCTGCAAAGCGGCCAAATAGAGATCGCCGCGGCGCAGCGGCGGCCGCCATTCAAACCCCGCCACATGAGGGCGCACGTGCGGCGGCAGTGACGGCCCTGCAAAGATGACGGCGCTCATTCGGCGCGACCGCGGGCGCTTTGCGCCCGAGAGCCCGGAACGTACCGGGGATGAGTGCAATCCCATTCGAGGCCGGGGATCACCATCCTGACAACGGGGATGCCAAGATCCGGACGCGTGAGATCGACCGCGACCGCCCGTTCCACGCCGACCGCGCGCAATCGGTCAAGCTCCCACCGCAAGTCCGCCGTGACGTCATCCGCATCGAAGCTCGTAACGTCCGTAAAGGAGCGTGCTTCGGCCGCTTGTGACGCCGCATCGAGCAGGGCTGCACCCAGTCTGTCCCTTGCCGACTCCGTATAGTCCAGGAGATCGTCCCTGATACCGGCGATATAGGTGAGCCGGGTTTGTGCAGCTTCGGTCAGGGCCCGGGCGAGCGCGATGGCCCGATTGGGGTGGCAGCCGGCTCCTCGATATCGTCTCAATCCGCCTGAGGGATCGTCGGTCGCAGCCGGGATGTCGCAAATGAATGCGGGCATTGCGAGGTCGGACGTGACGTCCCAAAGCCGGGGGGAGATTCTTGCCCTCTCGTAGAGGTCAAGCAGGCCACGGCAATCATCGTCGGTAATGGAGGCGACATCCACCCGGCAGCGCGATCGCGCGTGCACGTCCTGCGCATGCCACAGGGCGACGGCATCGCGTTCGACGAGCTCGCAAATGGCGGCGCTGATCGCTTCAGCGAGATGGTTGCCGGACGCCAATCCGTTGGTACCGGACAGAAAGTGCTCGCCGCTGTGACTGGTCGGCAGCGTGTAGTCGGTATGCACCACTTCCCAGGGCACCCAACAAGGCTCGCGGCCGAGCAGATCATAGCCCTTGATCCAGGCAATCTCGGCTTGATCGGGAAGCGGAATGCCGGTGCCGCAGAGCAAGTCGGGGGACACCGCGCGGGTTTCCGCCGAGAGCCGGCGGAAGCTCGCGACCACCGTGCGCTCCGTGAGGTTCTCGCCATGAAACAGCTCGATCGCTTCCATCATGGCCGAGGCCAGTGCCTGGGGAAGTCCGAGGCCCTTGCCCTGCGAGACCGAAAATGACCGCGAATTCGGGCGAACGGCGACGGTGACCGGAATTCCGATCCGATCCAGTCCCGTCACATTGCCCAGACGGGTGATGCCGATCTGCCGTGCCACCGGCGCTACGCGCGCCAGCGTCTCTTCCGGCGCGGTCGTTCGATGCGTTCCATGCGTGAACGATTTGAGCACCGGGCCATGGAGGCCATTCGCCAAGTTGGCGAAATCCGGCCGCTCCATGGGAGAGGGCGGTCCCTAGTGGTCGCGTTGCTGCAAGAACGGGATCATTTGCTGCTTCCGATATTGCCTGTTGCCCGCGAATGCTTGGGCTTCTCGCCCTTGCCGCTCCCGCCGCCGCTTGCGACGATCATCGAGCCGACGGGAACGGACACCGAGCGTCCGTCAGCGCCCTCATGGCGCAAAAGCGTCTTCAAATACGCAGCCTCGGGGTTATCGCCCAGGCGCAATTCCTCGAACCTGTCGCCATCCTGCGAGATGTAGATCTTCTCGCCGTCGATCCTGACCAACACTTCGTCCGCCCTTGATGCCGATCGACTCGACGGCTCTGGCGTCGTTCCGGATGGCCCGAGTGCAGGCCTGTCCGCCCTGGCGTCGCCAATCAGCGTTCCGAAACCCAGCAACAGCGCTCCCCAAGCAGGTAGGTGCGACCAGACGTTCTTCAGCTTCGCGCGCGGCATGTGACCCCCTCACACGGGCAGGATGTGGGAGTTGAATAGAACACGGCTCGGTATCGCGGAGTCAAGTGAGCTGGTTCAAATGCCGCGTGGCCGAGGGGCCGGCGGCCCGCGAAGCGGCCCATTCGGTCGCTCGGTCGGTCCTCGAAGACCAAGCGACCTGCGGCACCAACCCGTATCCAGCGGCATGCGGGTTGCTTCTGCTGCCGGGCTGGTCTTTCCTCGACCCCTGCTTTTCGGAATTGGGGCTAAACAGATGCGATTGGTTATTTGGCTTCGTAACGCGATACCGGCGGTCTGCATGACGCTTGCGACGGTGGCGCCGGCGTTTGCAGAAAAATCGACCGACACGCTGCGCATCACCTGGCGCGAAGCCATTCCTGACGTCGATCCCTATTACAATTCGCAGCGCACCGGCATGGTCGTGGCATTCCAGGCCTTCGACTGCCTCGTTTATCGCGATCCCGTGACGATGGAGATCAAGCCTGCGCTGGCGACCTCTTGGCATCAGGTGGATCCGACCACCATCGACTTCACCTTGCGCCAGGGCGTCACATTCCAGAACGGCGACCCCTTTACCGCCGACGACGTGGTGTACACGATCAACACGATCATCCACGACAAACGGGTGGCGATTCCCGCCTACTACTCGTCGTTCGCCGGCGCCGAGAAGCTCGACGACTTTCGGGTGCGGGTGAAACTGACCGGCGTGTCGCCCGCCGTGATGGAATACCTCGCCATGGTGACGCCGATCTGGCCAAGGGCCTATCGCGAGAAGGTCGGTTCCGACGCCTTCTCCCGCGCCCCGATCGGCACCGGTCCCTACAAGATCACCAAGGTGGACGGCACCACGCACATCGAGATGGAGCGATATGACGGCCACTACGCCGGCAGCCCCAAAGGGCGGCCCGCGATCCGCTACATCAAGATCCATGAGGTGCCGGACGCCACGACCGAAATAACCGAGTTGCTCGGCGGCAAGGCCGATTGGATCTGGGGCTACAATGCCGATCAGTTCGCCAATATCGCAAGGATGCCGAATCTGGAAGCGCTGCGTTTCGGGACGATGCGGGTCTATTTCATGACGATCGATGCGGCCGGCCGCACCGGCACCGATAATCCGCTGACCAAGCTGAAGGTCCGCCAGGCGATCCTCTCGGCGATCGACCGTCAAACCATGGCCAAGCAGCTAATCCAGGGCGATTCTCAGGTGATCGACACGCCGTGTTATCCGAGCCAGTTCGGCTGCGACGTATCGGCGGCCGTCAAATACCCCTACGATCCGGCCAGGGCGAAGCAGCTTCTGGCCGAAGCCGGCTATCCGAATGGCTTCGATACCGAGCTGATTTCCTACAACACGCCGCAGATCAACGCTGCATTGCAGAACTACCTCAAGGCCGTCGGCATCGACCTGCGCATCCAGCAACTGCAGATCGGCGCCGCCATCCAGAAGGCGGAAGCGGGTGAGGCGCCGCTGTATTCTGGCAGTTGGGGCAGCAACTCCATCAACGACGTCTCTGCCTTCATGCCTTATTTCCTCGGCGGCGGGCTGGACGATTATGCGCGCGATTCCGACGTGCAGGAGCTCTTGAAAAAGGCCGGAACGACGCTTGATCCGGAAGTGCGCCGCCACGCCTACAGCGAGGCCATCCGGATCGCGACCGAACGGGCCGAGTTCGTGCCGCTGTTTAGTGCCGTCCGTTACGTCGCCTTTTCAAAACAACTGAGCTTTCAAGGCTTCCCGGACGATCTGCCGCGCTTCTACCTGTCGAGCTGGAAGTGAGCCACCGAACCGTCTCCTCGATCTGCTCTCGTCTGGTTGTCAACCGCAAGCAGACATTCGACAAGACGGCCATCCTTGCGGATGTTGTCCGGCTCAGTTGCCGGGCATTCCGAAAACGCCTTCGGGCAGCGGGGGTGGAAACGACAGCCCGAGGGGATGTTGGTGGGATCGGGGTAGGCGTCGCCGAGAGCTACATCGGGGACGCCCAGCGCCGGATCCGGCGTCAGTACGGAGGCGAACAGCGCCTGCGTATAGGGGTGCATCGGTTGCCGGAACAAATCTTGCGTCGGCGCGTGCTCGACGATCCGGCCAAGATACATCACCGCCACTTCGGTCGCGATATGTTCGACGACCGCGAGATTGTGGCTGATGAAGAGATAGGTTAGCCCGAGCTCGCGCCGCAATTCCGCGAGCAGGTTGATAATTTGCGCCTGCACCGAGACGTCGAGTGCACTGGTCGGCTCGTCGCACACCACGATGCGTGGGTGCAGCACGAGCGCACGGGCGATGGCGACGCGCTGCCGCTGGCCGCCGGAGAGTTGGCCAGGCAGCCGCTCGGCCATCTCGGTGGAAATTCCAACCCGCGCCAGCATCTCCATGACGCGGTCGCTCTGCCGTGCCTTCGGCAGGTCGCCTTGCGATGCCAGCGGCAGGCCGACGATGTCGCGCACGCGCTGGCGCGGGTTGAGCGAGGAGAACGGGTCTTGGAACACCGGCTGGATCAGACGGGCGCGTTCGCGCCGGTCCACGCACACGAGGCTGCGGCCATCGACCAGGATCTCGCCGGAGCTTGGCGGCAACAGCCCCATGATCAAGCGGGCCAACGTCGACTTGCCGCAGCCGGATTCACCGACGACGGCGAGCACATCGCCTGCGGCAACCGAGAATGTCACACCGTCGACGGCGCACACCGCGCCCCGCGCGCGCCCGAGACTGCTGCGTTGCTGGAATTCCCGGTACACGTTGCGCACTTCGATCGCGTGCGTCATGGCGCGGTGCCCTGCTTCCAGTTCGGCGGCAGCCTGCAGCGATAGAAGTGATCGGCGCCCGCATCGCGCAAGCGCATGGTCTCGGCGCATTCGGCCGTCGCCAGTGTGCAGCGGTCGCGAAAGCCGCAACCCAAAAAGCCCGGCGCTATGCGAGGGACGACGCCCGGAATGCTGCCCAGGGGCTCGCCCGCCTTGGTCACGCCGGGCACGGGAATGCAGTCCAGCAGACCTCGCGTGTAGGGGTGTGTCGGCGCTTTGAAGATCTGCTCGACTGGGCCGCTCTCGACCACTTCTCCGGCATACATGACCGAGACACGCTGTGCCATGCGCGCCACGATGCCGAAATCATGTGTGATCAGCAGCAGGGCCAGGCCCATCTCCTGCTGCAGCTTATGCAGCAGGCGCAGGATCTGCGCCTGCACCGTGACATCGAGGGCCGTCGTGGGTTCGTCGGCGATCAGCAGTTCCGGATCGCACATCAGCGCCATGGCGATCATCATGCGCTGGCGCAGGCCACCGGAGAGCTGATGCGGATATTGCGCGAGGCGCATGCCCGGCGCGGTGATCCCGACGCGGGCCAGCAATTCGGCCGCCCTGTCCAGAGCCTGCCGCCGCGTCGTCCGCCGATGGCGTTCGAACACTTCGGCCATTTGCGAACCAACCGTGTAGGCCGGGTTCAGGCTCGTCATCGGCTCCTGGAAAATCATCGCGATCTTGTCGCCGCGCAGCCGGGCCATCTGCCGCTCCGACATGCCGAGCAGATCGTGCTCGTGAAAGCGGATGTGATCGGCGCTGCGGACCGCACCGCGCGGCAGCAGGTTCATCACCGACAGCGCCGAAATGGACTTGCCGCACCCGGACTCGCCGACGACGCAATGTACCTCACCGCGGTTGAGCGCGAGCGAGACGCCGCGCACCGCCTCCATCCGGGGGAACGATACGCGCAGGTTCGCGATGCTCAGCACTGCATTCGGCATCACGAGCGCCATTGCCGCAAATCGGCGCGCAGCATGTCGCGCAGCCCGTCACCCAGCAGATTGATGCCGAGCACCAGAATGAACAGCGCGACGCCGGGAGCCACGATCACCCACGGGCTGAAGAACATGTACTCCTTGGCCTCGGCGATCATCAGCCCCCAACTCGGCAGAGGTTGCGGAACGCCGAGCCCGAGGAATGACAACGCCGCTTCGAGCAGGATCGCGAGCGCCATCTCCAGCGTCGCCACCACCACAAGATGGTTGGCGATGTTGGGAAGCACCTCGCGCAAGAGGATGTGCGCGCGCGAGGCACCGGCGGCCTGTGCGGCGGCGATATAATCGAGGTTCCGCACCTGCATGGTGGTAGTGCGCGCCACCACGGCGAACCGTTCCCACAGCAGCAGCCCGAGCGTGAGGATCACCACGGTCAACGAGCTGCCGACCAGCGCCACCACCGTCAGCGCCACCAGGATCAGCGGAATTGAGAGGCGGCAGGTGATCACGAACATTACGACGGCATCGATCCGCCCGCCATAGAACCCGCCGAGGATGCCAAGCGTGATGCCGATGATGCCGGACGTGACGACCGTCAGCACGCCGATCAGAACGGAGATGCGCGTGCCATAGATCAGGCGCGACAGGTAGTCGCGCCCAATCTGGTCGGTGCCTAGCAGATGCGTGGCCTGGCTGCCCTCCATCCATATCGGAGGAATGAGGCGCAGGTTCAAATCCTGCGCAAAGGGATCGTGCGGCGTCAAATAGGGCGCGAAGACCGCGACCAGGAATGCGGTAGCCACGATCACCGCTCCGAGCAGCGTCGCGAAGTGGCCAAAGGTGGGCAGCCGCCAGCGCTTCGACGGGGCGTAAGTGTCGTGAGCCGCTTTCATGCTCGTAACCTCGGATCGAGCAGCGCGTTCAACATGTCCGCCAGCAGTGTCACTACGATATAGATGATGGCGAGGAACAGCACGACGGCCTGAACCACCGGAAAGTCGTTCTTGGTGATCGATTCCCAGGCGAGATAGCCGAGGCCCGGCAGCGCGAACACAGATTCCGTCACGACGGAGCCTCCGAGCATGAAGCCGAGCTGCACCGCTGTGATCGAGACCACGGGCATGGCCGCGTTGCGCAAGGCGTGCTTGAGAATGATCATCGACCGGCTCAGACCCTTGGCGCGCGCGGTGCGGATGTAATCCGCGCACAACGCCTCGATCATCCCCGACCGGGTGAGACGCATCAGCGCAGGGATGGCCGAGAAGGCCAGCACGAATCCCGGCATGATATAGCCCTGCCAGGTGTCGATGCCCGATATCGGCAACCATTGCAGGTCGAGGCCGAACACGACGATCAGGACCAGGCCGAGCCAGAAGCCAGGCATCGCCTGCCCGAGAAGCGCCACCAGCATGATCCCCCGGTCAATCGCCGAGCCCTCACGCACTGCGGCGAGGATGCCGAGCGGCAGGGCTATCAGCAGCGCGATGGTAAGGCCGGTCAGGCCAAGTGTCAGCGTTACTGGAAGCCGGTCGCGAATCAGTCCTGAAACTGGAGCGTGAAAGAGGTAGGAGCGGCCGAGATCGCCCTCGGCGGCGTGGCTGGCCCAATCGAGAAACTGCACCACCAGCGGCCGGTCGAGGCCATAGTTCTTGGTAATGATCGCAATATCTGCGGCCGTGGCGTTTGGTCCTGCGATCGACGCGGCCAGATCGCCGGACAGGTGTGTCAGCGTGAAGCTGACGACCAGGACGGTGAGGCAAACCAGCGCGGCCAGCCACAGCCTACGGAGGATAAACGACAGCATTGTCGACAACTACGTCAGCCGATGGACTACGGCAAGTTTGAGATGCAGACCTCGGGTCGGCAAATCTCGCCCTGGCGCATAGTTGTCGAACGGCATACTGAGCGATACGGTCCATTGGCATAAATTGTCGACGACTGCTTTCGAAGTGGTCAAAGAGCTCGTCAAGTTCATCTTGGGTTGGTTGTTGGTCTCGCTCTTTCCAATTTTTCGACAAGGCTGAGGTGCTTCAGCGCAAAGCGATCGGTTGCGCTTATGATCGAAGGCAACGCTGGTCATGAGGAGATCGAGGCGATTCGATTTGACGCGATGAACGGCTCTTGGTCACGTTGGACGACCAAATTTGTCGGAATGGGCATTGATTTTCCGAGATCACACGGTCCGTGCCGGTGCCAACTCGTCAACGACCGGCGTGTGACACATTCACGTAAAATTTCGCCGATAGCTTAAACCGCTGCGCCCATCGGAGCGCCCCCTTGGTCAGTCAGCCGCATCCCACCACGATGAACCAAGCCATGCCGAACGCACCTTGATGCAGCAATATGCAAGCGAGACTGCCCGGTTGGGAGCTTGTAGTAGAGTGCGTGCGACACTGACACGTCACTCGGCTCATAGCGGTCCCCATGGCGCGAGCCGAAGTTGGTACGTGGTGGTCCTTCCGTAGCTGACGTGCTTGTCCATCACCTTACGCGCGAAGCAAACTGCTTGGACGTGGCCCTCTCAAGGCCAAAACAGGGGTTCGATTCCTCTTGGGACCGCCATGCTGCGAGTTTCCGCGATGTTCTACGACATTCTCGCTGACTGATTGCTCACCGCTCAACGAGGCATGGCACAGCTTCCATCACCAGGCTCATTGCCGGCGCGTCACCTGTTCTTGGATGAATGTTGAACTTCCGCGCAGTGGACGCTTGTCCGCCTTACCCTGCCGACAATGGGACGGAGTGGGACCAGCTGAGACCCCTCTGGAGGGAAGTCTTGCGTTACCTTGTGCCAATAGTTTGCGTTCCCAAAGGAGCGCATGGCGGACGATCAGGGAAAGATCGTTCCATTGGGGGCGCCAGCCCAGCAGATTGCGCATTCGTTCCGCCGACGCCACGATCTCCGTCGGATCCCCAGGTCGGCGGGCGGCAGGTTCGACGGGAAAGTCGTTTCCGGATTCGTGCCGCATGGCGTCGATCACCTGCAAGACCGAAAAGCCGCGACCGTAGCCGCAATTTAGCGTCAGGGACTCTCCACCACCGCGCAGGTATGAAAGCGCGTGACAATGAGCGTTTACGAGGTCGCTCACGTGGATATAGTCGCGGATGCAGGTCCCGTCAGGCGTGGGATAATCGGTGCCGAAAACCTGCATCTTTTCTCGCAGACCGACGGCAGTTTCCGCTGCAACCTTGATAAGATGCGTTGCCCTCGCGTTGCCTGCCCAGTGCGCAGAGCAGGATCTGCGCCTGCTACGTTGAAATATCTCAAGATGACGTAGCGTAGGCCATGAGCGCGTGCAGCGTCATGCAGCATTGTTTCGGCCATGAATTTGGATGAGCCGTAAGGTGATACGGGCGCAACGGGGGTCTCTTCCGTGACAGGATTTGCCGGCGAATTCCCGTACACCGCAGCCGTCGAGGAGAAGATGAAACGCTGCACTCCACTCCTGATTGCGATCTCGAACAGGCTTCGGGAATTTGTCGTGTTGTTGCGATAATATCGAAGCGGTTCGGCAACCGACTCCGGAACGACGGCAGACGCCGCAAAATGAATGATCTCCGAAATCCCATACTTCGCGATCAGCGGCGCAACTCGCCGCTGATCCCCGATGTCGCCAACGAAAACCGGAACTCCGGATGGTATTGCCCATTCGAAGCCCGACGAAAAATCGTCGATCACGACGGGCTGTTCGCCACGATCAGCGAGTTCGTACGCCATGTGGCTCCCAATGTATCCGGCACCTCCGGTGATAAGGATGGCCATTGCTATCGCCCAGGGAGAATGAACTCTCTTTTTGTCGCCAAAGGAGTGATTTCTGGTGAAGTGCTGCACAAAGTCTCGGGATCGGGATTAAGGATCCACTGCTGTTTCTCGCGATCGTGCGCCGCCGTGGAAACGACGCGCGACGTGATTTGAAAGTTCGGAACAATGTTCCCTTCAGGCGCGTTATCGAAGCCCATGCCAAGACAACATTTGAGGTACGCTGGGGGTTCGTTCTCGAGTGAGCTGGTTGTGATGTCGCTGATGTGATGCCGGCCGGCGCGGGTTGGCCGAGGGGAGGACATGTGCGTCTTGATCCGCCGCTTGAACTCCTCGTGCAGCCGCTCGATCGCATTGGTGGTACGCAGCGATGCTATTCTAGGCGTTGCTCGCCTCCGACAGATCAAGGTGCGCAAGGTTGACGGCTGCCAAACGCTCGCCACCGCGCCCCATTCGATACCTTCAATTGGCTGGCGATTCCTCCGCGCGAACTCCCGCCACATTTCGAGCGGCACGAGTGCGTTGTCATGCAACCAGTTAAGGACAATGCATGGCGCTTGAACGGGTCGATGACGACGGCTCCGGGATTGCGTGGCCGAAACTCGGCCTCGCATTTTTTGCTCGCCATGCCGAGACGCTGCTCGTGCTCCTTGTGCTGGGCTTGGCCTTGGTCATCGGGCTTGTGACCGCCGCCGATTACGGTGTGTCGACCGACGAATTCAACACCGACGATTACGGCCCCAAGGCGCTTGCCTGGTACACGAGCGGCTTTGCGGACCGGTCTCAGTTCGAGACAGTCGAAGACTATCTGTGGATGTATGGACCGTGGTTTCAGATGCTCGTCGCGGCCGTGCAGCGGCTTGAGCTCGCGAACCCGATCACGGTCCGGCATGCGATGACCTTCCTGTTCGGCCTCGCTGGGCTCGCCGCCGTCGTGCCGATCGCACGGCTCACGGTCGGGTACTGGGCTGGGTTGACGGCGCTCGCCCTCTGCCTGCTGACCGGTTTCCTGTACGGCAGCCTGTTCTTCGCCCCGATCGACGTGCCGTTCCTGTTCGTCATGACCTGGTCGACGCTCGCGATCGTCCTGATGGTGCGGCAGGAGGAGCCGAGCTGGCGCCTGACCCTGGCGACGGGCCTTGCCACCGGCCTCGCCATCGCGACCCGCACCGGCGGAGTGATCACGCACGCCTATCTCGTCGGCGGCATGAGCCTGTGCGCGCTTGAGGCGCTGCTGCGCCATGGCCGCGCCGGCCATGGCAATTTGCGCCAGATCGCCTTGCATACGCTGCTCGTTATCCTCATCGCTTGGCTGACGGCGATTGCACTCTGGCCATGGCTGCAGATCGGAAATCCATTCACACAATTCCTCGAGGCCTACAGGCATTTTGCCAAGCTCGACACCTCGTTCGAATTCCAGAATTGGGGCCGGCGCACGTTCACCGATAACGTGCCCGCCTGGTACATCCCCGGACAGCTCCTGGCGCGCTTGCCTGAGGGCTTTTTGGCGTTGCTATTGCTCGGCATGGCGGTCTGGATCGGGGCTGCTGGGTCGTGGACCCGCGCCACGTTCGGCGCCCTACATCGGTCTGGCGTTGTGGGACTGCGACCGCTTGCGGCTGAGCTTGCAAAATCGCGCGCGGTGCTGGTCGTCAGCATGGCGGCTTTCGGGCCTGTCGGAGTGCTCATCCTGCAGGGCTCGACGCTCTATGACGGAGTCCGCCATATATTGTTCGTGATCCCAATGCTCGCCATCGTGGCCGCGCGTGGGCTCGCGAGCCTCTTGCCCTTCTTGCGACGCATCCCAATTGTGCCGGTGGCCGTCGGGGTCGCGCACACCGCTGCCATCGTGGTGACGCTCGTCATCCTGCATCCGCTCGAATATATCGCGATGAACGGTTTGGCAGGCGGCGTGGCCGGCGCCCACGGCCGATTCGACCTCGACTATTGGAGCATGGCGGTTCCCGAGGCGCTGCGCCGCCTCGAGCATCGAATTGACGCCGAAGGCCGGTTCGCCGGCGATCCACCGCGCGTGCTGGTGTGCCTGGCCTGGCGCGAGCAATTTGCGGGCGTGATGTTCCGTCGCAACTGGATTGTCGAAACCGATCTGCAGAAGGCCGATTACCTGATCGCCACCGAGCGTTGGCCTTGTGCCGTCGGCACGACGGCCGTGCTGGTTGATGAAGTCACGCGGTTTGGCCGCCCGTTCGCCGAAATCTACGCCAATCGTCGCGGGCTCGGCGAGTGAGGTCAAATCCCGCCCCGACTTGGCAATCTCATCTACTTCTTCGCCTGCAATTCGGTCGGGAGCGCCTCGGCCTTTCGGTTCAACGGGACCGGACGACGTCTTCGCGGGGCGCCTGCCTCACGCCGGCTTTCATTGGCGCGATCGATCGCCACGGCGCGCGCCAGGCGCGTGATCATGTCGAGTTGGAGCCGCAGCTTGAGATGCAAGTTGAGCACGATGAGCAGGCTGATAACGACCCAGATATAAACGACGAGGTCGGAGCCGCGGCCGATTCCGACGAGGGCCGCAAGTGCTGTAGCGTGCTCCTGCACCCAGACGAAGTAGAGGCCGGCGAGCGCAGCGCCGCTCGCGAGCAGGCCGATGATCGGCACCGTCCGATGCGCCGACCAGGCGTAGACTAGAACCAACGTCAGAAGGGCAGTCAGCAACAACTGTGCGATCATCGGTAGAGCCTCCGCGCAAACAGATCGATCAGGATGGTCAGCGCATCGCTGATGCGTTGACCCTTGCCCAGCGAATAGGCGCTATATTCGATGTTAACCGGCACCTCGACAAAGCGCAGGCGGCTCTGCGCGATCTGGTGCAGGAGCTCGGACGCGTGCGCCATTCGGTTCTGTCGCAAGGAGATCGCGCGGGCGCCGCGGGCGGTCATCGCCCGTAGGCCATTGTGGGTATCTGTGACCGGCAGTCCGGTGCTCGCGCGCGTGAACCAGAGCGCGGCGCTGAGCAAGATCCGGCGCGACATCGGCAGGTTTGCGGTCGCGCCAGTGAGAAAGCGGCTGCCGAGCGCGAAATCGATGCCGGGCTGCTCGATCGCCGCGAGCAGCGCCGCGATCGCCGCGGGGCAATGCTGGCCGTCGGCGTCGAACGTGACGAGCGCATCCGCACGCTGCGCGAGGGCGTAGTCGATGCCGGTCTGCAGCGCAGCGCCCTGTCCGAGATTGATCGGATGCCGGATGACGACTGCACCTGCGAGCTGCGCGATGTCGCCGGTGCGGTCGCCGGAGCCGTCATCGACCACGACGACCGCATATCCGGCACGGCGAATGCCGGATACGACGGCACGGACCACCGGCGCTTCATTGTACGCCGCGACAACAACCCAGGGATTGCGAATCCGGCCGGTCATGGGAGGCTCGTATCCGGATTTGGGGGCGCCTTGCTCAAGACCACGCGCATCGCGTCGAACAGGTTCACCGGAATGGCGAACCGGTTGCCGGTCGGGCTGGCCGCGATCTTGCGGCCGAGCATGCGACCGACCTGGAAGGCGATCAGCGAGAACGGCACGAATTTCCAGGGGTGATCGGAACTCTCGACGCAAAGGCCGACCGAACGGGCGAGAAGCGCGATGCTGTCGCGGTTGAAGAACCAGAGGTGCTGCGGAGGCGTCATCAAGCGCCAGTGCGCGCCTGTCGACCGCGCCGCCAAGGAACCGAAGTCTCCGGTCGTCAGCACGATGATTCCGTCCGGTCGGAGATGGTCGGCAAGCAGCGCAAGGGCTTCCCGCGGGTCGGGCAGATGCTCGATGACGTCGAGGAGGACGATGACGTCCGCCGTGCCAAGCGACTTGAGAGTCGCTTCGCTCACCACACCGCAAACGACGTTCAAGCCGAGATCGCCAGCATGCGCAGCAGCCGCCTCCGCCGGCTCGATGCCGCTCACCTCAAATCCGGCGCGGCGCGCTTCATCTAGAAAGAATCCGTAGGCGCAACCGATCTCGAGCAGGCAGCCTTGCTTGCGGCGCTGGATGAAGTTGACCATGCGGCCGAATTCGCGCCGTAGCACGGGTTCGGCGCCGCGATAGTCGGCGTAGCCGTCGGACCGATGGCCGGAAAAGTAGCCCTCGTCATAATAGGCGAGGGGATCGAACCTCGATGCCTCGGTGCGCCCCAGTCTGCAGTCACGACATTGGAGGATGTCGCAGCCGTTCTTGACGTAAAGAAGCCGATGCGGCGTCGCCCGACTGCATGCGGGACAGTTAAGCGTAACCGGAGGTCGGTCGTTGCGCATCTGCACATGCGTCCCGCCCAATGGCGTTCTTTCAGTGCGAAAAAACGCCTCCGGTGCCCAACTGTTCCGCTCGGCGAGCGGCCACCGTGTCGCAGGCTGCTTGGCAGCTGCGAAATAGAGGATGCTCCACACTCTCGCCGGTTGCATGGTGAGGCGGTGGTCATCCGAGGGTGCGAGCAAGCAACAGCCATGCGTCGGGTCGCCTGATCCGCCCAGCGGCTCACGTTCAGAAGAATTCAGATGGTGCAGCCTTGCTCCGTTGCTGAGGGGCTGCCGATGTTGCGGTGGCGATTCGACAGCCGCTTCGCTGTCTATTCGCACGACGTGAAACTGGCGCCGCAGCCGTCCGAGTATTTCGGGCGCAACATCGTCATCACCACGTCAGGGGTCTGCTCTCCAGCGGCGCTTGCCTGCGCGCTCGCGGAAATGGGCAACGACGCCGTCATGTTCTCCGTCGACTGTCCGTACGAGTCGACGGCGGTTGCGGCCGATTTCATCGAAAGCGCTCCACTGTCGGATGACACCCCGGGAGCGGGTCTGCTCACGAAATGCGGAACGCATCCTGAAACAAGGCTGATTATCCCTCGGAGATACGACAATGCAGGGAGTCTTTCGTATCGGTCAGATCGTGCCGAGCTCGAATACTACGAAGGAGACCGAAATCCCGGCGATGCTCGGTGGTGACCGACTCCCGGGCGCTCGAAATCCCTGACAACATCCAGGTCGGACGTCATGATCCGGCGAAGCTCCCCGGGATCGTCGAAGCAATGAACGTGAAGGACGCAGATGCCGTTGTCTTGTCGGCATGCGTGCAAATGCCGTCGTTACCGTCGATCGCCGAGGTCGAGGCGCGGACCGGAAAGTCCGTGATCACGGCGGCGGTCGCCACGACCTACGCCATGCTCAAGGCCTTGAACCTCAGCACCAGGGTGCCCGGTGCAGGCGCGCTACTGTCGGGCGCGTTCGACGATCAGGCCATGGCGCGTCGCACCGCGAGCGTCCACGCATGAGCCTGGCGCAAGGACACACGCTGCTGCACGACATTCCACGGGACATTGATCCGTCTCGAGCTCTGCGCGATGACGACCCCGGCGTTGATACACCGGCCGCGCAGGGCGACGAGGTCGCCTGATCGACCTGCCACAATGATGGATTGGACAGACCCACGCTAGCTCCGTCTGAACTGATTCGGATAAGCAAAGGGTCAGGTAGAGGGGGCGAGTCCCTCTCGTCAAACGCCGCCTCCGGAGGACCGCTGCGCGATCACCTCCACGCGACCGCGCCGACACGGCGCATCTGACATCCGCGTGTCATAGGGACTATCTAAGGTTCCGCGGTGTTATCGTGACAGTTCTGTGAAAATGAGGACGGCTCGCATCCATGTCGAAGGCGGCAATTGCCGGATCGATCTGGACCTGTCTGCCGTGCCGTGGCCTGATTGTCCTTCTTTGCTCCCTGCTGGCCCTGCGTGCGGGATGTGCGCAGGGTGGGAAGATCAGCTTCGACATTCCGGCCCAGCCTCTGGCGAGCGCTCTCATCAGTTTTGCGGACAGAAGCGGCATGACCGCATTGGTGGACGAACAACTCGTCAGCGGATTGCAATCATCTCCGGTCAACGGGCGATTGTCACCGTCGGACGCGTTGCGCATTATTTTGGCCGGGACAGGGTTCTCGATTCATTATTCAGGTGATAATGCGTTCACGCTAGGCCGCGCGTCGCAGGAGACCAGCCAGATGGCGCAGCCGGCAAATGCGCATCGCGTCGAATACGACATCTACTTCTCGCAATTGCAGGGAGCGCTTGAGTGGACCCTCTGCCGTAACGACGAGATCCGTCCGGGGCCGTACCGCGCCGCTTTTCAGATATGGATCGGAGATCGCGGCGCCGTTGAAGCATTACATCTGCTGGGCTCGACAGGCGATGAGGCGCGCGATCTCGCCATTACGGCTGTTCTGACAAATGCCAGCGTCGCGGTGCCGCCGCGGGAATTGCCGCAGCCGTTCACCGTGATATTGCAGCAGAAGGCGGCGAGCCGGAGCTGTACAGGCAAGTCCCCTCTGCATCCATGACAGAGGCAACCAGGACTCGCATGCGCCGGATACTGGAGTCCGGCTATCAGAATTTCCTGGCGCGTTTGCGTCGGCGCTTCGGCTCCAATACCTTCGCAATGGAAGTGCTGCATGAAACCTGGCTTCGGATCGACCGTATCGGCGATGTTGGACTGGTCGAGCGTCCCCGAGCCTATCTGTTTCGCATGGCGCTCAACGTTGCGGCTGATCGCAAGCAGGCGGAAAACCGCAAGCTGACCGACGCAGAGATCGCGGCCCTGCGCCATATGGTGGATGACGTGCTCGATCCTGAGCGTATCGCAGAAGCGCGGGCGGACATGGCCTCGCTGGAAGATGCGTTGAATGAACTGACACCGCGTCGCAAGGAGATCTTCCTGCTCGCCCGCGTCAGAGAAATGAAACATGATGATATCGCGCACCGTTTCGGCATTTCGCCGCGGATGGTCGAAAAGGAGCTCCTCTTTGCGTTGCAACATTGTTCGCAGCGCCTGAACAGAAAGGTGATCCGCAGGTTCGGTCCCGGAGCCCGGAAACCGTCTAAGGATTAGGATGCACGAAGGCGACCCGACCATGACCGAGGAGCCCGGACGCGAGACGCTCGAGCGCGAAGCACAGGAGTGGCTGCTCCGGCTGACGTCGGGCCGCGCGACGCCGGCCGAT
Source organism: Bradyrhizobium sp. ARR65 (assembly GCF_000472385.1). GTDB lineage: Bacteria > Pseudomonadota > Alphaproteobacteria > Rhizobiales > Xanthobacteraceae > Bradyrhizobium. The sequence goes on from NZ_AWZU01000013.1 coordinate 133,108, forward strand.
GCGGATGCGTTGAGGCGCTGGTGCGGCCGCAGTTCTGCGCATGCGGAGGCTTTCGCCGAGGCGAACCTGCTGTGGGAGGGGCTCGGCCCGGTCGCGCGGGCAATGGTGAAATCCGGGGCTCTTGCCCAAGCGAAAAGCGCTGGCATGCCAGCGCTGGGACGGCGTGCATTCCTCGGTGGGAGCATGGCCGCGTCCATTGTTGCGGCCGGTTATTTGGCGATGCGGCCGCCTTTGAACTTATGGCCGTCTGCTTATGAACTTGCTGCCGACTACCGCACCGAGACTGGCGAACGACAGCGGATCGCCATTGAAAACGGCGTCTCCATTGATCTGAATACCCGCACCAGCCTTAATATCCGTCACCAGGGCGATGAGCCGCGCGTTGAACTCCTCTCGGGAGAAGCCGCGATCACGGTCGCGCAGAAGCTTTCGCAGCCGCTGATCGTTAGCTCCGCAGGAGGCCTGATACACGGCAGCGATGCTCAATTCGACGTTCGTTGCGACGGCTTGCGAACAACGGTGACCTGCCATCGTGGCTCGGTCGGGATCGACTATTCCGGGCAATCGGTTTCGCTCGGCGAGGGACGACAGATCTCCTATGCGGACGGCGGGTTCGGCTCCGAGAGGATTATCGATCCGACCGTCGTCATGGCTTGGCGCGAAGGGCACCTCGTGTTTCGGGGAACGCCCCTGTCCGAGGTCATCGAGGAGGTCAACCGATATCGGTCCGGGCGCATCGTTCTGATGAACGAGGCGCTGGGGAAGCGTCGCGTCGAAGCCCGGATTTCGCTCGACCACCTGGACGACCTGATCGCCCTGGTGCGCGAAGCCTATGGCCCGCGGGTCACGTCGCTTCCCGGCGGCGTGCTCATTCTTTCCTGAAAGCTGCGCGCGAATTCCGCCAGTCGTTAATTTCCGTGAATTTTTTGTGACGCTGGTTCAGTCCCTCGCGCCCCGAGCGGTCTTAAGGGGCGATAACGAGGGACGCATATGGGTGCTTTTGTGAACTGGCTTGCGGCGGGCGGCTGCGGACTGCTCCACTGTCCGCACATTCGAATTGCGTGCGCCCAACACCTCAAGTCCGCGATGGGTGCGCCAGCCAACGCCGTCGCCCGCCGCTAACTCGACGCTCCAAGTTTCAAGAGGAAATTCGATGTCCCCTCGTGACAAAAGTGTTCGCGCCCGCCGCGCCCATCACTCGCGCCGTGACCGCTCGCGCGCTTTGCCGCTTTGGCCGCCGAGGCATGGCTCGGCGACCCGCAGGGCGTGGCTGGCCGGCACGAGCCTGATGGCGCTGGTGCTGACCAGCAGCAACGGTGCGCTGGCGCGGCCACTCGGCTTCTACACGGGAGCGACGTCGGCGCCGCAGATCGCGAGCGATGCGGCGAGCGCAGCAGCACAGCAGGCGGCCGCGGCGGCCACGCGCACCCAGAACAGTTTGACGCGCGCGCTCCAATCAATGCAGGCGGTGCAGGCCGCCGCCCGCAGCGCGGCGCAGGCCAGCGGCGCCTCGCGGACGCTGCCGCAGGTCGTGGTGCCGAACGGCTTGATGCCGGCCGGCCTCCAAGTCGCACCGAATGCGACCTGGAGCGGCGCCAACGCGCCGACCCAGAGCACGAGCGGCGGCCAGACCAACGTCAACATCCAGCAGACCGCGCCGCAGGCGATCCTGAGCTGGACGACGTTCAATGTCGGCGCGCACACCACGGTCAATTTCAACCAGCAGGCCAGCACCTGGACCGCGCTGAACCGCGTCACCGGCAATCTCGGCCCGAGCCAGATCCTCGGCAACATCAATGCGCAGGGCCAGGTGCTCGTCATCAACCAGAACGGCATCATCCTCGGCGGCGCGAGCCAGATCAATGTCGGCTCGTTGATCGCGTCGACCGCCGACATTGCCAACCAGCAGTTTCTGAGCAAGGGCATCTATTCCGCCCAGACCGGGAGCACCTACGCGCCCAGCTTCACCGGCGCCACCGGCAAGGTCATCGTCGAACCGGGCGCGCAGATCTCGACCGCCACGCCTTCGTCGGTGACCTCCGGCGGCGGCTTCGTGCTGCTGATGGGCAGCGAAGTCGACAACGCTGGCGTCGTCGTCACGCCGATGGGGCAGGCGCAGTTCGCCGCCGGCGACGACTTCATTTTGCGCCAGGGCTATAGCACCACCGGCTCCAATCAGTACTCGACCACGCGCGGCAACGAGATCGCGCCGGTCAATCATGCCGGCAGCCTGAGCGGCGTCGTCGACAACAGCGGCGTCGTCTTTGCCCGGCAGGGCGATATCACGCTGGCCGGCCACGCGATTGCGCAGGACGGCCTGCTGCTCTCGACCACGTCCGTCAACCAGCGCGGTACCATCCATCTCCTCAACTCGGCTTCGGATGCGACCGGCAGCGTGACACTGACCGGCAACAGCCTTTCCGCTGTCTTACCGGAAACGGCCGATGTTGCGGCTCTGCTGCCGGGTCTTGATCCGAATGCCACGGCGCTGAACTCGCAGCGCGACGGGCTGATCGCCGCATCGGGACCGAACGCTCAAGCGGTGGGCCAGTTCGACAATCTGTCCATGCTTGCCGACCGCAAGGATCTCTCGCGCATCGAGATCGTCACCGGCGGTCTCGTTGATTTCCAGAGCGGCTCGCAGACGATGGCGCAAGGCGGCCAGGTCGCGGTTTACGCGGGCCAGCGCGTGTTCGCCGAGAGCGGGGCGACGATCGACGTTTCGGGCTCGCAGGGCGTGGTGCTGCCGATGTCGGCGAACGACATCTCGGTCAACATCCAGGGCAACGAGCTGCGCGATTCCCCGGCGAACCGCGATACCGGCACGCTGCTCAACGCCAACGTCTGGGTCGACGCCCGCGATCTCACCCTGGTGCCGGCTGGCACCGGCGGCTACGCCAGCGATCGCTACTACACCGGCGGCGGCCTGCTCGAAGTGTCCGGCTATCTCAACAATACTGGCCACAAGATCGGCGAGTGGACCGCGGTCGGCGGCAGCATCACGCTGTCGGCCCCGCAGGTGGTGGCGCAGACCGGCTCGACCTTCAACATCTCCGGCGGCTCGGTGCAGTACCAGGGCGGCTATCTGCAACAGACGATGCTGCTCGGCAGCGACGGCCACATCTACAACATCAACAATGCGCCATCCGACCTGACCTATAGCGCGGTGGCCAACGGTTTCACCGTTCTGCACTACGTCGACGGCAAGCTGGACAAGGCCTTGACCGAGGTCTATCTCAGCCCGCTCGGCAACAGAAACGCGGTCTGGCAGGACAGCTACATCGTCGGACGCGATGCCGGCAGCCTCAATCTGTCAACCCCGACTGCGCTGTTCGAGGGCACGATCGTCGCCAACGTCATTAGTGGTCAGCAGCAGATCAATGCGCGACCCTCCGGCGTCACCGACGGCTACAAGCTGACGCAGAACACCGGCCCGCTGCCGGGCACGCTCGCGCTCGGCCAGTACAACGGCTATGGCCTTGCCAATGCTTATGCGACTGACGTGAAGTTTGATGATGTCGCGCCGGTTACCGCGGGCCTTGATCCCACCAGCGCGCTTCCGGCCGATCGCGTCAACACCGCCTGGTTCGATGCGCCGACGCTCGACGGTTTCGGCCTCGGCGGCCTCAACATCAACACCAGCAACAAGATCTCGGTCAATGCGCCGCTGCAATTTGCGCCGGGCGCGCAGATCAAGCTCACGGCACCCGTCGTCGATATCGCCGCCGATATCACCGCACGCTCAGGCAGCGTCAGCGTCGGCAACATTCTCAAGGGCGCGAACAACAGCACCGTGTTGCTCGCGACACCGGCCGGCGGGGCCGAACTGACGCTCGAGGCCGGCGCCACCATCGACGCGCGCGGCTTGTGGGTCAACGCGCTGACTGATCCTGATAGCCAGTCGAGTCTTGGCTTCCTCAACGGCGGCGACGTCACCTTCGATTCCACGGGGGACCTGACGCTCACCGGCGGCAGCACCATCGATGTCTCCTCGGGCGGCGCCATCCTCGCCAACGGCAAGACCCAAGGCGGCAAGGGCGGCAACGTCACCCTCATCGCGGCCGATCCCTTCAGCGGTGCCGTTACAGCGGGCGCAACTCTGACGTTGGGGAGCACGATCCGCGCCTACGGCGTCAACGGCGGCGGCACGCTCACGCTGTCCTCGCCTGGTAACCTGGTCGCGCCCGGAGCCGTCGTCATTGGTGATAGTGCGTCGTTCGCTGGAGGCACATTGGCCGCCGGCACGACGGCGCCAGTCGCGCTGCGACTGGCCCAGCCACTCACGATCCCGGCGGGGCAGCCGTTGCCCTTTGCATTAATCGAGCCGCATACAACGCTGGTCTACGACGTGCCCACCCCGGTCGACGTCACGATAGCCGCCGTGCCGACCGCGCCAACCGGTGCGGATTGGACCGTGCCGCAGGGCATGGACGCCCTCCAGAGCCGGGACAGTAATGGCCAGACGCAATTCTGGGGGCCGGGCAGCGTGATCCCGGCGGGCACCGTCATCACCGCCTGGAGCGGCACGGGCCACATTCCGGCGGGAGCCGTCATTCCTTCCAATGTCTTCCCGAGCGGCATTCCGGTCTACCCCTACACTGTCACCTACGCGGCCGGGTCGGTGCAGGCCAGGCCGATGACATACGCCGCTGGCGCTGTGATGCCGGCGGGCACTGTCCTGACGCAGACCGTTGCCGTGACGCCGGCGCCGGGCCTCGGTCCCTCGTTCTTCAGCGCGGGCTTTTCCAGCTACGACATCAACGCCGGCTTGGGCCTGGTGGTGGCCTCCGGCGCCAGCATCGCGCCGACCATGCCGGTCTATCAGTTCACGGCGAACAGCTATGCCGCGCGGTCCGGCAGCGATCCGGCGTCCGCGATGTCGCTCTGGCTGCCGCCGCTATTCACGGAAAATCCGATCACCGCCACACTGACGCAGCGCGCCGGCGCCAGCGTGACGCTGCGTTCCGTGGTCAGGGACGCGGGCGGCGCGGTCGTCGGCGGCGGCGCGATCGTGGTGGCCGACGGCGGCTCGATCAGCGTCGATCCAGGACAGGGCATCAAGCTCGATGCCGTTGGCCAGATCACGATCGACGGCCGTCTGACCGCGCGCGGCGGCAACATCAGCCTGGTCAACGAAACCGACAACAGCACGGACGCACTGCGCAACTTTGATTCGGCGGGCAACGGCCGTGGCCTGTCGGTGTGGATCGGCGCGAATGCCAAGGTCGACGTTTCCGGCGAGACCCACACGGCCTCCGACATCATGGGCCGGGCCTATGGGATGGTCACCGATGGCGGCAGCATCGGTCTCAGCGGCGGAGCGGCCTTCGTGATCCTCCGCCCGGGCGCCGAACTCGACGCCGACGGCGCCAGCATTACGGTCAACTCGGCTGCCGGAACGTCGCCGACTGCGTCGGGTACCGCGCTGACGCTTGCCAGCAATGGCGGCTCCATCGCACTTAGCTCGTCGAGCGGCCTCTATCTTGACGGCAGCATGCACGCTGCCGCCGGCGGACTTGGCGCGGCGGGCGGCGGCCTCTCGATCTCGCTGATCACGCCATCGTTCATCACGCAGAGCTTTCCCAACAACATCGTGCCGGCGAACGTTCTCGTTCCCAGTGTGATGACCGTGGCGCAGGCGCGACCGGACTCCTCACTACCGGCCGATATCGCCCCGGGGACCGACGCATCGTCGCTGGTCTTCGGCCAGGCCACGGTCAGCGCCGATATGGTCAAGGCCGGCGGCTTCGGCAGGCTGTCGCTGAGCTCGGGCGACTACATCCAGTTCTCGGGCAACGTGTCGCTCACGCTTGGCCAAAGCATTGCGCTCACGGCTGCTGCATTCACGTCGGGGCCGGCCGTACCGGGCACGCCCGATCCTTCCGCACCGGTCCCGACCGGCAACGTGCTGCTGTCTGCACCCTATATCCTCCTGCGCGAACCGCTGGCGACTGTTCCTGATGGCACCAACAGCGGCAGCATTCACAATCCTTCGGCGGCGGTGATCCCGACCGCGGCAACCTTCGAGGCCGATGCCAACCAGATCGACATTCAGGGGCTGATCCTGTTCTCGGCATCCGCGCCGAACAGCATGTATGCCCCCGGCTTTGCCGACATCAGGTTCGTGAGCAAGGGCGACATCCGTTTCCTCGCCACCGGCGCGGGGCAGACGACGAGGCTCTCGACCGACTGGAATCTCGACCTGATCGCCGCCCAACTCTATCCGGCCACGGGCGTTGTCGCGATCGTCACCGCCGGGCAGAACAATTTTACGGCTGCGCAGTCTGACCAGCCGCCCACGCTGACCATCGGCCGCAGCACCGACACCATCCCGGATGCACCGCTGTCCGTGTTCGGCAGCCTCACGCTGGCCGCGCCTGTTGTCGAGCAGGGCGGCATCGTTCGCGCGCCATTCGGCACCGTCGTGCTCGGCAACAACAATCCTTTCGACAATCGCATTCCGACGCAACGGCTCGACGTGCTGCCGGGCAGCCTGACATCGGTTTCGATGGCGGGTATGATCATACCCTATGGCGGCACCATCGATGGCGTGACCTACAGCTACAACGGGTCGAGTGTTCGTCCAACGGGACTGACCAACCTGACCTCGGACGGCTGGCCGGTCTCCGGCATCATGCTGGATGGGCAATCGATCAACGTTCAGGGCGGCGCCACGCTCGACCTGTCGGGTGGAGGAAATTTAGCCGGCGCGGGCTTCATCTCGGGTCGCGGCGGCTCGGTCAATGTACTCAATACGCCGCTCGCCAACGCCAATCCGACGACGCCCGTCAGCAAGGCAACCGACAAGGTCTACGCCATCGTTCCGGGCTATGCCTCTGCTTATGCGCCCGTCGCGCCGGAAAATGGCGCCGGCGATCCGGCCATCGGGCAACAGATCACCATTCCCGCCGGCGTGCCGGGCCTGCCGGCCAGCACCTATACGCTGCTGCCGTCGAACTACGCGCTGCTGCCCGGGGCCTATCGCGTTGAACTTGGCGCGACCAGCAGAATGCAGATGGGCACCGGACCCATCGGCAACGGCACCTACGCAACTGCGGCTTATACCGGGATCGCCAACACCGGCATCAAAAGCGCGCTGCCGTCCATTGTGCTGATCACGCCCGGCACGGCCGTGCGCAAATACTCGCAATACAACGAAGAGAGCTACAGCGATTTCATGATCGCCTCTGCGACACAGTTCGGCGGCGCGCGGCCGCTGCTGCCCGCGGACGGCAAGACGCTGGTTGTGAAGTTCGAGATCCCGTCCACCTCCACGTCGCAGCCGACCGGCGCGCTGTCGTTTGACGGGACGGCGCTGTTCGGAGCCGGCCAAGGCGGGTTTGCCGGCCAGTTGGTCGCCCAGGGTGTCGGTGAGATCTACGTCGATGCCCCGACGTCGGGCTTTACCGGCGTGTCGGTCCGCGCAGCCGATCTCGATGCGATCGATGCCCCGCGGCTGATGATCAACGGCCGCGATGGCATCGTCAACGGCGTGGTGACCTTTCAGGGCGGGAGCGATCTTTTCCTCCGCGACGGTGTGACGCTGACTGCCGGCGAGCTGTTCCTGGTGGGCGGTAACATCACGATCGGCAACAACGTCACGCTCAGCACCATCGGCCAGGGGCCTGCGCCGTTCGATTCGACTTCTCTCGGCATGGGCTACACCACCAGCTTCGGCACCACGGTGCTGGCGCTGTCCAACGGCAACCTGGATTTTCTCGGTTCGAACGGCGGCTCCGGCACAATCACCATCGGGGCCGGCTCACAGCTCTATTCCGAGGGCACGCTGGCCTTCGCCACCAACGGTGCGTCGAGCATCGATCCATCCGCGCATTTCGGCTCGCGCAACATCACGCTCGCGGTCGGCAGCATCAATATCGGCGACGGCGGCACGATTGCCGCGGCGGGCGCGCCGACCGGCTTCCTGTTCAATCAGGCTCTGTTCGACACGCTGGTCAACGGCGATCCCACCCATGCCGCGCCCGCGCTGCAGAAGATCACGCTGAGTGCTGCGAGCTCCATCAACCTGTTCGGAACGACCGGCCTCGATGCCACCGGCACCGGCATCGATCTCGTGCTGAACACGCCGGCGATCTATGGCTACGGGACAGCAGGCGATACCGCGACCATTGCCGCCGGCAAGATCACCTGGAATGGCATTGCCGGCGCGACGCCGCCCGCGCTTGCGGCCGGTGGGCTCGGCACGGGCACAGGCACGCTCGATCTCGTCGCGAGCGAAATCGACTTCGGCAAGTTTGTCTCTTTGGACACCACCACGCCCAGCCGCGTCATCTACGGCTTCGGCAATGTCAACCTGACCGCAAACGCGCAGATCGTCTCCGCCGGCAATAGTTCGCTCTATGTCTACCAGGCGCCAAGCACCGCGGCCGGCGCAATATTCGGCCAAAGCGGCAGCGGCGGCAACCTGACGCTGTCGGCGCCGCTCCTGACCGGGGTGCAGAAGTCGATCATGGCTTACACGGCCGGCGGCGCGCTCAGCCTCACTGTGCCCGCGGGGTCCGCGCCGAGCACGGCGACCTCCACGATCGCCGGCGCCGAGATCGATCTGACTGGCGACAGCGTCGCCATCGCCAGCACCATCCTGCTGCCGAGCGGCAAGCTGGTGGTGAATGCGACCAACGACATCACCCTTGGCGGCACCAGCCGCGTCGACCTCTCCGGCCGGCCCTCGAGGATCCAGAAGGCGACCGTCTACGGCTTCGGCGGCACGGCGATCTTCAACAGCGCGCAGGGCGGGTTCACGCAAGCCGCAGGCTCGGTGATCAACGTCTCCGCGATCAATGCCAATGCCGGCTCGATCACCATCGGCGCGGGCAAGGGCAACGTCGCGGTCGGCGGCAGCCTCGTGGGCAGCGCGACCGGCAGCAACACCAGCGGCGACTTCAGCGTCACCGCCGGCACGCTTGCCGATTTTGCCGGGCTCAATGTGACATTGAACCAGGGCGGCTTCTTCGATGCGCGCAGCTTCGATATCAAGACTGGCAATCTAACCATTGGCGATGGCGTCAGGGCGCACAGCGTCACCGTCTCCGTGGACGGCGGCTCGCTTGACGTCAACGGCACCATCGAGGCGTCGGGCCCAGCCCCGGGCACGATCCGGCTGTCCGCCCTCAACGACCTGATCCTGGATCCAACCGCCGTGCTCGACGCTCACGGCACGGTGCTGCAGGTCGACTATTACGGCCAGCCGATCGAGGCTGAGAATCGTGGACATGTCGAACTGACGACGGTGCAGGGTGTGCTGCAGCTGGACTCCGGCGCGACCATGGACCTGCGCGTGATCGACCCGAAAAACGTCGATCATGCGTCAGGCAAGCAAATCGTCAACTATGGCGACGTCGTGCTGAACGCCCCACGCACCGGCGAGACATCGGGCAACATCGCGATCAACGCCACGGGCTCGCTCACGATCAGGGGAGCGAACAGCATCGCGCTCAATGCGTTCTGGACCTACGACCTGCCTGATGGCAGCACCATCAGCCAGGCGACGCTCGACGGCTACGACACCGCGAGCACGGCCTTCATCAACGCGGCGCTCGGTGCTGCAGGTCAGCAGGCAGGTCTGCCGGGCAAGCTCGCGGGCCTCACCGCTTACGGCTCCGCCTTCCACCTGCGGCCGGGCGTCGAGATTACCTCGAGCGGCGACCTTTCGACTTCGGGCGACATTGATCTCGCGGGATATCGCTACGGACCGAGCGCGGATCGCCAGCCGATGTCGGCGACCTACGGTGCCGGCGAGCCAATGGCCCTCGTCATCCGCGCAGGCGGCAACGTGACCATCCAGGGAAGCATTTCCGACGGGTTCAAGTCCGCGCCGGCAGCGCCGGCTACCTATACGATCTTTGACGTCACGAACTCCTCGTATTTCCAACAAAATACAAGGAACGGTTACACCTATTGGATGGATCAGAATACGGACGTCTATGTCGTGAATGATTGGACCATTCCGAATGATGCTTTCTATAATTGGTGGACGTTTCAATATTGGAACAATCTCGTCGACAGCAACAATCATTCTTACAATCCCGGAGACACGATTCCGGCGGGCACGATCCTGAGCGCCAGCAACAGCTACGGGTTCGCATTCGAAGCGTCCAACATGCCCACCGTCGCCATTGTGACGAGGCCCGCAATTCCATCGGCCGCCGCGACCTCGCCGGCCGCGTCCATGCTGCCGGCCGGTTCGCTCTCGGCCTCGATCCGTGTGGCTGCAGGCGCTGATCTCGCGGCCGCCGATCAGCGCGTGCTTCGGACGACGCAGGCGCTCAACGGTCAAGGCAATCTGACGCTCAATGCTTCAGCTTACAACGCATCGCTGAACGGCAGCTCCTTCAGCGTACTTCGCACCGGCACCGGCAGCCTCGAATTGCTCGCCGGCGGCAGCTTCGGCGAAGCCACGCCCTACGGCGTTTACACGGCCGGAACGCAATCGGCGCCGATCCTGTCTTCTGATGGCAGCAATTCCTACGATCTGATCGGAAAGACGAGCGGCGGCGCGGCGTACGCTTGGTATCCGGAGCATGGCGGCGACCTGCTGCTCTCAGCGCAGCAGGATGTCACAGGCTATATCCAGATGGCCGACAATTCCATCCGCTGGGTGGATTCCGACCGGATCGGCAACTGGTTCGGAAGCCAGGGCGGTGGCGGCTCGTCGCCGGATCCGACGGCGTGGTGGATCAATTTCGGCGGCTGGGCCAAGACTTCCTCGTCCGCGTCCGGCTATTCGCTGGTCGGCTTCCAGGGCATCGGCACCCTTGGCGGCGGCAATTTGACGGTGATCGCCGGCCGCAATGCTGGCGCGACCAATGGCGGCAACACAACTACCTCGACCGGGCTCGATCTCGCGGTGGCCTCGACCGGGCGGATGTTGCCGGACGGGACGCTGCTGGAGACCGGCGGCGGCGATCTGACGCTCAGCGTCGGGGGCACCCTCAATTCCATGAACCCCCTGAGTGGGTCGAACTTGGCTTCCGATTATTTTGGCTCGGTCACCGATCTGCGCGGAGATATCACCGTCAATGCCGGGTCGATCGGCGCGCTGGCACAGGATTTCAGAAGCGCATCCTGGACCTCGGTCGATCCGCGCACGCTCGATGTCAATACCATCAAGCGTTCGATCGCCACGCCGGGCCCGACCTTCACGCCGGGCGACGGCACGGTCGACATCGCCACGCGCGGTGACCTCGTGCTCGGCGGCGCGAGCGATGCCGGGATGGCGGCCTCGGTCAACGTGAATGGCGGCCCCTATACGCAGGCCAATGGGACCGTTGCGGTCAGTGGCGGCAATACCAATTTCACCCTGTGGACGCCGGCCACCGCGATCGGCCTCTACGCCGCGGGCGGCGACGTGGCGCCGCTGACCGGGAGCACCTCGAATAATATACAGAATGCGAACGGCTTTTATCCGGGCACGCTGATCGTGGCCGCCGCCAATGGCGATATCCGTTTCGGCGAACCCGGCGCGGCTTCGACGGGCCTGCCTCTCGAGATGATCCCGTCGCCCTCAGGCCAGCTCGAATTGCTCGCGGCCGGCTCGATCTATGGGTCGGGCCAGGTGGTGGCGATGTCGGGCGCGGATATGAGCACGCTGGCGACGCCGTTCCATCCGGTGTTCTCAACCGGCGGTGTATCGTCGGGATCGAACGCCGCGCCGGATGCGGCCTTCCGCAACAATAATTTCAACCCGATTGCCTTCGGCGAGGACATGCCGGTCTCCAATCTGCATCAAGGGGACGCCCAGCCTGCGCTGGTCTACGCCGGCGTCGACATCGACGATCTCACACTTGGCCAAAAGGTCACGGAGACTTCCAGCTTCGCCCTGGGCTTCACGCCTGCCCACAGCACCTGGTATCTCGCGGCCAAGCCGTTCGAGGTCATCGCCGGGCGCGATATCATTGGCACGGGTGGGGTGCGGGACGTATTCCTGAACACCAGTCCCAACGGCATTTCGCTGATGCAAGCCGGTCGCGACATCATCTACCAGTCGGTCGACATCCTCGGTCCGGGGCTTCTTCAGGTGCAGGCCGGGCGCAATCTTTACCAGGGCTATTACGGCTCGCTGACCAGCGTGGGCGATGTGGTCAATCCTGCCAACGACGCGGGCGGCGCCGGCATCACGGTGCTGACCGGAGTCGGCGCCAAGGGTCCGGACTATGCCGATTTCGCCAGGCTCTATTTCGATCCGGCCAATCAGCTTCCGGGTGACGGCACCCCGCTCGCCGGCAGCGGCAAGGTGGTGAAGACTTATGACCAGGAGCTGTTGACGTGGTTGCAGCAGCGCTTCGGCTACACCGGCAGCCCGGCGGGTGCACTCGCCTATTTCCTCGCTTTGCCAAGCGAGCAGCAGGGTGTGTTCGTGCGCCAGATCTTCTATGAGGAGCTCACCCTCGGTGGCCGCGAGTACAACGACGCCAGCAGCCCGCGTTTCAGGAGCTATCTGCGCGGCCGCGAGGCGATCGCGACGCTGTTCCCGGATCAGGATGCGCATGGCAACCCGATCACCTACGCCGGTGGTCTTACGATGATTAGCGGTTTCACGAAGGATGCCTTGGGCAATACGTATCTTGCTGATGCCGGTATCCACACCCAGTTCGGCGGCGCCATCCAGATCCTCGATCCGGGCGGGCAGACCATCGTCGGCGTGGAAGGCGTGACGCCGGGCGCCGGCGCCGGCCTGATCACGCAGGGACGCAACAGCGACATCGACATCTATTCGCTGGGCAGCATTCTGCTTGGCCAGAGCCGCATCATGACGACCTTCGGCGGCAACATTCTCGCCTGGTCGGCCACCGGCGACATCAACGCCGGCCGCGGCTCGAAGACGACCACGATCTTCACGCCGCCGCTCTTGAATTATGATAACTACGGCAACATCAGCCAATCGCCGGCCACACCGGCGAGCGGCGCCGGCATTGCCGCGCTCGCGACCATCCCGGGCACGCCGCCGAGCGATGTCGACCTGATCGCCCCGCTCGGCACCATCGACGCGGGCGAAGCCGGCATCCGCGTATCAGGCAACATCAACCTCGCGGCGCTGCAGATCGTCAACGCCGCCAACATCCAGGTGCAGGGCACCGCAGCCGGCCTTCCGACCGTAGCGGCGCCGACCGGCCAGCTTTCACTCTCCGCCAACACCACCGCGGCGACCCAGCAGGCCGCCGCGCCGACACAGCCGAACAACAACGGCCAGCCCTCGGTCATCATCGTCGAGGTGCTAGGCTATGGCGGCGGAGGTGCGAACCCATCGGACGAGCAGGACCGTCGCGATCGCGATCCAAATCAACGCCGCTCGCAAAATCCGGACAGCCCGGTCCAGGTCATCGGCGCAGGCTCTCTCGACCAAGATGCGATCGATCAGCTCACTTCGGAGGAGCGGAAACGTCTGGTCCAGTAGCCATTGATTGGTGCCTCTTGGAAATATGCTCGGCGGCGGTCCGCTCAAGTGGGGGATTCGTGCTCACTGTTAACGATCCCTTAACCATCGCGGCCTAGCCTGCGGTTACTTTCCGGTTAGGAGACAGCCCGGTTCGTTCCAGGAGAACAGCCGATGCAGGTTGAAACACCGATCTATGACGTACTTGGCGCGCCCCTGACATTCTCGCCGCAGGCTGCTCGTTCGCTTGCCAGGCGGCTCCGGTTAAGGCGCGCACTTTCGAACGATGGCAAATCCTCGGTGAGCGTCGATCTCGCAGAGATACGGCATACGCCACGACCACCAGGCAACGTCGTTCTGGCGGCAAAGATCGTGGCATTGCAGGCGGAGACCGCGCGACTCGAAGCAACGACAGCCGGTCACCGGGCCGATTTCGAGCGTGAGCGCGCCGATCGGCTCATGGTTGAGCTGCTGCAGGCGACTGCGGAGACCACGGCGGCCAAGGAGGCTGCGGCGCAGCTTTAAGTTCCTCTGCTGACCGTTGGCCGAGGTGCCTCGGTTGATGGTCACGGACAAGCTGCACGCCGACTCGCCCATCTAGCCGTGGAAACAGTGGCAGCAGACCGCAAGGCGGGTAAATAGTCGTCCGTATCTGGTTCCCTGCTCGCCAGAGAAATCGAGAGGCAGAAATGGCCAACATTGCCGATATTTGCGAGATGAAGGCGCGCATTGCCGTGTTTGGGGTCGGCGGTGCCGGCGGCAATGCCGTCAACAACATGATCGCATCCGGGCTGCAAGGCGTCGAATTTATCGTCGCTAATACCGACGCACAGGCGCTCGCCAGTTCGAGAGCCGAGCGCATTATCCAGATGGGCGCCCACGTAACCCGAGGTCTGGGCGCCGGCGCGCAGCCCGAAGTGGGGCGCGCCGCAGCCGAAGAAGCAATTGATACGATCCAGGATCATTTGACCGGCGCACACATGGTGTTTGTCACTGCCGGCATGGGCGGCGGTACCGGCACCGGGGCAGCGCCTGTTATAGCCAAAACTGCGCGTCAGCTTGGCATCCTCACCATCGGAGTAGTCACCAAGCCATTCCACTTCGAGGGCCAGCGCCGCATGCGCTTTGCCGAAGCTGGCATCGCGGAACTGCTCAAGGAGGTGGATACCCTGCTGGTCATCCCAAACCAGAACCTGTTCCGGGTGGCGAACGAGAAGACCACTTTCGCCAATGCCTTCGCTCTGGCTGATCAAGTGCTTTATTCGGGTGTGGCCTGCATTAGCGACCTTATAGTCAAGCAAGGTCTGATCAATCTCGATTTTGCCGACATTCTCACCGTAATGCGCGAGAAGGGCAAAGCCATGATGGGCAGGGGCGAGGCTGCCGGCGCGAAGCGCGTGCTCGATGCCGCTGTGGGCGCCATTTCCAATCCATTGATCGAGGACCCCTCGATCAAGCGCGCCAGTGGTCTCATAATCTCCATCACCGGCGGCAAGGATCTCATGTTGTTCGAGGTCGACGAAGCCGCGACCCGCATTCGCGAACAGGTCGATGAGGACGCCAATGTCATCGTCGGCGCCACTTTCGATGAAAGCCTGGAAGGTATCGTCCGCGTCTCGGTGGTGGCAACCGGCATCGATAATCTTGGCGCGACGCGCCAGACGCAACCAGCAGGGTCACTCGCTGAACTCGCCCGCAGGTTGCGCAATGACGGTGGCATCGCCGAGAGTAGTGCGCCGCGGCCACAATCAACGCAATTGACCAGTCCGGCGCTCCGCCCAGTGGGCCACCACCCCCAAGGGCCGCCGACAAAGCTGACTTCGGAATATGCGGGCCATGCGGCTCCACGGGGCCGCGATCCGTACGGTCGCTCCTCCGCTGTACGCAATTCAATCGAGCAAGCCATTATCGATATCCCGGCTTTTTTGGGCTGCAGAGCTAACTGAGCCTTCGACATCGCGAAAGGCTGATCTGCTTGCCAGCCGCTATCCGCTGTGCCTCAGCGCGACCGAGGGCTCCAATCGTGCAGCCCGCTCGGCGGGCAGGAAGCCGAAAGCGATACCGATAAGGGTCGAGCACGCGAGCGCGATCACCGCCATCGCCTCGTTGAACTCAACCGGCCAACCAAGCGCCAATGGGATGACCCGCGCGCCGACGTACCCCGTTGCAAGACCGAGCAGGCCGCCAATGCCGCATAGCAGGATTGCCTCCAAGAGGAATTGTCTGCGGATATCTGCTGGGCACGCACCTACAACAAGTCGAACCCCGATTTCATTTGTTCGTTCGGAGACGGCAATGAGCATGATGTTCATGACCCCGATGCCGCCCACAAGGAGCGAAATTCCCGCGAGCGCGGAAACGAGTAATGTGAATTGGCGATAAGTCTTGTCTCGTGTGTGGGCGATTTGGACCAGGTTTTGAACGCGAAAATCATCAGGCTTGCCTTCCGCAATCTTATGGCGTTGTCGTAGAACCCGGCTAATCCAGGATCCTGCTTCGCCCATCGTGTCGGCCGACTCGGTTTTCACCAGGATCGTGTGGACAGCATCCGGGTTGGCCTGTGCGCGGCCGATGGTGAATTTCTTCGCGGACGACAGTGGAATGAACATGACATCATCCTGGTCACGACCGGTAAAGTCTTGCCCCTTCTCTGCGAGCACTCCAATCACGGCATAAGAGGTTCGTCCGATGCGGACGAATTGGCCCAATGCTTCGCCGCCGTGGAATAGTTCACGTGCAAGAGTCCTGCCGATGACGGCCACCTTTGCGGCTGAGGCAACCTGCTCGGTACGGAACAACTGCCCTTCCGCCGGCGTCCAGCCGCGCGCATCGAAAAAGTTGGGCGTTACTCCGGCCAGGAGAGTTGACCAGTTGGTGTCTCCGGAGATGACGGTCTCTTGGTCGCCCACGAATGGCGCGGCGATCACTACCTCCGGGACCTCGCGCGCGACGGCAACAGCGTCGCCCGCAGTGAGTGAAAGGCTGCTCCCGGCGGGCCGGCGGACACCCTGGGTAACCTGGGCGCCGGGCTGCACAAGCAGCAGGTTTGATCCAAGCGATGCGATCTGTCTGGATACTTCCGCGCGCGCACCCTCCGCCAGCGCAACCACGACCGACACGGCAGCGATCCCGATGATGATGCCGATAACCGCCAGCATGGAACGCATCAGGTGAGCCCGCAGCGAGCGGACGGCGAAAAGGATGTAGCTCAATGACCTCATCGGACCGCCTCCAGGGAAATGCTATGGCGTTGCCCGATGGCCATTCCCGAGTCGCCGACGATTTGTCCGTCTCGTAGCCTGATAGTCCGCTGCGCGTGCGCGGCCACTTCGCTGTCGTGGGTTACGAGCAGCACGGTCAGGCCGATGCGATTGAGTTTGACTAAGAGCGCGAGGATCATATCACGTGTCGCCGTGTCCAGCGCGCCGGTAGGTTCGTCGGCGAGAAGCAGATCGGGGTCGTTGACGATGGCGCGCGCGATGGCGACGCGCTGCTGCTCGCCGCCCGAAAGCTGCGCGGGCGAGTGATCAGTTCGCCCGCTAAGCCCAACCTGCTCTAGCGCCATCCTGGCTCTCGCTGCGGCATTCCGCAGCCGCTCGTGGCGGTAGAATAGCGGCAGCCCAACGTTCTCGAGCGCTGTCAAATCCGGTAGCAGATTGAAGCTCTGAAAGACGAAGCCGATGCGGCGGTTTCGCAGTTCAGCGAGACGCCTCCGGGGAAGCTGGAGAATCTTTTCACCGTCGAGGAGATAGTCGCCTCGCGAGGGACGGTCGAGGCACCCAAGAATGGATAGCAACGTTGATTTTCCAGACCCCGACGGCCCTGTCACGGCGACGAATTCTCCGCGATGAATCTCCATCGATACCCGAGCGAGGGCCTGGACGGCCTGGCCGCCCAGCCTATGCTCCTTGAAAATGCGATCGAGCACGACCAGCGGTTTCATCTGTGCAGCCTATTGGCCAAATACCGCATGAGATTTGCTTTGATATCCGACTGCAATTTGGTCGCCGACGTTGATGTCGGAGGACACGATCTGGGTGAGCGAATCACTCGTCGCGCCCAAAGAAACGGTTGCAGGGTCCAGATGACCTGCCGATCTGCGCACCCAGACCACTCCCTTACCGGGTTCGGGCTTTGCTGCGTCGGCTCCTCTCGGGCGAAAATTCAGCGCTGCATTCGGGACGACAACTACGTTCCGCCGCTCCTCAATCGCGATCCTCGTATCTGCAGTCATCCCAGGAAACAGCAGCCCATCCGGGTTGGGCGCCGAGATCATGACGGTGTAGGTTACTACGTTCTGCACCATTTGCGGAGCTTTGCGTATCTCAAGCACGCGGCCCTCGAATGTACGACCCGGATGCGAGTCGACGCTGAACAGGGCCCGCTGTCCGGTTCTTACCGCGCCGATATCCGCCTCGCTGACCGAAGCATTGACGCGCATGTCCGACAGATCGCGCGCGATCGTAAATAGCGTAGGCGCCTGCAGGGTAGCGGCGACGGTTTGGCCAAGCTCGACGCTACGCCGAATGACTACGCCATCAATAGGAGATCTGATCGTGGTTCGCTGTAGGTCGAGCCGAGCCCGCTCCAGGGAGGCACGAGCGAGCGCAATTCCGGCCGCGTTGACTTGCTCGCGGGCTTTCGCAGCCGACAGCTCCGCGTCTAGAGCCTCTGCGTTCGCCCGCGCGTGCTCGGCGTCGCGCAGGGAAACGCCGCCGGTTCTCGCTAACGTCGCCTTGACCTGGAGATCACGCAGCGCCTCGCTCTGGTGAGCCTTTGCGCTTCCGACGGCGGCCCTGGACTCCTCATATAATGTCGCCGCGCGTAGCGGCGATGCAACGAAGATCATCGCCGCGCTCCTGTCCCGGCGTTGCCGGCCCCCACAGCGGATACACGAGAGCGAGCGCCAGGACACCAGTAGACGCGCGTGTGATGAGTCTGCGACAAATGCTGGGCTGTGTGTCGAATCGAATGGGCCTAACCTCCCGTAACTCACGTGCGTAACGCGTCAACGGGGTTAGCACGTGGTCGATCCGGGCTCCGCCGGGATCGATGTTCAAACCCGGACAAACGCGCGGCCTTGCCGCGCGTTTGAATTCCGAAGCACATAGGCCGGCTGTCGCGAACGCCGGAAAACAAGCCCGGATGCGTTGCGCTGATAGCCTTCTTGATCGCGCCGCCAAATCATTACCAAGCGGCGCTGTTCACTTGTCTCGGCTTTGAGCCGTCAAGGCACGAAAACAGCCGTATGCGGACTGTTGCTCGATGGCGCCGTCTTGCCTTGGGTGACCGGCGGTGGCGTGTTCAGGACGCCGTTGCCGGGATTTGCGTTCATGTTTGGCTGTGTGAAATGATGTGTGAGCAAGTTATCGGCTTCCACTGCGGGTGTCGTATGATCTGCACCTGAAAGCGGGCTCCCTTGACCAGGAACGATGAGGCCCGATCTCCCGGGATTATTTGTCCCGTTCAAAAACGGCTGGCTAGAAGTGGTCAGACCGCCGGCGCCTACGGCCGTAAATAGATGGTCAGATGCGTACCCGACTGAGCCCCATGCAAGTAATGACGTACTGGTTGCCAAAGCGATTGCGAGCTCTCTCATCAGCTGCTCCTTGATATTTCTCTTCGTTGGAATTGACTCCTTTCCATTGACGCTGACCTCATCCGCCCCGCGTCGTTGGCTATCCTTAGATGCAATTCGTCCCTCCACGTTCCGGCGGCACGTGAAATTTTCTCAAAATTATTTGGCTCAAACCAAACCAGCGCATCGCTGAAGGCAAGTTTATCGACGCATGTATTTGTTTGTTAGTTTCTGACAAGAAAGTCAGGAACGGGTGACGGGCTGACTCTGTTGAGCGATCACCGCCGGACCTTTGACCAAATAGCGAAATGATCGGCTGGCGCGGCCGTCATCACAGATCTTCGGAGTCAGAAAGGTCGCGCAGCAATACGGCAATGCGTCCGGAGTAGATGGCGAAGCCGACATCTACATCGACAAGCGACGACATCGTCGGTCGGCCGACACTGACTGACGCACTTGTCGTTGCAGAAGCGTTGCCATTTCGATCCGTATCAGCTTCAACAATTGAGAGTCCTCAAGAGCGGATGATGTCGCGGACGTCAACTTATCACGACACTGAAGAGTGCCGCCCGGAGAAGCCCGCTCGCCTGGCTTGCCGCGCTCATTGTACCGCAAAGTCGTACTGGCCAAATGGTGACTTGATCTGGATCAGACAGGTCCCGGGTGCAGGCGCTTGAAACGGCATGAGCTTTGTACAGCCGAACTAAATGGGCTCTCAGCGGCTCGTGCCAAACTTGTTCTGAAGGAGCCCGATTTGGGCGCCTACAAATGCGCTCCTAGGCGGAAAAAGGCACCTGATTCCATTGCCGCCTCTCTAAACCATTGAAATCGCAGCAAATGCAACCGCCCTCCGAGCGCACCAAGCGTTAAGCGCGCCAGGGCTATAAGCCGCCGATACGAAGGCATTTTTTCTTTCCTCTACGCGCATTGTTCCGCGCAAATCTTTACTGTTTAATCTCGGACGTCTTCGACTGAGGTCCTTGATCAATCGAAAGTTGATTACGTGGCGACCCTCGTTCAGGTTTACTCCAGCACTTTGTCCCATATGGGAGGTCACCTCGATGCCGCTCCCGTTTTCCATCAGCGGCTTTGTCGCGATATCTTCCATTGGCGCGTCACGTTAGCCGCAAGCTGATCGCTCGATCGGAGTTGGCCAGGAGTTTCCGCATGTCGCTTATTCCTCCTCCTTCAGGACATCGTCCGAGATCGAGCGGTGAGGGTCTGTTGACCTTGGGCGAGGCGGCGTTTCGTTTCGGCGCGGAGGCATGGGGTCAATGGTGGACAATCGTGAGTCGCAGCTTTGGGCGCGAGGCCGAGCGTTTCGTCCAGGGCGTGATGGCGTCCGCGCCGCCAGCGCAGTTGCTGCGAGGCTTGGCTAGCGGCTATGTGAATTGCTTGAGCGAGTTGGCGGCGATAGCGCCGTCGGTTGCCGAGAAGACGGCGATGGATTTGACGCGGCGCTCACATGCGCATTTGGAGCCGTACATTGGGGCCGAGGACGCGGGGCTTGAAGGCGAGCACGAGCATTTCGAAGTCGACGGCAAACCCTTCGCGATGCCGGCGCGGGTTCTGGACGCTTCGCAGGGGTGGGCGATGTATTTCGTGAGGACCGAGATGGCTAACCGCGCATTGGGCACGGCGAACGAGTTCGTGTCGGCGTTCGACGCCGGCGGCGGGAGGACGCCGCTCACGATTATCGGAGTAGATTATCGCAACAGTGATTTTGGCTGTTATCCGGAATTTGTTGTTGCGTTGACGGTGACCGCGAACGGCGATCCCGCAAGGCAGTTGTTCACCTACTACTTGGCGATTGTCGTGACGCAGCAGTTCACCAAAGAGGCGGCGCGCGTCATATGGGGGTTAGACAAGATCCTGTGCCCCAAGCTCGCGGTTCGCTATGCCGCGGACGAGGCGCTATTCGGCTTGTCCGACAGGAATGGCAAGGTGCTGTCGGTCTCGTTTCCGCGGTTCGGTATTGGACGGTCGTCGGATCAGCCGATCTTTTCCATCTCCCAGCGCAATGGGCGGACCTGCTGGGCTTTGACCACGAAAAGTGGCAGCGGAGAGGGGACGCAGATCGGCGGATCGGTGAAGCTGCAGTTAGGCGCGGCGGGAGATGGCGAGTGCCTGTGCGGCGACGGCAAAGCCCCTTGCTTATGCGAGACGCTGCGCGGTTTCGACATCGCCGACAGGCTGCCGGCTGCAAATGGCTGGACGGAGCGGCAGACCGCCGTGTTCGGTGCGCCCCGGCCGTTGAATCTTGCCTGACTATCTTGCCTGACTATCACTGCCCCAGTGAGCCCGGGTGTGCAGGGCTCAGCCGTTGGGGAAGATCCTGGAAAATTGTGCGCGCATCATGGAATCGGCCACCGAGACCGCCTTTGCCGCAAAGGCCGCCGGGCGTAGAGCCGCCGCGAGCATCGCGGGCAGAAACGCCGGATAGCTCTCCGGCCGGATGATCTCGATCGGCGCGCCAATCCCATGCTTGCGGCGCAAAGCCTCGGCCGCAAGCAGCCCAGTCACCACAGCGCCTTCTACCGTGACCACATCGACGAAGCTCTGGCAGAAGTCACCGGCGAGAAAGAGGTTGGGAATTTCGCAAGTCGCCTTTGGACGATGCTCCCAGCTGCCGACCTGGTTGACGAAGAGCTCTTCGCCGACATTGGTTTGAACATGGCAGCGGCTGTAATCTACATCGTCGTTGCGCAAGTTCTGGTCACCTGTCGCAGGGTCGAATTCGAAATCGAGGAAGCGTTGCAGCTCCTTGAGCATGATATCCAAAATGACGTGGTTCGGGTAATCGGCAATCAGATCGGCGTTTGAAGCAATGATGTTGAGAGCAGTGCCTCCCGCAGGGAGATCTTTCCAAACCTGTGAGTTGTCGAGAAAGCTCAGTGTGTAGTTCGAGTCCAGGAGCAGCGTGATGTTATCGGTTATGCCGGTGATTTTTCGCTTAAAATACACGTCGAGCGAAATCATTGGCTCCGATCGCAAGAGGCGGACATTTTCAATCCCGGGCGCGCAGTGAGCGACTTCAGGACTAACGAGGCGACCGAGCGCGCGCGGCGGCACGGCGAGGACCAGATCACCGGGAAGCTCGACCTCCCATGTCTTGGTCGGCTTCCGCTGTTTGCCCCGCTCGGTCGTCACGTTGTCGGGCATTTTACCGAGCGTCAATTTTCTCACCTGGCCATCAGTCAAATGAAGCTTTTCGACCCGCGTCAGGCATTGAATTTTGAGAACACGCCCAAGATCCTTTGCACGTGCTTCGAGGTATTTCTTCCAGGGTTCGAAAATCGCATCGTTGGTGTTCTGCGTGAGCAGCCACAGCGAAGGTGTTGGTTGGCGATATCCGTACTTGACCAGGCTCTGATAGCTTCGTGCCGACGAAAGGTAGCTCGGAGAAGCGAAGGCCTCCGCCAACGTGCGAGCAGAGGCTGCCAGTGAACCCTCACTGGCGTAGCCTCTGGTTCGAAAGAAATTGCTGACAGAGGTTTGCTCCAGCACATCGCCAGATGTCGAATGAGTGCCGATGAGATCGAGCAGCGAATAGGCCGACAGAAATTGGTCCGCGGGGGACGCGATCCCGTTCAGCATATTGGTTATGATCGTCGCAGGCGATCCGGGATTGGTGAGATATGGCCGGGTTTGGGTCTGCTTGTCGCCCGGAAGGCGGCAGCCTATGACAGGGCTCGGCTTGAATTTGCCGATGGCGCCGATCTCGGTCATCAACCTCCAGAAATTATTGTACCAATTCAGATACATATGGTAGCAATGCTCGTGCGGGTCCGGTTTGTCGTCGTCCTTGTGGGCGCCGAGCTTGCCGCCGAGGAAATTATTTTGTTCGTATAGCGTGATGTTGAAACCCTGCTCCATGAGCCTGGTGGCTGCGGAGATGCCGGCTAAGCCGGAGCCAACAATTGTTACTTCTGGCATCTTGGCCTCGAACTGTGCGGAGTTAAGAGTGTCGCCTCTCATTGATTGCAAATCAACGGAATTGCCCGGATGCAGGCAGGCTATCGCACAATCCTAGGTGAGATGCTTTTGGCCCAATCGGCAGCGCTGGGCGCGTTTGCTGATGTGACCGCTCGCTGCACCTCGCTGTTGGCGCAGCAGTATCAGGCAGCAGCCGCAACATTTGCCGCGGAAATTCGGCCCAAAGGCGTGGGCGTCAGGCCGACGCAGCCGGGCGCTAGCTCTGAGATCACCGGACACTTGCTCCCAGGGTCGGCAGATTTCTGCCGTGCCCTTGCTGGTTTGCCGCGGATTTCGATGCTGTCGTTTCTTTCGCGATATGACGGTTTGCGTGGACGACGCAGCGTAGTTTGAGGATTGCAGAGCCAAAATGTCGAAAGCAGAAGACATGCCCGATTCGGATCGCGGCCAATCGGACCGCGACCCCGTCACCGGACTTTTCCTTGCAATGCGGGATGCCTGGTTGGCATTAGCCACCGCCAATCGGCAGGGATTTGTCAACCCAGGTGGCGGAGCGGCGGCCGATTTGCCCCGGGGCGGTCAACGGGGTTCAGTGATCACTGATTTCGTGCTGCCGATGGGCCACGCAACGATGATCGCCACAAACAGGTCGATCAGCTATTGGCTCAACTTGGCTCAGATTCTTGGAAACTATCAGGCGAGGTCAATTCAGGCCCTGGGCGGAGAGGGGATCGATGGCAGCGTGGCTGGATCGGAGCGCCTCGTCGAAGTCGATGAGGTGCGTGCACTGCTGCGTGAGGTGGGGGACTTGGCGACTAAAGAGGCGCGCCTCCTGCAAAGCGAGTTCGGCATGTTAGCTGAAAGCTTAGCGCAGAGCTTTCAGCCATCCGACCAATCCGGACCCTACCGCAGGCGTTGGCGCAGCAAAATCTAAAGGCAGTACGTTACAAACATGCAAGAGAAATCGACGCAATCTGTCATCGCGCGGCTTGGCTTCGAGGCTGAGATGGCGCAGCTGCGCGAGCGCATTGCACGCTGGATTGACGGTTGCAGCGAGGAGCTGCGCGAAGCGCTAAAATGGCAGTTCCTGACCGGATCAAAATACTTTCGTCCGTTGACGATCTTCTCCTGTTATCGTGCGGTGCACGATGGACCGATCCCCGAGCGCATCATGCAATCGGCCTTGGTGATCGAACTGTTTCACAACGTTTCCCTTATTATCGATGACATCGTCGATCGTTCCCCGACCCGAAGGGGGCGAGCTACGATGCACATCCAGTTCGGCGAACTATCGGCTCTGATGACTTCGGGCTACATCGTGGCAGAGGGTTATCTGCAGCTGAAGGACGATCTGGCGGGTATCGCGTTATTCTCCGAATTGCTCAAGAGGCTGGGCGTGGCTGAGTGCATGCAGTGGCGGCTTCGGCGTCAGCCGCTGGGAGTTGAGGACTGGCGCAAGATCGCAGGCGAGGACACCGGCTCGATGTTCGAAGTGTGCGCCTGCTTAGGCGATCGCTCGGGCCGGCTGCGGACCTTCGGAGGCCTCTTGGGGCTGCTCTATCATGGTTGCGACGATGTCGGTGATGTGAAAGGCCTGGCCGCACTCGGAGGCGGCGGGGAGGAGGACTTGCGCGACGGCATCCTGACATTGCCAGCTGCGCTGGCCATCCGCGATCCGGGAGTGGCCAATATATTTTGCTCGCCGCAGGAAGGGGAATTGGCAGAGCTGGGCAGGTATTTTGTGGCCAAGCTGCCCGAAGCAGAGAGCTATCTCGACAAAATCGCCGAAGAGGCTAGGAACGAGGCGCGAGCCTTCGCCTCCAACCCCTTGCCATTGCTCGCCCTTATCGAGCAAACTCGGCAATTGAGCCGCTATTGAATTGCGTACAGGCCTTTGCGTGGGACTGAAAGAGGCCTCAGCCAAGTGGCACGCTCATCTTTGGACTCGCATTGCGAATGCGGTGAGGTGGAGCATTGCCGGGACCGGAGCGGGAAAGTGAACGACAGACCTCTGGAGCACCCAGTGTGATCCAGAGTCTGGATGTGAATACGTGGCTTGAAGGAGTTGGGCTTGGCCAGTATCGAGCCCTGTTTTCCGAGCAGGCGATCGACCCCGACGTTCTGCCCGACCTGACGGATAATGACCTGACGCGGCTTGGTGTACCGCTTGGGCACCGCAAGAAACTGTTGAAGGCGATCGACGCGCTGCTGGGGAGGGAGGGGACCGAACACGCCGCCGAGAAGTCGGTGCGAACGCGGTTCGACGCCGAGAGACGACAGTTGACCGTGCTCAATTGCGACATGGTTGGGTCGACGACCCTTGCCGCTCGACTCGATCCGGAAGATCTGCGCAGGGTCATGGGTGTCTACATCGACGCGTGTGCGAACGTCGTAACGTCTCTTGGCGGCTTCATTGCCAAATACACCGGAGACGGAATGATCGCCTATTTTGGCTATCCTGCAGCCCTGGAAGACGCCGCGGAACGGGCCGTACGCGCTGGCCTGGAACTCAGCCGAGTTGTGCCAGGGCTGGTCACGCTGCCCGATGTGACGCTGCGTGTGCGGACCGGCATCGCGACAGGCCTTGTTGTGGTTGGTGACCTTTTGGGTGAGGGCGCCGCTAGGGAAGAGTCGGTTGTTGGAGAAACCCCGGCATTGGCCGCACGGCTGCAGGCTCTTGCTCCGCCGGACGGGGTCGTGGTCGCCGGGAGCACGCGCAGGTTGATCGAAGGCATGTTCGAGCTCGAGTACCTCGGCATGTGCGATTTGAAAGGTCTGCCGGGCCCGAGACCGGTCTGGCGCGCGCTGCGGGAGACGGCGGTCAGAATTCGCTTCGATGCCAAACACCAAGCCGACCTGACGGAAACGGTTGGCCGAGAGAATGAGCTTTCACTGTTGCTCGAGCGATGGCAGGCCGCCTGCGAAGGGGAGCGTCAGATCATCTTGTTGTCGGGCGAAGCAGGGATCGGGAAGTCGCGATTGTGCGCGGCCTTTGCGAGTCGGATTGCGGCCGATGGCCATTTCATCATCCGTCTGCAATGCTCGCCCTTCCATACCGCGAGTGCGCTGCATCCGATTATCGCCAATTTCGAGCGCGGGCTTGGACTGACGATCAACATGGAGTCGGACGAGAAGCTGAATCGTCTCATCGCCGCGGTACAGAGGTCCGGAAATGTGCGGCCCGAAACGATTGCGCTTTTTGCCACGCTGCTGTCGATACCCTTTGGCGATCGCCTGCCGAGGTACGAAGCGCCGCCTGAGGAGATGAAAAGCCGGACACTTGAAGCGCTGGATGATTGGCTGGTGAACCTGTCGAAGCGGAAGGCGGTGCTATGGATTCTGGAGGATGCGCACTGGATTGATCCAACGACGGTTGAGGCGATCACCCGCGGTTTAGGCCGGCACCACGGCGCCCGAATCCTGGGTGTCATCACGCACCGGCCGGACTATAGCCCCCCGTGGAGCGGTCGTGACCGGGTTGCGTCGCTTAGTCTAAACCGACTGAGCCGGGAGCAGTCGAACGAGCTGGTCAAGCGGGTGGCGCGGAAAGATTTGCCCGTGATGGTCCTTGATCAGATCGTCGCCAAGACAGATGGAATGCCCTTGTTCATTGAAGAATTGACCAAGGTCGTCATCGAGTCCAGTACGTATGACGCGAATGCCGACTTCTATAAGCTGGGACCGGGCGAGCTGAGCATACCGGTAACACTTCGGGATTCATTGCTTGCCCGTCTTGACCGTCTGACGGAGAGCAAAGCGGTTGCCCAGATTGGTGCGGCCATCGGGCGTGAGTTCTCGTTTGAGTTGCTGGCTGCGGTGGTGCCTTCCAATCCCAAAGAGCTTGAAGCCGCGTTGACGCTGCTCGAGGCGGCAGACCTGATCAGCGCCGGAGGCAGTCCCCCGGATGTGACTTATACCTTCAAGCACGCTCTCGTGCAGGAGGCGGCCTATTCGACGTTGCTGATCAGCCGTCGTCAGAAGCTCCACCAGCGTATTGCAGAGACGTTGCAGAGCAGGTTCTCCCAGATCGCGGAGGTGCAGCCGGAATTATTGGCCCATCACTTCAGCGAAGCAGGCCTTGTTATTGAAGCAATCGATTGGTGGGAGCGGGCTGCTTTACGTTCTGCGCAGCGGTCCAACAACATCGAAGCGGTCAGCCAGTTCGATCGAGCATTGAAGCTCCTGACGCAGCTTTCGGATAATTCATCAGTCCACCGCCGCGAATTCGCGCTACGGATTGCCCTGATCGAACCGTTATACGCGACGCATGGCTATTCAGGGACAGAAGTGGACCGGAATTACGCCCGGTTGCTTGAACTTGGTCAGGACCTTGGAGAAACGAGACAGTTGTTGCGCTTCCTATGGGGCCGGGCGGGCGGCGCTTTGGTACGCTGCGACTTTCCGCGCACCCATGAGTACGTTGAAAGTTTTCTCGAGTTGGCGCGCAGTGAGGGAGATGCGACATCGACTGCACAGGGGATTCGGATCAAAGCAATGGTCGCTTTGGCGAGCGGTGAACTCGTCACAGCGCGCGAGCGGTTCCTCGAGGTGATAGACCAATTTGAGCGCGCAGGCACGGCGATGACGCTTGGCAACTATCTCACGATTCCGCGTCCCACGACCCTTGGGCAGTATTCAATCGCCGCGCAGCAGCTCGGTCGTCTGGACGAGGCCGAGGAAGTATGCGCGCGCAGTTTGCAGGAGGCTCGCGAGAGGGGGCACTACCCGACAAGCTGCTATGCAATTCATCATTGCGCGATGAAAGCAATGGTCGATCAGGATCCTGCCACCGTTATGTCACTCGCTGAAGAGCTGGTTGAGATCATGAATCGCCATCATGTCTTCTATTGGGAAGGTTTCGCGGAGGCGCTTCTCGGCTGGGCCTCGGCCAGAACAGGCGCATTGGATAGCGGTCTGGCGCGGATGCGGCGCGGTGCGGATATTCTCGGAAGGATGCAGACTAGGATCTGGAAACCATTGTTCCTCATCAGCGAAGCGGAAATTCTGATGCAGAATCATCGAAACGAGCAGGCGATCGCTTTGTTGGATCAGGCAGCGGCGGAGGCGGAGGCGACCGGTCAACATTACAGCGACGCGGAAGGATTTCGCGTACAAGCCTGCACAAAGTTGGCCCAAGGCGCGCCGCACGCCGAGGTGGAAGCGTTGTTCCAGAAAGGATTGGCAACGGCGCGACGGCAGAGTGCGGGGCTGTTCGAACTGCGAACCGCGACAAGTCTGGCAAGGGTCTGGCGGGATGCCGGACGGTCTGACGACGCGCGCGCGCTGCTCGCGCCTGTTTACCGCCGGTTTACGAGCGGCCACAACAGCGTGGACCTGAGCCAGGCTCGCAACGTGTTGAACAGTATGTAAAGCGCCGTCGCAGCCTTGCTCGAGGCGGGCGTAGCTAAGGCGATCTGACGTGGCAGGATAGCTCCAGCATGATCGGCGCATGCTCTGCAGGGGGCGGGGACCACAAAATGTCGACTCTCGGGGATCGCTGCTGTCGGAGCGGCGATCGCAAGGCGCGGCGCTACTGCAACTGTGCCGCTCCCCACCAAATCCAGCTTTGGCGCAAAGCTCGAAAGGCATTTACAGGCGCGAAATGCACCTGCGCCTTTCGCTCCGCATGCGATCGCGCCAACCTCGTGCATATCTTCGATATGAAGACCGATGATGTCGCCAAACGTACGAGCCTGTGCAGCAGCCTTTGGTCTCGGTGATCCGCTGCGATCGATATTCCGCTCGATGTCGAACGCCCATTCCTCACCGTCCTTGCGGCGGCGAAAGTACCGGTTCTTGCGGCGGACCTGGACACACCAGTTCCCGGACGGCAACTGAGTGAAGCTGGCTATGGTCGCGTGCACTCCCCAATGCGCTACGTGTGCACCGAGAGGTCAAAAAGGGTACAAACGTGTGCAATTTCGGCTAGTTTGGGGGTAAGCATACGACCAATACCGCGGGATTCCCGGGCGTGCGGATAGTCGTTGCCGGCTATGATGATGCCGAGGGTTTCAGGCGGCCTGAGCCGCAGCGGGGCCTTTTGCTTTCCACTCCCACGGGAGTAGTTCGTGCAGGCGGGATTGCGCGATTTCTGCGATGCGTCTGAAGACGTCGGCGAGCCAGACCTTGGGGTCGACGTCGTTGAGGCGCGCAGTCATGATGAGGGTGAGCATGACGGCGGCCCGGTGCGCGCCGCGGTCGGATCCCGCGAACAGCCAGGCCTTTCTGCCCAGAGCCAATCC
>NZ_AWZU01000014.1 GCF_000472385.1 Bradyrhizobium sp. ARR65
TCCGCCTGTACCTGTGGTCAACGCGCGCTTCGCGCAATTTCTTTGCGCGGAGGCCCCGGGTGCAGCGGCCACCCGGCCTTCCCTGCGCCCTCTGTTTCCGAAGAGGGCGATGGTGACGCAAAGCTCGGACGCGAAAAGCGCCGCGAGGATGCCGGGGTGCGCCCTTTTTTGGCGCTTGAAAATTGAAACGGGAATATCCCCGCGTCGTCACGGACAAGCTCGCGACAGCGAGCGCCACTCCGCGACCCATAATCACAGGATTTGGTTGTTGCGAAGAATACCTACCGAAGGAAGTCCATGGACAGATCCGCGGCATGCCCCGGGGGCTTCCGCCAGGACCAACATAACCACTCCTATTCCGCCGCCTGCTCCAGCGGCGCGACGCGCGGCAGGATCATCTGGATGCGGGTCCCGCCGCCGGGCTCGGAATCGAGATCGAGCCGGCCGCCGAGCCGGTTGGTCACGATGCTGTAGACGATATGCAGGCCAAGCCCGGTGCCGCCCTGGTCGCGGCGGGTAGTGAAGAACGGATCGAAAGCACGGCGGCGTACGTCCAGACTCATGCCCACCCCGTTGTCGGAAAAAATGATCTCGACATTGTCCTTGCCCGATTCGCGCGCGGAGATCTCGATCACGCCGGGGCGACCATCGGGAAAGGCATGCGCCACCGCGTTGAGGAACAGATTCGTCAGCACCTGCCCGTAAGGACCGGGATAGCTGTTCATCATCAGATTGGGCTGGCAATCGACACTCAACGTCAGATTCTGCTTGCGCAGGCCCGGCCGCAGACTCATCACCACCTGCTCGGTGAGATCGGCGAGATCGAAGCTGCGCTGGTCCGAATAGTTGCGGTCGGCGGCCACCTGTTTGAACGACTGGATGAGCTCGGCGGCACGATTGAGATTGGCGACGAGCTGCGACGACGCATCCTGCGTGGTGTTGAGGAAGTCCTTGAGGCTGGAGCGGCGCAGATCGCCGCGCGCCACTTCCGCGGCGAAATTCGCTGCCTTGCGCTCCAGGGCGGACGCCACCGTGAGGCTGATACCGACGGGGTTGTTGACCTCATGCGCAACACCCGCGACCAGCCGCCCGAGCGCGGCGAGCTTCTCCGCCTCGATCAGGGAAGCCTGCGTCTCCCGCAGATTGCGCAGGGCGGTTTCGGCGGCATCACGCGCCTTCCGCATCTCCTGCTCGCCGCGCTTGCGCTCACCGATATCGAGCGCGACGGTAACGATGTGCTCGATCTCGCCTTCGGTATCGAGCAGCGGCAGCTTGTTGACCAGCCAATGCCGCAGGTTGCCGGCCGAGTCCAGATACGCCTCTTCGTAGAAGCCGAGCCCGTTTTTGGTCCTCAAGACGCGCTGGTCGTTCTCGTCGGTCTTCGCCGCGCCATAGCGCGACATCAGGTCGGTGGTGGTGTGGCCGATGGCCTCATGAGGCTCGATATCGAAGATGCCGGCCATATAGCGGTTCATGAGCACGTAGCGCAGGTTGCGGTCCTTGACGTTGATCACCGCCGGCACGGTATCGATCACCTGCTGCAACAGGCGGCGGCCTTCGGCGATCGCATCCTCGGCGCGCTTCTGGTCGGTGATGTCGCGCACCGTCCCCTCATAGCGCACCACCTCGCCCTTGTCGTCGCGCACCGCGGTCGCACTGTCGGAAAGCCAGAGAATGCCGCCGTTGCGCTGACGCACCTGGTATTCGAAGTCGCGCACCATACCGTGCCGCTGCATCAGGCGCTTGTATTCCTCGCGGGCCTCGGGATGGACATAGACATTTTTGGAGACGTCGCCGATGCCGTTGATGAGCTGTTCGGGCGTGTCATAGCCCATCATCCGCGCCAGCGACGGATTGGCGTTGAGCAGCGCCCCGCCGGGGGTGGTGACGTAAATGCCCTCGACCGAGCCCTCGAACAATTTGCGATAGCTTTCCTCGGCAAGGCGCTGCTCGCTGAGCGCACGCAGCGCCGCCTCGCGCGCAGCATCGGCATCGACCAGGGTGCGCCGGAACACTTCGGCGGCGCGCGCGATGTCGCCGATCTCGTTCCTGATATCGGTCGCCGGGATCGAGGCGCTCTTCTCGCCGGCGGCGAGCGCGCGGATCGAGCTCGCGATCGAGGCCAGGGGACGCACGGTGCGGCGAACCACGAAGGACGCCGCGAATGTGCCGATCAGCACGCCGATGGTGGAGAGAATGATGCTCTGCCATTTCGCTTCGGCGAGCGTACGCGCAAAATCGTGGCTCAGCACCCGCCCCCGCTTCGCGCTGAGCTCGCGCAGCAGCTCGGTCACGCGCCCGATCAGGCGCCCCTCCGCACCGAGCACGTCCTTGTCCAAGGAGGAAATCTCACTTTCCGTTCCAGCGATCGCCGCGATCGCCTGCGCATAGGCATCGGCCGCCTCGTGCAGCGCGGGATCGTCGATCGCAAGCGCCTTCATTCGTCTGGCCGCCTCCTCGGCGCGGGCGGTGTCCCTGGCGAGCAAGGCGTTGGCGATCTCGTTCTGGGCCAAGAACAGGGCGCGGCGGCTGACGCGATCAGGCGCATCGGTGACGGCTTGCTCGAAGCGGGCACGCACCGGCGGCAAAGCCGCAACCAGTTCGGCGCGACGCGAGATCAGGGTCGAGACCCGCTCGATGCCCTCGCGATAGTTCGCAAGGCGCTGACTGACGCCGTCGATCATGGCCTGCTGCTCGGGCGCGAGCTGCAGCCGCGTCTTCTTCAGGAGCATGCTCAGTTCGGAAGCGGCTTGCGCCACGCGGTCCGACTGCGCCCCAGGGTCGGTGACGAAATCGCGCGCGGCGAGCCGCAGTTCGTTCATCTGGCGGTCGATTTCGGCAGCGAGATCGCCGACATCCTGCAGCCGCTGCAACTCGCTGAAGGTGGTATCGATATGACGGATCGCAATCACGCTCGCCATGGAGATCGCGGCAATGACGGCGAGCAGCAGCAAAAAGCTGCCAAAGGTCAGTTGCCCGATCGACAGCGAAAAGGATCGGGCACGTTTCAAGAACGCCGCGAAGGCAGGTGGCATGATAATTTGGGCCTAGGACTAAAGCCCCTATTATACGCTGTATTTTGCGCCGGCGAACATGCAGGAACCGCCCCTGCGGCGGCAAATGGGCCGATTCGGCCGAATCAGGCCTGCGCCGGTGCGGCGTTAACCAAGTGCGCCGACCTCGAAGACCTCGCCATCATAGCCGGCTTCGCGGGGAATGCGGAGCTGGCGGCCGCCGTTGAGCCGGGTCATCACGGGCATTACCGTGACAATCGGCTGGTCGCGGGCATCCGCCAGCGTACCCCCGACACTCGTCTGTTTGCCCAGCTTGATCAGATTGCGCGTGGTCGGAAACGGCAGCTTGAATCGGCCGCTTTCGGCGCCCTCCAACGCCTCGCGGGGCGACAGCCAAATCGAATCGGTCGATTCCCTGCCATCATGCGCGCCGAGTTGGTCCGGCGGCGCTGCCGCGAGGAAGAACCAGGTGTCGAAGCGCTTGGGCATGCCCTCCGGCGTGATCCAATGCGCATAGGGCACGAGTTCGTCCAGCGCCAGCCAGAGCTCGTTCTCGGCCAGCACGTTCAGGAACGTGGTCTTGCCCTCGCACAACGGACCGCGGCACTCCGCCTCGATCTCTTTCGCGCGGGCGGCATCGATCAGGTCCTGCGACCCTTTCGGCCGCGCCAGCAGAATCCCGCTCTCCTCAAAGGTCTCTCGAATGGCCGCCACGCGGAAGCTCGACGCGCTCGGGTCGAGCCCCGCTCCGCCGGCATAGAGCTCCGGCCTTTCGACGATCTCCTTGTCGCCCTGGTCGATGCTGCCGCCGGGAAACACCAGCGCGCCCGAGCTGAACTCGATCTGATGGTGACGGACCATCATGAACACCTCGATGCCGCCAACTCGTGCGCTGTCGCGCAACAGCAGCGTGGTCGACGCAGGACGCGGGGCGACGATCTCAGCCATGGATCATCCTGCGGCGCTCGACTGCGGCTGCAGATTGGCGCGGCGATCGAGGCGGCCAACGCGCGACAGCAGATAATCGACCTCGGCTTTTGCCGTCGGCGTGATGCTCGCGCCGGGCTTGCGCTGCGCGCTGGACGCGATGATGCCGCGCTTCTGCAGCACATATTTGCGCACGGCGAGTCCTGCGCCGGGCTGCTGCTCGTAGCGGATCAGTGGCAGGTGCGCGTCGAACAGATCGTGCGCGGCATCGCGCTGGCCTGCCTTCGACAGCTTTACCACGTCGATCAGGAGCTCGGGGAAAGCGTAGCCCGTCATCGCGCCGTCCGCGCCGCGCTCCATCTCGAAATCCAGGAACAACCCACCATTGCCGCACAGGATCGACAGCGGCCGCAGCGAGCCATCTTTCTGGAAATTGCGCAGCGTCGAGATCTTTTCCAGCCCCGGCCAGTCCTCGTGCTTGAGCATCACGCAGGAGGGATTATCCATGACGATCTTGCGGATCACCGCCGGCGTAAAGACGACATTGAGCGTCAGCGGATAATCCTGCAGCACCCAGGGCACGTCCTCGCCGATCGCTTCCTGCGCCTGCTTGAAGTAGTTGATGATCTGGTCGTCGGTACGCAGGCTCGGCGGCGGCGCGATCATCACGCCGGCCGCCCCGGCATCCATCGAAGCCCGTGCCAGCGAGCGCATCGAGGCAAAGCCCGGCGCCGACACGCCGACGATCACCTGCATGGATTTTTGCCCGGAATTGGCGCGCTTGACAAAGCGGACCGCGACCTGCTCCGCCTCGGCGGCGTCGAGCTTTGGCGCTTCGCCGAGAATGCCGAGCACCGTCACGCCTTCGCAGCCGACCTCGGCGTAAAAATCGGTGAGCCGGTCGATCGACCGCTCGTCAATGCGGCCGTCGTCGTGAAACGGCGTCGGCGCGATCGCAAAGGTACCTGCGGCCTGGGGGGTCAGCTTCGTCACGTGCGTCTCCAATCTCTTCCGTCATTTCGGGGCACGCGAAGCGTGAACCCGGAATCTCGAGGTTCCGGGTTCGATGCTTCGCATCGCCCCGGAACGACAACCCATCAAAACCTCCGCGCCGACTTCTTGATCTCCTCGTCTGAGAAGAAGATCTCGCGCGCGTGCTCCACAATGTCCTGCGCCTTCCAGCCGGTGTGCGGCGGTTTCCAGCCTTCCATCTCCATCATGCGCATTTCGCGCACGCCGCGCGGGCCGGAAACGCCGAGCACCTTGCCGGTTTGGCCGCCCGACAATTCGCTCACCATGTATAGCACGGCCGGCGCGATCCCGTCCGGTCCCAAAGCGGCGCCAGGGTTCTCTTTATATCGGGGCAGGTCTGCCGTCATGCGGGTCAGCGCGCCCGGCGCGAGCGTCCAGACCCGGATGTTGTATTTGCGTCCCTCGATGGCGAGCACGTTGGAAAAGCCCCAGATGCCGCCCTTGGCGGCGCCGTAATTGCTTTGGCCGAAATTGCCGATGAGGCCGGACGTGGAGGACGTATTGACGATGACGCCACCGCCATTCTCGCGCATCCAGCGGAATACCGGGAGCGTGGCGCAGAAGGTGCCCTTCAGGTGCACCTTGATGACCTTGTCCCAGTCCTCCTCGTTGGACTTCGCAAAGGTCTGGTCGCGCAAGATGCCGGCATTGTTGACGAGGATGTCCGCACGGCCGAAATGCCTAATCGCGTCGTCGAAGATCGACTGGCCGCCTTGCATGGTCGAGATGTCCGCGCCATTGGCGACAGCGCGGCCGCCCTCGGCCCTGATCGCCTCCACCACCTTCTCAGCCATCGACTTGTCGGCGCCGGAACCATCGCGGGGACCGCCGAGATCGTTGACCACAACCGCCGCGCCTTCGCGCGCAAACAGCTTTGCATACGCCTCGCCTAACCCGCCGCCCGCACCGGTGATCAGCGCCACCTTACCGTCGAGCAATCCCATGCTGTCCTCCCGATTTTGTGGGTGTCATTCCGGGATGGTCCGAAGGACGAGACCCGGAACCTCGAGATTCCGGGTTCGCGCTATCGCGCACCCCGGAATGACGACGTTAACCGAGCACCGTCATGCCGTTCTTGATGACCGTGACGCCGCGCGCCTTCACCTTGGCCTCGAACGAGATCACGTTTCCATCCTTCCACATCTCCAGCGTCACGGTTTCGCCGGGATAGACCGGCGACGAAAAGCGCGCCGCGTGGCGCTTGAAAGCGCTAGGATCGTAGTCAGCATAGGTCTGAAGAATACCGCGGCAGGTGATGCCATAAGTGCACATGCCGTGCAGGATCGGCTTTGGAAAACCCGCGCGCCTGGCGAATTCCGGGTCGGAGTGCAGCGGGTTGCGGTCGCCGCAGAGACGATAGATCAGCGCCTGGTCCGGCCGGGTCGAGATGTCGATGGTCCTGTCGGGCCTGCGGTCCGGCACCTCGTGCGGCTCGGGCTGGCCTTCCGACGGTCCG
This sequence comes from Bradyrhizobium sp. ARR65, assembly GCF_000472385.1. Taxonomy (GTDB): domain Bacteria; phylum Pseudomonadota; class Alphaproteobacteria; order Rhizobiales; family Xanthobacteraceae; genus Bradyrhizobium. Next base: position 6,430 of record NZ_AWZU01000014.1, read on the forward strand.
CCAAAGCCGCCGTCGCCGCGGGCGAAACGGGAGGCGACCAGCGTTGCCAGCGGTTCACCATCAGCGTTCCTCAACACGGTCTGGTGCCGGATCACCGCGCCTTTGTCCTTGCCTTTGTCATAGACGGCGAGCACCGAAGAATCAGCGGTGATGTGCGCCGCAGTCTGAAGCGGCTTATGGAAGGTGATGTCGCGCTCGCCGTCGACCACCATGACGCGATTGAGATTCATCTCGCCGGGCCCAGCGCCCCAGGCCGCAACGGAGGCAAAGGTCGGCACCACTTTCAGCGGGCGCGGCGTGGCGGCCGCCTCGTTGACGAAGGCGAGTTCCTTCTCATCCAGCGGATCGGCGCCCATTCCGATGCCGTAGGCGTAGAGCATCACCTCGCGATCGGTGTAGCTGTATTTCTGGCCGAGATTTTTCAGGGCCATCAGCTCTTCGTATTTGATCGGCATTTTTGCTGTTTTCCTCCGCTCCCTCTCTTCCTCATGATGAGAAGGCGCTTCGCGCCGTCTCGAACCATGAGGAAGCCCGTATCCTACCAGCGTGTCCTCATCCTTCGAGACGCGCGCTTAGGCGCGCTCCTCAGGACGAGGTTCCGGCTACACCGGCGTGAAAAACGGCAGCGGTGCGCCCTCGGTCGGCTTGAACACCACCTTTACCTTCTGCCCGATTTTCAATTTCTCGATGTCGCAGTCGACGAAATTGGTCTGCAGCGACGGCCCTTCCTTCAGAGTGACATAGCCGATGGCGTAAGGGCCTGTCGGCGATTTGCGCATCAGGCTGAAGGTGTAGATCGTACCCTCGCCCGCACTTTCCTCCCACACAGTTTTGTCCGAAAAGCAGAACGGGCAGATCGAGCGCGGGAAGTAGTGCGCTTCGCCACAGGCGGTGCAGCGCTTGATCAGGAATTTGCCTTGGGCCGCCGCCTCCCAGAACGGCTTCGTCTCAGGATTGGTGACGGGCGCCAGATATTTTCTCGCTTCGGTCATTTAGACGCGCTCCAGAATTGCAGTCGAGGCCGCATGGCGAACACCGAGCAATCCACCCGTGCCATGGGCGATCGCGAGGTCGCAATTTTTCACCTGCACCTTGGGATGCGCTTCGCCGCGCAACTGCCGCACCGCCTCGATGATCTTGGTCATGCCGCCGCGATTGACGGGGTGGTTGCTGCACAGGCCGCCGCCGTCAGTGTTGAACGGCAGCTTGCCGACGCCGGAGATCAGGTTGCCGTCCGCGACGAACTTGCCGCCCTCGCCCTTCCTGCAGAACCCGAGGTCCTCGAGCTGCATCAAAACCGTGATGGTGAAGCTGTCATAGATCGATGCGTATTTGATGTCTTTCGGCGTGACACCTGCCTCTTCGAACGCGCGCGGACCGGACCAGACGCCGGCGGAATAAGTGAGATCGAGATCCTTGCCACCACGCGGTCCCTTCATCGCCTCACCGTGGCCGATCAGGCGCACCAGCGGCTTCTTCAGGCTCTTGGCGATCTCCGGCGTGGTCACAATCAAGGCGCCGCCGCCATCGGTAACGACGCAGCAATCCATGCGATGCAGCGGATCCGAGATCATCGGCGAGTTGAGCACGTCCTCGACCGTGACGACGTCTTTCAGAAACGCATGCGGATTGTATTGCGCGTGGTGCGAAGCGGCGACCTTGATCCAGGCGAGCTGCTCGCTGGTGGTGCCATAGTCGTGCATGTGACGCATAGCACACATGCCGTAGGCATTGTGGGTGGTTGCGCCATAGGCCGCCTCGAAATCGGCCTCGGCGCCGGTGGCGCGCGGCGGCATCGGGCCGGTGCGCGGCTTGCCCGCGAGCGTAATCAACGCGATCGAACATTTGCCGGCGGCGATCGCCTCCGCGGCATGGCCAAGATGAATGATGTAGGAGCAGCCGCCGGTCTCGGTGGAATCGACATGGCGCACTTTCAGGCCGAGATAATCGACCATCGGCCAGGCGCCGCCAGGCGCGTCGCCGGCGCAGAAATAACCGTCGATGTCTTCCTTCGAGAGCCCTGCGTCTTCGATCGCGCCCTTGGCAACCTCGGCATGAAGTTGTGCGGTGGATTTGTCCGGTGCGTGCCGGGTCGGATGCTCATAGATCCCGGCAATGTAGGCCTTGCCTTTGATGGTCAAGTCGTTCTCCGCTGGCGTTTCTTCTTCCAGCGGATTTCTTGGCCTGTTGCTGCGACCTTGGCAAGCGGCGAAATATTCCGCCGCGCGAGATGGAGCGACAACTCACTCCGCCGCGAGCTGCCGCGGCGCCGGTGGCGGATTGGCGAGATCGGCGGCGAGCTGCGCGTGCCGGGCTTTCGCTTCCTTGACAGCCTTCTCCTTCACCGGGCCGAAGCCGCGAATGCGATCGGGGAGCGACAGCAGTTCGACGGCGGTGTCGATCGTTGCCGGCGACAGCAGCTCCAGCGCGCTGGCGACATCCTTTTCGTAAGACGTGATCAGCTCACGCTCGAGCTTGCGATCGGCACTGTACCCGAAAATGTCGAGCGGCGTGCCGCGCAAGAACTTCATCTTCGCGAGGAAGCGGAACACCGGCATCATCCATTCACCGAACGCGCGTTTCTTCGGGCGCCCGAGCGCATCCACACCGCTCGCGAGAATTGGCGGCGCGAGATTGAAGTTGAACTTGAATTCGCCTTCGAACTGATCCCGGAGCTGCTGCTCGAATCGGCCATCGGTATAAAGCCGCGCCACTTCGTATTCGTCCTTGTACGCGAGCAGCTTGGCGTAGTTGATGGCAACTGCACGCGGCAGCGCCTCACCGTAACCTCCGGCAGTGGCGGTGTCGCGCACTTTGTCCACCAGCTTGCGATAGCGCGCGGCCAGGCGCTTGTTCTGGTAATCGGTCAAGAGCGCGCTGCGATGGGCGATCACCTCCTCGAGCGACATCGAATCCAGCGTCTTCGCCGGGGCGGCCGGCGTCTCCTGGCCCCTGATCATGGCGTCCAGCCGGGCCGGATCGACCACGGCGAGCCGCCCGAGCCGGAAGGCTTCGGTGTTCATCTTGATGGAAACGCCATTGACCTCGATCGCCTTCTCGATGGCTTCCGCCGAAAGCGGCAGCAAGCCTTTCTGATAGGCGTAGCCCAACATCATAATGTTGGTGGCGATGGCATCGCCAAGCAGGAGCTCAGCAGGTCTTGTGAAATCGAAGAAGACAGACCCTTTGCGCAGCGCGCTTTCCAGGACCGAATTGATCTTGCGAGTCTGGAAATTGAAGTCGCGGTTGAGGATGAAATCGGCGGTGGGAATAACGTGGCTGTTGATGATGCCGGTGGTGCGATTGGCTTCGCAGAGCGTAATCGTATCTTTGGACGCCGCCACCACCTCGTCGGCCGCGAGTACGAGATCGGCCGTGCCGGTGACGATACGCGAGCAGGTCACATCGGCCGTATGCTCGGAAAGTCGAACATGGCTCAGCACGGCCCCGCCCTTTTGCGCAAGGCCGGACATGTCGAGGATCATGCTGGCCTTGCCCTCGATATGGGCGGCCATCCCCAGCAGCGCGCCGATGGTCAGCACACCAGTGCCGCCGACGCCGGCAACGCCAATGTTGTAGGGCTGCTCCAGCGACGGAAAGGATGCCGGCTCCGGCAGCTCGCCGATATCGCCGAGTTCGGCCGGCGCGCGGCTCCGCAGCTTGGCGCCGTCGACGGTTACAAAGGACGGGCAAAAGCCCTTGAGGCAGGAGTAGTCTTTGTTGCACGCCGATTGATTGATGGCGCGCTTGCGTCCGAGCTCTGTCTCAAGCGGCTCGACCGAGATACAGTTCGACTGCACCGAGCAGTCGCCGCATCCTTCGCACACCGCCGGATTGATGATGACGCGGCGAGCGGGATCCTCCATCAGACCGCGTTTGCGGCGGCGGCGTTTTTCGGCGGCGCATGTCTGCACAAAGACGATGGCGGATGTGCCCTTCGTCTCGCGGCAGGTCTTCATCACAGCGTCGAGCTCATCGCGATGCGCAACCTTGACGCCCGGCGCAATGTCTGACGGCGGATAGAGATGCGGATTTTCCGAGACCAGATAGATTTCGCGGATGCCTTCGGCATGAAGCTGGAAGGTAATCTGCTGCGGCGACAGATCACCGTCGTGCCGCTGACCGCCTGTCATGGCGACGGCATCGTTGTAGAGGATCTTGTAAGTGATATTGGCTTTCGACGCGATCGCCTGGCGGATGGCGAGAATACCGGAATGGAAATAGGTGCCGTCGCCGAGATTGGCGAAGATGTGCTTTTCGCCCGTGAACGGTGCAATGCCGACCCACGGCACGCCTTCACCGCCCATATGGGTGAATGTCTCCGTGTTGCGGTCCATCCAGAGTGCCATGAAGTGGCAACCGATCCCGGCCATGGCGCGGCTGCCTTCCGGCACCTTGGTGGAGGTGTTGTGCGGGCAGCCCGAGCAGAAATAGGGCGTGCGGCTGATCGGGGCGACCTTCTGCACCTGCGTGGCCTCGCGGCCGTTGAACCAATCCGCCTTGGCGCGCAGCATCTCCGCGATTTCGGGATTGAGATTGAGCCGCAACAGGCGTTCGGTCAGCGAGCTTGCCAGCGAAGCGACGGAAAGCTCGGCGGCAAACGTCAAGAAACGCTTGTCGTGCTCGTCCATTTTGCCGACGATCCGCGGGCGCACGTCGTCGCGCCAGTTGAACAGCTCCTGCTTGACCTGGTTCTCGACGATCTCCCGCCGTTCCTCGACGATGAAGATCTCTTCCAGGCCCACGGCGAAATTCCGCACCCCTTCCGGCTCGAGCGGCCAGGGCATGCCGATCTTGTAAAGTCGAAGTCCGATCTTGGCGGCGACTTCTTCGGTGATACCGAGCTCGCGCAGCGCCTGGCGGACATCTTCGTAGCTCTTGCCGGATGCCATGATGCCGTAGCGCGCATTCGGGCTGTCCATGGTGATGCGGTTGACCTTGTTGGCGCGCGCAAAGGCAATCGCGGCAAAACCCTTGTAGTCCTGCAGACGCAGATCCTGCTGATAGCGATCATCGGGCCAGCGCAGGTTCAGCCCACCGGGCGGCAGCTCGAAATCGGTCGGGATGACGAACGGCTTCATCTCATCCGTGAGATCGATCTCGGCGGTGGTCTCCACCACTTCCGTGATCACCTTCATGCCGACCCAGCAACCGGAATAGCGCGACATTGCGATGCCGAGCAGACCCATCTCAATCATCTCGTGGATGCTGGAGGGATAAAGATAAGGCATCAGCGCCGAAATGAACGCGTGGTCCGACTGATGCGGGACGGTCGAAGATTTCGCCCCGTGATCGTCGCCGGCGAGGCAGAGCACGCCACCGTTCTTGGCCGAGCCTGCGGCGTTGCCGTGCCGAAAGACATCGCCGGAACGGTCGACGCCGGGGCCCTTACCGTACCAGATTCCGACCACGCCATCATATTTGGCGCCGGGGGACAAGTTGAGCTGTTGCGAACCCCAGATCGCGGTGGCGGCGAGATCCTCGTTCACGCCGGGCTGAAATCTAATGTTGTACTGCTCAAGGTGCTTGCGGGCGGCGAAGAGTTGCTGGTCGTAGCCGCCAAGGGGCGAACCGCGATAGCCGGAAATGAAACCTGCGGTATTGAGGCCCATGGCGCGATCCCGGCGGATTTGCGCCATGGGCAAGCGGACCAGCGCTTGTATGCCGGTTAGGAAGACGTGGCCGGTGCCCTGAGTATATTTCTGATCGAGGCTGATCGCACCTTGGTTGATTCCCATTCCACCCTCGCTAAAGCCTTTGGCCGTCTCGGCTCTTTGTCAGCCATCGATTAGCTAATGTCGCCGCTTGCGATTGCCAATGTAAGGCGGTTTTTTGCCCCCGCGCACCACAAATCTGGGGCGCCGAGACCGGCACACCCAAATCGCAATTTCGTGGCTTGGCAGCGGCTCTGTTTTTCGTCTTGTGTCGCTGCCAAGCATGCCCGCGAAACGACATAACGCCCATATAATCCGTATAATGCGGCGTGAGCGAACGGGTGCAGGGAAGAGCTAGATCGATGCGGGCGATTCTTGCTTGTGTGTTTTTGTGCAGTGCATTCGCGAGCGGCGGGCAAGCCGCCGATCCCACCGACGAGATGATCGCACACGGGAAAGCGCTGGTGGATGCCGGCGACTGCACGGGCTGCCATACCGCAGATCCGGCAAAACCGTTCGCCGGCGGCGTCCGGATCGACACCCCGTTCGGCGCCATCTATTCCCCCAACCTCACGCCGGATCGAGAGACCGGTATCGGGGCGTGGAGCGACCAGGAATTCTACAATGCGTTGCGGTTCGGGATCGCGCCTGACGGTTCGCGCTACTATCCGGTCTTCCCCTATCCCAATTTTTCCAAACTCACCCGACCCGACATCCTTGCGGTCCGCGCTTACCTCGCCACGCTGACGCCGTTCGCCAACAAGGCACCGCCGCCACAGCTCCGCTTCCCGTTCAATTTCCGCGTGACCATGCGGCTGTGGAACTACCTGTTTTTCCGGCCCGGCATCCTGGAGCCGGACCAGCAGAAGGGTACGGACTGGAATCGCGGTCGTTATCTCGTCGAAGGCCTCGGGCATTGCGGCGTCTGCCATACGCCGAAGAACTTCTTTGGCGCCGACAGACGCGGGCGCGCCTTCAGCGGCGGGACGGTCGACGGCTGGTTCGCGCCGCGGCTCGATAGCGCCCAGCGGAGCGGCCTGAAATCCTGGAGCGTCGATGACATTGCCGAATATCTGGCGAGCGGGCGGAACGGCAGGAGTCACGCCGATGGGCCGATGGCCGATATCATCGTCAATTCCACCTCGAAGATGAGCGATGCCGATGTCCACGCAATCGCGGTCTATCTGAAGAGCCTGCCGCCGGGCCCACCCGAGGCCGCCACCGTGCAGCCGCCTGATGCCAGCATGAGGGAGGGGGCGGCGATCTATGCCCATGCCTGCATCGCCTGCCACGAGGCCGACGGCTCGGGCGCGCCGCGCATCTATCCGCCGCTGCCCGGCAATGCGCTGCTGCAATCGGCCGACCCATCGAGTACGTTGCGCGTCATCCTCGATGGCGCGCAGACCGTCACCACGCCGCGCGCACCCAATACGGGTTCGATGCCGGGCTATGCGAAGCAATTGTCCGATCAGCAGATCGCCGACGTCACGAATTACATCCGAAATTCCTGGGGCAATGCGGCCTCGCTGGTGACGGCAGACCAGGTCGCCAAGGCACGCAATACTCGCTAGGCGCTTACCGCTCCTCTGCGCCATTTGGATGCCCGCGACAATCACGATCACCAGCGAAGCATCCATCTGCCATCGCTTGGTGGCCAGTTCCGCATGGTGTTCCCCGGAAAACAGCTCCGGTTGGGACCGTGAACTGCAGGTTCCAACCTGAACGGGGCCGAAGGAACTGCCTGGCTCCGGGAACGGTGACCTCCATCCGACGATTGTCCTTGCGCAACGGAGGAGCCCATCATGGCACGCATTCCGAATGATCCTTATGATCCCTACCGCTCCGCGTTCAGCGACGATCCCGTCGACCCCCGGTTAGACAGAGAGGCGCAGGTCGATCCCCAGCTATCGGAGGGGCCCGCCAGCAGTGGCAAGGTTATGCTGTACGCAATTGCCATCGCGCTGGTGCTCGGCGCCATTTTCTATGGCCTCAACAACACAAGCATCCACGAAGCCTCGACCGCGCCACCGGCTCAGACCGCGCAGACCCAGCCGGCGAACCCCAATAACCAACCCGGCATGACTACTGGTTCGGCAACCAACCGCCCGACCGCTCCGCAGTCTTCGTCGACGGGCTCGGAGCTCGACCGCTCGGCCAATCCGACGGCCGGTCAAAACAACGACAACCGCTAGTGCGTTCACCCCTTCAGCTCGCGGCGGACATTGGCCATTGTCCGCCGCGTTCGTTCGTCCGGACTATTCGAACATCTTGTTCAGTTCGCCGCCCGGATAGCCGCCGGCCAATTCTGCAAACGTGCCCTTCTCGGCCATCTCGCGCGCCGCCCGCATGAATCCTGCCCAGGCCATGCGCGCCAAGGAGCCGCCGACGCTGATGCGGCGCACGCCAAGCTCGGCCGCTTCATTGAGCGACAGGCCCGATGCCCCGATCAGAAGATTGACCGGCTTCGGTTGCACCGCCTTCACGACAGCTGCAATGTCCTCTCTCGTCTTGATGCCCGGCGCATAAAGGCAATCTGCGCCCGCATCGGCATAGGCAGTGAGCCGATCGATCACCAGCTTGAGATCGCTTTGCCCCCACAGAAACGCCTCGCAACGGCCGACCAGCATCACGCCGGTGTTGTCGGCGTCGATTGCCGTACGCGCCGCCTTGATACGCTCGATCGCCAGCGCGCGATCGTACAGCGGATTGGCCTTGTCGCCGGTGGAGTCTTCGATCGATAGTCCGGCGACGCCCGTCCTCACCCCGCGCGCGACATTGGCGGCAACTTCATCCGGCTCCCGCGCAAATCCGCCCTCGAAATCGGCGTTGACGGGAATATCCACCGCCGCGCAAAGCGCGGTGAGATGCGCGCAAACATCATCGACGGTGACATGGTTATCGGCCTTGCCGATCGACCAGGCGAAACCGGCGCTGGTGGAAGCGATCGCCTTGAAACCGAGGTGCTGCAGCGCCTTCGCCGAGCCGACGTCGAAAGGATTCGGCAGCACGAAACAGCCGCTCTCGTGCATCTTGCGGAACGCGGCGCGCTTGTCAGCAGTTGTCAGCGGCATGGCTCTCTCCCGTTTTGCTTTTGCGAGAGCGCAACATAGCGTTGCGCGGCTTAAGCGACAACCTTGCGCAGGAACGTTCGCTCTTCCGCCAGAATGAACTTGTGCTCCTCGGCGAAATTGAAGTTTGCAACACCATCGGCATCGCCGCGCAGCCTTGCGCGATAGGCTTCATAGGCGGCGAGACTCTCGAACGAGATCAGGCCGTAAGCGATGTTGTTGGTGCCCTCGTGCGGCATGAAATAGCCGATCAATTCGCCGCCGCATTTGGGAATGATGGCGAGCCAGCGCTTGGCATATTGCTCGAACTGCGCGCGCTTGAACGGATCGATCTGGTAGCGGATGAAAACGGTGACGGTCATGGGAACCTCCGATGTTTTGCGTCATTGCGAGAAGGGTAGCGACGAAGCAATTCAGTACCTCTCCCGTGACCCTGGATTGCCTCGCGGAGCCTGTCATCGGGCGCACGTTCGCGCGACCCGTTGGCTCGCAATGACGGCGGCCAATTTTCGTTCCTGACGATAGCCGCTTGCACCTCATCAATGCTTCGGTTATCATCGAAGCATGAAAGCCGGACCCGACATCGCCATGGTTGCATCGTTGGTGGGCGATCCCGCCCGCGCCAACATGCTGACCGCGCTTCTGAGCGGCCGCGCGCTCACCGCAAGCGAGCTCGCGCAGGAGGCCGGCATCACGCCGCAGACCGCAAGCTCCCATCTTGCGAAGCTCGAGGCCGGTGGCCTGGTCGAGCCGGAAAAGCAGGGCCGCCATCGCTACTACCGCCTCTCCGATCCCGATGTTGCGGGCGTCCTCGAAGGTCTTGCCGGGCTTGCCGCGCGCGCCGGCCATATGCGTGTGCGCACGGGACCGAAGGACCCGGCGCTGCGGCGCGCGCGCATCTGCTACGATCATTTGGCCGGCGATCTCGGTGTGCGGATGCTCGAGAGCATGAAGGCACAAAGACTGGTGCGGCAGAAGAAGCAGGATATCGAGCTGACCCCCGAGGGCGAGCGTTTCCTGGAAAAGAATCTGCAGATATCGCCCCACATGCTGGCCCACCCGCGCCGCCCGGTGTGCAAAGCCTGTCTCGACTGGAGCGAGCGGCGTCATCATCTTGCAGGCATGCTGGGCGCTGCGCTGATGGCGCGCTTCACCGAATTGAAATGGGCCGCCCGCGATCCCGCGCCCGGCAGCCGCGTGGTTAATTTTTCGCGAACCGGCGAGAAGCGTTTTGCCGCGCTGTTTGGCAACGGCGAATAACAGAATAACATTCGCGTGTGACTAATCATTGTCCTCACCGCCGGGCTTGACCCGGCCGTCTGCGTGTTTATTGCCTGCCGCACCGTGGAGACGTGGATGCCCGGCGAAGCCAGGCATGACGATGGAGTTCTTCGAATGCACCGCCTACCTGCCGCGACATTGGTCGTGGCCGCCCTGCTCTCACCCTTCATGCCCGCCAACGCGGCCGATGCGCCGCGCGAGCCCTATGGCATCGCGCTCGAGGGTTATCCCTATCCTTATCCCGTCAACCTGCTGCCGCTGGTCAATGACGGGGAGCAACTCCGCATGGCCTACATGGATGTGGCGCCCAATCAGCCGAACGGCCGTACGGTGGTGTTGCTGCACGGGCGCAACTTCCCGGCAAGCTATTGGGCGCCGGTCATCAAGGTGCTGAGCGAGGCCGGCTATCGCGTGGTGGTGCCGGACCAGATCGGCTTTGGCAAATCCTCCAAGCCGATGGGCGAATTGCATTTCGATACGCTGGCGCGCAACACCATCGCGCTGCTCGATCATCTCCAAATCCAAAAGGCCGATATCGTGGCCCATTCCATGGGCGGCATGCTGGCGGTGCGGATTGCGCGCGCCTATCCCGATCGCGTCGCGCACCTCGTGCTCACCGCGCCGATTGGTCTCGAGGACTACCGGCTCTATGTGCCGCCGGTGCCAACCGAGAAGATCCTGGAGAACGAGGACAAGCTGACCGCGGAGGGCTACCGCAAGCAGCTTCAGACTAACTATGCCATCAAGCTGCCGCCGGACCAGATCACGCCGTTCATCGATGCGCGCTTCAACATCAAAGGCAGCGCCGAATATCCGCGCTGGCTGCGCGCCTTTGTCAGCTCGGGACAGATGATCTATCGCGAGCCGGTGGCGCACGAGATCCCGCTCATTACCCAGCCGACGCTGTTCATCATGGGTGCCGACGACCACAACGCACCGGGCCGGCCGAACGCTCCCGAAGCACTGCGGCCGAAGATGGGCCATAACGCCGAGCTGGCGCAGGCGCTCGCCGCCAAAATGCCCAATGCACGCGCCGAGGTGATCCCGAACACCGGTCACCTGGTGTTCCTCGAAGCGCCGCAGAAATACGACGAGCTGGTGCTTGGATTCCTCAAGCAGTGATTCGGAAGCGCATGTGGCGCAATGCGCCATGCCGTTTTTGCTGGCTGCGTTCATCGGGCATATAGCTGGCGTCCTTTAGTCTCAGTGGCGCGTGTCGACATGTCGCAACGATTTTGCATGTCGACTCGCGCAACATGAGAAGGGCCGCACTCGCCTCGATAGCGGTATCCGCTTTTCCGGGTCACGCTCTGATGCGGCTCCAAGAAAAAGGAAGACATCCATGAAGTATCTTGTCGCTATCGCTCTCGTCGCTGGCACGGTCGCGGGCTTCAGCGGCGCAGCCAATGCCGCCGGCGGCTGCGGACCCGGCTTCCACCGCGGTCCGTATGGCGCCTGCCGCCCCAACTATGGGCCGCCGCCGCGCGTGTATGGACCGCGCGTGGTCGTACCGCCCCACCGCTTTTGTCCTCGCGGTTTTGTTTGGCGTTTCGGACGCTGCCGTCCGATCTGACGATTCTTGCCAGGTCAAATCTGGCCAAGTCAAATCTTGCCAAGTCAAATCTGGCCAAGTCAAAGGCCGCGCCGAATACCCGGCGCGGCCTCATTTGCGAATCGCCATTGCCCAATCGCCTTGCCTTGAAGCGTCCGCGCCTCCGCACGATGAAGATCGTACATTGTTCTGTTGACGATACACGCCCCGGACTTTTTGGCCGAGAGAGCAACATCGTGTCCGGTGGATTCGAAACCGATGGCCCGGCGGGCAAATCACCTCGTCGTCCCGGCCAAGCCAACGGGTGGCCCGATGACAGGCCTCGCGCGAAGCCGGGACCATAATCCCAGGACGTCGTTTTTTTGCGACGGTCACGGCGCGACGCCTACGCCCTCACCTCCTGCGCCAGAACAAAGGTCTCTCGCGTCCGCGGAATGCCGGGCCAGTCGCGATCAAAATCCTTCACCAGCCGCTTCAGCTCCTCGCCTTTCAGCATGCGCTCGAGCGAGGTTTCATCATCGAACTGATAGATCGCCTGGTGCAGGGAAGGATCGGACAGGCTCCAGAAGCGCCACGCCTTCGTCACGCCGAACGATTTGATGGCGTCTGGCAGATGCTCGGTCTCGTACCATTTGTCGAAGGCGGCGCGCTTCGAAGCATCGGACACGGTGGCGCGGACGACAAAGAAGGCGGCGGGCATAGGTTTCCTCCCGTGGTTGTTTTGTCCTACGCGGATGAGATGGAACCCGTGCATTGGCTCGATCCATCATGTGGCCGGACCATCACGCTTGTTACACGGCGGTCACACTTTCTGCAAAGAACAGGAGAAGGATTTGGAAAAAAACGAGACGCAGGGGCTGAGTTCATCCTGACGTGAACCATGTCCAGTAAACCAGAGGAGACAGCCATGGCAACAAAAGCAAAACCGGTTCCCGAGGGCTACCACACCATCACGCCGTATCTTGTCGTCGATGGCGCAGAGAAGATCATCCGTTTCATGAAGGAAGCCTTCGGAGCCCAGCCTCTGTTCGAGCCGATGATGCGGCCGGACGGCAAGATCATGCACGCGGAATTCAAGATCGGCGATTCCATCGTGATGATCGCCGATGTGTCCGAACGCGCGCAGGCCACCACTGACGCGTTGCATGTGTACGTACCCAATGTCGATGCGGTCTATCAGAAGGCCCTCAAGGCAGGCGCCAGCTCGCTGATGGAGCCGGCGGATCAATTCTATGGAGACCGCAGCGGCAGCGTCAGGGACCCGGCCGGCAACCGCTGGCACATCGGCACCCATATCGAAGATGTGCCGCCAACCGAGTTGAAGAAGCGTGCGGAGGAATTTATGAAGCAGCAAAACAAGGCGGCGTAAGCCTCGTCTGTCGCATCTGTCGGCGGGCGAGCGAAGCAAAAAATCAAGCGAGAGCGCCCGCCGCAGCATCCAAATGGTCAGTCCTTCGGATGGCTTGAGCAAAGTGAACCCATCACGACGACGAATGGATTGCGGAATCTGTCATCGGGCGCGCGTTCGCGCGACCTGGGTTCAACTCACCTCGATGGTGCGGTCGCGCGGCCCTGTTGCAAGCCGCAATGACGGTTGCGCATGAGGCTCTGCAACCATTGCCGATCACGTTTGAGTCGCGCAAACGTCATTCTGGCTATCGCAGCCCGGTCGGAAGAATTGATGCTGGCCGATGTTCTCCCCTGATCCGGCAATGAAGCCGGACAGCAAAAGCAAAAGAAAAGGGAGACGTAAGGTGGTCAAAAACTTGCTCGCAGCAGCCGCCGTCGCTGCAACCGTCTATGCTTTCGTGCCTGTCCATGCCGCCAAGGTCGGCGTCGGATGCACTGGCGAGAACCTGGCCAGAGCGGAAGGCGCCGTCGAGACCATGGCTGACAGTCCCAGCAAGTCCATCGCGGAAAGGGAGGTCGCCGCGGCGCAGGACGCGATGCTCACGGGCAGGATGAGCGGATGCGCGTTGCATCTTGCGCGGGCCATGCATGCTGGCGCCATGGCTCAAGCCCCCCGCCCGGGAATGCCGGGCCAACCTTCCTACACAAACACGATCGCTCAGCCCTCGGCCGAAACCATGCCGCAAGCCCCATCGCAACCTCAATGGGGATGGAAGCCGCTGCAGTCGGCGCAGTAAGCCTCGTGTGAGAGATACGAACTGACCGGCGGGCCCCGTCTGGATCGGGGCCCGCACACAAAGCCGCGCTCCACCTGGAGCGCAGCAACAGCGACGGATTACGCTCAATCCGCCCTACGTCGCTGTTGAGGCTGGGCGCGGCCCTTACTCCCGCTTCGCGGGCGGGCCGCTCTTGTTTCCAGGCATGCCCTGGATTTTCGCGGGGTCCTGCTGCCGAACCGTGGAATTGTCCTCATTCCCTGTCGCGGAGCCGACTGTACCCGAGCGCGCGGCTGGCCCGCTCTTGCTCCCCGGATGACCCTGTATTCCCGCACCCGAATTCTGGCCGCTGGGAACTGTAACATTCGGGCTTGCATTCGGGCTGTTGCTCGATTGCGCCAACGCTGGCAGGGCCGAGGTCGTCAGCACGATCACTATTGCGCTTGCAATCATCTTCATGGTGTCAACCTCAATGGCGTCTCCATGCTCTGCGAACGTCCGCCCGCATCCGCCGTTCCGGCGCGCGACGAATTTAAGTAGATCAATCTCCCTGCCCTTTCATTGCAGTGCCGAAATCCCTGCAGCGCCACATGCGCCGTCCCAAGGAGAGACCGGTTCCGGCTCAAGGCAACTTCGCACACGAGCCGGCCAATTTCTGCTGCATCAGGCGCGGCATATAGAAGTTGAAGAACCGGTCGGAGTCGGAGTTCAGGCAGACGGAGCTGTTCGCCGCACCGGAAACGGCGCGCGTAAAGCCCTTGTCGTCTATCTCGATCCGCATAGGCGATGCTGGGCACATCGCGGGATCGATCGCGTAGGCCACGGCGACGTCGTCATACAGGATCGGCGTCTGCTGACGGAATCCCTCGGCCCATTGCAGGTACAACAGCGCCAGATCGTCCGTGAGATTTGTGCTCTCGGTGAAGAGCTGCTGCCGCTTCATCTCGTCCAGTTTGAGCTGCGTGGCATCGAGCGGCATCACGGTGAGCGGCACGCCGGCGTTGAAGACCGCGCGCGCCGCCGCGACGTCTCTCGCGATATTGTATTCCGCATCGGGATGCGGATTGGGCGCGTAAGGGTCACCGTAGCCGCGATGGATCGAACCGCCCATGATCACGATCCGCTTCAGCTTCTTGAAAGTGGCCGGATCACGCTCCATCGCCGCGGCCAAATTCGTCAGCGGCGCGATGCCGATCAGAGTAATTTCGCCGGGATGCTGGCGGACCTGCTCGAGCAGAAAATCAACCGCCGCCGGATGGGCCTTCTCCGCCTGCCGCGCGGCCCAGCGCGCCTGGCTGAACATCGCCTCGCCCGGACCGTGCTTCTCGACACCAACCGCAACAGGAATATCGCTGCGCCCGGTGTCGCACAGGAGCCGGTCGAGCAACCGCGCGCGCAAGGCGGTGTCGCCCCAGGCCGAGGTGATGCCGAGAATCTTCAGCTCCGGGCTAGCGAGGGCAAGGCCAATGGCGAAGGCGTCGTCGATGTCGTCGCCGATATCGGTGTCGATGATGACGAGCTGCTGGCGCGGGGCGGCTTCCGCCGCGAGCGCCGGCGGCCCTTTTTCGAAAGCTCCCGATATCAGCGGCGCGATCGCGATGCAGAAGAGCGGGAACAAGAGAGACCGTTTGACAAGGCGCATTTGGCGCACTCCAACAGAACAGCCGCACGCATCTTGCTACCGCCTATGCGTTGCTATTAGTCAAGCTATTCTATAGTGGCCACGTAAGTGAAGGCGTTAGGAAAGGCGATCCGCAAATCAGTATCACACGATGCTGGGTCGAACACCTCTGGACTAGCGGGGATTATTTCTCGGCCGAAAAGTCGGTTTAATCTGCCGGCATCGAGGTTTCCTCGGGGAGAGCTCTGCTGACCATAGAGAGCTATCAGCGTTGCGAGAATCCAACGATCGGCCTTCTGCGCCGCGACACCCGATCCGGTTCTCTCCTTTGCAAACAATGGAGTCAGTGCGCCCGATCTTTCGTTGATCGTCACTTTGTATTGCGCCCCGATCCCCACTATCTCAGGAATGAATTCCGGCATCTTGTGGACGAACATGTCGCCCCCTCTCACAACGGCAGATTATCGTGCTTCTTCACGGGCATCTCGACATGCTTGTCCCGCAGCATCGCGAGCGCGCGGGCGATGCGGCGGCGCGTCGAATGCGGCATGATGACGTCGTCGATATAGCCGCGCTCGGCGGCGATGAAGGGCGACAGGAAGCGATCCTCATATTCCTTGGTGCGGGCGGCGATCTTCTCGGGATCGCCGATGTCGGAGCGGAAGATGATCTCGACCGCGCCCTTGGCGCCCATGACGGCGATCTGCGCGGTCGGCCAGGCGTAGTTCATGTCGGCGCCGATCTCTTTCGAGGCCATGACGTCGAAGGCGCCGCCATAGGCTTTCCGCGTGATCACGGTGACCAGCGGCACGGTGCACTGCGAATAGGCGAACAGGAGCTTCGCGCCGTGCTTGATCAGGCCGCCATATTCCTGCGCGGTGCCCGGCAGGAAGCCCGGCACGTCCACGAAAGTGACGATCGGGATGTTGAAGGCGTCGCAGAAACGAACGAAACGCGCGGCTTTCCGCGAAGCGTCGGAATCCAGCACGCCCGCCAGCACCATCGGCTGGTTGGCGACGAAGCCGACGGTGCGCCCGGCGATGCGGCCGAAGCCGGTGATGATGTTTTTCGCGAACGCCTCGGAGATCTCGAAGAAGTCGCCCTCGTCCACGACCTTCAGGATCAATTCCTTCATGTCGTAGGGCTTGTTCGGATTGTCGGGGATCAGCGTATCCAGCGACATGTCGACGCGCTCGATATCGTCGAAGCTCGGCCATTCCGGCACGCCGTCGGTATTGTTGGAGGGAAGGAAGTCGATCAGCCGGCGCATCTGCAACAGCGTCTCGACGTCGTTCTCGAAGGCGCCATCGGCGATCGAGGAGCGCGTTGCATGCACTGAGGCGCCGCCGAGCTCTTCGGCGGTGACGACCTCGTTGGTCACGGTCTTCACCACGTCGGGGCCGGTGACGAACATGTAGCTCGTGTTCTTCACCATGAAGATGAAGTCGGTCATGGCAGGCGAATAGACGTCGCCGCCGGCGCAGGGGCCCATGATCACGGAGATCTGCGGGATCACGCCCGAGGCGATGACGTTGCGACGGAAGACGTAGGAATAGCCCGCGAGCGCCGCCACGCCCTCCTGGATTCGCGCGCCGCCGGCATCGTAAAGCCCGATGATCGGGGCGCGCGCCTTCATCGCCATGTCCTGGATTTTCACGATTTTCTGCGCGTGGGTTTCGGAGAGCGAGCCTCCGAACACCGTAAAATCCTTGGCGAAGACGAAGGTCTTGCGGCCGTTGACGGTGCCCCATCCCGTGACGACGCCGTCGCCCGGGATCTTGGTTTTCTCCATGCCGAACTCGGAGGAACGGTGTTCGACGAACATGTCGAACTCCTCGAAACTGCCCTTGTCGAGGAGCAGCTCGATGCGCTCGCGCGCGGTCAGCTTGCCGCGCTTGTGCTGCGCCTCGATGCGCTTCTCGCCGCCGCCAAGGCGAGCCCCGGCGCGCCGCTCTTCAAGGGTGTCCAGAATGTCTTTCATTGGCCTTCGCCCGTCCCCGCATTAGGATGGTTTTGAGGGGTTCTACACGGCCATTTCGCAAATCGGAAGGCGCATTCTGCCCATCCGAAAGCCCCTAATACGCGTTAGAAGGGGTCTCGAATCGAAACGGGGAGCGACAGAAATGACCGAAACGACCATGGCCGCCAGCACCGCGCCCGCTCCGGCCGGCGCCGTCACGGGCGGGGTGAAGATCCTGCTCCGACTCGAAGGCCTGACGCTATTCGCCGGCATGGTGGTGCTCTACGACGTCTGGGGTGGCTCCTGGTGGGTGTTCGCGCTGCTGTTTCTCGCGCCCGATCTCAGCTTCATCGCCTATCTCGACAATCCCAAGACCGGCGCGGTCATCTACAACGCGGCCCACAGCTACATGGCGCCGGTGGCGCTGATGACGACGGGATTTGCGTTCGGCGAACCGCTGACGCTATCGATCGCGATGATCTGGCTCGCCCATATCGGCATCGATCGCGCGCTCGGCTATGGATTGAAATATCAGGCCGGTTTCGGTTTCACCCATCTCGGCCGCATCGGCCGCGCGCAAGGCCAGGCCTGACGGCGAGTTGCCGCAGGCCGTGCACCGGCCCTGATGCAGACCAGCGCCGGCAGGCCGTGGAACCGGATTGAACTCCTTCAACATTGCGGAGTTGACGTGCCAAACCGAACGGAGGTCGACCATGACTGCTTCCAATCTGGCGCGAACGGGCTTGCTGGTGATGTCGCTTTCGATCGCCGGCAGCGCCGCTCAGGCAGCCATCAACTCTCCCTTCAGGGCCATGGCGGGCTCGTGGATCGGCGGCGGCACGTTGAGCATGGCCGACGGCCAGCAGGAGCGGCTGCGCTGCCGCGCCGCCTATGACCCCGCCGGCGGCGGCGAGGCGCTTCGCCTCAACATCCGCTGCGCGAGCCCCAGCTATAATTTCGATCTGGCTGGCGACGTGCAGGCGCGCGGCAGCGCGATCTCCGGCTCGTGGAGCGAGGCCAGCCGCAATGCGTCCGGCTCGATCTCGGGACGCGCGATCGGCGATCATATCGAGGCTTCGGCGCAGGGCCAGAATTTCGCGGCGAACCTGTCGCTGACGACGCGCGGCGATCGGCAGAGCATCGTCATCCGCCCGGCCGGCACCGATGTGAGGGCGGTATCGCTGACGCTGGCGCGGCGTTGACGCCAGATTGCCCGTCGCGCGGGCGCGCCTCGCGCGATGTTGGGCGATCTGCCCCCCTCTTTGCCCGCGGGCACCCGAGCCGAGATTAGCGGATCGTTAGATATTTCTTCTGAAGAATCCCTGCTTTGATGAGGGCGTTCGCCCTGCTAACTCGTGCAGGATTCGTGAGATGAAGAAGTTCGTGCTTGGAGATGTGGTCAACAGCGACAAGGGGCGGCGCGGCATTGTCCGTGCCATCTTCCGGTCAAAGGATGGCCAGCAGCTCTACGCGATCGAGAAGGACGGTTCGCTGGATTTTATCGAAGAGGCCCGGCTGTCACCGGCGCCGCGCATTGAGCTCGCCGCTTAGCCGAGACGAGCATCCGCTTCGACCCATCACGCCCTAAATCGCCCCGATGTCGCGCAGGCAGGCCTGCATCAAGGTCATGCGGTCGGCGATGTGGCGCGGCTCGCGGCAATCCATGTTCAGCGCGAACACGGTTTGCGCTGAACCCTTCTCGGCCCAGCCGACCATCCAGCCGAGCGACGGCTCGCCGCGCTCGGCGCCGACCAGCCCGGACTTGAAGTGGATGACGGCGTCACCGACTTTGGTCACGGGCAGAATGTCGCGCACCAGATCCTGGCTGCGCTTGGAAATCGGCAACGCGCCGCGGCGCAGGCGGTCGACGAAATCGACCTGCTGCACCGGATCGATGCGCAGATTGCCGGTGAGCCAGAACTGATCGATGCCGCCGCCGATGTCGCGGTTGCCATAGTCGAAGAGATCGACATATTTCTGCATCCGCTCCTGGCCAATGCGGCGCGCGATTTCCTGATAGACCGGAACGACCGAGGCCGCGATCGCCGAGCGCATGGTGTGATCCTTATTCCAGGCCTCGATCGGACGTTTCACGCCGTCCCATTTGAACACGTCCTTGTCGGGATCCTGCACCACACCGGTTTCCAGCGCGATCAGCGAATTCGCGATCTTGAAGGTCGAGGCCGGCAGTTGCGGTTCGCCCGAGCGCTCCCTGTCGCTGGCGATGATGAGATAGTCATCGACCTTGTAGGCGACGAAGGTGCCCGCCGTCCCGTCATCGCTGAAGCGCGTCGCCAGGCCTTCGCGAATCTCGCTGTTCATCGGTGCGATGTCGGCGAGGCTGCGGCGGGGCAATAAGGTCGCCGCGGCCAGAAGTGTTAGCGCATGACGACGGTCGATCACGACTGGCTCCATTCCGGTTGAAAAACGGCCGCGACGATGCTGATGCGATCGTGGTGAAAGCAAGGCGAGGCTCAGCCCGCGGGCCTGCTGAGCCTGAGAACGAACACCAGGACCTCGGCGACGGCCTTGTAGAGCTCCACCGGAATTTCGTCGCCGAGTTCGACATTGGACAACGCGCCCGCAAGCACCTCGTTCTCCTCGATCGGAATGTCGTGCTCTCTGGCGATCTCAACGATCTTGGCGCCGATCGCGCCCCTGCCCTTGGCGACGACGGTGGGCGCTCCCTTGCGATCGCGGTCGTAGTGCAGCGCGACCGCGAGCTGGTTCTTGGCTGGTGCGTTCATAGCGCGCGGTCCAGGAAATGGCCCGCCTTGGCGAGCGCCGGTTGCGGCGGCACGCCCTCGCGGATCACGATGTCGCCGGGCGACAGTTCGGCCCGGCTCAGCGCCTGGCTGAGCTCGGCGGCGCTGGCGCGCAGGCGCGCCGCGGTCTGCGGCCGTTCCGCCCACATGCGCACCGAGGTGCGCTCGCCGCTCAAGGAAACCAGCGCATGCACCGGACCGGCCGGCTCGATGTCGAGCGTGAAGCGCGCCCGCCAGACCCGTTTTGCGCCTTCGCGCTCGGCGCCCCCGCCGCCATCGCGTGAAATCTCGAACTGTGCCATGGCGGTGCCCTGCTGGGCTGCGAAGGGGATTTCGAAATTCCAGCGCTGCAGGGTGGGATCGATGCGGGTCTGGGAGGGATCGGCCTGGCCGGGCAGCGAGGCGACCTGCAAGAGCGTCTGGCGCGCCAGCGCCGCGTCGGTATCCTCCAGCAAGCGGTGGGCGACCGTTGCCAGCGGCGCGTTCTGCGGGATCGAGGGGGTCGCGACCGGCTGTGCCGACGGCAGCGCGCCGCGAAACGGCGGCGGCGGTGTCAAAGTGTGAAGAGTGACGTCCTCGCTGCGCCCATCCGGCAGGGTGATGGTGGCCGTCGGGCCGCCCGTGGCACGCGGGATCTCCTGCAGCGCCTCCTGCACCAGGGTCAGCACCGCGGCTGTGTTCGCCGAGCCGGTTTCGAGGCTGAGCAGCGCGTCGGACAGCAGGATCTGCGCATTCCCGGCCACACCCTGCTGAGGGGGCGAAAGCTGCGCCTGCGGGAGCAGGATGTCGTGGCCGAGGTCTTGCGCGTTCATGTCCGGCGACAGCGGCGGAGCTTGCGGCGCGGCCGCTGCATAGGTCGCCGGCCTGGCCATGCCGGCCTGCGGACTTGCGGCCGAAGGCCAGGCCGGGGCCGCGCTTGTGGTCTTCACCGTCGCGGCCAGCGCCTCGCGCAGCACGATCAGCGCGGCCTTCAGGTCGGGAATGCCGCCGGATGGCAGAGATGATGGCGAGGCGAGCGAGGCCTCCAGAAACAGCCCGGATTTCTGAAACGCGGCCTGAATGTCGCCGCCGCTGAGATTCGGGCCGAGGCTGGTCTGCTGCGACAGCACATGCATCACCGCCCGCTGCAGGGCTGGGGGCAGGCTGTTGGACGCCGCGGCGGCCGTGAGATTGGCAAACAGCGGGCCCAAGCTTTGCTGCCGGGTCGCGGCGGTTTCAGAAGCGACAGACACCGCCATGCGTTCGAGCGGCGTCAGCGGATCGCTCGGCGCGGCCGCAAGCGGTGATGCGATAGGCGCAGCATTCACCACCGCATTTGGTGCGAGGCTCACGGTATCGGTGATGGTGGCGAGCGCCGTGCCTGCGCCCGTCCCCTGCCCCTGCCCGACGATGGCGAGCCTGACGCCGCCGTCCTGGGTTTGCGAGACCGAGAGCTGCAGCGCCTGACCTGCGGTCAACGGCACTTCCGCGAGTACGTCGAGCGTCAGACCGGCAATGGCAAGCTGCACCAGATTGTCGGCGACCTTGAGTACCTCCGCATTGACCACCGTGCCCGGCTGCAGCGCGACGCCGCCGGTCGCGGTGCCGGCACCGACACCTTGACTGATGCCTTGGACGGCAATGACAGGAAGAGTCGGGTTGATGGAGAGGGCCATACGCGGAACTCGGCTGAAGGCTTGAAGCCTAACCTGTCGTGCGTAAACCTCGCCTTAACCGACGCGCAGCTCGCTCTGGTTCATGATGCGGATGATCTCGGCGGCGGCGCGGAAATCGACCAGCCGCGCCGCACGGCGCTCCGCCGCCTCCTCGTCCTCGCCCCATTGCGACGCATTCCAGTCCTCATCGACATGCGCGGCGGCCCAGACCTGGTCGGGGTCGCGCGCGCCGTGCAGCAGCGCGATCGCAAGCAGCGCCGAGCCCGTCAGCGTCGTCACGACGTGCAGAGCGGCAATCGACCAGGGTTCATCGGGCAAGGCCGCGCGCGCGGCCTCGACCGCCGCTTCCGGCTGGCGCACATGCATGATGCCTTGAGCCAGGATGAAATGCGCACCCAACTCGTCCGCCGCCCAGAACAGCACCGGGTCCCAATGCTCGGCCTCGCGTGCCACCAGGCCTTCCGGATGGCCGGCGCGATAAAACAGGAGATCGGAGTTGAAGTATTTGGCGATGTCCTCGGCGACAAGACCAACCCGGTCGACCACCGCCTCGACTACGCTGTTGGCAAAGCGGGTCATCGGCATGGTCAGCGGATCGATGGCGTCCTGTTGCGCCTCCCATTCGGCCGCAATCGCTTGCGCGATCCCCCGCGCCGGCGCAGTGACGACGCGCCCCGAGGGCGTGCGGATGGGCCTGCCATCCAATGCTACCGCAAAGCCGTTTTCGGCCTCGATCACATCGGCCTTGGCATAGAACCGCTTGCTCTGGGGCGCGCGGGCCGCCCGCCGCGCCGCCTCCTGCGGGTCGAGTGGCGACTGGCCCGCCACTTCGTCAAACAGTTCACGCATGTGATTTTTCGCTTCCTTTGGCCGCGTCAAGATTTGCCGCCATCTATGATAGGCATGGGCCTGAAATAAAGCGAGCGGTGGGTTCTCGAAAGTTCGGCTAGCGGAATATTCGCGCTGAAGGATTTGGGTTGCGAGGGAGCATTCGGGCCGGAGTGATCCTGCTTGTGGGCCTCAGCGCCTGCCGCGCCGAGGCAGGGTTCCGTTCGCCGGAATCGCTGGTCCGCAATGTCTATGCCCATTACGGCGACGGCGCACCCGAACTGTCCAAGGGACTGCCGCGCGACCAGGACACCGCGCGAAAATTCTTCGATCCCAGCCTGCGCGTACCCTGGACTTCCGTGAAGAACGAGCCCTACGACTTTCTGGTGCAGAGCCCGACCTGGAAGCTTTCCGCCATCTCGATTTCGATTTTGCGCAAACAATACGACAAGACCTTCGTGGCCGTCGCCTTCGACAATGAAGGCCGCCGCGTCAGCCTCAATTTCATTCTGGTCAAGGGACCGGAGGGCTGGCTGATCATGGACGTCGAAAGCCCGTATGATTCCTTGCGGATGTTTCTCGAGCAAATCAGGAACTGAGGACCTGCATCTCCCGATTATTGCGCTCCGAACCTCTTCTCGACGACCGCGGCCGCAACGAGTTGATCAGCGCAAGATCGTGCGCGCGGCTTCCGACTATGCAGTCGATGTCCGCGAGCCCGGTGGGCCCTGGATGGTCGGGGCGGCCGCGGCGAGGAGATCCGAGCGGTCGCGTGTTCGCGGCGGATAAATTCGCTTGTGATTGATGGTTTGCTTGGTCAGCTTGGCGGATGCGCCGACCGTGTGGACCTGGCGATCCCAGCCGACGGTGTAGAGCGCACCCCACGCGCCAAGATCGAGCACGGTGACATACCAGTCGATCTCAAGAGGCAGCATGGGAAGACCGAACAGATCCGCGACCACATTGTGTCCCGCAAAGCGTCCCATGGGTCGGGCGAACTGGCATGACATGACCGTCGCGTGAACGCTATCGACCACACTAGAAGCGATATCGCCGGCGGCAAAGACGTGTTTCAATTCGGTAGCGCGCATGAATTGATCCACGAGAAGACGACCCTTGTCGTCTCGCGTGGTCCCTAATGCGGCGGCGACCGGGCTTGCCCGCATCCCTGCGCACCACACCACTGTGTCGGTCGCGATGAACTCGCCCGAGCTGAGGCTGATGCCATCTGCATCAACCGCGCTCACCGAAACGTTCAACCGAGTTTCGATGCCGAGCGCCAAGAGAGCCTCATGGATCGTCGGTCGCGCATTGACCCCAATCGTCGCGCCAACATCCGAATTTGGATCGACGAGTATGATCCGATACGGGCCGGAGACGTGCGCGCTGTCGAGCTTGGCCGGCATCTCGGTCGCAACCTCGATACCGGTAAAGCCGGCTCCAACCACGACAACCGTAGAGCGTTCCAGCGAAGGCGTCCGTCTGCCAAGCTCCGCCAAGTGGGCCCGGAGTCTGGAAGCGGCCGCGTAGGTATCTACGTCAAAGCCGTAGACGGCCAGGCCGGGAATGGCGGGTCGCACCAATTGGCTGCCCAGCGTCAGCACAAGTCGATCATAGTCCAGACACTGTTGGCCATGGTCGATCGCTAGCCTCACCTGCCGGGTGGTTGGATCGACCGCTTCGACCTCCGCGACGACATGCTTGACGCCGATCGGATCAAGCAGTTCGCCAAGCGGGATTGCAACATCACTCAGATCGACTTCGTAATTTCGCACCCGGATGTTGTGATAATCGTTTCGGTCCACGACCAATATCTCGACCTCGGATGCGGCCCGCCCGATTTGATCGAGTTTACGCGCCGCACCGATAGCCGCCCACAGGCCAGCGAACCCCGCTCCAAGGACCAAAATGCGCGGCACCTTGCCCTCCGGTTTACTGCAAGCGAGCCCTGCTTACGCGACTATATCGGAGAGGCCGCCGTTGCGGAATGAGCGCAGTCTGATTTTCGCGTGGTCAGCGGCGCGGGATCATGCTCCAGCTTTTCGAGACCACATGCGCTGCAAGGCCAGCCCTCACCAAGTAGAGAATGGAGCGCCGAAAGGTGAGCCCCAAAACGGCTGGCGTTCGCGCGGACGCGCGTAGCCGAATTCGGTCGCGGGAGCGCGTCGTCGGAACTTGATTCCTCCTTGCGGTTCGCCGCTCAACAGGACCACGAACTCCGTTCCCTTGCCGGTCTCCGTGCTCAACGCCTCGTCCGTCACGATCAGCGACGATCGCGGCACAATCCCTGGGATGCGATCCAGGACGTCCTGCGGAATGACGATCCGGTCGAGCGCGGCCTTTGCACTCTCCGGCTCGCTCGACGCCGGCTTGGCATTTTGGACGCCGCGACGCCTGCTGTGTGGATCAGCATCGCTGTCCACACTTGCATCGTCCAGCGAGACGACGCTCCATCGAATCTTGGCGTCACCGCCAGTCCGCTCCATGGCGGTGAAGACATGCGTGCCAATCGGACGATCAGGATCAACGATCGTGACCGGAGCATCAAAGAGGGGCTCAAAGCCCTGCCGGACGTAAAGCCTCTGTGTCTTGCGGCTAATCAACACCGATACCGGCTCGAGTTCGCGCGCGGCCTGACGCGCCGCCTCGGCCGCAGCGGCGCGCGCAGTCTGCGCCGCCTCCGCTGCCTCACGCGCGGCCGCGCGGGCATCGAGCTTCGGTTGCAACTCCGCCTTGGCGGCGGCCAATTGCGCTTCCAGTTCAGCGATCCTGGCGGCAGCCCTCGCCTTGGCATCTTCGGCCTGTTGCTTGGCGTCATCGGAGATCGCCGAGGCGCGCGCGGTTTCTGCCGTTGCCAGTTCGGCCTCGGCTCTGAGTTTTAGGTTTTCCGCCGTGCGCACCGGCACCATGGCCTTCGAGGCCTCCCGAAACGCCGACGCGGCGGCAGATCTCGCCTGATCGGCTTTTCTGGCCGCCTCGTCCGCCTCCGCGATGCGCGCAGCGATCAAAGCGCCGGCACCTGGTTTTGGCTGGAACAGAAGTGGGTGGGTGATCTCGACGGGGGCTACATCGGTCGGCGCGACAATCACCCGAAGGCCCAGGTCTGTCACGTCGAACAGGCGCGCCGCGAAGTCGAAGGGCATCCGGATGCAGCCATGGGATGCCGGATAGCCCGGCAAGGGACCGCCGTGGAGCGCGATGCCGGACCAGGTGAGGCGTTGCATATTCGGCATGTAAGCGTCGTCATAGATGTTCGAGTAGTGCTCGGCATCCTTTTGGATGACGCTGAAGATTCCGGCAGGCGTCTCGCGTCCCTTCTGCCCGCTCGACACCGGTGCCCTCAAGATCCAACCATTGGCGTCGTAGACGGTGATCCGCTGCCGCTGCAGCGAAACGATGGCCATGATCGGCTCGCCGGCGGTGCGCGACTCCACGGCCTCGACCGAGCGTTCACTGCCCCTGCCTCTGGCGCCGGCAGGATCGCCCGTCGCGATCAGCGCAGCCAGAACGGCGATCGCAAGATGCGCGGCACGTATCGGCATGCGCTTGGGCTTCGATCTCAAAAGGCCACACGTCATGCCCGTCTCATCTGATCAGACTACGCCGGCTTGCGCCTGACCAGACTAACCCCATTCGGTTGAATCAGCCAACTCGGAACTTTCCCAATGTGATGGAATGGTTCCGCGTAGGCTCCAGCGGGAATTGACCTTCGAGGTGCATGAGATAGAAGGTCGTTCGAAGGTGGCCCGCCGCTGATGTGGTAATCGCCGACGCGGCTTCGGCGGCCGATAAAAAGCCATGTCAAAATCCCGGCGCTTGATGATCAGGATTTTGCGCATTGCCGCTGGGCCTCTTCCAGCCGGCATGCGCGATTGGGCGCGGCAGATTGTGGAGACGCGCATGATGCGCCGCTTTCCCGACCGCGCGATCCTTCTGGAGACAATATTTCCAGCACTTGGCCAAACACGCGCCATGGCGAACACCTCAAGAGTCCTTTGGATCGGATGCCGGCCCTACACAACGTTGTATTATGATCTCATCGAACAAAAGGGTGCGGAGTGCTGGTCGATCGATATCGACCCTGAGATGCAACCCTTTGGCAGGCCGGGGCACCACATAACCGGCGACATGTTGAAGCTGGAGCAGCTATTTCCGGCGAACTATTTCGACGCCGTGCTGTGCAATGGCGTGCTTGGATATGGCGTCGATCGTCCAGCCGATCAGCTGCGGGGATTCGAAGCCCTGGCTGCGGTCACCAAACCAGACGGCTGGCTTCTGATCGGATGGAATACGGACCGAATATCCGACCCGCTGAAATTGGCCCTCGCGAACCGGCGATTTGAGCATGCACCGCTGCCTGGCGTTACCGCTCGTTACGTCGTCGAGGGATGCACGCATGTTTATGACACCTACCGCAGGCTTTGAGCGGAAGGTCCGCAGAGCAAACGCCATCAAGCGCTGAAGCGAGACCGGCGTATGAGGTCGCACCAATCCCGGTGCCGCACAATTTGGACGACAGATGGTTGTTGTGCGCGAGCAGCGGCTGTATCGTGAACGACGCTTTGGAGTGGGCAGTCAATTCCCGCCGATGTGCATGCGATCGATCACCCGCCCTGCCGCATAAATGAGGGGCGTCCTCAATGAGGGAAAGCCACTGGCGCTCGATAAAAGAGATTGTCCGGCATGTCATGCACGTCGCCGGCCTCGGCCGGCTCTATCGTCTGGTCAAAGCCCTTCGGGGAAACAAGACGCTCCATTTGTTGGGAAACCATGACTTGGAGAGCGCCTTCAGCAACATCTATCAATTGGACGTTTGGCGCGGGCACCAGGGGACCTCCAGGTCTGGACCGGGGTCCGACCTATTGGCAGCTTGCGAAATCATAGAGCCCCTAAAAGGGCTCCTTGTCGAATTGGAATGCACATGCCTGGTCGATATCGGCTGCGGTGACTTCAATTGGATGCAGCAGGTCGTAGCTCGCGGGACATTTCGATATATTGGATGCGATATCGTACGATCTATCGTCGACGCAAATTTAGCGAGGCATCAAACAGAGAGAGTTACCTTTCGCCATTTGAATGCATGTGAAGAGCCGATCCCATTTGGTGACGTGATCATTTGCCGAGAGGTTTTGTTTCATCTTTCGTTGGCTGATATCTCCCGGCTGATCAGGAATGTGAAATCCTCTCCTGCCGCGTATTTTATCGCTACGCTGGATACGTCCACCTGGTTCAATTCCAACATCCAATCAGGTGATTTCAGACACATCAACCTGCTTTTGAAGCCATTCCGCTTTCCTATACCATTGATGGCGATTCCCGATTTCGAGGGGCGTACGCTGGCTGTATGGCAGGTCAATCAGATCCCAACGATTCCCTCCTCGCTCGATCCCGGTCCGGTCAAGTCGACTAACGCGAAGCGCTTGCACGGAGATCACAAAACGGCCCGTGCCGAGAAGCGCGACGGGATATGAAGCGATCCCATCGCGCGCCGCCTTTACTGATTTCCGGCGACTGCCCGGACGGCTCCCGCGCGGCTTGGTCAGTCCGCGTCGCGACAATCGTCGGCGTGGTGGTCGTGGCCGCACGAGCCGCGCGCATCCGCCTCGTCGTGGTCGAAGTCGGTGCCCGGCGTGAACGACACGCCGCGGAGGGCTTCGGCGAAGCCCGCGCTGCGCACGGTGACGAACTTCTCGTTCGTGGGCAAAGTTGTCGCGGCAAGCTGGTCGGTGATCATCACGAGCTTGTTCGGATCAGCGCCCTGGTCGCCGCTGCCGCTCACGGTCGAGGTGGTTGCCCAGATGGCTACGGTTCCGTCGCGATTGACGCGGCCCGTGATGTTGCGCAGGCCATCGGTGGCGGGTGACCACGGCAAATTGGTCGCGGCATTGTTGCCGGTCGGATAGCCCTGCACCGTGTAGGGCATGCCGAGATCGAGGCCAGCCTGCAGCGTGTAGGCAAGCGTCCAGCTCCCGGTCGCATCATTGAACACCCACTTCTGCAAGCCGGCGCTCGTTTGCGCCGCGGCGGCGGTGTAGGTCTTCGAGCTGGCGTCATAGGTCGCGATGCCGTTGCCCTCATCGGCCACATAGAGCGTCTTGGCATTGGCAAACCAGATGCCGAACGGGAACGTGGTCGCGGTTTTCGCGAGATTGGTCGGAAAGCCCTTCAGCACACACATATTGTAAGGCGTCACGCCGAGCGTCTGGAGCTGCGATGCGTTATAGACGATCGGCGTGATCGGCAATGACGCCGATGCGCTGGGTACACCGGCGCCATTCGGGCACGCCAGCGGCTTGCCGTTGGCATCGAAACCCGAGGTATCGATGAAGTAGACCGTATTGACGCCGTTGCCGCCCGAGCCCTTGGTCACGTAGATCACGTTGTTGAACACGGTGAGGCCGCGGAAATTGGTGTCCTTACCAACCTTGTCGGCCTTCAACCCGAGCTGCGTAATGTTGAAGCTGCCCACTGGCGTCGGCAGGCCCGGATCCGGCTGCTGGGCGAGCGGCACGTGCGCCTCGGTCATGATCTGCGCGCCGGCGCCGACGATAATGCCGTTCGGCTGCGGATTGCCGCCATTGCCGGCGTTGCCGACGGTGTAGAACACGTTGGCACCGTGCTGGTCGTTCAGGATCGCGGCGCGGCCGTTATTGCCGCTGTAGGCGTTGGTCTTGGTGAAGCGGAAATGGCCGTTCTCGTCCACTTCGGCGATCACGCGCGAATAAGACGACGTCACCGGGTTGGTCGGATCGACCACGTCGGGCGTGTTGGAGTTCGAAACGTCGATCGCATCGACCGGGGCGAGGTAACCCATGAACGACACGGTGCGGCGATCGAGCGACAGATTGAGCGCGAGCTCGGATTTCGATGGGAAGCTCGTGACGAGCTGGTCCTTATTCGCGCTGATTCCGCGCTCGGCACTGTTCGGCACTTCGAGCGACCGCACCGGCTGGCCGTTGAGCCTGAGCTCGTCGAGCATGATCTTCGCGGTGATGCCGAAGGAGCCGTCGACGAGCACGTTGTTGAACACCATCGGATAGGTGCCGTTCGCGGTGGCGGTGACGCAATTCGGCGCCACGCAGTTCGGCGGCAACTGGGTGATGCCGGCGGTGATGGTGGCCGCCTTGTTGTCATAGGCGGTACGGCTGACGAGCAGATGGCCGGGCCGGAAATGAACCCCATCGTCATCGGCACGCGCGACCGTGCTGGTGAGCATCGTGGAGGCGAGCAGCGCCAAAGCAAAGCTCGATGCGAACAGCGAACGCCCCGCAAGCGGGCGCAATTCTTCTGTCATCATTGTCATTATGCCGATGCTGAAATGTTGCAAATGCGAGGGCCAAGTGAGCGCATGTGGGGCCAGCGGGGCGCAATCTGCGCGCTGTCTGTTACAGGATTGCGAACGGGATGCGACGGCTGTGCGCGACGCGCGGACGGGAGTCATCGACAGCCGCGCGCGTGTCCTCGCGGCTGAGCGCGATGGCAATCGACCGACTGCGCAATAAGAAACGGCGCTGTTACCAGCGCCGTTCTGGTGCACCTTAACGCGTGGTATCGCCCCACTTTGACTGGCGCTGACGGGAGCGACCCGCTCTGGCTCTGCTGGCGTGGGAAGCCTGTTCGCGATCCACCGAAAAAGGTACGCCGCCTCCACGCGGAGTCAATCGGATCGATAACAAATTTAGGCTAAAGCGATCCCGCACGCTGCACAGCAGCATCGGGGCGGGATCGCGCGATTGCGCCTGATCTGCGCGCAAAAGCTTCGCCCCTCGCGAGGGGAACTGGCTTTCGCTTTGAGCTTACGCGGGTGTTCGGCCCGGATCATGCGCCCAACGGACCAGTCGCGACGCTTCGCAGAGCCGCGACTGAAATCGCCCTCTACTCCTCGGGCGCGTTTTCGATCGGATCGAACCGGCTCGCCTCAAGCCCCAGAAGGTTCCATGATTGCTGCATGTGCGGCGGCAACGGCGCGGTGGCATCGATCACCCCGCCGCGAGGATGCGGGATCACGATGCGGCGCGCGAGCAGGTGCAGGCGGTTCTGCAGGCCGCCGGGAAACTCCCAGTTCTCGCGATTGAAATATTTGGGATCGCCGACGATGGGATGACCGATATGCGCCATGTGCGCGCGCAATTGATGCGTGCGTCCGGTGACCGGCTTCAGCGACACCCAGGCGAGCTTGTTGCCGGCGGTCTCGACCACCGCATAATAGGTCACCGCATGGCTTGCGCCCTCATCGCCATGCGCGGCGATGCGCATGATCGTCTCCTCCTCGCCCTCCTCTTTCGCAAGATAGGTCGAGATGCGGCCCTGCTTCGGTTTCGGCACACCCGCGACCAGCGCCCAGTAGATC
Source organism: Bradyrhizobium sp. ARR65 (assembly GCF_000472385.1). Taxonomy (GTDB): domain Bacteria; phylum Pseudomonadota; class Alphaproteobacteria; order Rhizobiales; family Xanthobacteraceae; genus Bradyrhizobium. The sequence goes on from NZ_AWZU01000014.1 coordinate 37,290, forward strand.
TTTCGCGCCGAGCGATGCCGGAAAGAGCCGGTCAGCGCGGTGGCGGCGAAGCGGGTCTTTGCCACCAGCAGGCACCCTGCGGTCTCCTTGTCCAGGCGATGCACCAGCCGCGGCTTCTGGCCCTTCGCATCGCGCATGACTTCCAGCATCTGATCGACGTGGCGCGTGGTGCCGGAGCCGCCCTGCACGGCGAGGCCCGCCGGCTTGTTGAGCACGAGGACATCGTCGTCCTCGAACAGCGTCATCTCCTTCAGCGCTGCAAGCGTCTTCTGTTCCGCTTCCGACAATGCGCCCGCGAGCTTCGGCGCATCGAGCCGGAGCGGCGGAATGCGCACGCTCTGCCCCGCCTGCAGCCGATCCTTGGAATCGGCGCGCTTGCCGTTCACGCGCAGCTCGCCTTTGCGGACGATGCGCTGGATATGGGAGAACGACAGGCCGGGAAAACGCGCCTCGAGAAAACGGTCGACGCGCATGTTGTCTTCATCCGCGGTCACGACCACGGTTTGCACCTTGGTCGGAAGCGGCAGCGGCTCTGCGGGGGACTTGGCTGGTTTCGCCGGCTGTTGTGCAACAGGCCGTTTCTCGCCGCGTTCGGCGGCAAAGCGAGCAGCCTTGCCGGGCGCGCGAAAGCCCGCCTTCGGTTCGCTATGTGGCCGCTCGCGAAACGGACGCGGCGCCTTGCGATCCTCGCGTGCGCGGGGGTTTGACTGGGTTCTCTTGATGCGGCGGCTCATGAAGCCTCCTAGCGCAAAAGCCGCGAATCGTCACGGCGAAATCGGTATAAATCCGCGCGGATATCGGGCAAGTTGGGCAAAGGACTTCAAGATAGTCGAGCAAGGCCCTTATGAGACCAGCAAAATTCGTCACCGCCGCCATTGGCGTCACCTTGCTCCTGACTGTGGCTGTACGAGCCGAGGGTCCGATGCCCGACGACATCGCCTGGCGGCTGATCGAGATGGGCCGGACCATTAATCCGCCCGAGACGGCCGCGCTTTACGCGCCCCTCCAGCAGAAGGAGCCCTATCCAGGCGTCACGGTCGAGCGCGATATCCAATATGGGCCGGCGGAGCTGAGCCGGCTCGATCTCTTCGCGCCTGAGGCCCGCTCCGACGCCCGCCCGGTGCTGGTCTTTGTTCGCGGCGGCGCTTTTATTACCGGCGACAAGCACATCTCCGGCAGTTCGTTCTACGACAACGTCATGCTGTGGGCCGTGAAGAACGGCTTTGTGGGCGTCAACCTCAATTACCGCCTCGCACCGCAATCGCCCTGGCCCGCGGGCGCCGAGGATATCGCCGCTGCCATTCAATGGGTCATCGAGAATATCGCTGCGCGCGGCGGCGATCCCACGCGGATTTATCTCATGGGCCATTCCGCCGGCGCGGTACACGTTGCGACCTACGTGTCACATCCCGAATTTCACAAGCTGAAAGACGCCGGGCTCAAGGGCGCGATCATGGTGTCCGGCATCTACGATCTCACCGCGACACCGCTGGCCGAGCCCGAGAGGGCCTATTTTGGGTCCGATCCGGCCCGCTACGCGGAACGATCTTCGCTGGACGGCCTGAAAGCGACGAGGATTCCTTTCATGATCGTCACCGCGGAGCTGGACCCGCCCGGGTTCAACAAGCAGTTCGATCTGCTGAAGGAGGCGCGCTGTAAGGCGGAGAGCGGCTGTGTCCGCGCGCTGCTGCTGCCGCAGCACAGCCATATGTCGGAAGTCTATTCCATCAACACCGCGGATACGCGGCTGACCGACCAGATCCTGGATTTTGTGAAAAGCGGAAAGTAGCGGCTACTTCCCTGACCGTTCCCGCCTGAGCTTGGCCCAATAATCCAGCCGTTTCCTGATCTCGCGCTCGAAGCCGCGCTCGGGCGGATCGTAGAAGGTCTGACGTCCCAGGCTTTCCGGGAAATAGTCCTGACCGGAGAAGGCATCCGGTGCGTCGTGATCATATTCGTAGCCGGTGCCGTAGCCCTCTTCCTGCATCAGCCTGGTCGGCGCATTGAGGATGTGCTTCGGCGGCAAGAGCGAGCCCGCCTCCTTCGCCACCCGCTTGGCCGCGCCAAAGGCCGTGTAGGCGGCATTCGATTTCGGCGCGGTCGCGACATAGATCACGGCTTGCGCGATCGCGAGTTCGCCTTCGGGAGAGCCGAGAAAGTCGTAGGCATCCTTGGCAGCATTGGCGATCACCAGCGCCTGCGGATCAGCAAGGCCAATGTCCTCCACCGCCATGCGCACCACGCGCCGCGCCAGAAACAGCGGGTCCTCGCCGGCGTCGAGCATGCGCGCGAGATAGTACAATGCGGCATCGGGATCGGAGCCGCGCACCGCCTTATGCAGCGCGGAGATCAAATTGTAGTGGCCGTCGGCCGATTTGTCGTAGATCGGCGCGCGCCGCTGCAGGATGTCCTGCAATTGGGCGGCATTGAAAATCTCGCCGCGACGCGCGGCGCGCCAGACTTCTTCGGCAAGCGTCAGCGCGGCGCGGCCGTCGCCATCGGCCATGCGCACCAGCGCGGCGCGCGCTTCCGCATCGAGCGGCAGCTTTTTGCTTTCGACCTCCTCAGCATGCTTGAACAGCTTTTCGATTGCGGCGGCATCGAGGGAATGAAACACCAATACGCGCGCCCGCGACAGAAGCGCCGCGTTGAGTTCGAAAGAGGGGTTCTCGGTGGTGGCACCGACCAGAACCACGGTCCCGTCTTCCATCACGGGCAGGAAGGAATCCTGCTGCGCGCGGTTGAAGCGGTGCACCTCGTCGACGAAGAGCAGCGTGCCCTTGCCCGTCTCGCGCCGTGCGCGCGCCGCATCGAACGCCTTCTTGAGATCTGCCACGCCGGAGAAGACCGCGGAGATCTGCTCGAAATGCATTTCCGTGGCATCCGCCAGCAGCCGCGCCACCGTGGTCTTGCCAGTCCCCGGCGGCCCCCAGAAGATCAGCGAGCCGAGCGTGCGCGTCTCCAGCATGCGCGTCAGCGCGCCGTCCGGCCCCAGGATGTGATCCTGGCCGACGACTTCAGACAATTTGCGCGGGCGAAGGCGGTCGGGGAGCGGGTGCGGCGCGTCCTGCTCTAGCCCTGCCGCGGCGAACAGGGTTGAACCGGTATCGCGTGGTCGCTTCGCGCTCATCCGCCCAGGGTCACGTTGATCTGCTGGCCGCCGCGCACCAGCGTGATGCGCCACAGCCGCGCCTGTTCGCGCGCCGCCTTATCGAGGTCGCTGGTTCTGGCGATCTTCCTGTTGTTGACGGCCATGATGATGTCGCCCTTCTGGAAGCCGACATTGGCGGCGGCGGAATCCTCGGCAATGTTGGTGACCACGACGCCCTCGGTATCGGCATCGAGATGCAGCTCGTCCGCCACAGCCGGTGAGATATTGGCGATGGTTGCGCCGGAAAAGGGCGAGCGGCCCGAAAGCGTAATCTCGTTGCGATCGGTGTCGGGTGCGGTTTCGAGCGCCACCGTCAGCTTCGTGGGCCGCCCCGCCCGCACCACGTCGATCTGCGCGGTGCCGCCGAGCGGACGCGTCGCAAAGCGGTAGTCGAAGGCATTGGGATCCTCGACGGTCTGACCATCGATGGCCGTGATGAGATCGGACGACTTCAGCCCGGCGCGTGCCGCGGGAGAATTGGGCACGATGCTTGCGACCAGCGCGCCGCTCGGGGTCTTCAGCCCGAGGCTGTCGGCGATGTCAGGCGTCACCGCCTGCAGCCGCGCGCCCAGCCACGGTCGCTTCACCGCCTTGCCGCCGTTCTTGGCGGAGGCGACAACCACGCGCACCATGTTGGAGGGAATGGCAAAGCCGATGCCCTGCGAGCCGCCGGAACGCGAATAGATCGCTGTGTTGATGCCGACCAGGTGGCCGCTCATGTCGACCAGCGCGCCGCCGGAATTGCCGGGATTGATCGCCGCATCGGTCTGGATGAAGAACTGGTAATCGGTAATGCCGACCTGCGTGCGTGCCAAGGCCGACACGATGCCGTGGGTCACGGTCTGGCCGACGCCGAAGGGATTGCCGATCGCGAGCACGACATCGCCGACCATCAGCTCGTCGGAATTGGCGAAATCGAGCGTCGGGAATTTTTCGTGGGAATCCTTGAGCCGCAGCACTGCGAGATCGGAGCGCGAATCCTTCAGTACGATCTCGGCCTCGAACTCCCGCTTGTCAGAGAGCGAGACCTTGACCTGGTCGGCACCCTCGATGACGTGAACATTGGTGACGACGAGGCCGGAGGGATCGACCATCACGCCCGAGCCGAGCGAGCGCTGCATCTGCTCCTGCGGACCGCCGGGAATGCCGAAGAAGCGCCGGAAGATCGGATCATCCAGGAACGGATTGTGATTCTGCACGACCTTGGCCGCGTAGACGTTCACCACTGCCGGCTGCACGCGCTGCACGATCGGCGCGTAGGACAGCCTGAGCTCTGCGGGTGAGCTCGGCACACGGCGGTCCTGCGCGGCCAGGGGCGTTGCAATCAGCGCGGAGACACACAGCGCGGCAAGGAAGCGGATCAGCGTCATCTGGAAAGGTCCTGAAAATGACTGCCCTGACATGGGCGGAAGGTCAGTTGGGAGAAAGCGCGAGCGTCAAGCCGCACGGCCGGGCGCTTGTGCGACGCCCGGGGCGGGGGCGCAAGATAGACGCTCCTGGTGGCGTTCGCCCCATTCTTTCAGCGTGTCGATCACCGGGCGCAGGCTTTCGCCGATCTCGGACAGGCAATACTCCACCCGCGGCGGCACTTCGGCATAAACTTTCCGGATGATCAGCCGGTCGTCCTCCAGCGCACGGAGCTGCTTGGTGAGCATGCGCTGGGTGATGCCGGGCATCCGCCTGCGCAGTTCGCCAAAGCGCTGCGTGCCCTGCTGCAGATGGAACAGGATGACCCCCTTCCACTTGCCGTCGATCAGGTCCAGCGTCGCCTCGACCGCACAGCCCGGCCGATGCCCGAAATTCCGCCTTTTCATGAGGAGTTTTCCAATAGTATCCAAACGGGGACTATATCCCTGAATTTACAGTACTTGCCAAGTCGGCGCCAGCGCGACAGTTAGCGTGGCGAGTTTCTCAACGACGAGGAGACAATCCATGAAGGCCGTAGGCTACAAAAAATCGCTGCCGATCGACGCGCCGGATGCCCTGATCGATTTCGAGACCGCCAAGCCGGAACCGGCCGGGAGGGACATCCGCGTCGCGGTGAAGGCGATCTCGGCCAATCCGGTCGATTACAAGGTGCGCAAGCGCGCCGAACCCCCGGAGGGGCAGTACAAGATTCTGGGCTTCGATGCGGCCGGAATTGTGGATGCGGTCGGGCCTGATGTTACGCTGTTCAAACCGGGCGATGAGGTCTTCTATGCCGGCTCGATCCAGCGCCAGGGCACCAATTCCGAGTTTCATCTGGTCGACGAGCGCATCGTCGGAAACAAACCAAAATCGCTGTCCTTTGCGCAGGCCGCCGCCCTGCCCCTCACCTCGATCACCGCCTGGGAATTGCTGTTCGACCGGCTGGGCGCGGTGCCCGGCAAGAGCCTTGATCCGCGCACGCTGCTGATCACCGGCGGCGCCGGCGGGGTCGGCTCGATCCTGATCCAGCTCGCGCGGCGGCTCACGGGACTGACGGTGGTCGCCACCGCGACGCGGCCGGAGTCGCAGAAATGGTGCCTCGAGCTCGGCGCGCATGCCGTGATCGATCACGGCAAGCCGATGAAGGAGCAGATCGAGGCCTTGAAACCGCCGCCGGTCGCGCTGGTCGCGAGCCTCACCGCCTCTGACCAGCACTACAAGGCGATCGCCGATTTCATGGCGCCGCAGGGCAGGTTCGGCCTGATCGACGATCCGCCGGAGTTCAACATCGCCGTCTTCAAGGGCAAGGCGATTTCGGTGCACTGGGAGTCGATGTTCACCCGCTCCTCGTTCCAGACGCCCGACATGATCGCCCAGCATCAGCTCTTGAACGATGTGGCCGACCTCATCGACAAGGGCGTGCTGCGCACGACGCTGGACCAGATCTTCGGCACCATCAACGCGACGAACCTGAAGCGCGCGCATGCGCTGCTGGAGAGCGGTAAATCGCGCGGCAAGATCGTGCTGGAGGGGTGGTAGGCCCGCTCATCATTGCGAGGACCGAAGCGGACGAAGCAATCCAGAGTCTCTTGCGCGGCTCTGGATTGCTTCGCTTCGCTCGCAATGGCGGAGGTTAACAACGGGCTTGGCAGGATGGTGGGAACGGCGCTATGGGCCTTTGCCGACCTAGGTCTAGGTCCTGTCGCGAGGAGGCTCGGCGCGCTCGATGAATCCCTTGGCGAGGGCGTGGTAGACGCCCTCCTCGCAAATGACCCGCGACGAAGCGTGGGCGATCAGGGCCGCGGCCATCAACGGCACCACCATGGCGTGGTTGTCGGTCATCTCGGTCACGATGACAAAGGCGGTGATCGGCGCCTGCACCACCCCGGCGAAATATGAGACCATGCCGAGCAACATGATCGCGGGCAGCGGCGCACCGTGAAAGAGCGAGGCGACGTTGGCGCCAAGTCCGGCGCCCACCGCAAGCGATGGGGAAAAGATGCCGCCGGGAATGCCGCTGATTGCGGCGAAGGTGGTGGCCAGGAATTTAAGGATGCCGAAGTCGGCGGGCAGCGGGGCGCCATTCTCGAGCGCCGCCTTCACCTGTGCGTAACCCGTGCCATAGATGGTGTCGCCGGAGATCAGGCCGCAGACCGCAACCGCAAGGCCGCAGAGCAGCGCGAAGGCGAGCGAATGGCGTTTGATCGCGCGCCCCAAGCCGTTTGGCAGGCCACGCGCCATCGTGATCAGGATGCGGCTGAACAGCCCGCCCATCAGGCCGCCGACGACCCCGCAGACCGGAATCGCCAGCCAGTCGATGCCGTTCCGCAGCGCCATGGGGCTGGAGCCGAAATAGGCGTAATTCCCCATCAGGGCGATCGAGGTCAGGCCGGCCGCGATCACCGCCGCGATGATGAGGCTGGAGGTACGGGTCTCGAATGCCCGGCTCATCTCCTCGATGCCGAACACGATTCCGGCCAACGGCGTGTTGAAGGCGGCGGCGACGCCGGCGGCCGCGCCGGCCAGAATCAATCCCGGTTGCCGGCGTGGCGAGAAGCGACCCAGCGCGAACATAATGGACGCGCCGACCTGAACCGTCGGTCCTTCGCGCCCCACCGAAGCGCCACATAACAGTCCAAACAGCGTGAGGATGATCTTGCCGATCGCAATACGGATCGAGACGAGGCTGCCGCGGGCCGCCTGGTCCGTCAGGTGGCGTGCCGCGATCGCCTGCGGGATTCCGCTGCCCTGACTGTTTGGAAAGAAACGGTTGGTCAGGAACACCGAAAGCGCAAAGCCAAGCGGCGTCACCACCAGCGCGGCATAACGCGATTTCGAGAGCAGAAGCGCAAAGGCAATTTGTGCCTGATCAGCGAGCGCGGCCAGCGCCACCGCGGCACCGCCGACCACGACGCCGCCGAGCAGGAAGATCGCGCGGCGCTGCCACCGTGCCGACGTGATCTTCAGACGTCGCCTATTGCGGGTGGAGAGCGCCGGTATCATGCGCTGAGATTGCCGATCGCCGCGCAGGATGCAAGCCGATATCCTGCGCAGCGCCGTTTGGTGCCTGCCCACCCGGCGTGGCCCATCGGCGAGTTCGCTGGGCTCAGACGACTGGCAGCCCCTCGACGAAAATCAGCCGCCGCTCCAGCGCCGTCCGCCGCACCTTCAGTGCTTCGCCGTATTCTTTCGAAGCGTACCACTCGTGCGCACGCTGCATCGAGGGGAATTCGACAATGACCAGCGCCTTCGGCGGTGGACCGCCCTCCACCAGTTCCGCCGCACCGCCTCGCGCCAGATAGCGGCCGCCATATAGCGCGATTGATTGGGCAGCAAGCGTGCGGTAGCGCTCGATCGCGTGCGCGTCCCACACCTCGACTTCGGAAATGACGTAAGCCGTCATCGCGCCGCGCCTCAAGCGATGGTATCGACGATGCCGCCCTCGACCCTCAGCGCCGCGCCGTTGGTGGCGGACGCCTCCTTCGAGGCGACATAGACGACCATGTTGGCGACTTCGTCGGTCGAGGCAAAGCGCTGCAGCAGCGAACCCGGCCGATGCTGCCTGACGAAGTTGGTGGCCGCCTCCTGCTCCGACTGGCCGTTTTGCCTGGCGAGATCCTTCACGAAGGTCTCGACGCCTTCCGACAGTGTCGGGCCCGGCAGCACGGAATTGACGGTCACGGCCGTGCCGCGGGTCAGCTTGGCGAGCCCCCGCGCGATCGCGAGCTGCGCGGTCTTGCTCATGCCGTACTGGATCATCTCGGTCGGGATGTTGAGCGCGGACTCCGAGGAGATGAAGACGATGCGACCCCAATTGCGCTTCAGCATGCCCGGCATATAGGCGCGCGACAGCCGCACGCCGGACATCACGTTGACCTCGAAAAAGCGCGTCCAGTCCTCGTCGGAGATCTCGAAGAAATCCTTCGGCTCGAAAATTCCGGCATTGTTGACGAGGATGTCGACCTCCGGCAGCGCTTTGAGCAGGGCGTTGCAGCCGGCTGATGTCGAGACGTCGGCGGCGATGCCGCGGACCTTGGCGCCGGGCGCAGTTTTCGCGAGCTTTGCCACGGCCGCATCGACCTTGCCTTGACCGCGCCCGTTGATCACGACATCGGCCCCCGAGGCCGCTAGGCCTTTGGCAATGGCGTAGCCGATCCCCGCGGTCGAGCCGGTAACCAGCGCGGTTTTTCCGGAAAGGTCGATGTTCATGCGTTATCTCCGTCAGTTGGTGCGGGAGATATTGGAGACGGTGATTGCAGACGCAATCGCCGACGCGTTGCTTTTCAGCATGGCGGCTCCCCTCCCCCGTCGTCGTCGCGGAGAGGCGGGACCGTCAGCGCGAGCGCTTGTCGCGACACCCGCAAGCTATCAATTGGAGCCGGTGGCAGACACCGTCCGCAAAACCGCGGCCTGTGGTTATGGGGTCCTGGCTTTTCGCCAGGACGACGGTGGGGAGATGACCATCGCGCAAATAAAAAGCGGCGCCCTTGGCGCCGCTCTTGAAACCTGGGCGAGGCAGCCGGCTTACGCCGCTTCGGCCTTCGTCTCTTCCACCGGGCCGGAGTCCTGGCCCTTGGCATCGACGTCGCGGTCGACGAACTCGATCACCGCCATCGCCGCGTTGTCGCCGTAGCGGAAGCCCGCCTTGATGATACGGGTATAACCGCCCTGGCGGTCCTTGTAGCGGGTGGCCAGCGTATCGAACAGCTTCTTGACCATGTCGACGTCGCGCAGCTCGCTGATCGCCTGGCGGCGATTCGCGAGGCCACCCTTCTTGCCGAGCGTAACCAGCTTCTCCACGATCGGCCGCAGCTCCTTGGCCTTGGGCAGCGTGGTGACGATCTGCTCGTGCTTGATCAGTGCCGCGCACATATTGGCGAACATCGCGCGCCTGTGCTCGTGCGTGCGATTAAGCTTCCGATGAACCCTGCCGTGACGCATAGTCTATTCCTCTACGTTTGATCTGCCGCGACGGTTCGTCGGACATGTTGCTCAGGTGGGCTTCCTGCGTTCGCCCGCCAAAGCGCAATCGCGCTTTGGCTTTTTGTTTGATCAGTAATGATCCTCGAAGCGCTTGGCGAGCTCGTCGATGTTCTCCGGCGGCCAGCCCGGCACTTCCATGCCGAGATGCAGGCCCATCTGCGCCAGCACTTCCTTGATCTCGTTCAGCGACTTGCGGCCGAAGTTCGGGGTACGCAGCATCTCCGCTTCCGACTTCTGCACGAGGTCGCCGATGTAGACGATGTTGTCGTTCTTCAGGCAGTTTGCCGAACGCACCGAGAGCTCGAGCTCGTCGACCTTCTTGAGGAAGGCCGGGTTGAAGGCGAGATCCGGAATGATCTCCTGCGCAACTTCCTTGCGCGGCTCTTCGAAGTTGACGAACACGTTGAGCTGATCCTGCAGGATGCGCGCGGCATAGGCGACGGCATCCTCCGGCGTAATCGCGCCGTTGGTCTCGATCGTCATGGTCAGCTTGTCGTAGTCGAGGATCTGGCCCTCGCGGGTGTTCTCGACCTTGTAGGAGACCTTGCGCACGGGCGAGAACAGGCTGTCGATCGGGATCAAGCCGATCGGCGCGTCCTCGGGCCGGTTGCGCTCGGCGGGCACATAGCCCTTGCCGGTCGTAACTGTGAATTCCATGCGGATCTCCGCACCCTCGTCCAGCGTGCAGATCTGCAGCTCCGGATTGAGCACGCTGATATCACCGACCGTCTGAATGTCGCCGGCGGTGACGACGCCCGGGCCCTGCTTCTTCACGACCATGCGCTTGGGGCCTTCGCCCTGCATCTTGATCGAGATGTCCTTGATGTTGAGCACGATGTCGGTCACGTCCTCGCGCACGCCGGCGATCGAGGAGAACTCGTGCAGCACGCCGTCGATGTGCACCGACTGCACGGCCGCGCCCTGCAGCGAGGACAACAGCACGCGGCGCAGCGCGTTGCCGAGCGTCTGGCCGAAGCCGCGCTCCAACGGCTCGGCGACGAGCGTCGCAAAGCGCGAGGCATCGGAGCCCGGCGTCACCTGGAGCTTGTTAGGGCGGATCAATTCCTGCCAATTTTTCTGGATCGTCACGGTTTCACCCTCAGGCCGGCCAATCTGCCATGTCGATTGCCGGCGTTGGAAACTTCGCGGATCACTTGCCGCGGATCATCAATAAAAGTCCAAGACGCCGCGAGGGACAGGCTCTCCCTGCGGCGACAACATCAAACGCGCCGGCGCTTGCGCGGTCGGCAACCATTATGCGGAATCGTCGTCACGTCGCGGATCGAGGTGACGGTGAAGCCCGCCGCCTGCAACGCGCGGAGCGCGGATTCGCGGCCCGAACCGGGGCCCGCGACCTCGACTTCCAGCGTGCGCATGCCATGTTCCTGCGCCTTCTTGGAGACATCCTCCGCCGCGACCTGCGCGGCATACGGGGTCGATTTGCGCGACCCCTTGAATCCCATCGTGCCCGCCGACGACCAGGCGATCGTGTTGCCCTGCGCGTCGGTGATGGTGATGGTGGTGTTGTTGAACGACGAGTTCACATGCGCCACGCCGGAGGCGATGTTCTTACGCTCGCGACGGCGGACGCGGGTGGCTTCCTTGCCCATTTAAAACCTTTCCTTAAGATCTCAACGCCGCCGTAATGCCAGCGGCTACACCTGTGAACGCGAACGATCGGCGGTGAACAAACCTGCTCGCCGCCCACTGCTCGCAAAATCTCAATTACTTCTTCTTGCCGGCGATCGCCTTGGCCGGGCCCTTGCGCGTGCGCGCGTTGGTGTGGGTCCGCTGACCACGCACCGGCAGGCCGCGGCGATGGCGCAGGCCACGATAGCAGCCGAGATCCATCAGCCGCTTGATGTTGATGCCGGTCTCGCGGCGAAGGTCGCCTTCCACGACATAGTCGCGGTCGATGACCTCGCGGATCTGCAGCACTTCCTGGTCGGTCAACTGGTTGACGCGGCGATCCTCGGGGATCTTGACCTTTTCCACGATGTCGGCCGCGATCTTGGGGCCGATACCATGGATGTACTGGAGCGCGATCAACACGCGCTTATTGGTCGGGATGTTGACGCCGGCAATACGGGCCACGGACTTCTCTCCTGTCGCCGCTCCCTCCGGGGAGGCAGCTTCTTAAGTTCTTGCTCTCGGGCAGGTGTCCGCAAACGCGAACACGACGCCTTGCCCTCTGCTTCCTCGGGGCGAGGCATCGTCTGAAAAACTATCCGACTTGGATGCCGCGCTTATTAATGGATTCAAGTGGCTTTCGTCAACCGCCTCTAGCCTTTAGCTCGCCTTTTCGTGAGCTTTTTTGCCACCTTCCGGGGCGCCTTCTTGGCCGCCTTCCGGGTGGCCTCCGAGGCCCGTTTGACCGCCCTGCGGGCCGCTTTTGGGGTCTTTTTGGCCGGAGTTCGGCCCTTGGCCGCCTTGGCAGCCGATTTTACGGGCCTCGCTGCGGTCTTTTTAGTGGTCTTCCGCGCCCCTGTGGCGCTCCGCTTGGCGGAACCCGCCTTCTTGGGCGGCTTGGCTTCCACCGCGCCGATGGCGTGCAGGATGCGGTTGATCTCGCGGGTGACCTCCTCGATCGTCATCATGCCGTCGACGGTCAACAGCTTACGCCGCTCGGAATAGTAGTGAATCAGCGGCTCGGTCTGGGCGCGATAGCTCGCTAAGCGCTTGGTGAGGACTTCCGGCGTGTCGTCGACCCGCACCTCCTCGCCGCGCGCGCGCATCTGCTCGACCCGCGTCTCGACGCGCGCGAGCAGCGCGCTCTCATTGACGCGCAGTTCGATCACGGCATCCAGCTTCACGTGCTTTTTCTTCAGTAGCTCATCCAGCGCCTCGGCCTGCGGAACCGTGCGCGGAAAGCCATCCAGCACAAAGCCGTTCTTGGCGTCGGGCTGCTCGATTCGGTCGGAAATGATGCTGACGACGATCTCGTCTGGGACCAAGCCGCCGGCCGCCATAATGTCTTTGGCCTGCAACCCGACCGGCGTACCCGCCGCGACGGCCGCGCGCAGCATCTCGCCGGTGGAAAGCTGCACAATGCCGTAACGCTGGACCAGCCGCTGTGCCTGGGTGCCCTTGCCCGACCCCGGCGGTCCCAGAAGAATCAGTCTCATCGGTGTTCGCCCCCCGGCGATCGGTGAGCGAAACTCACCTGTAGTTATCTATCCACCGCGGCAGCCGCAGCTCTAGCGGCGCCGCCCTCTCAGTTTCGACTTCCTGATCAGCCCTTCATATTGATGGGCGAGCAGGTAGCCTTGAACTTGCGCCACCGTATCCATGGTGACACTGACTACGATCAAAAGCGACGTACCACCAAAGTAGAACGGCACCGACGCGTAGGAAATCAGTATTTCGGGTATCAGGCAGACGATCGCAAGATAAATCGCACCGACGACCGTGATCCGCGACAGCACATAGTCGATATATTCCGCGGTGCGTTCACCAGGGCGGATGCCCGGAATGAAACCGCCATGTTTCTTCAGATTGTCAGCCGTCTCGGTCGGGTTGAAGACGATCGCGGTATAGAAGAAGGCGAAGAACACGATCATCGCGAGATAGAGCACGAGGAACAGCGGCCGGCCATGGCCGAGCTGAGTCGTGATCCACTGGAACCATTCCGGCCCCTTCCCGGCATTGAAGTTGGCGACGGTGGTCGGCAGCAAGAGCAGCGAGGACGCGAAGATCGGCGGAATCACACCCGAGGTGTTCAGCTTCAGCGGCAGATGCGAAGACTGGCCCTCGAACATCTTGTTGCCGACCTGACGCTTCGGATACTGGATCAGCAGCCGGCGCTGCGCGCGCTCCATGAACACGATGAAGGCAATCACGGCGACCGCCATCACGATGACGATCAGGATAAGACCGGTCGACAGCGCGCCCTGGCGGCCGAGCTCGAGCATGTTCGCGAGCGCCGTGGGCAGCTCAGCCACGATGCCGGAGAGAATGATGAGCGAGATACCGTTGCCGATGCCGCGCGAGGTGATCTGCTCGCCCAGCCACATCAAGAACATGGTGCCGCCAGTGAGCGTCACCGCCGTGGAGAGGCGGAAGAACAGGCCGGGGTCGGTGACGACGTTGCCGGCGCCTTCGAGACCGACCGCGATACCATAGGACTGGAACGCGGCAAGCAGCACCGTGAGGTAGCGGGTGTACTGGTTCAGCGTCTTGCGGCCAGCCTCGCCCTCCTTCTTCAGCGCCTCGAGCTGCGGCGACACCGTGGTCAAGAGCTGGATGATGATCGACGCCGAGATGTACGGCATGATGTTCAGCGCAAAGATCGCCATGCGGTGGATGCCGCCGCCAGCGAACATGTTGAACATGCCGAGAATGCCGCCGGCCTGGGTGCGGAACACCTGCTCCCAGACGTTGGGATCGATGCCGGGCAGCGGGATGTAGGTGCCGAGCCGGTACACCAGCAGCGCACCCAAGGTGAACCAGATGCGCTTCTTGAGTTCGTCGGCCTTGGCCAGCGCGCCGAAGTTAAGGTTGGCCGCCAATTGTTCCGCTGCTGAGACCATCTTTGACTTTCTCCCGCCGGCCCTGCGACGTCATGCTCGCGCGACGCGAGACATCAGGCAGGCGCCGGACAGTATTTGGTGCTCGGCCTTTGATAAGTCCATCGCAAATCCTGCGTCGTCGCCCGCGAAGGCGAAGAATGACGCAGAATTTACGCCGCCTCGCCCTCTTCCTTCGCAGGTGCGAGGACCTTGACCGTACCGCCGGCCTTCTCGACCGCGGCGATCGCCGACTTCGAGGCGCCGTGCACCTCGACATTCACCTTCGACTTGATCTCGCCCCGCCCGAGCAGCCGCAGGCCCGCTTTCGCGCGCCGGAGCACGCCGGCCTTCACCAGCGCTTCGGCGTTGATCACGCTGCCCGCATCGAGCTGCTTGGCGTCGATCGCCTGCTGGATACGGTCGAGGTTGACTTCGGCGTACTCGACCCGGAACACGTTGTTGAAGCCGCGCTTGGGCAAGCGGCGGTGCAGCGGCATCTGGCCGCCTTCAAATCCCTTGATGCGCACGCCCGAGCGCGCGGTCTGCCCCTTGCCGCCGCGGCCCGAGGTCTTGCCTTTGCCTGAACCGATGCCGCGGCCGACGCGCATGCGCTTTTTGCGCGAACCGGCGTTGTCGGCGATCTCGCTGAGCTTCATCGCCCTTCTCCTTGTCTCACTACTTCTCGTCGACGATGCGGACGAGATGTTGAACCTTTTCAATCATGCCGCGAACCGCCGGCGTATCCGGCAGTTCGGCGGTGCGGCCGATCCGATTGAGCTTCAGCCCGATCAGCGTCGAACGCTGCGAGTGGTGGCGGCGGATCGGGCTGCCGGTCTGCTCGACCCTGATGGTCTTTGCGGCCATGGTCCTAAACTCCGAAAGCTTGAATTAGTCCGCCGCCGCCTCGGCATCGCCGCCGACGCGACGAGCCTGCAGCGTGGAGACCTTGATGCTGCGGCGCGCCGCGACCGAGCGCGGCGAATCCTGGTTCTTCAGCGCGTTGAAGGTCGCGCGCACCATGTTGTACGGGTTGGACGAGCCGATCGACTTCGCCACCACGTCCTGAATGCCGAGAGTCTCGAACACCGCGCGCATCGGACCGCCGGCGATGATGCCGGTACCGGCGGGGGCGGCACGCAGGTAGACGCGGCCCGCGCCGTGGCGGCCGGCGATGTCATGATGCAACGTGCGGCCTTCACGCAAAGCGACCCGGGTCAGGTTGCGCTTGGCGGAGTCCGTTGCCTTGCGGATCGCCTCCGGCACCTCGCGCGCCTTGCCGTGGCCGAAACCGACCCGGCCCTTCTGGTCGCCGATCACGACCAGCGCCGCAAAGCCGAAGCGCTTGCCGCCCTTGACGACCTTCGCCACGCGATTGATGTGGACCAGCTTGTCGACGAACTCGCTGTCGCGCTCCTCGCGCTCCCTGCTCCGTTCGCGTCCGCCGCGTTCGCGTTCCGCTGCCATAGCTCTTTCCAATCTCTAGAGAGGCCTTCGCCTCTGTCCTATCCGTTCAGTTCGTTTTGAGCATGATCCTGTCGGAAAACCGGTACCCACTTTTCCGGATCATTCTCGTTAGAAGCTCAACCCGCTCTCGCGCGCCGCGTCCGCGAGCGCCTTGACGCGCCCGTGATAGAGATAGCCGCCGCGATCGAACACCACTTCCGTGACGCCGTTCTTCACGGCGCGTTCCGCCAGCAACTTGCCGACGGCCTTGGCCGCATCGATGTTGGCGCCGGTGTTGCCGCTTGTGCGCATTTCCTTCTCGAGCGACGAGGCCGAAGCCAGCGTCTCGCCCTTCAGGTCGTCGATCACCTGCGCGTAGATGTGCTTCGACGAGCGGAACACGCTCAGCCGCGGACGGCCATTGGCCGAGCGCCGCAACGCCAGGCGCACGCGCTGCTTGCGCCGGGCATTCGTGACCTTGTTTCTGGACATGACCGGCTCCGTTACTTCTTCTTGCCTTCCTTGCGGAAGATGAATTCGTCGACATACTTCACGCCCTTGCCCTTATAGGGCTCCGGCGGACGGAAGGCGCGGATCTCGGCGGCCACCTGGCCGACGCGCTGCACGTCGTTGCCGCTGACCGTGATCTCGGTCGGCTTCGGCACCGCGATCGAGATACCCTCCGGGATCGGATAGATCACGTCGTGGCTGTAGCCGAGCGCGAGCTGCAGGTTCTTGCCCTGCATCGCGGCGCGGTAGCCGACGCCGGTAATCTCGAGCTTCTTCTCGAAGCCCTTGGTGACGCCGGCCACCAGGTTGGCGATCTGCGCTCGCGCCGTGCCGTAAAGCGCA
This sequence comes from Bradyrhizobium sp. ARR65, assembly GCF_000472385.1. Classification (GTDB taxonomy): domain Bacteria; phylum Pseudomonadota; class Alphaproteobacteria; order Rhizobiales; family Xanthobacteraceae; genus Bradyrhizobium. The sequence goes on from NZ_AWZU01000014.1 coordinate 53,634, forward strand.
CGCGCACGGTTGGTCTCGTAGCGCGGCGCGACCTTCACGGCGCCGTTCTCGAACTTCACCTCGACGTCGTCATGGACGACGAACTGAAGCTGGCCCTTCGGCCCCTTCATCTTGACGGTCTGCCCTTCGACGGTCGCGGTCACACCGGACGGCACCGCCACGGGCTTTTTGCCAATGCGTGACATGGCGTAAAAATCCTTCCTCAGAACACCGTGAAGAGAACTTCGCCGCCCACATTCGCCTCGCGCGCTTCGTGGTCAGCCATGATTCCCTTCGGCGTCGACAACACCGAAATGCCGAGCCCGTTGTTGACCCGCGGCAGGTTCTTCACCGAGGTGTAGACCCGCCGGCCCGGCTTGGAGACCCGCTCGATCTCGCGGATCACCGGCTCGCCATCGAAATACTTCAGCTCGATCTCGAGCTCGTTGCGTCCCGAGGGGTGCTCGACCGTGGCGTAGCCGCGAATGTAACCTTCCGACTTCAGCACATCGAGCACGCTCTGGCGCATCTTCGAGCCCGGAGACGTCACCTTGGACTTCGAGCGCATCTGCGCGTTGCGGATGCGGGTGATCAAATCGCTGATCGGATCGTGCGTTGACATCGTGCGACCCTCCTTACCAGCTCGACTTCACGAGCCCGGGAACCAGGCCCTTGGAGCCGAGTTCGCGCAGCGCGATGCGGGAGAGCTTGTTCTTGCGGTAGTTGGAGCGCGGACGCCCCGTCAGCTCGCAGCGGTTGCGGATCCGCGTGGCCGAGGAATTGCGCGGCATATCCGCGAGCTTCAAGGTCGCTGCGAAACGCTCTTCCATCGGCTTGGTCTTGTCGGCGATGATCGCCTTCAGCCTCGCCCGCTTGGGCGCGGCATTCTTGGCCATCCGCTTGCGCCGGTTGTTCTTCTCGACTGAACTCTTCTTTGCCATGCTTGGCTCCTAGGTATCCGCGTTTGAGACGCTTCTCGTCAGCGTCTCACTGCCGGAACGGGAAATTGAAAGCGGTCAACAGGGCACGTGCCTCGTCGTCGGTGCGCGCGGTGGTGCACACGGTGATGTCCATGCCCCAGGACTCCCCGGCCTTGTCGAAATCGATCTCCGGGAAAATGATGTGCTCCTTGATGCCGAGCGAATAGTTGCCGCGGCCGTCGAAGCTCTTCGGGTTCAACCCGCGGAAGTCGCGCACGCGCGGCAGCGCGACGTTCACGAGCCGGTCAATGAACTCGTACATCCGTGCCTTGCGCAGTGTGACCTTGCAGCCGATCGGCTGGTTCTCGCGCAGCTTGAACGTCGCGATCGCACCCTTGGAATAGGTCACCACGGCCTTCTGGCCAGCGATCAGCGACAGGTCGGCCGCCGCCGTCTCCGCCTTCTTGCGGTCGTTCACGGCCTCGCCGACGCCCATGTTGAGCACGACCTTGTCCAGCCGCGGCACCTGCATGACATTGCTGTAGCCGAACTTCTCGGTCAGCATGGATTTGATCTTGCGATCATACTCCGCGCGCAGGCGCGGCACGTAAGCGGTCTCAGCCATCGATCTCAGCTCCCGAGCTCTTGGCGATGCGGACTTTCTTGCCGTCCGCGTGAATCTTGAATCCGATGCGCGTCGGCTTACCGTCCTTGCCGAGATACGCGATGTTGGACAGGTGGATCGGCGCCTCCTTGGAGATGATGCCGCCCTCCTGGGACTGGGTCTGCTTTTGGTGGCGCTTCACCACGTTGACGCCGCGGACCAGCGCGGTGCCTTCCGCGGGGCGCACCTCGAACACCTCGCCGGTGCGACCCTTGTCGCGGCCGGTCAGCACGATGACCTTGTCACCTTTGCGAATCTTGGCAGCCATCACAGCACCTCCGGCGCCAGCGAAATGATCTTCATGTGGTTCTTGGCGCGCAGCTCGCGCGGCACCGGCCCGAAGATACGGGTGCCGACCGGCTCCTGCTGGTTGTTGATCAGCACCGCGGCGTTGCGGTCGAAACGGATCACCGAGCCGTCGGGCCGGCGGATGTCCTTGCGGACCCGCACCACGACGGCCTTCATCACGTCGCCCTTCTTCACCTTGCCGCGCGGAATCGCTTCCTTGATGGACACGACAATGACGTCGCCCACGGTGGCATAGCGGCGCTTGGAGCCCCCGAGCACCTTGATACACATGACACGGCGTGCACCGGAATTGTCGGCCACGTCGAGGTTGGTCTGCATCTGAATCATTGATGCACCTCGTCCTCTTCAATCTGTCGCGCAAACAGCTTGCGCTTTGAACTTTCAAAAAAGCCGGCCCGGCCACCTAAAGCCGGAGCCCGCCTCAGGCGGTTTTCTTTTGTTCGCCCCGGATCACAGTCCAGCGCTTCAACTTCGAGATCGGCTTGCTCTCCTCGATCCACACGGTGTCGCCCGGCTTGAACTCGTTGTTCTCGTCGTGCGCGTGGTAGTTCTTGGAGCGGCGGATCGTCTTCTTGTAGATCGGGTGGGTGAAGCGGCGATCGACGCGCACCACCACCGTCTTGGCTTGCTTGTCGCTGACGACCACACCCTGCAGCGTACGTTTCGGCATAGGTTGTCCCTTACTTCTTCTTCGCGCGCTGTTCGGCGGCGATGGTCTTGATGCGGGCGATGTCGCGGCGCGCCTCTTTCAGCCGCGAGGTGTTCTCGAGCTGCCCGGTGGCGCGCTGAAAGCGCAGGTTGAAACGCTCCTTCTTCAGATTGAGAATGGCATCCTCCATCTGGTCGGGGCTCATCGCGCGAATGTCGGCAACTTTCATCTGGGCCATGAGCATTACTCCGCAATGCGCTCGACGAAGCGCGTCTTGATCGGCAGCTTGGCGGCGGCGAGCCCCAGGGCCTCACGCGCGGTCTGGTTATTGACGCCGTCGATTTCGAACAGCACGCGGCCGGGCTTCACCCGCACCACCCACAATTCCGGCGAGCCCTTGCCGGAGCCCATGCGGACTTCGGCCGGCTTCTTCGACACCGGCACGTCCGGGAACACACGGATCCAGACGCGGCCGGCGCGCTTCATGTGACGGGTGAGCGCACGGCGGGCGGCCTCGATCTGGCGCGCTGTGACACGCTCCGGCTCCAAGGCCTTCAGGCCGAACTGGCCGAACGACAACGTCGCGCCCGAAGACGCGACGCCGTGGATCCGGCCCTTATGCGCCTTCCGGAACTTCGTTTTCTTTGGTTGCATCATGGCTTTAAGCCCTCAAACTCTTCTTTGCCTTAGGCGGCGTCGCGGCGCTGCCGCGTGCTGCTCTCGCCCTCGGCCATCCGCTTGTCCTGCGCCATCGGATCGTGCTCGAGGATCTCGCCCTTGAAGATCCAGACCTTCACGCCGCAGGTGCCGAAGGTCGTGAACGCGGTGGCGACACCGTAGTCGATGTCCGCGCGTAGGGTGTGCAGCGGCACCCGGCCCTCGCGATACCACTCCATGCGCGCGATTTCCGCACCGCCCAGGCGGCCCGAGCAGTTGATACGGATGCCTTCGGCGCCCAGCCGCATCGCCGACTGCACCGCGCGCTTCATCGCGCGGCGGAACGCGACGCGACGCTCAAGCTGCTGCGCGATCGATTCGGCGACGAGTGTCGCATCGAGCTCAGGCTTGCGAATCTCGACGATGTTGATGACGACATCCGACGAGGTGATGTCGGCGACCTTCTTGCGCAGCTTGTCGATGTCGGCGCCCTTCTTGCCGATCACAACGCCCGGACGCGCCGAGTGGATGGTGACGCGGCACTTCTTGTGCGGGCGCTCGATGACGATGCGCGCGACCGCGGCCTGCTTCAATTCCTTGTGCAGGATCTCGCGGATCTTGACGTCCTCGTGCAGCAGCTTGCCGTACTCGGCCTTGCCGGCGAACCAGCGCGAGTCCCAGGTCCGGTTGATGCCGAGACGCAAGCCGATCGGATTGATCTTCTGACCCATCTTATTCTCCTACGCCTCGTCTTACGCGCTCGCCTCGACCTGACGAACCACGATCGTCAGCTGCGAAAACGGTTTGAAAATGCGACCCGAACGGCCACGGCCGCGCGGAGCGAAACGTTTCATCACGATGCCGTTGCCGACGAACGCTTGCGAGACCACGAGATCATCGACGTCGAGGTCGTGGTTGTTCTCGGCATTCGCAATCGCCGACTCCAGGCACTTCTTCACGTCGACCGCGATCCGCTTGCGCGAGAACTGCAGGTCGGCGAGCGCGGCAGAGGCCTTGCGGCCGCGGATCATCTGCGCGACCAGGTTGAGCTTCTGCGGGCTCACCCGCAGCATCCGGGCGACCGCCTTGGCCTCATTGTCCGCGAGGGCGCGTTGGCGCTTTGGTTTGCTCATGGCTTAATCCTCAAGCCTTCTTGGCTTTCTTGTCGCCCGAATGGCCGTGGAAGGTCCGGGTCGGTGAGAACTCGCCGAACTTGTGACCGACCATTTCCTCGTTGACCGAGACCGGCACGTGCTTCTGGCCGTTGTAGACGCCGAAGGTCAGCCCGACGAACTGCGGCAGGATGGTCGAGCGGCGGCTCCAGATCTTGATCACGTCATGACGGCCGGAGGCGCGCGCCGCATCTGCCTTCTTCAGCAGCGACGCTTCGACGAACGGGCCTTTCCAGACTGAACGAACCATGTCCGGCGTTCCTTACTTCTTCCGCTTGTGGCGGCTTAGGAGAATGAATTTGTCGGTCGACTTGTTGGAGCGGGTCTTCTTGCCCTTGGTGGGCTTGCCCCATGGGGTGACCGGATGACGGCCGCCCGAGGTGCGGCCTTCGCCGCCGCCGTGCGGGTGATCGATCGGGTTCATGGCGACGCCGCGGTTATGCGGCCGGCGGCCGAGCCAGCGCTTGCGTCCCGCCTTGCCGATCGAGATGTTCATGTGATCGGGGTTGGACACCGCGCCGATGCTGCCGCGGCAGCGGCCGTGCACCAGACGCTGCTCCCCGGAGTTCAGGCGGAGAATGACGTAGTCCTGGTCGCGGCCGACGATCTGGGCATAGGTGCCGGCGGAACGCGCGAGCTGACCGCCCTTGCCGATCTTGGTCTCGATATTGTGCACGATGGTGCCGACCGGCATGTTGCCGAGCGGCATGACATTGCCCGGCTTCACGTCGACATAGTTGCCGGCGATGATCGTGTCGCCCACGGCCATGCGCTGCGGCGCCAGGATATAGGCCTGCTCGCCGTCCTGGTACTTGATCAGCGCGATGAAGCCGGTGCGGTTCGGATCATATTCCAGCCGCTCCACGGTCGCGGGGACATCGACCTTGTTGCGCTTGAAGTCGACCAGGCGATAGGCCTTCTTGTGGCCGCCACCCCGGAAGCGCACGGTGATGCGGCCGTTGTTGTTGCGTCCGCCGGTCGACAGCTTGCCCTCGGTCAGGATCTTGACCGGCTTGCCCTTGTAGAGCGCCGAGCGATCGACCGTGACCAGCTGGCGCTGACCCGGGGTCGTGGGATTGTAGTTTTTAAGTGCCATGACCGTTTCGCCTTAGAGTCCGGTGGTCACGTCGATACGGTGGCCCTCTTCGAGGGTCACGATCGCGCGCTTTGAGTCCGACTGCGAACCGAAATTGCCGCGGAACACCTTGGTCTTGCCCTTGCGCACCAGCGTGTTCACGCTCTTCACCTTGACGTCGAAGAGCTTCTCGATCGCTTCCTTGATCTGCGGCTTGGTCGCCTTCGCGGCGACCTTGAACAGGACCTTATTGTGCTCGGACGCCATCGTGGCCTTTTCGGTCACGACCGGTGCGATGATCACGTCGTAATGGCGGGGCTCGATATTCTTCATTTGAAGCGCGCCTCCAGCGCATCGATCGCCGCCTTGGTCAGCACCAGCTTCTGACGGCGCAGAATGTCGTAGACGTTGATGCCCTGGATCGGCAGCACGTCCATGTTCGGGATGTTGCGAGCGGCGGCGGCAAAGCCGTTATGCAGCTCGGCGCCGTCGATGATCAGCGCATTGGTCAGCCCCAGGCCGGAGAAATGTCCGACCAGCGCCTTGGTCTTGGCGGCCTCGAGCTTCGCCTCCTGCAGCACAACCAGGTCGCCGTCCTTGGCCTTGGCCGAGAGCGCGTGCTTGAGCGCGAGCGCGCGGACCTTCTTCGGCAGGTCGGTGGCGTGCGAACGCACCACCGGACCGAAGGCACGACCGCCACCTCGGAACTGCGGCACGCGGGCCGAGCCGTGACGGGCACCGCCGGTGCCCTTCTGCTTGTACATCTTCTTGCCGGTGCGCCAGATCTCGGCGCGGCCCTTGACCTTGTGCGTGCCGGCCTGGCGCTTGTTGAGCTGCCACTGCACGCAGCGGGCGATGATGTCGGCACGCGGCTCGAGACCGAAAATCTCGTCCGAGAGCGTGACCGAACCCGCTTCCTTGCCTTCGAGAGTCGTGACTTTCAGTTCCATTTCACGCTCCCTGCTCGGCCGGCGCTTCGGCCGCCTGTTCGCCCGAGCCCGCGACCTTGAACTTGCCGGGCTTCGGCGCATCCTTCGGCAGCGGCTTCTTGATGGCGTCGCGCACCCTGATCCAGCCGCCCTTGGAGCCGGGAACGGCGCCTTCGACCAGGATCAGGCCGCGCTCGACGTCGGTCTGCACCACACGCAAGTTCAGCGTGGTGATACGATCGACACCCATGTGGCCGGGCATCTTCTTGTTCTTCCAGGTCTTGCCGGGGTCCTGACGGCCGCCGGTCGAACCGATCGAACGGTGCGAGATCGACACACCGTGGGTCGCGCGCAGACCGCCAAAGTTCCAGCGCTTCATGCCGCCCGCGAAACCCTTACCGATCGAGGTGCCGGTCACGTCGACGAACTGGCCGACCACGAAGTGATCGGCCTGGATCTCCGCGCCGACCGGGATCAGCGCATCCTCGGACACGCGGAATTCCGCGACCTTGCGCTTCGGCTCGACCTTGGCGACCGCGAACTGGCCGCGCTCGGCCTTCGGCATGTAGACCGTCTTGCGGGCGCCGGCGCCGAGCTGCAGCGCGACATAGCCGTTCTTGTCCTTGGTGCGGTGGCCCAGCACCTGGCAATTGCCCAGCTTCAGCACGGTCACCGGGATATGTTCGCCGGTCTCTGTGAAGACCCGCGTCATCCCGACCTTTTGTGCGATCACTCCGGAGCGCATCGGTGTGCTTCCTGTCCTTAACTGTCCGCTTCATGACAAGCGGACGGAATTGAAATTCTTAGAGCTTGATCTCGACGTCGACGCCGGCGGCCAGATCGAGCTTCATGAGAGCATCGACGGTCTGCGGTGTCGGATCGACAATATCGAGAAGGCGCTTGTGGGTGCGCATCTCGAACTGCTCGCGGCTCTTCTTGTCGACGTGCGGCGAACGGTTGACGGTGAACTTCTCGATGCGGGTCGGCAGCGGAATGGGTCCGCGAACCTGCGCGCCGGTCCGTTTCGCCGTGTTCACGATCTCACGGGTCGACGTATCGAGGATCCGATGGTCGAACGCCTTGAGCCGTATGCGAATATTCTGGCCGTTCATTGCCATTTGCTTTCTTTAAGTCGGTGGTGGACAGCGAGCGGCCGATTTTCATCGGCTACTCGCTACCCCTATTCGTTAGTTTGCTTACTCGATGATCGCGGCAACGACGCCGGCGCCGACGGTGCGGCCGCCTTCACGGATGGCGAAGCGCAGCTTCTCTTCCATCGCGATCGGCACGATCAGGTGCACTTCCATGTTCACGTTGTCGCCCGGCATCACCATTTCGGTGCCTTCCGGCAGATGCACGACTCCGGTCACGTCGGTGGTGCGGAAATAGAACTGCGGACGATAGTTGGTGAAGAACGGGGTGTGACGACCGCCCTCCTCCTTGGTGAGGATGTAGGCCTCGGCCTTGAACTTGGTGTGCGGCTTGACCGAACCCGGCTTGCACAGCACCTGGCCGCGCTCGACTTCCTCGCGCTTGGTGCCGCGAAGCAGCGCACCGATGTTGTCGCCCGCCTGCCCCTGATCCAGCAGCTTGCGGAACATTTCGACGCCCGTGACGGTGGTCTTCTGAGTCGGACGCAGACCGACGATCTCGATTTCCTCGCCGACCTTGATCACGCCGCGCTCGACACGGCCGGTCACCACGGTGCCGCGGCCGGAGATCGAGAACACGTCTTCGACCGGCATCAAGAAGGGCTGATCGACCGGACGCTCGGGCTGCGGAATGTACTCGTCGACATTGCGCATCAGCTCGAGGATCGCGTCGTGACCGAGCTTCTTGTCGGAGTCTTCAAGGGCGGCCAGCGCCGAGCCCTTGATGATCGGGATCTTGTCGCCCGGGAACTCGTACTTCGAGAGCAGCTCGCGCACCTCGAGTTCGACGAGCTCGAGCAGCTCCGGATCGTCGACCATGTCGCACTTGTTGAGGAACACGACGAGCGCGGGCACGCCGACCTGACGGGCGAGCAGGATGTGCTCGCGGGTCTGCGGCATCGGGCCGTCAGCAGCCGACACGACCAGGATCGCACCGTCCATTTGGGCCGCGCCGGTGATCATGTTCTTCACATAGTCGGCGTGGCCGGGGCAGTCGACGTGCGCATAGTGACGCTTCTGGGTCTCGTACTCGACGTGGGCGGTCGAGATGGTGATGCCGCGCGCCTTCTCTTCCGGCGCCTTGTCGATCTGGTCGTACGCCGTGAACGTTGCACCGCCGGTTTCCGCCAAGATCTTGGTGATCGCCGCCGTCAGCGACGTCTTGCCGTGGTCGACGTGACCGATCGTTCCGATGTTGCAGTGCGGTTTGGTACGTTCAAACTTTGCTTTGGCCATTTGACTCTCCGTTCAATCGCTAGCTTGCAGCTACCGACAATCAGGCAAACTTCTTCTGGACTTCTGCCGATACGTTCGCCGGCGCTTCCGCGTAGTGGTCGAACTGCATCGTGAAGGTTGCGCGCCCCTGGCTCATCGAGCGCAGGTTATTCACGTAACCGAACATGTTCATGAGCGGCACCATCGCACTGATGACGTTGGCGTTGCCGCGCATGTCTTGACCCTGGATCTGCCCGCGCCGCGAGTTGAGGTCGCCGATGACGGAGCCGGTGTAGTCTTCCGGCGTCACCACCTCGACCTTCATGATCGGCTCGAGCAGAACGGACTTGCCCATCTGCAGCGCCTCGCGGAAGCAAGCGCGCGTTGCGATTTCGAAGGCCAGCGCCGATGAGTCGACGTCGTGGAACTTGCCGTCGATGAGCTGCACCTTCACGTCCACCACCGGGAAGCCCGCGACAACGCCCGAGCCCAGCACGCTCTCGAGGCCCTTTTCGACACCCGGAATGTATTCCTTCGGCACCGCACCGCCGACGATCTTCGATTCGAACTCGTAGCCCTTGCCCGGCTCGTTCGGCTCGACGACGAGGGTCACCGCGGCGAACTGACCGGTACCGCCGGTCTGCTTCTTGTGGGTGTAGCTATGCTCGACCCGCCTGGTCACCCGCTCACGGAACGCCACCTGCGGCGCGCCGATATTGGCGTCGACCTTGTAGGTACGCTTCAGGATATCGACCTTGATGTCGAGATGGAGTTCGCCCATGCCCTTCAGAATGGTCTGGCCGGACTCGTGATCGGTCGACACCCGGAACGACGGATCCTCGGCGGCGAGCTTGGCGAGCGCGATGCCCAGCTTTTCCTGGTCCGCCTTCGACTTCGGCTCGATCGCGATCTCGATCACCGGCTCCGGGAATTCCATTTTTTCCAGGATCACGGGATGGTTGGGGTCGCACAGCGTATCGCCGGTGCGCGCTTCCTTCAGGCCCGCCAGCGCGACGATGTCGCCGGCATAGGCTTCCTTGATGTCCTCGCGGTTGTTCGCATGCATCAACAGCATGCGCCCGATCCGCTCCTTCTTCTCGCGGGTCGAGTTGATGACGCCGGTGCCCGACGCCAGCACGCCCGAATAGATGCGGCAGAAGGTGATGGTGCCGACAAACGGGTCGTCCATGATCTTGAACGCGAGCAGCGACAGCGGCTCCTTGTCGTCGGCCTTACGCACGACCTCGTTGCCCTTGTCGTCGGTGCCCTTGATCGCGGGCACGTCGAGCGGGGACGGCAGGTAGTCGACAACGGCATCGAGCAGCGGCTGCACGCCCTTGTTCTTGAACGCCGAGCCGCACAGCACCGGATAAAACGCGCCCGAGAGCACCGCTTTACGGATCAACCTCTTCAGCGTCGCCTCGTCCGGCTCCTTGCCTTCGAGATAGGCGGTCATGGCGTCGTCATCGAGCTCGACGGCGGCCTCCACCAGCTTCTCGCGATACTCCTTGGCCTGGTCGGCGAGATCGGCGGGGATGTCGACATAGTCGAATTTCGCGCCGAGCGACTCGTCGTTCCAGACAATACCCTTCATCTTCACGAGGTCGACGACGCCCTTGAAGTTGTTCTCGGCACCGATCGGGAGCTGGATCGCGACCGGCTTGGCACCCAGGCGATCGACGATGTCGGACAGGCACTTGAAGAAGTCGGCGCCGGTCTTGTCCATCTTGTTGGCGAAGACGATGCGCGGAACCCTGTACTTGTCGCCCTGGCGCCAGACGGTTTCAGTCTGGGGCTCGACGCCCTGGTTGGAATCGAGCACGCATACGGCACCGTCCAGCACGCGAAGCGAACGCTCGACCTCGATGGTGAAGTCGACGTGGCCGGGCGTGTCGATGATGTTCAGCCGCTTGCCGTTCCAGAACGCGGTGGTCGCAGCGGAGGTGATGGTGATGCCACGCTCCTGCTCCTGCTCCATCCAATCCATCGTCGCGGCACCTTCGTGCACTTCGCCGATCTTGTGGCTCTTGCCGGTGTAATAGAGGATGCGCTCGGTGGTCGTGGTCTTACCGGCGTCGATATGCGCCATGATACCGAAGTTGCGGTAGTCCTCGATGGCATGTTGACGGGGCATGGAGCTATTCCTTCAAATTCCGTTCGTCCGCTGACATCACCAGCGATAATGCGAGAAGGCGCGGTTGGCTTCCGCCATGCGGTGCACGTCCTCACGCTTCTTGACGGCGTTCCCCCTGTTGTTCGACGCGTCGAGCAGCTCCGCCGAGAGCCGCTCGGTCATGGTCTTCTCGTTGCGGTCGCGCGCAGCCGCGATCAGCCAACGAATCCCCAGGGCCTGCCGGCGCACCGAGCGAACCTCGACCGGAACCTGGTAGGTGGCACCGCCGACGCGGCGGGAGCGCACCTCGATCGTCGGCATGACGTTTTCCAGCGCCTGCTCGAAAACCGTCAGCGGGTTCTGCTTGGTCTTGTTCTCGATGATGCCGAGCGCGCCGTAGACGATGCTTTCGGCGACCGACTTCTTCCCGGCATACATCACCGAGTTCATGAACTTCGTAATGATGATGTTTCCGAACTTCGGGTCCGGAAGCACTTCACGCTTTTCGGCAGAATGGCGACGCGACATCTGTTCGTTTCTTTCCTCGTCATGGCCGGACTTGCCCCGGCCATCCACGACTTAGTTCCTTGCTCGAGGTCCCGGGGTCTCACTTCGTTCGCCCGAGAATGACCTTCGCTACGCTCCGGCCACTTATTTCGGACGCTTGGCGCCGTACTTCGAACGGCGCTGCTTACGGTTCTTGACGCCCTGGGTATCGAGGACGCCGCGGAGAATGTGGTAGCGAACGCCAGGCAGGTCCTTGACACGGCCGCCGCGGATCATCACCACCGAGTGCTCCTGCAGGTTATGGCCCTCGCCCGGGATGTAGCCGATCACCTCGAAGCCGTTGGTCAGGCGCACCTTGGCGACCTTGCGGAGCGCCGAGTTCGGCTTCTTCGGGGTCGTCGTATAGACGCGCGTGCACACGCCGCGCTTCTGCGGCGACTGCTGCAGCGCCGGCACCTTCTTGCGCGACTTCTGCACCACGCGCGGACTTGCGATCAGTTGGTTGATCGTCGGCATCTTGGCCTTCACCTTCCAGTTCGCGCGAAACCGATCGGCTTCGCAAAAATCTCTCGTTCGGGGTTACCCGCCCCGGCGGTTTCGAGGGTTACCCGCCCCCGCCGGGCTCCGCTTCTTGCGAAAAACAATCGCGCAAAGCGAAATCGCGCCAACCGCTCATCGCTGAGCGGAAAGCGCTTCGACGCCACAGAGGACCGCGGTTTATTGACCTAACAGCATGTGCTGTTCGGCCCGCCACCGAGGTCATGCATCCGAATTCAATCTCAAGAGGACGTGCTCTAGAGAACTAAAATCGTCCTGGCATTGCCTAGCTATTTGCGACAGCGTTTGAGCGGCATTCGTCGAGGTTGGTGCCCATCCATGCCACCGGGGGCGGGATGGGTGTTCCGTGCCGACGCTGGCGTTGCTCACCGCCTGTCGTTAAGTGGGCGCGTTGTATAAGCGTGAAATAGGCAAGTCAAGGCGAAACCACAAGTCAAGGAGAATGGGAGAAGCGCCTTTCGCAGTTATGGAATTGACTGCTTCGCAAACATGCAACCGAGGGTCGAGGCCATCCTAGCCGCCTACACCTTTACTTTAAAGCATTCGAGATCTTAAGGCATTCGACTTGGCGCTCGATATCGACCTGATCCACCTTTTTTAACCCGGAATTATATGGCCAGACCCGCGCAAAAATCCCTGGTCATCGCGATAGGCCGTGCCTGGCATCGCCAGGCACCAAGGCCAGCAAGCCGACGCCGCCCGCCGCCGCGAAGATAGCGCCATAATAGAACACGGACTCGTGGCCGATTCGGTCCCATAACAATCCGGCAACCACACTCGCAAAGAGCTGCAGGAGTCCGACGGTGGTGCTGTACCAGCCGACGCCACTGGCGCGTAGCGATTCGGGTACGAGGTCGGCGGCCAGGGCCTTGCCCACCGCGCGGAACATGCCCTGATACAGCCCATACAGCACGAACAAGGCGCCGATCAGCATGACATCCCGTGTCAGCGCAAAGCCGAGATAGGTGATGAAGAACACCGCAAAGGCGGCGAGCAGCAGATTGCGACGGCCCCAGCGGTCGGACATGGCGCCCGCCGGATAGGAGATCAAGGCCGCCACCAGGTTGAAGGCGGCGTAGATCAGGATCGTGGCTTCCAGCGAGACCCCGGCATCTCTCGTCTGCAGAATCAGGAACGCGTTGGAAGAATTGCCGACGCCAAATACGGCGGTTGCCAGCAGGTATTTGCAGTAACGGCGCGGAAATCGCCCCAGGTTGACGTCGATCCTGGCCTTTGCGGCGATCGCGACCTGCCGCTCAGTCACCAGCAGCACCATCAGAAGGGCGAGCAATCCGGGAATCACCGCGACATAGAAGATGCTGCGCAGCTCAAGGTGAACCGCATAGAGCAGGAAGAGCGCGACCAGGGGCCCGAGGAATGCGCCGGCATTGTCGCCCAGGCCTTCCAGGCCGAAGGCCCTGCCCCTGTCACGTTCCTCGACGGAGGAGGCAACAAGGGCATCGCGGGGCGCGGAGCGCGTGCCCGCCCCGATGCGATCGAGCAGTCGCGCGGCGAACAGGCCTTCCCAGACCGTGGCCAACCCCATCAGCGGCTTGGCCAGCGCAGCCAGCAAATAGCCGGCGAGTGCTACCGGCTTGCGCCTCTGCAGACGATCGGACATTGCCCCGGAGAACCCCTGTACGATGTTCTGGGTGGCCTGGGCAAAACCGTCTACGAGGCCGACGATGCTGCCGGTCGCGTGCAGCACTTGGGTGAGAAAGACCGGCAAGACCGGATAGAGCATCTCGGTAGAGATGTCGGCGAACAGGCTGGAGAGCGCGAGCAGAAAGGTGTTGCGCGACAGTCCTGCGAAATAGCGCTGGAACAGGACGGCCATGGAGCCCTCGTTTAGGATGTCAGGGCAAGCGCCATGCCGCCGCAGGCACTTGCGATGACGACCACAAGCGGCGGCGCCCGCCACGCGATCAGCAGCACGAAACCGACCAGGGCGATCGCGAAATCAGGCGGCGCCTTCACGCTTGAGGTGAAGACCGGGTTGTAAAGGGCCGCCCCGAGAATGCCGACCACGGCGGCATTGACCCCGCGCATGGCGGCCTGCGCGTCCGGCCGCATCCGGAATGCGTCCCAGAACGGCAGCATGCCGAGGAGAATCAGGATTCCCGGAAGGAATATGCCGATCAGGCCGAGTGCCGCGCCGGCGACGCCGTGCGGCTCCGGCCTGACGACGGTGCCGAGATAGGCGGCGAAGGTAAAGAGCGGTCCCGGCACCGCCTGCGCCGCGCCGTAGCCGGCGAGAAAGGCATCGTCGCTGATCCAGCCTGGCGTGACGAAGGCTTCACGGAGCAGCGGCAGCACCACGTGGCCGCCCCCGAACACCAGCGCGCCGGAGCGATAGAAGGCCGCGAACAGATCGAGCCCGCCGGCCCGCGAATGGCCCGATACGGCCAGGACCCCGACCAGAAGGATGAAGAAAGCGGCAAGCGCCGCTACGCCAGCGCGGCGCGAGACCGGCATGCTGACATGCCCGCCGGTCGGCGGGGGGGCGCCGCGGCAGAGGCAGAGGCCTGCCAGCGCGCCGAGCAGGATCGCCGCGATCTGCGCGACTGAGGCGGTGCTGAAGAGAATGATGAGGGCGGCAACGGCCGCGATCGAGGCGCGCTCGCGATCGGGACAAAGTGAACGCGCCATGCCCCAAACCGCCTGCGCGACAATTGCAACCGCGACGAGCTTGAGGCCGTGCAGCAAGCCCGTGCCGAGCGGGCCGCCTAGCGAGGCCGCGCCATAGGCAAACAGCACCAACACGATGGCTGACGGCAGAGTGAAGCCGGTCCATGCCGCCAGCCCGCCGAGATAGCCGGCCCGCATCAGACCGATGGAGAAGCCGACCTGGCTGCTCGCAGGCCCCGGCAGAAATTGGCACAACACAACCAGATCGGCATAGGCCTGCTCGTCGAGCCAGCGCCGGCGCGTGACGAACTCATCACGAAAATAGCCGATATGCGCGATCGGTCCGCCGAAACAGCTCAAGCCCAGCCTGAGAAAGACCGAGAGGACCTCGAGGGCGGCCCCCTTCCCCGAAGCCTCCGACTGCCGCGGTTGAGCAATGCCTGCCATCGAACCCCCTTCTTCGCGGTCATGCCGCTCCGGCTTCGTCAGGCGTAGTTGAAGAGCGCCATGAAGCCGAAATCCATATGCAGTTGCTGATGACAGTGAAATAAAGTCGATCCGGGATTGTCGGCAACGAAGTCGAATTCCGCCTCCTGAAAGCCGCCGAGCATCACCACATCCTTGATCACGCCCGCCATCGGCTTTCCGCCGACGCGAACGAGTTCGAAGCTGTGTCGGTGCAGATGCAGCGGGTGAATGTCGTCGCTGGCGTTGCGGAATTTCAGGCGATAGCGCCGCCCCTTTTCGATCGTATAGGCGGGCTTGAGGCTGTCCATCGAAAACGCCTCGCCATTGAGTGTCCACTGGTTGAAGCCGCCGAGCGCCGCATTGTGCTTGACGATCGTAAACTCCATCGTCTCGTCAGGCGCTGCGGGCGAAGCGTTTGCCTTGCCGAACCGGCTGTAGTCCCAGCGGAACGGCTTCGGCTTGCTCCACTGCGGTTTGCCCTTGTGGCCAGCATATTCGACGACGATGCCCATCCCGCGGTTTCGATCGTCGTCGGCGAGATCGCCCATGATCCAGACGCCGGGATGCTTCATTTCGACGATGGCGGAAACGCGTTCGGCAGTCCCGATCCAGAGCAGCGGCACCTCGGCCTCGGTTGGCACCGGATTGCCATCCAGGGCGACGACATTGAAGCTATGTCCCGGCAGCGCAAGGCTGCGTATCTCGCCCGCGCTGGCATTGAGCACATGAAAGAGCACCCGCTCGCCCTGCTTGACACGGATGGGCTCACCATGGCCCAGCATCCTGCCATTGACGGAGAACAGGTCGTAGCTGACTTCGTAACCCTTCGCCTTTTCTTTCGCCGCCGGGTCGGCGGCCTTGCCGATGTCCTGCAGCGCCTTGATCGGCTCGCCGACCAGCGCCTCCATCGGCATGTCACCGCCATGACTGAAAGAGGGCTCGAACTCCTTCAAGACCAGGAAGATTTCCTGGTCGTAGGCACCGGGATTGTTGCGCGGCTCGATGTAGACCGGGCCGGCCTGGCCCGTATAGGTGCCGCGATCGAGATCACTGCCCGCTACAACATGGGTGTGATAGAAGCGAAAGCCCGAGGGCTTCGGGGTGAACGCAATCCTGCGCATGCCATGGGGAGGCACGAAGGGCGTGCCCTCCTCGGCCGCACCGTCCACCTCGCTCGGAATCATCTGCCCGTGCCAGTGAACGAGCTCCGGCGCATCGGTGTCGTTGTGAACGTCGACGACGACGCGCTGCCCCTCGTGGAAGCGCAGCAGTGGTCCTGGAAACTGTCCATTGTAGAGCGTAGTCGAGACGATGTGGTCGGGAGCGAGCTCAACCAGGCCATTGGCAATTCGTAAGGTGTAGTCAGCCTTCTCATTATCCGGCTCCTCGGCCCTCGCGAGCCGCGGCCACGCGCCCGCGAGCGGCACCAGGGCGGCGCCTTTGAGCAAATTGCGGCGGTCAATCGACACGGTTGCCTCCAATTCGTTCACTCACGGCCCCCCGCCCGGATCATGCTAACGCCCGAGATTATCGAAGGTCGATATCGTGGACCGATTTTGATATTCGGGGGAAGCAACATCTGGTGACCAGAATGTTCGGACACCGAGCAGGCTCCTTGCGGAACGAGCACCGCGGCTTGTTTCGAGCAAGAGGGCGAATATCGTGAGACGCGGCTGGGGGCGGCGCCCGCAATGGCTAAAATGAGGCATCAGGATCTGTTCAAGGGTCTGATCCGGCTCCACATCCTGCACCACGCCTCCGAAGGCGAGTTCTACGGCCAGTGGATGATCCATGAGCTTGCGCGACATGGCTACGTGCTCAGCCCCGGGACGCTTCATCCGATGCTGCACGGCCTCGAGCGCGGCGGTTTACCTGAAGTCACGAAAGCAACGTCCGGGACGCTCCTTCAGGCGCGTCTATCGGGCGACCGCACTCGGGCGCGAGGCCAATCGGCTGGCGAAGATCAGGGTTCGCGAGCTGACGGGCGAATTGCACGGCTCAAAACGACCTTGACGCATGGGCGTGTGGACCCGCTGGCGAAATAACGACGCATCCCTGTTATCCGTGGCGCGCGTAGCGGCGGGTCAGTCCTCGTCGTCATCATCGTCGTCTTCGTCGTCTGCGTGATCCGCACCGTGCTGCGCGTGGCTTTGGTCGTCCCAGAGCTTGCGATAGACGCCGTTCTTCGCCAGGAGCTCCTGATGCGAGCCGCGCTCGATCGCCTTGCCACCCGAAACCACGATAATTTCGTCCATATCCACCACCGATGTGAGGCGATGGGTTGACCAGATCAGCGTTCGCCCCTTGGCTAGCTTGAGCAGCGTGCGGTTGATTGCGGCTTCCGTAGTCTGATCGAGCGCCGAGGTCGCTTCGTCAAGCAGCAGCACCGCAGGATCGCGGATGATCGCGCGCGCAATCGCGATACGCTGGCGCTGGCCACCTGAGAGCGTATCGCCGCGTTCGCCCACCACCGTGTCGTATTTCTGCGGCAGGCTCATGATGTAGCGATGGATCTCGGCCTTGCGCGCAGCCTCGACCACCTCCTCGTCCGTTGCATCCTCCTTTCCGAGCCGGATGTTCTCGCGGATCGACATGTTGAACAGCATGTTTTCCTGAAACACCACCGCCATGCAGCCGCGCAGCGACGCTCGGGTGACCTTGCGAATGTCGATGCCGTCGATGGTGATCCTCCCCTCGTCCGGCACGTAGAGGCGAAGGACCAGATTCAGCAGCGTGCTCTTGCCCGAGCCGCTGGGGCCCACGATCGCGATCGTCTTGCCGACGTCGAGTCGGAGCGAGAAATCGTCCAACACCGGCGTCAGCGCACCCTCATATTGGAAGGTCACGTGATCGAAGCTGATATCATGGGTGATGCCCGGCAGATCCGGCGCACCGGGCCGGTCGGCGCCACGCGTCGGCTCGTCCAGCAGTTCCTGGATGTGACGCACCGCCGCGGCCGAAGAGATCGACACCGGGATGAAATGCATCACATGGGCGATGTTGTAGGACACCTCCCAGAACGCGCTCTCGAAGGTGACGAAGGTGCCGACGGTGATCTGGCCCTTGGTCGCGAGATAGGCGCCGATCGCCAGCACGACCAGGTGCAGCAGCAGCACCGCGATCGTCACGGTACGCTCGACCATGGTCGACAGGAACGTGGCCGACGCGATCTTGCGGCGCGCCTCGTCGTTGCGGAAGCGGAACCAGCCGAAGGCTTTACGTTGTAGGCTGAAGGCCTTCACCACCGCTTGCGCGGCGATATTCTCCTGCAGCATGCCGAGCAGCGCGGATTCGTTGAGCTTCTGTTCGTAATTCGCCTGCACCGCCTTGGGCGTGAGAATGCGCGGGCCGATCAGCGTAATCGGGAACACGAGCAAGGCCACTACGGCAAGCTGCCAGTTCAAGAACAGCATCAGGATGATGCCGGCGATCAATTCGAGAAACGGCAGCGCCGCGCTGTTGGAAAAGCCTTTGACCGATCCCTCGAATGCGGACATGTCGACGGAAAAGCGCGACAGGATTTCGCCGCGCTTGGTGCGCGCGAAAAATGCGGCCGGCAGATTCTGGACATGCTCGAACAAGCGGGTGCGCACATCTGAAATCAGCGCCGCCGCGAGCCTTGCGTCCCATCTTTCGTACCAGACAGCTACGATCGAGGTGAAGATGCCGGCTGCCGCCAGCACGCCCAGGATGCGGTAAAGGGCCTGGAAATCCTCCTCGCCCAGCGCATCATCGATCAGGAACTTGAGGCTGAGCGGCATGATGACGTTGAAGAGCGTCTCGACGACGACGCCGAGGCTGACGAATGCCAGTGTCTTCTTGTAGTTGCTCAAGAAGGGTTTGACGAAACCGTAGATGGTCGCGAGTGCACCGGCGGCTTCCTTCGCGCTGAAAACGACGAGGTCTTCGTCCTCATCGTCCTCGAGTTCCAATGCCTCGTCCTCATCGTCCTCCTCCGGCTCGTCGGAGGGCGGCTTCGCCGGATGCTTTTCGACGACGCGCATGGGCGCGCTTTTTTGGACGCCGAACCGCTCATCCGGCTCCGGCGCGTCCAGAGCGCTCAGGATCTCTTTTTCCGACAATGAAGGCTTGGGCGCCATTCGACCAACCGATGCTGCACGGCCGGCACGACCGCAAACAGGGGAAAGCGCGCCACCGCAATAATTCCATGCGATCGCGCGCGATCAACAAAACTAATACGGCAATGCGACGACGAGGTTATTCCTCGTCGTCGACCTTGTCGAAGAACGAGTAGCGCAGGCTCTCGGCGTCCGCATACCACTGACCGGGTCCCTTGTTCGCGGCAAGGGTCGCGGCCCATAGCGCGTCGCTGCAGTCGTGGCGATGCATGGAGAGATCGAAACCGTTGCTGAAAAACAGTTCAGACCATTCCCACCAGGTGCCGAGCTTCTTCACCCCGCGCAAGAGATCGTAGCGGTCGATCAGGGCAGGCGCCATGTCCGAGGTGACCGATCCGAAGATGAGACCTGTCTCGATCACGCGATTGAGTTCGCGAATGGCGCGAGGAACCTGCTTTTCGGTGACGTGGCACAGACTGGTCTCGAATACAAAATCGAACTCGCCGTCGTCGAATGGCATATCGACGATCGATCCGAACTTATTGAACGGCTTCAGCGCCTCCGGCGTCTTGGCGTGGACGAAGCGGTTGTTCTCGATCCCCCAGGCATCGATGCCGCGCTCACGCAGCGCGCCCACCAATTCGCCGCTGGCGGAGCCGGCAACCAGAAGCCTAAAGCCCTTGTCCCGGCCCCAGACGATCTTGATCAGCTCGCTCAGATACGCGGGATCGGTGAACTGCCGCCACACGTCGCGATACGGGCCGAGCCCCCGGTAATTCTCGAAATAGTCGTGATCGATCTTGTCGGACAGCGCCTTGCCGTCCTGCGCGCGCGCGCGGCGCAGGCGCATCATCTCGGTGACGATGATGTCGGTCGCGGCATCCGAGGAATCGAGCAGCCCGTTCAGGGTCGAATCGAACAGATAGTCGCCGACCAGCACCAAGCCCGGATGCTCCTTCGGCTCAGGCCGGTGATTGGTCATAACGTCCCGCACCGGCAGCCCGCCCGGGATCGCATTCACCGACGACAGCCAGCGATGCACCTTGCCTTCCATGAAGTGCGCGCGGGCATCGCCGAGCGAGGCCGGCAGCGACTTCAGCGCCGCCGTGATCAGCTCCTCGTCGCTGAGATTGGCGAAGGCCAGCGCGTCGGAACCGGGGATCAGGAAGTTGAGCACACCGTGCCTGCCGACATCGTGGCGCGCGCCTTCATTATAGACGCAGCAGCCGCCGAAGGCCTCCGACATGAACCAGGCGCCCGTGATCTTTTCGCCCCAGAACGGCTCGTCGAACAGCAGCGATGCGCGCAGATAATGCGCCGGCCGGTCGAAATAGGCGATGTGCTTGACCATCGACTTGCGCAGGGTCTCGCCCTCCCAGCCCAATGTCGCGAGCCAGGAGTGCGGCAGGCACATCAGCACGAGGTCGAATTCCCGCGTCTCCGGTCCCTTGCCGTTCATCATGTTGAGCCGGTAGCGGCCGGATGCGGCCTTGCCGACCTTGAGGACGCGATGATTAAGCTGAATGTCCGCATCGACCTCGGACTGCAGGCACTCGATCAACTGCTCGTTGCCGTTCTGGATCGAGTACAGGCCGATATAGCCGTCGATATCCATCACGAAATTTTTCAGCGCGTTCAGGCCGCTGGTATTGTGGCTTTCGGTCGCGATGTCGGAGCGGGCCATCACCTTGAAAAAGCGCCTGGCGGTCTCGTCGTCGACTTCCCTGTCGAGCAGTTCCTCCGCCGTGATCTGGCTCCACGGATGCTCGTTGTCGTGCGCACCGACGCCTTCGTAATATTCGATCGGAGAGATCATCTCGGCGCAGCGCCTGCGGAAGGCTTCGATGGCCTCCGCAGTCTTAGCGCCGTATTTGCGACGCATGCCGGGCAGATCGCTGAGAAGTTCACCATCGAGCTGGACCTGCTCGGCATCTATCGGAATCGTCTGCAGGCCGAAATGCTGAATTAGCTCGCGCAGGGGATCCGGCCCCGTCATCGAGTAATCGTAAATCTCCGCAACCCCCGCCTCATACATCGCAGGAGCCGAATCGAACTTGCGCGTCACGATCTTGCCGCCAAGGCGGTCGGACGCCTCGAAGATCGTGACGCGGCACAGGTTTCCCAGTTTCCGCTTCAGATACCAGGCGCTCATCAGGCCCCCGGGCCCGCCTCCGACGATTGCAAGATCAAGCATGGTTGTTCCGTGGTTGCCGGCCGCTCCCCCAGGAACTTCCGGTCTAAGTCAAAACAGCAAAAGCGCTTTTGAGCCTGAAGGAAAGATGAACAAACCCTGCTGCCGCAGCGCACAATTGGAGAAGCAGGATGAATATAGGTTCTTTTGCCGCCTTTTTCGGCCGATCCGTAGTCATACGGAGGCATCACGGAGGCGTTTCTCCGGAGAACCGGAACCGCCCCGCCTGGCTGGGTGCATCCCGCCTGCCGGTTCGCGCGCCGTCAGGCCCGCCGAACACTCAAGGCCTGCGCGCCGGTCCAAATGAAAAGCCACCGGCGGGGCATCGCCGGTGGCTTTTGGAGGTTTAGCAAAAAGTAGTGACGTCTCCCCGAGACTAAGCTGCCGTCAAACGATTTGACCGGCTACCTGCAGAGGACAGTATGTTATCAGATTATATGAGTAAATAAGGTTTTGAAGAAAGCGTTATTCTTCCGGCGCGGTGTGGCGTTTCGGCATCACGGAAGGAGGACACGAGTGGCGAGTCTCGCGCCGGCTCCCCAAGATCGCCGTTCCGCGCAGCGCGGGCGACCTCATCCCTGAAGCAAGGAAAAACCCTCGGACGGAATTTCCGTCCGAGGGCTCACTACGTAGTCGTAAGACGATCGCTGGATCAGAAGTTGCGCTGAGCGCGAACGTTGAACGACAGCGTGTCCTGATCCTTGAACGTCCAGGTCTGGTTCGGCGACGGCGCAGTCGCAGCGAACGTTGCCGATCCCGAGAACCCGGTATGCAGGTGGGTCCACATCGCTTCGGCCGAGAACGTCAGGTTCTTGACCGGCGTCCAGCGGGTGATCACGCCGAGCTGTGAGACCGAGAAGTTCGGATCGCAGCTATAAGTCGTGTTCAGGCCGGCGACGACCGCACCATAGGCAGCGCAGTACTGGACCTTGGCGGTGTCGTCATACTTCACCCAGCTCCAGCCACCGAACAAGCTGGTCGACCAGTAGGGATCCCAGTTGTGGTTGAACGCACCGCGGAAGCCGAAGGCTTCGGTCAAGTGGATCGAACCGTCGCCCCTCACACCGCCAACCGTAGCGGTGGTGGGCAACCAAACGCCGTCGGTGGTCGCACCAAAGCCGATGCTGCCGTCCGACCCGAACTGGCCGAGCGTGCCGCCCGCCATCAGGAAGTTCGGCGACGTCGAAGAGGTCGCGATCACGTTCTTGGTGTCACCCTTGGCCCAGGTCGCATCGATCTTGATGTCGTCGCCCGGTCCGGTCGGGATGTTCTTGATCTGCAAGGCGGCCATGACCGACCCACCGTACTTCGTGTCCGGCGAACCCGACAGGATCGAAGCGTTGGTCGGTGCCGCACTGGCCCCCAGCGTATTGTACGAGCCATTGACCTCATGCAACGCACCCGAAATCTGGAACAGACCCCAGGCCTGGTCGATGCGGACGTTGCCGACCACGTCGGGCATACGCACGCCAGCATAGGCGTTGGACCCAATTCCGACCGTATTGAGCGGGACCGAGAGGTTGTACACGGCAGTGCGGTTATACACGGTCGGATCATCGAGGCCGATGGTCGCCGACACGCCGTTGCCAAACTGCGCGGTGTACTGGATGTTGTTCACGCCGGTGACGGTGTCGTGACCGCCGAGCAAGTAGGACGAGTTGTTGCCTGGATAACCTTCCCAAGGAGTCGCATAGGCCGAGGAGGACTTACCGAAGGTGAAGCCGGCGAACTGGATGAACACATACTCGACTGCGACATAGCCGCCACCGGTTGTGTTCAACAGGTTCTGGTTGTTGCCGAGGCGGGTGTCGAGGCCGTTCGGGTTCTGCGAGTCGTTGCCCAGCGTGTCGAACTGGATGTCGGCCTGCGCGAAGGTACGGACCACGCCGTACTCGGTCGCGGTGCGCGTATCGGTCGTGAACGCGAAACGCGAACGGGTGATGAAGTAGTTCTTGTAGCGATTACCGAGTCCGGAATCGCCGTTCCAGGCCGGTCCGTCCTGCGTGCGGCTGCCGTTGAAGGTGGTGTCGATGCGGAAGTAGCCGCCCAGCTTGATGCAGGTGTCGGTGCCCGGGATGTACCAGAAACCAGCACCGTACAGCGAACAGACCTTCACGTATTCGACCGCTTTGGCCTTTACGGGAAGATCAGCAGCCTGCGCCCCGCCCACGGCGAGCAAGCCCGCCGCAGAGCCGAGGATGAGGCTCTTAATCGTCTTCATTTCAATCCTCCAAGTTGCTCACTGGGAAAGGCGCCGGCCAAGCGGATTTGCATCCCCCCAGGGGCCGACCCCCTTGTCCCCTTAAAAACCGCTCAGTCGTTTCGCGCGTCTGGGACTTCCCGCCCTAAATGCGCGGGACTTGAGCGAACCACCTCACGGGACGATCCAGGACCCCCAGGCCGTCGGGAACGAATATGCATTTGCCACTTCGGTAATCAAAATAGTTTATTTGATCAGCTATTAGATTGCGGAACGCATGTATCCTTTTTGCAACGTCACAGATGCTTAAAAGACGCACCAAGCTGCTTTATTGACTTGGTAAATGATCTTTTTTTCTTGTTTTGCAGAAGAATTGGCACAAGATGAGCCATGGGAGCGAACAGCAAGAGGAGCGCGAGCCCAGTCGGTTCGACAAGAGTCCCCGGTCTGAGCAGCGCCACGGGCAAGAATCAGGACGCAATCCGGCGACTCACTTGGGTGATCGCCGCGATCAGCGTGCACCTCGAAGAACTGCGCTACTACTGGGCCAAGACGCTCGGCATCAGCGGTCCGCAATGGATGATCCTGATGGCCTTGGCGGACCTGGACCAGAATGATGGCGTGCCGGTAAACGTCGTCTCCAAGAGGCTGCACGTCGATTCGTCGTTCGTCACGACCCAGTCAAAGCTTCTGGAAAAGAAGGGTTTTATCCGCCGCCGGCCGTCGACCGAAGATGCGCGGATTGTCCAGATGTCGCTGACCGACAAGACCTACAAGCATCTGGCAGGTCTGGCCTCGCAGCAGGAAGCCTTGAACGAGTTCATCTTCGCGGAGTTGGACAACCGCGAGTTGGAAGACATCACCGACAAACTCGCCGCCCTGCAGGCGCGCCTCGAGAAGGCCTGCATGAAGGTGACCCTGGACATCTGAGCCCGGAACGAGCAGCGAAAGAATCCGGACTGCATCCGCGGAGAAAGTCTAGTTGCTTTGCTTACGCTCACAATGACGCCGCAGGTTGGGCGCGCTGGCGAATCGCGGAGATCAGCGGCTGCGCTAGCCGGCCAAGCAAGGGCCGTTGCGCAGGCGCGCGGCGATCCAATCGAATATGAACTCGTTCGCCAGCGTCGGGTTATCCAAATGTCCCTGCGCCGCGCCGGTTTCTTCGTTGGTGAAGATCTTCAGCGTCACATCCCGACCATCGGCCTTCAGACCCTCGTAGAGTTCACGCACCCGATCGGCCTTGAGCCAGCCGCCCTCGCCGGCCGGAATCAGTACGGGGCATTTGATATTGCGCGCCACCCTGCTCACGGCAGCACCGGAGCCGATATGTCCGAAGCGTCCGCGCAGGAAAGCTCGCTCATGCAAGTCCCAGATGCCGCCGTCGCAAACGGCGGCCGCAAAGCGGTCATCGAATGCAATTCCGCGCGCGACAAAGGAGGAGCTGCCGCCGTCCGCAACAATCGCGATTTGACGGGCGTCGACGTCATCCCTCGCGACGAGATAGTCCATGATGTCGCCGATCACGGTCTCCAGATCGGACCGGCCGACCACGTCCTCAAAAGACTCGCCGGACCCTGTCCCTAAGAGATCGACCGCCAACAACGACATGCCGCGGTCATTGGCGTGGCGCGCCATCTTGAACAGATATTCTTCCTTCCGCTGTCCGGGCTCACCGATACAAACCACTGCCGGTCGGGGTCCCGATCCGTCGCGGGGCGGCAGAAAATAGGCCTCGAGCGGGTAGCCGCTTGCCCAGGGAATCAACACCACCTCACCGGGCGGGTCGCGGTGGCGCACATGATCGGCGGCGCACCGGCGCATGCTCTCGACAGCGGCGAGATGTCGTTCGTCGGTGCGTTCGAAAGGAAACGCCGCGGCCTGATAGTAGCCGATTGCGCGAAGCCAGTTACTATTTGCCGTCAAGATGTTGCCGTCGCGCAGCGCCGCATGGCCCCGTTTGTCGCTTGCGTCAGCGATTCTCATCCATTCCGCGTGCCATGACTCATCGTCGGAAAAGTCGATGCGGCTCGCGGTCAGCAAACACTCGGCAACTGTAGATCCGCCTTCTTGGGCGGCGCCAAGCAGACGCGTGAATTCGACCGACAAATCTTCCCTGTCCGGCCAAAAGGCCTGACCTGCAGGGCTCGCTTCAAATTTCATGTGGTGAATGTTCAAGGCATTATTCCGTCAGGTGACTTAATCAATCGCCTTGCTCCAGGGAAGATGATCGCCACGCCGTCGGTGCATGGGTACCCATCATTTCCAATGGGACGAGGTAAAGCGCTGCAGGATTTGCCGCAAATGTGCAGGCGTTCGGATTCGCAACGGCCGATGTTGCGCGCATGAGCGCGTTGCACGCCAAGCCGAGCGGCGCGATCAAGGCCTGACATCGTTTGTTTGCACGCAAATGAGCTTTCGCGGAAGCTGCTGCCAATTGTTGCCGCTGTTGCCGCGCACGGGTCAAGCACTCCCGCGCGCAGCAAATGACTACTGCCGCGCAGAGCCCCCAGCATTGATACGCCCGGCATATGCCGCCTTTCCAGTCCACGTCACCGCGCCCCTGCTTAATGCGCCTTGTTTGCGGTTTTGCGAACGCGGTCTTCGCACATCTTTACAATGTAAAGATCATGGTATAGTTTGGGAACCGCCCGGTCAAGGTCAAAGTTGTCGCAACGCAACACACGAACGCGGGAGCGAATGCGAAAAACTCCTGCGCGATGCGGGCTTAGCGGGAGTGACGGTGCGCGCACACGAATTGGTGATTAAGGCCGCACGTTGTATTGGGCGATCAGATCTCGCCGCTAACCGCAACAGATAACGCAGCCAGCGCGCTCACAAATCATAGAACGAGCATGATCGCTTCCGCCGAGCGGGCACTGATTCTGCATTCATCGTGATCCGACCTGACCTCATCTCCTTGTTTGAGCGTGTGCACGCTGCGCGTTGCGGCCCGCATGTGACGCTCTCGCGTCTCGAATGCAGCGCCGTGCTCGAGAATGGCTGCCAGCAAAGCCGGTAACAAACGGCAACAAAAAAGGCCGGCGCGAGCCGGCCTTTTCGTCGATGGATCGGAGATTACTCCGCCGGCGGCAACGCCAACGGTTCGGTCTCGGGCGCCGACGGCACGATGGCCGCCTGTTTCTCGCGCTCGTCCAGAATCAGCTTGTCGCGCTTCATCGCGACTTCGCGGATCCTCGCCATCGAGGCGCCGGTGCCGGCCGGGATCAGGCGGCCGACAATGACGTTCTCCTTGAGGCCTTCCAGCGGATCCACCTTGCCGTTGACGGCGGCTTCGGTGAGCACGCGGGTGGTCTCCTGGAAGGAGGCCGCCGAGAAGAAGGAGCGGGTCTGCAGGCTCGCCTTGGTGATGCCGAGCAGAACCGGCGTACCAGTGGCAGGCTTCTTGCCCTCCTCCTTGGCCTTGGCGTTGAGCGCGTCGAACTCGATCTTGTCGACCTGCTCGCCCGCGATCATGTCGGTGTCGCCCTGATCGGTGATCTCCACCTTCTGCAGCATCTGACGAACAATCACCTCGATGTGCTTGTCGTTGATGAGCACGCCCTGCAGCCGGTAGACCTCCTGGATTTCGTTGACCAGATAGGCGGCGAGTTCCTCGATGCCCTTGATTGCCAGGATGTCGTGCGGTGCCGGATTGCCCTCGACGATGAAGTCGCCCTTTTCGACGACGTCGCCGTCCTGCAAGTGGATGTGCTTGCCCTTCGGGATCAGGTACTCGCGCGGCTCCTCGGTCTTGTCGAGCGGCTCGATCGAGATGCGACGCTTGTTCTTGTAATCGCGGCCGAAGCGGATGGTACCGGCGATCTCAGCGATGATCGCCGCATCCTTCGGCTTGCGGGCCTCGAACAGTTCCGCCACCCGCGGCAGACCGCCGGTGATGTCGCGCGTCTTGGCGCTCTCGGTAGAGATACGCGCCAGGATGTCGCCGGGCTTGACCACCGTGCCGACGTCGACCGACAGAATGGCGTCGACCGACAGCATGTAGCGGGCGTCGCCGCCACGCGCGAGCTTCTGCACCTTGCCGTCCTTGCCCTTGACCACGATCGCCGGGTGCAGGTCGGAACCGCCCCGGGTCGTGCGCCAATCGATGACGACACGCTTGGCGATGCCCGTGGACTCGTCGAGCGTTTCCGAGATCGACTGGCCCTCGACCAGATCCTCGAACCCGATCGTGCCCTCGGCCTCGGACAGTACCGGCCGGGTATAGGGATCCCATTCCGCGATCCGCTGTCCGCGCTTGACCATGTCGCCTTCGTCGACATGCATGCGCGAACCGTACTGGATGCGGTGGGTGGCCCGTTCGGTGCCGTCGGCATCAACAATCGCCACCACCATGTTGCGCACCATCGCGATCAGGTGGCCCTCGCTGTTCCTCGCCACGGCGCGGTTCTTGATGACGATCTTGCCTTCGAAGTTCGATTCCACGAAGGACTGCTCGTTGATCTGCGCCGCACCGCCGATGTGGAAGGTACGCATGGTGAGCTGCGTGCCGGGCTCGCCGATCGACTGCGCGGCGATGACGCCGACCGCTTCGCCGTGGTTGACCGGCGTGCCGCGGGCGAGATCGCGGCCATAGCACTTGCCGCAGATGCCGTTGACGAGCTCGCAGGTCAGCGCCGAGCGGATCTTCACCTCCTGAATGCCGGCCTGCTGGATGGCATCCACGTGGCTCTCCTCCATCAGCGTGCCGCGCTTGACGATCACCTTGTTGGACGCGGGGTCGCGCACGTCCTCGCCCGCGACGCGGCCGAGAATGCGGGAGCCCAGCGACGCGACGACCGTGCCGGCATCGATGATGGCGCGCATCTTGATGCCAAGATTGGTGCCGCAGTCATCGGCATTGATGATGCAGTCCTGTGCCACGTCGACCAGACGGCGGGTCAGGTAACCGGAGTTCGCGGTCTTCAACGCGGTGTCCGCGAGGCCCTTGCGGGCGCCGTGGGTCGAGTTGAAGTATTCGAGCACCGACAGGCCCTCCTTGAAGTTGGAGATGATCGGCGTCTCGATGATCTCGCCCGACGGCTTGGCCATCAGGCCGCGCATGCCGGCGAGCTGACGCATCTGCGCGGGCGAACCACGCGCACCGGAATGGGCCATCATGTAGATCGAGTTGATGTCGGCATCCGCGCCTTTGGGCGTCTTCTTGGTCGCGGAGATCTCCTTCATCATCTCCTTGGCGATTTCTTCGGTCGCCTTCGACCAGGCGTCGACCACCTTGTTGTACTTCTCGCCATGGGTGATCAGGCCGTCATTGTACTGCTGCTCGAAATCCTTCGCGAGCGTACGGGTGGAATCGACGATCTTCCACTTGCCGTGCGGCACCACCATGTCGTCCTTGCCGAAGGAGATACCGGCCTTGAACGCATTGTAGAAGCCGAGCGCCATGATGCGGTCGCAGAAGATCACCGTCTCCTTCTGGCCGCAGTGGCGATAGACCTGATCGATCACGCCCGAGATTTCGCGCTTGGTCATCAGCTTGTTGATGATGTCGAACGCGATCTTCGAGTGCTTCGGCAGCACGTTGCCGAGCATCACACGGCCAGGCGTGGTCTCGATCCAGCGGCGGACTGGCTTGCCGACCTCATCCGCACCTTCCCAGCGATACTTGATCTTGCTGTGGAGGTGGATGACCTTGGCATGCAGCGCGTGCTCGAGCTCGGCCATGTCGCCGAACGACTTGCCCTCGCCGGGCATGCCCTCGCGCATGATCGAGAGATAGTAGAGGCCGAGCACGATGTCCTGCGACGGCACGATGATCGGCTGGCCGTTCGCCGGGTGCAGGATGTTGTTGGTCGACATCATCAGCACGCGCGCTTCGAGCTGCGCCTCCAGCGACAGCGGAACGTGCACGGCCATCTGGTCGCCGTCGAAGTCGGCGTTGAAGGCGGCGCAGACCAGCGGATGGAGCTGGATCGCCTTGCCTTCGATCAAGACCGGCTCGAAAGCCTGGATGCCGAGGCGGTGCAGCGTCGGGGCACGGTTGAGCAGAACGGGATGCTCGCGGATCACCTCATCCAGGATGTCCCAGACCTCGGGCCGCTCCTTCTCGACCAGCTTCTTCGCCTGCTTCACCGTGGTGGACAGGCCCTTGGCGTCAAGCCGCGAATAGATGAAGGGCTTGAACAGCTCCAGCGCCATCTTCTTCGGCAGGCCGCACTGATGCAGGCGCAGCTCCGGACCGACCACGATCACCGAACGCCCCGAATAATCGACGCGCTTGCCGAGCAGGTTCTGGCGGAAGCGGCCCTGCTTGCCCTTCAGCATGTCGGCGAGCGACTTCAGCGGCCGCTTGTTGGCGCCCGTGATGACGCGGCCGCGGCGGCCGTTGTCGAACAGCGCGTCGACGGCCTCCTGCAACATGCGCTTTTCGTTCCGGATGATGATGTCCGGCGCGCGCAGCTCCATCAGCCGCTTCAACCGGTTGTTGCGGTTGATGACGCGGCGGTAGAGGTCGTTGAGGTCCGAGGTCGCAAAACGGCCGCCGTCCAGCGGCACCAGCGGACGCAGGTCCGGCGGAATCACCGGGATCACGGTCATGATCATCCATTCCGGCTTGTTGCCGGAGTGGCGGAACGCCTCGACGATCTTCAGTCGCTTGGCGAGCTTCTTGTGCTTAATGTCGGAATCGGTCTCGGCCATCTCCGCGCGCAGCGAGGTCTCAAGCTTCTCGAGGTCGAGCGCCTTGAGCATCTCGCGGATCGCTTCCGCGCCGATCATGGCGGTGAACGAGTCCTGGCCGAACTCATCCTGCGCCTTCAGATACTCGTCTTCCGACAGAAGCTGACGGTCCTTGAGCGAGGTGAGACCCGGCTCGAGCACGACGTAATATTCGAAGTACAGGATCCGCTCGAGGTCCTTCAGCGTCATGTCGAGCAGAAGGCCGATGCGGGAGGGTAGCGACTTCAAAAACCAGATGTGGGCAACGGGAGCTGCGAGCTCGATATGGCCCATGCGCTCGCGCCGCACGCGCGACAGCGTCACTTCGACCGAGCACTTTTCGCAGATGATGCCCTTGTATTTCATCCGCTTGTACTTGCCGCACAAGCACTCGTAGTCCTTGATCGGCCCGAAGATGCGCGCGCAGAACAGGCCGTCACGCTCGGGCTTGAAGGTGCGGTAATTGATGGTCTCCGGCTTCTTGATCTCGCCGTAGGACCAGGACAGAATCTTTTCGGGGGACGCGATCGAAATCCGGATCTGGTCAAAGACCTGAGCCGGCGTCGTCGGGTTAAAGAGATTCATAATCTCTTGGTTCATCGTCTTCTCCTCGCGTGCCGGTCAAAGCCGGCAGGAAATTCGAAATCTTTGGTCGAGGCCGCCCTGCCCTCTCGTCGTGCGGGTCAGGCGCGCATGCCCGGCGCGGGGCGCCGGGCATCAAATGTCTTAGCTACTCGGCCGCCTCGGAGGTCGGGGCCGGCCCCATCTTGGAGTTGTGCAGATCGACGTTGAGGCCGAGCGAGCGCATTTCCTTGACCAGCACGTTGAACGATTCCGGAATACCGGCCTCGAACGTGTCGTCGCCGCGCACGATCGCCTCGTACACCTTGGTGCGGCCGGCGACGTCGTCCGACTTCACCGTCAGCATCTCCTGCAGCGTGTAGGCCGCGCCATAAGCTTCCAGCGCCCACACCTCCATTTCGCCGAAGCGCTGACCGCCGAACTGCGCCTTGCCGCCCAGCGGCTGCTGGGTGACGAGCGAGTACGGACCGATCGAACGCGCATGGATCTTGTCGTCGACCAGATGGTGCAGCTTCAGCATGTAGATGTAGCCCACCGTCACCTTGCGATCGAAGGGATCGCCGGTGCGGCCGTCATAGACGGTCGACTGGCCCGATGCGTCGAGCCCGGCAAGCTTCAGCATCTCCTCGATGTCGGTCTCCTTGGCACCGTCGAACACCGGCGTTGCGATCGGCACACCATGGCTCAGGTTCCGGCCGAGTTCGATCAGCTCATTGTCGTTGAGTGTCTTGATCGTCTCGTCGTCGCCGTAGATCCGCTTCAAGGTCTCTTTCAGCGGCTTGATGTCCTGCTTCGAATAGTAGGCATCAACCGTCTGCGCGATGCGCCGGCCGAGGCCCGCGCAGGCCCAGCCAAGGTGCGTCTCGAGAATCTGGCCGACATTCATGCGCGAGGGCACACCGAGCGGGTTGAGCACGATGTCTGCATGCGTGCCGTCCTCGAGGAACGGCATGTCCTCGATCGGCACGATCTTGGACACGACGCCCTTGTTGCCGTGACGGCCGGCCATCTTGTCGCCGGGCTGGATCTTGCGCTTCACCGCGACGAAGACCTTGACCATCTTCATGACGCCGGGCGGCAATTCGTCGCCGCGCTGCAGTTTCTCGACCTTGTCGAGGAAGCGCTGCTCGAGCCCCTTCTTCGACTCATCGTACTGCTTCCGCATGGCCTCGATTTCGGCCATCAGCTTGTCGTTGGGCGAGGCGAACAGCCACCACTGCGACTTCGGATACTCATCGAGCACCGCGCGGGTGATCTTGGTGTCCTTCTTGAAGCCCTTCGGACCTGCGATACCCTGGCGGCCTTCCAACAGCTCGGCAAGGCGGCTGTAGACGTTGCGGTCGAGAATCGCCTGCTCGTCGTCACGGTCCTTGGCGAGACGCTCGATCTCCTCCCGCTCGATCGCGAGCGCACGCTCGTCCTTGTCGACGCCGTGCCGGTTGAACACGCGCACTTCGACGATGGTGCCCTGCACGCCCGGTGGCACGCGCAGCGAGGTATCACGCACGTCGGAGGCCTTTTCGCCGAAGATCGCACGCAACAGCTTCTCTTCCGGCGTCATCGGGCTCTCGCCCTTCGGCGTGATCTTGCCGACCAGGATGTCGCCGGCCCGCACTTCGGCGCCGATATAGACGATGCCGGCTTCGTCGAGGTTCTTCAGTGCTTCTTCCGAGACGTTCGGAATGTCGCGGGTGATTTCCTCAGGGCCGAGCTTGGTGTCACGGGCCATCACCTCGAATTCCTCGATGTGGATCGAGGTGAAGACATCCTCCTTCACGATCCGCTCGGATAGCAGGATCGAGTCTTCGAAGTTGTACCCGTTCCACGGCATGAACGCGACCAGCACGTTGCGGCCAAGCGCGAGCTCGCCGAGATCGGTCGACGGACCGTCGGCGATGATGTCACCCTTCTTGACGGTGTCGCCGACCTTTACCAGCGGACGCTGGTTGATGCAGGTCGACTGGTTGGAGCGCTGGTACTTCATCAGCCGGTAGATATCGACGCCCGATTTGGTCGGATCGAGATCTTCGGTGGCGCGGATGACGACACGAGTGGCGTCGATCTGGTCGACCACGCCGGAGCGGCGGGCCGCGATCGCGGCACCGGAGTCGCGGGCGACCACGCCCTCCATGCCGGTGCCGACGAACGGCGCCTCGGCGCGAACCAGCGGCACCGCCTGGCGCTGCATGTTCGAGCCCATCAGCGCGCGGTTGGCGTCGTCGTTCTCGAGGAACGGGATCAGCGCGGCGGCCACCGACACGAGCTGCTTCGGCGAGACGTCCATATAGTCGACCTTGTCCGGCGTCATCGGCACGACCTCGCCGGCGTGACGGCAGACCACGAGGTCTTCGGTGAAGCGTCCCTTTGCGTCGAGCGGCACGTTGGCCTGCGCGACGCGATAACGCCCCTCCTCCATCGCCGAGAGGTACACCACCTCGTCGGTGACGCGGCCGTCCTTGACCTTGCGGTACGGCGTCTCGACGAAGCCGTATTTGTTCACGCGCGCGAAGGTGGCGAGCGAGTTGATCAGGCCGATGTTTGGACCTTCCGGCGTCTCGATCGGGCAGATACGGCCGTAATGGGTCGGGTGCACGTCGCGCACCTCGAAGCCCGCGCGCTCGCGGGTCAGGCCGCCCGGCCCGAGCGCCGACAAGCGGCGCTTGTGGGTGATCTCGGACAGCGGGTTGGTCTGGTCCATGAACTGCGAAAGCTGCGAGGAGCCGAAGAACTCGCGTACCGCGGCGGCCGCCGGCTTGGCGTTGATCAAATCCTGCGGCATCACGGTGTCGATATCGACACTGGACATGCGCTCCTTGATCGCGCGCTCCATGCGCAAGAGGCCGATGCGGTATTGGTTCTCCATGAGCTCGCCGACCGAGCGGACGCGGCGGTTGCCGAGATGGTCGATGTCGTCGATCTCACCCTTGCCGTCGCGCAGGTCGACCAGAGTCTTGATGACCGACAGGATGTCCTCCTTGCGCAGCGTGCGCTGCGTGTCGGGCGCATCGAGGTCAAGGCGCATGTTCATCTTGACGCGGCCGACCGCAGAGAGATCGTAGCGCTCGGCATCGAAGAACAGCGACTGGAACATCGCCTGCGCCGACTCCAGCGTCGGCGGCTCGCCCGGACGCATCACGCGATAGATATCGAACAGCGCGTCTTCGCGCGTCATGTTCTTGTCGGCATGCAGCGTGTTGCGGATGTACGGGCCGACATTGACATGGTCGATGTCGAGCAGCGGCAGCTCCTTGTAGCCCTGCTCGTTCAGCGACTTCAGAAGCTTGTCGGTGATCTCTTCGCCGGCCTCGGCGTAGATCTCGCCGGTCTTCGGATTGACGAGATCCTCAGCGACATAGTTGCCGACCAGTTCCTCATCCGACATGCGCAGCGCTTTCAGCCCCTTTTCCTGGAGCTGGCGCGCGGCGCGCACGGTGAGCTTCTTGCCCGCCTCGAGCACGACCTTGCCGGTGTCGGCGTCGATCAGGTCGTTG
Organism: Bradyrhizobium sp. ARR65; assembly: GCF_000472385.1. Lineage (GTDB taxonomy): Bacteria > Pseudomonadota > Alphaproteobacteria > Rhizobiales > Xanthobacteraceae > Bradyrhizobium. Next base: position 87,846 of record NZ_AWZU01000014.1, read on the forward strand.
ACGGTCGAGTAGCCGCGGAAGCGGTTGGCGTCGAACGGAACGCGCCAGCCCTCCTTGGTGCGCTTGTAGATGATCTTCTTGTAGAAGGTCGAAAGGATCTGCTCGCCATCGAGCCCGAGCGCGAACATCAGCGAGGTCACGGGAATCTTGCGGCGACGATCGATGCGCGCGTAGACGATGTCCTTTGCGTCGAACTCGATGTCGAGCCAGGACCCGCGATAGGGAATGACGCGCGCAGCAAACAGGAGCTTGCCCGAGGAATGGGTCTTGCCCTTGTCGTGATCGAAGAACACGCCCGGCGAACGGTGCATCTGGGAAACGATGACGCGCTCGGTGCCGTTGACGATGAAGGTGCCGTTCATCGTCATGAGCGGAATGTCGCCCATGTAGACGTCCTGCTCCTTGATGTCCTTGACCGATTTGGCACCGGTCTCTTCATCGATATCGAACACGATCAGGCGCAGCGTCACCTTCAGCGGCGCAGCAAAGGTCATGCCGCGCTGGCGGCACTCATCGACGTCATATTTCGGCGGTTCGAACTCATAACGGACGAATTCCAGCATCGAGGTGCCGGAAAAGTCCGAAATCGGGAACACCGAGCGGAAAACCGCCTGCAAACCCTCGTCGGGACGCCCGCCCTGGGGCTCCTCGACCATCAGGAACTGGTCATAAGACGCCTTCTGAACCTCGATGAGGTTCGGCATCTCGGCGACTTCCTTAATATGTCCAAAGAACTTGCGTACGCGTTTGCGACCGGTGAATGTCTGCTGCGCCATCGGGGCCTCTCATTTCGTCGCCCTTTAGGAGGGACGACCCTTCCGGAGCGCGACTGCCACCGCCCCCGGGTTGAATTTGATCCATTTCGAAGGCCGAAAGACCGGTTTCAGGCCGCTTAAGTCCTGAATCTGTTCTTCAGACCATCAAAACGCAAAACGACGCGCGGGGCGCAGGAGCGCGCCCGCCCGTCAGAACCATTTCCGTCACGGACTGCAAAAGCCCGAAATTGCCTATTCTCCCAACGGCTTAAGGGGATAACGCCGCCGTCCCCGCCTCAAACCGCGCTTTCGTGCTGCCGCCCCGATATGGGATGGCGATCATGAAGATTCGAGGGGCAAGCCCGCGAATCCCCACACTTTTTTGTGTTTGACGCGCAACGGGTCGCCCCTTTGCACATCTCTTGCAGCGATTCCCGGCTCCGGCCCCGGGCACCGCGCAAATTTCAATCCCAAGGGCTTGCCTCGCTCGCCCGGGAATTCGTCCTCTCCTCGTCATGGCCGGGCTTGACCCAGCCCTCCACGAACACGCGGAGAAAGATCCCCGGACCTTCGCTTTCGCTCGCCCCGGGGGCTTCCGTTCAAGTAACCTGCGGTTACTTGAGCTCGACCTTCGCGCCAGCCTTCTCGAGCTGGGCTTTGATCTTGTCGGCTTCTTCCTTGTTCACGCCTTCCTTCAGCGGCTTCGGAGCGCCTTCGACGAGGTCCTTGGCTTCCTTCAAGCCCAGGCCGGTGATGGCGCGGACTTCCTTGATGACCTCGATCTTCTTGTCGCCGGCAGCGGCCAGCACGACCGTGAAGTCGGTCTTCTCTTCAGCCGGAGCGGCGGCGCCACCGCCAGCAGCACCCGGAGCGGCAACCGCGACCGCCGCGGCGGCCGAAACGCCCCACTTCTCTTCCAGGAGCTTCGCAAGCTCGGCCGCTTCGAGCACGGTGAGATTCGAGAGGTCGTCGACGATTTTCTGCAAGTCAGCCATTGATCTGTTTCCTTAAGCGATTTGGTTCGAACCAGGGTTTGAGTTTTGCGAAGGGCGTCAGGCCGCTTCGCCCTTTGAGGCATGGGCCTGAATGACGCGTGCGAGCTTTGCCGCGGGCGCGTTCGAGAGCTGGGCGAGCTTGGTCGCCGGCGCCTGGATGAGGCCGACAAGCTTGCCGCGCAGTTCGTCGAGCGACGGCAGGGAGGCAAGCGCCTTCACGCCATCGACATTCAGGACGGTCTTGCCCATCGAGCCGCCGAGGATGACGAACCGTTCGTTCGTCTTGGCGAATTCGATGGCGACCTTTGGCGCCGCGACCGGATCCTTCGAAGTAGCGATCACGGTCGGCCCCTTCAGCAGGGAACCGATGGCAGCGACGTCAGTGCCTTCAAGAGCAATTTTGGCGAGACGGTTCTTCGAGACCTTCACCGCCGCGCCCGCCTGCTTCATCTGCTTACGCAGGGCCTGCATCTGGGCCACGGTGAGGCCGGAATAGTGAGCGACGATCGCGACGCCCGTGGTCTTGAAGACCTCGTTGAGCTGTTCGACCGCCTCTTTCTTTGCCGCTCGTTCCACAGCAAGCTCTCTCCGGTTAGCGGCCTTCGCGCTCTCCGCGGGACCGCCGGGTTGCACCCATCGTCCCGCCCAAATCCACTTTACGGAGCCTTTAAGACCCCAGCGACACGGGCAAGACGACGATCTAGAAGCCTGCCCTCCCGAGACGCCTCGCGGCCCCTCGGGGTGTCAAGGTTCGAACCAAATCGGCCTCATACCGCAAGGGCGCGATGAGAGGCTTAAATCCGGTCTTCACCCGTCTATGCAGGCCATGAGATTAAGCCGTTGGAGAAACTTACCGTTTCACCGTGGGCGCCTGCAGTCTCGGACAGGATCGGGGCCATCAGGCAAAGCCGAAGGCCCCCTCGCCCGCATACCGCAAAAGCGATACGCCTCCCTTCCTTTCGGGTGATCCACGAGGGACGTCCTGAAAGGAATGGTCTCCTATCGATCTCTATTCGGAATGCGAGCACGGTCGTGCCAGCCAGAGCCGGCGCGTCCGGAGCGCGCTCTTTAGCCGGTCTGCCACGGCTTGCCAAGAGCAAAATTCACACCAATTTCGGACATGCGAGCCCTAAATCTATCGCGTTGACGTCACGGCCGGACCTGCCGCCGTTCCTCCGACGTGCGGGAACTCACGATTTTCCCGAACCAAGCAACGCCGTGACCGCATCAGACCACCGCATAAGGAAGCGGCTTTCCTTGAAAGAACGCCGCGAGGTTCGCGATGACGCAGTCCTGCATCGCCCGGTGCGATTCCAGTGTGTGGCCGCCGATATGAGGCGTCAGTACCACATTCGGAAAGGCGGTGAGCGCCCCCGGCGGATACGGCTCCTTGGCATAGACGTCGAGACCTGCGCCGGCGATGATCTTGTCCTTCAGCGCCGCAACCAGCGCGTCCTCATCGATCACCGAGCCGCGCGCGATATTGACGACATAGCCGTCCTCGCCGAGCCTCTTCAGGATACCGGCGTTGACAATGTAATGTGTCTCGGGCCCCGCACGCACCGCGATCACCAGCACACTGCACCAGTCGGCGAGCGCGTCGAGCGAGGGAAAGTATTGATACGGCAGATCATCGTGGCGGCTGCGGCTGAAATAGGCGACCTCGGCCTCGAACGCCGCCACGCGGGCGGCGATCTTGCGGCCGATCGCACCCATGCCATAGAGACCGACTTTTCGTCCGCGTATGCCCTGCTGCGCGCGCATCATCGGCGATGGTTTCGCCGCGGCCCAATCGCCGCTGCGCACGTAACCATCGGCGACGACCAGCCGCCGTATGGCGCCCAGCATCAAGGTGATGGCAATATCGGCGACCGATGACGCATTCGCACCGGGACTGTGGCCGACCGCGATGCCGCGACGACTGGCCGCCTGCAGATCGATACCATCATAGCCCGTGCCGTAGCAGACGATGGCCCCGAGCTTCGGGAACCGGTCCATCATCTCACCATTGAGCAGCGAACTGCCCTGAGTGATCATCGCCCGGAGCTGATCGAGCTCATGCTTTACAAAGACCTCATGCGGCGGCCTGCCGCCGGCGTCGAGCAGGTCGAATTGGTCGCCTATGCGCTGCATCAGCGACTTGGGAAACCGTGAATAGACCAGGACTTTCTCGGGCATTGTTGCTTTTCCCGTGAACGCCACCACCCATGCATAAGGGCGGAACTGGTTGCCCAATTCCGCCCTTTGACCAACTCTCTTGAAGTTCACCGTTAGGCGAGCAGTGTCGAGGTGTCGACCTTCACGCCGGGCCCTTGCGTCGATGACACCGCGACGCGCTGGATGTAGGTGCCCTTCGCGCCGGCGGGCTTCGCCTTGGCGACGGCATCAGCGAGTGCGCGGATGTTTTCGACGAGCTTGTCCTCGGCGAACGAAGCCTTACCGATGCCGGCCTGCACGATGCCGGCCTTCTCGACACGGAACTCGACCGAGCCGCCCTTGGCACCCTTGACCGCGCCCGCAACATCCATTGTCACGGTGCCGACCTTCGGGTTCGGCATCATGCCGCGCGGGCCGAGCACCTTACCCAGACGGCCGACCAGCGGCATCATGTCGGGCGTGGCAATGCAGCGGTCGAAGTCGATATTGCCAGCCTGGACCTTCTCAACGAGGTCCTCGGCACCGACCACATCGGCGCCCGCGGCCTTCGCCTCGTCCGCCTTGGCACCGCGCGCAAACACGCCGACCCGCACGGTGCGGCCGGTGCCGTTCGGCAGGCTGACCACGCCACGGACCATCTGGTCGGCGTGACGGGGATCGACGCCAAGATTCATCGAGATCTCGATGGTCTCGTCGAACTTGGCCTTGGCCCGTTCCTTGACCAGCTTGATGGCCTCAGGCAGCGAGTAAAGTTTCTCGCGATCAATCCCTTCGCGGGCCTTCTTCAAACGTTTTCCGACTGACATCGCCGCTTACCCCGCAACTTCCAGACCCATCGAACGGGCGGAGCCCTCGACCATCTTCATGGCCGCTTCGACGGTGTCGCAATTGAGATCCTTCATCTTCTTCTCGGCGATCTCGCGCACCTGCGCCTTGGTCACCTTGCCGGCCTTGTCGCGGCCCGGCGCCTTGGAGCCGGACTGAATCTTGGCGGCCTGCTTGAGGAAGTAGGACATCGGCGGCGTCTTCATCTCGAAAGTGAAGGACCGGTCCGCGTAGATGGTGATGATCACCGGGATCGGGGTATTCTTCTCTTCCTTCTGCGTCTGGGCGTTGAACGCCTTGCAGAATTCCATGATGTTGAGACCGCGCTGACCGAGCGCGGGACCGATCGGGGGCGACGGGTTCGCAGCCCCGGCCGGCACCTGCAATTTCAGGTATCCGGTCACTTTCTTAGCCATTTATCACTCCTGTTCTGCCAGAGCACCGGCGGTTTCAGGTTCGTGGTTCGGTTCCGGACGGCTGGCTGACCGCCCTTCACCTCCCACGTCCTCAATTGGCGCGAAGATGCCCTTCGCGCCCTCCAATCAGACCTTCTCGACCTGATTGAATTCCAGTTCCACGGGAGTCGCGCGGCCGAAGATCGACACCGCGACCTTCACGCGCGAACGCGCCTCGTCGATTTCTTCCACCACGCCGGAAAACGAAGCGAACGGGCCGTCCGCGACGCGCACATTCTCGCCGATCTCGAAGGATACCGACGCCTTCGGCCGCTCCACCCCCTCCTGCACCTGATGCAGGATGCGCATGGCCTCGGCTTCTGAAATCGGCATCGGCTTGTTTTCCGCGCCCAGGAAGCCGGTAACTTTTGGCGTGTTCTTGATGAGATGGAAGGCCTCATCCGTCAGCTTCATCTTCACCAGCACGTAACCGGGGAAGAATTTGCGCTCGGCGTCGATCTTGCGGCCGCGGCGCACCTCGGTGACCTTTTCCGTCGGGACCAGCACCTGCTCGAACAGATCCTCAAGCCCGCGCTGCTTGGCCTGCTCGCGGATCGATTCCGCAACCTTCTTCTCGAAATTCGAGTAGGCGTGGACGATGTACCAGCGCTTGTCGGCAGATTGGATTGCTGCGGTTGCCATCAGTGGATGCCCAGCAGAAAGGTGACGAGAACGCGGATAATCTGATCCGCTGCGAAAAAGAAAATCGACGCCAGCGCGACCATGACGAACACCATGATGGTGGTGATCGTGGTCTCGCGGCGGGTCGGCCAGGTGACCTTGGCGGTCTCCGAGCGCACTTCCTGCAGGAATTTGAACGGGCTGAAAGCCATCGTCTTAAGGATCCGCGTACGTCACCAGACGTATGAAGATTGAAGGAAACCGAACAGCCCTTTAGCCGCCCAACCCTCATTTTGAAGGATGAGCCGGCAGGCGGGCTCGCTTGTTCGGGGAATTTAATGCCGCGCCGGAAATCCGAGAACGGGCCGGCTGCGGGTTGCGCGCTATGTACTGCCGGGAGGGGCAAACGTCAAGCTGCGCCAGGGCGGAGTCAGTTAACGCCTCGTGGTACTTTTGATTGATTTCAACGGCTTCTGATTGATCCGCAAACCCATCGATCTGCTCAAGGAAGGCAAAGTCGAACTCGTGGTCAAGGCCGCCAGGCGAATGGCCCAGCAAGGCGCGTGACCGCGCCGCTGCCGCCGGAGGATCTCGCTCGCCGTGGTCCCCGCGTGGTCCGGCTGCGAGCGGGCACGGTGCTTCATCGGTTCTACACGGCCGAATACGATCCGATCTTTTTCGACCCGTCTCGTCTGGGTCGGATGAATGCCCCTGACGGGAGGCGGTCGCATTTGCTGCAATTTCAATAGCTTACGGATATAGGCGAAAAGGATTGAGAGCTTTTCAAGGCGGACGGCCCAAACCGGCACAAAATCGAGCCTGCTTCCCGCCAGATGCGTCCGCCGCTCATAAGGTGGTGGCGGTTCCGATAATTGTACTACGCAACCATCGGTGGGCGGGTACATCGTCAAAGCGCCGATGCCAGCTCATCACGCTGTGCAGAACCGGAGCATCAAAGGGCAACTCCCTGATCTCGATCGGATAGGCGCGGCGAAACTCCATCGCCAGCTTGCGTGCGAGGATGGCGACCATGTTCGATTGCACCAGAACTGCCCCCGCGGAGAGATAGGGCACGTCGGAGGCGACAAAGCGAGCGTTATTCCGTGCCTTCAAGAACGCATCCACAAACTCCAAATTCTCCCCGCTCGAGCTGATCCCCAGATGCGAGAGTTCGGCAAGCGACGCCGCCGTCAACCGCTTTCGTAGCGCCGGATGGCCGCTCCGGAGCACGGCCACGAAGCGATCCTCGATGAGCTGTTGCGAGGCGAACCGCTCTCCATCGATAGCCCGCCCCGACAACGCAAGATCGAGCTCGCCGCGGTCCAATCGATCCGTGAGATTCAGGGTCCCGCTGGGCACGAGTGACAGTCGCACAGTCGGTGCTTGCGCGCGCACCGCGGCCAGGATCGGCCCCACCGCGACCACGGCTGCATAATTATTGACCGCGATCGTGAAGCGCCGGTCCGCCGTCGAGGGGTCGAAGGTGTCCCCCTCGACCGCGAGCTGCAGCTCGTTGAGTGCCTTGCGAACGGGAAGCGCGAGCTGCTCGGCTCTGGGGGTCGGGCTCATCCCCGCGGGCGTGCGGATGAACAGCTTGTCCTTCAACGCATCGCGCAGCCGGTTGAGCGCATGACTGACGGCCGGCTGGCTGATGGCGAGGCTGTCTGCGGCGCGCACCACGCTGCGCTCGCGCAGCACCGCGTCGAACACCAGGAGCAGATTGAGATCGAGGTTGCGGAGTCTCATCGCCTTTAATGCACAGCGTGAATTGGAGAATTACATCAATTCATTTGAACAATAGTCCTGCCCGGCCCAACTTCAACCCCATGTCGATCAACTCGCCACATGGGATCGCGGCGCGGCCGGCACGCAGCGCCGCAAGGGTCATGGTTGCCGTCATTGCCGGACCGGACGATCCGCTGGTCGCGACCTCCGAGGCGCTGCGTCGCTGGGGCCAGCTGACGCCGCTCGCTTTGTGGTCCACCGTTTCTGTCCGCAGTGCCAGTCCCGATGAAATCTTGCAGGGCGTTACCGCCAAGCGCGCGCGGCAAGGCGCAGAGGCGCCCCGGCTGATCCTGCTTGCCGAGGGCAAGGCGGCCCGCGCCGCACTCGAGCTTGTGCTGCAAGGCGCCCTCGACTGTGCCGGAGTCCTCGCGATCGCCCTTCCCTGTGCCGCGCTGCCGTTTCGCATCGTCCCGACCGATGCTGCCATTCGGCTCGTCCTACAGCGCGCGGGCGCGCCGGCTGACCTCATCACCGCGCTGCACGCCGCCGATATCGACACGCGGATCACCAGCCTCAATCCGGCCGCGCCGCATGACATGCGAGCCGCGGCGAGCGCAGCCGAGACCTTCGTCCTAGAGCTGGTCGCAAACGCCAGCCGCCAAAGCCGTCATCATGGAGTGTGAAGCGATGCTGTCCAGAAAGACTCTTCTCCTCGTCGGCTCGGTTCTCCTGATCGGAGCCGGGGCCGGCGCGCATTTCCCGCACGGCCCCGCGCCAAGCCATGCGGCCGAGCCCAAGGCCGCACCGCTCGTTCCGGTGACGGCTGCCCATGCGAACAAGGGCGACGTGCCCATTGTGCTCGAAGGACTCGGCACCGTGACACCCATCAACACCGCGACCATCCGCACCCAGGTCCAAGGGACGCTCGATAGCGTCGATTTCGTCGAGGGGCAGGACGTGAAACGCGGTGATGTCCTTGCAAAGATCGATCCGCGCGTGTTCGAGGCGCAGGTCGACCAGGCCGAGGCTGCGCTTGCCCGTGATCAGGCGAGCCTGAAGAACGCGCAACTCAACCTCGCGCGGACGCAGCCGCTTGCCGCGCGCGGATTTGCCACCCAGCAGTTGCTCGATACCCAGGACTCGCAGGTGGCGCAGGCGCAAGGCACGGTCGCGCTCGACAAGGCGGCGCTTGAGGCTGCGCAAACGCAGTTGAGCTACACCACGATCACCGCGCCGTTCGATGGGATCACCGGCATCCGCCGCATCGATCCCGGCAATATCGTGCACCCAGCCGATGCGAACGGGCTCGTCATCCTTACGCAACTAAAGCCGATCTCGGTCATCTTCACCCTGCCGTCGACCAACATTCCCGATGTGCAGAAAGCGCTCGCATCCGGCGAGGCGTCGGTCGACGCGTATGACGCGGCCAACAAGCAGAAGCTCGACCATGGCAGCCTGATGCTGATCGACAACCAGGTGGACGCATCGACCGGCACGGTGCGGCTGAAGGCATCTTTTCCGAACGAGAAGAAGGACCTCTGGCCGGGATCGTTCGTCAACATCCATCTCACCATCGCGATCCGCCATGACGCCGTGACCGTGCCGTTGACTGCCGTTCTGCAGGCACCAAGCGGCGCCTTCGTCTACGTCGTCGACACCAACCATGTGGTGAGCATGCGCAACGTTAAGGCGGGCCAGTCGCGCGAAGGCAAGGTGCTGATTGACCAGGGCCTGTCCGGGGACGAAACGGTCGTCACCGCCGGTCAGTACCGGCTGACGCCGGGGATATCGGTCGAGGTCGTGTCCGACGATCGCAAGGACATGGTTCAGAACGCCACCACCGCCAGCGCAGGCATGTTGCCATGAACATCTCGCAAGGCTTCATTCGCAAACCCATCGCCACGGCTTTCCTCGCGATCGGCATCACACTGATCGGCCTGGTCGCCTTCTTCCGCCTGCCGGTCTCGGCCTTGCCGACGGTGGACACACCGACGATTCAGGTCACCGCGCAATTGCCCGGCGCCGATCCGCAAACCATGGGCTCGTCGGTCGCCACGCCCTTGGAGCGCCAGTTCGGGCAGATCGCGGGCCTGACCGCCATGACCTCGTCCAGCGGTTTCGGCAATACCGAGATCACCCTGCAATTTTCGCTCAACCGCAGCACCGATGCGGCCGCGCAGGACGTGCAAGCCGCAATCAATGCGGCGGCCGGGCAGTTGCCGAAAACCATGCCGTCGCCGCCGATCTTCCGGAAGGTCAATCCGGCCGACGTGCCAGTGCTCTTGATCGCCCTGACGTCGGACACCGAGCCGCTCACCAAGGTCGACGATTACGCCGACAGCATCCTGGCGCAAAAATTGTCACAGGTGCCGGGCGTGTCGCTGGTCACGATCGGCGGCATGCAAAAACCCTCGATTCGTGTCCAGGTCAATCCGGCCAAACTTGCCGCGGCCGGCATCGATCTCGAGCAGTTGCGGACCACGCTCGGCAATGTCACCGTCAACCAGCCCAAGGGCGTGCTCTACGGCAATGAACAGGCTTACACGCTGGCAACGAATGACCAGGTGCTAACCGCGAAGGGCTATGAGGATCTGATCATCGCCTATCGCAATGGCGCGCCGGTGCGGCTCCGCGACATCGGCCATGCCGAGGTGGCAGCGGAGGACGTGACGCTGCACGGCTGGTACAACGACAGGCCGTCGGTGATCCTCGCCATCCAGCGCCAACCGGGCGCCAACGTGATCAGCACGGTGGACGGCATCAAGAAGCTGCTGCCGCAACTGGTCGCGGGCCTGCCCTCGGACATCAAGGTCACGATCGCCTCCGACCGGACCCAGACCATCCGCGCCAGCGTCGCCGACGTGCAGTTCACGCTGGTCCTGACCATCGCACTTGTGGTCGGCGTCATCTTCCTGTTCCTGCGCAATTTCTGGGCGACGGTCATTCCCGCGATTTCGGTTCCGATCTCGCTGATCGGCACCTTCGGCGTGATGTATCTCCTGAACTACAGCCTCGACAATCTGTCGCTGATGGGCCTTTCGATCGCGGTCGGCTTCGTCGTCGACGACGCCATCGTCATGATCGAGAACATTTCGCGGCATATCGAAGACGGATTGTCGCCGCTGCAGGCCGCGCTGAAGGGCGCGGGCGAGATCGCGTTCACCATCGTATCGATCTCGGTGTCGCTGGTTGCGGTGTTCATTCCCCTGCTCCTGATGGGCGGCGTGATCGGGCGGATGTTCCAGGAATTCGCAGTCACCGTATGCGTCGCGATCGCGGTCTCCGTCGTCGTGTCGGTGACGCTGACGCCGACGATGTGCGCTTATCTGCTTTCGAACCATGGCGCGGGTTCGGGCGTGGTTTCGCGGACGCTGGAGCGCGGATTCGAGGCGATCCAGCGCGGCTATGAGGCTCTTCTATCCATTGCGCTGCGCTTCAAGCTGGCAACGCTTACGGTCATGCTCGCGAGCATCGTGGCGACGGGCGTGCTATTCGCAGGCATTCCGAAGGGGTTCTTTCCCCAGCAGGATACCGGCATGATCACCGGCATCACGGAGGCCTCGGCCGACGTCTCGCCGGCAGAGATGGCTGAGCTGCAGCGGAGCGTGATCGACGTGATTGCGAAGGACCCTTCGGTCGCCAACGCTACTGGCTATATCGGCCCGGGCGGACCCACCGTGACCGAGAATAACGGCCGCCTGTTCGTGCTGCTCAAGCCGCGGAAGGAGCGCTCGCTCAGCGCCGACCAGGTGATACGTGAGCTCGATACCAAGCTCGCCAAGCTCCAGGGAATCGCCGTGTTCATGCAGGCGACCCAGGACATCAATCTCGCAAGCAGCCTTTCCAAGACCCAGTACCAGTTCACGCTCACGGATGTGAACCAGGATGAGCTGAACAGTTGGGCCAGCAAGCTGTTCGAGAAGCTAAAAAAGCGACCGGAACTCGCCGACGTCGCCAGCGACCAGGCCAATGCCGCGCGTCAACTCAAGCTCAAGATCGACCGCGATGCCGCCTCCCGCCTCGGCATCGATCCGGCGGCGGTGGACAATACGCTGTACGACGCCTTTGGCCAGCGTCATGTCGCCCAGCTCTTCACTACGTTGAATACCTACTTTGTGATCCTCGAGGTCGATCCCTCGTTCCAGTCCGGCCCCTATGCGCTGAACCGCATCTATGTCCACTCGTCGAACGGATCGACGGTGCCGCTCAGTCAGTTCACGACCATCGAATATGGCGCGGCGGCACTGGCGGTGAATCATCAGAACCAGTTTCCGTCGGTCACGCTGAGCTTCAACCTGGCGCCGGGAACGTCCGTTGGCGCGGCCGTCGCCGCCGTGCAGCAGGAGACAGCCGCGCTGCATATGCCTTCGACGATTGCGACGAGCTTCCAGGGCAACGCCCAGGCTTTCCAGTCTGCGCTCGCCTCCACGCCAATCCTGATCGTGGCAGCGATCGTTGCGGTCTATCTGATCCTCGGCATGCTCTATGAAAGCGCGATCCATCCGGTCACGATCCTGTCGACGCTGCCGTCCGCCGGCCTCGGTGCGCTCCTGGCGCTCTGGACTTTCGGCTTCGGGCTCGATGTCATCGGGCTGATCGGAATCATTCTCCTGATCGGCCTCGTGCAGAAGAACGGCATCATGCTGGTCGATTTCGCGCTTCAAGCCGAACGTCACCGGGGATTTTCGGCCGAACAATCCGCAGTGGAGGCCTGCAAGATCAGATTCCGTCCCATCCTGATGACGACCATGTGCGCGATGCTCGGAGGCGTTCCGCTCATGATCGGCACGGGGACCGGATCGGAATTGAGGCAACCGCTCGGCTTCGCGATCGTCGGCGGACTGATCGTTTCGCAGCTATTGACGCTGTTCACAACTCCAGTGGTCTACATCTACCTCCAGAACGTCAGCAACTGGTTCACACGTAAGCGTAGGACGCATCGCTCTTCCCTTCCCGCTGTCAAACCGGAGCTCGCGGAATGAACACGAAGATAGCGAATGGCACAACGGCTCGGAATGGCACGTGTCCGTTGGCACGAGCATCGTTCCGGAGTTCTCGGCTGCGTTTTGGACTAATTGGCTCCTCGTGGCCGTGGCTGGCGAGATCGCGGGCCATGCACTGAATCATATCTACCTTCACCGCTTGGGAACAGTCATCGTCGCGCTTGTGCTGTGCTTCCTTGCGATCTCGATATTGCAGGAGGCGACCCGATGGCTTCCGCGGATGGTCTTTTGGTCCGCCGCATTCTTGCTGAGTCTCTTAGGTGCGGTGCTGACAGAAGCAACCGACATCTCGATGGGAGTCGGCGACATCGGCGCGATTCTGCTCATCGCCGTTTTGCTCATCTTTTCGTGATCTGTTTTCGCCTCACGGAAAACCTGCCGGTCTGACTGGTGACTGCAATGTCCGCGGCTTCTTCGGGTAGGATGGAAAGCCACAGGATGTTGGGTGCTTCATCGAGCCTGCGCTATAGGCGCTTGCCCGCGTGGTCTCATCGGTGATGCCGTCGGCCCGCAGTGCGCCGACCGTCTCCTTCATGTGCAAATGGCCGGTGAGGCATGCGCCGGGCTGGTTGAGATCGGGCTGAGGGGCGAAAGCCAAATAACAAATAAAATGGCCGGCAAGCTGAGAACTGGAAGGTTTACTGGAAAGAGGACCGGGAAATGATTGCGATGGCGGCGACCAGGGCGACTGTCGCGGAAGTTGCTGCGAAGTTTAGAACGAAGGCCGAAACGATTGAGCAAAAGGCCAGAGCACTTGGATATCCTTGCCCGCTTTTAGGGCCTGACAGAACTCAGGATATTGGACCTGCCGCTGTGAGCTTGCTGTGCGTGGACGGGCGAACACGTCGTGATCAGGAAAGCGGTGCGATTGCACTGCCAGCCCGGCCCCAGTCTCGCGTCGGAGACACCCTGGGGTAGCCCCGCAGTGACAGCGGCGCCGGTTGCTAACACCGCGGCGGCTATAATCGAGAGCAGCCGCAAACGTTTCCAGGCTGGGTTCATGACCGGCCCCTTCCAATTGAACTGAGAGAACCTTGACGACAGCCCGCTTCCGGCTGATGTCGTCGCCGGCTCTGAATTCTTGTGAAACGCGGGCGTAGGAGGAAACGCCGACGAGCGTTACGCCGCCGACGTTATCCTTGCGACTGCCGGCTTAGCCTTGACCGGTTCTGTCGCATTGTAGTCGGCAGGTAGTATCGCGCCCGACTGTCGGCAAGCATGACCACGCCGGTGTGATTATGCGTGATCGTTTGATGCGCTTCGTCTCGGGCGGTATTCCCGATCCCGCGCCGACACGGGCTTAAACGAAGTTTTAATTGAGACCTTGCGGTTGTGCCCTATCTAATCGAAGAGAAAGGAGCCAACCATGAAACTTGCAACGATCGTGGCAACTGTATTTGCCGTCTTGAGCACGGCCGTCGTGGCGCAACCCAGAACTGGAATAGTATCCCGATCTGCTGTCGGGACAGTCACCGCTCCGTCAATAGGGGTGTACAACCGGCCGTTCGGTACGACCAATGTAGTCCCCACCTGGCGCAACACTAATCCAGTGCCTAGAGCGCCCGCTTTCGGTAACGCACCGTTCAGCTCTGGAGTTCGCGGGTAAAAGGGAATCTGCTGAGCTGTTGCTATTGCCAGGGGTGCCTAAGCGTCGGCGCCTTGGTCATGCCGGCTCCTCACGGACAAATCCCTCTGCCTGTCGAGCGCCGTTCATGTGAAGAGGAGCCTGCGGGCTCGATCCCACGGCAAATGCGAACGAGCGATCTTCGCCTCGCTCTGACGTTGGAGGATCCGTTGCGCTGCATGTGGCCGATGGCGGCTTCGATAGTCTGCGGGCTCTCGCCAGCCGCCTCGGCGCACAACAGCCAGCAACTCTTCGATGGAATAGAAACGGATTTTGTTCATCGGCCCCAATGCGCCCTATGCTGATAAAACTCGCTGAACGACTGAAGTCCCTACGCCCAGCGTGCGACCGATCTTCAGAATACCCATACCATCGGCCCTGAGCTCGCGTATGCGCTCCTCCGTCGACGCCTTGATCGGAAATTGTGTCCCCCTGGAATGTCGGCGATCAAGGATCAAGGTAGGAGCGGACTCGCTGTACTCAAGGTGAGTCTTGTCTCTCGTGACCCATCAGCGACACGGAACGCAGCACTCCAGCGCGTCATCAATCGCAGGCTGTACGGCGCGCTTCCAGATTGGTGATGGCAGCACGAGTCATTGATGCGTCAGCCTTCGGTTGACAAGGCACAAAAAGTCCCCATCGCTCGTAACGCCAAAGTCGTAGAATTCGGTCCTGTCCGCGTCAGCAGTTTTGCGAACCTGTAGAAACTTCTCCTCGGAGACCTCCTTGTACGGAGAGTCAACCTCAACGTAAGCCTGTCGCCTTTGGTTCTTCCCGTCGTAATAGGTCATCGCAAGATACTGCCTAAAGTATAAAAGGCTCATCATCCCATCGATCGGCGCCTTGCACAAGCTCATCAAGACTGGCGATCTTCAGGTGGTGCATTGTCGGCCACGTGATGTACAGGTCACCAGTCGCGCTATTCGTAAGCGAGTAAGCTGGGTAATAGTTGAACGTACGAATTAAAGTACTAGCAGGCTTTCTTGGACTGTGGCCGACCATCTCGAATACAAAGAGTTGCTCCGCATTAAAGCGTGAAATCGGAGAGCCGACATTCCGAATGAAAAGCTGCTCCGATCCGGCGACGTCGCCATCCAACATGCGCTCCGTCTTGATTTCAAAAACTGCATAAGGGGCATCTTCCTGCTTTGCGGTAACACCATCCAGGATGTCGTTGACTATCGATTGGATGTCCTCAACACGACCCTGCTGTTCGGCGGACGAGTCTATGCGTGACTGCGTCAGAAAACTCCGATGATCCCTCGAGTTCGCGCCTGAACAGCACCAAGAAATACGCGCACGCCTCTTCTAGGCGCTCGATTGGAGCTGAGAAGTAATTCTGGAAGGATGCGGCAAGAGACTTCGGATCGGGCGTCTCCATGACCGATCCGGCCCATGCCGGCGAACGCGGTCACCCGCGCTCAGCTACACCACGCCCCGGGGGCACGATCCGCTGTACGTGTTTCCTGGCCCCGGCGGGGTAGCTATGAACCCCAAGCTAATTACCCGCCGTATGGAGCGGCTGGCCATCCGCGCGGGCATCGACATGGCCCATATCAGCCCGGTGCACTCATGGCGCCATACCTCAAGCAGCTTGCTATGGGCCGCTTCCAAGGACGTTAAGATGGTGCAGGAGCGGTTGGGGCACCCCACGCCCCAGATCACCACGGAGCTTTACGTTCACAACGTGCCGACCGCCGATGAAGCGGCGGCCGATATCCTCGGTGCATTGATGCGCCGTTGATTCAACCACGAACTGCCGAAAGCTCGGTCACGTCGCCGGGCTTTTTTGTGGCGATTTGCCGGCTTGTGTACTTTGGCTGTGTATTTTTGAGGCGTTGCCAAGATCTGGCAGCGCTAAGTCATTGAATTCGTTGGCAGGAGTGGCAGGGCTCGAACCTGCGACCCCCGGTTTTGGAGACCGGTGCTCTACCAATTGAGCTACACTCCTAGCGGGACCGAAGCAGTGCCGCTGGTCAGCGTCCTTCAAGCATAAGCCATGGCTCATTTGCAAGGGTGAACCGGGCCGGATGCCCTGTTCAAGCCTCAGCTTCTGCGTCAGACTTCGCCTTAAGCAAGAACGAGAGCTTTGGGAGAGATCATGACCGCCCAGACCGCCGCCAAAACGACCGCCGCCCCCCAGACCCCGCCTCTGCCGTCAGGCAGGCCGGAGTCGCTTGGGCTTAGTCCCGCCCGCCTCCAACGGCTTTCGGACACACTGAAGCGGGAGGTCGACAAGGGAACCATGCCCGGCGCAACCATCATGGTGGCGCGGCGCGGCCAGATCGGCTGGTTCGAGGCCGTCGGGCGCCAAAGCCCTGCCTCGCCGGCGCCCATGACCCAGGACAGCATTTTCCGTATTTTCTCCATGACCAAGCCGATCGTGTCGGTCGGCATCATGATGCTGCTCGAGGAAGGCCACTTCCTCCTCAACGAGCCGGTCGCGAAGTTCATTCCGGAATTTGCCAGCCAGAAGGTCGGGGTCGAGAGCAACGGCAAGCTCGAGCTTGTCCCGGTCGAGCGGCCCATGACCATACAGGACCTGCTCCGGCACACCTCCGGCATCACTTACGATCACACCGGCAACAGCCTGGTGCAGCAGCTTTATAGGGAATCACGGCTGCGCAGCCGCAAGATCAGCAACGCCGAACATGCGGCCCTGGTGGCGAGCCTGCCCCTGATCTGCCAGCCCGGCACGGAATGGAATTACAGCCGCTCGACCGACATCCTGGGCCGCATCATCGAGGTCGTCACCGGCAAGCCGCTTGGCACCTTCCTCACCGAGCGCATCCTCGCGCCGCTGCAGATGGCCGAGACCGCCTTCTTTAGCGGCGAGGTGAATGCCGGTCGCCTCGCCGAACCTTTCCCGACCGACCCCTGGAACGGCGAGAAGGTCGTGCTCTTCAACATGCTCGAGAAGCCCGCGATGGAATCCGGCGGCGGCGGATTGGTGTCGACCACCATGGACTACGCGCGCTTCTGCCAGATGCTGCTCAACGGCGGCACGCTTGATGGCACCAGGATCATCGGGCGCAAGATGCTGGAGCTGATGGCCTCCGATCATCTCGCGCCCCACGTGAAGATCCAGGGCACGCTGGTGCCGCCCGGCCACAGCTTCGGGCTCGGCTTCGCCGTGCGCACACAACCCGGCATCGCCTCTTTCCCGGGCTCGGTCGGCCAGTTTTTCTGGAGCGGCATGGCCGGCACCTTCTTCTGGATCGACCCGAAGGAAGAGCTGTTTTGCGCCTTCATGTCGCAGGCGCCGGGACAACGGGAGTACACGCGCACCCTGGTGCGGAATCTGGTGTATGCGGCGGTGGAGTGAAGCTGCGGCTACGTCAATGCTGTCGTCCCGGCCCAGCGCGGGGACCCATAACCACGGGCAGCCGTTCTCGCGAAGACCGACTGCCATCGAAACACTCGGATGAATTCCGCCGTATGGGCCCCGGCCTTCGCCGGGGCGACGGAGAGATCAGCTGATCGATCCTCCCGGTTTCGGCACATACCGGTTTGTTTCCATAGGAATTCGCAACCGCCGTTCAGGCGAGCTTGCTTTCCGTCGTGATCTCCGGCCCCGCAGGCTGATGCATGGCCTTGTGCGAGATATCGGCGATCCAGGGCTGCTGGTTCACCATCGGCAGCCGCCAGCCACTGTGACTATCGCTCGCGAGATGATCGAGCCGCGTCACCGAGCAATTGTCGATCGTAAAGGCCAGCCCCTTTTCGACCAGTCCGCCGAGCGCAAGGCCGATTGCGGCCTTGATGGTGCCGCCATGCGCCGCCACGATCACGTCGCGTCCCGCCTGCTCGACGTTGATGCGGTCGACCGCGGCCTTTACACGGGTATAGACGTCGAGAAAACTTTCGCCGCCCGGTGCGGGATCATCGATCGGCGCAAACCAGTAGCTGCCGACCTCGATCGGACGGCTTGCAAAGAACGCAGCGCGATTGAGCCCCTGCCATTCGCCCAAATTCTGCTCGGCGAATGCTGCTTCCTGGATCAGCAAGCTTGGCCGCGGATAGCCCGCGGCCCAGATTGCTTCCGCAGTTTGGTGAGTGCGCTTGAGATTGCTCGCGAACCAGACCGCATCGTGCGGCAGGATCTTTCCCACGGCCTCCATCACCACGCGATCGGAGGTGTCGCAACCGATGTCCTCCTGCCCATAGATGCAGCCGCCATCCTCGCGCACCGGCGCATGGCGTATCCACCACCAGCGCGTCGACACGACACCTTTCGGAACAGCATGCTGAGCGACGAAGGGTTGATCTGGCTTGGACATCTTGGACATGATGAAGGACCTTCCCTACTCTTTGCTGTCGCTGTACGTGAGAGCACGCATGGTCTCAAGTGACATCGGCGTTTGAAAATCTGTTTGAAATTCCGCCCAGCGGCAAGCGGGCGGAAGATAAAGGGAGAAGCGCATGGGCCGCCTCGAAGGCAAATCCGTCATCATCACCGGCGCCGGAAGCGGGATCGGCCGTGCGGCAACGCTGCTGTTCGCAACGGAAGGTGCCAGATTGATCGCGGTCGACCGCAGTGATGGCGTCAATGAGAGCGTGAGCGATGTGAAGAAAGCGGGCGGCACGGCCGAAGCCGTGATGGCGGATGCGGGATCGGAAAAGGATGTGATCGCCTTCATCGACAGGGCACTTAAGGCTTACGGCAAGCTCGATGCGATCTGGGCCAATGCCGGCATCAGCGGCGGGCTGGTGCCGCTCGCCGATCAGACGGTGGAACATTGGCAGGAAATCCTGCGCGTCAACCTGATCGGCCCGTTCCTGGCCGTCAAACACTCCATTCCGCACATGACGAAGCAGGGTTATGGCTCGATCGTCTGCACCGCGTCCGTGGCGGGCCTGAAAGCCGGCGCCAGCGGTCACCCCTACGCAGCGAGCAAGGCCGGCGTGATCAGCCTGGTGCAGACCACCGCCTATTCGCTCTCCGGCACCGGCGTTCGCATCAATGCGGTCTGTCCGGGCTTGATCGAAACCGGCATGACCAAGCCGGTGTTCGACCGCGCCAAGGAGCGCGGCACCACCGACAAGATCGGACAACTCAATCCACTGAAGCGCGCCGGCCAGCCGCACGAGATCGCGGCCATGGGCCTGTTCCTGGCGAGCGATGAGGCGTCCTACGTCAATGGCCAGGCGCTCCCGGTGGATGGCGGCTTGACCGCGTCGATGCCGTATACGGGCAAGCCGGTTTGAGGCTTCGTTCCTTCTCCCCGCTCGCGGGGAGAAGGTTAGGATGAGGGGGGTCTCCACGGACCGAGTTCGCGGAGAGCCCCCCTCACCGCAACGCATCTTTCGATGCGATGCGGCCTCTCCCTGCAAGCGGGGCGAGGTGATCCGGAATCGCGGAAGCTGCGTTGTTGTTCAATTCTCAACTACAAACAAGATGTGAGCCCGCGTTCTCGCGGCGGCTTTCGCCAGAGTTTTGCATCATCCTTGTCCCTCAAAAAATAGAGGGCGCAGGAAAGACCGGGTGTTCGCCACACCCATGGCCCCGTGTGCAAAAAATTGCGCAAAAGCGCACACGGGTGGTAACCACAGGTAGGCGGAATCACTCCGGCCTCCCCTGCGCAGTGGTTTGCGGCTTACTTCGTGCTCTCCTCGGTGAACCGAGCTTGATTGCCACCTTCGCCGACGCGATGCGTCAGCATCGTCGCCAACTTGACGCCTGCATTGGCGCGCCAGGACCACACGACTTGGCCGCCCGCGCTTGTGCCGCTCGTCAGTCAACACCTTGGCGTCCACCGCATCCCGCACTCAACGTCCGTGACGACGTGTACGCCCCTTGTATCCGAAAGATCTGTCAGAATGCGCGGACGGGCGGTTCTCACAAAACCGCCCGTCACTGGAACTGAGCCCGTTACGCCCCAAAGGCGCGCAGCCTGTGATCAGAGCGAGGGACAGCTCCGATGTCTTCCTCAACCCGAATAGTTGCAAGGGCTTCGAGCCCGCATCGATCAAGGAAGGGAGTGGATGATGACACAAATCGAACGCGTTGTCGTCGGCATTGATGTCGCCAAAGACAAGGTTGATGCCTGCATTCGCAGCCTCGCATTGCGGCAGACGTTCCAAAACACCGCACAAGGTCATCGCAAACTGGTTGCCTGGCTTGGCAAGCACGGCGTGGGTCAGGCAGTAATGGAGGCAAGTGGCGGCTATGAGCGTGAATGGCGCGAGACGCTGTGCAAGGCCAGCATCGAGGTGCGGATTGTCGACCCCAAGCGGGTCCGCAGCTTTGCTCTGTCGGCCGGACGTTTGGCCAAGAACGATCCGATCGACGCGCAGATGATCGCCTGGTTCGCCGAGACATTCAGACAAGCGCCGGTCCAAGTCCATGATGCCGCGCGTGAGGAACTCGCGGCACTGACGAAAGCGCGCAAGGCCTTAGTCGATCTCCAGACCCGCTTGCAGGCTCAGAACGAGCATGCAGCACCAAAGCTGGCCCGGAAAGCTTATGCGCGTGTGTTAAAGAGTATCGGCGCCGAAATCGACGAGCTCGAGACCATCATCTCCGCCAGGGTCAAGGCCACACCGGCTTTTGCCGAGCGTGCCGAGATCATCGAGAGTGTTCCGGGCCTTGCCCGAGTGAGCTCCGCAGCTCTCATTGCGGGGATGTCCGAGCTCGGACAGGTCAGCGACGAGGTCGCCGCGGCCTTGATCGGCGCGGCTCCCTATGACGATGACAGCGGCAAGCGGCGCGGTGAGCGTCATATCAAGGGCGGGCGCCGCTGGGTGCGAAACGCGATCTACATGCCCTGTGTCAGCGCAGCCACCCAGCACAACCCGGTGATCAAGGCCTATTATCAACGCCTGATTGCCAAGGGCAAGCCGCCGAAGGTTGCCTTCATCGCCTGCATGCGCAAGCTGATGGTCATCCTCAACACAATGCTCGCACGCGGCGAAAAATGGAATCCCAGCCGCTACGCACCACCCGTGAACTGACCGAGCGTCTTACCGCGCTCGGTCCCTGACCGAGCCATGCTAAGCCCAAAGTCCGGTGAGCGGACGGGGTCAAGGCCGTCAGCCGCCGAAGGCGGTGGCGCGTCCCGCGCCAGCCTTGAGGCCGGCCGATCACAGGGCTACTCACAGCATGGGACGCGAAGAGGATGCGACTGATTTGGTCCAATCGCAAAGCGATTTATTTTCGCAGGCACATCTTGAACAGACGGATCAGCTTGAAGCGCTTTGTGAAATTGGTTTTTCCGCGCACGCGATTTCAGCGGCTGAAACTGGCGGAGTTCCTGCAGTAGCAGGCGGCGGCGCGCGGGACCGCGCTGCGGGTTCGAAGGATGCGGTTGAGCGGCAGCGAAACCCATCAGAACCATCACAGAGCTCGGCACCGTGATGGGTTTCACTTCGTTCAACCCATCCTGTTTCTGAATACTGCATTCCCCGCTTTCGCGGGGAATGACACCGAATATGTTCGGCGATTTGCGCTAAACCGCTCCCGCTTTCTGCGCGTAAGCCCATGATGCCTTCGCGAGCGGCACGGTGCGCTTGGCGGATTCGATGGCCTTCGCGTTCGCGGCGGTGCCGTCGCGAATACGGCCCGCGATTCCTTGCGTGATGCCGGCGAGGCGGAAGAGATTGTAAGAAAAATACCAGTTGAGATCAGGCAGCGCGGTGCCGGTGTAATTGCAATAGATCTGCGCCGCCTCTTCCATCGTCGGGATGTTGAGCGCCTTGAGATCGACGCCATCCAGGCCCGGCATGATCCATTGCATCAAGAGATAGGTGAAATCCGCCATGGGATCGCCGAGCGTCGACAGTTCCCAGTCCAGCACTGCGATCACGCGTGGCTCGGTCGGATGGAAGATCATATTGTCCAGGCGATAGTCGCCGTGGACGATGGAGACGCGCTTCTGCTCAGGCAACGTCTTTGGCAACCACTCGATCAGCTTTTCGACTTCCGGAATGTGTTGCGTTTCAGATGCCCGATATTGCTTGGTCCAGCGGTCGACCTGGCGCGCGAAATAGTTTCCCGGCTTGCCGAAGTCGGAAAGGCCGATCCTTTCGGGATCGTACATGTGCAGCTTTGCGAGCGTCTCGATCTTGCTCTTGAAGATTTTCGGCCGCAGCTCCGCCGGCTGGCTCGGCAGCGTGGGGTCCCAGAACACCCGGCCCTCTTCCATCGACATGATGTAGAAGGCCGCCCCGATCACAGCCTCGTCGGTGCAGAGCGCATAGGCATGCGCGACCGGAAAACCTTGGCTTCCGAGCGCGGAGATCACCCGGAACTCGCGGTCCACCGCATGCGCCGAGGGCAGCAATTTGCCGAACGGTTTGCGCCGCATCACATAGGAGCGACCAGGCGTGTCGAGCCGGTAAGTCGGGTTGGACTGGCCGCCTTTGAACTGCAGCACGGTCAGCGGGCCGGCATAGCCCTCGACGTTCTCGCGCATCCAGGCATCGAGATTTGCTTCGTTGATGCGATGCCGCTCCTCGACGGGCCTCGTGCCCGAGAACTCCTCGTCCTTTCTGACGCTGTCGGCCAAGGCGACGCTCCCTTAAGTCTTCTTATCCGTCATTCCGGGACGCGCGCGTCAGCGAGCGAACCGGAATCTCGAGATTCCGGGTTCGCCTCTTCGAGGCGCCCCGGAATGACGACCGGGAGCGCCTCTTGGTGCTCCCTATTTACTTCACTGGAGCGTTTGCATACTTCCGAAGTTCAAGTCTGGCAATGGCGCGGCAGTGGACTTCATCGGGGCCATCCGCCAGGCGCATGGTGCGCATGGAGGCATAGTCACGGGCGAGCCCGGCCTCGTCGGACACGCCGGCGCCGCCGAAGGCCTGGATTGCCTGATCGATGATCTTCAGCGCCATCCGGGGTGCGGCGACCTTGATCATCGCGATCTCGAGCTGCGCGGTCTTGTTGCCGACCTTGTCCATCATGTCGGCAGCCTTCAGACACAGCAGCCGGTTCATCTCGATGTCGATGCGGGCTTCCGCGATGCGCTGCTCCCACACCGAGTGCTCGATGATCTTCTTGCCGAAGGCGACGCGGGAGTTGAGCCGCTTCACCATCTTTTCCAGCGCCTCTTCGGCCTTGCCGATCGTGCGCATGCAGTGATGGATGCGGCCGGGGCCGAGCCTTCCTTGCGCGATCTCGAAGCCGCGACCTTCGCCGAGCAGAAGGTTGCTGACGGGCACGCGAACGTTCTCCAGCAGCACCTGACCGTGGCCGTGCGGTGCATCATCGAAGCCGAACACCGGAAGCATTTTTTCGATCTTGATGCCGGGGCTGTCCAGCGGCACCAGGATCTGCGATTGCTGCTGATGGCGCGGGGCTTTGGGGTCGGTCTTGCCCATCACGATCGCGATCTTGCACCGTGGATCGCCGACGCCGGATGACCACCACTTGCGGCCGTTGATCACGTAGTGATCGCCGTCACGTTCGATGCGGGTTTCGATGTTGGTGGCATCGGACGAGGCCACCGCCGGCTCCGTCATCAGGAAGGCGGAGCGGATCTCGCCGTTCATGAGCGGCTTGAGCCATTGCCGCTTCTGCTCCTTTGTGCCGTAGCGGATCAGCACTTCCATGTTGCCGGTATCCGGCGCCGAGCAATTGAAGACTTCCGAGGCCCAGCCGATGTGGCCCATCTCTTCGGCGAGAGGCGCGTATTCCAGGTTGGTCAATCCCGCACCGCGAAACTCGTCATCCTCATGGGAGGACGGCGGCAGGAACATGTTCCACAGACCTTCGTCCCGCGCCTTCTTCTTCAGATCCTCAAGCACCGGGATCACCTTCCAGCGATCACCCTCGGCGTCCTGCTGCTTGTAGATGGGAACGGCCGGACGGACGTGCTTGGTCATGAACGACTGCACCCGGTCGAGCCATTCCTTCTGCTTCGCCGACATCGTGAAATCCATGGGACGCTCCTCTCTTAAAGACTTGGGCCGCACTCTGCCACGCCACAAGAGCCTCTTTGGGGCTCGCTTCGCAACCTGCGCAGCGTCGAGCCGGCATGCCGTCGCGCGGAATGCGCGCATTGACAAAACCGGGTCTCAAACGATAGTTTCATACAAATGTTTGAAATGCAACTGTGTACGCTTGGCCCCTGTCATTCCGGGGCGCGCGTCAGCGCGAACCCGGAATCTCGCGCCACAACCTCTGGATTCCGGGTTTGACGCTGGCGCGTCGCTCCGGAATGACGAAAACAGAAGCATCGCACGGGATCGAAACATGGCGAGCGATCAAACCAGGTCCGCCATCCTCGCCGCAGCCGAGCGGCTTTACGCCGACCGCGGCTTTGGCGACGTGACGCTGCGCGACATCGTCGCCGAAGCGAACGTCAACCTCGCCGCGGTGAATTATCATTTCGGCTCCAAGGATGAGCTGATCGCGGAGTTGTTTGTCACCCGCAGCCTGCAGCTCAACCGCGAGCGCCTGCGGCAGTTGCGCGCGGCGGAAGAAAAAGGCGGCGGCGTTGCCGACATCTCCGACATTCTGCGCGCACTGATCGGCCCGAGTTTGCGCGGCTGCCTCGGCCCCGACAGCCAGCACTCGACCGCGGCTCGCTTCATGATCCGGGTCAATATCGAGTCCGTGCCGGCGATCCGCCGCATCCGCAACCGCGAGATCGATCACTTGCGCAAATTCATCGCTGCGATGGCCCGCGCGCTGCCCGGCCACAGTGACGTCGAACTCTATTGGGGCCTGCATTTCGCGCTCGCCATGGCGCAGCAGACCGTGCGCGATGCCGAGCGCCTGACGAAATTGTCGGAAGGCAAATGCGACGTCGACGACGTCGAGGGCATCATCGAGCGCGTGGTGAAGGTGGCGGTGATGGCGCTGAATGCGGGTGATGCTGCGGGCAAGCCGCCAGCCCACGCGATGGCGCGAGAAGCGCGGTAGTTCGAGGCGCCGGCGGCAGGTCTCCCGCTTCTCGCGATGCGATCCGACCTCTTCCCGCAAGCGGGGCGAGGTAAGCGCGAGCGTCCGTCAGATCACAGCGACGCAGTCGATCTCGATGTCGAAGGGCCGGTCCATTCCGGCACACAGACGAAGATCCGCGCCGGCGGATTGTCGGGGAAATACCGCGCATAGACTTCATTCACGGCCGCGAAATGCCTCGATGAGGTGCAATAGAGATTGCACTTCATCACATTGTCGAGCGACGCGCCGGCTGCGCTGAGGCACAGCTTCATCTGCTCGAGCGCGAGTTCGGTCTGCCGCGCGACCGGGACAGGTTTGATCTCGCCGGTCTCGGGATCGAACGGCGGCAGTCCCGAGACGAACACCAGATTGCCGGCTCGGGTGACCGGCGAGGCCGGTACCCTGCCCCAGCGGTTGAGATAGGAGGAAATCGGCTCCACGCGGAGCGCTTCGCATTTCATGACTGTCACCTGCAACTTTCGATCCAGGACGACAGCCTAAGCCGGATGCCGGCAAGAACGCTTCGAAATCAATCGAAGTGTTGTCGCGGCGCTCAGATGATGCCCGCCTGAGCCAGCGCATCGATCTTCGCCTCGTCATAGCCGAGCTTGGCGGCAAGGATCTCCCGTGTGTGCTCGCCCAGCCGCGGCGGGTACCGATATTCCTTCACAGGCGTTTCCGAAAAGGTCAGCGCGTTGCGGATCAGCGACAGCGAGTGCTCGAAGGGGTGATCGACCTTCACCTCCATGCCGCGGGAGCGGACATGCGGATCGGCGAAGACCTGCGCGAAATCGTTGACCGGGCCGGACGGCACGCCGGCCTTCTCCAATTCCTCCAGCCAGTAGGCGACCTTGTTCTTGAGGAACAGCCCGGCGAAGATCGCCATGATCTCCTTGCCGTGCACGACGCGGTCGTTGTTCTTGATGAATTTGGGGTTGTTGGCGAGTTCCGGTTCGCCCAGCACGGCGCAGGTGCGCGCGAACTGCGCGTCATTGCCGACCACCAGCATCAATTCGCCGTCGGCGCAGCGGAACACGCCGGCCGGCATGCCGCCATTGCCCCAGGTGCCGCGCCGCGGCGGCGTCTTGCCGCCCACGAGATAGATCTGCGCGTAATGCGACAGCGAGGCGATCACGGTGTCGAGCAGGCAGACGTCGATATGCTGGCCCTGCCCGCCATTGGCCTTGCGGTGATAGAGTGCGGCCAGAATGCCGATCGAGGTGTTCATGCCGGTCATGTAGTCGACGATCGAGGGGCCGACCTTCATCGGCCCTGCGCCGGGCTCGCCGTCCATATGGCCGGTTACGCTCATCAGACCGCCCATGGCCTGGAAGATCGCGTCATAGCCGGCGCGCGGCGCGTAGGGCCCGGTCTGGCCGAAGCCGGTCACCGAGCAATAGATGACGCCGGGATTGATCGCGCGGATCGCCTCGTAATCAAGGCCGTAGCGCTTGAGGTCGCCGACCTTGTAGTTCTCCATGAAGACGTCACAGTCCTTGGCGAGCTCGCGGATGATCGCCTGGCCCTCGGGCTTGGCGATATTGACGGTGACGGAGCGCTTGTTGCGGTTGGCGCAGAGATAGAAGGAATTGTTGTTGTTCTCCCTGCCGTCGGGATCCCTGAGGTAAGGCGGCCCGAAGGCGCGCGCATCGTCGCCGGTGCCCGGCCGCTCGATCTTGATCACGTCCGCGCCGAGATCGCCCAGCATCTGCGCCGACAGCGGTCCCGCCAGCACGCGCGTGAGGTCAAGAATCTTGATGCCAGAAAGCGGCAGCGCCGACATGAAGGTTTCCTCCGGGATTTAGCTCTTGCGGCGGCTTGAGCGCGCCGAACCCTTTGCCGATACACCATTTTTTTGCTGCCGAGCACTGCGTTGGCGGCATGCGGCAATGCGCGGTATCAGGAGAATCCCGGTGCATCGAGGGCTCTTCCGGAACCCTGCCGGCGCTGCCCCGCCTGCCGAGCTACGTAAACATCCGTAGTTTTGAAGGCGCCCGGTATTCCTCATATTCCGCGGCATGGGCCGCCATATCATATTTCGATGTCCTCACACCGGCATGAACGTCCAGCATTGGCTGGCAGCGTTGCCGACTGAACCCGCGGACAGCCATACGGCCGTCACCTGTCCGGCATGCTCCAAGTTGCATTTCATCAATAGCGCGACCGGCAAACTGCTGGGCGATGCCTACGACAAATAGCGGCGCTGCGAAGCTCACCCCGCCGTGCGGGCAACACTATTAAAGCGCTTTGCCCACGCTGATATCCAGCCACCCCAGCGCATTCACCGACAGCGCGTCGCCCTCGTTGATCACGACAGTCGTGGTTTCGGCCTCGACGATGGCGGGCCCCTCAAGCGTCTGGCCGGGCTTGAGATCGTCCAGCGCATAGACGTCGACCTCGCGCCAGGTCCCGAAATAGGCCTTGCGGCGGGAGCGCGGCAGGCATGGCGGCGCGGCGCTTGCCGCGGGCACCGCCTGTTCGACGACGGACACCGCCCCGACCGCGGCGACCCGGGCGTTGACGAGCACGACCTCCTGGTCGCGTGAGGCGTAGGTATAGAGCTCCTCGTGCCGGCGGTGGAAACGCTCCTCGATCTCGGCGATCAGCGCCGACGAATTGAAGTCGATACCGTCGAGGGGCACGTCGATCTCGAAAATCTGCTCGCCGTAACGCATCTCGGCCGAGCGCTCGACCGTGGTCGGGCCATCGAACCAGCCGCGCAGCCGCTGCACGCTGCGCGCTTCCAGATCGGAAAAGATCGCCCTCACCTCGTCCGGCGTCGTGCGCGCGCCGCTCTCGAAATGCGTGCGGCTCAGTTCATAGCGCAGATCGCTGGTCAGCATGCCCCAGGCCGACAGCACCGAGGCGGTGGTCGGGACGATGATGCGGGTGATGTCGAGCTGGCGCGCGAGCTCGGCGGCATGCAGGCCAGCGGCGCCGCCGAAGCTCAACAGCGCAAAGCGGCGGGGATCGACGCCGCGACGCACCGTCATCAGGCGGATGCCGTCGGCCATCTTCAGGTTGACCAGGCGAAAGATGCCGGCGGCCGCCTCGATGCGGGTGATCTTGAGCGCGGCAGCTAATCGGTCGATCGCGGCTTCCGCGGCCGCCACGTCCAGCGGGCGCTTGCCGCCCATGAAGGCCTTGGCGTCGAGATAGCCCAGCACGACATTGGCATCGGTCACCGTCGCGGCGTCACCGCCATTGCCATAAGCCGCCGGTCCCGGCATGGCGCCAGCGCTTTGGGGACCGACCCGGAAAATGCCGCTGGTCTCGACTGACGCGATCGAGCCGCCACCGGCGGCGATGCTGGCGATATCGAGGCTGCGCAGCGCGATGCGCTCGCCCGCAAGGCCGCCGTCGGCCGACAGCGTGACGCGCCCGTCGGCAACAAGGGAAATGTCGGTCGAGGTGCCGCCCATGTCGAAGGCCACGACATCGGCGATGCCGAGCATCGCGGCACAACGCCGCGAGCCGGAGATGCCGCCCGCAGGCCCCGACAGCACGGTCGCGGCCGCAAGCCGTGCCGCTTCTTCGACCGGCGCCATGCCGCCGTGGGACAGGATGATGAAGAGCGAGCCCTTCAAGCCGACCTCGCGCAGACGCCGCTCCAGCCGCTCGAGATAGCGTCGCACCACCGGGCCGACATAGGCGTTCACCACCGTGGTGGAGACGCGCTCATATTCCTTGATCTGCGGCAGCACATCGCTGGAGCAGGACACGCTGACGTCAGGCAGCTCGCGCACCAGCCGTTCGGCGGCGGCGAGCTCGTGGGCGGGATTGCGGTAAGCGTGAAGGAAACAGATCGCAACCGAGGTCGCGCCGGATGTCTTGATCGCCGCGATGGCCTCGCCGAGGGAGTCCTGGTCGAGCGGGGTCAGGACCTCGCCATTGGCCCTGAGCCGCTCGCGGACCCCGAAGCGCAGCTCGCGCGGCACCAGCGGCTCGGGCGGCGGGCTGCGCAGATCATAACGGTTGGGCTTGAGGCCCTCGCGCATTTCGAGGACATCGCGATGGCCCGCGGTGGTCAGCAGCGCAACGCGGGCGCCCTTGCGCTCGAGCAGCGCGTTGGTTGCAGCCGTGGTGCCGTGGACCAGCCGCTGCGTTTGCGCGAGCATGTCCGCGACCGGAAGCCCAAGCCGCCGTGCCAGCTCCTCGAGCCCGGCCATCACGCCGATCGACTGGTCCTGCGGCGTGGAGGGCGATTTGGCGAAAACCGTGCGTCCGCTCTCGTCGATGGCGACGAGGTCAGTGAAGGTGCCGCCGACGTCAATACCGATGGTCAACATGCGTCAACTCGCCCCCGCCTTCGCCGGATCGCCCGTGACGAGGCCCTGCAAACGATCGCGCTCGCGCGCTGCTCGCGAGCGCTTCTCGGGCGGTCCCCAACCGCCGCCGCCGGTGGAGCGGATCTCCAGGCAATCGCCCGGAAAGATCTCGATGCCGACCTCCTTGGTGCGCAGCTCGCGCGGCGGCCGATCCTTCGAGAGCAGCCGGTAACGGTGCGGCTCGGAGTCCTTGCCGCCGAGCAGACCGGCCGAGCCGTGCCTGATACCCTCGCCCGCGGTATTGCCGAGCGCGACCTTCTCGGTCTCGACGACGAGGTCGAGCGCAACGCCAAGCCCGCCACGAAACTGGCCGTCGCCGCCGGAATCGGCCAGGAATTCGTGGTGGCGGAAATGCAGCGGGAAACGCGCCTCGGCCACTTCGATACTGCCGAATTTCAAGCCGCCGACGGAATGCCACTCGCCGATCGACGACCAGCCGTCACCGCCGGCGGAGGCACCGCCGCCGGGACGGGCATGAAACAGATGCCAGATGAAGGGCCGGCCGGTGCGCGGGTTCTCGCCCTTGATCGCGATCCGGAAACGGCGGCCCCAGCCGGCCATCACCCTGTCAGGACAGGAGGCGGCGAGCGCCTTGATGATCGCTTCGACGATTTCGTTGGAAGGATGGCTGGTGCAGAGCGTCACGGGGTGACCCGGATCGGCCCAGACGATCGTGCCTTGCCTAGCCACCACCTTGAGCGGCCGCAGCGCGCCGGAATTCTTCGGCGTGTCCGGATCGATCAGATAGAAGAAGGCCATCGCCACCGCCGCATGCATATTGGCATGCGAGGAATTGACGAAACTCGAGACTTGCGGATCGGAGTCGGAGAGGTCGACCTCGATGTCGCTGCCCTGCTTAGTCACCTTGGCCGCGATGCGGATGTCATTGTGACCGCGCCCGTCATCATCGAGAAAGGCTTCGCCGTGGAAGGTGCCGTCCTTCCAGGTGGCGACCACGGCACGCGCTTGGCTTTCCGCCGCATCAAGCACACCTTCGATCGCGGCCTCGACGACCGGCGCGGTGAGCTCGGCAAACAGTTTTTGCATCCGCCGCTCGCCAAGATGCGCCGCGCCGATCATCGCGAAGAGATCGCCGCGAAAATCATGGGCATTGCGGACATTGAGCGCGAGCATATCAAGAATGTCGTCGCGCAGCTTTCCGGCCTCGTAGAGCTTGATCGGCGGAATGCGCAGACCCTCCTGCCAGATCTCGGTGGCTTGCGGGTTATAGGCGCCGTGGGTGGCACCGCCGATGTCGCTCTGATGCGCCCGCACGATGGTCCAGAACAGCCGCCGTCCGGACGCGAAGACCGGGACGAAGATGGTGAGATCGGGAAGATGGCTGCCGCCGTGATAGGGATCGTTCATCAGGATGACGTCGCCCGGCGCCACCTCGGTAAAGCGCGCCTCCACCGCGCGGGCCGCCCAGGGCAGCGCACCGACATGGACCGGGATGTGATCCGCCTGCGCGATCAGCCGGCTCTGTGCGTCGCAGATGGCGAGCGAGAAATCGCGGCTGGAATTGAGAATCTGCGAATAGGAGGTGCGAAGCATGGCTTCGCCCATTTCGGCTACGATGCCGCTTAGGCGATGCTGGACGACCGAGCGCGTGACGGGATCGACGGTGATCATCATCGGCCTCCGCTCGCACGAAGGATGGCCCACGTCAATTCCACGTCAGGCTTTCTTTTTCGCCGCCTTTGCCGCCTTCGTTGGCTTGGCTGGCCCCTTCTCCTTGGCGGGCTTGGTTGCCGCCAATTCCTCCGCCGCCCGCTTGATCGAGCGCGCGTAGCTGTCGGCCGCGTTCTCCGCCGTGATCTGCAGCCGCCGCGCCGCAGCCGCTGCCAGTTGCTGCGTGTTCCTGGCGAGGTGCCTGTAGCGGTCCCTGCTTTCTTTGTCCTTCGCCTTGGCAGCCATGCCCATGAACCGGGCGTGCCGTTTCTTGGCTGCGTCCGTCAAAGTCTTGATCTGCTTTTTCGCAATCGACCGAATGACGATATCGAGGTCTGCTTCGGCCATTTCTTAAGTCCCGCGCTCCACCATTGCGCGGTCTTGATACACTGGCTCCGTGTTCCAATCAATTTGCGAAAAGCGAGCACGGCCCCGCGCGGCCAAGCGGAAGGCCCGGCCACTGGGCATGAGCGCTATAAGCCAGAACCACGCTCCGGATTAGTTGAATGGACCGCGCCCCAAGAAGACACCGCCGTTAACCTTTTATTAAGCGGCGAGATTCAACCTCAAAGTGTTCCTTTTCGGGTAATAAATCTGGCTTCGAAAGTGTCAGGGATCTTGTCCCGATGATTTGCTTTCCCTCGGTCAATGATCCCTGGGACTGGGCGCGATCCCCGATGGGGCTCGATGGAGCAACGGCATGGCTGGGCGTGAGTTGCAGGCCGATGGAAACCTACTCCTGGCCTTCGCATTGATGATCGCTGGCGCGCTGGGCGTCGGCCTTCCGATGGCGCTCCTGATCATTTGGATCTGCGCGTAAGAGTTTTC
The DNA here is from genome assembly GCF_000472385.1 of Bradyrhizobium sp. ARR65. Lineage (GTDB taxonomy): Bacteria > Pseudomonadota > Alphaproteobacteria > Rhizobiales > Xanthobacteraceae > Bradyrhizobium. The sequence continues at coordinate 119,721 of NZ_AWZU01000014.1, forward strand.
CGCGCGTCGGTACTGACTAGCTGCGCCTCGCGGCCTCGGCCGGCGCGACAAGGCCTGCTGACCTGACCCAGCGGAGCAGCAAATAGAATGCAAGCGCGTGCGTGATCATCAGCAGGGGTACATAGATGATCGGGATCGCATAGGTGGCGCCCAACTCCCCCGCCAGATTCGCAAGGCCGATCTGGTTGCCGTGGTAATAGTCGACAATGATGTCGACCGTGCCCACGACGTTGAACGCGACCACAAATAGCCAGAACAGCGGACGTATTCTCACCGTCAGAAGCGCCAGCATGGCCAACACTCCGGTCGCGAAGTCGCCATAAGCGGCAAAGCTGGCGAAGCTCGCGGGCAGATTGGGACCGACCACGCCCGGGATGATGAAGACCAGCCCGAAGAAGCGGAAGCTGTGCAACGTTGCGATGGCGCGCTGCGCCTCGAGGTGATCCATCGCGTTGAGCCGGGGCATGACATACGCGCCGAGGCAAAGCAGCCAGGGGACGTAGCCGAGAGCGAGATGGATCTGGAAGACGGTTGCCGGTGACATTTGATCCTCCATCAAGCTTGTTGTGTGCTGCGGCCGGTTTGAGGGCCTCTGATTTGCAGCTCACATAGATCCGCTTCTGGCGAGCGACTATTCGCGATAATGTCGATGGGCCATGAAGCGGAACTTCACAATCCGGCACGGTGCGCTCGATGGGGTGGAGGCGTTTCTGAGCGTCGCCCAGCACCGCAGCTTTCGCCAGGCGGCCGCCGAATTCGGCGTGGGGCCGTTGGCGATCAACCAAGCCGTGCGCGCGCTCGAGGCGCGCGTCGGCGCGGCGTGCTAAGCGACAGCTTTTGCGAGTTGCGGAGCGGACCACGCACCGGCGGGCGACGGCTCTGCAGGGAGCAGTCTGTCGGCGCCAGCGCCAGCCAATTGGGTCAGGATCTCGCAAATCTCTTCGACCGAGCGCCGCATCGAGAAGCTTGGGTAGATTGCGGCAAAGGTTGCGGCCGTCGCGGCTTGCGCGGCTGCCGGATCGGCGAGCACCGTTTCGACTGTGGCGCGAAGACTGTCAGGATCATGGTCGAAGCTGAAGCGGGAGAGAAGCGGCAAGTGCCGCCTTGAGAACTGGTTGGCATCGAATATCGGGACGGTGCCGGCTCCTAGCGAAAAGAAGACCCGGTCGTGCATCGACAGGTCGGTGTTGGGATTGAGCGAGACCGCGCCCAGATAGGAGCCAAGGCCTGCCCGCACCGCGTCGAACGGCAGAGGCCCGAGAAAGCGCGCTGTTTTTGTCGCCGTGGACTCGGCGAACTCGCTCCAGCCGCCGCCGACGAAATCGACGGGATAATCGGCCAGCACCGCACCGACCTCCTGAGTTCGCTGCGCCCGGGTATAGTTGTCCAACCGCGTGAGAAGCGCATTGAAGATCGTGTCGCCGGGGGTGAGATACACCAGATGATCGGCTGCGACGGCGGTGAGGATTTCAGGAAACGCGCCGCAGCTTTTGCCGCGCGCGGCTTCGAGTGCTTCGAACAGAATCCTCGCCAGCTTCTCCGGCATGGTCGCCCGAAATTTCCGCTCGAGTTCGGCGGTGCTCCATCCCGACTTCGCAAAGAGGATTCGTCCGTTTCTGTTCTCAGGGGCCGCCGCATGAAAGAAGCCCGGGTCGGGAATGCCGATATGCGCGGCGAAGACCGGGCTGTCGGGCCGAAGAAAATCGCGGTTGAAGGCGGCGTGGTCCGGGAAAACATATCCATGCACCACGTACCGGCTTTGGATCCGGTGACGGCGGGCGAAGTACGAGGGGTGATCGCAATACCAGGAGAAGAACGGAATTTGCGCGGCTTCCCAGAACAGCTTGTGGTCTGAGGTGTAGAGTTCAAGGCCGATACCGGACATGCCGATTGCGACCGTCTCCGAGTGCCGCGGCAACAGGGCGTTGAGACGCTGCGTCGCATCCGGCGCCCCGATGTTGAGCAGTTGAACCTCGTGCCCGAGACGATCGAGCTCGGCACCCGCCATTGCCAGGATTCCGCGAACTGAATCGTAAGCCGTGGTGTTCGCGGTCGGAATGCAGATAAGGGTCATGATCGACGGATCTCGGTGCTAAGACTGTCCAAGACGTCGCGAAGCGCTGCAAATCCCGGACTCTGTGGTTGAACGAGCAACCGAGTTTTCTCGGGCGGCGATATTTTTGCGTTTCCTCCTGAATATTCCGCCTGAACCGCTGCGCTTCGCCGTACCACCCCGGCGGGATTGCGGGCGAGCCGCTCCTCCCGGCAGAAATCAGGTGAGCGGGGATCAAATGCACTTGAGTGACTTCGACGTCGTCGTGGTCGGAGCCGGGTTCTACGGAGCGACGATTGCCGAGCGGGTCGCGAGCCAGCTCGGGTGCACGGTCTGCGTCATCGATCGACGCCACCATGTCGGCGGCAACGCGTATTCGGAAGTGGATGCCGAAAGCGGCGTCGAAGTCCACCGTTACGGCACACACATCTTTCACACCAATTCGGAGCTCGTCTGGAGCTATCTGCAGCGCTTTACGAGCTTCACGGACTATCGCCACCGCGTCTTCACGGTTGCGCGCGGGCGCGTCTACTCGATGCCGATCAATCTGGCGACGATCTCCGCGGCCTTTGGCCGTCACATGACGCCGCAAGACGCAAGCGCCGTAATCGCCTCGGAAGCCGGCGCGGTTGGCCAGTCGCGGGCGCTCAATCTTGAGGACAAGGCGGTTGGCTCGATCGGTCGCACGCTCTACGATCTTCTCATCCGCGGCTACACGCAAAAGCAGTGGCAGACCGATCCCAAGGATCTTTCCGCCGATATCATCAGCCGCCTGCCGGTGCGGCTGACCTATGATGATCGCTATTTTTCGGACCGCTTCGAGGGAATGCCCAGCCGCGGCTACACGGCGATATTTCAGCAGATGCTCAAGCACCCCAAAATCGACGTTCGCCTCGGCGTCGACTTCTTTGACGTGGCCGAACGCCTACGCACGCGGCAGCTCGTGATCTATACGGGCCCGATCGATCGCTTCTTTGGCTATCGTTGCGGTTGCCTGGGTTGGCGGACGGTCGAGTTCGAGCGGCAGGTGCATGATGTCGCCGACTTCCAGGGCACCGCCGTCATCAATTACGCCGACGAGGACGTGCCGTTCACCCGCATCCACGAGTTCAAGCATCTTCACCCCGAACGGGAGCATGCGCTCGCGAAGACGACGATCTATCGCGAGTATTCCCGCTTTGCAGGCCGTGAGGACGAACCCTATTACCCGATCAACACCCAGGCCGACAAAAGGATCATGGAGGCCTACAAGATCATGATGGCGGCTCATCCGAACGTCATCTTCGGCGGGCGCCTCGGATCCTACAAATATCTCGACATGCACCAGGCCATCGGTGCCGCCCTCAAGACCTTTGAGCATCAGGTCCGGCCACTTCTTGCAGGAGCCGGCATGCGCGAGCCGGTCGCTGTGAACGACTGAACAAGCCCCGGTCAGAGGCCTGCGCGGCGCGGCACCACGGCGGCAGAGCTGGCCTGCTCTGCTGCGCTAATCCGACATGTAGAAGACTGCGGGCGAGCGCTCTTTGGCGCTCGCGCCTGGTTTGGCATCGTGATCTGGGGTCGCCTCAAGCGGCCTTGGCGGTCGGTTCCGGCTCGGACGTTTCCATCGCCCTCATATAGAGATCAAGCAGAGTCTCGCGCTCGTCGCGCTCGTCCTGATCCTGCTTTCTCAGCTTGATGATTTCCTTGAGGATCTTGACGTCAAAACCCTCGGCCTTGGCCTCCGAAAAGACCTCCTTTTTCTGCTCGTTCAACTCCTGCAATTCGGCATCCAAGTGCTCGATCCGCTCCACAAAAGAACGAATCCGTCCGCCGGGAAGGGTGATGTCCGACATGGTGACTCCCTGTTGAATGAGATCCGGAAAATGAGCGCAAACAAGTGACCAATGTGTTAACCCAGACGTCAGGCGAAAGACTGCACCCGCGCAATCAGACGTGTGCCCGCCGCGCGTGATCAGGATGACGATTTGGCCCTTCCGTTCCCCGCCTACGGGCTGGCGCTGCGACGTGATGTTGCCGTCCCCGCCCCCAGCATCTGTTCCTTGATGACGGCGTAGAGCGCGTCTGCCGCAGGCGAAAGGGTCTCATTTTTCCGTCTGACCAGTGCAATCGAGCGGTAAACGACGGGCTCGACCAGGGGCACCTCGATCAGTCCTGTCGCTACGGTCGTCGCCTTCATCGCGGCTGGCAGGATGGCCGCCCCGACATTCTCGCGCGCCAGCGCAATCGCACTTGGCGTGCTTTCCACAACGAACCTGCCACGCGGCCTCAGCGCGGCCTTGCTCAAATGCGCTTCGACGATGCGACGGTTGCCGCTGGCGCCGCCGAGCGTAACGAGATCGATTCCCTGCAGACCAGACCACGCCACTTTCTTCAATTTTGCGATCGGATGCGAGCGGCTGCACACCAGGACGAAGGGATCGCGCATCAGCGTCTCCTCCGTGAGATCGGTATGAGGCTCGTGCTGGATGTGAATGCCGAAATCCGCCTGGCCCTGGCGCACGGCCTCCGTGACCAGCGCGCCCGACCGCTCCAGCAGTTGGACGCGATTGTCGGGATGTTTGCGGGCATAGCTGCGCAGGGCCAGCGGCAACTGCCGGAACGCGACCGATTGCAGTGTCGCGACCGTGACGTCGCCAACCCCCAGCCGCGACGAGGTTCGGAGCCGATCCAGTCCATGAACGAGGTCATCGACGATCCGCCGCGCCAGCGGGAGGAAATCCCTACCCGTCGGGCTCAACGCCGTCGAACGCGTCGTGCGGTCCAGCAGACGCAAGCCCACGAACGCTTCGAGGCGCTGGATGCGCCGGGTCAGCGCGGTCTGAGTGATGAAGAGATGCTCGGCCGCCCGGTTGAAGCTGCCCAACTCGGCGACATGGACAAAGGCCTGGACGCCATCAATGGGGATTTTCATGCGTATTGCTCATAAATAATTGCCATTAATGCATTTTACGTGAAGATCGGCCTCCTGCAAGCTTCCCGGCGAGGTCAGGGCAACAACCGGCCGCACAAGGATGCCTCACGGAGGAAACGATGACGACCGATGCGGTCGCCGACCCGATGCCCCCGGCCGCCACTCACGCGGCGCCAATCGCCACGCCTGGTTCGAACCGGCTGCAACGCTTGATGGAAATCCGGGTCGGCATCATCCCTCTGCCGATCTATCTCCTCCTGCTCGGTTTGATCGCGGCGTTCTCATTTATGGGCAAGATCTCCGGCGAGGTGACGGTGATGATCGCCGTGCTCGTCGTCGGCGGCTTCACTTGCGCCGAGATTGGGCGGCGAATCCCGGTTCTGAACGCGATCGGCGGATCATCGCTCCTGACGATCTTTCTGCCGTCATTTCTGGTCGCGCATCAGCTATTGCCCGCGCCGCTGGTGCAGCAGGTGACGACCTTCACCAAGGCAACCAATTTCATCTACCTCTTCATCACGGCGGTCGTCGTCGGTTCGATCCTGAGCATGAACCGGCAGGTGCTGCTGCAGGGATTCGTGAAGATATTCGTCCCGCTCACCGCCGGCTCGGTCGCCGCGCTCGGCGTCGGCGGCGTCATCGGCTGGATTTGCGGCCTCGGCTTCTGGCGCTCTATCCTCTATGTCGTGATACCGGTGATGGCCGGCGGCGTCGGCGAAGGCGCAATTCCGCTCTCGGTCGGCTATGCGGAGGCGCTGGGCCTCGATCAGGGAGCGATGATCGGCCAGATTCTGCCGCTGGTCTTCTTCGGCAATCTGGTCGCCATCATCTGTTGCGGCGCGCTGAACTCGCTCGGCAAAAGCCGTCCCGATCTCACCGGCAACGGCCAGCTCCAGCCGGACAACGGCGGCATGGCGGAGGACGCGCAGCATCGGGCATATTCGAGCGTCACGAATATCGATGTCGCCACCGCCGCTGCGGGCGGGATCACCGGCATCGCCATTTACGTGTTTGGCACATTGATTTACAGGCTCGTCGGTCTTCCCGCCCCGGTCGCCATGCTGTTCCTGGTGGTGGCAGTCAAGCTGTTTCGCGCCGTGCCGGCGTCAATCGAGGAAGGCGCGCGCGTCGTGTTCCGCTTCTTCGTTATCGCCGTGACCTACCCGTTGCTGTTCTCGACTGCGGTTGCATTGACACCCTGGCACGAATTGGTCGCGGCGTTCCATCCCGCGAATCTCATCACCATCGTCGCAACCGTTGTGACCCTTACGGCTACGGGATTTTACGTTGGCCGCTGCATGAAGATGTACCCGATCGAGTCCGCGATCGTGAACGCCTGCCACAGCGGCCTCGGCGGCACCGGCGACGTGATGATCCTCACCGCCGCCGAGCGAATGGAATTGATGCCGTTCGCTCAGGTGGCGACCCGGATCGGCGGTGCTATCACCGTGACGCTCGCCATCATCGCCATGGCTCATTTCAAGGTCCTCTGAACCGACAGAAGGAGGATAATGATGTTGATGCGAAGCAAGCTGTTCGTCCCCGGCTCGCGGCCTGAGCTGTTCGGCAAGGCGCTGGCTTCGGCCGCGGATGCCCTGTCGTTCGATCTGGAAGATGCAGTCGCCGACAGTCAGAAAGCGCGGGCCCGCGCCGAGCTCGCCAAGTTTCTGCGCGAACTGCCGGCCCCTGCACCCAAGATCATCGTGGTCCGCGTCAACGCCCCCACGACAATTGAATTTGGCGCCGACATCGACGCGCTCGCCGGAATGCCGATCGACATCATCAATCTCCCGATGGCGGAAGATCGGGATGATGTTGTCGACGCCATCGGCCGGATCGAACGCAGCGAAGCGCTGCATTCCTCCGACCGGCAGGCCAAGGTTCTGCTCAACATCGAGACTCCCAAAGGCCTGCGTAAGGCCGCCGAACTCGCGGGCGCGCATCCCCGGGTGGTCGGCTTGCAGATCGGCTACGCCGATCTGCTGGAGCCGTGCGGCATCGCCCGGTCGGACGGCAGCGCACTCGCCCACATCCGGCTCACGGTCCGCTTCGCCGCTGCCGAGGCCGGCATCGCCGCCTATGATGGCGCCTTCGCCGCCGTCAAAGATATCGATGGCTACCGCGCCGAGTGCGAGGCCGCGAAACGCCACGGTTTTGCCGGCAAGAGCTGCATCCACCCCAGCCAGATTGCCGCCGCGAACGAGACGTTCATGCCCGATAGCGCTGAAATCCCCTGGGCCAGGAAGGTCGTGTCAGCGGCGGCGGAAGCCGATGCACGCGGTGTGGGAGCCTATCTCGTCGACGGCCAAATGATCGACAAGCCCTTCGTCGAGCGCGCGCGTGCGATCGTCGCGCTTGTGGACCGTATCCAGGCTGGCGACCCGAGATGAGCAACCTGCACGCCCGCGATTACCAACCTGATCGTCGGGGAACGCTCGATGGCATCCGCGTTCTGGACCTCTCGCGCCTGTTCGCGGGAAACGTCCTGACCCAGGTCCTCGGGGACTTCGGCGCCGAAGTGATCAAGATCGAGCCTCCCGAGGGCGACACGCTGCGCGCGTGGAAGACCGAGGGCATCGAGACGCACTGGAAAATCTACGCCCGCAACAAGAAGAGCCTGTGCCTGTCCTTGCGTGATCCGCGAGCCATTGAGATCATCCGCAAGCTGGTGCCATCGGCGCAGATCCTGGTCGAAAGCTTTCGGCCCGGCGTGCTGGAAAAAATGGGGCTATCGCCGGATGCGCTGCTGGCGCTCAATCCGTCGCTGGTCGTCGTTCGCATTTCCGGATGGGGCCAGAACGGACCTTACGCGCAGCGCCCGGGTTTCGGCACCGTGATTGAAGGCGTATCGGGTTTTGCCGCGATCAACGGATTTGCCGATCGGGAGCCGGTCCTGCCGCCGATGTACCTTGCGGATGGCGTTGCCGGACTCTATGGCGCCTCCGCGGCGATGATCGCGCTGCGCGAAGCGGAAATGAGAGATCGGGGCCAGGTGATCGATCTGTCACTGCTCGATCCCCTGTTTGCAATCCTGGGCCCGCAAGCCGCCAACTACCGCCTCACCGGCAAGGTAAAGCCACGCACCGGAAGCCGCTCGACCAACTCGGCTCCCCGCAACGTCTATCGGTGCAGCGACGGCCACTATGTCAGCCTGTCAGGTTCAATCCAGAAGATGACTGAACGCCTGTTCCGGGCGATCGGGCGGGCGGAGCTGATCGACGATCCGCGTTTCCGGACCAATTCCGACCGGCTGCGTCATGCGGAGGAGCTGGACGCCATCATCGGCGCATTCATCGGGCAGCGCACGCAACAGGAAAACGTCGCATTCTTCGAAGAAGCCGAGGTCACGATCGGGCCGATCTACGACACGCCGCAGATCATGGCCGACCCTCATGTCATCGCTCGCGAAGTGATCGCCGACTATCCGGACCCGGAGATGGGACAAATCCCGATGCACCACGTTGTCCCGCGTCTTGCACAGACACCGGGCTCGATACGAACGCCGGCGCCGGCTCTTGGACAGCACAACCGCGAATTGCTCGCCGAGATCAGCATCAGCCCGGCAGCTTACGACGAGCTCAAGCTGGCAGGGGTGATCTGCGGCGGCTGACAATCGGTCCGATAGTCATCGGCCAGCACCGAACACAAAAGAAAGAGATCGGCGCCCAATATGAAAAGGGAGGAGAAATCCGTGGCGACTCAGGAAATATCAGCCCCATCTCACCGACGAAGCTTCGTGGCGGGATCGGTCTATCTGTTCGAGCGGCTTCTCCCCGATCCGTTCGTCATCGCCATCGGGTTGACGTTCGCCGTGGCGGCCGCGGCATTCCTGTTCGCTCCCAAGGGTGATCTCGTCACGGTCGTCACATCCTGGTACGCGGGCCTGTTCGGCATCATCGGCTTTGCTTTCCAGATGATCATGATCCTTGTGACGGGGCATGCGGTCGCGCACGCGCCGCTGGTGCAGCGCGGACTCAAGCGGCTGGTCGCGACGCTCTCGACGCCGAACCAGGCGGTCGTCATGACCTTTCTGATCGCCGCGGTCGCCTCCTGGCTGAACTGGGGATTTGGACTTGTCGTCGGCGCCATTCTGGCCCGGGAGGTCGCGAAGCGAATTCATCTCGATTTCGGCTGGCTCGTCGCGGCCGCCTATTCCGGATGGGTCATCTGGGCGAGCGGTCCATCGAGCTCGATCGCGCTCTCGCAGGCGACACACGGAAATGCGCTCAACATCGTCGAGAAATTGACCGGCCAGATGCTTCCGTTCGAGCAGACGGTCTTCACCACCTTTAATCTGGTGCCGACGCTGGCCGTGATCGTCCTGGTCCCGATCGTCTTTGTGTTCCTCAAACCTCGCGAGGATGAAATCGTGGCTTTCGTCCCCGCCAATGCGCAAGAGGCATCGTCCATCGCGCCGGCCAAATCTGCCGATTCCTTTGCCGAAGCCGCCAATCGCGCCCCGATCGTGAGCCTGTTTCTCGTCTTGCTGGGCGTGAGCTATCTCGGATTCACATGGTGGTCGAAGGGCGTCAACTTCGATGCCAACACGGTCATCCTGATCCTGCTGATCGTCGGCGTCGCTCTTCACGGCACGCCCGTCGCCTATTCGGAAGCGATGAAGAACGCGGCGAAGCAGGCCGGCTCGATGATCCTGCAATATCCGATCTACGGAGGGATCATGGGCATCATGGACACGACGGGCCTGGCCGCCATGATTTCCAAATTCTTCGTTGCTATCGCCACCGCACACACTTTGCCGTTCTGGACCTACTTCGCCTCCCTGTTCATCACCTTCCTGGTTCCGAGCGGCGGCGGCCATTGGGCGGTGCAAGGACCATTCGCGATTCCTGCCGCGGTGGAGCTTCACGCATCCATTCCAGCAACGACGATGAGCGTTGCGATGGGCGAGCAGGTCTCGAACATGATGCAGCCATTCTGGGCGCTGCCGGTGGTTGCGATGGCCGGGATCGGGATTCAGCGCGTTCTCGGCTATACGGTGATTACGTTTTGTGTTGCCGGCATCATCTATGGTGCGGCGCTGTTGTTGCTGACATGACGCAAGTACCGAATTCCAGCGGGACCGCGCGTCCTAAAACCGCCGCGCCGGCGGAAGCGTGCGATTCACACTGCCACGTTCTCGACCCCCGCTTTCCGACGCCCGAACTCGAACGGCCGGCCGGGATGACCGCGGCCGACTATCGGCAGTTTCAGTCCCGGATCGGAACAAGTCGTGTCGTCTTCGTGCAGGCCAAATATCATCGGACCGATCATGCCTGCCTTCTCAACGCGCTCGAGCGCTTCGGCGAGAACGCGCGGGGCATCGGCGTGTGTGGTCTCGACGTCACCGACGGCGAATTGAAGCGGCTCGACTCCGCCGGCATTCGCGGACTCCGCTTCAGCGTCTGGAATCCGAAAGACACGGTCACCACGATCGACATGATCGAGCCGCTGGCCAGGCGTATCGCGGATATCGGCTGGCACGTGCAGTTACACATGTCCGGCGACCAGATCGTCGATACGGCGGCCATGCTCGGCAGATTGCCGTGTCCGATCGTCTTCGACCACATGGGGCGGTTGCCGCCGCAGCAAGGACCTGATCATCCCGCCTTCCGCGTCATCCTTGATCTCGTGGACAAGGGCCGGGCCTGGGTGAAGCTCGCAGGCGCCTATCTCAACACCACGCAAGGACCACCCGCCTACGCGGATGCGACCAGAACGGCACGGGCCTTCGTGGCCAACGCGCCTGAGCGGCTCGTCTGGGGCAGTGACTGGCCACACGTCACGGAGAAGCACAAGCCGGACGATGCACAGCTCTTCGATCTCCTTGCCGTCTGGGCGGACGATGGCGAGATCCGAAGCCGGATCCTGGTTGACAATCCCGCCAAGCTCTACGGATTCGAGTAGAATTAGAGTGGTCGCCGCGCACAGCGAATCGGGAGGACGCGCGCCCAACCTCCGGCGTCATTGCAAGCCCAAGCGAAGCAATCCAGACTTTCTCCGCGATAGAGTCTGGATTGCTTCCGCCTACGCGCAAAGGCGCTTCGGCGGGACTTCACGCCTCGCCATAGCTCGCGCAGCGAGCAACGGCGGGTCGTCGCTTTCGCTCCTCGCAATGACGGGCTTGGCCCTCATCCGGCTCCGCAGGTCGATCAGCGGATGAGTTAAGATACGAGCTGCCGATAAATCGCCGGCAGGGCGGCCGGCAGGCGCCGAATGTTGCCGACAATGGCGTAACCGCCGCGCCCGAACAGGCTCGGGAAATAGGATTGGGCGGCCGCATCGACGGTGACGCCGAACACGGCGATGCCGAGCCGACGCGCCTCCTGAACAGCCTTGCGCGTATCCTCGACTGCAAACCGTCCCTCGTAATGATCGACGTCATTCGGCTTGCCGTCGGTCAGGACGAGGAGGAGTTTCTTGCGCTGTGGCTGGCGGGCGAGTTCTGCTGCAGCGTGGCGCGCCGCCGCGCCGATGCGAGTGTAATAGCCGGGCCTGAGCGCGGCGATGCGGCGCTCCACCGCCGCGCTCATCGGTCCGCCGAATGCCTTGACGGTCTGGAGGCGCACCCAGGAGTGGCGCCGCGAGGTGAAAGTCAGGATGCTGTGATGATCCCCGCAGGCCGACAAGCCATGGGCGAGAACCAGCAAGGCCTCCTTCTCCACGTCGAGAACGCGGTGGCCGTCGGCCCAGGCGTCGGTCGAGAGCGAAACATCGACCAGCAGCGTGACGGCAAGGTCGTGCCCCACTGGCCGCATCGCCACGTGGACCCGATCGAGCGCGCCGCTGCCGGCGCGAAGATCGCAGCGGGCGCGGACCAGCGCGTCGATGTCGAGTTCATGCCCGTCTGCCTGGCCGCGCATGAGTTCTTGGCGTGGCCGCAGCGCCTCGAACCGGCGCCGCACCTGTCGGATGTGGCGGCGCAGGGTCTCATCCGGCGCCCAGATTTCGCCGGTCTCCGGCGCCTCGCCCGCCACCACGCGGCAATGATCCGGAAGGTAGGTGCCGCTGCGATAATCCCATTCCGGATAAAGCTGACCGGTATCGAGCCGCGCCGCATCGATCGCCTCAGGCGGCAGGTCGAGATCGAACTTCAGCTTCGTCGCCGGCTTGCCGCTGCGACGCCCGATCGCAAGCTCCTCAAGATCGTCCGCAGCCTTCCGAGCGTCCTCGTCCTCGCCATCATCGGCGGGACGATCGACGTTCACCATCTCGGCCATGGCGAGGATTTTCTCGAAACGGTTGAGCACGAAGGGATCACGTCGGCTGCCATCCTCGCGCTCGCGAACGGCGAAACGCTTGCGGCTGTCTGGCGAGGCTGCTTGCGGATTCTGTGCGCGCTCGTCCTCCTCCGCGCGCGCGGGATCCAACTCGCGCGTCCAGCAATCGCCCCACAGCGGACACGGCAGAATCCGGCGGTAGCCGGCCGGCGCCCTCGCCGGCAGCGCGCTCGTGCCAGTCATAGCTGGCCAGAGCGTCCCGTCTGCTGGCTGACCGGCATGGAGCAGCGCGAGCACGATGCGCTCCATCTCCTGCTCGGTTCGCGGCAATGGCCTGAGCGGTCGAGCAGCCGCAACGGCGGCGGCGAGCCGGGCATAGATGCCGGCAAGTCCTGGGAAGCGCGTCAAGACCGCCGCAACCGTGCCGCAGGCGCGGCGCAACGTCAAAAGGTCGCGCCGGAGCGGGTCGGACTCCGCGATCATCTCAACCGGCGCGGTCGCGAACCAGGCGGCGAGCCACCGATAAAGGGAGGCATTGAGATCCCGGTCCGAAAAGACGGCGATCCGGTCGGGAAGGAACACCGTCGCGCTGTCGCGCCCCGGATGATCGAGGCGCTCGTCGCCGAGCCCGATCCGCTGCCGCCAGCCGAGCCGATGGCCGGATTTGCGAGCATTCGAACTGGCGATCTGGACGCCAGCCTCGCCGCCGAGGGCGCGGAACATCACCGCGAGTTGCCCTTGCACTTCGGCAAGCGATACCGCGTGCTCGGCGTGAACAGGATAGCTCGCGGTCGCGCCGACAAGACGATGCCAGGCACGTCCGACGGTCTCCTCGAGTTCGAGGAAATCGAGCATGCGGCCCACCTCACCCGATGATGGCCCGCGCGACCTCGACCAGCGCGCCCTTGACGTCGACATCGTCGGTGAGCGGCTCGATCATTCCGGCGAGGACGGCATCCGCCACTGTGGCTCCGGCAGCGACCAGGGTCGCGCAGTACACGAGGAGACGCGTCGAGACCCCCTCCTCCAGATCGTGTCCCTTGAGCGCGCGCAAGCGGCCGGCGAGCTGCACCAGTGGCCTGACGCGGTCAGGCGCGAGCCCGCTTTCCGCGGCGACCACGGCGATCTCCTGCTCCGGCGGCAGAAAGCCGAACTCGATGGCGACGAAGCGTTGCCGCGTCGACGGCTTCAGGGCCTTCAGCAGGTTCTGGTAACCGGGATTGTAGGATACCACCAGCATGAAGCTCGGCGGCGCAGTGAGCTCTTCACCGGTGCGCTCCAGCGGCAGAATCCGGCGATCATCCGTGAGTGGATGCAGCACCACCGTGACGTCCTTGCGGGCCTCCACCATCTCGTCGAGATAGCAGATGCCGCCTTCGCGCACGGCCCGGGTCAGCGGCCCGTCGGTCCAGACGGTGTCGCCGCCCTTGAGCAGATAGCGCCCGGTGAGGTCGGCCGCAGTGAGGTCGTCGTGACAGGCGACCGTGTGAAGCGGCAAGCCGAGCCGCGCCGCCATGTGGGACACGAACCGCGTCTTGCCGCACCCGGTCGGGCCCTTGAGCAGAACCGGCAAGCGGTGTCGCCAGGCCTGCTCGAACAGCAGGCATTCGCGTCCGCTCGGGATGTAGGACGGAATCTCGCGTGAAGCCGCTCCGATGGCGTGAAGCGCAGGTTTCATAGTCTCTCTCCAGTATCGCGGGGTGGCGGCCGCGATTTCCGCGGCCGCCGTTTCGACTCATTCAGCGGGTTGCAGGGCCGCGGGAATGACGGACTTCTTCTCGCGTCCGGGCACCAGCACGGCCCAGATGAACATCAGCGCGGAAGCGAGCACGAACACACCCGAGCCGAGTCGGACCCAGTAGAACATGGCGAGCTGGTCCTGCACCTCCATGTAGCTCTGGCCGAGCACGCGCTGCAGATGAACCTGGATCACGCCCGCAAAGGTCAGCGCGAAGGTCATCACCGTCATGGCGGTGCACATGATCCAGAAACTCGCCATGCTGAGCCACTGGTTATAGGGCGCGCGCTCGCGCAGTTGCGGGATCGCGTAGGCCATCACGGAGAGATTGAGCATCACATAGGCGCCGAAGAAAGCGAGGTGCCCGTGCGCCGCCGTCACCTGAGTGCCGTGCGTATAATAGTTCACCGACGACAAGGTGTGCAGGAAGCCCCACACGCCGGCGCCAAGGAAGGCCATCACCGAGCAGCCGACCGACCACAACAGCGCGGCCCGGTTCGGATGCTTGCGCCCGGTCTTCCAGGTCATCTGCACGGTGAAGATCACCATGGTGAAGAACGGCGCGACCTCGAGGGTCGAGAACAGAGAGCCGATCCACTGCCAATAGCCCGGCGCACCGATCCAGTAGAAGTGATGGCCCGTGCCCAGGATGCCCGAGAACAGCGCAAGTCCGATGATGACGTAGAGCCACTTCTCGACGACTTCGCGATCGATGCCGTTGAGCTTGATCATGAGGAAGGCCAGCACGGAGGCCATGATCAGCTCCCAGACGCCCTCGACCCAGAGGTGCACGATGTACCACCAGTACATCTTGTCGACCGCGAGGTTGGCGGGATTGTAGAACGCGAACAGGAAGAAGATCGCGACGCCCCACAGGCCGAACAGCAGGATGTTCGTGACCGTGGTCTTGCGGCCCTTCAGAGCGGTCATGGTCACATTGAACAGGAAGATCAGGCAGACGACCACGATGCCGACCTTGATCAAGAACGGCTGCTCGAGGAATTCACGCCCTTCGTGATAGTGAAAGAGATAGCCCACCACGGCGACGCCCGCCGCAGCAAAAAACATCCAGAACTGGAGCTTCGCGAGCAAGGGGCTGAATAGCTCCGTCTCTGTCTCCTCCGGCAGAAGAAAATAGGTCGCCCCCATGAAGCCCATCAGCGACCATACGATCAACGCGTTGGTATGAATCATCCTGACAATGTTGAACGGCAGGACGACCGATAGAGTGTTGGGCAGAACGTAGATGGTTCCAGCCAGAACACCGAACATGACCTGGGCGAGGAAGAGTGTCAGCGCGCCGTAGAAATACAGCATCGCGACTTTCTGGGTGTGATATCTCATCGTCGGCTCTCTGTGTTAACGGGATTATCGGGTCGCGGTGCTCAGCCGGCCTTGTTGGGCGGCCAGTCCTGTCGCTTGATGCGGCTGGTCCATTCCAGGAAGTCCGCAAGATCGTTGAGCTCCTGGTCGGTGAGGTTGAATTGCGGCATCTGCCGCCGACCCGGGACGCCCGATGGCTGCGATTTCATCCACGCCTTCAGCATCTCGCGCGCGGCAGCCGGATCCTCCTTGCCGCCCCAGCGGTCCCACACATTGCCGAGCTCCGGCGCGAAATAGGCACCTTCGCCGAGCAGCGTATGGCAGTTGATGCAGGAATTCCTTTCCCAGACGTGCTTGCCTCGCGCGACAGAGTCGGTGAGCGTGCGCGCGTCAGTGGATGTCGTCACCATGTAATAGTGGCTGTGCGCCGTCAGACCTAAAAATATGGCGAAGAAGAAGGCCGACCCGCCGTAGAAGACGTTCCGAGCGGCCGACTTGGTGAGGCGTTCAGCCATTACCTGTCCTTTCGCATGTGTTGGAGTCGGGTGAAGGGGTCAGGCCAATCTAGACATCGGCGCCGATGCGCTCTTTGTGCGGGAGCAACGATCGCGGCGGTCGGTCGCATTGATCACACGAGCAAGCCCACTGTTGAGGCTGCCAAGGCAAATGCCGCGACGGAGAACACCCACGCACTGACCAGACCGCGCCAGAGCGCGGGCGCGGCACGCAGATCGAGATAGTCGAGCAGGATCTTGCGACCCTTAAGGGCAGCGAGCGAAAGCAGGACGGCCTTGCCGAGCAGTCCGCCCGGCAACATGCGCGCTACACCAACGGTCGTGATCGCAAGGCCAATCAAGACAGCCAGGGTCGCCTCGAGATGATGTGGAGGTCGAATCATGGTCACCTCACGAGGTAAACGATTGGAAACATCACGACCCAGACAAGATCGACCATGTGCCAGAACGCCGTTCCGGTCTCCACGCTGGTGACCTGCGCGCGGCGGCAGACCACGGCCAGGATCACGATGCCAAGCCAGACATGAAGGAGATGAAAGCCGGTCAGAAGGAAGTAGAGCGTAAAGAACGGACTGGCTTCCAGGCCGACACCGCTTGCGATTTCCTTCGCATACTCGACCAGCTTGATGGCCACGAAGCTGGCTCCGAGGCCCATTGCCGCCAGGAGCCAATAACGCGAAGGTCGTCCTTCGCCGGCGCGCGCCGCCGCGGTCCCGCGCGCGGCGGCCCAGCCGCTCGTCACCAGCACGACCGTGTTCAATCCGGCGAGTCGGGGGTCGAGCGCCGCCTGCCCGGCAGCAAACACGGCAGGCTTGATCGCGTGGGCAACGGCAAAGGCGCCGAGGAATAGGCCGAAGGCAGCGAACTCGCTGAAGATCAGCACCCATATCATGGGATCGCCGGGAAGGCCCTCAAGCACACCCCAACCGCTCTCCTCCTGTTCGCAGTCCACCGTCGACATGTGCCCTCCGGATCGCCAGTGCCTGTTGGCACGCTTATCCGGCTTGCAAATGCCAGTCTTTGTCGCCGCACAAACAGCCAGACAGGGTGCCGATCGCGAGCCTGCTTGCGCCGTCGCAACGTCCCCCGGCGGTGAATCGAGCTAGACGGGCTCACGCGTGGGTTCCACGATTCAGCAAGCGGACATCATGAGCGAAGCGCAACTCGGCCTCCTTACCGCCACCCCCATCATCATCCTGTTCGCCACTGCGCTGAGAGCGATGGGGGTCTTGTCAACGACCGCCGCCGTCTCGGCGGTGAGCCTCTCCGTCGCCATCGCGGTGGCGCTCTTCACCACGCAGTAGGGTCCGATCCATGCCGTGCAGGCGACTACCGACTGCCGGCAATGATGGCCGAGATGGATAGCTCGCAAATCGTCGACGTGTTGGTGGTTGGCGGCGGCAGCGCCGGGCTGTCCGCGGCGATTACCGCGCGATGCAAGGGAGCTTCGGTCTGCCTGATCGAGCAAGCGCCGGCCGCGCTGCGGGGAGGCAACGCCCGTCACGCACGCAACGTCCGGCTGATGCATGACCACCCGACCCGGCATGTGCGCGGCGCTTACAGCGAAGCGGAATTCTTCTGTGAGCTTGTTCACGTCACTCGCGGGGCGCTCAATGAGCGGCTCGCTCGCCTTTTGATTCGAGGCTCTGCGAACATTCCGCAATGGCTGGCCGAACATGGCGTTCGCCTGCTTCGCGCGGATCGTCGCGCGGGAACTTGCGCTCGCCTATCGATCCTCGGTCAAGAAGCTGAAGGGCTATATGGCGCGCTCGACCGTGGAACGCCTCGCCAATTGGATCCTGACGGAAGCACAGATCAGCTCATCTCATGCACATGTTGTGCTCGCCTTCGATCGCGGCACGCTGGCTTCGCATATCGGCACAACCCGGGAGAACCTCTCCCACCCTGGCCCAATTGACCGATCATGGCGTGCGCGTCCGCGGCCGCGAGATCGTGATCGACGATAGAGAGTCGTTGGAAGCATTTGCACGCCCGCAGCAGCTGATCGACGATCCAAGATCCTGAACGGGCGCAGAACGCGACTGGCGGAGATACCCGCCGTTGGTCTGGTTCAACAAGTAATCGGCGACGCGCCATGAATCGCCGCGCTTACGCCTGCGCGACCGGTAACAACGTCGGCGCCGACTGCCTTTCCGGAGATCCGATTGTTTCCTGGAATTGCCCCATGTCGCATCATCAGCCAATAACCCGCGGATCGCGGGCCAATCCCTGGACAGAGGCGCGGCGTGGAAGCTCTTTGCCATCTCGACCTTGTCATGATCTGTCAAGACGTTCTCCAATCTGCTCCGGGAGCAGATGATCTATCGCGAGTGGTGGCGATGTTCTGCTTCGGTGCTTGTCATCGCCAATAGCCGCGCTTCCCTAATGGAACGCGTCGGAGTCCACCATTTCAAAGAGCTTGTGATTGTCGCGATAGTCGACATGGACACCGATGATCACAGGGCCCTGGATATCAAATGCCTTCTTCATTGTTGGGACGATGTCCTCGGGGCTCTGGATCACAAGGCCTTTCGCGCCGAACGCCTCGGCATATTTCACGTAGTCGATCGGGCCGAAGTCGATGCCGGAGGTACGACCGTATTTCAGGCTTTCCTGGACGGCCACCATGTCATACCTGCCGTCGATCCAAACCATATGCACCAGGTTGGCCTTGAGCCGCACGGCTGTCTCGAGCTCCATGGCAGAGAAAAGGAAGCCCCCGTCGCCGGAAATAGAGAGGATCTTCTCCGCGGGCCGGACGACCGAAGCCGCTATCCCCCACGGAAGCGCGACACCCAATGTTTGTTGTCCATTGGTGATGAGAACCTGGCGGGGTCTGAAACTGTAGAGGTGGCGGGCGATCCAAAGATGGAAAGAACCCATGTCCAAACAAAGCGTGGTGTCGCTGCCGACAAACTGCTGCAATTCGTGGACCAAGCGCATGGGATGGATCGGCGTGCCGCCGCGCAAGGCGGCCTCCTTGCTCAGAAGCTGCCTTTCGGCGCTGATCATGTCCAGGATGTCCGAAGAGAGCGCCGATTTTCCCGCGCGCCTGATCAAAGGGGTCAAGGCCTCCAGAGTTTGGGCGATGTCGCCGGTCAGTTCGACGCTAGGGACGTAGCAGTTGTCGATAACCGAGGGCAGCACGTCGACGTGAATGATCTGGCGTTTGCGCTTGCCATTCCACAACGGTGGCCAATATTCGACGGGATCGTACCCCACGGTGATCACAAGGTCGGCAGATTCCAGGAGCCGGTCGGCGGGCTGGTTGGCGATCTGACCGACGCGACCGCCGAAACTGTCGAACAGCATGGCTCCCACGGCGCCTGCGGCCTGAAACGTGCCGACGACCGGCAGATTGCTCTTGCCGAGAAATGCCTGCAGCGCACGGGCATTGGACTGTTTGCTTGCCAGCATGCCGAGCAGCACCACTGGATTGGATGCCGCATTGATCTGACGCGCAGCTTCTTCGGTCGCGGCGCGATCGGCCGGACCAGGACCAAAGAAGGCTGGCGCTGACAGCGCCGCATGCGCGCAGGTGGCCGTCATCACATCCACCGGCAGATTGACATAAGATGCGCCGGGCCGCCCGGATTCGGCGGCCCGAAAAGCGTTGACCAGTACCTCAGCGAGTTGGTCCGGAGCGCCGACGGTCGCGCTGAACTTTGTCACCGGCCTTAGGGTCGAAACAGCATCCATCGTCTGATGCACCTGCTTCAAAGCCTCGGCCGTTGGTACGGCGCCGCCAAGTGCCACGATCGGATCACCCTCCGAGTTCGCGGTAGCAAGGCCGGTCGTGAGATTGGAGACACCGGGTCCCGAGGTTGCGATCGCGACGCCAGCCTTGCCCGTCATGCGTCCGATGGCGCCTGCAATGAAGGCCGCGTTCTGCTCGTGCCGGCAAACGACAGTCTTGATCCTCGAATCGAGAAGGGCATTGAACACGGTGTCGATCTTGGCGCCGGGAATCCCGAAGACATGCGTCACGCCTTGTGCTTCGAGCGTGCGAACGACCAACTCCGCGCCAGTTTGGGTCGCTTTGCTGAGATCCGTCTGTCTAGGTAATGTCTCAGTGAGCCTGTTCGGCATAAGCGAGTTCCTCCGTTGTGCTTTTGCTCAGGTCGGCTTTCAGGAAGGTCTCCGATTCCGGCAGAGCAAGATGAAACTCTGTGAGCGCTTCGACCTTGAGCCGGAGCGAAGCCGCTTCAAGATCAAGCAGGTGTCCGCCATGACAGCGGTCGCTCGAAAGAAAATGGAAATGATAACCCGCAACGCTGAAGGCACTCGAGAATCCTGGTGACCACAGCCCAACCAGCGTTCCGTCAATGTCAGTGAAATCGAATTCGCTTTGAGCCTTCGCGGCCTCAACGAGGCGGGTTCCGGGCTGCGGCGGATTAACTGCGCGCGTGCGTATGCGACGGAAGTGCCCGTCTAGTCGCATTGCATAGAAGATATTCCCCGAGTTACGGAAGCGGTCACAGCAGCTTTCCAGCTCCTTGAAAGTCGCAACGGGACCAATGTCGGTTTCCATTTGAGGCGAGAAGCGGGTCACCACCGCGAATGGCGCGCCCGCTCCGGCCGTGGCTTCTGATACACGGCCGCTGCCTTGCACCTGGTAAGCTCGGCCATCAAGCACCACCATCTCGCCGTCCAGATGAGCGAACGTGCCAAGTCCGAAATCCCCGTGATCGAGGATCGATTCGACGCTCACTTCCCGATCGTAGACGCCCGCGACCAATGCACCGGAAGTGGAGACCTGGAATAGCGTGTGGACCTGTACACCGAGGAACTCCGACAACGCGGATGTGACCACCGACGACAAGCCTCGCCCCGATCTGACGATCTCCGCGTCCAACGCCAGCTTCAGAGATTCTGGAATAGTCGTTATCAGGTCAACCATTCGCCAGCTCCTTGGACAGCAGCAACTAACGCTTCGACAAGTCCGAGCGGCATAACAGTACGGAGCGTCCGAGCAATCTTTCAAGATGCAACGCATTTGTTGGCGATGCACGACAGCTAATTCGACGCTGCATGTTCGACAATCGGGCCCGGGCCCGCGCAATTAGAGCGGAACCGCAATGCGCGCATTAGCGGGTTTGGCCAACTTCGAAGCCGACCCAACTGATGCAGCCAGCCAATTCGGCTGGTGCGACACGCGCGCTCAACTCGCAGCGGCACTAAGTCGAATGCTCGTGCTTCTGACAACAAGGACCGTCGCGGCGATCCTGTCTGTCGATCTCATTAATGCGGTTTGCGCTTCGCCATTAATATGGAGTTTCACCTGTGAAGCGCCTGAATACGGCGGTGAAGTGCGCCTGGGTCCCGAAGCCGACGGCCAACCTGCAGAACGTACCGAACACCGGTGAGTTTTCGACTATGCCACGCCACGATATCGTGTGAACCGGCTTGCACCATTCTACAATCGGTTCGATATCAGATACCTTGGTATCTCCCCGTCGTGGCAATTATGAGCGCATTCTAAGCAGCGGTTCGCCGAAACGGTACTAGCGTGTCCGGATCGAGGACCGCGTAAAGACGACGCCAGGGCTGGCCGCCGAGCATCGTCCAGTTGTGACCGGCTCCGCTGGTGTCCTCAGTGAAAAGCACGTCACCCTGGCGAAGCGTGAATCGCCCATCTGGTGTTTCGAACTCCAGGGTACCGTTCAACGTGATGACAAGTTGCCGCGCGGCGTCCGGATGCCAACCGAGCTTCGGGTCCGTTTCGGTCTCCTGAAATGATGCTGCCCTGATCGCAAGCTTGCCGCTGAGCGCGTCGCCGTTCACACCGGGCTCGAGATCAAGAAAACCTTCTTCGAAATGCGATTTGCGATCGGCGCCTGTCCACAACTTGACGCAACGGATCATCGTGATTGCTCCCTGATATGCTGATCGATATCGACAAGTACTTCGCTCCCGGCGACATAGATGCGCGGCATCAAATGCACGAGCCAGAGCTGGGTCTACGCTGCCCAACGTCTGGTGGCCGGAACATCAACCTTGCCAAGACTGTCCGTTTTGTTGCCCACGCGTCCTCGACAGGCTGTCGGCGGCTGCCGGCCCTCGAACACAGTGGCATCCTACAGGCATTCCACGCTGCTGACTTTCGCGAACGAATGTCGTTTGCGCATATGCATGTCCAGGAGGGATCGAGACGCCTGCGCTGTGAGCCGTGCAGCACATCGGGTACACGATCAGATTCGTCATTTAGCCTTCCACCAGCCTCATCCCGGCAGGAAGGCGCTTTCGCCGCTGTCCCGGTCGTGAATGCGAGCAATCTTCGTGCCATAGAGCGCTTCGAGTTGCGCGCGATCGAGCACCGAATGGACCTCCCCGTCCGCAAGGCAAGTGCCGCCACGCAGGAGAAAGACTCGGTCGGCAGCGCGGAGTGCGTGGTTCGGATCATGTGTCGTGAACAGCACGCCGTGCCCAGCAGCGCCAAGCTCGCGGATCTCACGCATCACGCGTCCCTGATTGCCGAAGTCGAGGCTCGCGGTCGGCTCATCCAGCACCACAAATCGCGGCTCCTGCGCCAACGCTCGCGCCAGGATCGTGAGCTGTCGCTCCCCGCCTGAGATCTTGGTGTAGGGACGATCGGCCAGATGCGCGATCCCGAGGCGCTCCAACATGCGCGCGGCGATCGCCCGATCTGCAGCGCTCGGCCGGCCGAACAGGCTGCCATGCGCGGTGCGTCCCATCAGCACGACAGTCTCGACCGAAAAGGCAAAGACGGCCGCATGCGCTTGGGGAACGTAAGCGATGTGCTGGGCGCGCTCGCGGGCGGTGTATGCTGCGAGGGGCCGATCACCCAACCGCACCTGGCCGCCAAGGGGCGATAAAAGGCCAAGCAGCGTCTTGAGCAGCGTGGTCTTGCCACCGCCGTTCGGACCCAAGAGCGCAAGCACCTCGCCCGTCTTGAGCGAGATGTCGAGCTGGCTCCCGACCACGCGGTCGGGATAGCCGATCGTGAGATTGTGGCCCAAGAGCATCATTCGACGGACCACGTCTTGGAGACGCTCGCAAGCAGCCAGATGAAGAACGGCGTGCCGACTAGAGCGGTCAGGATGCCGAGCGGGATCTCGACCGCGGCGATGGTCCGGGCGAGTGTGTCGATCAGAAGTAAGAATCCGCCGCCGATCAGCGCCGCTGCCGGGATCAGCCGTCCGAAATCCGGTCCGACCAGCGTGCGGGCGATATGCGGAACCACGAGACCGACCCAGCCGATGATACCCGCAGTCGCGACGCTTGCCGAAGTGACGAGCGTTGCCGCGGCGATGATGGCGATCCGCAAGGGACCGGTCGCCACGCCGAGCGCACGCGCCTCTTCGTCCGGCAGCGACATCACGTTCATGCGCCAACGCAGCGCAAACAGGGCCAGCGTGCCGAGCGCAACGGGGCCAAAGAGCGGGATGAGATCGGCCGGTCCGGTCGCAGCCAGGCTGCCGAGCAGCCAGAAGGTCATGGCAGGAAGCTGGTTATAGGGATCGGCCAGATACTTGATCAGGCCGACACCTGCGCCGAGCAGCGCGCCGATCACGACGCCGGCGAGCACCAAAACGAGGACGGGGTCCCGCGCGCGCACCGCTGATCCGACCGTATAGACAGCGGCGACAGCGGCCAGCCCGCCGGCAAACGCCAGCGCCTGGATCGCGAACACGCCGAGCGAGACAAAGATGCCGAGCACGGCCCCGAGCGCCGCGCCGGACGAGGCGCCGAGAATGTCGGGAGAGACGAGTGGATTGCGAAACAGCCCTTGGAACGCGGTGCCGGCGACGGCAAGTGCCGCTCCTACGAGACTCGCCGCAACGACGCGCGGGCCGCGCACGTACCAGATCACATTCTCGACCGCAGGCGCGACGTCGGCCGCGCGGCCGGTCAGCTTGGCGCTCACGACCGCGAAGAGTTCGCCGATACTGACGGGATAGCGCCCGACCGTGAATGCGAGCAACAGTCCCGCAACAAGGACCAGGAACGAGATCAGCAAACCGGGTGCGCTGGAGCGAGCCATTGCCGCAAGCCATCATCCGCGGCCTTCGAGCACACGATCGATATCGGCGTCCGACGGGCTCACATGATAGAACCTCGAATAGAAGTCGCGCGTCAGTGCGCGGATATCTTCATCGAAATGACCGGGATAGAAGATCCTGGCCAGCCACCAGAGCCCGATCAGCCGGTTCACGGACGGCGGGAAGTCGACCCAGCCGAAGGGAAGCTTTGGGGACAGGTAGACGCGACCAGCGCGGACCGCTTCGGCCTGTGCCCATTGCGGATCGCTCCGCACGCCATCAGCGAAGTCGCGATCGATGGTGACGATCACCTGCGGATTCCATACGAGCACCTGCTCCATCGAGACCGTGGCAAGCCCACCCTGGCGCTCGGCGGCAACGTTGCGTGCGCCGAGGAACTCGATGGTCTCGACATTGATCGAGCCGCCGAGTCCCGTCTCGAGGCCACGCGGTCCACGCGCGTAATAGACACGCGGCCGCTGATCTTGCGCAATCTCATTGACCCGCGCCTTGATCGTCGAGAGCGTCTTTTCCGTGTAGGCCGCGAGCGGCTCCGCATCGCGGTGGGTCAACGCGCCCAACTGCCGATAAGTCGACGCCGTAGCCTCAAAGCGGCCGTCAAGCAGCGCATAAGGAATTCCGGTCTGCTCCTGCACCCGCGCCGCGAGAGAGGCAAAGGTCGGCGTGGTCGAGCCGATATCGAGGATGAGATCGGGTTTGAGCGCCAGCACAGATTCGAGGTTGGCGGTGTTGCCGCGACCTGTGAGACGCCCCACCTCGGGACGAGCGCAAACATCCGGCAGCATGAACGCGCATTCTTCCGCCCGGTTGGCGCGCGGCCATCCAAGCAGCAGGTCCGGTGCGAGGGTGTAGAGCATGATTGCTGCCGGGGGTCCTGCAGGGAACACGCGAGCCACAGTATTGGGGATGGTGATGGTGCGGCCGGCCGCATCTGTGATGATGGCTGCACGCGCGACCGGCGGCACCAACAGGGCGGCAGAAGCGGCAAGCAGGGCACGACGCGTAAGGCTCATCGGCCAAGGTCCATGATGGATTGCCTCGATCCCCTGATCGCCTGCACAATACTCCCCTTCAGCATGTCGCCCGCTGCCCCATATTCTACTGCCTCCCGGGCGAGACACAAACGTCGAACAGTTCACGCCGGTCTGAATCCGGCATTGGGACCATGCGTCGCGGGTTGGCAACAGCCGTTTCGCAGGCGCGAAAGTCCGATCCACACTCACTGGCGTCGGCCGCGCCGATTGGAAAGTCCGCATGTCCAGGCCTTGGTCAAGCGGCTATTTCCGACCGCGCTTGACCTCCTTCGGACGAAGTGCCGCCGCCTCCTCCATCAGCTTGGCGGTGCAGCTGTAGCAAACAAGTGCGCACTCATCGGACACAAGGCCTAGCGCAGGGTTCAATCCGACCGAGATGTCCTGATCGGATACGCTTGCAATTACGCCATTGCAGCAGAAGCATCTCTGCCACTTTTTTGAACCGGGTTCCTCCGCGATCTCCCCATTGTCGGCTCTGGCAGCGCTCATCTCAGGCAATCCTCTCTGCACGCCTTTCGCATCGCTGTATTTTATTGTATATATCGAACGCGACAAGGCAGTTGGGAGGAAATCAAGGCAGGAGTGCAGCAAGCCCGTCATTACTGATGATCGTCCCTTGATCCTGCCTTGTCCAGGTCATGTGCATCAGGGATATCAATCATGAAACAAAAACACGGCGCCGCTTCACAGTCGCTCGTACAGGGAGACCCGCTCAAGGACCGCCGCGCGCATTCGCTGCGTGCAATCGGATTGGCCCTCATCTTCAGCATTGCGTCGGGAGGCCTGGCGCGCGCCGAGACGCCAGCGCGCGGACTTCCAGACAAGAGCTTTCCGGAAAGCGTGACATCCACGCGCGACGGCGCCCTTTATGTCGGCAGCTTCAATCTTGGCGGCGTGCTTAAGATTGCGCCCGATGGAAAGACCGAGCAGCTTGTCAAGCCTGGTGCCAACGGTAGCCGCTCAACGCTCGGTGTTCTCGCCGACGAGAAGAGCGGCACGCTCTATGTCTGCTCCAACGATCTCAGCGCCATGGGCGTCGAAGGTCCGGGCGATGGCAAGGGCGCGTCGCTGAAGACCTTCGATCTCCAAACCGGCGCGGCAAAGGGCAGCTTTGCACTCAAGGATCCTAAATCTTTCTGCAACGACATCGCGCTCGGCAGCGATGGTACCGCCTATGTGACCGACTCCTTTGCGCCCTATGTGTACAACCTTAAACCCGGCGCCACCGCGCTCGATGTCTGGGCGAGCGACCCGGCGCTGGCGCCCGCAAAGGACGGCGTCGGACTTGACGGCATCGCAGCGGGGCGGACGGCGATCTCTATGTCACCACCTACATTCCGGCGAAGCTGTTCCGGATCGCGGTCAAGGATGGCAAGGCAGGCAGCGTCACCGAGCTGAAGCCGTCCCGCGCGCTGGATCATGCAGATGCGATGCGCGCGTTTGGTGGCGGCTTCCTGCTGATTGAAGGCGCGGGCCGGCTGGACCGAGTGACGATCAAGGGCGACGAGGCAGAGGTCGAAATCATCAAGGACGGCTTTGCCGAGCCGGTTTCGGTGACCGAGGTTGACGATACCGGCTGGGTCGCGGAAGGCAAACTGTCCTATCTGATCGGCGACAACAAAAAGAAGGACCCCGGTCCGTTCGCGCTCAAGCCGATGGCGCTGCCGAAGTAACCAGGGGGGCGACCACGTCGTCCCGCCGAGGCAGCTTGCGCCGATGACGCGGGCTCTTGAGGCTCGCGTCATCCGTGCTCAGGCCGCTATTGCGCTGCCTTACGCAGACTTCGCGCCATCACACGTTGAGGTTCATCCAGATCGCTTTCGGCTCGGTGAAATTCTCGATCGCCGCCGTTCCATGCTCGCGTCCCAGGCCAGAGTCGCGCTCACCGCCCCACGGCAACCGCACATCGGTGTAGCCGTAGGTATTGATCCAAACCGTGCCGGCCCTTGCTTTCCTGGCAAAGCGCTGGACACGGCCGATATCGCGGCTCCAGACGCCGGCGGCCAGGCTATAGGCCGTGCCATTGGCGATCCTCAGCGCATCGGCTTCGTCCTTGAATTTGATGACACTGACCACGGGGCCGAAGATTTCCTCTTGGGAGATCCGCATCTCGTGCTCGACATTGGCAAACACCGCCGGGCTGATGAAATAGCCACGGTTGCCGACGCGCTCGCCACCGGTTGTGAGGAAGGCACCTTCCTTACGGCCAATCGCGACATAATCGAGAATCGATTTCATCTGCTTCTCGGAAATGACTGGTCCGAGCACAGTGGTGCGATCGGCAGGATCGCCCATCCGGATCGCCTTCGCGCGCGCAGTCAGTCGCTCGACCACTTCGTCGTAAACCGCTTCCTGGACCAGCACGCGCGAGCCAGCCGAGCATACCTGCCCCGCGTTGAAGAAGATGCCTGCCGCCGCGGCCTTGGAAGCCGCATCGAGATCTGCGTCATCGAAGATGACATTGGCGGACTTGCCGCCAAGCTCGAGAGAGACGCGCTTGAAGTTGCTTGCCGCCCCCTTCATGATACCGCGCCCCACCCCCGGCGACCCCGTGAAGGTCACCTTGTCGACGTCCGGGTGATTGACCAACGCCTCGCCTACGGTGCGTCCGGGACCGGTAACGACGTTGAGCACACCAGGCGGCAGGCCCGCTTCGAGCGCCAGCTCGCCGATACGCAACGCGGACAGCGATGTCAGCTCGGCCGGCTTCATCACGACCGTGCAGCCACAGGCGAGTGCCGGCGCCAGCTTCCACATCCCGATCATCAGCGGAAAATTCCAAGGCACGATCGCGGCGACCACGCCGACTGGCTCGCGCACCGTGTAGGTCAGCGCATCGTCGCGCGTCGAAACGACGTCGCCGCTGATCTTGTCGGCCCAACCGGCATAGTAAGTCAGCGTATCGACTGCAGCAGGAAAATCCTGGCGCAACACCGCAGCAACCGGCTTGCCTGCATCGAGGCTTTCGAGCTCGACGATTTCATCGGCATGCCGCTTCAACAGCTCGGCCCATTTGAGCAGGATATGGCCGCGCTCGGCGGCGCGCATGGTGCGCCAGGGGCCCTCGAACGCGCGACGCGCCGCAGCCACCGCGGCATCGGCGTCCACCTCATTACCTTCGGCAATCGAGGCGATGACCTGCTCTGTCGCCGGATTGATCGATGCGAAGGTTCGGCCCGAGGCCGATGCAAGGCGGCGGCCGTCGATGAGAAGCAGCTGGGGCTTCTCCAGAAACTCTGCGGCCGGTGTCTCGCGAGAATAGTCATATGCAATCGACATCATATTTCCTCCGAGTGCGGTGATTTAAGGTAGGAGGATCTTTCCGTTCGTAAATATGATATTGTGTGCCTATGGATCCACCCCCATATATGAAATCAACTTCATAAATCGGCGCAATCATGCTGCACATCGAGATCGAAACGGTCTGGCGATTTCACAAGGAAGGCAGCCCGCAGGACGTCGTTGTGATGCTTGGGGTGCTCAATGAGATCCGCAAAACCGGCAAGATCGCGAGCGCCGCAAATGACGTTCATCTCTCCTACCGGCATGTCTGGAATCTGATCGAGCAATGGTCGGCGTTTTTCGGCGTGCCGCTGGTCGAGACCCAGCGCGGCAAGGGCTCCCGGCTCACGCCCTTCGGAGAAAAGCTGGTGTGGGCCGGCGAACGCATGCGGGCCCGGCTAGGCCCGCAGCTCGAGAATCTCGCGCAGGAGCTCGCGACCGAGATCAAGCCGTTCCTGCAGCAGCGGCCTTCAGTGATCCGTGTTCATGCCAGTCATGGATTTGCGGTCTCCAAGCTCCGCGAATTCCTCGATCGCGAGCCCGGTATCGGCGTCGACCTGCGTTACGTCAGCAACCAGCATTCGCTGGTGTCTCTTGCGCAAGGCGCCTGCGACCTGTCCGGCGTGCATTTGCCCCGCGGCGAACTGCGTGCCCAAGGCATCAAGGCTTGCAAGGAATGGCTCGACCCGCGAGAGGATCGCGTCATCCACTTCGTTACCCGCGAGATGGGCCTCATGGTGAAGAGCGGAAATCCGCTTCGCATCCAAACGCTTCAGGACGTGGTCGATCGCAAAGCCCGCTTCGTCAATCGCGACCACGACTCCGGCACGCGATTGTTGTTCGACCAGTTGCTCGCTCTGCACGAGATCGATGAGAGCCGTATCAATGGTGCCCAGCAGATCGAATTTACGCATGCCGCCGTCGCTGCCTATGTCGCAAGCGGGATGGCGGACGTCAGCTTTGGAGTCGAGGCGGCGGCGCGGCAATTCGGCCTCGATTTCGTCCGGCTGCTCACCGAGGACTATTTCTTTGTCTGCAAGCGCGCGTTTCTGGAGACGGAGGCGATGCAGCGCGTGATCGAGATTATGCGAGGCAGCGCGTTTCAAGTAGCCGTCGCGACGCTCCCAGGCTACATCCCCTCGGACACCGGCGTGGTTAGCGGCGTGAAGGCTTTCCTGGAAAAGCTGCACGGCGACCGTTGAAGGAAGGCCCGATCGCCAGCTTGGGTGTCGCCTGTCGGTCTTTTCGCCCGAGCACCATCCGGTCGGATCTCTGGCGCGAGGCGCGCCATGCAGGCCAAATCCGGCTGGACGAATGGCGAGGTCCGATATATTTTGTTGAATATAACGACGCACAGGACCGGACATATGGAAATGGAATTCCGCGCCTTCACTGAAGCCGAAATCGCAGCGGACGGCAGCGTTGCGCTCG
The DNA here is from genome assembly GCF_000472385.1 of Bradyrhizobium sp. ARR65. Taxonomy (GTDB): domain Bacteria; phylum Pseudomonadota; class Alphaproteobacteria; order Rhizobiales; family Xanthobacteraceae; genus Bradyrhizobium. The sequence continues at coordinate 149,252 of NZ_AWZU01000014.1, forward strand.
GCTTCGTCGATGAAAGCGGAAATCCGGTCAAAGTCCGATTGTCGATTGATCAGGTCGGCGCGCTTGCGATGACATTGCCGGATCTAATCGCCACGGCCCTCCGCAACCATCACGGCAATGCGAAAATGCGTTTTGCTTATCCGCTGACCTCTTGGCGCGTCGAACAGTCCAAGGACTTTAACACCAGCATGATGACTCTCAACGCTCCCGATGGCTTCAGCGTCTGTTTTTCGATGAGAGGTGAATTGCGGAGAAGGCTCGGCGAAACCTTTGCCGCTGAGCAGTTTTCGAGCCTCGCAACTCTAGCGCACTAGCTCCTGCCTCCGCTCGCAAGGACAACCTGATGGTTCAACAGCGGCGATCTGCCGTTGCTCTCCGCCATGTCGCATTCGAGGATCTGGGCTTGTTGGCTCCGATCATGGAGCGCGAGGGCTGGAATGTCTCTTTTTGCGAGGCGGCCGTCGACGATTTGAACCACCCCAGCATCAGGAACGCCGATCTCCTTGTCGTCCTGGGAGGGCCGATCGGGGTCTACGAGACAGAGAGTTATCCGTTCATCACCCGCGAGATTGCGCTGCTCGAACAGCGAATGAGCCGGGGCCTGCCCACGCTTGGCATCTGCCTCGGCGCACAACTCATGGCCAAGGCGCTTGGCAGCAGCATTTATGCCGGCCCTGTGAAGGAGATCGGCTGGGGATCCATCAGCCTGTCGGAGGCCGGCGCAGCCTCCTGCCTGAAATCGCTCGGCAGCGAGTCATCCGTCCTGCACTGGCATGGTGATACTTTCGATCTTCCCGCAGCCGCTACCAGGCTTGCCTCGAACGCCAATTACGAAAACCAGGCCTTCGCTCATGGCAGCCATGCCCTAGCCCTGCAGTTTCATCTGGAAGCCGAGCCGCGCCAGCTCGAGGAATGGTACGTCGGGCACGCGGTGGAGCTTGCGGCCGCCAAGGTCTCGGTGACCGAACTCCGCGCGACGACAGCGAAGCTCGCGAACACTCTTGCTGTACAGGCCGATCGCGTCTTCACCGAATGGCTCCGCCAGATCGGCCAGCACGGAATCTCGACCGTGCCGGAACGCGAACGCAAGATGAAAACATGACACCCACCAACTCCCCGAGGCTTACTATGGCAGGCTGGAAATGCTGCTCGTCCCAGGTGCGGCTTGCGTGCTCCGCCATGCTTCGTCGAGGAGCTTGTCGTGACGCCATTCGAGAGCGAACTTGGTAGCGACATCAGCTCCGGGCGATGGCAGAAGCAAGATGGCGCGCTGCGCACGAAGCCGTTCTTTGCAGGCTCGCTCATGCTGATCGTAGCTCGCGCTTAGGGTCTGCCAGAAGGACGTCGGGAATATCCTGCCGGTTCTTCTTGTTAGCGGAACGCTCCGGTGGCAATCTGTCCGTTGGACTAATGAGCACACTTTCATGTCAAAACCGGGTACCGGATCGATTCCGCATCTGAGCCTTCGCATCGATCTCGATGCCGAGGGCCGGATCGGGCCGGGCAAGATCCAGCTGCTGGAGCACATCCGTGACTTCGGCTCGATCTCGGCCGCGGGACGCGCGATGGATATGTCATACAAGCGGGCCTGGGATCTCGTGGAAGAGATCAGCCACATCTGCGGACATGCGGCTGTCTCCCGCCAGACCGGCGGCAAGAATGGCGGCGGCGCAATGCTCACCCCGTTCGGCGCGTCGCTTGTCGCGCGCTACCGCAAGATCGAGCGCGATGCGGCGCACGCCGTCCGCAAGGAATTGCAGGCGTTGCAGACGGATATCGGACGCTCGCGCAAAGCCTGACGCTATTGCCTGGCCGGCAATGCCACCGGAATGAAGCCAAATGCCTGCAACTGCTTCTGCGCCGGCGGCGACAGCAGGTAGATCGCGAAGTCGGTTGCGCCCGCCTGCGCGTGCCGCGAAACCGTCAGCCCGTATTCGGGACCTACCGACAATTCCGGCGGCAGCGCAATCGACTTGTATCTTTGGGACTTGCGGACGATCCCTTGCGCGCCCGAGCAGTAGCCGATGAAGAGGTCGATTTGATGGGCATCGAGCGCAGCAACAAGCGGCGGCCGCCCGTTCACGGAGGCCGGACTATTCGGACCACCAACCAATTGCTGAGCTTTCCCCGACAAGGCATCGAACGCCCCGGGATGCGCGGCATCGATCTTGTGGAACAGCTCCCAGGTGTAGTCTCCGGACGGGTCGGACACCGGCGTCGATGTCCCTATCCTTATCTCCGGCTTGGTCATTGTTTCGACCAGATTGCCCGTGTCGATCTGCCGGTCTGCATCAACACCACCTGGACCTGGGCGGATTTGCGCAAAGGCGCGGAGTCGATGAATCCCTTCGACTATTTCAAATTCCGCTACTACGAAAAATGGCTTGGTGGGATCTCGGCATACTTCATCGCCAACGGCTACATCACTCAAGCGGAGCTCGATGCACGCACTAAAGCGTTCCTGGCATCATCACCCACGATGCCGACGGGCGGCGATTCCGCCGTGGATGCTCGCGTCCGGAAATATCTGCTTATTGGCGACGATCCAAAGCGGCCGCGCTCGGCTCCGCCCCGCTTTGCGTCAGGTGACGCCGTTTGCGTTGCCAATCCAAAATCGGTCGACCACACTCGACTGCCTGGCCACCTGCGCAACAAGACGGGTATCATCGATAGCGTCTATCCCGACGCCTATACTTATCTCTGCGACACCGGCCCTGACGGGATCGGCGAAGCCATGCCCGTCTACTGCGTCAGATTCGATCCGGAAGCTCTATGGCCCGGCAATACTGAGAAGAACTTCACCTTCTATGCAGACCTGTTCGAGGCTTACCTTGAACCTGCGATCGCCTCCTGAGGAACCCAACATGCAACGTTTCGAGTATTCCAAGGACCGTGAGACGGCGAACGCGGCGCGCGCACGCGCGCTGGAAGCTCTTCTGATCGAAAAGGGTGTCATCACCAGCGACACTGTCGACAAGATCATGGCGATCTTCGCGACCGAGATGGGTCCCTTCAACGGCGCCAAGCTGGTCGCTAAAGCGTGGGTCGATCCTGCGTTCAAGCAGCTCCTGGCAGAAGACACAATGGCTGCGGTCGAAAAGATGAACTTCGTGACGAAGGGAGCTGGCGCCGAAGGCGAGCATATGCGAGCAGCAATCAATACTCCGGAGGTTCACAATCTCATCATCTGCACCCTCTGTTCGTGCTACCCTTGGCCGGTGCTGGGCCTGCCGCCCTATTGGTACAAGGATCCCTCGTTCCGCGCGCGAGCCCCGGAAAGTACTCAGCGAATTCGGCCTGAACATCGACCCTTACAAGGCGATCAAAACCTGGGACAGTAGCGCCCAGATCCGATGGTTCGTCGTTCCCGAACGTCCTGTCGGCACTAAGGGCTTCAGCGAAGAGCAGCTCGCAGCTCTCGTCACGCCCGAGTCGATGATGGGTGTTGCGATCGTCAAGCCACCGACTCCTTGAGATCAGACGATGCAGACAAACTTTGAACATTTTGCGCTCGGAAGCATGTTGGGTAAACCCGACATGCCACCCAAGGACAACGGCAGCCTTTGTTTCGGCGCGCCATGGCAGCGCCAAGCATTTGGTATAGCGCTGGCGCTTTCAAAACAGGGCGTCTTTGAATGGGACGACTTCCGCTCGGAAATGATATCTAGCATTGCCGCGTGGGAGGCGACGCACGACAAGTCTGATCCAAGTTGGGACTACTACGAAATCTGGCTCGCAGTTTTGGAGCGAATGCTCCACCGCTCTGGCGTGGTTGACCAATCGACCGATATCGTTGCCTAGCGATGTTGCCATCCAATCGATCCATTCCAGGTTGATCACACCGCATTGAGCAGCTCTGTGATTGGAAAAGACAACCACGGGATGGCAGCAGCAATATTGCTGCTGTCCGGCTAACGTCAGAGGTTCCGAGACAAGGATGCCTTCGCGGCGCCAATAGCGGGGTCGGTTCCAGCATTTGGGTGGGAAAGGCCTGCTCCACCAAATCCGTTGGCCGAATCTCGTGAACGACTGCTCGAACTGATATCCTCGGTCAGGATCGTTATGTTCGCGGTCCCAGCAAGCCGCATGACAGGAACCGCCGGGTTGGGCCGAGCCGCCAATTCGCGCGTGAAGCCCAATGCGTCCGTCGCGGAGCCAAGAGTCCGATTATTAAGCAGTTTTGGCCGAATATGACGCATCGGCCCGGAGCGGCAGGAACGAGAATTGCATGAAATTTGGCCCAACGAGGATTATTGATGCGCATCGCGTTGCTCGCTCCACCAGGCGTTCAGTCGCTCGACATTGTCGGTCCTGCAGAAGTGTTCTGGGAAGCGGCACGCCGGCTCGGAAATCCGAACGCCTATACCGTGCAGGTCATAGCCGGCTCCGCCGATCCTGTGCTCGGAACGGGTGGACTTCGCTTTCTGGCTGACCGGCACATCTTTCAACCCGACGAACCTATCGATACGCTCCTGGTCGGTGGCGACCCGTCATTTGAGACGATTGACCCCGCAATAGTGCAGTGGCTGCGTCGACGCGCAACCAATGTGCGCCGACTTGGATCGGTCTGCACGGGGGTCTTCTTGCTCGCAGCAGCCGGCTTGCTCGATGGCAAACGCGTGACAACGCATTGGGAATGTGCGGCACGTTTGCGGACCGAATATCCAAACCTCGATATCGACTCCGATCAGATCTTCATCCGAGACGGTAACCTCTCTACCACGGCCGGGGTTACCGCCGGTATGGATCTAGCGCTGGCGCTGGTCGAGGAGGATTATGGCCGAGACCTGGCCCTCATCGTGGCGCGTTACATGGTGATGTTCCTGAAACGGCCGGGCGGCCAATCGCAGTTTAGCGCCCATCTTGCCGCCCAGATATCGGGCAAGACCAAGATCCAGCAGGCTCAGCAATATGTGCTCGACAATCTTGCGGCACCACTCTCCGTCGAGAGTTTGGCCGAGCAGGCCGGCATGAGCGTTCGGAACTTTGCACGTGTGTTTCGCCAGGAAATGAATATGACACCCACCGAATTTGTGGACGCCGCGAGATTGGATGCAGCGCGATTGCTCCTCGAAGACGGTGGGAAATCGCTGCAGCAGATCGCCCTGCGCTGCGGTTTCGGCAATGCGGACGGCATGAGACGAGCCTTCATCAGAAATCTTGGCGTAGGCCCCGGCGAATATCGGCTTCGATTTCGAAGCGCCTGGGCCGGGACGAATCACGCTCCTTCCAGCCATTCCACATTGAACAGGCCTTAACGTCTGTTCGAAGCAATGAATGCTTCGCTCGTCGCGGCCAGAGGCAAGCCGCAACGCGCCGTTCACATTGGCGCACAATCCGAATCGTCCAAAACTGTCACGCCCACTCGACGCCGCGGTCGACGAACGTCCAGGCGCGTCACAAATGGCCGATGTTGACGTAACTTTGGCCGCAAGGTCGTGACGGATGCGTTACATTTCCTGCCACTAGAAAGTTCGTCAGGTCAACGACCGGTGAGATCGAAGCTCGGCAATGAAGCCGGACTGCGACAGCGGATTACTATGCCCGCGAACGGTTCAAGATCGTCGAACGCTGAGGCATCTATCGATGGCAAACGTTGACGCTCCGTCCCCTCGCTCGTTACGTGAAAATGGAGGTGACGACTGCACTCTTCGCGTTGGGATTGTGGTCATCAATGGGTCAAATGCGATCAATTTCATGGGGCCGAGCGACGCTTTCAATGAAGCCAGCAGATCAAATGCGACGCCAATCCGCTACCAGGTCGATCTGATTGCCGTGCGGCCGGGACCCATCGTGTGCTCGTCCGGCATTCGCATGCTTCCTGCGGCCAAGCGACATTTCTGGATGTGGCCCGCATGCTGGTCATCTTCCTGAGGCGACCTGGAAACCAGCCTCAAATCAGTGAATTCCTGAAAGCGCAGTCGATTCGAAACACTCAGATCGGCCAGGTGATGGACTGGGCGTTGGACAATCTCACCGCCGATCTGTCGGTCGACGCGCTTGCCAAGCGCGCAGCGATGAGCGCGAGAAACTTTCATCGCGCCTTCGTGGAGGAGGCAATGACGACCCCCGGCCGTTTCGTCGAAAGGATCCGAGTAGAGGCCGCCCGCATTCTACTGGAGACCACACCGCTGTCGATCCAGCAAATCTCCCATCGCGTCGGATTTGTCAACCCGGCGAACATGCGCCGCGCGTTCGTTCGCGCCTTCCAGGCGCCGCCGGCGGAATACCGGCAAAACAACGGCTTGGCATCAGAAAAGTCTGAGAAAGAACTATTGCTGAGAGCTTGAGCGATCAGCTTTCAGAAACGGTGCGGAGCAAAGGTGCTGGCGGTGCGGCAGTGATGGGGAATTCTCGGTGGTCTCGACCGAATACTCGGACCTTGGCTACTTTCTGCTGTCTGGCGATTGCCAACGTCGCGATCTGGGTATGGACTCTGCAGGCGCTCAGCGGACGGCCAGAATTGCTCGGCACGGCGCTGCTAGCCTATATCTTCGGCTTGCGCCATGCCTTCGATCCAGATCACATCGCGGCGATCGACAATGTCGTGCGCAAATTAATGCAGGAGCAGCGGCCAACTACCATGGTCGGCTTCTATTTCGCGCTCGGTCACTCGAGCATCGTGATGCTCGCCTCTATCGCGATTTCCGGAACGGCATTGTCGACGCCAATCAGCGCATTCGGCAACTTCACCTTGATTCGGACTTCCATTTCAGCCTTCTTCTTGTTGGCGATCGGCCTGGCCAATTACTTCATTCTAAAATCCATATGGAAAACCTTCGTACACGTACATCGCGGCCGGAGACTCGCCGACGAGCATCTTGACTTGCTTCAGTCGATTCAAGGTCCGCTGAACTGCCTCTTTCGTCCGCTATTTAACGTCGTCGCGCGATCATGGCACATGTTTCCCGTCGGCTTCATGTTTGGCCTTGGCTTCGACACGGCTACCGAAATTGGCCTGTTCGGGATATCCGCTACGCAAGCGGTGCAAGGCACGTCGTTCTCGATGATCCTTCTATTTCCGCTGCTTTTTGCAGCAGGAATGACGCTGATGGATACCGCAGACAGCGTGTTGATGACCCATGCTTACGGCTGGGCGTTTGTGAAGCCGATCCGCAAACTCTGGTATAATTTGACGCTAACCTCTGTTTCGGTGGTCGTAGCGCTCTTCATTGGCGGGCTCGAACTGCTCGGGCTGATAGGCGACAAGCTCGGCCTTGAAAGTGGGGCATGGGGCGTCATCCACAATCTGAATTCCCATATGGATGATCTAGGCTACGTGGTCGTAGCGCTCTTTGTCGTAAGCTGGATCTGCTCCGCCCTGCTCTATCACTTTGGACGTTATGACGACCTTTCCCTTGATCAGACGTCACCATGAGCGCGCATCTACTACTGGGGCGTAGAGCGGCGGCATTCATTTTGCCGGGGCCACAGGAAGACCGCAAGGAGCGGGATCTCGTCCCAGAGCTGGGAAGATCCCGATTGCGAACGTCACAACTGACGCTAGCGTCTAGCTGAACGCGTGGCAGCCCGACTTCCTCCCTGGCCTTTGTTAGAGCGTCGTAGATCCTGACCTGCAGCATGGGAAAGCGCCTTTTCAGCTCCTCTCCACCCGCCCAGGCGCCATCCTTGGTCGCAAATTCGGCCTTCAGCCGACCGTCCACCTCGATCGCATAGCCTGAAGCAGGCAGTTCTTGAGTAGCTGCAACCATCTTAGCCCCGTGAGTCGTTCGGCCATTTGATTAGCGCGAGTCGGATATCACACACCAGTTCACGCCCGGTGAATCATCTGCGAGAATCAACCGAGGCGGATACTGTTCAAGAATGGGCGTTTGCATCGTCGGAACAGGCGGACGGCCTCCCGTTCGAGCGAAGGCAAGCGCGATAGAGCCACGGTTCCACGTAGCTACCCTTCCAGATCCCTGAACCGGCGCGCTCCGCATCTCGCTGAGCAGCAGCATATCTGCCTTTCGAGTATTGCGGCCAATCCAACGCCAGCCCATTGCGAACAAGCCATTCGCCGAGGTCCGATCCCGCGACCGAACAGGTCGCGACCGTTCGGCCATATTGGTCGAGGCTGAGTGGCGAGCAATTCACCGGACGCCGCGCAATGAATGCGTCAAGCTCGTTTGCTGCCTGCGCGCCGCAGCGATATTGCAAGCTGTCCTCGCCGCGGCACAGCTGGCTGCTCTCCGGCGCGTCGACACCCCAGAGCCGGATGCGGATTCCATGAATCTCCAGCGTGTCGCCATCAATGACGCTGACCTGTCCGAAGAAATCATCGGCCAAAGCCGCGCCGGACAGCAGCAAAAACATCAATGTCAAGGTTCGGCGCTTCAGCATGGCGGTAGGTACCGGTCGTTATCGCACATCGCGCGGATTGAATTTCGGCCAGTTCTCAAGCGGCTTTAGCGACGGCAGGTTCTTAGGCGGCTCTGGATAGTGAAATTCCGTGCCGCGCAGCCAGCGCCCCTCGAACCGCGCCCAGAACAGGATTGCATCCATCTGCCAGGTAAACTCATAGATTCTCCAGACGCCGTCGTTCTCTATCACTTCGCCCGTCGCATTGAGCGGCAGGCTATTCAACCGACAGAGCGCATAGATTTCTGCCCATGCTCGCGGATATAACGGTCTTCTAGCGCAACATGGTACGGCCGGTCGGCGCGCCAGCGCAGTCCGCCGCCACGTGGATAGAAGCCTTGGCGCGGCATCATGAATTCGGGAATGCGCGCGATCGCCTTGCCGATCCGACGCGCCTCATCCGACGAGAGCTTGCTGACACCGAAGCTGTAGCGCTGCGCGTCATCGCGGCAATAGAGCCATGCCAGGGTCACGCCGTTGGCGTCCTTGACCACGTAGCACTCGGAATTTTCCCGGACCAAGGTCCAGGGCGGCTTAAAACTGCGGCTTGACTTCATAGGAACAAAATAAGAACATAGCACGTCGACGGTCAACCTGGAACAGGGTCATGTCCTCGGTCCATCAGGCGAACGAACAGGATAATGGACTGGAGGCTGCCGTCGATCAGACGATTGCCGTTTGCGACGGCGATCCGCGCGCGGCTGTTCGCGTGCTGATCGTCGCGAACAACCTTTTGGAATCCGAGATAGCGGATTTGAAGAAGGCTGTATCGCATGCCTACATGCGCGGGCGCTTTCGGACTTACAGTGGTTGAACCTCGGAGTCGATGAAGCGGGATGAAACGTCAGGATCGCGGCCGATGATTATCGAGAGTGCACCCTGAGATGTGCAATCTATATTCCATCACGACCAACCAGGCGGCGATCGCCGCCCTGTTCAGACGCATGAACCGGTACGTCGGCAACCTGCCGGCGATGCCTGGTGTTTTTCCAGCACAGCAACATCGATCCCACCGTCGGCGTGCGTTTCCGTTTTTGAAGGATCGAGACACACTTCGTGTCGCGTCAAAGCACAGGTCCGGCATGATCAGCTCTAACGTCAGCAGTGCCTGCGCGCTTCTTCCGGCTCGCTTGAGTGTCTCCCCATCGAAGAAGGCAGAGGATATCGCGGCAACCCTCTCAAGAACAAATTGGCCAGGACGGGACTGATCACGCCACCTTGGGGTGTTCCCCGGTCGCGAGCGGTAATCGCTCCGTCTTTGCCTTGCATCGACGCTGTTAGCCAGCGTTCGATGTAGAGCAGAGCCCATTCCTCTTGCACATGCTTCCTGACGGCCTTCATGAGCAACTTGTGGCTGATATTGTCGAACAGGCTTTTGATGTCGAACTCCAGCACCCAGTCCATCTTCCAGCACAGTTGCCGGGTGACGCCGACGGCGTCCAGCGCGGATTTTCCGGGCCGGTAGCCGTAGGAGTCGGGAAGGAAGATTTCCTCGAGTACTTGTTCAATCTGCAGCTTGACGACCGTCTGCGCCACGCGATCAACGGCCGCGTCCCGCCATTCGCTTTTGGAATCTCGACCCGCCGCACCGGCGGAGGAAAGTAGCTCCCTGACGACAGCCGATTCCAGAGCTTGTAAAGGTTGCCCTTCAAGTCTTTCTCAAAAGTTTCGAGCGACACCTTATCCACGCCGGCCGCGCCCGCATTGGATTTGACCAATCGGTAGGCCTTCATCACTGTCTGCTTGTCGATATTGTACTGCTTACGTCCGGTTACACTCACATGTCCTCCTGCTCATCGCAGTTGCAATATGGGCGCAACCCACTTGTTTCGGCCCCTTCGCTCCAGTCCCATTACAGCACCTTCATCACTACTACGAACCGATCCGCCCCAGTGTTGTGCTTCGGTACTCTCGTCTCGCGGTGTGCGCCGCTTGAACTTCTCCCTTGGCATCACAACGACTGGTTCCTGCAGTTCTCTACAAGAGCCTGTATCCAGATCGCGTCCCCTAAACGCCGGTCGCCATCCGCGCAGTAATCCAGGCGCCTCACGGATTGATCTCAGGGATGGCACGCGCCCCTGATTTTGGCGACGCCTAAGTAATTTTCGACGCGTCATCGGAAGATTCGCTTTCGCTCGCCTTCTGGATACTTACCTGCCCCGTAAACCCGCGACTTTTGCAACACTTGCTCGTGACCGCGCCTTTTAAGCGAAGCCACAGTGTCGTGGTTTTGCATCTGCGCCTGAAACGCCGATGCAGGAGGGCCATCCTCCATCTCTCGTAAAGCTGTACGCATTAAATTCGGTTATTCACCTCCTTCATGCTCTGCAGCACACCATGCCAGATCACCTTCAAAAGATCGCCGCGACGACCACGAAAGCAGAACAGATGACCGCTCAGCGGATCACGCTGCAAGATCTCCTGCACCTGCAAAGCCAAGGACGGAAAACCCTTCCGCATGTCGGTGTAGCCGGTCGCCAGCCACACCCGCACGCCGGCCGGCAAGGGAATCATCGCGGCCGTCCATTGGTCAGCGCCGCCACGACTGCGGTCAGCGTCGCCGCATCGACCGCGCCGGTGATCCGCATCCGAGCCCCGGCCGCGAACTCGATCTCGATCGCACCGCAGGTCCCGGAGGGCGCCGTCAACGGCTGCCGATCCGGCGCAAC
>NZ_AWZU01000015.1 GCF_000472385.1 Bradyrhizobium sp. ARR65
ATCTCGAGATCGGCAGCGACCACGCGCTGGCCGAGCGCGACGTCGTGGCGAACCAGCGCATCCACGGACTCGACGATCATGCGCTCGGCGAGGCCGCCCATCTCCGCAACCAGACGGGTCAGCTCCTGCAGGTCACTGTCGAACGCCTTGGCTGTATGTTCGGAACCCATATTCGTTCTCCTCAGCCGAAGCGGCCGGTGATGTAGTCCTGGGTGCGGCGGTCACCCGGCGACGTGAAGATCTTGCTGGTGTCGTCGAACTCGATCAGCTCGCCGAGATACATGAAGGCGGTCTTGTCGGAGACGCGCGCCGCCTGCTGCATGTTATGGGTGACGATGGCGATAGTGTAGTTCTCGGACAATTCCTGGATCAGCTCCTCGACCTTGGCGGTCGAGATCGGGTCCAGTGCCGAGCAGGGCTCGTCGAAGAGGATGACTTCCGGGCGCACCGCCACGGTGCGGGCGATGCAGAGCCGCTGCTGCTGGCCGCCGGAGAGGCTGAGGCCGGAGGCGTTCAGCTTGTCCTTGACCTCGTTCCACAGCGCCCCGCCGCGCAGCGCCTTCTCGACGCGGTCGTCCATCTCGGACTTCGGCAGCTTCTCGTAAAGGCGGATACCGAAGGCGATGTTCTCGTAGATGGTCATCGGGAACGGCGTCGGCTTCTGGAACACCATGCCGACGCGCGCCCGCAACAGATTGAGATCAAGCTTCGGATCGAGAATGTCGGTATCGTCGAGCTTCAGTTCACCGACGGCGCGCTGTCCCGGATAGAGATCGTACATCCGGTTGAAGATACGCAGCAGCGTGGACTTGCCGCAGCCGGACGGGCCGATGAAGGCGGTGACTCGGTTGGTGCCGAGCGTCAGATTGATGTTCTTCAGCGCGTGATGTTCGCCGTAGTAGAAGTTGAGATTGCGCGCAGTCACCTTCGCCGGAGCCTCCGGCAGATGCCCAGACGCAGCGGGATTGCCCTTGGTACTCACGGATACGGACAGATCGTTCATTTTGCGCTCCTCTCGGCGCCAAGGATGCGCGCGCCAATGTTCAACGCGAGCACGGTCAGGGTGATCAGCAGCGCGCCGCTCCAGGCGAGCTGCTTCCAATAGTCGTAGGGGCTCTGCACGAAGTTGTTGATGGTCACCGGCAGGTTGGCCATGGTCTTGGTCAGGTCGAGGCTGAAAAACTGGTTCGACAGCGCGGTGAACAGGAGTGGCGCGGTTTCGCCGGCGACGCGCGCGGTCGCCAGCAGCACGCCGGTGATGAGCCCTGAGCGCGCGGCGCGATAGGCGATCTTCTTGATCACGAGCGAGCGCGGCAGGCCGAGCGCGGATGCCGCCTCGCGCAGCGGGTTGGGCACGAGCAGCAGCATGTCCTCGGTGGTGCGCAGCACCACCGGGATGACGATCACCGCGAGCGCGAGCGCGCCCGCGATCGCCGAAAAGCCGCCCATCGGCACCACCACCGCGCCATAGATGAACAGACCGATGATGATCGAGGGGGCGGAAAGCAGAATATCGTTGATGAAGCGGATGACCGAGGTCAGGCGGTCATGCCGGCCGTATTCGGCGAGATAGGTACCCGCGAACAGACCGAGCGGGGCGCCGATGCCCACCCCGATCACGGTCATAATGACCGAGCCGACGATGGCATTGAGCAGGCCGCCGGAGGTCGAGCCGGGCGGCGGCGTACTCTGGGTGAAGACCTGGAGGTTGAGCCCGGTCACGCCATTGTAGAACAGCGTGATCAGGATCAGCGCCAGCCAGGTGACGCCGAACAGCGCCGCGGCGAAGCAAAGCGCTCGAACAGTGATATCGCGGCGGCGGCGGCGTGCGTAAATCGGATTGATGACGTCACCCATGTTATTTCCCCGCCTTCTTTTCCAGGCGCAGCAGCATGAGCCGCGCGGCCGCAAGCACGAAGAAGGTCAGCACGAACAGAAGAAGGCCGAGCAGGATCAGGGCGGACTGATGCAGCCCGTCGCTCTCGGCGAATTCGGAGGCGATCGCCGCCGAGATCGTGGTGCCCGGCGCAAAGATCGACGTGGAGATACGGAAGGAATTGCCGATGATGAAGGTGACCGCCATGGTTTCGCCCAGCGCGCGGCCGAGCGCCAGCATCACGCCGCCAATGACCCCGACCCGCGTATAGGGGATCACCACATTGCGCACCACTTCCCAGGTGGTGCAGCCGACGCCGTAGGCAGCCTCTTTCAGGACCGGCGGCACGGTCTTGAACACGTCAACCGAGATCGCGGTGATGAACGGCAGCACCATGATCGCCAGGATCAGCGACGCATTGAACAGCGAAAGATAGGACGGCGGCCCGGCGAAGATCGCGCCCAGCACGGGAACCGAACCGAACGTGTCGATCATGAACGGCTGGAACGTGTAGGCCAGGAACGGGCCCAGCACGAAGAAGCCCCACATGCCGTAGATGATCGAGGGAATGCCGGCCAGCAGTTCGATAGCGATGCCGATCGGCCGTCGCAGCCATTGCGGGCAAAGCTCGGTGAGGAAGATTGCAATTCCTAGCCCGACGGGGATTGCGATCAGCATCGCGATGAACGAGGTGACCAGCGTGCCGTACATCGGCGAGAGCGCGCCGAGGATCGGCGGATCGGCCGAGGGCGCCCAGCGCTCCGTCCACAGGAACGGGGCGCCATATTCCTTGATTGCGGGCCAGGCGCCGACAACCAGCGAGATGATGATGCCGCCGAGGATCAGCAGCACCGAAATCGCGCTCAGGCGCGTGATCCAGTAGAAAGTGACATCGCCCACCTTGAAAGCGCTGAGCGCCTTGGCGCGATCGTAAGGTCCGGCGGCTTCGAGTACGTCGCTCACGTCGGTTTCAACGGCCATCTCTGCCACGCCAATCCCCTAAATTTTTGCTGCGCGATCCCAGGCGCATTCGCAAGAACCCGCGCAGACCTTCTTGCCTGCCTCCCCCCGGAGGAAGCGGCCCACGGCGCAGCTTCAATGCGCCTCAAGGCCTTACAATCGATTTGGTTCTTCGTAACGGAAGCCCCGAACCCTCCCCCGTGGCGGGGGAGGGAAGAGACTTCGCCTTGCGTCAGGGGCTTTAGCTCTTGATCTCGGACGACCAGGTCTTCTCGATCTGCTTGATCACCGACTCCGGCATCGGGATGTAGTCGAGCTCTTCAGCCATCTTGGCGCCCTTCTCGAACGAGAACTTGAAGAACTTGAGCGCGTCCTGGGTGGCCGCCTTGTCCGCCGCATCCTTGTGGAGCAGGATGAAGGTCGAGGCCACGATCGGCCAGGACTTCTCGCCGGGCTGGTCGGTCAGGATCAGGTAATAACCCGGAGCATGCGCCCAGTCGGCGTTGGAAGCGGCCGCCTGGAAGCCTTCGTTGGTCGGCTGCACCGGCTTGCCGGCCTTGTTGACCAACCCGGTGTAGGTCAGCTTGTTCTGCTTGGCGTAGGCATATTCGACATAGCCGATCGAGTTCTTGGTCTGGCCGACATTGGCCGACACACCCTCGTTGCCCTTGGCGCCGACGCCCGCCGGCCATTCGACGACGGTACCGGAGCCGATCTTGGATTTCCAATCCGCGCTCACCTTTGCAAGATAATCGGTGAAGTTGAAGGTCGTGCCCGAAGCGTCCGAACGATGCACGACCGAAATCGCCGCCGAGGGAAGGCTGACCTTCGGATTGAGCTTCTTGATCGCCGGATCGTCCCACTTGGTGATCTTGCCCTGGAAGATGTCGGCCAGGGTCTGGCCATCGAGCATGATGTCGCCGGGCTTGACGCCGTCGATGTTCACCACCGGAACGATCGCACCCATGATCATCGGCCACTGGGCAAGCCCATCCTTCTCGAGCTGATCCGACTTCAGCGGAGCGTCGGTGGCACCGAAGGTCACGGTCTTGGCCTGGACCTGCTTGATGCCGGCGCCCGATCCGATCGACTGGTAGTTCACCACACCGCCGGTCTCCTTCTTGTAGGCATCAGCCCACTTGGACAGCACCGGGTAGATGAAGCTGGACCCCGCGCCGGTGATATCGGCCGCGTAGGCCGACGTCGATGCGGCGACGAGGCCGGCAGCGACGATCGCTTTAACGAAATTCATGCTGGTCTCCCTGTTGTGAGCGAAGCGCCGCTTAGCGCCCGATCGCGCTCACGGCCGCCCCTTTAAGAGCGGTCGGTACCGCTTTTACGACAGTTGGATGACAGTTGGATGACAGAGTAAGCTGTTGATTTTTCTCAGCTTTGTGTCGAATGGGCGCTCTTTGGCTGAGGAAAACAGGCGGTGAAAGTCGCCCCGTTTTTGGGCACGCTCTCGATCAAAAGCCGGCCGCGATGGCGGTTAAGAATATGTTTGACGAGCGACAGCCCAAGCCCGGTTCCGCCCTGGGAGCGGCTGTCGCCGACATCCACCCGGTAGAAGCGCTCGGTCAGCCGCGGCAGATGCTCGGGGGCGATGCCGGGACCGAAATCGCGCACCATGACGCGAATTTCGGGCGTCCCCTCGCCCGTTGTGGCCCAGCTCAAGGAGACGATGACCTTGCCGCCGGAGGCGCCATATTTCAGCGCGTTCTCAATGAGGTTTTCGAACAGCCGGAGCAGCTCCTCACGGTCGCCCGCGATCATCACGAGCGTCTCGGGCAGGTTGATCTCGACCACCACCTGGCGCTCGCGCGCCAAGGGCTCGAGCCCGTCGGCGACCTGCCGGATGATGGGGACGAGATCGACCAGGGTGTCGGGCCGCACATGGGCCGACAGTTCGACGCGCGACAGCGACAACAGATCGTCGATCAGCCGCGCCATGCGCGTGGCCTGCGCATGCATGATGGCGAGAAAGCGGTCGCGCGCTTTCGGGTCGTCCTTGGCCGGCCCCTGCAGCGTGTCGATGAACCCGGACAGGGCGGCCAGCGGCGTGCGCAATTCATGGCTGGCATTGGCGACGAAATCGGCGCGCATCTCCTCGACCCGGCGCAACGGCGTCTGGTCATGGAACGTCATCAGCATGCATTTCTCGGTGCCCCCGAAGGCGGTGGGCACCGGCACCGGCGTGATCATCAGTTCCATCCAGCGATCCACGGGGACGTGGTCCAGATAGGTCGCCCGCCGCGGCTCCGTGGTCGCGATGGCCTCGCGCAGCGCGGTGATGATCTCGGGCGAGCGCAGCGCGAACTGCGCGAGCTCGTTCTTGCGCAGCGCCGGTGCAAGCTGGGCCGCGGCAGCATTGAGATGGATGACGCGGCCGGCGCGGTCGAGCAGCACCGCAGGGTCCGGCATCCCGGCGACCACGGCGGCAACCGCCGGCGCCTCGACGGGGACTGTGCCGCCTCTGTCCTCCCGCGAGATCGCTGCATGGTGCAGCCGCCAGGGCACGAGCGCGGCCGCCGCCATGAGAGCGAAGACCACGCCGGCGCGCAGCGGCGACAGCTCCCCCAAGGCGACCAGCACCGACAGCGCGAGACCTGCCACCAGAAGCACGATGGCCGAATGGCGCAAACGATCAGGCCAGGGTGAAAAGAAGGAGGAGGATGAAGGAGGCGCTTCGACTGCCATCGGCAAGGCTTCTCCGTTTGGGTCCTCGTTAGGCTCCGCTATCGCCACGCTCTCTCACATAGGCTGCCTCGCGCGGGGGTCCCGCCTCCAGGCGAGCCTCCAGACCACGCGCGGCTGCCTGACGCAGGCGCTTCGACCGGGCTCCCAGGATAAGCTCCCGAAACGTCAACAAGATTACAGATATGACAAATGGCGCAATATAATAGAGCAGGCGGAACAGCAGCATGCCGGCCAGGAGGTCTTCGCGATCCATCTGCCAGAGGCCGACCAGCATGGCGGCATCGAACACCCCGAGCCCCCCGGGGGAATGGCTGGCGAAGCCCAAAAGCGTGGCCGAGACGAAGATCACCGCAACCACGATGAAACCGAGATTGGGCTCGTCGGGTACCAGCACGTACATGGCGAGCGCGCAGAACGAGAGATCGACGATCCCGATTGCGATCTGCAACAGCGTCAGCGAACCCCCCGGCAGCACCACCGTCCATGGACCCCGGCCGACGGCGCGTGGCTGGGTCGAAACCCAGACCACATAGCCGACCAGGGCGCAGATGATCGCAATCGCGAACGTGCGGTTCAGCCAGGGCGGCAACTGGTCGATATTGGCGGCCGCCTCCGGGTGATAAGCGATGCCTAGTCCCAGCACCGCGGCATTACCCAGCCAGAAGGTCAGGCCGGCCAGAAAGCAGATCTTGGCGACATCGATCGCATTCAGCCCCCAGGCGGAATAGATGCGATAGCGCACCGCGCCGCCCGTGAAGACGCTGGCTCCGACATTGTGACCGATCGAATAGCTGGTGAAGCCCGCAAGCGCATTGATGCGGTAGGGAATGCTGCGGTGGCCGATCGCGCGTACCGCGAACAGATCGTAGAAGGTCAGCGTGAAATAACCGGCGGCGACGAACAGCGCGGCCAGCGCAATCTGCCGCGGCTCGGTATCCCTGATGGCCTCCATGACGTCATCGACATCGATCCCGCGCAGCATGTGGTAGAGCACATAGCACGCGATCCCGATGACCGTGACGCTGATCGCAACTCCCAGCCTGTGCAGGATTTGCTTCTGGCGCAGAAACGAGATCGTCCTGCGTATGGCTTCCAGCATCTAAACCTCGAACAGGATGGCGCAGCACCGGCTTCCGGCCGAGCCGGCATCGAGCGCCGCGTCTCGTTAGAGCGCGATCACTTTTGGTCATCCCGCTCTAATTTTGGGTTGAGCATGATCCTACCGGAAAACCGATACCAACTTTGCGCTAATGTAGCCCTTTCGGGTCCGGATCGTACTTCCGCAGAGTTGGTAGCGCGTTTTGGCGCGGAGTGAAATCGGCACGGTGAATAAAAACTCGCTGTTTCAATATTTTAGGAGAGATTAATGACGGCACAATGCACAGTTTCGCTGCATTCCTTCCACCTGCGGCGCTGGACCCGCAAGAATCCGGTGGCAAGGATGCGGCATATTGACCGCAATATCCTAGCCCAGAGGGCGCAACGGCCGTTTCAGGCACGATCCAGATACCCGCTCGCATGGGCTTTGGCGGGGTCCTCAAAAATCGCCATCGCGGTTGTCATGCGCCGAAAGCCGAACTGTTCGTAGAAGGCTTCCTTGCCCGGTACGGCGTAGAGGATGATCTTCTTGTGACCGGCCGCGAGCCGCACCAGGCGGGCGACAATCTCCTTGCCGAGACCGTGCCCCTGATGGCTCGGCGCCACCGCGATGTCGCAGAGATAGGCGCAATCCCGTCCGTCCGCCAAGGCGCGGCCGGCGCCGACGAGGCAGCCGGATTCGAAGGCGAACACGCGAAACATGCTGTTGGTGAAGACGAGCTTGAGATCGGCCGGTGGCTTGTCGCCAAGGGGCGCCGCGCGATAGAGCGCCGAGAGCTCGTCCCAATCAAGGCGAGCGAGGTCGTCGGTCCAGGTGAGTGGCCCTGCCATGGCGTTCACGCGGCCTGTCTGGTGGCGAACGACGCCGCTTCGATCCCCGCGATCCAGCCCGCCACCGAGCGACCGATTGCCTCCGGATGGTCCTCCTGCAGGAAGTGCCGGCCCGGCCCTAACGGCACCAAGGCACAGTTCTGCAGCGAAGCGGCAAAAGCGGCTCCATACGCCGGCGATACGAGGGCACCGGGCTCGCCGACGAAGAGCAGCTTTGGATAGGTGGAGGCCGCGAGCACCGCATGGGCCGATCCCAACATCTCCCAGACGTCCGCCGGCTCGCCCTCGATCGGCAATTGGCGTGGGAAAGCAAGTGTCGGGCGCCGGCTCTCGGGCGTCGGGAACGGCGCGCGGTAGGCCGCCATCTCCTCATCGCTCAATCGGCGCAACATCCCGCCCGGCAGCACGCGCTCGACGAAGGCATTGGCTTGCAGGATCATCGCCTCGCCCTCGCCTGCCGTTCTGAATTTGCGGAAGATCTGTTCGCGCACGCCGTGCGTGGGGTCAAAATCGGCCCAGCCTGGCATCGGGCGGATGAACTCCATGAAGGCGAGCCCGCGGACGAAGTCCGGCCGGCGCGCGGCAAGATGAAACGCGAGCGCCGTGCCCCAATCCTGCGCCACCAGGTAGGCGGAGCCGATCCCGAGCTTGTCGATGAGCGCGTCCAGATAGCGCACATGCTCGACGAACCGATAGGCGATGTCGGGCTTGCCGGATTGGCCGAAGCCGATCAGGTCGGGCGCGATGCAATGCGCGACCGGGGCCACCAGCGGCAGGATGTTGCGCCAGATGAAAGATGAGGTGGGATTGCCGTGCAGGAACAGCGCGACGGGCGCACCCCTCTCGCCGGCCTCCCGGTAGGTCATTTCCGAATCGAGCACGGAGAGCTTGGGCAAGGTCATGTCAAACTTGGTCGTATCGGAGTTCATGGCGACGGCTCCTTGAACACGGTTTGGAAGACGATCCGTTTGAAGCGTTCGAGCGGCGCGGCGGTGCGCTCCACTTTCATCCGCAGCATTGCACCCTGCCAGGACGCGAGCAGAAATTCGGCGAGTTCGACCGGCTCGAAATGCGAAACGATCTCGCCGGCTTTCTGTGCCTCGGCGATGCAGGCGGCGAAGGGAGCGCGCCATTCCTGAAAGATCTGCGCAAGCTGCGTGCGCAACAGTTCACTCGCAGCTGACGCCTCCAGGCTGAGATCGCCGATCAGGCAGCCGCGGTTGAAGTCGTCGCGCTCCAGCCTGCCGATGATGATGTCGAGATAACGCCGCAAGCGCTGGCGCGGCGTCAGCGAGACGTCTTCGAGCGCCGCGGCCACCAGGGTCCGCGTCTGTGCGAAATAGCGGTCGAGCACCTCGGAAGCGAATGCCTCTTTGGAACGGAAATGATTGGTGAAGGAGCCCTGCGGCGCGCCTGCTGCCGCGGTGATGTCGCGCACGCTGGTGCCGTTGTAGCCGGTGCGGAACATCACCTTCAGGCCGGCGTCGAGGATAGCATCCCGGAGCGAGGGTTTTGGCATACGCGTATAATACGTACGTACGTATTGTCGTCAAGCGCGCCGATCGACCTCCGGAAGGAAGCCTTGGCGTTACCCTTCCCTTCGAAGGCAATCGCATTCGCGAGATCGGATGTTGCGCCGATGCGTCCGCATCGCCATGGCCCGGCTTTACCCGCCTGCGGGGCCGAAGCCCCATCGGCGAGGCGAAGGCCCGGCCATGCACGCCTCTTTCCAGGCTGGAAACAAGACGTGGATGCCCGGCATAAGGCCGGGCATGACGAGTTCGCGGTCTGACCGACCCGGACAGGCACAGCGAACCTGCAGCGCGATCCGCATACGTGCGATAGCCCAGCCCACAAGGGGGAGGGTGGGATCGCGCCTTACACCGGCGGCATCGTTCGCCGGACGACCCAGTCGCGGAGCTGCGAGCCGATGGCGCAGCCGACCAGGTAGGGCACGAACATCAGCAGCAAAAGGTCGAGCCAATAACCGAAGCGGCCGGGAACGATGCGGGTGAGCGCGAGTGCAACGAGGATGGCCGCAAGCACTGAGAGGATCAGCATCCAGCGGCTGGAGACCGGGCGGACGCGGCTCACCACGGCGATCCAGCCCATGCCAAGGCCGAGAAGCAGCGAGGCGAGCAGCCACCCCCAATGAAAGGCGATCAGGTAAGCCATCGGCCTATCTCACCAGAAACTCGATGCGGCGGTTTTGCGCCCGGCCATCATCGGTGTCGTTGGAGGCAATCGGCTGACTGCTGCCATAACCGGTGGCGGTGAACCGGTCGGCCGGCAGCCCGGCCTTGACGAAATAATCCAGCACGGCCTGCGCTCGCCTTTCCGAGAGCGCCTGGTTGGCGGCATCCTCGCCGTCGGAATCGGTATGTCCGGCGATCTCGATATTGGCGTTCGGGCAGCGCAGCGCGGTTTCGATCAGGTGATCGAGCAGGCCGGCGGAATCCGAATCGATCGTGGCGCGCCCGGTCAGGAAGCGGACCTTGGCCTTGGACAGGAGATCGTTGAACAACTGCTGGCAGACCGTGGCATCTACCGGCGCGGAGGCGGGCTTGACCGAAATATCCGCCTTGACCTGGAAATCCCTCGGGAAATCCTTCGGCAAGCCGGCCTTGATCTGGGCGGCGGCGGCTTCATAGAGCGCGTCGCCCGAGATCTTCACCTCGCGATCGGAAACCACCAGCGTGCCGGTGGAAAGGCGCGACAGCACGCCGAGCGCGGGGATCGCGGCGTTGACGAATCCGGAAGGTGCGCCGACGCTTGTCTTGAGGTTGTCGACCACCTTCTCGCTGAAGAATTTCCGCGACGCCGAACCGAGAATTGCGGCATGGACGTTCTCGTCGGGCACATAGCCGGAAAGGGTCAGGGTGACCGCAACCGGGTCCTTGTTGGCCTGGAACACGTAAGGAGGCGCCCTGACGTCGTTGGCGCTCACGGAGAAACCCTGCGGCAGATTCCTCAACGCCGCCGCGATCGCCTCCCTGCCGCCGAGCTCGCGGGCCATGCCGGACAGCGTCACGCCTGAATCCGAGATCGCGACCTTGCCGTCTTTCAGCTTGCTGATCTGGCCGATCAGAAGCACCGCCGCGTCCTCGAAATGCGCTGGTGCCCCGCGCGCGAGATTCATCTGATCTGATATCTCGATGCCCTTCACTTCGTCGCGCGCCACATCCATCAGCTTGGCCCGCACCGCGGGCAACGGTGCGTTGCCGGCCAGCGTGATCCTGGCCACCTCGCGCTGGGCCGACCAGACGAAGGGTTTTGCTTCCGGCACCAGGCGGCTCTCGTCATTGACCAGCCGCACGCCCGGCACGGTTTCCACAGCGATCAGGGCGCCATGGCGGCCGTCTTCCGAAAACGCGTCGGCAGCGAATGTGACGTCGCGGCCGTCGACGGAAATCCGCGTCTTGTCGAGCACGATATCCTTGACCGCGGCCGCACTTTTTCCGCCGAGGTCCGCCTCGACGGACGCAGTATTATTCCAGGCGGCAATCGCCCAAAACAAGACGAGCGGCACGACGCCCGGCCACCATTTGCCGCTCCACCTGAAAAGTCCGCGCATTCGAGATCCCACAGAGTCCGGGAAACAGAGAGAAATCAAACCGTTGCAGGGCTGTCAAACCGGAAATCGAACCCGCATAGGAGGACTGCGGCGAATGGTCCGGCTAATAGTTTGTTCAGCGGTTCTTCGCTAACGTCCGAAAACACATTGCAACCGGCCAGTCATCATTATTAATGAAGCAGTTCCGCAATAGCATGATCCGCGCCGGCCTCGGCGCGCTCTATTTCAGCGGGATGCATCATTTGCTGCGGCCGATCTTTTCCGGCGTCGGCGCCATTTTCATGCTGCATCATGTGCGGCCACCGCGCGAGAGCGAATTTGCGCCCAACCGCCATCTCGAAGTTGCGCCCGAATTCCTGCGCGCGATGCTGGCGCACCTCCATTCGCGAGCCATCGATATCATTCCGATCGACGAGGCGCATGAGCGCCTGGCGTGCCGG
Organism: Bradyrhizobium sp. ARR65; assembly: GCF_000472385.1. GTDB lineage: Bacteria > Pseudomonadota > Alphaproteobacteria > Rhizobiales > Xanthobacteraceae > Bradyrhizobium. The sequence goes on from NZ_AWZU01000015.1 coordinate 11,477, forward strand.
AACTTTTCCCACCGCTTCGCCTGTTTCAGTTTCGACGACGGCTATCGCGACAACCGTGATTTCGCGCTTCCCGTGATGCGCGAGTTCAACGCCCCGTTCACGATTTATGTCACGAGCGATTTCGCCGAAGGCTGCGGGCGTCTGTGGTGGATCGCGCTGGAAATGGTGCTCGCGAAGGCCTCCTCGGTCGAGGTGACGATCGAGGGCACGCCGACCCGATTCGATGCCGAGACCGCGCCCGCCAAGCAGGCCGCGTTCGACCGGCTGCATGACTGGCTGCGCAGCCTCGCCGAGCCGGAGTTGCGGCGCGAGATCGAAGCGCTCTGCGCGCGCCACGGTGTCGACGACGCGGCGATTTGCCGCGATCTCTGCATGTCCTGGGACGAGTTGAAAGAACTCGCGCAGGATCCGCTGGTGACGATCGGGGCTCACTCCATCACCCACTGCAATCTCGCCAAGCAAAGCGAGACGGTGGCCGGATACGAGCTGAGCGCGAGCCGCGCCAGAATCGAAAGCGTGCTCGAGCGCCCGGTCCTGCATCTCGCCTATCCCTATGGCGACAAGATCGCCGCAGGCCCGCGCGAGTTCGCGCTGGCGCGCGGCGCCGGCTACAGGACCGCGGTGACGACCCGGCCGGGCATGATCTTTCCGGAAAGCGCCGATCATCTCACCGCGCTGCCGCGTATCTCGCTCAACGGCAATTACCAGGACGCGCGGATCTTGCCGGTGCTGACCTCAGGCGCCGCCACCGCGATGTGGAACGGCTTTCGCCGCATCGATGCGGCCTAGGCTTCATTGTCGCAGCCAATATGCTCCTGTCGTCCCGGCGAAAGGGGCTTTCCTTGACTCAAACCACCTCCCGCACGCAGAAGAAGGAAGACCAATGGGAGGGCACCATGCTCAAGGATCTATTTTCGCTCGCCGGCCGCATCGCGCTGGTAACCGGCGGCTCGCGCGGCATCGGCAAGATGATTGCGGCGGGTCTTCTCGCCCAGGATGCAGCGAAGGTCTACATCACCGCGCGCAAGGCGGGGCCCTGCGAAGCGACCGCACAGGAACTCTCGGCGCAGTTTGCCGGAGAATGCATCGCGCTGCCGATCGATATCTCCACGCTTGCAGGCATCGACATGCTAGCCGCCGAGATCAAGAAGCGCGAACCCAAACTCGACATTCTCGTCAACAATGCCGGCGCAGCCTGGGGGGCGGATTTTGATGAATTCCCGGAAAGCGGCTGGGACAAGGTGATGAATCTCAATCTCAAGACGCCGTTCTTTCTCACCAAGGCGCTCGCCGCGCCCTTGCGCGCGGCCGCAATCCGCGAGCGCCCCGCCAAGGTCATCAACATCGCTTCCATCGACGGCATCTTCGTCAATCCGCTGGAGACATATTCCTACGCCGCGAGCAAGGCCGGGCTGATCCATCTGACCCGTCGGATGGCGGTGAAGCTGATCAAGGACCATGTCGTGGTCACGGCAATTGCACCGGGGCCGTTCGCATCCGACTTGAACCGCGCCGCGCGCGATCATGAAGGAGAGGTCGCAAGGCGGGTGCCCGCCGGACGCATCGGCACGGATGAGGACATGGCGGGAGCTGCGATCTATCTCGCCTCGCGCGCCGGCGATTATGTGGTGGGGACCACGCTCACGGTGGACGGCGGCGTGGCATTCGCCAGCGCGGGCATCAAGGGTAGCGGCTGGGATGGTTGAGCTGTAACCGCATCGACGGCACGCTCCCTCGCCCACGCTCAGCCGTCATGCCCTGCGCAGGCGGGGCATCCAGTAACCATCAGCGCCCGTTATAAATTGACGGCGGTGGTTACTGGATCACCCGCTTTCGCGGGTGATGACAAAACCCTCACGACTCGATCTTCACATACTCGAAATCGCCCGGCTTGTTGTCGATGCCGACCTTTGGCGGCGAAATCCACGGCGCGAACTGGCCGATTTCGGTGACCGGCTGCATCAGCGAGACGATGAAGTCGCCATCGCTTTGCGACGGCAGCCATTCGTCCTTGCGCTTGTTCCAGGTGGTATCGTCGATCAGCACGCCGTCCGGCGTCGCGTGCACGTCCTTGAACTCGCCGATGGCGCGGTGGAAAGCGGTGTGCGGCAGCGACAGCTTGTAGTCGTAGCCGGCGGTCGAGATCACCTTGTTCCAGCGAAGCATTCCCTTGACGCAGTCCTGGGTGTAGTCATCGCGCAGCCGCATGTTGAGCGCGGTCAGCGCCGGCTCGTCGACCCGCTTGATCTCGCCGTCGATGAGCTTCAGCACAGGATAGGTCGCGTTCTTCAGCTGATGGTCGTCGTCGATCTGCGTCTCGTGGTAGCGACCCTTGATACCGGCGTTGAAGGCGTTCGCCGCGTTGGTCGAGACCTCCGAGCCGAACAGGTCGAGGGAGAGCGAATAATGCAGGTTCAGCTTTTTCTGGATGGTCGGCAGGTCGATCACGCCTAACGCCCGCACCTTGTTGATGTCGGTCGGATCGTCGATGCCGGCGGCCTTCATGGCATCGCAGGTGCGTTGCACGACTCGGGTGATGCCGGTCTCGCCGACGAACATGTGATGCGCCTCTTCGGTCAGCATGAAGCGGCAGGTGCGCGACAAGGGATCGAAGCCGGATTGCGCGAGGCTGTGCAGCTGCATCTTGCCGTCACGGTCGGTGAAATAGGTGAACATAAAGAAGGACAACCAGTCCGGCGTCTTCTCGTTGAAGGCGCCCAGCATGCGCGGTGAATCCGCATCGCCCGAACGCCGCCGCAACAACTCGTCCGCCTCCTCGCGGCCGTCGCGGCCGAAATATTTCTGCAACAGATAGACCATCGCCCAGAGATGGCGGCCTTCCTCGACATTGACCTGGAACAGATTGCGCATGTCGTAGAGCGAGGGTGCGGTCTTGCCCAGATGACGCTGCTGCTCGACGGACGCGGGCTCGGTGTCGCCCTGGATCACGATCAGACGGCGCAGCATGGCACGGTGTTCGCCCGGCACTTCCTGCCAGGCCGGCTCGCCATAACGCTCGCCGAAGGGAATCTTCCGGTTCTCTTCCTGCGGCGCGAGCAGAATGCCCCAGCGATAGTCGGGCATTTTCACATAGTCGAACTTGGCCCAGCCGCGCGGATCGACCGAATAGGCGGTGCGCAAGTAGACCAGCGACTGCTGGAAGCCGTCCGGCCCCATGTCGTGCCACCAGTCGATATAGCCGGGATGCCAACCCTCGAGTGCTTTGAGCACCTGGCGGTCCGCCGCGAGATTCACGTTGTTTGGAATCTTGGTGGAGTAATCGACGTTCATGACGTTCATGTTCATGGCGTGCTCCCTAAACTCTCGTCATATCGAACCGCGGCTTCTGGCCGCTGCCATAGCGCCGCAACGCGCCCTCCTCGCCGACCGCATTGGGACGCTGGAAGATCCAGTTCTGCCAGGCAGTCAGGCGCGCGAAGATTTTGGATTCCATGGTTTCAGGTCCGACGAAGCGCAAATTCGCTTCCATGCCGGTGAGGCTGTCGGGCGAGAAGCTCGCGCGCTCCTCCAGGAACACGCGGATCTCATCGTCCCAATCGATGTCGTCGAGGGCGAAGGTGACGAGGCCGAGCTCTTCGGCCTGCTCGGCGTCGAGCGCCTCGCCGATCCTTTCGCGCACACGTGTCAGATCGGACGGATCAGCCTGGAAGCGCGATTCCAGCCGCGTCAATCCGTGGCTCATGGGATAGGGACCGAAATTGAGCGCGGTCAATTGCAGCACCGGGGCGGGGCGGTTGTCGCCCTCGCGCGAGCCGATCAGCATGTAGGAGCGGTCTGCGGCGAACACGAGTTCAGCAAGCGTGCCGACAAAGCAGGAGCCGGGCTCGACCAGGGCCACCAGCGTGCGCGAGGTGACGTCGATGCGCTTCAAGACGCGCTTCCAGAAATGCCTGATCTCGTTGACCAGCCAATGCGCCTTGTTGGTCTCGAGAAAAGCATCGTAAGCCTGCACACTGGCGGGATCGCCGTGCGACTTGAAGACGATGAGCGCGATCTCGAGCTCGTTGACGCGTAGATGCAGGATCGCATCATCGATCTCGCGCGCGACCTGCAGCGGCCAGAACGAAGCGCCTTGCGCGAGCATGCCGTCAATATCCGCGGGCGGAGCCGCATCAGGAGCCTGGATCGAAATGGTGGCGATGCGCGCAGGCCGATCGACATCCACGGCGACGAAACCGTAGCGGATAGTGTTGTCGTCGATGCTGCGCTTGAGCGGCGTCAGCGCGACGCCCTTACCATCGCCTCTACGCGGTGAGGCTTCGGCAAACTCCTTGGCACGTTCCGCGATCTTGGCTTCCAGCTTGCTGTTGGGCGCGATCTCGTCAACGAGCCGCCATGCGACTGCACGCTTGCCCTTGATGCCTTCTTCGATGGTGCAGAAGAAATCGGCGTGGTCGCGGCGCACCTTGCGCTTGTCGACGACGCGAGTGAGCCCGCCGGTGCCAGGCAGCACCGCCAGCAAGGGCACTTCCGGCAGCGCCACCGAGGACGAGCCGTCATCGGCGAGGATGATGTGATCGGTCGCGAGCGCAAGCTCATAGCCGCCGCCGGCCGCGGTGCCGTTCACCACCGCGATGTAGCGCTGGCCGGAATTCTCCGAGGAGTCCTCCATGCCGTTGCGCGTCTCATTGGTGAATTTGCAGAAGTTCACCTTGTGCGCGTGGGTGGCGCCGGCGAGCATGCGGATATTGGCGCCGGCGCAGAACACGCGGTTCTTGGCCGAGCGCAGCACCACGACCTTCACTTGCGGGTGCTCGAAACGCAGCCGCTGCACGGCATCGGCAAGCTCGATATCGACGCCGAGATCGTAGGAATTGAGCTTGAGCTGGTAGCCCTCGAACAGGCCGCCTTCCTCGTCGACGTCCATGGTCAGCGTCGCGACGTCGCCGTTCACGTCCAGCTTCCAGTGCCGGTAGCGGGAGGGATCGGTCTGGAAATCGATGTATTTCGCGCCGCTCGCGAGAACGCGGTCTTCCCCGGCCATGAGCCACCCTTTGCAGAATTATCAGGTGTTATCGTTATATGCACTATAATGCATGAAACTGAAAAAGTCTAGCTCGCACGGCCAGAATATGCATTTTCCTTCATCTGAGTGACTGCGGATTATCCGCCCGTCCAAGGCAAGGCGTTAGGCGGCCTGCCCCCGCGAGCGCGCCTCCGGCCGCAAGACCGCCTTGGCAAATTCCGAGATCGCACTGAGCGTCGGCCCCAGTGCTTCGCGGTGCGGCGAATGTCCGGCGCCTTCGAGGAGCGTCACCTCGACCGGGCAGTAGCATTCCTCTTGCGCAATCTCGATCTGCCGGATGGTGCCGTACTGGTCGGCTTCGCCCTGCACGATCGCTATGGGCACGCGAATATAGGCGAGATAGTCCGAGATATCCCAGTTGCGGAATTTCGGATCGAGCCAGGCGCCGTTCCAACCGTAGAAGGCGTTGTCGACGTCCTTGTGCCAGCGCGCCAGTTTTGTCCTCAGTTCGGTCGTCTCATAGGCCGCCCTGATCTCGGCGATGGAGGCGACCGAAATGTCCTCCACGATGAAATGCGGCGCGATCAGCGCGAGCCCTGACAGACGGTGATCCTGCAGGCCGCCGGCATAGATCGCCGCGATCGAAGCGCCGTCGGAATGGCCGACGAGGAGCCCGCGGCGAAAGCCGAATTGCTCCAGTAGCTTCGGCAGGACCTCCAGCGCTTCGCGCTGCATGTAGTCGAGCGGACGCGGCAAGCTGACCGGCGATGAGGCGCCATAGCCCGCGCGCGAATAGACGAACACGCCTGCGCCGGTCGCGGCCTGCAGACTTTCCGGAAAATCGCCCCACAGCGCGGCGGAGCCGAGACCTTCATGCAGCATGACGATGGTTGGCGCTTGATCGGGCGCAGGGCCGATCATGCGGTATTCGAGCTCGGAATCGCCGATACGCAGGAAGCCTGAGGGTTGAAGGGTCATTCCGTCACTCACTCTCACTCCGTCATTCCGGACAGCTCGCAAGCGAGCTGATCCGGAATCTCGAGATTGTCGTATGCCGCGCCAGATTCCGGGTTCGATGCTTCGCATCGCCCCGGAATGACGAGACAACTATGAAGCGCGTTCGCGCAGCTTGAACCTTTGAATCTTCCCCGTCGCCGTCTTGGGCAGGCTCTCCACCACCTCGATCCAGCGCGGATACTTCCACGCCCCGATCTTCTGCTTCACGTGCTCCTTGAGCACCTCGTCCAATCTGTCGCGCGCCGCATCGGCGCGGAGCACGATGAAGGCCTTGGGCTTCAGCAGTCCCTCCGGATCAGCCTCGGGCACAACGGCCGCTTCGAGCACGGCGGGATGGGTGATCAGCGCGCTTTCGACCTCGAACGGAGAGACCCAGATGCCGGAGACCTTGAACATGTCATCCGAGCGGCCACAGAAGGTGTAACGGCCCTCCGCATCGCGAATGTATTTGTCGCCGGTGCGCGTCCAATAGCCTTCGAAGGTGCAGCGGCTCTTATGACGCTGATTCCAGTAGCCCTCGCCGGCGGACGGCGCGTGAACCAGCATCTCGCCGACCTCGCCATCGGCAACGTCCTCTCCGGCTTCATTGACCAGTCGCACCTTGTAGCCGGGCACCGGGCGGCCGGATGAGCCGTATTTGATGTCGCCGGGCGCGTTGGAGAGAAAGATGTGCAGCAGCTCGGTCGAGCCGACGCCGTCGAGAATGTCGACGTTAAAGCGCGCACGCCAGGCATTGCCGACAGATTCGGGCAGCGCCTCGCCGGCGGACGTGCAGACGCGCAAGCGGCTGCCGCAATGCTCCTGTTTCAGCGACTCATCGTTGAGCATCGACGCGAACAGCGTCGGAACGCCGTAGAAGATGGTCGGGTTGTACTTGTTCATCAGCCTGAACATCAGCGCCGGCGTCGGCCGCTCAGGATTGAGGACGGTGGTGGCGCCGACCGACAGCGGAAAGGTCAGCGCGTTGCCGAGGCCATAGGCGAAGAACAGTTTTGCCGCCGACAGGCAGACATCGTCCTCGCGAATGCCGAGCACCTGCCTTGCATAGGTGTTCGCGGTGGCCTCCAGATTGGCGTGCAGGTGCCGCACGCCCTTAGGGCTCCCGGTCGAGCCGGAGGAATAGAGCCAGAACGCCGGCTCGTCCGCATGGGTGGCGACCGTGGCGAAGCTGTCGCTTTCGCGCGCCAGCTCTTCCGCAAGCTTCTTGTGGCCGAACGCATTGTTGCCGCAGACGACCACATGCTCCAGGTCCGGCATGCGGCCGACGATATCCTTCACCACGGGATAGAGCGCCTCGGAGACGAACAGCACGCGCGCACGGCAATCCGCCAGCACATAGGCATATTGCTCGGCCGTCAGTAGCGTGTTGAGCGGCACCGGCACCACGCCGGCCCGCAACGCGCCAAGAAACACGATCGGGAAATGGACCGTATCCAGCATGATCATGGCGACGCGCTCTTCGCGGCGCACGGAAAGCCGGCGCAAGAGGTTGGCGAGCTTGCGCGTCTGCCGCTGCAATTCGCCGTAGGTCAACTCCGAAATGGTGTCGGTATAGGCGAGCTTGTTGCCGCGCCCTTGCTCGACGTTGCGGTCGAGCAAAAAACTCACTGCATTGTAGGAACCGTTCGAATCAGACGAACTAGACCCAGAGCTGGTGTCGTGTTCTGAGGCGGCCAAGCGTGCCATGACGTCCCTCCCCGGCCTTGAATTATAATGCATAGAGAAAGCCACCCGCCGCGCTTGCTGTCAATCCTTATCGGCACTATCCTTCCTGAGTTGCGGTCCCAGTCCGACGATGAGTGACGAATCCGATCCGGAGAAAGCCTTCCTCGAACAGCTCGGTCAGCGCGTGCGCACCATGCGCGCGCTGCGCGGGATGTCGCGCAAGGTGCTCGCCAAGGTTTCAGGAATTTCGGAGCGCTATATCGCCCAGCTTGAAAGCGGCAAGGGCAATGTCTCGATCGTGCTGTTGCGCCGCGTTTCCAACGCCATGGGCGCGCATTTGGAGGACCTGATTCCCTCGGCCGATCCGGCGCCGGACTGGCAGGTGATCCGCGATCTCCTGCGCAAAGCTTCGCCGGGCCAAATCGCACAGGCGAAGGACGTGCTCACCGGCGGCAGCGGCGCGGCGCACCGGCCGTCATTCTCCGGCATCGCACTGATCGGCCTGCGCGGCGCCGGTAAATCGACCCTCGGCAGGATGCTCGCAAAAAAGATCGGCTGGAATTTTGTCGAGCTGAACAAGGAGATCGAGCGCGAGAACGGCCTGTCGGTGGCCGAGATCATCGCGCTCTACGGCCAGGAAGGCTTTCGACGCCTGGAGCAGACCGCGCTTCAGCACCTGCTCGCGCGCGGCGAGCCGATGGTGCTGGCGACCGGCGGCGGCATCGTTTCGGAGCCCCTGACGTTCGACCTCATCCTGTCGTCCTTCTACACGGTCTGGCTGAAGGCCGAGCCGGAAGAGCATATGGGCCGCGTGCGCAAGCAGGGTGATCTGCGCCCCATGGCCGACGATCGCTCGGCCATGGCGGAGTTGCGCAACATCTTGCGGAGCCGCGAGCCGCTCTACGCGCGCGCCGCCGCCGTGGTCGACACCGCAGGGCTCTCCGTCGACGCCGCGGCGGCGAAGCTGATCGACACCGTACGTCCCGTGCTGCAGAACCAGGCCCGCGCGTTCGGGCTGCAAACGGTTGCGGTGTAGCAGAATGCTGCGCTTGCATCACAACAACTGCGAGCGCACCGACTCCGCGCCTTCGCGCAGCAGCGGCAGGAAACGCTCGATCATCTCGTTGGTCGAGATACGATCGACATGCGCGCCGATGTTGATCGCGGCGATGATGACGTTGTCGTAGCGGCGCACGGGGACCGAGATCGAGCGGAAATGCGGCTCGGCCTCGCGGTCGACTAGCGAATAACCTTGCGCGCGGTCCCTGATGATCGACGCCAGCACGCGATCGGGATCAGTGACGGTCTGCGGCGTCATCACCTGGCGCGGCATTGCGCGGAGCTTGGCGGCGAGTTCATCGTCGCCGAACTGGCCGAGCATCGCGCGCCCCACTGAAGTGCAGAACGCCGGCAGGCGATAGCCGATATCGATGCCGCCGGAAAACACCCGCGTCGGGCTCGAGCGCGCGATGAACACGACCTCATTACGATCGAGCACGGCGAGCGAGCTGATCTCCTGCGCGCTGCTCGCGACGCGGTCTAGCACCGGCTGCAACACGGTCGCGAGCTGGCTGGAGCGCAAATACGAGGCGGCCAAGGTCAGGACATGCGGCGTCAGCGTGAAGAGCTTGCCGTCGGAGGCGACATAGCCGCCGCGCTCCAGCGTGAAGAGAATGCGGCGGGCGGTGGCGCGCGGCAGTTCGGCGGAGCGGGCAAGATCGCTCAAGGTCATCGGCTCACGTGAAGCGGCAAAGCCCTGCAGCAGGCGCAGGCCACGATCCAGACTCTCGACAAAGTCGGTGGCGCGCTCCTCCCGGCTCTCGCGCTTCAGCTTCGGCATGATTCTCGATCTCTCCGTGCTGCCAAAAAGAGCTTGCTGCCCTTCAGATTCATGGCATAATTTGACCATTCGTTCAATAGGCGAACAAAACGAACTATAAGCCCGCCAAGCCGTGAGAGGTGACGCGCCATGATGAGCCAGGAGCAGAACGACCTGATCACCCGCATCGGGCCAAAAGACCCCTGTGGCAGACTGATGCGGAAGTACTGGCAACCGGCGGCCTTGGTGGACGAACTGCAGGGCGCGCGCCCCGTACGCCCGGTCAAACTGCTCGGCGAAAACCTGGTGCTGTTTCGCGACGAGCACGGCCGCTACGGCCTGATCGAGCGCCATTGTGCCCATCGCGGCGCCGATCTCGCCTTCGGCCGGCTCGAGCACGGCGGCTTGCGCTGCGCGTTCCATGGCTGGCTGTTCGATGTGTCAGGCCAATGCCTGGAAACGCCGGCCGAGCCGAAGGGCTCCAATCTCTGCAGGAACATCAGGCAGCGCGCTTATGCCGTGGTGGAGAAGAGCGGCATTCTCTGGGCTTATCTCGGCGAAGGTGAACCGCCGGCCTTTGCCGAGATCGACTGCTTCGTCGCGCCCGAGAGCCACACCTTCGCGTTCAAGGGCCATATGAACTGCAATTGGCTGCAGGCGCTGGAAGTCGGCATCGATCCGAGCCACGCCTCCTATCTACACCGCTTCTTCGAGGACGAGGACACCTCGACCGCTTACGGCAAGCAATTCCGCGGCGCATCCGCCGGCAGCGACATGCCGATGACAAAGATCCTGCGCGAATATGATCGTCCGATCATCAATGTCGAACAGACCGAATACGGTCTGCGCCTGATCGCGCTGCGCGAGCTCGATGCAGAGCGCACGCATGTGCGCGTCACCAACCAGCTTTTCCCGCATGGCTTCGTCATTCCCATGAGCACGGAGATGACGATCACGCAGTGGCACGTGCCGATCGATGACGAGAACTGCTACTGGTATGCGATCTTCACCTCCTACACGACGCCGGTCGACAAGAAGAAGATGCGCGAGCAGCGGCTCGAACTTTATGAGCTGCCGGACTACAAATCGCGCAAGAACAAGTCGAACGACTACGGCTTCGATGCGCAGGAGCAGTTGCGTTCGACCTATACCGGCATGGGCGCCGACATCAACGTGCACGACCAGTGGGCGGTGGAATCGATGGGACCGATCCAGGACCGCACCAAGGAGCATCTCGGCCAGAGCGATAAGGCGATCGTGCAATATCGCCGCCTGCTGCGGCAGGAGATCGAAAAGGTCGCCTCCGGCGAGCCGCCGATGCTGTTCCTGGACGCGAGCAACGCGCGTAGCATCCAGGGGCCTGCGACCATGGACGGCATCGGGCCGACCCAGGGCTGGGAGACGTTCTGGATGGAAGTCGATGTGAAACGGCGCCGCGGCGCGCCATGGGTGGCGCCGGTGCCGGAGGAGATCGCGGCGAAGGTTCACCTCTCGGCGGCGGAGTGAAAATGCCTCCCCCGTCAATTGCGAGCGAAGCGAAGCAATCCAGAAATCCATCCGCGGAGAAATTCTGGGTTACTTCGTCGCTTTGCTCCTCGCAATGCAATGACGGCATGCGTGGCGGCATTCATTGCTTCGCATCAACCACCAAAGGAGTAACGGAGTGACTTTCGTCGCGCGGCACGCGCTCTGGTCGGACGAGCAGCAGGAAGCGGCGAAGCGCTTGCGCCGTGTCGTCGAGGAGCAAAAGTTAGAGACCATCCGCCTCTCCTTTCCCGACCAGCACGGCATCCTGCGTGGCAAGACGCTGGTCGCGGCGGAAGCGCTTGGCTCGCTGGAAAGCGGCTGCAGCATCACCACCACCATGCTGGCGAAGGATACGTCGCACCGCACGGTGTTTCCGGTGTTCACATCAGGCGGCGGCTTCGGCATGAAGGAGATGGAAGGCGCCGCCGATATCTTGATGGTGCCCGACCCCACGACATTTCGCGTGCTGCCATGGGCGCCGGCCACGGGCTGGCTGCTGTGCGACATCTATTTCGCCGACGGGCGGCCGGTTCCGTTTGCGACGCGCCAGCTCTTTCGCGGGGTGCTCGACCAGTTGGGTACGCGCGGCTACGATTTTGTCGCGGGACTGGAGGTCGAATTTCACCTCTTCAAGCTCGAGGACGCGCGCATGGCGCCCGAGGACGCCGGTCAACCGGGGCAGCCACCGTCCGTCAGCCTGCTCTCGCAGGGCTATCAGTATCTCACCGAGCAGCGTTATGACCTGATGGAGCCGGCTCTTGAGATCATCCGGCGCGATGTCATGGCGCTTGGCCTGCCGCTGCGCTCGGTGGAGGTCGAGTTCGGCCCGAGCCAGTGCGAGTTCACCTTCGCGCCGAGAAAGGGGCTCGCGCCCGCGGACAACATGGTGCTGTTCCGCTCGGCCGTGAAACAGATCGCGCGCCGCCATGGCTATCACGCCACCTTCATGTGCCGGCCCAAGCTGCCGAATGTGTTCGCTTCCGGTTGGCACCTGCACCAGTCGATCGCAGCAACCGGCAGCGGCGAGAACATTTTCATGGCCAAGGAAGACGGCGAGCCGCTGTCCGTGTTCGGCCGGTACTATCTCGCGGGGTTGTTGCAGCATGCGCGGGCTTCAGCCGTGTTCTCGACGCCGACCATCAACGGCTACAAGCGCTACCGCTCCTACTCGCTGGCGCCGGATCGCGCGATCTGGGGCCGCGACAATCGCGGGGTGATGATCCGCGTGCTCGGTGGGCCCGGCGATACCGCGACGCGGCTGGAGAACCGGATTGGCGAGCCGGCCGCCAACCCCTATCTCTACATGGCCTCGCAGATCCTCGCAGCCCTCGACGGCGTCGACCGCAAGCTCACTCCGCCTCCCTCCGCCGATACGCCCTACGAGGCCAAGGCGGAGTTCTTGCCGAAATCGCTGCGCGAGGCAGTGTTCGCGCTGCAGGAGGACAGCTTCTTCCGCAACGCATTCGGCGCGGAGTTCGTGGACTATTACGTCCACATCAAGAACGCGGAGATCGAGCGCTACCAGGCGGAAGTGTCCGACTGGGAGCATCGTGAGTATTTTGAGATGTTCTGAGGCACTCGGCCGATTTGGCGCTGGTCTGGATCTCGCGCCTCAGAATAAGGGTCTGGGATGAACGCCCGCTTCCGTCCAAAGCAGCCCGGCTCTACCGCCCGAAATTCACCGGCGCGATGTAGACGTCCTGCTCGCCCGGCTTGGCAGCGGGAAATGCCGGGAAGGGACTGGCGCGATGCAGAATGGCGATGGCCTCCTGATCCAGCACGCTGCTGCCGGATGATTTCGTCACCTCGCTCCTCAGCACTTGGCCACTCCGATCCAGCACGAAGCGCACCACCGCGGTACCGGCGGCGCCGTGCGCCGCTGCCGGATAGCGCTTGAAGCGCTGTAGATGGCCAAATACCAGGGCGTTGTACTTGTTCGATGCGGCCTGACTGAACTGCCCCATATGTTCGGTCTTCGGTGGCGCCCGCGTCTCCGGTGCGGGCGGTGTATATTCCTGCTTCGGCTTTTCAACTTCCTTGGGCTGTTCGGTCGGCAGCGTGACCTCGGCCTGCTGTTGCGGTGGCGGCGGCTGCACCACCGGCTCGATCGGCTTATCCTCGACCTTGGGCTGCTCCTTCGGCTGCTCCTCGGCTTGCTGCATGGTCGGACCGACCGCGATGTCCTGGTCCTGGATCTCGGGCGAACTCGCGTCGACCGGCGCGAGCGACACGGCAATGGCCGGAAGGATATTCGGTTCCGGCGCTTGGTGCACGTACCACAGCGCAATCGACGCGATGATCCCCGCATGCGCGGCGATAATCACCATCGCGGCGAGTATCCAGCGGGAAAAGCCGGGCCGTTCCGGAATATGCAGCGCGAACGCATTCATGGTTTCGTCGCCGGTGCTTCCAGCCCGACCAGGGCGAGCTTGAGATAGCCGTTGTCGCGCAGAACGTTCATCACGCCCATCAGATCGCCATAGCTCAGCGCCTTGTCGGCGCGGATGAAGATCGTTTCATCCTTGTGGCTGTTGGTTGCGGTATCCAGCGCGCCCGCCAATTCCTCGCGTGTGACGGTCGTTTCGCCGATCGCGATGGTCGCGTCCGGCTTGATGGTGACGAACACGGGCTTGTCGGGGCGCGGCTGCTCGGGCGCGGTGCTCGCCGGCAGATTGACCCCGATATCGACGGTGGCAAGCGGCGCCGCCACCATGAAGATGATGAGCAGCACCAGGATGACGTCGATGAACGGGGTGACGTTGATCTCGTGCTGGACCTCGAAATCGTCGCCCGAAGATGAACCAAGTCGCAGCGCCATGGCCCTACTCCGCCGCCCGCGGCAGCGTCGCCGCTGTCATCCGATAGCCGCGGCTGATCATCAACAGGAGCTGTGCGGAAGCATCGGTCAGCAGCGTCTTGTAGCCGCTGATGACGCGGGCGAGATGGTTGTAGATCACGACCGCGGGAATCGCGGCGACGAGCCCGATGGCCGTGGTCAGCAGGGCTTCGGCGATGCCGGGCGCCACCACCGCAAGATTGGTGGTGTGGGCTTCCGAGATGCCGATGAAGGAATTCATGATCCCCCACACGGTGCCGAACAGGCCGACGAACGGCGCGGTGGCGCCGATCGTGGCGAGGATCCCGATGCCGTGGGAGACCTGCCGGACCATCGCCGCCTCCACGCGCTCGAGGCGCAAGGCGACGCGCTCCTTAAAGCCGTCATCGATGATGCCGTCGGAGAGTTCGGCTTCCTTGGCGACCGAAAGGATCAACTGGGCCACCGCGTCGCGCTCGCCCTTGCACGCGTGAACGGCATCGGCCAGATGCCGGCCGCTTTCCAGCATCTTCATCCGCCGCCGCGCGCGGCTTTTTGCAACGCGCAGTTCGATGCTCTTGGCGAGCCAGATCGTCCAGGTCGCGAGCGAGGCGATGGCGAGCCCGATCATGACCGCCTTCACCACGATGTCCGCGTTCAGGAACATGCCCCACGGCGAGAGATTCCGCGGCAGCAGGGGATTTGCGGCGTCACCTTGCGCCAGCGCGGCGCTCGACATCGCGAGCGGTGCGACGCTCGCGATGATCAGCGTGACGATGCGGGCGAACTTTCGTGAAGCCGCCGGCAGTTCAGGAGAAGGGTAATGCATCTGCCTCTCGTTTTTCCGTTGTCGTTTGCATTGCCCCCACTCAAAGCTTTTGTGAAATACCGAAGAAAAATCCCCGCCGCGGCCCATATTGCGGGGCGAACACGCCGATGCCTGATCCATCCCGGATGACATAGCTTGTGTCGAACAGGTTGACGACGTCAAACCGCAAAGTTGTCGGCTTCGTGTCGTTGAGCCATTTGAACTCGTGCGAAATGCCGAGATTGACCTGGGAATACCAGGGCACGCTGTCCGTATTAGCAAAGCCGCTTCGCAAACCGCTGCCGTAGAGCAGGTCCACCGAGACGCGGGTTCCGTCATCCCATTTATAGGATGCGCCTGCCGATCCCGAGATCCATTGCGAGTGATCGGTATAGATATAGTGCGTCGCGATATAGGCCAATTCGTCCGCGCCGAACAGGAACTGA
Source organism: Bradyrhizobium sp. ARR65 (assembly GCF_000472385.1). Taxonomy (GTDB): domain Bacteria; phylum Pseudomonadota; class Alphaproteobacteria; order Rhizobiales; family Xanthobacteraceae; genus Bradyrhizobium. Next base: position 26,561 of record NZ_AWZU01000015.1, read on the forward strand.
TTGGAGACCACATTGGTCGCGATCTGGCGGGCATAGGCGAAGTTGTTGTAGGCGGTGAAGTGGCCGTCGGTGTATTTTGCCGTCAGCTCGACGCCGTAATTGTTGCCCTTCTCATAGTTGAACGCGGTCAGCACATAGGCCGCGCCGAACTGGCCATCGTCCAGAAGGTCCCTGGCGATCTTGTAGTAGCCATCCACGCCGACCTCGAGGCCGGGCAGCAGCTTCTGCGTGACGCCGACATCGAAGACGTGGGAGCGCTCGGGGAGCACCGGATCGGCCTGATTGACCTCCGGCTGCTGCGTGGTGTTCTGCACCAGCGCCAGATTGGTCGGCGCCGCCAGCACGAGCTGCGGCGGGGTGAAATAGCGGGCGTAGCCGGCGTGGAAGACGGTGCCGTCCCACGGCGTGTAGGTCACGCTGACGCGCGGGCTGAACTGGTTGGCTTTGGTGTACTGCATCATCTGGTCGAAGCGTAGCCCGTAGTTCAGGGTGACCTGGTTCGTGATCTTCCATTCGTCGGCGATATAGGTGCCGAACAGGAAGCCGGTCTTGGCGCTCTGGTCGACCACATTGAATGGCGCATCGATCGGCGAACCCGTGGCATCCAGCGGCAGCAGAACCGAGGAATTGGTCACCAGCGCATTCTCGGTGCTGACCGTGAACCCTGCATGGAGCGTGTGGGCATCCGTCAGCCGATAGGACGCATCGGTCTGGATGCCGTTGGTGAGGCTGCGGCGATAGACGTCGGAGGCTACGCCGTTGAAGACGAGATCGCCGATCACGTCGGGCATGAAATGCAGCGTGCTGAGGCGATTGAAATAGGACGCCTGCACGTCCAATCCGTTGTTGGAATATTGCAGCGCCAGCACATTGAACTGATTGAACTCGCGCTGATTCTCGTCGAGATTGGCCGAGTTGAAATCCGAGACGCCGAAAGCCGTGAAGTTCGGCGTCTGCCCCGGATTGTTCGGAATCTGGAACTGGCTGTAGGCCGCGGCACCGATGTAGGTCAGCCGCAGCGTCGGGTCGATCACGGTCGAGACATACGCAAAACCCTTGCCCTGATCGGTGTGATCGTGGATCGCGTTATTGGAGGGCGTCGGGTTTTCCAGACCGAGATTGCTGCCGAAATAGCGGCCTGAAACGAAATACTGCGTATTGCCGACTGTTCCGCCCCACTCGGCATAGGGCGTAATGGTGTCGTGGCTGCCGCCATACACACTGACCTTGCCGGTGTTATCGAAGGCGCTCGCCTTAGTCTGGATATCGACGACGCCCGCAGTGCGCAGACCGTACTGCGCCGGCAGCGCACCGGTGATCAGCGCGAGGCTGCCGATGATGCCGGTGTCAAGAATCTGGCCGAAGGCGCCGACGCCATCGGGCAGCATGATGCCGTTGATACGGTACTGCACATTGCCGTGCTCGTTGCGGATGTGGAAATCGCCGCTCGCGGCCGAATCCTGGGTCACACCCGGCGTCTGCAACAGCACGCGATCGAGCGAGGTGTTCTCGCCCTGCGGCAGCGCTTCAATCTGCTGCTCGCTCATCCGGTAGGGTGCGGTTCCGACCGGCGCATAGATGGTCTGGCGCCCGGAATCCAATGCCTGGTTCTGCTGCATCACCACCTGCGCTTGCGTCGGCGCGGGAGCCGGCGCCGGAGGTCGGGTGGCGACCACCCGGGGCGGCGGCGTGGTGCGCGGACGGCGCCGCTCCACCGGAGCGGCGACACGCGTTTCCGGCAGCACATTGCCTCGGCCGGCCTGCCGCGGCGCGGCAGGCGTGGGCGTTTGCGCCGGCGCGGGGGCCGCATTCTGCTGCGGCGCTTCGGTTGACGGCGCGGGCGTGGCAGCCGGCGCCTGCGGTGTCGCGGCGGTCGGCGGCGGTTGAGACGAGTTGTCGTTTTGGGCCAGCGCTGCCGTCCCCATGGCAGCGAGCAAGGCCAATGATGACACCGAAACAAGAGCGTTGCGGCGCAGATGCGTAGACGAGAGACCCATAAGAGATTCCTGACCCCAATTCAGCGGGTCCAGCGTCGTCAAATGCGCCAGGACCCATATGCACGAACGGAACTTCGCCCCCGCTGCCAGCAGCGTGGCCCAGCACGCAGTGCTAGAGCAGGAAACGAAGCGGCGACGTCAGGAAATGGGTGGGCCGCGCGATTGAAAGGCCGCGCGCTGCGGCTCTACGACAAAGCGGGCGGGTTCGATCGTGCGATCGACTGCCGTCGCGGTCAGTTGCAGCAGGATGGCAGGTGGCGAGGATGCGAGCGCGTTGGCGATCGCGCTGGTCGCGATGCAGATCGGACAGAGATAGTCCGCTTGGCCCTCGTCGGGGTGGCCTTGCGTCTTGCCCTGTTCGGGCAAGGCGAGCGCCGCGACGATGACGCCGCGCGAAGCTCGTCCGGCGATGGCGTGAACATGGCCGAAGGACAAAGCAAAGTTGATGGCAAGCGCGACCAGCGCAAGCCAGGAACCATGCCTGATATTATCCCGAACCCAGCGCATTCGCCGCCGAATGTTGCATTCCGCGGCCACCCTGCCGCCGCATTGCGATCTTAGCCGAGGCAAGCTGGCTTTGAAAAGGGGAGAGCGGTCGATGTTCGGGCACACACGGACATTTTCTGCGCTCCGCTTCTTCCCGTTGCGGCGAGGCAGGCAGCGGCTTCAAATGCCCAAATAGCGATGCTGTAGGCCGGGCTCGGCGGTGAGTTGCGCCGAGGTGCCGCTCCACACCGTGCGACCACGCTCGATGATGTAGTGGCGGTCGCAAATGCGACTGAGGTGCTCGACGTTCTTGTCGATTACCAGGATCGACTGCCCGCGCGCTTTCAACATCGACAGGCAGTTCCAGATTTCCTCCCGGATCAGCGGCGCCAGCCCCTCCGTTGCCTCGTCCAGGATCAGCAGATGCGGATTGGTCATCAGCGCGCGGCCGATGGCGAGCATCTGCTGCTCGCCGCCGGAGAGCTGGTTGCCCATGTTGGAACCACGCTCGGCGAGGCGCGGAAACAGCGCGTGGATCTTCTCAAGCGTCCAGGGATCTGGGCTACCCAGCCGATTGGCGGCCGCAGCGACCAGGTTTTCACGCACCGTAAGGTTGGGGAAGATCTGGCGCCCCTCGGGCACGAGGCCGATACCGAGCTTTGCAATCCTGTAGGACGGCAAGCTGCGGACCTCGGTGCCGCCAAAGCGGATCGCGCCCGCGCGCGCGGGCGTCAGGCCCATGATCGAGCGGATGGTGGTGGTCTTGCCCATGCCGTTGCGGCCCATCAGCGACACCATCTCACCGCGCCGGATGAACAGCGACAAGCCGAACAGCACCTGGCTCAAGCCGTAACAGGTCTCGATCGAGTCGATTTCGAGCAGCGGCGCGGCATCAGCCATGACGGACCACCACATGCTGATCGCCGAGATAGGCGCGCTTGACCTCTTCGTTCTGCCGGATCGCATCGGGCGTGCCCGATGCGATCACGCGGCCATAGACCAGAACCGAAATGCGGTCGGCCAGCGCGAACACCGCTTCCATGTCATGCTCGACTAGAACGATCGTGACCTCTTTCCGCAGATCCGAGAGCAGCCGCACCATGCGGGCGGATTCGGTGATGCCGAGCCCGGCCATCGGCTCGTCCAGGAGCAGCAATTGCGGTTTTGTGGCGAGCGCCACCGCAAGCTCGAGCTCGCGCTGCTCGCCATGGCTCAGGCGCGACACCACCACACCGGCGCGATCCGCAAGGCCCACGCGCTCCAGCGCGCTCATCGCGGCCTCCCGCAAGCCACGCTCCTTGCGCGCATCGCCGAAGAAGCGGAACGAGTGGCCGGCGCGCGCTTGCGCGGCGAGCGCGACGTTATCGGCGGCGGTGAAATCGGCAAGCAGGCAGGTGATCTGGAACGAGCGCGCGAGCCCCAGCGCGCTGCGGCGATAGGCGGGCAATCGTGAAATGTCGCGACCCGCAAGATGGATGCTGCCCGAATGCGGCATCAGGTGCCCGGTGAGCTGGCCGATCAGCGTGGTCTTGCCGGCGCCGTTCGGGCCGATGATCGCATGCAATTCGCCGCGCGGAACTTCCAGCGTGACGTGGTCGGTGGCGATGATGCCGCCGAACCGCCGCACGAGTTTTTCCACCCGGAGCAAAGGTTCAGCCACGAGAAAGCCTCCCGAGCAGGCCCATGATGCCGCCTCGGCCGAACAGCACGATCAACAGCAAGAGCGGCCCCATGATCAGCGCCCAATATTCGGTGACCTGCGACAGCAACTCCTCCAGCACGAGATAGGCCACCGCGCCGATCACGGGGCCGAACAGCGTGCCCATGCCGCCCAGGATTACCATCACCATGAGATCGCCCGAGCGGGTCCAGTACATCACGGCGGGGCTGACGAAATCGGTGTTGTTGGCGAGCAGCGCGCCGGCTAGCCCGCACATGGTTCCGGCGATGACGAAGCAGACCAGGCGGTAGCGCGTGCCGGGAAAGCCGATCGCCTGCATGCGCTGCTCGTTGGAGCGCAAGCCCTGCACGACGAGCCCAAAGCGCGAATTGACGATACGCCAGATCAGAAACACCACAACGAGCAGACAAGCGAGACAGAGATAATAGAACTGCACGCGATTGCCTGGATTGATCAGGCCGGCAAAATCGCTCCGCTTGTAGATGGTGAGACCATCGTCGCCGCCGTAACGCGCAAGACCTGAGGCGACGTAATAGGCCATCTGCGCAAAGGCGAGCGTGATCATGATGAAATAGACGCCGCGGGTTCGCAAGGATAGCGCGCCGATGACGAGGGCGTAGAAGGCCGAGACGGCGAGCGCCACCGGAAACTGCACGAAGCCGGAGCCGATGCCCTCCTGCGCCAGAATGCCCACGGCATAACCGCCAATGCCGAGATAGGCGGCATGACCAAAGCTCATCATGCCGCCATAGCCCATGATCAGATTGAGGCTCGCCGCCGCCAGCGCCAGGATCACGATGCGGGTGAACAGCGTCAGCACGAAGACGTTGCCGGTCAGGTGCGAATAGAGCGGCAGCAGCAAGAGTCCCGCGACCAGCAGGACCGAGACAAGGTGACGGACGTTGAAGGCAGATTTCATCGGCGGCTGGCTGGGAACAGCCCCTCCGGCCGCACGACCAGCACGATCGCCATCAACAGATAGATCAGCATCGAGGATAGCGCCGGCGCGGCCGTGGACGCGGCGGCCGAGCTCAACACCTGGCGCAACAGGTTGGGCAGAAAGGCGCGCCCCAGCGTATCGATCAGGCCAACGAAGATCGCGGCCAGAAACGCGCCGCGGATCGAGCCGATGCCGCCGATCACGATGACCACGAAGGCGAGAATCAGGATGTTCTCGCCCATGCCGATCTGCACGGTGAGAATTGGCGCCTGCATCAGTCCTGCGAGGCCGGCAAGCGCCGCACCCAAGCCGAACACCAGCGTGTAGAGCAGCTTGATGTTGATGCCGAGCGCGCCGATCATCTCACGATTGGACGCGCCGGCGCGGACCAGCATGCCGATGCGGGTGCGCATCACACCGAGATAAAGCAGCAGCGCCACCAGGAGCGCGACGACGATGATGGCCAGACGATAGGCGGGATAATAGATGCCGGGCAGGATCTGCACCGGCACGGAAAGCCAGGGCGGCAGCGGCAGCGCCAGCCCCGCCGGACCCCAGATCAGCCGCACCGCCTCGTTGAAGAACAAGATCAGTCCGAAGGTTGCGAGCACATGGTCGAGATGATCGCGGCCATAGAGATGGCGAAGCGCGGTAAATTCCAGCGCCATACCAAGCAAGAGCGTCGCGCCGAGCGCAAGCACGGCACCGAGCACGAAACTGCCGGTCCAGGCGACGAAGGTCGCGGCAAAATAGGCGCCCATCATATAGAGCGAGCCATGGGCGAGATTGACGAGATCCATGATGCCGAACACCAGCGTCAATCCGGCCGCAAGCAGGAAGAGCAAGAGGCCGAACTGCAGGCCATTCAGGATCTGTTCGACGAGCAGCAGCATGAGGATGGAAAACTACCTGGAGCGTGATGAGATTAGATCGCACTATCGGCGCGGTCGGCGCGCTCCCCCGCCCCGCTTGCGGGGCCGCGACGAGCAAAGCTCGCGCTGAGAGGGTCGGGGTGAGGGGATTCTCCACGCACTGAGCTCGCGGAGAGTCCCCCTCACCCGAGGCCTTCGGCTTCGACCTCTCCCCACAAGCGGGGCGAGGTGAATCGAGCACGCGGGCGGACCGATTGAATCAAAAGCGATCACGATCTTGCAAAGGAGGCGGCGCTCAAAAGGCGTCGCTGCTGCCATAAGCAAGATCCGTGCTCACTTCATCGGACACTTGTCATGGAAGCGGTCCTGGTCGTCCTTGACAATGGTGGCAACCGTTTTCAGTGACAATTCGCCATTGGCGTCCTTGACCACGTCCTGCAGATAGAAATTCTGGATCGGGATGTGATTGTTGCCGTATTTGAAGGAGCCGCGCAGCGACTTGAAGTTCGCCTTCTCCATCTCCGCCTTCATGGCGTCCTTCTTGGAGGTGTCGCCGTTCACCGCGACCACCGCGCTGTTGATGAGTTGCGCCGCGTCATAGGCCTGCGCGCCGTAATAGGTCGGGCGCAGGTTCGGATATTTCTTGCGATAGTCCTCGACGAAGCGCTTGTTCTGCTCATTGGGCAGGTCGTTGACCCATTCCTGCGCGCCCGGCACCCCTAACGCGTTGTCCTTCTGCAGCGGCAGCGACAATTCGTCGATGGTGAAGGCGGTGTAGAGCGGCATCTGCTGCTTGAGGCCGGCCTGGGCATATTGATTGAGGAATTGCACGCCGGCAGCGCCGGGATAGAACACGAAGATCGCCTGAGCGCCGGAATTGCGCGCCTTGGTGAGTTCGGCGGAGAAGTCGAGCTGGCTCGGCCACACCGTATACTCCTCGCCCACCACCTCGCCTTTGAAGGTGCTCTTCACGCCGGCGAGCATGTCCTTGCCGGCGGCGTAATTCGGGCCGATCAGGAATACCGATTTCACGCCCTTCTGATTCATGTAGAGGCCCATGGCCGCAGGCGTCTGGTCGTTCTGCCAGGAGGTCGAGAACACATAAGGCGAACACAATTCGCCGGCGAGCTGCGAGGGCCCGGCGTTGGCCGAGATCAGGAAGGTCTGCGAGTCGACCGCGCTCTTCAGCGAGGCGAGCAGCACGTTCGACCAGATGTAGCCGGCGATGAAGTCGACCTTATCGGACTGCACCAGCTTTTCCGTCTTCTGCTTGCCGACATCCGGCTTCTGCTGGTCGTCCTCGTAGATCACTTCGACCGGCTTGCCGGCCATCTTGCGTCCCAGATGATCGAGTGCGAGCTCGAAGGAATTGCGCATGTCGTTGCCGATCACGGCGGTCGGACCGCTGAACGTCGAGACGAAGCCGATCTTGATCGTATCGCGTGCGAACGCCGGGCCTGCGAGCGCCAGCGCGGCCGCGCCCGCCAGCCAAAATGCCGTTTTCATGGTGATTTCCCCTCCCTCTATCGACCTCAAGCTACCACCGGCCCCACCTGGTCGCGAGCGGCAGTCTGCCGCTGGCTGGCGGATCCCTTGTTGTTTTGTGCGCGAAATCTCGCCCCGGCAGCAAGCACCAAGCGAAGGTCTTCCGTAACACCTTCGGCTCAGCACCGCCTGCACCATAATTCGTGCTCGCGGGCCGTGGCAAGAATTATAGTGCTAGTTGCGGTGCGATGCAGCACCGCGGGCGAGGCGATGTTCCCTCGGGTTCGTCGGGTGAATTCGCAAAACCGGCATGGACCGAAGGCGGCGGCGCGTCCTTAAATAAAAGGCAGTCAGCAACTCCCAGATTCCAGATTAAAGGCCACCGCCATGACAGCGACACTGCAAAATCCGCATAGGGTGGTCATCGTCGGCGCCGGTTTTGGCGGGCTGGAGACGGCCTATCGGCTCAAGGGCGCGCCCGTGGCGATCACCATGATCGACCGCCGCAACCACCATCTGTTTCAGCCGCTGCTGTACCAGGTCGCCACCGCCTCCCTCGCGACGTCGGACATCGCCTGGCCGATACGCTATCTCATGCACGAGCGGCGTGAGGTCACGACATTGTTCGCTACCGTCAGCGGCGTGGATGCGGCCAACCGCCGCGTGCTGCTCGAGGACGGCGCCGCTGTGCCGTACGACACCCTCGTCCTCGCCACCGGCGCGCGCCACGCCTATTTCGGCCATGACGAATGGGAGACCTATGCGCCCGGCCTGAAAACGCTGGAGGACGCCACCACGATCCGACGCCGCATCCTGGTGGCGTTCGAGCGCGCCGAACGCGAAACGGATCCGGAGCGGCGCGCGGCACGCCTGACCTTCGTGATCGTCGGCGGCGGCCCGACCGGTGTCGAACTTGCCGGCACCATCGCCGAACTCGCGCAGCACACGCTGCCCGGGGATTTCCGCAATATCGATACGCGCAAGGCGCGCGTCGTGCTGATCGAGGCGGGACCGCGGGTGCTCGCGGGCTTTGCCGACGACCTGTCGACCTATGCGAAAGCGTCGCTGGAGCGCATCGGCGTCGAGGTGGTGCTGAACCAGCCCGTGACCGAATGCACACGCGACGGCGTGGTCTATGGCGGCAAGCAATTGAAAGCCAAGACCATCATCTGGGCGGCCGGCGTGCGCGCCTCGCCCGCCGCCGAATGGCTGGGGGCGCCGGCCGACCGTGCCGGCCGGGTGCAAGTCGAGCCCGACCTCACGGTGCCGGATCATCCCGAGATCTTCGCCATTGGCGACACCGTGACCATCAGTGCATGGGACGGCAAGCCGGTGCCCGGCATCGCGCCCGCCGCCAAGCAGGAGGGACGCTACGTTGCCGAACTGATCAAGGCGCGCCTGCGCGGCGACAAGATGGGGGCGTTCCGCTACAAACATGCCGGCAGCCTCGCCCAGATCGGCAAGCGGCTTGCGGTGATCGATTTCGGCCGCATCAAGCTGCGCGGCGCGATTGCCTGGTGGATCTGGGGCGTCGCGCACATCTACTTCCTGATCGGCCTGCGACACCGGCTCGCCGTCGCGCTTAGCTGGCTCTGGATCTACGTCCGCGACCAGCGCGCGGCGCGTCTGATCACTCAGGGCAGCAGCAAGGTGACGACGTAAAGCTGCTCGGAGACTGAGCAATGGCAGGGGCTGCGGCGTGACGCCCAGGCGACGGTTGCGTCCCGCAAACGCTGGCCAAGCATCTGAGGCCAAGCCGCAATTTTCGCAGCCGCCCCGGTGATCGCCATTGAACACATGGCACATCCCTTGCTTCATGTCGGAGGGCATTTTAGTCCGGGACCTGAGAGCGATGGCAATGCCGCCCGGCCTCTTTCGGAGTGTTGCGTGACCGAAACCGTTGCTGCGATCATCGCCGCGCATCGCACCGGCAACCTCACGCCTGCGCAAACGGTCGCGCGCAGCTTTGTCCGTATCCGCGCGCACGACGATCCCGCGATCTTCATCTCGCTCCGCGACGAGAAGGAGGCGATCGCCGAGGCCGAACGCCTGATGGCCCGCAGGGATGCCGCGGAGCTGCCGCTCTACGGCGTGCCCGTCGCGGTGAAGGACAATATCGACGTGCTGGGCCTGCCGACCACCGCCGCCTGCCCGGCCTTCTCCTATTCGCCGACGCGTGACGCAACCGCAGTGACGCGGCTGCGCGCGGCGGGTGCCGTCATCATCGGCAAGACCAATCTCGATCAGTTCGCCACGGGGCTCGTCGGCGTGCGCTCGCCTTATGGCATTCCGAAGAACCCGGTGCGCGGCGATCTCTTGCCGGGCGGATCGAGCTCGGGATCGGCGGTGGCCGTCGCCGCGGGCCTGGTGCCGCTTGCGCTCGGCACCGACACCGCGGGCTCGGGCCGCGTGCCGGCGCTGCTCAACAATGTTATCGGCTTGAAGCCGAGCCTCGGCATGATCTCGACCGCCGGCGTGATCCCGGCCTGCAGGACACTCGACTGCGTCTCGATCTTTTCGCTCACCGTCGACGATGCGGTCACTGCGCTTGCGGTGATGGCGGGCCCGGATCCCGCCGATCCGTTCTCGCGCGACCGGCCGCTCGGTGACATCACGCCAATTCCCGCCAATCTCCGCCTCGGCGTGCCGCGCGAAGGGCAATTGATCTTCTTTGGCGACAAGGCGCAGGAGACGGCCTATCGACAGGCGCTGAGGCGCTTCACCGCGCTCGGCGCCGGGATCGTCGAATTCGACATGGAGCCGTTCTACGAGACGGCACGGCTGCTTTATGAGGGGCCGTGGGTCGCCGAGCGCTATGTCGCGATCCGCAATCTGCTGGCGTCATCGCCTGATGCGATCCATCCGGTGACGCGGGACATCGTCGCGCCAGGCGCGCGGCTCACCGCGGCCGAGACGTTTTCCGCGTTGTATCGACTGCAGGGCCTGCGCAAGATCGCCGAGCGCATCCTTACCGATTTCGACGCGATGGTGCTGCCGACCATGCCAACCGTCTATTCGACCGCGCAGGCGCTGGCCGATCCGGTCCTGCTCAACAGCCGGCTCGGCACCTACACCAATTTTGTCAATCTGCTCGATCTCTGCGCGCTCGCGGTGCCGGCCTCCTTCAGGGCCGACGGCGCACCGTTCGGCATTACACTGCTCGCGCCGGCCGGGCACGACGCGCTGCTTGCCGGCATCGGGCGCGTCTTCCATGCCGACACCCTACTCCCCCTCGGGGCCAGGGGCGTGATGCAGCCGCCGCTTGCGCCATTGCCGGCGCCAGCGGCCCACGACGACATCGAGATTTCGGTGGCGGGCGCACACATGTCAGGCATGGCACTGAATGGAGAATTGAGGGCGTTGAGCGCGCGCTTGGTCGAGACCGCCGTCACCGCGCCCGACTACAGGCTTTATGCACTCGACACAGTCCCGCCGCGGCCCGGCATGCTGCGTGTGGAAGCCGGCGCAGGCGCGGCCGTCGAGCTGGAGATCTGGTCGCTGTCGGCCGCCGGCTTCGGCAAGTTCGTCGCCGCGGTCCCGCCGCCGCTCTCGATCGGCACGGTCAGGCTCGCCGACGGACGCAATGTAAAAGGCTTTCTCGTCGAATCCGCCGCGCTCGACGGCGCCCGCGATATCTCCGCCTTTGGCGGCTGGCGCGCGTATATGGCGGAAGCGGCGGCGGTATAGAGCAGCCAGTCGAGGGCTACGCTCCCTCGCCCCGCGCTTGCGGGGAGAGGTCAAGCGCTCTATGCCGATTTGCGCCAGGCCGCTTCGTTCTTCTTTTCGTAATCGATCAAAGCCTTACCCGGAATCTCGAGATTCCGGGTTCGGCCCTTCGCACCGTCCCGGAGTGACCGTGAAAGAATGATGCGAAAGAACGGCGGAGAAGGAGGCTACACCGACACCGCGTAGATCTCGTATTCGTCGCGGACCAGCTCGATATGGGCGCGCATGGCGGCCGCGGCCCCCGCTTTGTCGCCGCGCATGATCGCGACGACCACACGATCATGCTCGGCGTGCGATTTGGCGAGCCGTCCGAGATTGCGGAACTGGGCGCGGCGGAACGGCTGCACCCGCACCCGCGTCGCGAGCGTCATTTCGGCAATGTACGCGTTTTGCGAGCCGGCATAGATCGCGTTGTGGAAGCGCTCATTGACCTCGTGAAACCGCTCCGGGTTGCCGGCATGGCTCAAGACCCGCAATTCCTCGTGAACGGCTTCCAGACTGTGCCGCTCGGTGGGCGTCATGCGCTCGGCAGCGAGGCCCGCGCAGATCGCTTCCAGCTCCGCCATGGCTTCGAACATCCCGGTCAAACGTTGGATCGAGGGACGCGCCACCACAGCGCCGCGATGGGCCCGCGCGTCGACCAGGCCGCTAGCTGCGAGTTGGCGCAGCGCTTCGCGCACCGGCGTGCGCGACACGTTGAAGCGCCGCGCAAGCTCGGTTTCGTCGAGCGGCGAGCCCGGCCGCAAGGTGCCACGGACGATCTCGTCCGCAAGCTGCAGGCGCAGCTCTTCTGCCCGAGTGATCTTCTCGGCCACGCCGGACGTGCGATCGACGCGCCGGACCACCGTCGCGCCCACGGCTTTCGGACGTGGCGGACTGTCCGCCGGAAGATCGTCAAGGCTCATATGGTCGCAACCTTCGGTTCGTCGATGATGCTGACATGAGCCGCGACGATTCTCCAGCCTTCCGGGAAGCGGATCCAGGTCTGCATCTGCCGACCCACCTTCCCCGGCGCGCTGTCACGATAGAATAGTGTCGAGGCCACCGCGGTGTCCCGGCCGTAGGTGGTGATCAGCGTCTTCGCGGTCTTGCGCATCAGCCCGACCGGCGAGCGCGCCGCGCGGAATGCGTTGATCTCGCCATAGCCATAGAGGTTCTCGCCGATGCCATAGCGCAGGGTGCGCGGGTCGTTGCGGAACAATTCGCCGAGCACGCCGACGTCGTTGTTGACCAGCGCCTTCTCATAACGCTCGAATTGCGCCGTCACTTCCGCGACGACCTCAGGCAGATCGATTTCCATGCGTTTCAGAATCCCCTTGGCTGCGGCGCCAGCGCGACGCCACTCTTCTCTAGCGCGAAAGCCACGCGCAGCGCGATATCCTCGCGCCAGGGCGGCGCGATGATCTGCACGCCGATCGGCATCGGCTCCAGCGGAATGGGCGCCGCGACCACCGGAAGCCCGATAAACGAAATCGGCTGGGTGTGGATGCCGATATTGGCACGCACCGGCAGTTCGACGCCGTCGAGCACGAAGGTCGCCTGGCCGAGTTTTGAGGCGATGCAGGGTGTTGCCGGCGCAATGATGACGTCGACGGTTTTGAACAGCTCGGCGACTTGCGCGCGATACCAGCGGCGGAATTTTTGCGCGCGGTCGACCAGCGATCCCGGCACCATGGCGCCGGCGATCAGGCGGTCGCGCACCGCGGGGTCGAAATCATCGGGGCGTTTGCGCAAGCGATCGAGATGAAGCGAGGCGCCTTCGACCGTAGAGATCACGTAAGCCGCCGCCCGGGCGCGCGCCGCTTCGGGGAGTTCGACGGTGCGCGTGACGCCCAGCGCTTTGGCAACGCGGGCGACCGCTTCCTCGGCCTCCGCAAACAGGTTCTTCTGGAAGTAGCCGCCGGCCAGCGCGATGCGCAGATCGCCGATATCCTGCGACAATAGCGGTGCTACCTGCTCGATTCCGCGCGCGACGCAGGCCGCATCGTCGGGATCAGGTCCTTGCATCGCATCATAGGCGAGCGCGAGGTCGGTGACGCTGCGTGCAAGCGGACCGAGATGGTCGAGGCTCGCGACAAACGGAAAGGAGCGCGCCCGCGACAGCCGGCCATAGGTCGGCTTCAACCCGAAAATTCCGCAGAACGAGGACGGCACGCGGATCGAACCGTTGGTGTCGGAGCCGAGCGCGATCGGCACCAGCGCGCCGCCCACGGCGCTGCCCGAGCCGCCGGAGGAGCCGCCGCTCATCCGCGTGACATCGTGCGGATTGCGCGACGGGCCGTCATGAACATTCTCTCCGGTGAAGTCATAGGCGTATTCGCCCATGTTCAGCGCGCCGACGAGCACGGCGCCGGCGGCCTCCATCCGCTCGATCAAGGTCGCATCGCGCGCCGCCGGTGGGCGATCGCGATTTATCTTGGAGCCGGCACGGGTTGGAAGGCCTTTGACGTCGAACAGATTCTTCACCGCAAAGGGCACGCCGGCCAGCGGGCCGACTTTTTCGCCCGAAAGGATCGCGGCGTCGACCGCGCGCGCTCTCTCCAGCGCGCGCTCGGCCGTGACGTCGGTGAAGGAATTGAGGATCGGGTCATGCTGCTTGATGCGCGCAAGCGCCGCTTCCGTTGCGGCCAGCGCCGTCGTCTTGCGCTCGATAACGGCCTTGGCGATCTGCGCGGCCGAAAGTCGGTTCAGGTTTTCAGGCATCGCGGAATCAGGCGGTGAAGATGCTGGCCGGCTCGGCCTCGTCGGGCAGTACGAACTCGTCGACCATTCGCGCCAATCTCAGCGAAACTTCGAGATTGGCCTTGACCGCGGGTCGCCAGGCCTCCTCGACGGGCAGCGCCAGCGTCTTTGCGACCGCGTCGATATACTCATCAAGCGGATCAGCCATGTTTCTCCTCCTCTCCTGCTTGCCCATGGCACCGTCGCATCACGGGCAGCGCTCGCCGCTTGCCGCTCGATGGTTCGTCCCCTGCGCATCACAATGGCACGATCGCGCAACGCGTGCACGGCACTCCAAGCATTGGAGAGGACAAAATAGCTCATGCCAGGCGAATGCTGGGGGGGCTTGCCACAGGTTCAAATCGCGCGCGCCAGGTCGTGGTGGGGCATGCCAGGGCCGCTCCAGACATGCCCCACCCGGACGCGTATCGCGACTGCGATACTCGCCCACCCTTCCCCCAGCTCCCCAGGGAAAGCGAAAATCCTCAAGCGTCGATCTTGGCACCCGCGGCCAATCCAAGACGGATTTGCGAAAGGCGCGATGCTTCATGGTGCTCCAATGTTCGAGAGCCGGTTTGGAGCAAACGATCGCAAGCTTCGTGCCAAGCGCACCCGCCGCCTGATCCGGGACCAAACATCTGATCTCATTGGCGAATACTCGGTCGCGTGGAGCCGAGCGCCCCGCAAAGCTGCATACGGAGCGGCGTTTTTGCTCTCCAAATAAGCAGAATGATTTCAGGTGCGCCTGTTCGGCCCGAACCTCACCGATCCGGGTTTGCGCGTTCGAACTGGCGGAGCAGTCGATTGCCGCGCTCGACCGCCGAATCGAGTGCGTCCTGTGCCGATTTTTTTCCGCTGAACGCCTGTTCCAGCTCATCCTCGATCACGTCGCGGATCAGCACGAAGGATCCGAGCCGGATGCCTTTCGAATTGTCGGTCGGCGGCTTCAAGCTGGTCTCTTCCGTCGAGATCGCCGCCCCCGGGTTGCGCTCATAAAAGCCCGAGTTGCGGGCGAGCTCGAAGGCGGCACGGGTGATCGGCAAATAACCCGTGTTCTGGTGCCAGGCGGCCTGCACTTCGGGCTGCGACAGAAACGCAAAGAACTTTGCGACGCCCTTGTATTCCTCGCGCGGGCGGTCGCGCAGCACCCACAAGGTACCGCCCCCGATAATTGTGTTTTGCGGCGCGCCTTCGACATCGGGCCAATAAGGCAGCATGCCGTAGCCGACCTCGAACTTCGAATTGGTGATGATGTCGGCGCGCGTTGCGGAAGAGCCCAGGAAGATGCCGCATTCACCGCTCTGAAAACGCGGCTCGGCCGATTGCGCGCGGCCGCCATAGTCGAACACCTTGGTTTTCTGCCATTCGGCAAGCTGCGCGATATGGCGCACGAGAAGCGGGTTGTTGAAGATCAATACCGCGTCCAGGCCGCCGAAGCCGTTGGCGCGGGTCGCAATCGGCAGATTATGGAAGGCTGAGAAATTCTCGACATTGATCCAGGAGGGCCAGGAGGTGGTGAAGCCGCAAGGCGCGCCCCACTCGCGCAGCCGCTTCGCATCCATTCCCAGTTCGGGCCAGGTCTTTGGCGCGGCTTGCGGGTCGAGCCCGGCATCGCGGAACATGTTCTTGTTGTAATAGAGGATCGGGGTCGAGGCGTTGAACGGGAAGGACAGCAGGTTGCCGCTTGCGTCGGCGTAATAGCTGACAATAGCGGGGAGGTAGGCGGAAGGCGGAAACGCCTCATGTTCGTCCCGCATCAATTCGTGGACGGGATAGATCGCGCCGCGCGCGGCGATCATGGTGGCCGTGACGATCTCGCTGACCTGAACGATCGCCGGCTGACTCTTCGAGCGAAACGCGAAAACCGCGGCGGTGACGGTCTCGGCGTAATTGCCCTTATAGGTCGGCACGATCCGGTAATCGGATTGCGAGGCATTGAAATCCGCGGCGAGCTTTTCCACCTGGCGCCCGAGCTGCCCGGACATCGCATGCCACCACTGGATTTCGGTGACGGCGCAGGCCGGAGAAGCAAGCCCGGCCGCGAAGGCCGCGCAGGCGACCGGCAGCGATTTGAAGAGGAGATTCACAATAACTGCTCCCGCAGCTAATCCGGCCCGCGCCTCGGCGTGCATTCGGGAAATATTTCGCGCGCCGGTAGCGTCGGGCTAATTCAAGAAAGCAATGATCCGTCAGGCCATTGACGGCCCTATAAGGGTCGGCACAATAGACTGATCCTGCCTTTAGATGCAAAGACCGTTGAACCTTTTCCCACCTCTGTCGACATCATCATGAGGGATTGGAAGTTGGCTGACTACCGCGCCGAGCTTTGGCGGGCTGTTGCACTCGTGGGCGCTCATCCGCGCGCCCGCACGAAGGATGCCGTGCGCGAGCTTCGCAGCGGCGCCCAGCGGCACGAGGTCGATTCCACCTCCAGGCGCCGAGCCGAACGGGCGGTCTGATCGAGATGATCTCACAACTCATGACACGCAGCCGCAAGGTGGAGTGAACTGGTGGTGGCGACCTCCGGGCGGAGTAAATCTGCGAAGCGGTCGGCCGGTATCGCCACGGCGGGCCGCCTGCGCATCCTCACTCTGTTGCGGGCGGTCCCGATCCGCTGGCGTATCCTGTCGATCGCAGCGTTGAACTCGGCGGTCGTGCTGGCGCTCGCCGGGATGATCTGGAACGGGGCCAACGTACTCGGCTCGGCCTGGAAGGACGTGCGGCAGGCGCGCGAATCCGAAAAGATCCTGGCGAGGCTGGAAAGCGAGACCAGCCGTCTGCAGAACCTGATCCACCGCTATATCAATCAACCGAGCCCCGAACTTTTCGCCGAGATCCTTTTGGTGCGCGAGGCCGTGCTCGGCACGTTGACGACGCGCGCTTCCACCGATCCAATGTTGTCGGGCTCGGTGGACGAACTCGAGCACGCGACCGAACGCCTGCTCGACGGCTTTGGCCAATTGCGCGCCGTGCAAACCAAGATCGCCAAGACCTATGAGGAGCAGGTGCTGGGGCCCGCCAAGGATATGGCGGGACTCTATGCGGCGATCGAGGGTGCCACCGGTCATCGCGACGCGCAGATCTGGCCCTCGCTCGGCAAATCCCGCGAGGCGTTCACGGCGATGCTGGTCGCCGCCAATTCCTATTATTTGTCGCTGGCCACCGCATCGGCGGAAGATGCCCGCCGCAACACCGATACGATTGAAAAGACCATTCCGCTCATGAGCGGCCTCGCCGACAACGACCAGCAGCGGACGGCGCTGCAGCGGCTGCAAGCGCGCACGGCGGCGCTGCGCGAGGGGCTTTCCAAGCTGACCGAGCAACTCTCCAACCGCACAGAATTGCTGCGCAACACCATCGACGCCACCCAGGCCGAGGCCACCGGCGCGGTCGATGAATTGTCGGCCAGGATGCGCGAACGTGAACAGAGGGCGCAGGCAACCTTCGACCGCGCGCTGTCCGATATCTCACGCCGCGTGTTGTCGATCGCCGTGATTTTCTTAGGCATCATCTTGAGCGCCGGCGTTCTGATCGCGCTCTCGATACGCCTGCCACTGCAGCAGATCATGACGGCGATGGGCGCCATCACCATGGGCGACTTCGAGCGCGAGGTGCAGGGCACCAATGCGCGCGATGAGGTCGGCGCCATGGCGCGCGCGGTGGAGGTGTTCCGCGAGAACGCCATTGCCAAACGCAAGGCCGAGGACGAACTGCGCGCCTCCAAGGAAAGGGCCGAAAGCGCGCTGCTGGAGCTCAACACCGCGCAGCAGAACCTGATCGATGCCGAACGCCTAGCCGCATTGGGCGGGCTCGTCGCCGGCGTCGCCCACGAGGTCAACAACCCCATCGGCATCAGTCTCACGGTCGCTTCCAGCCTCGCGCGGCGGACGCAAATCTTTGAGGCCGAGCTGAAGAGAGACGGCCAGTTGCGTCGCTCCCAGTTGGAGGAATTCGTGCGCTCTTCGCGCGACGCCTCCGAACAGTTGGTCGCCAATCTTCACCGTGCCGGCGAGCTGATTCAGTCCTTCAAACAGGTCGCGGTTGACCGTTCACACGCGGAACGCCGCCAGTTCCCGCTCAGGGAGGCGACAAATCAGATCATCGCAAGCTTGCGGCCGGTCCTGAAGCGGGCGCCGATCACACTTCAGACCGACGTGCCGGAGAATCTCGTAATCGACGGCTATCCCGGCTTTTACGGCCAGATTTTAACCAATCTGTTCCTCAATGCTGTCAATCACGCGTTTGCCGACGGCCGTTCCGGAACAATTTCGATAGCAGCGCGGCCGCGCGGGGCGGACGATGTCGAGATCATTTTTTCTGATGACGGGTCCGGAATGACCCCAGAAGTGCAGCGCCAGGCCTTCGATCCCTTCTTTACGACCCGCCGCAACGAGGGCGGCACCGGACTTGGGCTGCATATCGTCTATAATCTCGTGACCCAACAGCTCGGCGGCCGCATGATGCTGGAGTCAAGACCGGGACAAGGCACCACTTTTCGCATTATCATGCCCCGGATCGCCAAGGGTGGCGGGGCAACAGAAGAGACAGACGGGGCGCAATGGCCGAACAGGACGATGTCCTCCACCTGATCGACGACACCGGAGCCGCTCCGGAGGATACGTCCGCGCGCAAATGGAAGATCGCCGTCATCGACGATGATCAGGCCGTGCACGAGGGCACCCGCTTTGCGCTCTCCGACTACAGCCTCAATGGCCAGGGGCTGGAAATCCTGTCCGCCTATTCCGCGGCGGAAGGCCGGGCCTTGATGCGGGCCCATCCCGACATCGCCGCGGTGCTGCTTGATGTCATCATGGAGACGGACATCGCCGGGCTTGAGCTCGTCGAGTACATCCGCAACGAGATCAGGAACGAGACGGTCCGTATCATCCTGCGCACCGGCCAACCGGGCCAGGCGCCGGAACGGCGCGTCATCGTTCAGTACGACATCAATGACTACAAGGCGAAGACCGAGCTTACCGCCGATAAGCTGTTCACCTCTCTGACGGCGGCGCTGCGCAGCTATCAACAGCTCGAGCGCATGGTGCAGACCCGGCGCGGCCTGGAGATCATCATCGACGCCGCTTCCACGCTCTACGACTTCAAATCGATGCAGCGGCTGGCGGAGGGCGTGCTGACCCAGCTCGCATCGCTGCTCAACGTCGACTGCGCCGGCATCCTCGTGCTGCGCGACGACGGCAGCAAGGCCGGCGACGATTTTGCCGTTCTGGCCGGCTCCGGCTGCTACAGCCGCTTTATCGGCTCCGCGGGGTCCAAATCGCTGGATCCGGACTTGCGGACCATGGTGGAGGCAGCCTTCAAGCGGCGCAAGCACGAATTTGCCGATCAGCGCACCGTGCTCTACGTCCGCACCGGAAGCGGACGCGAAGTCGTCGTTCTGCTGCAGGCCGAGCGTCCTCTCTCGGAAACCGACCGCTCGCTGGTGGAGATTTTCGGCAGCCGCCTCTCGATCGCATTCGACAACGTGATCCTCTATCAGCAACTGCACGAAGCCAATACCCAGCTCGAGGACCGCGTCGCGCAGCGGACGCGGGCGCTGATGCAGGCCAACCGGCGGCTCTCGGCGCAGTGGCTGCGGCTGCAGCGCGCCAATGCCTTCAAGAACGAGATCCTGGGCACGGTGGCCCATGACCTGAAGAATCCGCTCGGCGTCATCCTCGGGCGCACCGAAATGCTCACCGAGCTGATCTCGACCGGCGCCTCGCGCGAGAGCATCACCGCCCAGATCGAGCATGTCCGCGATGCGACCAAGCGGTTGACCTCGATGGTCGACCATTTGATCACGGACGCAATGGCCGATGCCTTCGACATCACCATCCGCCGCGAGCCCGTCGATATCGCCGCCCTGGTCGGCGAAGTCGTGGAAGCGAACCAGCCGCTTGCCGTGAACAAGCAACAGGCGATCACGGTATCGGCGCCGCCGAACATCATGACCATGTGCGACACCGACCGCATTCGCGAATCGATCGACAATCTGGTCTCCAACGCCATCAAATACAGCCCGGTCGGGGGCAAGATCTCGGTCGTCGTGACCCGCGAGGACAACAGTACGGCGATCCGGGTGACCGACGAGGGGGCCGGGTTGTCGCCGGAAGACCTGGGGCGGCTGTTCGGCCGCTTTCAGCGGCTTTCGGCCAAGCCTACCGCGGGCGAAAGCTCGACCGGGCTCGGGCTGTCGATCGTGAAGCGGATCATCGATATGCATGGCGGCGAAGTCACCGCCAACAGTGCCGGTCCCGGCAAGGGATCAACCTTCACCATCACTCTACCTGCGACCGAGATGTCATGAGCCAGAGCCAGCACATCATCATCGTCGATGACGAGGCGCCGGCGCGCGAGATGGTCGGCGATTATCTCAAGATGCACGGCTTCACCGTGACGCTGTGCGACGGCGGCAAGAGCCTGCGCAGCGCGATCGAGACCAGCGCACCCGACCTTGTGGTGCTCGACCTCAACATGCCCGAGGAGGACGGATTGTCCGTCATCCGCGACCTCAAGAGCCGCACCAACATTCCGATCATCATGCTGACCGCCACCGCGAGCCCGATCGATCGCGTGGTCGGGCTCGAGCTGGGGGCCGACGATTACGTCGCCAAACCCTGCGAGCTGCGCGAATTGATGGCGCGCATCCGCTCGGTGCTGCGGCGAAGCGGACCACCCAAGGCCGCCGCGGAAGCCTCGGCGGCCGCCAAGAGCGGCAAGGAGCAGTTGGTGCGGTTCGGCACCAAATGGCTCGATCTCGAGGCACAGGCCCTGCGCGACGAGGAGGGCAACGAGCATCCGCTCACGGCATCCGAATTCGGGCTCCTGAAAGTGTTCGCCGCCAATCCCAAGCGGGTGCTGTCGCGAGAGCGGCTTTTGGAACTGGCCAATGCCCGCGACAGCGAGGCGTTCGACCGCGCCGTCGACCTGCGGATCATGCGCATCCGCCGCAAGATCGAACCGGATCCGACCAAGCCCGCGGTGATCCGCACCATTCGCGGCGGCGGCTACCTGTTCTCGCCGACGGAGGAGAAGGCGTAGCCTTCTGCGTTGCGCGCCCCTCTCCCCCCGCAAGCGGGGCGGTCCCGGGCTGCGCGACGGCGACAGCTTCGTGTTTCGATCTGTTTCGGTCCCCCGCGGCAATTATCCATGCATTGAAAATATTCACGATTTTGCCCCGAATGTTTCGTCGCGAGGCGTCCGACGAAACAATTCTCTTACCGACGAAACCATTTTGCGCTTGCGGTGCAGACGTCCGGAAACGTTGCCTGATTAACACTTTCTTCCCAAGGAAGCGCCGCGGCATAGGCGGCACATGGGGAGAGTGTCATGCAGAACGTCGTCGCTATCAACGCGGCAGCCCGCCAGAGCATCGACGCCGCTCAAGCTGCCTCGGACGAGATGCTGCTGGAGGGCATTGCCGATGGCAACCGGACCGCAATGCACATCCTTTACGCCCGGCACAATGTGAGGGTTTATCGCTTCATCCTGCGCATCGTCCGCGATGCCAGCGTGGCGGAAGACCTGGTCAGCCAGGTGTTCCTCGATGTCTGGCGCACGGCGGCCCAGTTCGAAGGCCGCTCGCAGGTTTCGACCTGGCTGTTGTCGATCGCACGCTTCAAGGCGCTGACCTCGCTGCGGCAGCGGCGCTTCGAGGACATCGATCAGGACGACGTGCGCGAGATCCCCGACGGGGCCGACACGCCGGAGGCCTCGCTCGATCGCGCCACTACCAACGAGATTCTACGCGCCTGCGTCGCAAAACTGTCGCCGGCGCACCGTGAGATCATCAACCTCGTCTATTACCATGAGAAGTCGGTGGAGGAAGTCGGCGCGATCATCGGCATTCCCCAGAGCACGGTGAAGACGCGGATGTTCTACGCCCGCAAGCAGCTCGCCGATCTCTTGAGGGGCGCAGGCGTCGATAGCCTCGCGGCTTAATGAAGTTGAACGCATGACGAAGCAATTGAAACAATCGGCGAAATCACGCTGAAAGATTGATCTGCTATTTAGGTACGCAATCGATTTAGTCGTCAGCTGACTTACCGCTTTGACCTCCCAGGACCTCCAACGACCCGGACGGGATGCCCCCCTCCCGGGTCGTTCTTATTTCGCACGCTGCCGCCAAAGTAGGACGCAACGTCCAATTTCCTCGCCATTGCAGGCGTGATAAATCAGCCCCGCAATAACGATGGTGGCGTGCATGCTCGGCTTGGATGCAGTTGTTTTGGCCCGTGCCCAATTTGCATTCACCATGACGTTTCACATCGTCTTTCCCGCGTTCTCGATCGGGCTTGCGAGCTATCTTGCGGTGCTGGAAGCGCTGTGGCTTTGGACCGGGCGCGACGTCTTCATCAACCTGTTCAATTACTGGCTGAAGATCTTCGCCGTCGCCTTCGGCATGGGCGTCGTGTCCGGCATCGTGATGTCCTACCAGTTCGGGACCAACTGGTCGGTCTTTGCCGACAGGACCGGACCCGTGATCGGACCGATGATGGCCTATGAGGTGCTCACCGCGTTCTTTCTCGAAGCGGGCTTTCTCGGCGTCATGCTGTTCGGCTTGAGGCGCGTCGGGCCGAGGCTGCATTTCCTCGCGACGCTGATGGTGGCGATCGGCACCCTGATCTCCGCCTTCTGGATTCTCTCCGCCAATTCCTGGATGCAGACCCCCAGCGGTTTTGCGGTCAACGCCGACGGCCAATTCGTCGCGGCGGACTGGTTCAAGGTGATCTTCAATCCGTCCTTTCCCTACCGCCTGGTGCATATGGTGCTGGCGGCGTACCTCACCACGGCGCTGGTGGTCGGCGCAGTCGGTGCCTTTCATCTGTTGCGCGACCAGCATCTCGCAGGTCCCCGGGTGATGTTCTCGATGGCGATGTGGATGGCGACGCTGGCGGCGCCGATCCAAATCCTGGCCGGCGATCAACACGGCCTCAACACGCTGGAACACCAGCCGGTGAAGATCATGGCCATGGAGGGCCATTTCCAAAGCCATAAGGACGGCGCGCCGCTCTATCTCTTCGGTTTGCCGGATGAGGCGGCCGGCAAGGTCAAATATGCCATCGACATTCCGAAGCTGGGCTCGCTGATCCTCAAGCACTCCCCCGATGCGCCGATGGATGGACTCGACACCGTGCCGCGCGAAAACTGGCCGCCGGTGCCGATCACCTTCTGGGCGTTCCGCATCATGGTGGGCCTCGGCTTTTTGATGTTCGGCCTCGGCCTGCTCAGCCTGTGGGAGCGCTCGCGCGGGCGGCTGTACCAGTCGCGGCCGTTGCACCGCTTCGCGCTGCTGATGGGGCCGGCCGGCTTCCTCGCGGTGATCGCAGGCTGGGTCACCACCGAGACCGGACGCCAGCCATTCACAGTCTACGGCCTGTTGCGCACCGCCGACTCCGTCTCGCCGCTGGCGGTACCCGCGGTCGGCTCGTCCTTGCTCGCCTTCGTGATCGTCTACTTCGCGGTCTACGCGGCCGGCATTCTTTATCTGTTGCGATTGATGGCGCAGCCGCCGCATCCGGGCGAAGAAGGGCCCAGCACCGAGAGCCCGGTCCGTAGCGCCGGCATCACGCCGGCAGCGGGCATTCCTACGGAGGTCGGCGCGTCATGACTGGAGCTGTCGATCTCGCAACCATCTGGGCCTTCATCATCGCTTTTGCGGTCTTTGTCTATGTGGTGATGGACGGGTTCGATCTCGGGCTCGGCATCCTGTTTCCGCTGTTTCCGGCGAAAGCGGATCGCGACGTCATCACCAACACCGTGGCGCCGGTGTGGGACGGCAACGAGACCTGGCTCGTGCTCGGCGGCGGCGGGCTGATGGCGGCGTTTCCGCTCGCCTATGCCGTGCTGCTGCCCGCGCTCTACACGCCCATGATCGCGATGCTCATCGGCCTGATCTTTCGCGGCGTCGCCTTCGAATTCCGCTGGCGTACACGTTCACAGAGCAACCGCTGGGACATCGCCTTCTGCGGCGGATCGTGGCTTGCGGCAGTGGCGCAGGGCGTTGCGCTCGGCGCGATCTTGCAGGGGGTGCATGTCGAGGGCCGGCAATATGCCGGCGGCTGGTGGGACTGGCTGACGCCGTTCAGCCTCTTGACCGGCGCGTCGCTGGTTGTCGGCTACGCGCTGCTGGGCGCGACCTGGCTGATCCTGAAGACCGAGGGCGAACTGCGCGAGAAGGCCTACCACATTAGCTGGTACCTTCTGTTCGGCATGCTCGCCGCGATCGCCGCGGTCAGCCTGGCGACACCGCTTTTGACCATCCATTATGCGCAGCGCTGGTTCACCTGGCCCAATGTCGTCCTCACCGCGCCGGTGCCGCTCGCGGTGGCCGTCGTAACGGTGGCTCTCTTGAAGAGCCTCGCCGACAAGCAGGACCGGCAACCCTTCGTGCTGTCGCTCCTCTTGTTCCTGTTGTCCTATGCGGGACTGGGCATCAGCATGTATCCCTATATCGTGCCGCAGAGCATCACCATCTGGCAGGCGGCCGCGCCCGAAAACAGCCAGCTCTTCATGCTGGTCGGCGTCGCCGTGCTGATTCCGCTGATCCTCGGCTATACGGGGTGGGCCTATTGGGTCTTCCGCGGCAAGGTGAAGCCGGACAGCGGCTATCACTGATGGCTCCGGAGCAGCCGACCACACCGCTCGTGCGACGCCTCCTCTGGTTCGTGGCGCTGTGGCTGGCCGGAGTCGGCGCGGTCGCGACCGTCGCGTTGATCCTGCACCTCTGGCTGGGAGCGAAATAAGCGCTGCCCCGCTGCGCGTTACAGCTGTCATGAAAGATTCAAGGGCTTGTAGAGGCCTACGCGCAGACACCACCATCAACTTGCCATCAAGCTGCCGCTGAGATTTGATGGTTGCGTTGATTTGGCTGGCATCCCACAAGGAGAGTCCTTGATGACGACGTTTCGTCACCTGAGCTGGATGATGATCGCGGCGATCGGCCTGATGGTTTCGGCTGCACCGAGCTTCGCGCAGCAGCAGAACGATCCCGGCGACCAGCCCGGACTTGTGGCGGACGATTCGTATCAGCTCGATCCGGAGTGGCAGAAGCAGGTGGTGTATTATCGAACCACCGAACCGCCCGGCACCATTATCATCTCGACGGCCGAGCGGCATCTCTATCTGGTGCAGCCCGGCGGACGGGCGGTGCGCTACGGCATCGGCGTCGGCCGCGACGGCTTTCAATGGCAGGGTCTGCTCAACATCACCAGGAAGGCGGAGTGGCCGGACTGGACGCCGCCGCCGGAAATGATCGCGCGCCAGCCTTATCTGCCGCGTTTCATGGCCGGCGGGCCCGGCAACCCGCTCGGCGCGCGGGCAATGTATCTCGGCACGACCGTCTACCGCATCCATGGCACCAACCAGCCCTGGACCATCGGCACCAAGATCTCCTCAGGCTGCTTCCGCCTTGTCAATGCCGACGTCACCGATCTCTATGACCGCGTGCCCGTTGGCACCAAGGTCATCGTCAGGCAGAAGCCCGAATTGTAAGGCGCGGCTTCCATTTCCGTTTCTGCTGTTTTCGTCTCATACTGCGAGGGGCAAATGAAGCGCACATTCCGAGGCGGCCTGACGATCGGGCTCGCGGTTGCCGTCCTGGTCGCGGCCGTTGCCGTCGCCTATGAAGTCTACGATACCCGCACGCTGAAACGCACGCTCCGCCGCGGCGAGGTTTATTGCGGCGTCAACAAGGGCCTGCCGGGGTTCTCGATCCCCGACGAGAAGGGCAACTGGACCGGCTTTGACGTCGACTTCTGCCGCGCGGTCGCGGCGGCGATCTTCGACGATCCGAACAAGGCGAAGTTCATCCCGCTCGATGCCAATGAGCGCTTCAAGGAGCTGCAGAACCGCAAGGTGGATATCCTCTCGCGCAACTCCACCTGGAACATGTCGCGCGAGGAGAATTATGATCTCTATTTCCCGGCAGTCGCCTATTATGACGGCCAGGGCTTCATGCTGCCGCGCTCGCGCAACATCGAAACCGCGCTCGATCTCAACGGCAGCAAGGTCTGCGTACAGTCGGGCACGACGACCGCGCTCAACCTCGCCGATTATTTCCACGTCAATAATATGAAATATCAGGAGATGAAGTTCGACAAGCTGGACGATGTCGTCAAGGCCTATGACAGCGGCCAGTGCGACACGTTCACCGCCGACGTCTCCCAGCTCTACGCCTTGCGGCTCAATCTCTCCAAGCCGAACGATCACATGATCCTGCCTGATGTCATTTCCAAGGAGCCGCTCGCGCCCGTGGTGCGCCAGCGCGACGACGACTGGATGATGATCGTGAAGTGGACGCTCTATGCCATGATCAATGCCGAGGAGCTCGGCGTCACCTCGAAGAACGTCGACGAAGCCCTGAAGTCGAAGAAGCCTGACGTGATGCGGCTGGTCGGCAATGAAGGCAGCTTCGGCGAAGACCTCGGTCTCACCAAGGACTGGGCGGTGCGCATCATCCGCCACGTCGGCAATTACGGCGAGGTCTACGACCGCAACATCGGCGCGGACTCGAAGCTGCACATTCCGCGCGGCTTGAACCAGCTCTGGAATGCCGGTGGGATCCAGTACGCGCCGCCGATCAGATAGAGAAAGGTGACATACTCGCGGCCGCCATATCCGAGAGTGTTCAGGGCATCCACGCCTTTCGCCGCGGTAACCGTTCGACCCGTCATCCCCGCGCAAAGGGCTTCGCCGTGACGGGGAGAGGTTTGAGCGCGCGAGAGCAAGATTCACCGATTCGACTTTCAATCAGCAATGAGCATGCGTCCGCGTTCCCGCGACGCACTGCGCCCGAGTTGTGCTGCGAACCTCGACCCTCTCGATAACAGAGGGCGCAGGGAAGACCGGGTGCCCGCCGCACCCATGGCCCCGTGTGCGGCAAATGCGCAAAAAAAAGCACACGGGTCATAACCACAGGTACAGCCGCAGTCACGCCGGCCTTCCCTGCGCGAGTGGTTTACGGCTTACTTCGCGCTCTTCCCGGTGAACCAGACTTTGTTGCCACCGTCAGCCGCGCGATGCGAGAAGCATCGTCGCGACCTTAGCGCCAGCCATGGGGCGCCAGAACCACACGACTTCGCCGTCCGCGCTTGTGCCGCTCGTCAGGCAGCACCTTCGCGTCCACCGCATCCCGCACTCAACGTCCGTGACGACGCGTACGCCCCTCATCGAGGCGGGACGCGGGAAGGTATGAGAGTGATTTGCCCGACAGCGCAACCCGACGGCATGCGACACATTAACGCGACGGGCAAATCAGGTTCGTGCGCCTCTCTGGCCCCTATCTCGATCGTCATCGTCCGGCGCGACCGGACGATCCAGTACGCCGCGGTGCTTGACGTGACATTGAGCTCGTTGACCGCTTTTCGCGGATTGAGCTTTCCTTAAATTGCGGTCGATGCTCCTGACTTCGGCTCTGGGCGCCCTCGAAGAAATGGCCGAGCAATGCGCGCCCGGCGGGTGGCCATCCCAGCTTGATTGCGAATGGACCTACTTCAGATTTCAGCGGGAACAGGAAACTTCCTGTTCCTATTGGTTTGCACGTATCGAATAGATAGCAATTCCGCTCGCTCTAAGTATCGTCGAACTTTGACTGGTGATAAGTAATTCGCCACGGCGGTTCGCCGCCTTGCGCGAGCGTGATGCGAAACCGTTCGGGTACCTCCTTGATCCTTTCAGCGAGAGCAATCTCTGTGATTGTCGTCCCACAGGGAAGGTTGTGCTGAAGGGCGTAGGCAATCACCTCCTCAAAGAAGCATATTGTCCGGTCGAAAAGGAATGTAACTAGCACGGTGAGGTCCTCGCCGGATATCTTCGGCTCTATTGCGCGAACGCGTCCACTTTCCACGGAGTAGTTCACCCGAGGGAATTCCCAAATGTCGTGCTCCAAATTGTTCCGTAATAGAATCAGTCGTTCAGTCCAGTTCCTGGTTTGCAAAAGGTAGTCGGCGAGAGCCCCATCTATCTTTCTTAGACGATCGATACCCGCGTCAAACGCAGATTTCCTTTTGAACAAATAGCCAATGTCAAAGCCCAAAAACGCAGCTAAGCCTTGAATGCCGGTCTTGGTCGCGCGAGCTGAGGCGTTTAAGAAGGCTTCAAATTCGTCGCTAAGTCGCTTATTGACGTTCTCAAGTATTCGAATGTCCACCCCCTCCAAGTGCGCGGCGTCGCCTGATGAAACCCGATCGCGATGGTCCTCCCAAATTTCCAGAAGCTTTTTGTTAGCTTCCCGAGCGGTCATTATCGACGAGAGCGCGCTCTGAAAGCGCCGATCAAATTCCCCGCGCTTTGACGCGTCAGCTAGCGCGCCCTCTCGCAATCGGAGCAACCCAAGAGTACATCGAGCAACGAACGGGACAGTTGTGCCCTCGTCCAAAAACTTTTGCATTATGATAGAGCCTGGGTCTTTCCGAACTCGAATGTTGGAGCGTTGCTGAACGTTGGCGAGCCACTGGCTAAACTGAAGATGGGATATGGGCAGAACAGGTGAAATTTGATGAGTTGGCCGCTTCATAACCCTCAGATATTCTCGTCGTGCATTCGGCAGAAAGACCAATAGACCCTCAAGGGGAAGCTTGCCGGCCGCGATGATGATACCGCCACTCTGCCACTTCATAAACTGAACGGCGGCGAGTATCGTGCCCTTTGTGTCTTCGAGCAAAACCGGCTTGTTAGGTATAAATTTTCCGCTGTATGCATCAGGCGGCACCGCAACGAGTTCACCACTCAGGTTCGGCTGGAAGCCCAATGTCGTCAGCGCCCCCAAAGGCTGGCCTTCTAGAATCAGATTCCAATTAAGTTGTTTGGCTGCGACATCAGGTGCAAAGATCTGAAGGTGCCCAAGCACAAATGCGACGAGTTTATTGAAGGAGCTGCATCCGGTGGGCCGCATCACGATCGTGACGTAAAAGGCCGGCGGCGCTGGTGGATCGAGGGCTCCATCCGCTGGTGGCATGAAGTCACCGGCGAGAACCTCGCCGGGAAATTGTATTGCGTAGTTTATAACTCCGATTGGGACAACAACGAGCATGTCGAGCCAATGCTTATGTGATGTCGCTATGTTGAGCTGATACAGTTCGTCCGCCAATGAATCGAGCGAGACGGCCGACTTGGCTGCAACGACGACGCCCAAAGTTATGTTGGTGCGCGCTTCGTCCACGGGCACCGGCGTTTTGCCGAGCTGCTTCGCTTGCGATACTCTTGCATAGGCATCGCGCAAGCGATCGACGTTGAGCTCGTTACAGATCTCGATTACCACGGCAGCATGATCAGCAGAGATTGCGATCTGTCCGTCTGCCCGTGGCGAAGGCTCATTGCTGGCACGATAGATGACAATAGGGTAGATCGGCGTCGATTTCCCAAATGCATCGTGGATAGAGCCCGAACCAACTACAAAGTCGGAGCTGAGGAACGATCGTAGGGCGTCTCTCACACTCACGACAAGGTTCTCAGGAGCAGCGCTCATAATGGCATCTGCGGCGCGCAAGACTTGTTCGGCAATGTCGCTCAAGGAGTGACCCAGAATCAGAGGGGGGAGAGGTAAAAAGTACCGATGAATGGCCTGTTTGAAAATTTGGGATTTTATTCTTTTTTCTATTTTTCCGTTTTGAGCTTGGCGATTGAGAGCGCAGGCGCTCAGGGCGCGTGTCCGGTTTCGCCGCCCACCTATCCGGGTCTCACCCCGTAGCTCGCGCGCGGACCCCCGGCAGGGATAACAAAAGATGGCGCGAGCGCGTTCTTGCTCGACCTTCTCATCACGTTTCTGGCTAAGGCGAGGGCAGCACGCGTGACGATTGGCTGCGCATGAGTTCCTATGGTACCCCTGATAGCAATGATCCACCTAGCAAGCCGGTGCACGTTACAAGCAACGTCGGTCAAAGAAGTCCCCGATAGATGCCGGGCTCGGATCCCGCGATCGGAATAGCGCCGACAGTTTTCGTGTAGAAATCGGCTGGACCGACTCCGCCGATGATGGCGTAGCCGAAACCCTGCTGCCTCATAGATTCGAGGCACGCCAGCAGCAGCGCGGCACCGATTCCTTTGCCGCGGGCGTTCGCATCGACGCCGGTGGGACCGAAAAAATTCCGGCATGTCGCATCATGGCAGGCGAAACCCAGCAAACTCTTTGCCCGGATCGCGACGAAGCAGGACACGGGCTCGCGTGCAAAGGCAACCTCGGCCTCGCTGGCCCATGCCTGGCTGAAATTGCTTCGGACCCAGTCAAGGACCTTATGTTTCTCGGGCGGCAAAGCGCGGCGGATCGATATTCCAACGGCGGCAAGGCGGCTCAAGCTCTGACCGGAGTCCGGCAGATCATACAATTTCACCAGCATATCCATGGCAATGAACTCCGATCAGGGCTCGTGGGCCGCGCGATTTCGAGGCGGAAGATCACTCGCAGCATGCCCTCTTAGGTCCTCGTTAAGCATGCCACCAGGCACCCTTACCTGTTCATTCACGAAGGCCGCCTAGACTTCTCGACCAGTTGCACGGCGCGAATGATCGAGAATGGGGGCATCTTGCTGATAACCTTGTACCACGCCCGAGCCGATATGCGCTCGGCCAGACATTAACCCAGATGCAGCAATCCAATGACACGGTTTCGTCCGCTTGGCAGGTCGTGACAGCCCGGACGGGGTACGGCTCGGAACGGGCGGTGGCGACCGTTGTTTTTGGGCTGCTGGCAGTTGCTTCGCTTCTCCCGACGCTGCTCACACCCATTCCGGCGATGGTCGATTATCTCAATCACCTGACCCGCATGTATATCCTGAGCCAAGCCGGCACAGCGAATGCGAATCCGTACTACGAGGCGGCCTGGGCGCTTTATCCCAATCTGGCGATGGATCTGGTGATCCCGCGGCTGGCGCGCGTGATGAGTGTCCAAAGCGCCACGCGACTGTTTCTCCTCTTGAGCCAGCTCTCGATCATCAGCGGCGCACTTGCACTCGAATGGGCCGTGAAGAGGCGCGTCCACCTCGCGGGTTTCGCGGCGCTGATGTTCCTCTACTGCCTGCCGTTCAGTTGGGGCTTCGTCAATTTCGAATGCGGTCTCGGTATCGCGCTCTGGGGCATCGCCGCCTACCTGATGCTGGCGGAGCGGCAATGGCCGCTACGTTTCACGATCAATGCGGCTTTCGTGACGATCCTGTTTGCGGCGCATTTCTTTGCGCTCGGCGTCTATGGCGCAACGCTTGGGCTGTACGAGCTGTGGCGCAGCTTCGATCGGAAACTGCGTTACCGCGACGCCGCGCTGCGGCTGGTGATCCTCGCGACACCGGCGCTGGCGCTGTCGATCGTCATGCGATTGACCGCCGGCACGATCGGGAGCGAGGGCAACGCCTGGTTTTTTGCGCTCAAGCCGGTCTGGCTGTTTCGCATCATGAACGGCTACAACATGACCGTTTCGGCGGCGACCGCGCTGGCGCTGGCGACCGCGCTCTACGTCGCGGCCAAGCGCGGCTTTCTCAGGCTTGAACCGGCCGGCATCTGGCTCGTGATCGGCTTCGCTCTGCTTTATCTCGCGATTCCGTCCAAGCTGCTCGGCACGTCATTTGCCGACCTTCGCCTTATCCCCGCGGCGGCCTTGATCCTCCCCTCGTTCTGCTCGCTGTCGCTGCCCGACCGGCGATCGACGATGGCTGGGCTCATAATCGTCAGCGGCATCACGCTGGCCAATCTGACTGTGGTGCTGGCGGTCTGGCTGTCCTATCGCGCGGACTATGCGGCGATCATCGAATCCTTTGGGAAGATCGAACATGGCGCGATGGTGCTGATCGGCAGCAGCGGTGAGGAGGCAGACCCCCCGTTCAACGACCTCACGCAATATCCGATGTATTATGCGCCGACGCTGGCGGTCCACTACGCCAATGCCTTCGTGCCGAACGTCTTCACGGAGGCAGGCAAGCAACCGATCCAGCCGCACGCCGCCGTGCGCCGGCTCGACATCCCCTACGGCGGGCCGGTGCCGCTGCGCCTATTGAGCGCGATCGCCGCGGGCCAGATCGCGCCGTCCGACATCCCGCCTTTCATTCGCGCCTGGTATCGGGATTACGATTATCTTTACCTGCTCGGTCCGGCCGTGGCGAACCCGCTGCCAAGCCTGCTTGAGGAAGTGGACAGGTCCGCGCGCTTTGTTCTCTACAAGATTCGCCGCACGCCTTGAGCATCCGACGATCACGTGCAGATCCGGACGAGCGCCTTCATCATGCGCGTCATCGCGAGGAGCGAAGCGACGACCTAACGTCGCTCGCTGCGCGAGCTATGGCGAGGCGTGAAGTCCCGCCGAAGCACCTTTGCGCGTAGGCGGAAGCAATCCAGCCTGCATCCGCTGAGGAAGTCTGGATTGCTTCGCTTCGCTCGCAATGACGAGACCGGGCCGCCTTTCACAGATTGCGGCAAGGCCGCCTTAACGATCGGTGGTCTAGACTTCGGCGATTTCAGCGGAGTGGACCTTTCGAATGGCGGCCGATTCCAGGGCGATCAGCTACAGTATCGTGATTCCCGTGTACAACGAGGAAGCCGTGCTGCCGGTCCTGCTGCGCCGGCTCGACCTGCTGCTCGCCCGGCTGCAGGAGGGCGCAGAGGTGATCTTCGTCGACGACGGCAGCCGCGATTCCGGACCCATCGTGCTGCAGGCGCTTGCCAAACGGGACCCTCGCTTCCGCTATATCGGCCTGTCGCGCAATTTCGGCCACCAGATCGCCATCACGGCCGGCATGGACGCGGCGCAGGGCGAAGCGATCATCGTGATGGACGCCGACCTGCAGGACCCGCCGGAAGTGGTCGACGAGCTCATCGCCAAATGGAGGGAAGGCTATGATGTCGTCTATGCGCGCCGCCTGTCGCGCGCCGGCGAAAGCCGGTTCAAGCGCGCAACCGCGCATCTGTTCTACCGTGTGCTTGGCGGCATGTCCTCGATCCCCATTCCTGCCGACGTCGGCGACTTCCGCCTGATCGACCGCAAGGTGCTCGAGGCCCTGCGCCAGATGCCGGAGCGGGACCGCTTCGTCCGCGGCATGATCGCCTGGCTCGGCTTCCGGCAGACCGAGGTCGCGTTCCATCGTCTGGCGCGAAGCGCCGGCGAAACCAAATATCCGCTGCTCAAGATGGCGCGGCTCGCCATGAACGCGGCGCTCGGCTTTTCCGACACGCCGTTGCGTCTGGCGATCTGGTGCGGGCTCGCGGTGTCGGGCTTGGCGCTGCTCTACGGCGGCTGGGTCATGGTGTTGTGGATGAGCAACGACCCCCATCTGGTCGCCGGCTGGTCCTCGACGATCGTGATCATGTCGCTCTTGTGCGGCATCAACATGCTGATGACTGGCATCGTCGGCCTTTATGTCGGCCGCATCCATGCCGAGGTGAAGCGGCGCCCGCTCTATGTGGTGCAGACGCGTCTCGGCTTCGAAAGCGGCCAGGCGATGCCGGACCAACTGCCAGCCAAAGCCGCGATCCACGCTGTGCACGAGTAGGCGCCCCCTGGCATGGCCGAGCTCTTCGACAGCTATCGCAGCAACTACCGGGACGTCGTCCAGTCCTCGATCGATTTCTCCGGCCTGCCGCACAGTTTCTTCATGCGCGCCAAGGCCGACTTGCTGCGCGAGTTGATCGGAGAGCGCCTCGGGCAGGACAAGCCTGCCATGCTCGATGTCGGCTGCGGGGTCGGCAGCTTTCATCCCCTGCTGCGCGGCATCGTCGGCCGCCTGAGTGGCATTGACGTTTCCGCGGCCAGCATCGCGCAGGCGCATGCCGACAACCGCGACGTCGACTATCGTGCCTTCGACGGCCGGCGCTTTCCCTTCGACGACGCCGGCTTCGACCTGGTGACCGCGATCTGTGTGCTGCATCATGTCCCGCCCGAAGAATGGGCGCAGTTCATGCAGGAGATGCGCCGCGTCACGCGACCCGGGGGCCTCGTCTGCATCATCGAACATAACCCGCTCAATCCGCTGACCCGCCTCGCGGTCGCGCGTTGCGAGTTCGACCGCGATGCGGTCTTGCTTGGCGCCGGCAAGGCGCGGAAACTGATGATGGCCGGCGGCTTGCTCGAGATCGGGGCGCGTCATTTCCTGCTGTTGCCGTGGGAGACAAAGCCCGCGCGCCGTATCGAGCGCGGTTTAAGCAACCTGCCGCTGGGTGCGCAATACGCCGCCTTTGGCACCGCCTGACCTATTGCTGCGGCGCGTGATAACTATTCTTCGAATAGTCACCACGTCCTAATTTTTTGTCTGAGCGTGATCTTTTCGGAGAATCGGTTCCCACTTCTCCGGATCATGCTCGATCCGCTTGTGCACCACAGCAACGTCGTCGCTGTAGACGCGCTGCCAGCCCGGCAGACGGTCGAGCAGCGCAACCGCCGGCGTCTGCGGCGACAGCAGCGTTGCGCCGAACTTGTACTCATCGAGCAGCGCAAGAAAATCGCGCAGGTCAGCTAGCACCACATCGCGATTGTAGCGCTCAATGAACGAACCGCCGTACAGTTCACCGCGGCCGTCAATGAAAGTGGGGATGCCTGCGAAGATCAGATAGCCGCCAAACGCATAGTCGTTGAGCACGGGTCCTGCTTTGGCGAGACCAGCATTGGCCACGGCCGCCTCGGGCGTGGAGTGCTGCGCCGGGCGGACGTCGCGCGATAGTGCGAGCCCGGTCGCCGCGATCATCAGGCCAAGGACCATCGGCACAACGGCCGTCACGCTCAGGCCAAGCGCCGGGCCGGCCGCATCAGCTTCGGTCGGTGTGCCGAATTGCCGCGCCAGCGGCGCAGCCAGATAGAGCGGCGCCAGCATCGCCAACAGGTCTGCATTGCGCACCTGCGCGAGCGCAA
The DNA here is from genome assembly GCF_000472385.1 of Bradyrhizobium sp. ARR65. Lineage (GTDB taxonomy): Bacteria > Pseudomonadota > Alphaproteobacteria > Rhizobiales > Xanthobacteraceae > Bradyrhizobium. The sequence continues at coordinate 61,290 of NZ_AWZU01000015.1, forward strand.
AATGGATCAGGCCGAGCACGACCAAGGCGCGCACCGGCGGCAGCGTCACGCCGCGCGACAGCGCGAAGATGCCCGCCAGCAGCAGAAACTCGAAGGCACCGAAACGGCCGAAGTCCTGCGGCCGCCATTCCGCGATCCAATTGAGCGCGTGTCCGAGGCCGAGCGTCGTGAGCGGAATCAGAAGCGGCTCTGGCCCGTAAGGCGTGAGGCAGCACGCCGCAACGGCCAGAGCCGTGAACGGCAGCCAGCGCGAGAGCACGCGTGGCCATTCGCTGCGCTTCTCGTTCAGCAGGGCCTCGAGCCCGGCCGGCCCAATCAGCCCCAGCGCCAGCACCACGCTGCCGTGCAGATTGGCCCATAGCACCAGGAGCGGCAGCGCCCAATAGGGCGGAGGCGCACGCCGGTCCATGCAGGACACGAGCGCCGCCGCCCAGATCACCATGACCGGCAGCGTCAGCACGTGCGGCCGGGCCAGCATGTGTGGCGCCAACAAGACGACCGCCGCGGCGACAAGGAGCAGCGCAGGCGTCGGCGGAACCTCGCGCAGCAGAAAGCGCATCAAGAGACCGACGGCGAGGGCGATCGCCGCCGCCGCCAGCACCACCACGCCGGCCCAGCCGGAGAGCGCGTAGATCACGGCGTACAGGATTTCCGACAACCACTCGAATGCGACCCAGGGCTGACCGTGCATGGAAAAGGAGAACGGGTCGCTCGCCGGGACGGCGCGATGGGCGATGATCCAGCGCCCGACCGCGATATGAGAATAGGTGTCCGGATCGTTCAGCAGGTGCGGGCCGAGCGCCAGCACCAGAGCGTAGACGCCCGCGCCCACCAGCCAGGGCAGCGCTGCGCGCGCTGCGAATGGCTCGGCCGCGCTGCGGGTGACCTGATCGCTCATGAGCAGTCAGGCTAAGGCGCCAGTATTAATTCTTCTTTATCGTTTGGGCGAAGCAGGCAGATCTTGCCTGGCCGTTTCTGCCGGCACGCAAGCGCACTCCCCCTAAGCCCTTGATCGGAAAAACAGTGACAGTGGCACGCATATTGCGAGCACTGGCATGCCTGCGGGCCCTTGTTGGAGTTGTAGTATGAGTATGAGTGTTCGCACCATCACCAGTGGAAGCGCAGTTAACCGGCCATCTCCCACGCCTCAGACCGATCCTTGCGGACGTGCAGACGAGGCAATTCCCGCCTCCGACGCTGCAAGCAGCTCCGCAACGGACAATACACCGCGTCGCGCCGGTTCAGATGTGATCTACGTTCTTCCGAGCGGCATTTCATTCGAAATCCGTCCCTCCTCGGGAATTGAGGGCACCGGTGACAGCCTAACTGTCATGAAGCAACTCACGGATACGACAGAGCCGCCGCGCTAGGGCGCGAAAGCGGCGATCCAGTATTCCCAGAGACTTTCGACTTATGCGGCGACGCCGCCGCGTACTCGATCGGGCGAGGTCACTCCGGCCGTGGCCAAAGGGACCGATCGGCGCTATCGATTGCAAGCGCAACAAAAACCAGAGGAAACGGACATGAGGCTGAAGCTGATTTCGCCTGACGAAATGACCGCGGACCAGAAGGCGATTCATGACGAGGCGATTGCCGGCAAGCGCGGCGCGGCGCCGGCGCCGATGCTGGCCTGGCTCAACAGCCCGGACATGGCGCGCCACGCCACGCGTCTTGGCGAAATGCTGCGTTTCAACACGATCTTTCCGCCAAAACTGTCGGAGATCGCGATCCTGGTCACGGCGCGGCATTTTACGGCGCATTACGAATGGTGGGCGCATAAGCGTCTCGCGCTCAAGGGCGGCATGCACCCTGATATCGTCGAGGCCATCCGCGATCGCCGGACGCCGCAGTTCGACGATCCGAAGGCGCAGATGATTTATGACGTGGCAAAATCGCTGCACGAAGGGCACGGGCTGTCGAAGCCGCTGTACGATGCCGCGGTCGACACGCTCGGCGAACGCGGCCTGGTCGAGATCATCGGCCTGTGCGGCTATTACACGCTGGTATCGATGACGCTGAACGCGTTCGAGTTCGGACTGCCGGAGGGGGAGGTGTCGGAGCTTGCGTAGGGCCGTCGCCGGCATTCCGCTGTCATTGCGAGGAGCGAAAGCGACAAGCAATCCGGAGCCTTCAGTGCGACTCTGGATTGCTTCGCGGAGCCTGTCATCGGGCCGCGCTTTGCGCGGACCCGTTGGCTCGCAATGACGTCCTCGCCCCGCGCAGCATGATCAGCCCGGCCGCGATCACTTCCAGTGCGATGCAGCCGTAGAACGGCAGCGTGTAGCTGCCGGAGAGATCGCGCAAGAGGCCGATCACGCCGGGACCGAAGGCATAGGTGACCTGGTTGATCGCGGTGCTCAGGCTGATGAGCACGCCGAACGCACGCGCGTCGAATTCGCGCTGCACGATCAGCGACGGCAGCGTAATCAGATTGCCGACCGAGAAGCCGAACAGCGCGCAGGCCGCGATCAGCGATAGCTCGCTTCGTGAATTGATGATGATCGCGAGCGCGACGGCCTGGCTCAGGAAGGATAGCGCCGACGCCAGCCGCTGATTGAGCCGGTCGATTACGGTCGAGAACAGGATGCGACCGGCCATGGCCATGGCGGTCAGCACCGCGACCGCCACCGCAGCCGACTCCCGACCGATCACCGGATCAAGGAACGAGATCAGATGCACGATGAAGCCGACTTGCGCGAACAGCACCAGCGCAAAGGCGATGGCGATCGAGAGAAAGCCGAGGTCGCGCAACGCCCGGGCGCGGATTTGCGCCGATGATGGTGCGTCGCGCGCCGCGCTCATCGGTACGATCCCTGCATGGAGCGGCGGCTGGCCGATCAAGCCGAGCACGATCGGCGCCAGCACGGCGAGCATAACAAGCGCGGATACCGTCATCGCGCGGGAGAAGCCGAAAGCGCCGATGAGGAGCACCAGGAGCGGCACGCCGGCGATGCCGCCGAAACTCGCGCCGTTGAGCGCGAGGCTGATCGCCATGCCGCGCCGCTTGTCGAACCAGAGGCTCAGCGTATTGGTGATGATCGCCAGACTCGTGCCGGCCCAGCCGAAGGCGAGCAAGGCGTTCGCGGCGTAGAGCTGCCAGGGCGATGTCACCTGGCCAATCGCAATGACAGCCACAGCCATGGCCAGGACGCCGGCCAACAGACAGTTGCGTGGACCGAAGGCGCGCACCGCCTCGGCGACGAAGGCCACTATGACCGCGCCGAACAAATAGAAGAAGGTGGTCGCGCCAGAGATCAGCGAGGCCGGCCAGGCTCGCGCGCGATGCAATTCGGCGAGATAGACGCTCTGGCCGTAAAAGCCGAATCCCCAGCCGAAGGTCGCGACCAGAAAGCAGGCGGCGACGATGCGCCAGCCATCATAGCGGATGGAGGTTTCGTCGATGGAGATCTGGCTGGTTGCGTCCATTTCGAATCTCGTTGCCGCCCACGCCGTCACGACCGGGCTCAACCGGTCTCCAATTGTTGCACCGTCATTCCGGGATGGTGCGTCAGCACCAGACCCGGAATCTCGAGATTCCGGGTTCGATGCTCCGCATCGCCCCGGAATGACGGAGTACATGGATTACCGGGACGAAGCGCGGCCATGACGACCAAAACTAGCCGATTGGCAAAGAGCAAAGCTTCGACTGCCGCCGAACTGTCAGCAGTTGGCATCAGATGCTCGGTTCGGGAAATTGGTCGATCGCCTCCAGCCGGGTCCGTCGCCTCTTCGCGAACGAGGTCAGCGCGAGCACGACGAGGCCGAGTCCGACCGGCGGGTAGACCACCATGTTCACCGCCGACCAACCGTAATTGGCGAGCAATGCGCCTGACGAAAACGAACCGATTGCCATGGTCCCGAACACCAGGAAATCGTTGAACGCCTGGACCTTGTTGCGCTCCTGCGGACGGTGCGTCTCAAGCACAAGGGCGGAGGCGCCGACGAAGCCGAAATTCCAGCCCAGGCCCAGCACCATCAATGTCGCCCAGAAATGCATCGCCGTGATGCCGGAAAGACCGATAGTCGCAGCCACCGCCTCCAAGACCAGCCCCAGCGCGACCACGATCGGCGCGCCAAAGCGCTCGATCAGCGAGCCCGTGAAGAAGCTCGGCGCATACATCGCGACGATGTGCCACTGCAGGCCGAAATTGGAATCACTCACCGTTAGGCCGCAGAGCTTCATGGCGAGCGGCGCCGAGGTCATCACGAGGTTCATCATGGGATAGGCGATGATGCCGCAGAGCGCGGCCGCGATGAAACGCGGCTGGCGTACAATCTGCGATAACGCGCGCCCCGCATGCATGTCGGTCGCCGCGGGCTTCGGAAGATCGACGCCGGCCACGATCGCCATGGCGACCAGCGCGACGGCGGCTTGCACCAGATAGCTGAAGGCGAACAGATAAGGCGGCCAGACGTCCATGGTCCATTGCACGAGCTGCGGACCGAGTACGCCTGCAAAAATTCCGCCCGCCATCACCAGCGACACCGCCTTGGGCCGAAACCCGACGCTTGCGCCATCGGCGGCGGCGAAACGGTAGGATTGCGCCACCGCGCCATAGAGACCACCGAGAAAGGTCGCGCCGCAGAACAGCCAGAACAGGCCGTGCAAAATGGCATAAGCGCCGATCAGGCCCGTGAGCGTGCCGCAGCCGGTACCCATGATGAAGGCAACGCGCCGGCCGTAGGCCCGCGAGATCGCGCCGGTCGGCAAGGTGCCGGCAGCTAAACCCAGCACGTGCATAGATATCGGCACGGTCGCGAGCGACATGTCGGGCGCGAGCGTCGCCCCAACGATCGAGCCCGTGGCAAAGATGACTGCCGAATTGGCGCCGGTCAGCGCCTGCGCCGCAGCGAGTCTGGCTATGTTCGTACGCGCCCGGGCGTCGTCGACGATCTCTTCGCTCGCAGTCACATCAAGCATGGGGCCCTGCCGGCCCATGCGGGCCCGATTCAGATGCGGCTACTATGGAGAGCGGGAGCCGCGCGATCAACCGCCGCGGCCGGGCCGACGCTATGCGTTGGGGACGGATGAAAAGCATCTATCGTCTTTTACGGATGCGTTCCCTCTCCTTGCCTGCGTGGAGAGAGTCAGGGCGAAGGGGAGTCTCCAAGCACCGAGCTCTTGGTGAGCCCTCCGGCGCGCTAAGCGCGCGCGAACACCAGGATCAGGTTATTGGCAGGCATTTCAATGATCTCGCTCAAGGCAAGAGCGGCGCTGTCGGCGAGCTTGTCCAGATCGGCGATGTCGCGGACGCCCCATTCCGGATTGCCCTCGCGCAGGGATGTATCGAACACGGCGTTGGAGAGCGCGGTGTGCTTGCCGCCGCGCTTGAATGGGCCATAGAGAAACAGCCGGCCGTCGGCGCGCAGGAGGGCGCCCATCCCGGCGAACAGGCCCTCCGCCACGCGCCAGGGTGCAACGTGGATCACATTGGCACAAAACACCGCCAGCACCTCAGGCGGACCGCCGGCGGCCTGCATGAGCCGCACCCAGTCCGGATCAGACAGATCGACCCGCAACGGCGGGCGAATATTCGGCGCCTGCGCATGCGCACGCCACGCGCTGATGCTCTTCAAATGTTGTTCGTTGAGATCGCTCGGCCACCAGGTGATGCCAGGACTATGCCGGGCGAAATGCACCACATGCTGCCCGGTGCCGCTGCCGACCTCCAGGACATCGCCGGACTTCCCCGCCAGGAACCGCTCGAGCACGGCCCAGATCGGCCCGTGATTGCGATGAAAGGCCGCCGCATCCAGGCGTCCGTCCGCCTCGATCCGCCGGCCATCCTTACCGAATTCCACCACGTAGTCCGCCACGGCGCGCTCCGATAAAGACCTGATCCGCAGAACATCCCCAGGCCACCCCACAATGGAAGATAATCAGCCTCTCTGGGTGCAGTGCGAAGGCATTTTAACCGCTTTTCGCGTCATTTATCACCGGCATTGCCAGACAATCGCGTTTGTGCTTTTCACCGCCTATATTCCCAAAGAGATCATCGACATAGCGCTCCCCTAGGAACCGCCCTTGATCGCGCCTTCCTGCCAAAAATCCGCGATTGCCGCCTCCCTCGTGCTCCTGCTGCTGGCGGGTCCGACCACCATCGCGCGGGCCCAATCGGGCGCGGCCGAGGGACAAAGGCTCGCCTTCGATCGGGGCAAGGGCAATTGCCTGACCTGTCACGAGATCAAGGGCGGCGACCTTGCTGGCACGATCGGACCCGCGCTGAAGGACATCAAAAGCAAATATCCCGATCGGAACGAGCTGGTCGCGATCCTCAACGACGAGACCAAACGCAATCCGCAGACCATGATGCCGCCGTTCGGCCGGAACCGGATTTTGACCGAGCAGGAGATCAACGCGATCGTTGATTTTCTGGAGACGTTGTGACGGCCGCTCTATTTGGAGACCAGGATGACTTTTTCTTTTGAGCGGTTTTCGGCGACGCGACGCCTGATCCTGCAGGGCGCGGGATCTGTCGCGCTGGCCGGATTGGGCAATCTGATCGCGCTGCCGGCGCTCGCGGCCGCGAACGATAAATATCCTGAAGATGCCTTCAAGCAGAAGGGCGACAAGGACGCGATCCAGGCGCTCTACGGCAGGAGCGCCGAGGCTTCCGACAAAGTCAAGCTGGATGCGCCCGAAATCGCCGAGAACGGCGCGGTGGTCCCGATTTCGGTGACCACCACGCTCGAAAACGTCACCTCGATCTCGTTCCTGGTCAGCGGCAACCCGAATGCGCTTGCCGCATCCTATCAGATCCCGGAAGGCACGTTGCCTGTCGTCGCAAACCGCCTGAAGATGCAGCAGACCAGCAATGTGATCGCGATCGTGGAAGCGGGCGGCAAGCTTTACAGCGCCACCAAGGAAGTGAAGGTCACCGTCGGCGGCTGCGGCGGCTAACGAGCAGAACAGAGGATCCGATGGCATCGACAATTCGCGTGCGTGCGACCGCCAATGGCGAGACCACCGAGGTGCAGGCGCTGATTCAGCATCCGATGGATTCCGGCTTCGTCAAGGACGCACAGGGCCAGCTCATTCCAGCCCATTTCATCCAGCGGCTCACCTTCGAGCACAACGGCAAATCCGTTTTCGTCGCCAATTGGGGGCCTGCCGTGTCAAAAGACCCCTACATCAAGTTCGCGTTCAAGGGCGCCAACAAGGGCGACGAGCTGAAGATCAGCTGGGTCGACAACAAGGGTGCGAGCGACTCAACCACAGCCAAGATCCAATAGGATGCGCGCGCGTTTTGCCATTTCGCTCGCCTCGGCGGTGCTGTTGCTTGGCGCCTTCGCCGTGATCGTGCGCGCGGCGCCTGGTGCCGACGCCGTCGATCCCGCAGCCGACGCCAAGGCGTTCCGCGACTATTTCGTGAAGAGATTCCCCAACGTCAAACTGGAGGATTTCGTCAACGGCCCCTATTCGATGAATGAGGACATGCGCCGGCAATGGCAGGAGAAGGAGGAATTCCCGCCTTACGAATTCGCGCTCGAGGCCGGCAAGGAGATGTTTTCGAAACCGTTCAAGAACGGCAAGACCTATGCCGATTGCTTTGAGAACGGCGGCATCGGGATCCGCCAGAACTATCCTTATTTCGATGCGAAGGAAGGCGAGGTCATCACGCTCGAGCTCGCGCTCAATCGCTGCCGCGAAGCCAATGGTGAGGCGCCGCTCTCTTATGTGAAGGACGATATGGCCTCGCTCACCGCCTACATGGCCTTCACCTCGCGCGGCAAACCCTTCGACATCAAGATCCCGAACGATCCGCGCGCGCTGGCAGCCTATGAGAACGGCAAGCGCTATTTCTATACCCGCCGGGGGCAACTCAACTTCTCCTGCGCGAGCTGCCATGTGCAAAGCCCGGGCGAGCGCCTCCGCGCGGAGACGCTGGCGCCCGCACTCGGCATTCTCAACGCCATGCCGATCTACCGCTCCGAATGGGCCGGCATGGGCACGATCAGCCGCCGTTTCGTGACCTGCAACAGCCAGACCCGCGCCGTCCCTGAGGAGCCGCAATCGGAAGACTATCGCGATCTCGAATATTTCCTCTCCTATGTCAGTAATGGCCTGCCTGTCGCGGGTCCGGGAGCAAGGCCATGATGCGGGCGGCCATCAAGGGCGCGATGCTTGCGGCTTGCTTGCTGATTGCCGTTGCCGTGCCGGCGCGGGCGGCCTTGGAAGCCGATTTCAAGGCCGCCTATGCCGCGGCGGAAGCCGCAGAAAAAGAAGCAGGCGCCTTGCGCAATCAATGGATCACGGCCGAAGCCCAGCTCAAGGCGGCCAAACAGGCCGCTGACAAAGGCGATTTTGACACCGCAACCGCCTCGGCCAGGGAAGCCGAGGCGCTGGCGAAGGCTTCGATCTTTCAGGCGACCAGCGAAAAAGAACGCTGGAAGGATGCCGAAATTCATTAGAGCGGGATCACGCTTCTTCGAATCGTCATCCCGCTCTAGATTCTCATTTTGAGCATGATCTTTTCGGAAAATCGGCGTCCACTTTTCCGGATCATGCTCTAGACTCTTTTTGCGGGCGCGGAGATCAGGCGCGATGCCAATTCGCCGACGGGAATTCCTGAAACTGTCGGGCGCCGCCGCGCTGTCCGCTCTTCCGCGCTTCGCGCGCGCGGCGGACGTGGCGAGCATTTACGACCTCGAGCGCTTCGGCAACGCGCGCATCCTGCATCTCACCGACACCCATGCGCAGCTCAAGCCGGTCTATTTCCGCGAACCCAGCGTCAATATCGGGCTCGGGGCCATGGCCGGCCAGCCCCCGCACCTGGTCGGCAAGGCCTTTCTCGACCGCTTTGGCATCAAGCCCGACAGCGCCGACGCCTATGCCTTCACCTGTGTCGACTTCGAGAAATCCGCGCCTCGGTTCGGCAAGCTCGGCGGCTTTGCGCATCTGAAGACGCTGATCGATCGCTTGCGCGGTGATGTCGGCGAGGCGCGCACGCTGCTTCTGGACGGTGGCGATCTCTGGCAGGGCACGGGACTTGCCAATGCCATGCAGGGCGCCGACATGGTGGAAGCGGCAAACTTGCTCGGCATCGAGGCAATGACCGGCCATTGGGAGTTCACCTATGGCGAGGCCGCGCTGCGTGCCAATCTCGCCGGCTTCAAGGGCGAGTTCCTGGCCCAGAACGTTTTCCTCACGGAAGAAGCCGCGTTCAACGATGCCAAGGCGTTCGATCCTGCATCAGGCCGCGTCTTCAAGCCTGCCACGATCAAGGAGCTCGGCGGCTATCGCGTTGCCGTGATCGGCCAGGCTTTCCCTTACGTACCGGTCGCGCACCCAAAGCGCTTCACGCCGGACTGGACCTTCGGCATTCACGACGACGAGCTCTCAACGCTCGTCAACGACTTGCGGGCACGAGAGAAGGTCGATGCGGTGATCCTGCTGTCGCACAACGGCATGGATGTCGATTTGAAGCTCGCGGGCCGCATTACGGGCATTGATGTCATCCTTGGTGGCCACACCCATGACGCCGTGCCGCAACCGGTGCCGGTGAAGAACGTCGGCGGCACCACGCTGGTCACCAATGCCGGCTCGAACGGGAAGTTCTTGGGTGTGCTCGATCTCGAGCTTGGCAAGGGCAAGGTCAGCGGCGTGCGCTATCGGCTGCTGCCGGTGTTCTCGGAGCTGTTGAAACCCGACCCGGCGATGACCGCGTTGATCGACAGGCTGCGCGAGCCGCATGCGGCCTGGTTCGACAAGATCGCAACGACCGACCGGCTGCTCTACCGCCGCGGTAATTTCTCCGGCCCCATGGACCAGTTGATCTGCGACGCGCTGCGCAGCGAGCTCGATGCCGAGATCGCGCTGTCACCGGGCTTTCGTTGGGGCACCACGGCGCTCGCCGGCCAGGCATTGACGATGGAAGATGTGCTCGGCGAGACCGCGATCACCTATCCCGAAACTTATGTGCAGAGCATGACCGGCGCCGAGATCAAAGCCGTGCTCGAAGACGTCTGCGACAATCTCTTCAATCCCGATCCCTATTACCAGCAGGGTGGCGACATGGTTCGTACCGGCGGCCTGTCCTATGTCTGCGCACCCGCTGAGGGCATGGGCAAGCGCATTTCCGAACTCAGGCTCGATAGTGGCCGGCCGATCGAAGCCGGAAAAAGGTACAAGGTTGCCGGCTGGGCTTCGATGAATGCGCAAGCGGGCAAGCCCGTCTGGGACGTTTTCGCGAACCATCTGCGCGCGGGCACGACACCGCGCGCACACGGCAGCGGCGTGACCTTGAAGGGCATCGACGGCAATCCGGGCATCGTGGGCCAGGGATGAAACGACGTTCGCTCCATCAGCTAATCATTTGCGCGCTGCCGTCGCATTGGTTCCGGCAAGCCTGCCACCGGCGCGCGCCCAGCAGGCGCCGCTGCAGGACAAGCCATTTGCCGAGCACAAGATCGTGCTGCAGCTCTCCGACAGCGACCCGAAAAAGCAGGCGCTTGTGATCAGCGTCGCCAACAACCTTCTGAAGTTCTACGATCCCGACAAGGTCGCCATCGAGGTGGTGGCATTCGGTCCCGGCATCGATTTGCTGCGCAGCGAAAATGCCGGCCGCAAGCTGGTCGAAAGCCTGATCGCGCAAGGCGTGCGCTTCGACGTCTGCCTCAATACCGTCGAGACGATCGAGCGCGAAACCGGCAAGCGTCCTGACATTATTCCCGCTGCAACGCCGGTCCAGGTCGGGGTGGCGCAGATACTGCTGCTCACCGAGAACGGGTATACTCTGGTAAGGCCGTGACGCTCTCGCCGTCATTCCGGGGCGGCTCCGACGGGTCCGCGCAAAGCGCGGCCCGATGACAGGCTCCGAGCCGAACCCGGAATCTCGAGATTCCAGGTCTGGTGCTCCGCACCATCCCGAAAATGACGGTGCGCCGCTACAGCGGAATCCTCACGCCACTTTCACTTCAGCCTGATCGCGACCGAAAGCCGCTACACAATTTTTCTCGCAATGCTCTAATATTTGGAATCATTTTCTTGGGAGGCCGGCCATGATCTTTCGGCAGCTCTTCGACAGCGTCTCTGGAACCTACAGCTACCTGATCGCAAGCCGCTCCGGCGGCGAGGCGTTGATCCTCGATCCCGTCCTGGAGAAGGCCGATCGCTACTGCCAACTCTTACGCGAGCTCGACCTCAAGCTGGTCAAGGCCGTCGATACCCATCTGCATGCCGATCACGTCACTGGTCTCGGTGAACTGCGTGATCGCACCCATTGCATCACCATCATGGGCGATCAGAGCAAGGCCGACGTGGTGTCGATGCGAGTCGCCGATGGCGACAACGTGACGATCGAGGGCATTTCGCTCGACGTGATGTACACGCCCGGCCACACCGACGACTCCTACAGTTTCCTGATGGGCGATCGCGTCTTTACCGGGGACACGCTTTTGATCCGCGGCACCGGCCGCACCGACTTCCAGAACGGCAGTGCGCGGGCGCAATACGACTCCATCTTCAACCGGCTGCTCAAGCTGCCAGAGGAGACGCTGGTCTATCCCGCGCATGACTACAAGGGCGACACCGTCTCCACCATCGGCGAGGAGAAGCGCTACAATCCGCGGCTTCAGGTGCGATCGGCCGATGAATATGTCGAGCTGATGAACAATCTGAAATTGCCGAACCCGAAGATGATGGATGTCGCCGTGCCCGCCAACATGCATGTCGGCTGGCACCAGGAGGATCTTGCCAAGGAGGGCCGGGCGCTCTCCGCGTGCGAAGCGATCAAGGCGCTCGGCCGGCCCGACATCCTCCTGGTGGATCTGCGCGAAAGCGGCGAGCGCGCCAAACACGGCACGCTGGCCGGCGCGCTGCATGCGCCCTATCCCTCGATTGAAGAGAGCCTCAAACCGGGCGGCATGTTGCGCGAAGTCGCGGCCTCGACCGGCCGGCGCATCGTGTTCTTCTGCGCTTTCGGCGAACGCTCGGCCATGGCCGTGTGCGCCGCCAAGCAGGCTGGCCTGCTCAACACCGCCCACATCGCCGGCGGCATGGATGCCTGGAAGAAAGCCGGAGGCCCGGTGATGGCAGCGTGAAAGGGACCTGACGATGCCAGGCGACAAGGCCGGCGGCGCCGGCAAAAAGGACGAGCCCGCGACGAACGCGGAGAAGAACAAAAAGAAGAAGCCAACGCCTCCGGACTGGGACGAGCTCTATCAAGACGGCGACATCGCCACGCCAAAGCGGGATCGCTACGGGCCGGACGAGGAGCCGTATTAGCTGCTTTCGGTCATTCCGGGGCGCGCCGTAGCGCGAACCCGAAGTCTCGCGCCATAACCTCTGGAGTCCGGGTTCGCGCGTTGCGCGTGCCCCGGAAGGACGGCGGTGTGGGCGCGCGATAGAGCTGCCATGCGGCGCCGTTCATGGACAAATAACCGTCTCTGCCGATAGTTTGATTGCCTGGAAAATAGACGGAACCTGCATCAGCAATGGCCGACGTTCTCGCCGCATCGCAGCAAAGCAAGGCGGATACTGGGCTGCGTACACTCACCCTGATTTCAACGGCGCATTGGGTCAGCCACTTCCATATGCTGGTGCTGCCGATGCTGTTTCCGTTCCTCAAAACGGCGCTCGGCGTCGGTTATATCGAGCTCGGCTTCGCACTGACCGTGTTCGCGGTCGTCTCCGCGCTGACGCAGGCGCCGACGGGCTATCTGGTCGACCATTTTGGCGCGCGCAAAATCCTGCTGCTGGGCCTTTGCCTCGGTGGGCTTGCGCTGGCCCTGATCGGGCTGCACTTAAGCTATTCCGTCTTGATTGCATGCGCCGTGCTGCTCGGCCTTGCCAACAGCGTCTACCATCCAGCGGATTACGCGATCCTGTCGGCGCATATGGACGAAGCGCGGATGGGCCGTGCCTTTTCGGTCCACACCTTCGCCGGCTATCTCGGCGGCGCGGTGGCGCCGCCGATCGTCGCGGCGCTGGTCACTTCTGTGGGCGGCGTCGGCGCCTTGATCGTTTCAGGCGCGATCGGCCCTCTGGTGGCGCTCGCGCTGCTCTTGTTCGGCGTGCCCGAGGCCAGCGCGAAGCACCAACGGGGTGCCGGCGGCAAGGCATCGAAACAGACCATCGTCACGCCGGCCCTGATGGTGCTGACCATCTTCTTCATGCTGCTCGGCCTGTCCAATGCCGGCATCAGCAATTTCGGCGTGGTGGCGCTGATGAACGGCTATGGCGCCGCATTTTCGACCGCCAATGTCGCCCTGACCGCCTATCTCGGCGCGAGCGCCGTCGGCGTGCTCGCCGGCGGCTTTCTGGCCGATCACACCCACCGTCACGGGCAGGTTGCCGCGATCTGTTTCGGCGTCAATGCGGGGATCGTGCTGCTGATCGCGATGATGGCGCTGCCGCCGGCCTTGCTTACGGCGGCGATGACCGCCGCCGGCTTTCTCGGCGGTGTGATCGCGCCCTCGCGCGACATGCTGGTCCGCAATGCCGCGCCGGCAGGCGCCGCGGGCCGCGCCTTCGGCATCGTCTCCACCGGGTTCAATTTAAGCGGCATCCTGAGCCCGCTCCTGTTCGGCTGGATCATGGACCAGAGCCTGCCGCGCTGGGTGTTCGGCCTCTCCGCCGCGTTCATGGTGCTCACCGTCGTGCTCGCGCCCTTCACCGAGCGCAAGCGCGAGCAGCGCCTGGCGAGCGCTTGAGGGCGCTTGACGCATTGCTGACGCCTGTTCGCGGCGGTTGACAGTCCCCGGTGCGGGCCGATGATACGGCCCAACGAAAACAAGCATCGAGGACGGAACGCCATGACCGCCAATCCAGACCTCGTCATCCGCGAAGGAACCATTGCCGACGGAACCGGCGGCGAATTGTTCGAAGCCGATATTGCGATCAAGGACGGCCGCATCGCCGAAGTCGGCAAAGTCTCAAGTAAAGGCACCGAAGAGATCGACGCGCGCGGCAGGCTGGTGACGCCGGGCTTTGTCGACGTTCACACCCATTATGACGGCCAGGTGACCTGGAGCCAGGATATCTCGCCGTCATCGCAGAACGGCGTCACCACGGCGATCATGGGCAATTGCGGCGTCGGCTTCGCGCCGTGCCGGCCGGACGATCACCAGCGGCTGATCCAGTTGATGGAAGGCGTCGAGGACATTCCGGAGCCGGTGCTGAGCGCCGGCATTCCCTGGGAGTGGGAAAGCTTTCCCGACTATATGAATTGGCTTTCGCGGCGCGCATTCGACATCGACATCGGCGCGCAGCTCCCGCACGCGGCGCTTCGCGTCTACGTGATGGGCGAGCGCGGCGCGCGTCGTGATCCCTCAACGCCCGAGGACAACGCGGCGATGGCGAAACTCGCGGGCGAAGCGGTGCGCGCCGGCGCGCTCGGCTTCTCCACCTCGCGCACGCTCAATCACCGCACCTCGACCGGCGATTTCACCCCGACCTTGAAAGCGGGCGAGGACGAGCTCACGGCCATCGCCGGCGCCATGCACGAACGAGGCCGCAGCGTGCTGCAATTCGTGCTCGATCCATCCACGCTCCATGAAGATCTGCCGATGATGCTGCGGGTCGCGGAGCGAACCAAATGCCCGATCTCTTTCTCCGTCACCCAGAACGACAAGGCGCCGCGGCGCTGGCGCCAGACGCTGGATGAGATCAATGCGGCAGCGACGAGGGGACTGTCGGTCACGGCGCAGATCGCCGCCCGTCCGGTCGGGCTGCTGCTGGGGCTGGAGTTGTCGCGCAATCCGTTCCAGACTCATGCGAGCTACAGGGCGATCGCGCATCTGCCGCTCGCGGAGCGACTGCTGCGACTAAAGCAGCCGGAGGTGCGCGCGGCGATCCTGAGCGAGACGCCAAGCACAACTGATGACCCGCTGTTCTTCCGGCCGAACTACGACAAGATGTTCCTGCTCGGCGATCCGCCCGACTACGAGCAGCCGCCGGAGAATGCACTGGGACCGCAGGCGCGCAAGCTCGGCACGCGGCCCGAAGAGCTGGCTTATGATGCCATGCTCTCCGATCACGGCCGTGGCATGCTCTATGTGCCGTTCGTCAACTATGCCGAGGGCAATCTCGATGCGACGCGCGAGATGCTGTGCGATCCGCAATCCGTGCCTGGCCTCAGCGACGGCGGCGCGCATTGCGGCATCATCTGCGATGCGAGTTTTCCGACCTATTTGCTGACGCACTGGACGCGCGACCGCAAGCGCGGCGAAAAACTGTCGATCCCCTTCGTGGTGGCGGCGCAGTCACGCAAGACCGCGCTCTCGGTCGGGCTCAACGATCGCGGCCTGATCGCGGTGGGATATAAGGCCGATATCAATGTGATCGATTACGACCGGCTGCATCTGCATCCGCCGAAGGTGCACTATGATCTCCCCATGCGCGGCCGGCGCCTGCTGCAGCAGGTCGACGGTTATGACGCCACCATCGTCTCCGGTGTGGTGACGCAGCGCGCAGGCGCGCCTACCGGCGCGCGGCCGGGAAAGCTGGTGCGCGGCGTGCAGAGAAAGTTGCAGTAGGCTCAAGGCGGAGGGCGGGTTATTCCCTCGCCCCGCTTGCGGGGGCGAGGTGGGAGCCGCAGAGTCAACAGCGCGGTTTTAAGCGCGGCGTCAGCCGTCATGCCTCATTGAGAGATCACGCGGGATGGGTCCCGGCCTTCGCCGGGACCACGGGGGATTGTGTGGCGACTGCCTGCCCCATCAGCCGCGCGCGCTCGGTGTTGGGCCAGAGCAGGAGCAGGCCGAGCAGGCCGGAGACGACCATGATCACGGCGTTGATGGTGAAGCCGGTGAAATAACCGTCAAGCAACGTCGGGGAGTGCTGGATCACACTGCCCATCACCGCCGGCGCAACGATGCCGGCGAGCGTATAGAGCGCCCCGTAGATCGCGATGGCGGCGCCGCGCTGCGACACCGGCGTGAACTCGCTGATCATCGGTGGACAGACCACATAGATCGCGCCGCACAGGCCGGTGCCGACCACGAGCAGTGCGATCTGAAGGCCCGTTCCCTGCACGTGCGGCATCATCGCCAGGATCGCACCGCCGGCCGCCAGCGGGGCCGCGCCCAGCACGCCGCGCGCGATGCGGGTCGAAACGCCCCGCGCCATCAAGGTCTGCGAGAGCCAGCCGGCGAGCAGCACGATTGCTGCGCCGAAGATCCACGGCAAGATCGAGATGAAACCCGCCTGCTGTTGCGAGTAGCCGAGCCCCTTGATGATGAAAGGCGTGAACCAGGTGAGCCCCAGCGACAGCGCCCAGTAGGCGCCGAAGGTCGCCGCGATGCAGCCGATGAAGGTGCGCGAGGTGAGCAGTTGCGGGTAAGGTATTTTTGCCTCGGCAGCCTGCGTGCTCGAGGCTTCTACAAGCGGTCCCTCCTTGCCCAGCACCAGCCAAGCGAGCGCCCACAATAGCCCGACGATGCCGAGCGCGCCGAAAGCGTAATGCCAGTTATAGTTCACAATCACCCAGTTCAACGCGGGCACCGCGACGATCACGCCGAAGGCCGAACCTTGCGAGAGGATGGCGGTCGGCAGCCCCCGCTTCTCGTCAGGGAACCATTTGTAGATGGCATGCGCCGCCACCGAAAATGCCGGCCCTTCGCCCGCGCCGAGAATGACGCGGCAGATCAGCAGCGTCGTGAAGCCGACGGTTCCGACCATGGGAAACTGTGCCAACGCCCAAACAAGCGCCAGCGCCAACAATACCCAGCGTGTCTCGACACGATTGACGATGAAACCGACCACGATCGCCGAGATCGAGAACAGGAGGAAAAAGGAGGACCCGAGCAGCCCGAACTGCTCAGGCTCGAGCTTCAGATCGGTCATGATCGGCACGCCGGCGAGACCGACCACGATCTTGTCCGCGAAATTCACCAGCATGAACAGGAACAGCAGAAAGGTGATCTTCCAGGCGCCCTTTGGTGTCGGCTCCTTTGATATCGGCTCCTTGGGCGTCGGCTGCGCGGCCATGCGATCCCTCCCCGTCATATCCTTGCTTTATTTCTTGATGGGCCCCTTCGAGCCGGCGAGTTCCGATGCTACAGGCGGCATCGCCGGCAATGCAACCCTCGCCTTCGTGATCAGGGCATGTGCGGCGCAACCGGCCCGACGACAGGGTTACATGACCAAACGCGGGCAGATGCCGTGATCTCCACGGCCGACCTTGCTATATGGTGCCGCAACCATCGTGAAAGGGCACCGCTCGCGCCCGCTACCGCAAACGGGCAAGGACATCGTGCTGAGCGTTCGCAATCTGACAAAATCCTACCGTTCGGCCGGCGAGGAGGTCGCGGTACTGCGCGGCGTCGATCTCGCGATCGCCGCCGGCGAGCGCGTGGCGCTGACAGGAGAGTCCGGCTCCGGCAAGAGCACGCTGTTACATCTGATCGCGGGGCTCGACGCCGCCGTCGGCGGTGAAATCTGGATCGGCCAGGATTGCATCACCAAACTGTCCGACACCGGCCGCGCCGCGCTGCGACGCGACCGGTTGGGCCTGGTGTTCCAGCAGTTCAATCTGGTGCCGAGCCTGAACGTCGCGGATAATCTCGCGTTCCAGGCGCGGCTTGCCGGACGCCATGATCCGGCTTGGCAAAGCGAGCTGATCGAGCGGCTCGGACTTGGCGGCCTGCTCAAGCGCTACCCCGAGCAATTGTCCGGCGGCCAGCAGCAACGGGTGGCGATCGGCCGCGCACTGGCCATCAAGCCGGTGCTGCTGCTCGCGGACGAGCCGACCGGCAATCTCGACGAGGCGACCGCGGATGACGTGCTGGCATTGGCGCGCGACCTGGTCGCGCGTACCGGCTGCGCCTTCCTGATGGTGACCCACAGCCTGCGGCTCGCCGCGACGCTGGACCGGCAGGTCACGC
The DNA here is from genome assembly GCF_000472385.1 of Bradyrhizobium sp. ARR65. Taxonomy (GTDB): domain Bacteria; phylum Pseudomonadota; class Alphaproteobacteria; order Rhizobiales; family Xanthobacteraceae; genus Bradyrhizobium. Next base: position 79,113 of record NZ_AWZU01000015.1, read on the forward strand.
TGCACAACGGGGTCGTTGCATGAGGCGCGCGCTGTGGATCCTCGCCGTGCTCTTGAGCCACTGGCGGCGGCACAGGATGCAGCTCGCCACGCTGCTGATCGGCTTGATCTCGGCGACCGCGCTCTGGAGCGGCGTGCAGGCGCTGAACCAGCAGGCGCGCGAATCCTACGATCGCGCGGCAGCCGTATTCGGCGGCGCACGCACCGCCGCGCTCGTTGCAGGCAATGGCGGGACCTTCCCGCAGGCGCTGTTTGCAAAACTGCGCCGCGCCGGGTGGCAAGTATCGCCCGTGCTGGAGGGCCGCGTGCAGATCGAGGGACATTCCTATCGCCTGCTCGGCATCGAGCCGGTGACGCTGCCGGCCGAAGTCGGCAATGCACCGACGATCGGACGCGAGGACCTCCTGGCCTTCATCACGCCGCCCGGGCAGACCCTGGTCGCGCCGGAGACGCTATCCGACCTCGGCCTGCCGCAAGGGGCGACGCCCGAGATCAGCGGCGGCGCACCATTGCCGCCGCTGCATGCGCAGCCGCAGCTCGTCGGCAACGTGCTGGTGGTCGACATCGGGATTGCGCAAAAGCTGCTGAACAAGCCGGCGCAGCTCTCGCGCCTGCTGGTCAGCAAGCCGAAGGGCCCTGCGCTCGCGCTCGAAAGCGTCGTCGGCGATCAGCTCCACCTCGTGCAGGCGGATGCCGAGACCGAGCTCGAGCGCCTGACCGACAGCTTTCACTTAAACCTCACGGCATTCGGACTGTTGTCCTTCGTGGTCGGGCTGTTCATCGTCAATTCGGCGATCGGGCTCGCGTTCGAGCAGCGGCTGCCGATGCTCCGGACCCTGCGCGCCTGCGGCGCCTCGAGCCTCATGCTCAACAGTGTTCTGGTGATTGAGCTCGTGTCACTGGCGCTGATCGCGGGCCTCATCGGCCTTGTCTGCGGCTATTTCATCGCAGCGGCGCTGCTGCCGGACGTCGCGGCATCGCTGCGCGGACTCTACGGCGCGGATATTCCGGGCGAGTTGAGCATGAAGCCGGAATGGTGGCTGGCTGGGCTTATGATCAGCATCGCCGGCGCGCTGGTCGCCGCAGCCACCAGTCTTGCCAAAGCGATTCGGCTTCCCATCCTTGCCGCGGCGCAGCCCCATGCCTGGCATCAGGCGCAGCGCCGCTGGCTGATTTTGCAGAGCGCGGCCGCACTTGCCATTCTGGCTGGTGCCGGCTGGCTGATGTGGTACGGCAACTCGCTGCTCGCGGGATTTGGCGTGCTCGCAGCCCTTCTGCTCGGCGCCGCGTTGATCCTGCCCGCCTTGCTTGAAGCGGCGCTGACGGCCGGCGAGCGTAGCGCCGTTGGCGCGCTCGCCGCATGGTTCTGGGCCGATAGCCGCCAGCAGCTTTCGGGACTGTCGCTCGCGCTGATGGCGCTGCTGCTCGCGCTTGCAGTCAATGTCGGCGTCGGCACCATGGTCGAGACGTTCAGCCGAACCTTTGTCACCTGGCTCAACGGACGGCTGACCGCCGACATCTATCTCGCCGCATCCGACGATGCGCAAGCCGAGGCGATCAAATCATGGCTGCGCAGACGATCCGAGGTCGAAGCCGTGTTGCAGGGCGGCCGCGCCGACACCCAACTGAACGGCGCACCGCTGGAGGTGTTCGGCCTGCCCGATGATGCGACGTATCAGGCGCACTGGCCGCTGTTGCAGTCCTCTCCAAACGCCTGGAGCCGGCTTCGCGAGGCGGATGCGGCCTTCGTCAGCGAGCAACTGGCGGAGCGCGCCAATGTCAGCCTCGGCGAAACAATCGAGGTACCGACACCGATCGGAGATTGGAAGCTTCGCGTCGTTGGCATCTATGCCGACTATGGCAATCCCAAAAGCCAGCTTGCCGTGGATACCGCCGCCCTCATGGCGCATTTTCCGCAAACACCGCGAACGCGTCTCGCGCTGCGCGTCAAGCCCGGCAGCGCGGCCGCGCTGATCTCTGCTTTATCGGATCGATTCGGCCTCGATGGCCGCAATCTCATGGACCAGACCGCACTGAAAGCCGAATCCTTACGGATCTTCAACCGGACCTTTGCGGTGACCGCCGCGCTGAACACGTTCACACTTGGCGTTGCCGGCATTGCGCTCCTGACCAGCCTGTTGACGCTGGCCAATTCCCGCCTGCCGCAGCTTGCGCCGCTCTGGGCGATCGGCATCACCCGCCGTCGGCTTGCCGGCATCGAACTCACCAAGACGCTGTCGGTCGCGCTCATCACCGCCGTGCTGGCGCTGCCGCTCGGCCTACTGGTGGCCTGGTGCCTGATTGCGATCGTCAATGTCAAAGCGTTCGGCTGGCGGCTGCCGTTTCATGTGTTCCCGCTGCAGCTCATAAAGCTCCTGGGCGTTGCAATGGCGGTGTCGCTCGCGGCCGCGCTATTGCCAGTCGCAAGGCTCGCGCGTATGCAGCCGGCGAGTCTCGTGAAAGTGTTTGTCAATGAGCGCTGAAACGAAGCCGACGCGACGCGCCGTCGTCAGTGGCCTTGGAATGCTGGCCCTTGCTCCTCAGGGAGCGTTTGCGCAGGGTCTTGCGGGACTTAGCTCGGATGCCAAGGGCTATGCGCAGGTCACGCCGGGCAAGACATTCTCGTTTCCCGCCGATCACGGCCCGCATCCCGGTTTCCGCATCGAATGGTGGTATCTGACCGCCAATCTCGCAGATCACGGCGGCACGCCTTATGGCCTGCAATGGACGTTGTTTCGCCACGCGCTGCAACCAGGCCCGCAACGCGACGGATGGGCGAACCAGCAGCTCTGGATGGCGCATGCGGCAGTGACGCGCGCCGATACCCACCGCTTCAGCCAAACCGTCGCGCGCGGCGGGGTCGGACAGGCCGGCGTCGAAACAGAGCCTTTCCGGGCCTGGATCGATTCCTGGGAGATGCGCGGCTCCGAACGCACCGATCCCAACACCATTTCGCCGCTCACGCTCAGGGCCGCCGCGAAGGATTTCTCCTACAGCCTTCAGCTCGAGACGGACCGGCCGCTGGTGCTGCAGGGCGATGCCGGCTACAGCAAGAAATCAGACCGCGAGCAGGCCTCCTATTACTACAGTCAGCCGTTCTTCAAGGCGACCGGCCGCCTCACGATCGACGACAAGCCGGTCGACGTCACGGGCCAGGCCTGGATGGACCGGGAATGGAGCAGCCAGCCGCTCGCCTCCGATCAAACGGGGTGGGACTGGTTCGCGCTGCACCTGACCTCGGGCGAGAAGCTGATGCTCTACCGGATGCGGCAGAAGGACGGCCGCGACTACATCTCCGGAACATTCGTTTCACCTGCGGGCGACAAGCGGCAACTCACTCCCGCTGACGTCACCATGACGCCGAAAGACATAGTCGAGATCGATCGCCGCAAGCTGCCGGTGCAATGGCAGATCACGATTCCCGCGCTGCAGCTTGCGATAGATACGGTCCCGCTCAATCCGCGCGCCTGGATGGGGACGAGCGTTTCCTATTGGGAGGGCCCGATCAGCTTTCATGGTACGCACGCAGGGGTGGGCTATCTTGAATTGACCGGGTATTAAGGCACGCGCAGAACTGAGCGAATCGAAAGCAACACGCGCCCGACCTCCGGCGGCAATGACGGTCCCGTTTGAAGGCGCTCGTCCGGCTTTGCAATTTGACCAGCGGATGCTCCTACCTCGTCATTCTGGAGGGGAACAAGCGATGTATCACTTCACCGCACTCGTCACCTGCCTGGCGATTGTGTTCTACTTCTTCACCAGCGCTTCGGTGGCCCGCGCGCGTGCGAAGTACGGCGTCAAGTTGCCGGCCATATCAGGCCATCCCGATTTCGAGCGCGTGTTTCGGGTGCAGATGAACACGCTGGAATGGATGCCGATCTTCCTGCCGTCACTCTGGCTGTTTGCCGTTTATGTCGGCGACAAGAGCGCGGCTGTCGTGGGTTTTGTCTGGATCGTCGGCCGCATTGTCTACATGATCGGCTATAGCCAAGCCGTCGCAAGGCGCAGCCCGGGCTTCTTCATCCAGGCGCTCGCCTGTTTCGTGCTGCTGTTGGGCTCGCTCGGCACGATCGTGTGGCGATTGCTACAGGGGTGAAGTGATTACATATGTCCTTGCGAGCGAAGCGAAGCAATCCAGAGCCGCGCGCGTGACTCTGGATTGCTTCAGCGCTTCGCTCCTCACCATGACGATCGGCGATCACTTCGTCAGCGGGCAGCCGCTTGCCTTGGCCGAGAAGAAGGCCTCATCACCGGGGACTGTCGAGATCAGCTTGTAATAGTCCCACGGCTTCTTGGACTCCGAGGGCTTCTTGACCTCGAACAGGTACATATCGTGGACCATGCGGCCATTGGGCAGCACCTTGCCCTTGGCAAAGGCGTCGTCGACCGGCAGCTCCTTCAGTTTCATGGCGACCGCGTCGGAATCCTTGGTGCCGGCGGCCTTCACCGCCTTCAAATAGCTGAGCGTCGCCGAATAGGTGCCGGCATGGATCATGCTCGGCATGTGCCCGGTGCGCTTGAAGAAGCGCTCGGAGAAGGTGCGGGAGCGGTCGTCGTGATCCCAGTAGAAGCCTTCGGTCAGAACCAGGCCTTGTGCCGCGTCGAGCCCAAGCCCGTTGACTTCCGAGATCGTCATCAACAGGCCCGCCAACTTCTGGCCACCCTTGACGATGCCGAATTCCGCCGCCTGCTTGATGGAATTGGTGGTGTCGAGGCCGGCATTGGCGAGACCGACGATCTTCGCCTTCGAGCTCTGCGCCTGCAGCAGGAAGGACGAGAAGTCGGACGAGTTGAGAGGAACACGAACCGAGCCCACCACCTTGCCGCCATTTTGTTTGACGATGTCGCTGGTGTCCTTCTCGAGCGCGTAACCGAAGGCGTAGTCGGCGGTCAGGAAGAACCAGGTATCGCCGCCCGCCTTCACCAGCGCACCGCCGGTGCCGACGCCAAGGGCGCGCGTGTCGAACGCCCAGTGGAAACCGTAAGGCGTGCAGGCGTCCCCCGTGATGCGCGAGGTCGCCGCACCCACCACGATGTCGATCTTCTTTTTCTCGTTCGAAAGCTCCTGCACCGCGAGCGCGACCGAGGAGGTCGTCAGCTCGGTGATCATGTCGACGCCTTCGGTATCATACCAGCGCCGCGCAATGGCCACCGCGAGATCCGGCTTGTTCTGGTGATCGGCGGTGACCAGTTCGACCTTCTGGCCCAGCACTTCGCCGCCGAAATCCTCGATCGCCATTCGGGCGGCTTCCAGCGAATATTTGCCGCCATAATCGGCGTAGACGCCCGACTGGTCGTTCAGGATACCGACCTTGACCTGCGCCGAGGCCGGCTGCGCGAGCAACACCACACCCCCCGCGACAGCCGCCCAAAAACCCCATTTCATACAAGCCTCCCAGCAGTTTCTATTGCGCAATGATATTGAAGAACCCCGCGCCTGCCCACCCATTTCACGTCAGCCAAAAGTATTGCAGCCGCGGGGATTGGAAAATGAGGCTTCAGGCGGCTGGCGCCGCCTCCTTGCGCTGGGTCCGGTCGGCCAAATTGCGCACGACGATATAGAAGATCGGCGTGAAGATCAGGCCGAACAGCGTCACGCCCAGCATGCCGAAGAAGACGGCGACCCCGACCGCCTGGCGCATCTCCGATCCACTGCCGGTGGAGACGACCAGCGGCAGCACACCAAGGATGAAGGCGAAGGAGGTCATCAGGATCGGCCGCAATCGCAACCTGCAGGCTTCGATCACGGCATCGAGCCGCTTGTGGCCCTCGCGCTCGATGTCGCGCGCGAACTCCACGATCAGGATCGCGTTCTTGGCGGCCAATCCGACCAGCACCACGAAGCCGATCTGGGTCAAGATGTTCACGTCCTGCCCCATGATGCGCACGCCAAGCGTTGCGGCAAGCAGGCACATCGGCACGATCAGGATCACCGCGAACGGCAGGCTCCAGCTTCCATATTGCGCGGCTAACACGAGGTAAACAAAGAGCACGCAGATCGGGAACACGTAGAGGCCGGCATTGCCGCCGGTGACCTGCTGATAGGAGAGGTCCGTCCATTCATAGGAGAAGCCGCTCGGCAGCGTCTCGTCCGCGAGCTTCTTCATGATGTTGATGGCGGTCGCCGAGCTCGTACCCGGCAACGCCTCGCCCTGCAGCTCCGCTGCGGGATAGAGATTGTAGCGCGCCACGCGGTCGGGTCCGGAAACGTCACGGAAATCGACCAGACTGCCGAGCATCACCATGTCGCCCGCGGCATTACGGGTGCGCAATCGCGCAAGATCAGCGGTTTCTTTCCGGTAGCGCAGGTCAGCCTGTGCCGTGACGTGGTAGGTGCGGCCGAGAATGTTGAAGTCGTTGACATAGGTCGAGCCGAAATAGGTCTCGATGGCATCAGTGACGTTCTGGATTGGCACGCCGAGCTTTTGCGCCTTGATGCGGTCGATATCGACAAAGAGCTGAGGGGTATTCGCCGTGTAGGGCGAGAACACCGATGTCAGCCCAGGCGCCTTGCGCGCGGCCGCGACGAGCTCGTCGGTCGCCGCCGCCAGAAGCTCCGGACCACGGCCCTGCCGATCCTGGATGCGCATGGTAAAGCCGCCACCGGTGCCGATGCCCGGGATCGGCGGCGGCGGAATGACGATGATGAACGCACCCTCGATGGCCAAAAGCCGCTTGCGCAGCTCGCTGGTGATGACCGCCGCGGTCAGCCCCTTCTTCAGGCGCACCTCCGGTTCCTCGAACACCGGAAACAACGCCGCCGCGTTGCTGGCCTGGGTCCGGGTCGCGCCCGAAAGACCGGCGAAGGCCGCAACGCGGATGATGCCGGGCGTATCAAGAGCGATCTTCTCGATCTGGCGGACGATGTCTGTGGTTCGCGCCAGCGACGCCGCGCCGGGCAGTTGCGCCGATACAATGATGTAGCCGCGGTCTTGCGCCGGAATATAGCCCTGCGGTGTCGTCACGATCAGCCAACCGGCGCTGCCGATCAGGGCCACGTAGACCAAGAGCATCACCGCGCGGTGCCGGATCACAAAGTCGGCGATCCCGGCGTAAGAGCTGGAGGCCCAATCAAATCCGCGATTGAACAGGCTGGTAAAACCCTCCCAGGCGCGGCCGATCAGATTCCAGGCGGCAGGCGGTCGCTTCTCCTCATGGGGGACGAGGATCTGCGAGGCCAATGCCGGCGACAATGTCAACGAACAGAAGCAGGAGATCGCCGTTGCGACCGCGATCGTGACCGCGAATTGCTGAAAGAACTGCCCCGTTATGCCGCCCAGAAATGCGGTGGGCACGAACACCGCGCATAAGACCAGCGCGATCGAGACCAGCGCGCTGCCGACCTCCTCCATGGTCTTCAACGCCGCATCGCGCCGGCTCATGCCGTCACGCAAATGCCGCTCGACGTTTTCGACGACGACGATGGCGTCGTCGACCACGATGCCGACCGCGAGCACCAGCCCGAACAAGGTCAGATTGTTGATGGCATAGCCGAGCGCGGCCATCGCGGCAAAGGTACCGACCAGCGACACCGGGATTGCCGCAATCGGGATGATGGCCGGCCGCCAGCCCTGCAGGAACACCAGGACCACGATGACGACCAGGATCATCGCCTCATAGATGGTCTTGATCAGCTCATTGATCGATTGCGCGATGAACTCGGTCGGATTGTAGCCGATGTTGTAGTCAAGACCTTTGGGGAAAGAGGCCTTCAGCTTGGCCATGGTGGTCGATATGCCCTTGGCGGTCGCAAGCGCATTCGAGCCGGGGCGCTGGGTCACCAGCATCGCCACTGCGGTCTTTCGCAACATGAAGCTGTTGGTGGAATAGTCCAACGCGCCGAGTTCGACCCGCGCGACGTCCCGCAGCCGCACCGTGCGCCCGTCCTCGCCGGCCTTGACAACGATGTCCTCGAACTGGGCGACGTCCTTCAGACGCCCGGTAAATGTGAGATTGGGCTGGAAGGCGCGATCGGCGATCGGAGGACTGGCGAGCTGGCCGCCGGTGATCTGCAAGTTCTGCGCACGGATCGCGGCGATGACGTCGCCCGCCGTCATGCCGAGGTTTGCGATCTTGTCCGGATCGAGCCAGAGCCGCATCGAATAATCGCGCGCGCCGAAAATCTGGATATCGCCGATGCCGTCGAGCCGCAGCAATTGGTCGCGGACCTGCAGCAGCGCATAGTTCGAGATGTAGAGCTGGTCGAGGCTTCCGTCGGGCGACAGCATGAACACGACCATCAGGATATCGGGGCTGTTCTTACGCGTGACGACGCCGTTGCGCTGCACCTCTTCCGGCAACTGCGGCTGCGCGATTGCGACCCGGTTCTGAACCAGCACCTGAGCCTTGTCGAGATCCGTGCCGAGCTTGAAGGTGACGGTGATGGTGAGCTGGCCGTTCGAGGTCGCCTGGCTGTACATATACAGCATGTCCTCGACGCCGTTGATCTGCTGCTCGATGGGAGCGGCGACCGTGTCGGAAATGGTCTGCGCCGAGGCCCCTGGATATTGCGCGGTCACCACCACGGTCGGCGGCACCACCTCCGGATATTCGGCCACCGGCAAAGTGGAGTAAGCGAGCGCGCCCACGATCAGGAGCACGATGGACAGCACCATCGCCAGGATCGGCTGGTTGACCGATAGCCGCCCGAGATTCATGTCTTGCCGCCGCCGATCTCGGCCACGCGCGGGTTCACCTTGGCGCCGACGCGGGCACGCTGAATTCCGTCAATAATGACGTGGTCGTCGGCGTTAAGCCCCTCCCGGATCACGCGCAGGCCATCGTCAAGCGGTCCAAGCACGACCGTCTTCGCCTCGACCGTGTTGTCCTCCTTCGCCACGAAGACGATCTTGCGCGACTGGTCGGTCGCAATCGCAGTGTCAGGAATCAATAGCGCTTCATAGGGCGAACTGCCGATCAGCCGTACCCGACCGAATTGACCGGGAAGAATAGAGAGATCGTGGTTCGGGATCACCGCGCGGCTACGCAGCGTGCCGGTGGAGACATCCAGGCGGTTGTCCACAAAGTCCATCTTGCCCTGATGCGAGGGCTTTGTTTCCCCAGTCAACGCCACCTGCACCGGATTGGGCGTATCGCGCGAGCTCGGCCTCTTGCCCTCGAACCAGAGCCTGTTGTTCTTGAGGTAAGTCGCCTCGTCCACGTCGAAATAGATGTAGATCGGATCGAGCGACACGATCGTCGTCAGCAACGTCGAGGCGCCGGTGTCGCTGCCCTGCACGAGATTGCCGACGCTGACGAGGTGGCGGCTGACGCGACCGGTGATCGGCGCCAGCACATGGGTGAATTCGATGTTGAGCTGCGCCGCCTTCAGCGCGCCCTCGGCCTGCGTCTCGGCGGCGTGCGCCGCCTGCAGCGCCTGGCGGCGTTGGTCGACAATCTGTTCGGAGACTGCACTGGTCTGGACCAGAGTCAGCCCACGATCGAGCTCACGCTTGGCAAGCTCGGCTTTCGCCCGCGCGTCCGCGAGCTGGCCGTCCGCCTGTGCCGCAACGGCTTCGAATGGACGCGAGTCGATGACATAGAGCAGGTCGCCGACATGGACCATGTCGCCGTCCTTGAATTCAACATTGGTGACATAGCCGCCGACGCGGGGGCGCACCTGCACCTCTTCGACAGCCTCGAAGCGGCCGGTGAACTCGTCCCAATCCGTCACGGTTCGTTTGACCGGTTGCGCGACGGTGACGGCAGGCGCCGGCGTCGCCGCGTTGGCTTGAGGCGGCTTTTGCTCGCAGCCGGCGAGCGCACAGGCCAGCAGTACGATCGCCGATCCCAACGCGCCATGCCGCAGTCTACCGGGGAGGGTTTTAGTGAAAGGCTTCGATGGCACCATTGCTTGCAAAGGCCCCTTCCTCACTATGCCGCAACCAACCCGCAAGCCATCAAGACTAAGACAGCTCGTCAGCTATTTCCATACGCGAGTTTTGTGGCGCGAATTTATTCGCGTCGGCGGCCATTCGCAGCCGCATATGGAACCGCCCAACCGTTTCTCTTCGTGGGATGACGAGCTACCGCCAGGTCCTAGCTCCGCCGGCCCCCTGCCGCCGGGCAAGACAGCGTCTTCACACATGACGCGGCCGCATCGCTCCGCTACATTGTTCTTCAAACAATAAAGCGACGCAAAAATCTCTTCGGGAGCAAACGCAAAGGGGGAACGAGGCGAATGTACACCGGCAAGCACGCGCGTCTGCGGCCGCTGCAACCGGCCTTCATCATGGCATCGACCGGCGAGGCCGTAACCTATCGGGAGCTCGAAGCGCGAGCCAACCGGCTCGCGCATCTGTTTCGCCAGCATGGGCTCAAGCGCCTCGATCATTATGCGATTTTCATGGAGAACAACAGCCGCTACGTTGAGGCCTGCGGCGCGGGCGAGCGGTCCGGGCTCTATTTCACCTGCGTGAACTCGTACCTCACGGCGGGCGAGCTCGCCTATATTCTGGAGAACAGCCAATCGCGTATCCTCATCACGTCGCAGGCAAAGCTCGAGGTCGCGCGCGAGGCGATCAAGCAATGCCCGAGGATCGAGCTGTGCATCGTCGCGGACGGCGCTGGCGAAAGCGCGCGCATCGTTGGCCTTGAAGCCGCCACGGCGGCGCTGCCCGCAACCCCCATCCCTGACGAATGCGTCGGCACGGCGATGCTTTACTCCTCTGGCACGACAGGGCGGCCGAAAGGCATTCTCCGGCCGCTGCCGGAGCAGCCGCCGGCGCGGCAATTGCCGCTGTTCGATTTTCTGGAGAAGCTCTGGCAGTACCGCGAAGGCATGATCTATCTATCCCCGGCGCCGCTCTATCATTCCGCGCCGCAGGCTGCCGTCAACCTGACCATCCGGGTAGGTGGCACCGCGATTATCATGGAGAGCTTCGATCCCGAGCGTTACCTCGAGCTCGTCGAGCGGTGGGACGTGACGCATAGCCAGTTGGTGCCGACGATGTTCTCCCGCATGCTGAAGCTGCCGGAGGAGGTGCGCAGACGCTACGACACCTCATCGCTGGAGATCGCAATCCATGCCGCGGCGCCCTGCCCGGTGCAGGTCAAGGAGGAAATGATCCGATGGTGGGGGCCGATCATCCAGGAATATTATGGCGCAACGGAAGGCCTCGGCTTCACCGCCTGCAACAGCGCGGAATGGCTCAAGCATAAGGGCACGGTCGGCAAGGTACTGCTCGGCGAATTGCATATTCTCGACGAGACCATGCGGGAATGCCCGGCCGGAACGGAAGGCACGGTATGGTTCAAGACGGCTTCGCCGTTCGAATATTTCAACGATCCTGAAAAGACCAGAGAAGCCCGCTCGCCTGACGGGGCCATGAGCACGGTCGGCGATGTCGGCTATGTCGATGCCGACGGCTATCTCTATCTCACCGACCGTCGCAGCTTCATGATCATCTCGGGCGGGGTGAACATCTATCCGCAGGAATGCGAGAACCTCCTGATCACCCATCCCAAGATCGCCGACGCCGCGGTGTTCGGCGTGCCCAACGCCGATCTCGGCGAGGAAGTGAAGGCGGTGGTGCAGCCGATGCCGGGCATAAACCCGTGTGCCGAGCTCGAGGAAGAGCTGATAGCCTTCTGCAAGCAGTCGCTGGCGCGGCAAAAGGTGCCGCGCTCGATCGATTTCGACAATGAGCTGCCGCGGCTGCCGACCGGAAAACTCTATAAGCGGCTGCTGCGAGACCGCTATTGGGGCAACAAGAGCTCGCGGATCGTGTGAGCGAGGACGCCGTCATTCCGGGCGGTGCGAAGCACCGAACCCGGAATGACGGGAGTTCCGGGTTCCGCCCTGTCGAGCGGCCTCGGAATGAGAAGCGTCGGCTCAAGCCTTCACCTCGCCGTCCGATCCGCGACCCAAAAACAACAGGGCGATATTCCCGGCGACCAGGCTCGCCGCCGCGATCACGCTGGCCCAAGCAAAAGCATGATCCGATCGGCCGAACAGGCTCACCGTCAACGGTCCTGCGATCTGGCCGGCACCGAACGCCGCGGTCATGACGCCGACCGCCAGCGAGGCCGGTGCGCCGCCAAGCCGCAAGGCTTCCTTGATGCCGGCCATGGTGATGACGACAAACGTGCCGCCGACGCAAACGGCCGAGATCAACAGGGTCGAGAGGTTCAGCCACAGCCCCGGTGCCAGCACGCCGGCGGCGAGCACCCATTTCGCCCGAACCCATAATTGCCGCGGCGCAAGCCCACGAAACAGCCAGGCACTGACGACCGTCGAAGCCGCGGCGGCTACCCCGAACACCGGCCAGATCAAGCCGAACATCGCGGGATCATCGATATAGCCGCGCGCCAGGGCCGGAAGGAACGTCGCCGGGATGATGTAGCCGAAGCCGAAGGTGGCGTAGCAGGCCGCGGCAACAAGCGCCGGACGCGGCAGCGCCGGACGTTGCTCTGCAGCCGGACGCGATAGGGCCGCAACGTCGGCACCAAGCTTCCGCCACAGCAGGCCCGCCAGCAGAAGCGCGACCACGCCGAGCGCGATCCAGGTCGCCCGCGAGCCCCACGCATCGAGGCCGGCCGCGAGACCGAACAGGCCGGCAAACGCGATGCCGATCCCGACGCCGGAGAAAACGTGACCGGACCATTCCTCCCGGCCGTGGCGCGCGAGAATCGGCATCGCCCAAGCGGACGTGCCGACCAGCACGAAGGCGCTGGCAACACCGGCGAGAAACCGCAAGGCAAGCCACACCGTCTCGGAGCCGCAAAGCCCCATCGCGAGCGTGAACAGGCCGACGCTCAAGAGGCCCCAACGGATGGCGAAGGCGGGTGCGGGCGTAAGCATAATGCAAATGAGCGCGCCGATGAGATAGCCGACATAATTGCCTGTGGCGAGCCAACCGCCCGCGGTCAGCGTCAGCCCCGCATCCTGCTGCATCAGCGGCAGGATCGGCGTCAGCGAGAAGCGCCCGATGCCCATGGCGCTGGCCAGCGCCACGAGCCCGATCAGGGCGGCGGCCGCGGCGGAAGGCTCAAGCTTTTTTCCGGTCATGCCCACTCGATTAGCGCACGCGCATGTTCTATGATATAGAAAATTCTGACCAGACTTATTCGCCGAAATAGAACGGAGCGCGCGGATGAACTTCGCCGACCTGCAAGTGTTCAAGAGCGTCGTCGAGGAGGGCGGCGTGATCCGGGCTGCCAGCAAGCTGCACCGTGTACCCTCCGCCGTCACCACGCGGATCAAGCAGCTCGAGGCGTCCATGGGCGTGAAACTGTTTCATCGCGACAAGCAGCGACTGCACCTCTCGCCCGCCGGCGAATTGCTGCTGGACTATGCCGATCGGCTGATCCGGCTCTCAGATGAGGCGCGCGATGTCGTCTCAGGAACGAAGCCGCGCGGCGTGCTCAGGCTCGGCGCGCTGGAAAGCACGACGGCAAGCCGGCTGCCGCCGATCCTTGCCGGCTTTCACGCCCGCTACAAGGACGTGAGGCTCGAGCTCATCACCGGCACGAATGATGCGCTGTTGAAACAGCTCGCGGAGCGGCAGCTCGATGCGGCCTTCATCGCCGAATCGCCGCCGGCGAAGGCGTTCGAACATATTCCGGTCTTTGCCGAGCGGCTGACCCTGATTTCGAGCCTGGATCACCCGCCGATCAGGCGTGCAAGCGATGTCGAGGGCGCCTCCCTGATCGCGTTTCCGGAAGGTTGCGCCTATCGGCGGGTGCTGCAGCGCTGGCTCGGCCGTGACAGTCTTGTGACCTTCCGCGTGCTGGAATTGTCATCTTATCATGCCATCGTCGCCTGCGTGACGGCCGGCGCTGGCATCGCGCTGATGCCGGAATCGGTGCTTGACGTCATCCCGCAGGCCAAAGTGCAGCGGCATGCGATCCCGAAAGCGCAGGCCCAGATCACGACGCCGTTGGTCTGGCGCCGCGGCGAGATTTCCCCCTCGGTGCTCGCATTGCGCACGCTGCTCGCCTCCATGCCCCAGCAAAGGCGCGCGGCCTGACTTCAAAGACGGAAATCGGCCGGGCCGTAGCCGAAAGGCTCGGGGGAACCCGGCATCCATGCATCAAAAGAACCTATGAAGAAAAAATGACGCGGCCATGAGCGCGGTTCATGTCGCTGCACGATGCACTGCGGGATAACCGCATTGCACATCGTGAAAGACGATCACGCGTCCGGCGGACCGATGTACGTTGGATCAGTGTGACCTGCACGCATCTGCATTCATCCAAATTGCCGATGTGACCTCACGCCTCACCCGGTTGCCTATGCTGGCGACGCTGGCTATCGTCGCCGCCTCATCGGCCGGCCAAAAAAGGCTGAGAGTTCAGGGAGGAATGCATGCGGAGCGTTTGCGCGCTGGCCGTCACGGCGGCTTTGTCCTTGTTGGCGATGACGGCGGGCGTGCATGCGCAAGAGCCGAAGCAAGGCGGTATCCTGCGGATCTATCATCGCGACAGTCCCGGCAGCGCTTCCATCCATGAGGGCGCGACCTATTCGGTCAACGTCCCCTTCATGCCGGTCTTCAACAATCTCGTCATCTATAAGCAGGACGTACCGCAGAACAGCATGGACTCCATCGTTCCGGACCTGGCCGAAAGCTGGGCATGGAGCGCGGACAACAAGACGCTCACCTTCAAATTGCGGCAGGGCGTCAAATGGCACGACGGCAAGCCCTTTACCTCGGCCGACGTGAAATGCACCTTCGACATGCTGATGGGTAAGTCGCCGCAGAAATTCCGCCAGAACCCGCGCAAGGCCTGGTACGAGCAGGTCAACGAAGTCACCACCAACGGCGACTATGAGGCCTCCTTCCACCTGAAGCGGCCGCAGCCTTCGCTGCTGGCATTGCTCGCCTCCGGCTACACGCCGATCTATCCCTGCCATGTATCTCCGGCGGAAATGCGCACGCACCCGATCGGCACCGGGCCGTTCAAATTCGTCGAATTCAAAGCCAATGAATCGATCAAGCTGACGCGCAACCCGGATTATTGGAAGAAGGGCCTCCCGCATCTCGACGGCATCGAGTTCACCATCATCCCGAACCGCTCGACCGCGATCCTCGCCTTCGTGGCCGGCAAATTCGACATGACCTTCCCGACGGAGGTATCGATCCCGCTGCTCAAGGACGTCAAGTCGCAGGCGCCGAACGCGGTCTGCAAGGTTGAGCCCAACAACGTCTCGACCAATATCATCATCAACTCGACCAGCCCGCCCTTCGACAACCCCGATATTCGCCGCGCCCTGGCGCTGGCGCTCGACCGCAAGGCGTTCATCGACATCCTGTTCGAAGGCCAAGGCGACATCGGCGGTTCCATGCTGCCGGCGCCGGCCGGCCTGTGGTCGATGCCGAAGGAGATGATGGAGCAGATCCCGGGCTACGGCCCCGATGTCAAAGCCAACCGCGAAGAGGCGCGCAAGCTGATGCAGAAGGCCGGCTACGGTCCGGACAAGCATCTCGCGGTCAGGGTTTCCACCCGCAACATTCCGGTCTATCGTGATCCCGCGGTGATCCTGATCGACCAGCTCAAGAGCATCTATATCGATGGCGAACTCGATGTGGTCGAGACCGCCAACTGGTTCCCGAAGATCGCGCGCAAGGATTACGCGCTGGGGCTGAACCTCACCGGCAACGCCGTCGACGATCCCGACCAGTCCTTCTACGAAAACTATTCCTGCGGCTCCGAGCGCAACTACACCAATTACTGCAACAAGGACATCGAGAAGCTGTTCGACGTGCAGTCGCAGGAGACCGACATCAACAAGCGCAAGAAGCTGGTCTGGGAGATCGACAAGAAGCTGCAGGAGGACGTGGCACGGCCGATCATCTTTTACGCCCGCACCGGCACGTGCTGGCAGCCCTATGTCAAGGGCGTCACCGTGATGGTGAACAGTTCCTACAACGGCTACCGCTACGAGGACGTGTGGCTGGATAAGTGAGCGGCGGCAAAGGGAATAAGCGGAACGATCCCATCACGGCCAGGCGCTCAATCTATCCCCGTCATCCTGAGGCGGCCGCAAAGCGGCCGTCTCGAACGATGTACGGCCCCGGTGCTGCAGCGGCGGCCGTCCATCCTTCGAGGCTCACTTCGTGAGCACCTCCAGGATGACGGATTGAGATCGGAGCCAGTTTTGAAGCAGGAAACGAAGCTGCAGTCGCGCCGCGAACCTCAACAGGAGTAGGCCAATTGTTTGCTTACATCGTGCGACGCCTTGCGTTGATGCTCGTGACCCTGTTCGGGATATCGATCGTCATCTTCTTTCTGCTGCGCATCGTTCCCGGCAACATCGTGGATATCCTGTTCGCCGCGGCCGGCTATGTCGATCCCTCCGACAAGGTCGAGCTGGAGCGTCAGCTCGGCGTCGACCAGCCGTTGATCCTGCAATATCTGCACTGGATCGGCGGGCTGCTGCATGGCGACCTTGGTTATTCTTATGTCTCCGAAAAGCCCGCGCTGGACGAAATCCTGCCGCGGATTCCGATCACGGCGCGCCTGGCCGGGATGGCACTGTTGTTTTCGGCGTCCGTCGGCATTCCGCTCGGTGTGATCAGCGCGGTGAAGCAGGGGTCGCGGCTCGACTACGTCTTGCGCGTGGTCAGCCTCAGCGGGCTGTCGCTGCCCTCGTTCTGGCTCGGGCTTCTGATCCTGACCGCGTCGGTCGCGATGTTCGGCGACATCCCGATCTTCAACCCCAACCCCAAGACCTGGGGCGAGCTGTTTGCGACCTACTGCATCCCGGCCATGGCCGTCGGCTTCCGCAGTTCGGCCCTGACCATGCGCATCACCCGTTCCTCGATGCTGGAGGTGCTGCGGCAGGACTATATCCGCACCGCGCGCGCCAAGGGCGCCTCCGATGCTTCGGTCAATTTCCATCATGCGCTGAAGAATGCGATCCTGCCTGTGATCACCGTGGTCGGCATCGAGGCGGCATTCCTGATCGGCGGACTCATCGTCACCGAAACCGTGTTCAACATTCCCGGCGTTGCGCGCTTCCTGGTCGAGGCGATCCGCTGGCGCGACTATCCGATCGTGCAGAATCTCGTGATGTTCATCGCCGTCGTGGTCGTGCTGGCAAACTTCACGGTGGACATGCTCTACGCCGTGTTCGACCCGCGCATCCGCTATTCGGACTGAAGGAGTTTTGCTTGGCTGCGATCGACTTTGAAAGCGAACTCCGACGCGCCGGCGCACGCGCGACCGGGAGCTGGGGCAAGCTCGCCTTTCTGGCACGGCGCCATCTGCTCGGTGCGGTCGGCCTCGCCATCATGGCGCTGTTCGTGCTGACCGCGCTGTTCGCCGATCTGATCGGCCGCTATGATCCGCTCACGGTGGACGCCGCGCATGCGCTGGCGCGCCCGAGCTGGCAGCACTGGATGGGCACGGATTCCTTCGGCCGCGACGTCTGGAGCCGCATCATTCATGGCTCGCGCATCTCGCTTGCGGTCGGTCTCGGCTCGACCGCGCTCGGCGCAACTTTCGGCGTGATCATCGGGCTTGCTTCGGGTTATCTCTCGGGCTGGGTCGACCTGGTGTTCCAGCGCGTGACCGACATCTTGCAGGCGCTGCCGCTGCTGGTACTGGCGCTGGTGATGACGGCGGCGCTCGGACCTTCGCTGCCCAACGTCATTATCGCCATCGCGATCCCGCTGGTGCCGATCGTCGCCCGCGTGATCCGCGCCAACACGCTAGCGCTGCGCGAGCAGCCCTTCGTGGAAGCTGCAAAATCGATCGGCATGAGCGAGATGCGGATTGCGCTGCGCCACGTACTGCCCAACACGCTGGCACCGCTGATCGTGCTCGCTACCGCCCAGCTCGGCTCGACGATCTTGACCGAGGCCTCGCTCTCCTTCCTCGGCCTCGGTATTCCCGAGCCGTATCCGTCCTGGGGCCGCATGCTCTCGGAATCCGCGGCCGAATATGTGCGCGTCGCGCCGTGGCTCGTGATCTTCCCGGGCATCGCGATCAGCCTTGCCGTGTTCGGCACCAATCTGTTCGGCGATGCGCTACGCGACATTCTCGATCCGAGGCAGCGCGGCTGATGAGCAAGGCGACGCACGACATAGTGTTAGATGTGAAGGACCTGCAAACGGTGTTCTTCACCAATTCCGGCCTGTTCCAGGCCGTCGACCATGTCTCGTTCACCGTCCGGCGCGGTGAGACGCTGGCGATCGTCGGTGAATCCGGCTGTGGTAAGAGCGTCAGCGCATTGTCGATCATGCGACTGGTGCCCAACCCGCCCGGCCGGATCGTCGGCGGCGAAGTGCTGCTCGAAGGCACCGACCTGTTGGCGCTGGACGAGGCCGAGATGCGGGATATCAGAGGCAACCGCATCTCCATGATCTTTCAGGAGCCGATGACCTCGCTGAACCCGGTGATGCGGATCGGCGATCAGATCACCGAGGCGGTGCGGCTGCACCGGAGCATGAAGGCCAAAGCCGCCTGGGAGCAGGCAGTCGAGATGCTGCGCCTGGTCCGCATTCCCGAACCGGCGCGGCGCGCGCAGGAATATCCGCACCAGCTCTCCGGCGGCATGCGCCAGCGCGCCATGATCGCCATGGCGTTGGCTTGCCGCCCGGCGCTCCTGATTGCCGACGAGCCGACCACGGCGCTCGACGTCACCATTCAGGCCCAGATACTGGCGCTCATTCTCGATCTGCAGAAAGAGCTCGGCATGGGGCTGATCCTGATCACGCATGACCTCGGTGTGGTGGCGCAGACCGCGCAGCGCGTGATCGTGATGTATGCCGGCAAGAAGGTTGAGGAGGCCGATGTCGAAACCCTGTTCGCCAATCCGCGTCATCCCTATACGCGTGGCTTGATGGCTTCGATCCCGGCACTGCCGATGCCAGGGGCCAAGCCGGCGGCGCGGCTCGCGGAAATCCCCGGCACGGTGCCGTCCCTGGTGCGCTTGCCGCCGGGCTGCGCCTTTGCGCCGCGCTGTCCGCTGGCGGTCGAGCGCTGCCGCAGCGAATACCCTCCGCTGGAAAATTTCGGCGGCCACCACTGGGCGGCCTGCTGGCGCGCTGGGGAAATGGCGGTGGCATCATGAGCGATCAGCGCCCGCTGCTCGAGGTCTCCGACCTCATCAAACATTACCCGGTGCGCGCCGGCGTGCTGCGCCGCGCCGTCGGTACGGTGCATGCGGTCGACGGCGTCAGCTTCTCGCTAGCGCGAGGCGAGACGCTGGGACTGGTCGGCGAGTCCGGCTGCGGCAAATCGACGGTGGCGCGCAGCGTGCTGCGTCTGGTCGAGCCGACCAGCGGCCAGATCCGCATCGACGGGACCGATATCAGCGGCCTCAGCAAGGCCGCGCTGCGCCCGTTCCGGCGCTCGATGCAGATCGTGTTCCAGGACCCGTTCGCCTCGCTCAACCCGCGCATGACCGCGGGCGACATCGTCGGCGAGCCGCTTGCCGTGCATGGCCTGGCGACAGGCAAGGAAAAACAGGAACGCGTGGCGAAACTGTTTCAGCAGGTGGGCTTAAGGCCCGACCATATGCGAAATTATCCGCACCAATTTTCCGGCGGCCAGCGCCAGCGCATCTGCATCGCGCGCGCACTTGCGCTGCAGCCGCGGCTGATCGTCTGCGACGAGCCGGTCTCCGCGCTCGACGTCTCGATCCAGGCGCAGGTGATCAACCTTTTGATCGACCTGCAGCGCGACCATGGCTTCTCGTACCTTTTTATTGCGCATGATCTCGCGGTCGTCTCGCACATCAGTCACCGCGTGGCGGTGATGTATCTTGGCCGCATCGTCGAGATCGCGGATAAGGCCGAGCTGTTCCAAAATCCCCGCCATCCCTACACCCAGGCGCTGCTGGCCTCGGTGCCGCTCGCCAATCCAAAGATGAAACGGCTGACTCCATTGGTCGATGGCGACGTGCCGAGCCCGGTCAATCCACCTTCAGGCTGCGCCTTCCACACCCACTGCCGCTACGCGATGGACCGCTGCAAGGTCGAACGGCCAGCGCTGCGGGAGGCCGCGGCCGGACATCAAGTGGCGTGTCTGCTGAATGAGGGCACGGGCCGGACGCTCGCGCTGCCGTAGGGTGGGCAAGACGCACTTGTCCGCTGCAGCTCGAAGAGCGAAAGCGGAAGCGTGCCCACCGCGTCGAGATCGGATGGTGGGCACGCTCCGCTTTGCCCACCCTACCTAACTAGAACTCGCCCCTCGCGGTCGGCGCGTGCCCCGCCTTCATGGCTTCCAGAGTCATCACCGGCCGGCCGCCCGCACTGTCGACGGCCTCGACGCGGCCGCTGCGATAGATCGCAAGATCCCGCGAGCCCAGGAAGATCGCGCGCGGCTTCAAGCCGTAGAAGCGGCGGATCGAATGGCTGAAATGCGTCGAATCCGGATAGCCGATATCCTGCGCCAGATGCGCGAGATTGAGATCCTGGTTGGCGAAGTGCAGCAAATGCCGCGCCCGTTTCCAGGCCCGGAAGGAGCGGAAGGAGATGCCGGTCTGCTCCTTGAACAGATGCAGGAAACGCGAGGTCGACAAGCCAGCTTCGCTCGCGCAGCTCGCTGCCGTGACGGGCTCGCCGGAGAACCGGACGATTTGCGCAATCGCCCTGGCGACGCGCGGATCGATTATGCGCCGCGGCAAGGCTTCGCTGAAGCACATGCGATCGAAGGCGGCGCTCGTAATGTCCTCGCGACAGGTGCGGCTGCGCAGCTCCTCATAGGCCGCGCGAATGCGGCCGATGAAAAGCTGGCGCTCTTGGCCCAACAGCCGCGCCGTCAGTTCATTGAGGGAGCCGGGACGGACGCTTTCCGGCTCCACGGTCACGGAAATCACGGAAGGGTGGTCGCTGCTAACCGTGTGACGCACGTTCGGCATAATCGCCAGCAATTCGCCATGGGCCTCGCGGCCTTCCGCGGTCGACAACCGTAGCCCGCCCCTCATCGCAACATAGACATGGAATGCGCCCGAACAGCGCGCCCGGGGCCGACCCAAAAGGCCGGCATAGAACACGCGCTCTGGGGTGATCAGCATCAAATGACCGGATGCGCGGCCCTTCTCGTCCATCAGCGGCTCCTCCTCGCGCGGCTCTTGCGGCCGCTGTGGTTGGCAGCAAGATAACGCAAATTCGGGCGATGTCACCGGCAGATGGATTAACCACATGACGTCATTCCGGGGTGTGCGCAAGCATCGAACCCGGGATCTGGGGCTTGTGGCGCGAGATTCCGGGTCTGGCGCTGACGCGCCATCCCGGAATAACGGAGCGATACATCACAGCCGCAAACGCGGCGCGACCTTCTGCTCTACCCCGGCCCGGCGTTCGGCCTCGCGGGCTCGCTTGTAGCTATCGCGCTGCTGCAGCCGCGCCCAATAGGCCGCGACATTCGGCCCGAAATCCCCTGACAGCCCGATGCTGTCGGCGAGCCGCAGAGCATAGCCGATTACGATATCGGCGGCGGTGAAGCGGCCGGCGCACAATGTCTCCACGTTCCCGGTCACGGTCTCGACGGCACGCAGACGGCCCAGGAACCACTTGGCGTAGTCGGTCGCGACCTGCGGATTGCGCCGCTCCTCCGGCTCGAGCCGGCTGTAGCGGAGCACCAGTGTCTGCGGAAAGGTCAGCGTCGCGTCGCTGAAATACATCCAGTTCAAGAACGTCCCATAGGCCGGCTCGTCGACACCGACGATCAAGGGTGTCGGCCCATACTTGGTGCCGAGATAGTGGCAGATGCCGGAGGACTCCGTCATCTTCAGGTCGCCGTCGATCATCAGCGGAATAGTGCCGAGCGGATTGAGCGCGAGATAATCTTTCGCGAGCACCCGCGGCGGAAACGGCAGCATTTTCAGCTCATACGCAAGACCCATCTCTTCCAGCATCCAGAGCGGGCGGAACGAGCGTGCGCCGTCGCAATGATAAAGGGTGATCATTGGATCTTCCTGTTGCTTCCTCGCTATACCCGATTGCTTGTAACTCAGACCCGATTTCGATGCTTCGCATCGCCTCAGCTCAGTCTATTTCCGTGCTGCGGAATGGCCCAATGCGACCGAAGTTCTCAGCCAGTCAACGCAAGACAGGTTAGCGTAACGCCTCCCCAACCTGCCCGCCTATGGCACCATGCCAAAGGTCCTGCTGGCGCGCTGCGGCCCGGTTCGGCATGCTACGTCACAAGGCGGCGCAAGACCGCCGGTTTCGAACCCTGCCTATCAATCTTTAACAACCAAGAAAGTCTAGGGAACGCTCTCGATGAACAACACGAAATTGCCTTTACTTGCCGCTGCAGCCGCTTTCACGCTGCTCGCCACACAAAACGCGTTCGCGCAAAAGAAATACGACACCGGCGCCACCGGCACCGAAATCAAGATCGGCAATGTCGAGGCCTATAGTGGACCGGCTTCCGCCTATGGCATCATCGGCAAGACCGAAGAAGCCTATTTCAAGATGGTCAACGACAATGGCGGCGTGAACGGGCGCAAGATCAATTTCATCTCCTATGACGACGGCTACAGCCCGCCGAAAACCGTGGAGCAAGTGCGCAAGCTGATCGAAAGCGACGAGGTGTTCCTGGTGTTTAACGCGCTGGGCACGCCGACCCAGACCGCAGTGCAGAAATATCAGAACACCAAGAAGGTGCCTCAGCTCTTTGTGGCCACCGGCGCCAGCAAGTGGGACGATCCGAAAACCTTTCCCTGGACCATGGGCTTCCAACCGAGCTACCGGGCCGAGGCGCGGATCTTCGCCAAATATATTCTGAAGGAGAAGCCCGATGCCAAGATCGCGGTGTTCTACCAGAATGACGATTTCGGCAAGGACTATCTCGCGGGGCTAAAGGATGTGCTGGGCGAGAAGGCCTCGAGCCTGATCATCGCCGAAGAGAGCTATGAGACGACCGAGCCTTCGATCGATTCCCATATCGTGAAACTGAAGGGCACAGGCGCCGACGTCCTCGTCGACATCACCACGCCGAAGTTTGCGGCCCAGGCGATCAAGAAAGCGGCCGAACTGCAGTGGAAGCCGATGCATCTCTTGACCGACGTTTCCATCTCCATCGGCGCCGTGATGAAGCCCGCCGGATTGGAGGCGTCGGAAGGCGTGTTGTCGGCAGGTTATCTGAAGGATGCGTCCGACCCGCAATGGAAGGACGATGAAGGCATGAAGAAGTTCATGGCCTTTACCGAGAAATACATGCCGGGTGCCAATCTCGCCGATCTCAATCTGGCCTACGGCTATGCCGCGGCGCAAACCATGGTGCAGGTGTTAAAGCAGTGCGGCGACGAGCTGACGCGCGAGAACGTGATGAAGCAGGCTGCGAGCCTGAAGGACTTCGCGCCTGAGACCCTGATCCCCGGCATCAAAATCAACACCAGCCCGACCGACTTTGCACCGATCGAGCAACTCAAGATGATGCGCTTCACCAACGGCAAGTGGGACCTGTTCGGCGACGTCATCAGCGCCGAGACGGGACGGTAGGCTGGCTATGGCCCCACCTCGCCCCGCTTGCAGCAGGGGTTATCGCATATGCGGATGACGCTGCAGGTTCGATGTGCGTTATCTGGTCGGTTGGTCCACAAACTCGTCATGCCCGGCCTTGTGCTGGGCATCCACGTCCTGGTTTTCGCGTGAAAAAGACGTGGGTGGCCGGACCAAGCCCGGCCATGACGATGCGGAAAACGTCATCGCAAAAATCGGACGGCGCCATATGCGATAGCCCTGTCGCTAGCGGGGCGAGGGAGAAGCAGCCGGACAACACCAAATGTTTGCTGAACTACCCCGGCAGGAACATCGCAAACGGTTCTTCCGTCGTGCGCCGAAGATGCTGGCGGTAGAGCGGGTAGTTCGCGTCGTTTGACGAAATCCGCCCCACAGTCGGGCTTGCGACATTCTTGATTGGCAGGAAGGCAATCGGCGCGGCGATCGGCGTCAGCAGCGAACCGCGTCCGGCCAGCAACGTCGTGATGATGCCATACATCTCGCCGGAGATGGTCGGCCGCGATACCGTGATCAGGCGGTGCTGCCCGTTGCGGTTGGTGACGAGATAGATGAAGCCGGACTGGTTCGGCACCGCCACCTCGCCCCATTGGGTATAGGCCGCATCCTGCCTTTCGCCTTCACGAAAGATCAGCGACGTCGCCTTTGAGTCCCAGGCGATCTCGGTGCGATAGGCATAGATCGCATCCTTGTCGCCAAAGGAGGGGCGAAGGGTGATGTAGGTGCCCTCAAGCCAGGCCACGGCCCGGCGCGAATAGGCGCCAAGGCTATCGGGCGCGATATCGCCGTTGACGAGCGGCGCGACGGCCGCGCCATCCGGCACCTTGCGCAAGGCGACACCGAGCGCCTGCTCCAGCCGCACCGTCGTTGCCAGCGTGAATGGACGCCGCCCGCCCAGCGCTTTCTCCAGCGTCGACAGGCTGAGCTTCGCCTGCTCGGCCAGCGCCTGCCGCGACATGCGCCGCCGCGCGATCTCCTCGCGAATGAGTTCTGCGATCTGCCGGCTCTGCTCGGCGGAAAGCTGGTTGTCCGGCTCCGACATCATAACCCCTGTCCGATTCCTTGCATTCTAGCAGACGCACAATTCGGCACAAAACCGGACAAGACCGCCTCCGAGGCGGCGCGACCGGACGGGCGGCGGCCGAACATTGCCGATCATTCTGCTCGCGCCAAGGCAAGCCATTCCGCAGAAATCCCGACCGGAAGAGCAATTTCGGGAGCAATCCAGATGATTACCGGCGATGAGATCGAGACCGATAGCCATTCAATCCTGTCGAGAATAGTAACAATACTGCTGTTCCTGCTCGCGCAGCTCGTTGCGACGCTGCTGATCGGATCGGTGGCCCTGGCGGTCCGCTTCGAGCCGGTCTGGTCGGCCGAGGCCCAGCCCGTGGCATTCATAAAGCCAAGCGATGCCCGAGCCGGCTCGCTACTGCTGAAGAACGACGACGGCTATGCCGACGCGACGCGGCTCGGCATCGACGTCGATATCACGGTGTCCGGGCCGACCATTCGCGCCCGTGTCACCCAGCTCTTCCGCAATCCGACGCAACAATGGGTGGAGGCGACTTACGTCTATCCGCTGCCGGATGGCGGCGCCGTGGATACGCTCAAGATGGTGGTCGGCGACCGCGTGATCGTCGGCGACATCAAGGAGCGGCAGCAGGCCCGCGTCATCTACGAAGAGGCCAAGCAAAACGGCCAGAAAGCCGCACTGACCGAGCAGGAGCGGCCGAACATTTTCACCAATTCGGTCGCCAATATCGGCCCCGGCGAGACCGTGCTGGTGCAGATCGAATATCAGGAGCCGGTCCATCAATCCGGCAACGAGTTCTCGCTGCGCGTGCCCCTGGTCGTCGCGCCACGCTACAATCCGGCCCCGGTGGTGCAAACCGCCGATCTGCGCACGGACGGCAGCGGTTGGGGCGTAACCAGATCCGATCCAGTCCCCGACCGTGACCGCATCTCGCCGCAGGTAGCGGATCCTGCAGAGAACGCGCCGGTCAACCCGACCAGCATCACCGTTCGCCTGCAAGCCGGCTTTCCCTTGGGCGATGTGAAGAGCCACTACCATGAGGTTCAAATCGAGAGTCCCAACGAGACGACGCGGGTTATCCGCCTCGCCAACGGCCCGGTGGCGGCCGATCGCGATTTCGAATTGACCTGGAAAGCTGCCGCCGAACAAGCGCCGTCGGTCGGCCTGTTTCGCGAGCATGTCGGCAGTGCCGACTATCTCCTGGCCTTCGTGACGCCGCCGTCCGTTGCGCAAGCCGAGCAGAAGCAGTTCGCCCGCGAGGTGATCTTTGTGATCGACAATTCCGGTTCGATGGGCGGCACCTCCATCGTTCAGGCCAAAGCCAGCCTCGTTTACGCGCTCGGTCGGCTGCGGCCCGCCGACCGCTTCAACGTTATCCGCTTCGACGACACCATGGACGTGCTGTTCCCCTCTTCCGTGCCGGCCGACGCCCGGCACCTCGACACCGCCCTGTCGTTCGTCAACGGCTTGCAGGCGCGCGGCGGCACCGAAATGGTGCCGGCGATGCGCGCGGCCCTGACCGACAATGCCGACGCCGACGCCGAGCATATTCGTCAGGTCGTGTTCCTGACCGATGGCGCGATCGGCAATGAGCAGCAATTGTTCGACACCATCGCCGCCATGCGTGGCCGCTCGCGGGTGTTCATGGTCGGCATCGGCTCGGCGCCAAACACGTTCCTGATGACGCGCGCCGCCGAACTCGGCCGCGGCGCCTTCACCCATATCGGCTCGGTCGACCAGGTCGAGGAGCGGATGCGCGGGCTGTTCGCCAAGCTGGAAAGTCCTGAAGTCACCGGCCTCACTGCAACATTTTCGGATGCGGCGGCTGACATCACGCCGGCCGCACTTCCGGACCTCTATCGCGACGAGCCGCTGGTGCTGGCGGCGAAGCTCGACAAGCTCGCGGGCTCGATCGAGGTCAAAGGCCGTATCGGCGACCGGCCGTGGGTGGTGACGCTCCCGCTTGCGAATGCCGCCCAAGGCAAAGGCATTTCAAAGCTCTGGGCGCGGCGCAAGGTCAGCGATGCCGAAGTCGCGCGCACCATGCGGCAGATGTCTCCCGAAGAAGCCGACAAGGCGATCCTGGCGCTCGCGCTGGAGCATCGACTGGTTTCGCGGCTCACCAGCCTGGTCGCGGTCGACAAGACGCCGAGCCGCCCTGCGGGCGAGCCGATGAAACCGTCCGAGCTGCCGCTCAACCTTCCCGCGGGCTGGGATTTCGAGAAGGTGTTTGGCGAGCGCGGACATCTGCCGGCTGAGCCGACCGAGCGTCGCGCCGATGCCGGGGGCGCGAAGACGCAGCTTGCACTGCTCAAGCGGCCAGCAGTCGTGCCCGCGCCGAGCACCCTCACCTTGCCGAAGACGGCAACCGATGCGGAAGCGAAGATGATCGCGGGCAGCATCCTGCTCGCGCTCGGCCTGATCCTCTTGGCGGTCAACCGACGTCAACGGCTTGCGCGTTGACGCTGTGATCGAGAGCGGAGACCCCCAAGCTCCGCTCTCGAGGCGCGCGCGGCCACCCGTCCCACCAGGCCGCGCGCGCTGCCTTCCTAGTAGCCCGTCATTCCGGGGCGCGTGAGCGCGAGCTGGGAATCTGGAGATTCCGGGGCGATGCTTCGCATCGCCCCGGAATGACCGAGACAAACAACGAGCACAATGACGACTCCTAGCGCGCCCTGCCTCGCCCTCCTCATTACCCTCGTCGGCATCGTCCTGCTCGGTCAGGGCGCCTATATCCATGCCAAGGCGTGGGTTGCGCAGCTTCTGCTGGAGCGCGCTTTTGCAAGAACCATCACCACCGGACAGCCAACCAAGCCGTGGTCATGGGCGGATACCTGGCCGGTGGCGCGCATCGAGGTGAAGCGGCTGCATGTCAGCAGCATCGCGCTCGCGGGCTCCAGCGGCCAGGCGCTTGCGTTCGGCCCGGGACATGTCGAGCTGACGCCTGAAGCCGGCGAGCGCGGCGTTGCCGTCTATTCCGCGCATCGCGACACCCATTTCCGCTTTCTGCAGGACGTCGTCATTGGCGACGAAATCGACGTCACTCGCAGCGATGGCAAGCGGTTCCGCTATCGGGTCGACAGCGCCTCCGTGGTCCGGTTCGATGCCTCGGGGATCGATCCGCTCCGCGACGGATATGAGCTCGTGCTGTCAACCTGCTGGCCGTTTGGGGCGCTGACGCCGGGGCCGGAACGCTATGTCGTCCACGCCATGCTGATGGGCCCCGGTTCCTGATTCCACCCACCGCTTCTCGTTTGTCATGGCGCCAATCCCGTGAGATGCTTCTGATCCGGGCCAATCAGACCAACCGAATCGAAGCGCGCGAGACGCATGGACTCCCAGATACATTACCTGCCGCTGACGCCGGGCCTGTTTTCTATCCTGGTCCTGCTGTTCGCAGCGCTCATCATCCTGATCCAGCTTCGGATCCTGCGCTACGCCTATATGCGACTGGGCGTCGGGCCGGGCGCGGCATTGCTGCTGCTGTTTGGTTCGCTGATCGGCAGCTATTTCAACATCCCGATCACCATACTGCCAGGGGAGACGGTGAAGACCGGAGAAATCGTCGACTTCTTCGGCATGGAATATGTCGTGCCGCTGGTCACCCGCTATCCCGGCACGGTGCTGGCCGTAAATGTCGGCGGTGCGGTGATCCCGACTTTGATGTCCATCTATCTGGTGCTCCGCTATCAGCTCTGGCTGCGTGCAGCCATCGCCGTGATCGTCATCGCGCTCATCATCCATGCCATGGCAACGCCGGTGCACGGCGTCGGCATCGCCGTGCCCGTCTTTGCACCGGTGGTCGCCACCGCCATTCTCGCCTTTATCCTCTCCCGCGAATATGCCCCGCCGCTCGCCTATATCGGAGGCTCCATGGGCACGCTGATCGGCGCCGACCTGATGAACCTCGGCAGGATCGGCGGGCTCGGCGCGCCTGTCGCTTCGATTGGCGGCGCGGGAACCTTCGACGGCATTTTCCTGACCGGCATTCTCGCCGTGCTGCTCGCCGGCATCGCCTCACCTTCGCGGCCGCGACCAAGTTGGTGAGCGGCCTCCACGCAAGGCGCCCATCGCCTGACGTGAGTTGCCACGCTCTCCGACTGTCCATAAACATTCGCAAGAAAGGGTGATGCGAATTCACCGCCGCGCGGAAAAAGAAAGAAAAAGCACAAGGGGAAAGTTACGCCATGGAAGCCAAGGTCTCCGCCATCTCGGAAAAGTGGTCGCCGTCACCGGACGCAAGCCCGGTCATCAAGGGCATCCATGCGATGCTGCATCCGCGCAACATCGTGCTGGTCGGCGCCACCGACAAGCCGGGCAACTACGCCGAGCGGATCTGGAACAACCTGATCAAATACGGCTACGAGGGCCGCCTTTATCCCGTTAACGCCAAGCGTGACACGGTGTGGGGCGTGACCTGCTACAAGGATTTTGCCTCGCTGCCCGAAAAGCCCGATCACGTGCTGGTGCTCGTGCCGGCGCGCGTCGCCGTCCAGGTGGTGCGCGATGCGGCGGCCGCCGGCGCACGTTCAGCGACCATCGTCACCTCAGGCTTCAGCGAATTGCAGGACGAGGAGAGCCAGCGGCTTGCAGCCGAGCTGCAGGCCGCCGTGCGCGAGACCGGACTTGCGGTTACGGGGCCGAACTGCCTGGGCAATTTGAGCGCCGGCGAAAAGATCTTCACCAACATCGACGACCGTATCGTGACCATGGAGCAAGGCGCGGTGGCGATCGCCGGCCAATCCGGCGCGATCGTGATGGCGATCCGCCAGGCGCTGGAGGATCGCGCCGTCGGCGTCGGCTACATGGTGACGACAGGCAATGAGGCGGGGCTCGAGACGCCCGATCTGATGGCCTATTTCGCGGCCGATCCCTCCATTCGCGTGATCGTCGTCTACCTCGAAGGCGTGCGCAACACCAAGGCCTTTCGCGATGCTTGCAAGGCGGCGCGCGCCGCCGGCAAGCCGGTGATCGCCCTCAAACTCGGCGCCTCCGAAGGCGGCCGCGCGGCGGCGATGGCGCATACCGGCGCGCTCGCCGGCTCGATCGAAAGCTTTGATGCGATCTCCAACCGCGAAGGCGTCATCCGTGTCCGCGGCCTCGACGAACTGATCGAAACCACCGAGTGTTTTGTCCATGCAGATCTGCCCAAGGGCAACCGCCTCGCCGCTGTGACGCTGTCGGGCGGCAAGCGCGGGCTTCTGATCGACGCGTTTCATTCGGCCGGCCTGAATTTCGCACCGCTGAGCCGGGACGCCAGCTCCAAGCTGGCTAAAATGCTCGGCCCTGGCTCGATCGTGGGCAATCCGCTGGACGCCGGATTCGCGGCCGTTGTCGATCCCTCCGTCTACATGAAATCGATCAAGATCATGATCGACGACCCCGACACCGACATCGTCATCATCGACTCCGAGCTGCCGAAAGCACCGCATGAATTGCGCGAGCGCAGCTTGCGCATCGTCAACGACATGGCGGGCGAAGCCGCGAAGCCCGTGATCTATATCAGCGCGATGTCGATCGGCTTCACCGACCATACCAAGGGCTTACGCAAATCGCTGCCGAACATCGCGGTGCTGCAAGGCATGGACCGCGCCGTCGGCGCCATCCAGGCGCTGATCGACTATGCCGCGCTCGACAAGGACGTGCCGGATATCGTTTCGAGCTCGAAGCCTCAGGCCCGCGCGCTGTTGGAGAAAACGCTAAAGAACGCAAGCGGCGCGGCCCTGGACGAGGTCGCCTCGAAGAAGCTGCTGAAAGCCTACGGCATCCCGATCTCGAAGGAAGGAATTGCGCAGACCGCTGCGGAGGCCGTGACGATCGCCAAACAGATCGGCTTTCCCGTTGTCGCCCAGGTGGTCAGCCCCGACATCCTGCACAAGTCCGATATCGGCGGTGTCATGCTCAATCTCAACAGCGCAGCCGAGGTGAGGAAGGCCTTCGACGACATCACGGCGCGGGTGAAGAAGCTGAAGAGCAAGCCCAAACTTGAAGGCATCCTGATCGCGCAGCAGGTCAAGGCCGATCTCGAACTTGTCGTCGGCGCCTCGCTCGATGCCGAAATGGGGCCGGTGGTGCTGTTCGGCACCGGCGGCATCGAGATCGAGTTGATGAAGGACGTGGCGCTCGCCGGCGCGCCGATCGATGAGGCGGAAGCGCGCAAGCTGATCGGCCGCACCAAGGCCGGCGTGAAGCTGCGAGGCTATCGCGGCAAGCCCGCCCTGCACGAGGCCTCGGCGGTCAAGGCTCTGGTCGGGCTGTCCAACCTGATCGCCGACGCCGGCAATCGTATCGCGTCCATCGACGTCAACCCGTTCCTGATCAATACCAAGACCGGGGTCGCCGTGGACGCGCTGATCGTGCTCAACAACGCCGCCGCCAAGGACGCGGCCGGTCATTAATCTTCCGCTTTCATCCCCTTGAACGTACAATAACGTCCCGGCGCTCCGCCGCCGGGCGGATGCGGCTTTCGGAATCAGGATGCGCCTTACCAACCTCGTGATCGGGACGACAACGCTTGCGGTCATCGCCGCGGTCGTTGTCGGCATGCTCTCCGTTCAGAAGCTGCGCCACGCGCAACAGCGCAGTCCTCTGCGCATCGTATTTGACGGCTCGGCCAATGGTCTGCGCAAAGGCGGCGCGGTGAACTTCGACGGCATTCCCTCCGGCGAGATCACATCGATCAAACTGGAAGGCCCGCGCAGGATCGTAGCGATGGTGATGCTGGACAACGCGACCCCGATTCGCAAGGACACCGTCGTCGGCATCGAGTTCCAGGGACTAACCGGGCTTGCGGCGATCTCACTGGTCGGCGGCGCCGCAAGCGCGCCACCGGTCCCACTGGATCAGGACGGCATACCCGTGCTGACGGCCGATTGGAGCGAACAACAATCGATCACCGACACCCTGCACAACGTCGACAAGGTGATCGTGGACAACCAGGCCGTGTTGAAGGACACTTTGCTCTCTTTTGAAAGCTATACGGCTTCATTGAAGAGCAAGGGCGAGGCGATCGATGATGCCATCGACAAGGCCGAGGGCGCGTTTGCCAGCTTTGACAACGCGGTCACCAAGATCGACGGGCTGGTGCCGGGCCTGGCGGATGGCAGGGTCGGCGAACTCTTTGAAAAGGTCAGGTCGATCCGCGAGATGGCCGATGGTTTGCGGCGCAAGTCGGCAATCTACATGGAAGAAGGCCGCCGCACTCTGCTCGACGTCAGCGACGCTGCCAACAAAATGAGCCAGAAGTTCGAGCCTCAATCGGCGGCCAATTCGCAGGCCGCGCCGCGCCGCCAGAGCCCCAGGCGGCAATAATCCCACCAATATCCCGCGCCCTGCTGAAGGAGCGAAAACGGTGTCCCGATGGCCCGCAGCGGCCGACGGAGCCGGGTGCTGCAAACCTGAATAAATGTTCATTCCGGAGCGGAACCAAGCGCTCCCCTACGGATCGGTTTGGCTCCCGCCAATCTCGGATCTCCACCGCCCGGACTGCATGGCGGCTTTTTTTAATTCCGGCTGGAACCAACTCAGATGCTTTCTATTAGTTTCTCTAGGCCAAATCGGCCAGGTTCCATTTTTTGCCCTCTTCCTTTTATTGCTTGATCTGGAATTCTGCCGAAGCTTTCTTGTGTAGATTGTGTCCCAAATCGGCGCGCATTTTTTTGGGGGAATGCCATGAGCGACCTCGATCCCGTTGCATCATCGAGCCGCCGCGGCGTAAAGCTACCACCCAACGGAAACGGGAAGCGGGATCCTCAACAGGAGCTGCTGCACGCATTGCAGGCGATGCGCAGCGGCGACTTCTCGGTGCGCATGAGCGGCGACCATCACGGTGTCGATGGCAAGATCGCCGACACCTTCAACGAGATCGTTGCCGCCAATGAGCGCATGGCCCAGCAGCTCGAGCGTGTCGGCCAGGCGGTGGGGCGCGAAGGCAAGACCCGCCAGCGCGTCAGGTTCGGCCTCGCTTCCGGCTCCTGGGCCGACATGGAAGATTCCGTCAACACCCTGATCGATGATCTGTTGTGGCCGACCCGCGAAGTGACGCGCGCGGTCGCCGCCGTGGCGCAGGGCGATCTCTTGCAGACGGTGCAGCTCGATGTCGACGGCCGCCCGCTGGGCGGCGAATTTCTGCAGTCGGCCAATATCGTCAACACGATGATCAAGCAGCTCTCCGTGTTCACCTCGGAGGTGACGCGCGTGGCGCGCGAGGTCGGCACCGAAGGCAAGCTCGGCGGACAGGCGCAGGTGCCGGAAGTGACGGGCGTGTGGAAGGATTTGACGGAGAGCGTCAACTCCATGGCCAACAACCTGACCAACCAGGTCCGCAACATCGCCGAGGTGACGATCGCGGTGGCGAACGGCGACCTGTCGAAAAAGATCACCGTCGATGTGCGGGGCGAGATCCTGCAGCTCAAGGAAGCCATCAACACGATGGTGGACCAGCTACGCTCGTTCGCCTCCGAAGTGACGCGCGTGGCGCGCGAGGTCGGCACCGATGGTAAGCTGGGTGGACAGGCGATCGTGCCCGGCGTCGCCGGCACCTGGAAGGACCTGACCGACTCCGTGAATGCGATGTGCGGCAATCTGACCGCACAGGTGCGCAACATCGCCAACGTCACCACCGCTGTCGCGCGCGGCGACCTCTCGCGCAAGATCACGGTGGACGTGCGCGGCGAGATCCTGGAGCTGAAAGACACCATCAATACGATGGTCGACCAGCTCAACTCCTTCGCTTCCGAAGTGACGCGTGTTGCACGCGAGGTCGGCACCGAAGGCAAGCTCGGCGGACAGGCGAAGGTGCCCGGCGTCGCCGGCACCTGGAAGGACCTCACCGACAGCGTCAACTTCATGGCATCGAACCTGACGGCGCAGGTCCGCAACATTTCGGACGTCGCGACGGCGATCGCGAGCGGCGACCTCTCCAAGAAGATCACCGTGAACGTGTCGGGCGAGATCCTTCAGTTGAAGGAAACGCTCAACACCATGGTCGACCAGCTCAATGCCTTTGCCTCGGAAGTGACGCGCGTCGCGCGCGAGGTCGGCACTGAAGGCAAGCTCGGCGGACAGGCCAACGTGCTCGGCGTCGCCGGCACCTGGAAAGACCTGACCGAGAGCGTCAACTCGATGGCGTCCAACCTGACGGCGCAGGTCCGCAACATCGCGGAGGTGACGACCGCGGTCGCCAATGGCGACCTGTCGAAGAAGATCACGGTCGACGTGCGCGGCGAAATCCTCGAGCTCAAGGACACCATCAACACCATGGTGGACCAGCTCAACGCCTTCGCGGGCGAGGTGACACGCGTGGCGCGCGAGGTCGGCACCGAAGGCAAGCTCGGCGGACAGGCCATGGTGCGCGGCGTCGCCGGCACCTGGAAGGACCTGACCGACAGCGTCAATTCGATGGCCTCCAACCTGACCGCGCAGGTCCGCAACATCGCCGAAGTCGCGACCGCGGTGGCCAAGGGCAATCTGTCCAAAAAGATCACCGTGAACGTTTCGGGCGAAATCCTTCAATTGAAGGAAACGCTCAATACCATGGTCGACCAGCTCAACGCCTTTGCCGGCGAAGTCACGCGCGTGGCGCGCGAGGTCGGCACCGACGGCAAGCTCGGCGGCCAGGCCGAGGTGCCCGGCGTTGCGGGCACCTGGAAGGACCTGACCGACAGCGTCAACTCCATGGCCGGCAATCTCACCGCGCAGGTCCGCAACATCGCCGAAGTCGCGACCGCGATCGCCAATGGCGATCTCTCGCGCAAGATCACGGTCGACGTGCGTGGAGAGATCCTGCAGCTCAAGGAAACCCTCAACACCATGGTCGACCAGCTCAACCGCTTCGCGGGCGAGGTGACGCGCGTGGCACGAGAGGTCGGCACCGAAGGACGGCTGGGCGGACAGGCCAACGTGCCCGGCGTGGCCGGCACGTGGAAAGACTTGACCGACAGCGTCAATTCGATGGCCGGCAATCTGACGGCGCAGGTTCGCAACATCGCGGAAGTGACCACGGCTGTTGCACGCGGCGACCTCTCGCGCAAGATCACGGTCGACGTGAAGGGGGAAATCCTCGAGCTGAAAAACACCATCAACACCATGGTGGACCAGCTCAACGCCTTTGCCTCCGAAGTGACGCGCGTGGCGCGCGAGGTCGGCACCGAAGGCAAGCTCGGCGGCCAGGCCGAGGTGCCAGAAGTCGCCGGCACCTGGAAGGACCTCACCGACAACGTCAACTTCATGGCGTCGAACCTGACCGCTCAGGTGCGCAACATCGCCGAGGTCGCAACCGCGATCGCCGGCGGCGACCTCTCGAAGAAGATCACGGTGGACGTGCGCGGCGAGATCCTGCTGCTCAAGGACACACTGAACACCATGGTGGAGCAGCTTCGCTCCTTCGCCGCCGAAGTGACGCGCGTCGCGCGCGAGGTCGGCACCGAGGGACGGCTGGGCGGCCAGGCGGTGGTGCCCGGGGTCGGCGGCACCTGGAAGGACCTCACCGATAACGTCAACCTGCTCGCAGCCAACCTGACCACCCAGGTGCGCAACATCGCGGAAGTGACCACGGCCGTTGCGCGCGGTGACCTCTCACGCAAAATCACCGTGGACGTGAAGGGCGAAATTCTTGAGCTGAAGAACACAATCAACACCATGGTGGACCAGCTCAATGCCTTCGCGGGCGAAGTGACGCGCGTCGCCCGCGAGGTCGGTACCGAAGGCAAGCTCGGCGGCCAGGCCCAGGTGCCCGGGGTCGCCGGCACCTGGAAGGACCTGACCGACACCGTGAATTTCATGGCGGCCAACTTGACCGAGCAGGTGCGCGGCATCGTCAAGGTCGTCACCGCGGTCGCCAACGGCGACCTCAAGCAGAACCTGACGGTGAAATCCAAGGGCGAGGTCGCGGCCCTTGCCGAAACCATCAACAACATGACCGAGACGCTCGCGACCTTCGCCGATCAGGTCACCAGCGTGGCGCGCGAGGTTGGCGTTGAGGGGCGGCTCGGCGGGCAGGCCAACGTGCCCGGCGCCGCCGGAACCTGGAAGGATCTGACCGGCAACGTCAACCTGCTTGCCGCCAACCTCACCTCGCAGGTGCGCGCGATCGCGGAAGTCGCCACGGCCGTGACCAAGGGCGATCTCACCCGGTCGATCCAGGTGGATGCACGCGGCGAAGTCGCCGAGTTGAAAGACAACATCAATACCATGATCACCAACCTGCGGCTCACCACCGAGCTCAACACCGAGCAGGATTGGCTGAAGACGAACCTTGCCCGTTTCACCAATATGCTGCAGGGCCAGCGCGATCTCACCACCGTAGGCCGGCTGCTGCTGACCGAATTGACCCCGCTGGTCAACGCCCATATGGGCGTGATCTACCAGGTCGACAACGAGGACAGCTCGCGATTGCGCCTGCTTGCGACCTATGCCGCCGACGGCAACTATCCGCATCCGGAAGCGATGCAGTTCGGCGAGGGGCTGATCGGCCAATGTGCCCTGGACAAGCGCCAGCGCCTGATCTCCGACATTCCGGCCGACACTGTTCCGGTCCGATCCGCCCTGATGCGCGTCGTGCCACGGAATCTCGTTGTCCTGCCGGTATTGTTCGAAAGCCAGGTCAAGGCGGTGATCGAGCTTGCGTCGTTGAGCAGCTTCACCACCTCGCAGATGACTTTCCTCGAGCAGCTCACAGATTCCATCGGCATCGTTCTCAACTCGATCGAAGCCACGATGCAGACCGAAGGACTGCTGAAGCAGTCCCAGCAGCTCGCCGGCGAATTGCAGGCGCAACAGCGCGAATTGCAGCAGACCAACGAGCAGCTCGAGCAGAAGGCGCAGCAGCTCGCCGAACGCAACGTCGAGGTGGAACGCAAGAACCAGGAAATCGAGCAGGCGCGCCGCGCGCTCGAGGAAAAGGCGACCGAGCTTGCGCTGACGTCGAAGTACAAATCCGAATTCCTGGCCAACATGTCGCACGAGCTGCGCACGCCGCTCAATTCGATCCTCATTCTCGGCCAGCAGCTCACCGAAAACCCGGACGGCAACCTCACGCCCAAGCAGGTCGAATTCGCCCGCACCATTCACGGAGCC
Source organism: Bradyrhizobium sp. ARR65 (assembly GCF_000472385.1). Classification (GTDB taxonomy): domain Bacteria; phylum Pseudomonadota; class Alphaproteobacteria; order Rhizobiales; family Xanthobacteraceae; genus Bradyrhizobium. The sequence continues at coordinate 115,640 of NZ_AWZU01000015.1, forward strand.
GGAACCGACCTCTTGAACCTGATCAGCGACATTCTCGACCTGTCCAAGATCGAGTCCGGGACGGTGACGGTGGACGCCGAGGAGATCCTCACCTCGAACCTGCTGGAGACGGTGGGGCGGCCATTCCGCCATGAGGCCGACAACCGGCAACTGTCGTTCACCATCGAGGTGGACCCCAACCTGCCGCGCAGCATCGTCACCGATTCCAAGCGTCTGCAGCAGGTGCTGAAGAATTTGTTGTCCAACGCCTTCAAGTTCACGGCAGAAGGCGGCGTGCAGCTCAAGGTCGGAGCCGCGCTGTCGGGGTGGAGCGGCGATCATCCAGTGCTGAATACAGCGCCCGCCGTGATCGCTTTTGAGGTCTCCGACACCGGCATCGGCATTCCCCTGGAGAAGCAAAAACTGATCTTCGAGGCCTTCCAGCAGGCGGATGCCGGCACCAGCCGCAAATATGGCGGCACGGGCCTTGGCCTTGCCATCAGCCGCGAGCTTGCGAGCCTGCTCGGCGGCGAGATTCACTTGAAGAGCGCGCCCGGCAAGGGCTCGACCTTCACGCTCTATCTGCCGCTCAAATATTCCGGCCCGACCATCGCAGCGCGCGCACAGGTCACGTCCTCCTCGTATGGCGGCACGCCCGCACTGCAGACCCCGACGCAGGAGCGCACGATCGAGCAGCTCCCCGACGACCGTCTCAATCTCGAGCCAGGCGACACGATTCTCTTGATCGTGGAGGACGACCCGCATTATGCGCGCGTGTTGGTCGATCTCGCACGCGACAAGGGGTTCAAGGTGCTGGTTGCGGCGCGCGGCGCCGAGGCGCTGGATCTTGCCAAACAATACCAGCCGGCGGCGGTCTCGCTCGATGTGTTCCTGCCTGACATGCTGGGCTGGACGGTGCTGAGCCAATTGAAACACAATCCGCTGACGCGGCACATTCCGGTTCAGATCATCACGCTGGATGAAGATCGCCAACATGCGCTGGCGCGTGGCGCCTTCTCCTTCGTCAACAAGCCGACCACGACCGAAGGCGTCTCCGCCGCGCTGGCGCAGATCAAGGAGTATGCCAAACCACGCCGCAAGCGGCTCCTCATCGTCGAGGACAACGAGGCGGAGCAGCTCTCGATCCGCGAACTGCTGCACCACGACGACATCGAGATCCTCGCGGCCGATACCGGCAGCGGCGCGCTGTCATTGATGCGGGAAATGCCTTGCGACTGTGTGGTGCTGGACCTGCGCCTTCCCGACATGAGCGGGTTCGAGGTGCTGGATGAGATCCGCAACGACGAAATCCTGTCGAATGTTCCGGTCGTGGTGTTCACGGGGCGCGAGCTTTCCCCCGAAGAGGATGCGGAACTCCACACGATGGCGCGCAGTATCGTGGTCAAGGGGGTGGAATCGCCGGAACGCCTGCTCGACGAAACTTCGCTGTTCCTGCACCGCGTGATCACGGAACTGCCGATCGAAAAGCAGCGGATGCTGGAAAAGCTGAACAGTTCCGACGAGGATCTGGTCGGCAAGACCGCGCTTCTGGTCGACGACGACGCGCGCAACATTTTTGCGCTCTCGAGCGTGCTGGAACGGCGCGGCATGAAGGTTCTGACCGCAACGACGGGGAGCGAGGCGGTGGCGCTGGTCGAGTCGAACCCGGAGATCGCCATCGTGCTCATGGACATCATGATGCCGCAGATGGATGGCTATCAAACGATCGGCGCAATCAGGCAGAACCCGTCATTCGGACGGCTGCCGATCATTGCGTTGACCGCGAAAGCGATGAAAGGCGACCGCGAGAAATGCCTGGAGGCAGGCGCTTCCGATTATCTCGCAAAACCCGTCAATACCGAGCAATTGCTGCTTGCCATTCGCATGTGGCTGCACCGCTGATCGATGGCTTCCATGATGGACCATGAAAAGGTGAACATTCTTCTGGTCGACGACCAGCCGGCCAAGTTGCTCGCCTATGAAGTTATCCTGAAGGAACTCGGCGAGAATCTCGCGGTCGCGACCTCCGGCCGCGAAGCTCTGGAATATCTGCTCAAGAACGAGGTAGCTGTCATTCTCGTCGATGTATGCATGCCCGAACTGGACGGCTTCGAGCTCGCCGCCATGATCCGGGAGCATCCGCGATTTCAGAAGACGGCGATGATCTTCATCTCGGCCATCCAGGTCAGCGATCTCGATCGTCTGCGCGGCTACGAGATGGGGGCGGTGGATTACGTTCCGGTGCCCGTCGTTCCCGAAGTGTTGCGCGCGAAGATCAAGGTCTTTGCCGAGCTCTACCGCAAGACGAGACAGCTCGAGCGGCTCAACGCCGAGCTCGAGGACCGCGTCCACGCCCGCACGGCCGAGCTGGAGAACTCGAACGCCAAGCTGGTCGAGAGCGAGCAACGCCGCAGCATGGCGCTCGCCGCCGGCAAGATGGGGTCGTGGGATTGGGACTGGGTCAACGGCGACTGGATGTGGGACGAGGGTCAATACCGGATTTTTGGCGTTGATCCCAGGAGCTTTGAGGTTACCTCGGAGAACATCAAGAAGCTGCTGCACCCGGATGACCTCGAGCGGTTGCGCAAGGCGGTCAGCCATTTCGAGCGCGGCACCCACGCCTATGAAACGGAATTCCGCATCGTGCGCCCCGATGGCGAGGAGCGCTGGTGCGTCGGCACTGCGGCCGCATCCGTCGATCGGACCGGCCGGGTGGTGCGGGTGAGCGGGGTCACCATCGACATCACCGAACGCAAACGCGCGGAGGACCGGCAAAACCTGCTTGCGCGGGAGGTCGATCATCGCGCGAAGAATGCGCTGGCGCTGGCGCAGTCCATCGTGCGGCTGACGCGCGGGGCGACGTTGAAGGAGTACATCCAGGCGGTCGAGGGAAGGATCAGCGCGCTGGCGCGCGTCCACACCATCCTCTCACTCTCGAATTGGCAGGGCGCGGAGATCGGACGGCTGGTCGACGAGGAGATCTCACCCTATTCCACCGGCGAACAGATCGAGCTTTATGGGCCGGAATTGCAGCTTGAGCCCGCGACCGCACAGACGCTGGCGCTGGCCGTCCATGAGCTGGTCACCAACTCCGCCAAATACGGCGCGCTCTCCTCGCATTCCGGCCGGCTGAAGATCCGGTGGGAGGTGCGGCCCGATCTCCTGCAAATCTTTTGGGAAGAGCGCGACGGACCGCTGGTGCAAACGCCGATATCGCGCGGCTTCGGCACCCGCAGCGTGATCGCCAGCATCGAGTCGCAACTCGGCGGGCGGGCCGACTTCGATTGGCGCGCGGAGGGCCTTATTTGCCGTTTATCGGTACCGCTGGGCAAGGATTTCCCGGCGGGCCAGATCAATCTTCATGCTGGCTTCAACGGCAGCGGCCGAGAGCCACTGCTGCGATCGGCCGGCGCGGCGGAGTGATATTTCCGCCGTTCTGTACGAAAGCGGCGCCGCCGCGACAGCCATCACAGCGAATGCTGCGCGACGTCGCCTTCTCCGTCATTGCGAGGAGCGAAAGCGACGACCCGCCGTCGCTCGCTGCGCGAGCTATGGCGAGGCGTGAAGTCCCGCCGAAGCGCCTTTGCGCGTAGGCGGAAGCAATCCAGACTGCATCCGCGGAGAAAGTCCGGATCGCTTTGCTTCGCTGGAAATGACGGCAATACCTCACCCATACACGAACGCCTTGTCGTCCAGATCGATCGCCGGGATCTGGTCCTTCTCGGCCCAATAATCCTGGCTGTGCTGCCACTCCGGCTTGTCGCCGCGCTTGGGCAAGAGATGCATGTTGCGCATCATGTAGCCGGGATTGAAGTTCTCCGGATCGATCCAGGACAATAGCGGCATGTTGTGGTCCTCGGGCCGCAGCGCGACCTCGACTTTCCCGGCGCCCTTTTGCTTCATGTGCTTGAGCAGCCGGCAGACGAAATCCGCGACGAGATCGGCACGCAATGTCCAGCTTGCGCGGAAATAGCCGAATACCCAGGCCATGTTCGGAATGCCGGTGAACATCATGCCGCGATAGGTGACGGTCTGCGAGAAATCGAGCGGCTTGCCGTCGATCTCAAAATCGATATCGCCGAGCACATTGAGGTTGAAGCCCGTCGCCGTGACGATGATGTCAGCCTCCAGGACCTTGCCCGATTTGAGCAAAATGCCTTTCCTGGTGAAGCGCTCGATCTCGTCGGTGACCACGGAGGCCTTGCCGCTTTTGATGCCTAAAAACATATCGGCATCGGGCACGAACGCGATGCGCTGGCGCCACGGCCGATAGCGCGGCGTGAAATGGGCAGCGACATCATAGTCCGGCCCGAGCACAGCGGTGATCTGGCCGATCAGCTCTTTCTTCACCTGCTCCGGCTCGGCCACGCAGCGCTTGGTGAAGGCATCCTGCTCGTAAAGAATCTTGCGCCGGACAATCTCGTGGATCCATTCTTCCTTCACCTGCAGGCGACGCAACTCCTCGGCGACCTCAATGGCATTGCGCCCGAGCCGGAAATAGGTCGGCGAGCGCTGCAGCATGGTGACGTGCTCGCATTTTTCGGCGATGTTGGGGATCAGCGTGGCCGCCGTCGCGCCGGAGCCGATCACGACGACATTCTTTCCTGTCAGATCGAGCTCGTCGGGCCAGCGCTGCGGATGCACGATACGGCCATCAAACTCGTTCATGCCCGGCCAATTCGGCGTGTACCCTTCGGAATGCCGATAATAGCCCTGGCACATCCACAAAAAATTCGCAGTGAAGGTCGCGCGCTCGCCACTGTCCGTCTTCTCCGCCGCGATGGTCCAGAGCCTGGTTTCGCTCGACCAGTTCGCCGACAGGATGCGGTGCCTGTAGCGGATGTGCCTGGCGAGATCGTTCTCCTCGATCACCTCGCCCATATAGGAAAGGATCTCGGCGGCCGTCGCGATCGGAGGGCCGACCCAGGGTTTGAAGCGATAGCCGAAGGTGTGGAGATCGCTGTCGGAGCGGATGCCCGGATATTTATGCGTGATCCAGGTGCCGCCGAAGCTCTCCTGCGCTTCAATGATCACGAAGCTCGTGCCGGGAAGCTGGGTCGTCAAATGATAGGCGCTGCCGATGCCGGAAATGCCGGCGCCGACGATCAGCACATCGAAATGTTCGGGTGTTGGGGCCGTGAGATTGGAGATCGATCGCGCGGTCTCGATATTCATTTGGTTGCTTCCGTTCCCTGGACTTGGTCTCTTTCCGGACCTTAATGTTCTCCGGTCGTCGCTTAGCGGCGACGCCTCGCAAAATGATTTAGATCAATTGCTCACGCAATCACAGCACAAAACCCCATTGCCGCGCGGTTTGCAGAATCCAGTCCTTGTAGAGCGTGAGGGGTGTGACTCCCGTCAAACCGCCGCAGCCAGCGCTGCCGTTCGGCCCGGTCGACCAGCTAATGACACCAACGATGATCGGCGCGCCCTGCTGATCTTCGAACACCGGCCCGCCGGAATCGCCGGTGCAGGCGCCAAGTCCGTCCCTTAAGCCGCTTGTTGCCGGATCGACCAGCCGAATCTGCAAGCTGCCGGGCTTTCCCGTCGCGACCAGGCTTGCGCTGCGGATGATGCCGCCGCTTTTGCCGTCGCCGCGTACGGTCACGCCGATGCCGGCAATGGTGAATTTGCCGCCCGGCGAAATCGGCGGAACGGGCGCACCAAGCATCGCGGACGTTTTTCCCTTTGGCGGAATTTCGAGTTGCAACAGCGCCGCGTCGGCCGTCGCGCGATGCGCCAGCATCGCCTGCATCTGAAAGCCGGGGTGAATGGCAATGCGTTTCACATCCCTCAATTGCGGCTTCCGCTCGGCGTCATACTCGACGATCTTGTATTCGGCGCCGGGCTGCACGCAATGCGCGACCGTCAGCACCAGCGCGGGCGCGATCAGGCTGCCCGAGCAAAAATTGCCGCGCGAGCCGACAATGGTGACCACGGCGCGGCCAATGCCCTCGTTGGACGGCACCGCACCGCCCACGATGGCCTGGGCGGGCGAACTCAGCAGCACGACGGCGGCCGCGAATGGTGCAAGAATCTTCATGTCTCCAGCCATAACCGCTCGCACACGTCGCGCCAAGGATGCATAACTGGCCCTCGGCCGGGCTGACCTGCTTGCCCGTTTGAAACAGCGTTTGAAAGCTTAGAGGACTTGATGATTGAAGCGGTGATCTGGGATTTCGGCGGGGTGCTGACCACCTCGCCGTTCGAGGCTTTCGCGCGGTTCGAGCGCGAGCGCGGATTTCCGACGGACATCATCCGGCGCACCAACGCCGCCAATCATCTGGAAAACGCCTGGGCGAAATTCGAACGCGCGGAGATCGACATCGACGGATTCGACAAGCTGTTCGCCGCGGAGTCGCTGGCGCTGGGCGCGGAGGTGCGAGGGCGTGACGTGTTGCCGCTTCTCGCCGGCGATCTGCGGCCGGAGATGGTCGAAGCCTTGAAGCGGATCAATGCCAAATTCAAGACCGGCTGCATCACCAACAATCTACCGGCCAACGCCATCGGCAGCGCCGCCGGCCGTGGGCTTTATATCGCGGAGGTGATGGCGCTGTTCGACCATGTCATCGAATCCGCCAAAATCGGCCTGCGCAAACCCGATCCGCGCATCTACGAGATGATGGTGGAGGCGCTGAAGGTCGATCCAAAGAGATGCGTTTATCTCGACGATCTCGGAATCAACTTGAAGCCGGCCCGCGCCATGGGGATGACGACGATCAAGGTGACGAGCGCAGCGCAGGCGATTGCGGAGCTCGAGGCGGCGACGGCGTTGAAGCTCACCTGACCAAAGACAGTAAGCCAAACCATCACCGTCACCTTGAGGAGGCGCGCAAGCGCCGTCTCGAAGGGCGACGGCCCCGCTGCTCGATCGTGGCCGGTCATCCTTCGAGGCTCGCTTACGCGAGCGCCGCAGGATGACGGAGCTAGCAGCTACTCCGCGGCGCTCGCCATCCGCTCCGGGAATGCAGCGGCCAGTGCCATGCGCTCCGGCCTCAGCACGCCGCGCTCCGTCATCAGGCCCGTGACCAGCCGCGCCGGCGTCACATCGAACGCGTAGTTCGCGACCGGCGATTCCTGCGGTACGATCCGCACCGTCTCGATCCGTCCGTCGGCGGTGCGGCCGGTCATGGTCGCGACCTCTTCGCCACCGCGCTGCTCGATCGGCACCGCGCGCCCGTCGCTGACGTTAAAATCGATCGTCGGCGAAGGCAGCGCGACATAGAACGGCACGCCATTGTCGAAGGCCGCGAGCGCCTTGAGGTAAGTGCCGATCTTGTTGCAGACGTCACCATTGGCGGCGACGCGGTCGGTGCCGACAATGACGAGATCGACCATGCCATGCTGCATCAGATGGCCGCCGGTGTTGTCGGCAATGACGGTGTGCGGCACGCCGTGATGGCCGAGCTCCCAGGCGGTGAGCGATGCGCCCTGGTTGCGCGGACGGGTCTCGTCGACCCAGACATGGATGTTGTGGCCGCGATCATGCGCGAGATAGATCGGCGCCGTCGCCGTGCCCCAATCGACGGTAGCGAGCCAGCCGGCATTGCAATGGGTCAGCACGTTGACGGGTTCACCGGGCTTCTTGCGGACGGCAATCGCCTCGATCACCGCAAACCCATTTTGCGCGATGCCCTGGTTGATGACGATATCCTCATCCGCAATCGCGACAGCGCGGGCGTAAGCCGCGGCCGCGCGCGCCGCCGGATCAAGCGGCTGCAACGCCGCGCGCATCTCCTCCAGGGCCCATCTCAGGTTGATCGCGGTCGGCCTCGTGGCAACCAGCACGCCGTACGCGCGATCGATCGCGGCATCGGTCGCATTTTCACGCATGGCGAGCGCCATGCCGAATGCTGCAGTGGCGCCGATCAGCGGCGCGCCGCGCACCAGCATGGAACGGATCGCTTCCGCGGCTTCCACGCAGTTCGTCAGCCGCGCAATCACGAACTCATGCGGCAGCCGCCGCTGGTCGATGGCACGGACCGACCAGCCATCCTCGTCGAGCCAGATACTTCGGAAATGTTTGCCATCGACCTTCACGGCACACCCATCTCTGTTGCGGTCTTAAGCCCAAGCACCCGCCCCGCCACCGCATCGAGCTTCTTCAATAGCTCGGGGTCGCGCGCTTCCGGCGCGGTGATCAACGCGGTGTCGAGCGCGCGATCGGAGCCGATCGGACAGGGCTCGTGCTCCCTGGGAAAATCCCGGGCCAACCGCGCCACCAGCGCCTTTGCCTTGTCGGCATTCGAATTCAGGACCCGGATGATGTCCTGCACGGTGACGGCATCATGATCCGGATGCCAGCAGTCGAAATCGGTCACCATCGCGACCGTAGCGTAGCAGATTTCAGCTTCCCGCGCGAGTTTCGCCTCGGGCATGTTGGTCATGCCGATCACGGAATAGCCGAGGCTCTTGTAAGTCATGCTCTCGGCATAACTGGAGAATTGGGGACCCTCCATGCAGAGATAGGTGCCTTCCCGGGCAATTCTGACGCCTTCGGCTTCCGCCGCCGCCGCAAGGTGGATGCGCAGCCGCGGCGAGACCGGATGAGCCATCGAGACATGGGCGACGCAGCCCTTGCCGAAAAACGAGCTCTCGCGCTTGTACGTGCGGTCGACGAACTGGTCGACCAGTACGAAAGTTCCCGGCGGCAGTTCTTGCTTGAACGAGCCGCAGGCGGAGAGCGAAACCAGATCAGTAACACCGGCGCGCTTGAGCACATCGATGTTGGCGCGATAGTTGATATCAGAGGGCGACAGCCGATGGCCCTTGTCATGCCGCGGCAGGAACACGATCGGCAGCCCTGCTATGGTGCCGCGGCGTACGGGCGACGACGGCTCACCCCAGGGGCTCGTGATCGCCTCGTCGCGCGCATTTTCCAACCCCGGCAGATCGTAGATGCCGGAGCCGCCGATGATACCAAGAACTGCCTTTGCCATGATCTCCCCGCTGGTCTGGTCCGAGCCAGTCTAGCGGAGATTTGCGGCGGGAGCGATGGTTGACGAAGATGTCATTCTGGAGCGATGCGTCGGCATCGAACCCGGAATGACGGCGTGAAAACCGCTAAGCCGCCGTCGGCTGAAGCTGGTTCGCAACCATCCGTTGCAGCGTCTCGACCGATTGGAAATTCTCCGGCGTGATCTCATCTTGCGGAATCGTGAAATCGAACTCCGCTTCCACCGAGAGCATCAGGTTGACCATGTCCATCGACGTCAGTCCGATGTCGACAAGCCTGGCCTCCGGCGCGACTTCAGCGGTGAGCGAACTCTGTTCGAGGACCGCTTTCACCAGGGCGACGATCCGGTTGCGAATATCGGCCTCGTGGCTTTGCATGCTCAACCCTTAATTCCTACAATCGAGATACGATGCCGCTGTCAGCGGAGCGCAGATTATAGGGACAAATGCCTGGCGTTGAGGCTGACGCATTCTAATCAAATGCGGCTTTTGCATTTAAGGCTAACGCGTCTTCACGATCTTTTTGCCAGCCAAACACCAGAGATTAACTGTCCATTTCGAAAGGCAATCATTTACCCTGAATTTCATCGACGCATTTGAATTAAATTCATAGCCTCCGGCCTCAATCGAAAACAATCAGGTAGTCGATGCCCGCAGCTGCTTCGACCTGACGCGCGGCACGACGCGATAAGAACCGGAGGTCGGTCATGAATGTCCAGCACGCCAGCTTCGACAAACCTGCGGCGGACGACGATCACCTGCTGATGGATCGGGGCTCGCTGTTCCTGCAGCGCACCGCAGCCGTTGCGGTCGCGGCCGCGGCCGAGGCGGAGGAGGTCGATCGCGACGCTCGCTTTCCGAGGGCCGCGATCGATGCTGCACGCGAACAGAAGCTCCTGGGCATGTTGATCCCCGTCGAATTCGGCGGCTTCGGCGCCTCGATCCAGGACGTGACCGAAATCTGCTACACGCTCGGCCGCGCCTGCGCATCGAGCGCGATGATCTTCGCCATGCACCAGACCAAGGTCGCCTGCCTGGTCCGGCACAGCGTCGGCAGCCGCTACCACCAAGACCTGATGCGGCGCGTGGCGACCGAACAATTGCTGCTGGCATCATCGACCACCGAGGGCCAGAACGGCGGCAATATCCGCGCGAGCGCCGCGGCCGTCGAACACGATGCCAATGGGATTTCGCTCACCCGCAATGCCACCGTGATTTCCTATGGCGCCGAGGCCGACGGCATCGTCACCATCGCGCGCCGCGCCAGCGATGCCACGGCTTCCGACCAGGTGCTGCTGGCGGTGACTAAGGATCATTACACGCTTGCGCGCGGCCAGGGTTGGGAAACGCTGGGCATGCGCGGCACCTGCAGCGCGGGCTTCGAGCTGAAGATCAGGGGCCCGGCGGAAATGATCTTCCCCGAGGCCTATGAGAGGATTCACGCCCAAACGATGACTCCGGTCGCGCATCTCACCTGGTCCTCGGTGTGGGCCGGCATCGCGGCGGCGGCCGTCGAACGTGCCCAGCGCTTCATCCGCAAAGCCGCGCGCGGTGCGGGCGGCCAGATGCCGCCGGGCGCCGCGCATTACACGGCCGCGAAGATGTCCCTCACCAAGCTCCGCGCCATGATCGCAGGCCATCTCGACCTCTACGCCGTGCATGAATATGACGATCGCGTGCTGAGCTCGATCGACTTCCAGTCCGCGATCAACCTGTTGAAGGTGCAGGCCTCGGAGCTTGCGGTGGAGACCGCCACCCACGCCATGCGGGCCTGCGGCCTTGCCGGCTATCGCAATGACGGCGAATTCTCGATCGGCCGCCATTTGCGCGACGCGCTGTCTGCGCCACTGATGATCAACAACGACCGTATCCTTGCGAATATCGCCACCGCCAGTTTGATGAGCGCCGTGCCCACGGCCCTTCGTGATTGATGGAAATGCCAGGAATGCCGCTATGACGATCGCCGTTCAAACCGATTCCCCCGAACTCGCGCCGCAATCGACCGATCCGCTCGACCACCTCGCCGACATCCTCTTTCACAGGATGGGCAGTGACGGCGTCTATGCGCGCACCGCGCTTTATGAAGACGTGGTGGAGCGGCTTGCAGTCCTGATCAGCCAGCATCGCGAGCCGAATACCGAGGTGATGCGCTTTCCGCCGGTCATGAGCCGTACCCAGCTCGAGAAGTCCGGGTACCTCAAGAGCTTCCCTAATCTGCTCGGCTGCGTCTGCGGCCTGCATGGCACCGAACGCGAGATCCACGCCGCGGTGAGCCGCTTTGATGCGGGCGGCGATTGGACCACATCGCTGTCGCCGGCCGACCTCGTGCTGTCGCCCGCCGCCTGCTATCCCGTCTATCCGATCGCAGCACAGCGTGGCCGGCTGCCATCGGGCGGCTTGCGCTTCGACGTCGCCGCCGATTGCTTCCGCCGCGAGCCTTCGCGCCATCTCGATCGGCTGCAATCCTTCCGGATGCGTGAATATGTCTGCATCGGCGATCCTTCTGACGTCGCAGCATTCCGCGAGCGCTGGATGGTGCGCGCGCAAGGTATCGCCCGCGATCTCGGGCTGACCTTCAAGATCGATCAGGCGAGCGATCCCTTCTTTGGCCGAGTCGGCCAGATGAAGGCGGTGAGCCAGAAGCAGCAATCACTGAAATTCGAGCTACTGGTGCCGCTGCGCTCGGAGGATCAGCCGACCGCCTGCATGAGTTTCAATTATCACCGCGATCATTTCGGCACCACGTGGGGCATCGAGGATGCGAACGGCGAGCCGGCCCACACCGGCTGTGTTGCCTTCGGCATGGATAGGCTGGCCGTCGCCATGTTCCACACCCACGGCACGGACCTGACACGGTGGCCGGCGAAGGTGCGCGAAACGCTGGGGTTCTCGATCCACGCCAACGCCGACGCCCATGTCGAGGGTTGGCGCTGAGATCACGATCGTAAGCGGATGCTGTGATGCAGCACAGGCCCATGATCCGCTGTCGTGAAATCGGCATCTCCGATCTGGAGGCGATTGCCGATCTCCTGACGCGCGGCTTTGTTGGCCGTGCGCGCGGCTACTGGATGGGCGGCCTGCGCCGGCAGGCGATGCGCGAGGTGCCGGACGGCTTTCCGCGCTTCGGCTACATGCTCGATCATCAGGGAACGCCGGTCGGCGTGCTGCTCTTGATCTACACGGCGCATGACGAGGGCGGCGAGACCTCAATTCGCTGCAATCTCTCGAGCTGGTACGTCGAGCCTGCGTTCCGCGGTTACGCGCCGATGCTGACCAAGATCGCGCAACGGCACAAGGACGTTACTTACGTCAATATCAGTCCGGCGCACTGGACCTGGCGGATCATCGAAGCACAGGGGTTTCAGCCCTATTGCAGCGGATTGTTCTTCTCGTTTCCCGCACTGTCGCGCGCCGCGCAAGGAATGCGCCTGGAAATCATCTCGCAACAGGCGCCCACGATCGACGGCCTATCCGCGGCCGAGGTCGCGCTTTTGACGCGGCACGCCGGCTATGGCTGCCTCAGCCTAGTCTGCCGCGCGGCCGGCGGCCGCGCCTTTCCGTTTATCCTGCAGCCGATGCGCATCCGCCGCGGCTGGATCGCACTGCCGGCGATGCAACTGATCTACTGCCGCGACGTCGCCGACTATATCGCCTGCGCGGGCAGGATCGGCCGCCTCCTGCTCCGGCGCGGCAAGATCGCGGTCGCGCTGGATGCCAACGGCCGCGTGGAGGGTCTGACCGGCTTCTATACGCAGGCGCGCGGCCGCAAATATTTCAAGGGCCCGCACCCTCCGCGGCTGTGCGATCTCACGGACACGGAGCTGGTGATTTACGGGCCGTAATTGAGTGCACCGTCATTCCGGGGTGCCTCGAAGAGGCGAACCCGGAATCTCGAGATTCCGGGTTCGATGCTTCGCATCGCCCCGGAATGACGGGAAAAAGACGTCCAGGTTCGTGAATAGCTGACGGGCTTGCTGCTGGGAACCATGCGGCCCTCCATGTCGGGCGTCTGCGCGCCGCATCATGGGCGCCACCCTGTCGCTAGAGGTTTAAGGATTCCCTTGCCTCTCCCGCCGCAATAGTGCTCGATTTATGGTTGTCTGCCCCAATGCCCGCCTGGTTAACGGTGCCGCCATGCCGCTCGATCCTCTCGCCAAACGCCTGCTCACGATGATGGCCGCCGCTTCGTCCGCGGAGAGGAAGCGACCCACGCCCGAGGAGCGCCGGCAAGCCCTGGCAAAGCTGATGCAATTTGCGCGCGGCGATGTTGGCGATGTCGCGCGCGAAGACGGCGTGTTGCCGGGCCCCGCCGGCGACATCGCCTACCGGCTCTATGCACCGGCTGCCGCGCAGGGCGAGGTGGCCGCGCCGGGCTTTGTGTTCTTTCATGGCGGCGGCTTGGTCGCGGGCAGCATCGAAACTCACGACCGCATCGCGGCGGCGCTGGCGCAGGCGGCCGCCTGCCGCTTGATCTCGGTGGATTACCGGCTCGCGCCCGAGCACAAATTCCCCGCTGCGGTTGAGGACGCGATCGCCGCGACGCAGTTTGTGCTCAGTAATGCCGCCGGCCTCGGCATCGATGCGAGCCGGCTGGTGGTCGGCGGCGATTCGGCCGGCGCGACACTTGCCGCCGTGGTCTGCCAGCATGCGGTCCAGCACGCGTGGCTGGACATTGCCGCGCAGTGCCTCATCTGTCCCGTGCTCGACTTCGAGGAAACCTCACCGTCCCGAGAGGAATTTGCCGAAGACCTTCTGATCGATCGCTTGACGCTGCAGGCCGATCTCGCCGACTACCTGCCCGAGGGCGCGGACCTTGCGGACCCTCGCATCTCGCCACTGCGCGCGCTCCATGTCGCGGGTCTGCCGCCCGCAATCATCCACACCGCCGAATATGATCCGATGCGCGACGAGGGCAACGCCTATGCGCGAAAACTGTTCGCGGCAGGCGTCACCGTCGAGCATGTCTGCCATGAGGGCATGGTTCATAATTTCCATTGTATGGGCGCGGTGCTGCCGCAGGCGCGGCTTGTGCTCTCGCAAATCGGCGAGCAGGTCCGGCGCGCGGTCGGGTGAGCTTTTATTGCCGGTCATTCCGGGGCGATGGGAAGCATCGAACCGACCCGGAATCTCGAGATTCCGGGTTCGCGCTAACGCGCGCCCCCGAATGCGCCTCAGCAAAATTGATTCAAATTTTACCCATCGCCCGCTGCAATTCATTAGGGTTATTTCGTCGATCTTTGCGCGAATTATTGCTCCGTTGATCCCTCCTCTCTAACAAAACGGCCGGCGTCAGCGCACTTTCAAGAAGAAACGATGCGCCAGGCTGGAGGTCGATGATGCGCAACGAGACGATCGCTATTCACGCCGGCTACGACCCCGACCCGACCACCAAGGCAGTCGCGGTGCCGATCTACCAGACCGCCTCCTATGCCTTCGACAGCGCCGATCACGGCGCGGCACTTTTCAACTTGGAAGCGGAAGGCTTTCGCTACAGCCGCATCGCCAATCCCACCACTTCCGTGCTGGAAAAGCGCATCGCCGAACTCGAAGGCGGCGTCGGTGCGCTGGCTGTGGCGACGGGACAAGCGGCGCTGCATTTCTCGCTCGTCAACCTCGCCGACGGCGGCGGCAACATCGTTTCGGTGCCGCAGCTCTACGGCACGACACATACGCTGCTCTCGCATATTCTGCCGCGCCAAGGCATTGCCGGGCGCTTTGCCGAAAGCGACCGGTCGGACGCGATCGAGAAGCTCATCGACGATGATACCAAGGCCGTGTTCGCCGAGAGCATCGGCAATCCCGCCGGCAATGTCTGCGATATCGAAGCTTTGGCAAAGGTCGCGCATCGCCATGGCGTACCGCTGATGGTCGACAACACCGTGGCGACGCCAATCTTGTTAAAACCTTTCGACTACGGCGCCGATATCGTCGTGCACTCGCTGACGAAATTTCTCGGCGGCCACGGCACCACGCTCGGCGGCGCTATCGTCGACAGCGGTCGTTTCCCCTGGAAGGAGCAGCCGCGCCGCTTTGCCGCCTTCAACCAGCCGGACGCCTCCTATCACGGCCTCATCTATGCCCAACGGTTCGGCGCAAAGGCCTATATCGAGCGGGCGCGCAGCGTCTATCAACGCACAATGGGTTCGGTGCTGTCGCCCTTCAACGCCTTCCTGCTGTTGCAGGGGATCGAGACGGTCGCGCTGCGCGTCGAACGGCATGTCGAAAATGCGCGCAAGGTGGCGGAGTTCCTGCGCAGCGATCCGCGCGTCGCCTGGGTCAATTATGCCGGCTTCCCCGACAGCCCCTATTATCCGCTGGTACAGAAATATCTCGATGGCAACGCTTCCTCGCTGTTCACCTTCGGCATCAAGGGTGGCCTGGAGGCGGGCAAGACCTTCTATGACTCGCTGAAGTTGATCACCCGGCTCGTCAACATCGGCGACGCCAAGTCACTCGCCTGTCATCCGGCTTCCACGACGCATCGCCAGATGTCGAGCGAGCAGCAGCGCGCTGCCGGCGTGCTGCCGGAAACCATCCGACTTTCGATCGGTATCGAGCACGTCGCCGACATCATCGAGGATCTCGATCAGGCGCTCGCAAAAGCTTGTCCTCAGCATGACCGCCTCGAGGCCGCCGAATAGACGGCAACAGTGCCATGGTACTCCTGTTCGACAACAATACGTCGATCGCAAGTCCGGCGCTCGCGCCCGGGCAGGATGAGCTCGTCGGCGATACGCCGGCTGAGCTGACCATCGGCCTGATCAACAACATGCCGGACAGCGCGCTCAAGGCCACCGAGCGCCAATTCATGCGCCTGCTCAGCGGCGCCGCGCGAAACGTGCGCATCCGCTTCCACTGCTTCTCCCTGCCCTCGATCAGCCGTTCGCCGGCGGCGCAATCCCATGTCGCGAAGGAGTACAGTGACATCGCCGAGCTCGACCGGCTCAACATCGACGGGCTGATTGTGACCGGCGCCGAGCCAATCGCGCCGGCCTTGGCGAACGAGCCTTACTGGCGCGACCTGGCGGGCATCATTGAATGGGCCAAGACGAAGACGCGTTCGACGATCTGGTCCTGCCTCGCCGCGCACGCCGCCGTGCTGCATCTGGACGGCATCGAGCGGCAGCGGCTCAGTGCAAAATGTTCCGGGATCTATAGTTGCGCCAAGACGCAGGATCATTGGCTGATCCGCGGCCTGCGCGCCCCGCTCAAGATCCCCCATTCGCGCCTCAACGAGCTGCGCGAAGACGAGCTCGAAGGCCGCGGTTATCAGGTACTGACGCGGTCGCAAGCCGCCGGCGTCGACATTTTTATCAAGCAGTATCAAAGCCGCTTCATCTTCTTCCAGGGCCACCCGGAATATGATGCGCTGTCCTTGCAGCGCGAATATATGCGCGACCTCGCCCGTTTCCTGGCCGGCGAGCGCGATGACTATCCCGCGATCCCCGCCAATTATTTCGACGCGACAACCGAGACCAGGCTCGCGAGCTTCGAGAGGCACGCGAAGGCGGAACGCGAGCCGACGCTTGCGGCCGAGCTTCCGGGCCTCACGCTTCGCGGCGATATCGCCGCGGGCGTGGCCGCGAGCGTCATCTTCAGGAATTGGCTCGGCTTCCTGGCCAAGCCCGCCGAATAGGGCAAGGGTCGGACGGCCGCCCGGCCATGCGCGTCAGGCTGGCACTGTCGCGCAAAGGCGGATAGATTGACGGCATCACGAATCCCATTGCGCCCGACGCCACCCCAACCTGCAATCGCGTGCTCGAGACAGACCGCCTCCATTCCGTTCTGAACTCCGTGTTCGGGCTGACGGCCTTCCGCGGTGCGCAGGAACAAATCATCCGGCATGTCACGGCGGGCGGCAATTGCCTGGTGCTGATGCCGACCGGCGGCGGCAAGTCGCTGTGCTATCAATTGCCGTCGCTGCTTCGCGACGGCTGCGGCATCGTGGTCTCGCCGCTGATCGCATTGATGCGCGACCAGGTCGCGGGCCTCATTGAGGCCGGCGTCAATGCCGCCGTCCTGAATTCGACCCTCTCCTATCAGGAGGCGTCCGAGGTCGAGCGGCGGCTGATCGCGGGCGATCTCGACCTACTTTATGTCGCACCGGAACGGCTGCTCACCCCGCGCTGCCTGTCGCTGCTCGAACAGGCGCGCATCGCACTGTTCGCCGTCGACGAGGCGCATTGCGTGTCCCAATGGGGACACGATTTTCGGCCCGAATATATCGGGCTCTCGCTGCTCGCGGAGCGCTTTCCGGCCGTGCCGCGCATCGCCCTGACCGCGACCGCCGACGCGCTGACACGAAAGGAGATCATCGAGCGGCTGACGCTATCAGATGCGCCGCAGTTCGTCTCGAGCTTTGACCGGCCGAACATCCGCTACGAGATCGTCGACAAGAAAAACGCGGTCGGGCAACTCAAAGCCTTCATCGCCGAGCGGCATCCGGGCGAGTCCGGCGTCGTTTATTGCCTGAGCCGCGCCAGGGTCGAGGAAGTCGCTCAAGCCTTGCAAGACGCCGGAATCCCCGCTCTGCCCTACCATGCCGGGCTGGAGGCGAGCGTCCGCGCCCACCACCAGGATCGCTTCATCAACGAGGACGGCATCGTCATCGTCGCCACCATCGCCTTCGGCATGGGCATCGATAAGCCCGACGTGCGGTTCGTCGCCCATCTCGATCTGCCCAAGAGCATCGAGGCGTATTATCAGGAGACCGGCCGCGCCGGGCGCGATGGCAAGCCCTCGACGGCCTGGATGGCTTACGGCTTGTCGGACATCGTGCAGCAGCGGCGCATGATCGACGAATCCGACGCTTCGGAGGCGTATAAGCGCGTCTCGGTGCAGAAGCTCGAGGCGCTGGTGGCGCTGGCTGAGGCGGCAAACTGCCGGCGCGTGCGGCTGTTGTCCTATTTCGGCGAGACGTTTGCTTCCGAAAATTGCGGCAATTGCGACAACTGCCTGTCACCGCCGCGACTGCGCGACGGCAAGATCCTCGCGCAAAAGCTCCTGTCCTGCGTCTATCGCACCGGGCAGCGTTTTGGCGCCATGCATCTAATCGATGTTCTCGTGGGCCGCCTCACCGAGAGGGTCAAGCAATTCGAGCACGACAAATTGAGCGTGTTCGCCGTAGGTCGCGAGCTCAACGAGAAGCAATGGCGCGTCGTGCTGCGACAGCTCGTCGCCATGGGGCATTTGCGCGCCGATCACGAGGCCTATGGCGCCTTGAAGCTGACGGAATCGGCGCGTGGCGTGCTGCGCGGCGAGACCGAAGTCTGGCTGCGCGAGGAGCAGGAGGGCGCACGCAACCGCGCGATCCGCGCCAAATCAAGGCGGGGCGATCTCGCAGCCGGCGCCGCCGGCCCGGGCAGAGCCGATCCCAATCTGCAGGCCGCATTGCGGGCCTGGCGCTCGGAAACGGCACGCAAGCGCGGCGTGCCGGCTTATGTCGTGCTGCACGATTCCACCCTCGACGGCATTGCCGCCGCACGCCCGGCAACGCTTGCCGACTTACGCGGCGTCGCGGGCATCGGCGACAAGAAGCTCGAGCATTATGGTGCGGAGTTGATCGCGGTGATCACCGCAAACCGCGGCGAGGCCTGATTCGTAGGGCCGGTAGAGCGAAGCGAAACCCACCATTGGAAATGCGACCCGCAAA
The DNA here is from genome assembly GCF_000472385.1 of Bradyrhizobium sp. ARR65. Classification (GTDB taxonomy): domain Bacteria; phylum Pseudomonadota; class Alphaproteobacteria; order Rhizobiales; family Xanthobacteraceae; genus Bradyrhizobium. The sequence goes on from NZ_AWZU01000015.1 coordinate 134,226, forward strand.
GCGATGGGTTTCGCTTTGCTCTATCTATACTACGGTCCTACGGCCCGTGGGTCGCCGCAACCGACTCACTTCACCTCGCCCCGCTCGCGGGAGAGGTCGGATCGCATCGAGGATGCGACCCGGGTGACACTCTCTGCGTGAAGAACGGAGAGAAGGAGAAGAATCACCCGTTCCTGAACGTGTACCCATAGCCATTAATTGCCGGCGCGCCGCCGAGATGGGCGTAGAGCACCTTCGATCCCGACGGGAAGTAGCCCTTCTGCACGAGATCAATCATGCCCTGCATGGACTTGCCCTCGTAAACGGGGTCGGTGATCATACCTTCTAGCCGCGCTGAGAGACGGATGGCCTCCTTGGTCGCCTCCGAGGGAATGCCGTAAGCCGGATAGGCGTAGTCCTCGATCAGCACCACGTCGTCGTCTTCGATCTCGCGGCCGAGCTCGACCAGCCGCGCGGTATTGCGGGCAATGTCGAGCACCTGCGCCTTGGTCTGCTGCGGCGTGAAGGAGGCGTCGATGCCGATCACGCGGCGCTGCCTTCCATCCTTGGCGAAGCCCACCACCATGCCGGCATGGGTCGAGCCGGTGACGGTGCAGACCACAATGTAATCGAAAGCGAAGCCGAGCTGCTTCTCCTGCGCGCGTACCTCCTCGGCAAAGCCGACATAGCCGAGCCCGCCGAACTTGTGCACGGACGCGCCCGCCGGGATTGCGTAGGGCTTGCCGCCCTTCGCCTTCACGTCCTCGATCGCTTCCTCCCAACTCCTGCGGATGCCGATGTCAAAGCCGTCATCGACCAGGCGCGTGTCGGCGCCCATAATGCGGCTGAGCAGGATGTTGCCGACGCGATCGTAGACCGCGTCCTCATGCGGCACCCAGGCTTCCTGCACCAGACGGCACTTCATGCCGAGCTTGGCAGCAACCGCCGCGACCATGCGGGTGTGGTTGGACTGTACGCCGCCGATCGAGACCAGCGTGTCGGCATTGGAGGCGATGGCGTCCGGAATGATGTATTCGAGCTTGCGCAGCTTGTTGCCGCCGAAGGCAAGGCCCGAATTGCAATCTTCCCGCTTGGCGTAGATCTCGACCTTGCCGCCGAGATGGCGAGAGAGCCGCTCCAGCTTCTCGATGTAGGTGGGGCCGAAGGTGAGCGGATAGCGCGCGAATTTTTCCAGCATCTGGTGTCCCGATGGTTTGACCGTCGCCGACGCCCTATCACCAACGACGAGAAATGTGCTCTCTAAATTGAGCCACTGTTGCATAATTTGTCGCACCTTTCCGCACGTTCATTGTAGTTTCGGTCTCTATCTGGTTCATCTTCGAAAGAATCTTCCATGTCAGCAAGACTCGACCGGATCGACCTTAAGATTTTGCGTTTGCTGCAGAATAACGGCCGCCTCTCGAACGCGGAGCTGGCCGAGACGGTAGGCGTCAGCGCTGCCACCTGTCACCGCCGTACCCAGCGGCTGTTCGAGGAGGGCTTTATCGGCGCGGTCCGCGCGATGATCGCGCCGCGCAAGGTTGGCAAGGGCGCGCTAGCGATGGTCGGGGTCGTGCTCGACCGCTCCACACCCGAAAGCTTTGCCGCCTTCGAACAGGCTGTGGCGAAATTGAAGTTCGTGCTCGACTGCCATCTGGTGGCGGGCGACTTCGATTACTTCCTCAAAATCCGCGTCGGCGACATGGAGGACTTCAATCGCATTCATGGCGAACAATTGATCGCATTGCCCAGCGTGCGGCAAACCCGCACCTTTTTTGTGATGAAGGAAGTCGTCGACAACGCGCCGCTGGATTTTTGACACAGTCTCGACTTGCGCGGCCGACTTCCCAATTTCATTGTCGCGTTCGTTGGAACAGCAACCGACAAGCATCGTTGTCGTGGACTCATCAACCATGGAGACTTTGATGAAGAAGACGATCGCTGTCGCGACTGCACTCTTGCTTGGAACGAGCGTATGCGCGTTCGCCCAAGGTAGCAAAGGCGGCACATCTGCAATGCCGCGAGATCAGGAGATGCAGGGCTCCCCGTCAGACACGAGCAGTGGAGCCTCGCAAGTGAACCCCGGCGGCCGCGTGCAGAGCAAAGGCACGACCGGACAGTCACAGTCGCGAGGCGCGACCAGGGGCTCGTCGCAAATGGCCCCTGGTGATCGTAGTACCGAGCCGCGCAGCAAATACTGAGCCATCCGCGCTCAATGCAGCGAGGACCCGTCAGTCACGTGCTGGCGGGTTCTTGCTTTTCACCGCCTCATACGAGTTGAGCCACCTTGTAGGCGATGCCGCCTTCGACCAGATAGCCGACCCCCACGCAGACGATGTCGTTGAGCCAAGCGTAGTCCTTCGCGCCCGTTTCAAACAGCGGGTTGGTGCGGAAATAATAGCGGGAGGGATCGACCTGGTATCGCTTCACGGGATCTGCAATGTCCGCACGGAGATCCGGCGGGACGATCCAGCGGCCGCCATAGGTCATCTGCACCAGCGCGCCATCATCGGTCTGCAGCGTCAGGCGGACGTCGAGCGCCATCGCGCCGTCGGCGCGAAACAGCGCCCAATCGCCGCCGCCGGCAAGCACCTTGCCGGATAGTCTTGGACCTGCGAACGACCCGCCCGCAGCGCCAAACAGAACGCGCCGGCCCAGCGGGCCCTCGCCGATATTGAGGCGCGGATTGAGGTCGATCACGACGTCGAGCAGGTGCGTCGTCGTGATGTCGCCGACAGCCTTGACGCGCGGATCCGGTTTCATGGGCATGCTCTCCAATTCCAGCGAGTCCAGCGAACGCGTTCGTCGAACTCGCGTCTTTCACATTGCGGCCGAAGCGGCGAGCCTGCCGAACAGCTTTTCGCGCACCGCATCCGTCGAAACGCCGGATTGCGCGCAAAGCGCGGAGAGATCGAAGAAGAAGCGCTCGCGCGCGATCAGGCCGTCCTTGAATTCGAATTGAATGAACACCGGCAGTTCGGCCTGCTCGCCGTTGGGTGTCACGCCGAAGCGCTCGCCGGTCATGGTCATGCGCACCGTGCCCCAGCAGATCAGGGCCTCGCCGTTGCTGGCATGACCCTCCAGCGTCACGCTGTAATCCGGAAACGACGCGAAGAATTTCGTCAGCACCTCGCGGTTCGCATCGAGCCCGCGCACCTTAGTGCCGAAGGCCGGCGTCTCCAGCACCATGTCGGGATGAAACAGCCTCATCGCCGCCGACAGGTCCTGCCGGCTCTTGGCGCTGGCAAGTGCCAGCGCTGGCTCGAACATGCGCTCGCCGTCCATGCACGCTCCGCCTTCCATGCAGCCGCATCAGCGCGTTAATGCATCCGATATGTTTTTTGCATACATCGTGTATGTAACATATCGAATGCCTCCAGAACGTCAAGCACTATGTTGTCCCCCATGCAGGAAACGACATCCGGACGAAGCCGACGGGACGAGTACACGGAAGCGACACGGCAGGCGCTGCTCGCAGCCGGCCGCGAGATCTTCACCAGGGAGGGCTATCAGGCCGCGGGCATCGAAGCGATCTCACGCGCCGCCAGGGTCACGCGCGGCGCCTTCTATCACCACTTCGAGGACAAGAAGGCGCTGTTCGACGCCGTGGTCGTCTTGATGCAGGCGGAAGCCGTCGCGAGCGTCGACGAGAAATCGAAGGGCCAGCGCAGGATCTGGGACCGGCTGTTCACCGGCATCGACGCCTATCTCGACGTCTGTCTCGAGCCGACCTATCGGCGCATCGTCATATCCGAAGCGCCCGGCGTGCTTGGGAACAAGCGTTTTCAGGAGATCGAAGAGGCCTACCCGATGGCGCTGCTGCTGGCCTCAATGAACGCGCTCAAGCGCGACGGCGAGCTTCATTTCGAGGACGTCGATCTGCTCGGCCGCATGGTCGACGCCATGATCTGCAAGATGGCGCTGATGCTGCCGGAGGCGGACAACCCGAAGAGGATGCGCGAGCGCGGACGCAAGATCATCGCCAGCCTGCTCGACTCCTTCCGCCGGACGTAACGCGCGACGCGCATCCTCCTCGCAGCCAGCCTCAGGGCGGCCCGCCGCCTTACGCAGAATTAATTCCGCCGAAAGCACAAATTAATCCGCCCGACAGGACGCGGTAAGGGCCAAAGCGTTACGTCTCCAAGCAAGGCCACGGGGCTCAAGCATTACTTGGAGATTTCGCGATGACAGAAGGCAAGGAACATCCAATTCGTCAGATACTATCCACCCGGCGGCTCGCGCTCCTTGGCTCGGCTGCAGTGCTCGGCTCCGCCTTGGTGCTGGGCGGCCCTCTCAGCAACGGCCATTTCGCCGAACCAGCGTTCGCCGCGACGCAAGCGGCGCAGCAAGGGCCGACCGGCTTTGCCGACCTTGTCGCCAAGGTAAAGCCGGCGGTGATTTCCGTGCGCGTGAAGGTCGACCAAAGCGCCACCGACAACATGCTCGGCCAGAACAGCAACGAGCTCGTGCCCTTCGAAGGCACGCCATTTGAAAAATTCTTCCGTCAATACGGCTTCGATGGCAATCCGAAAGGGCTGCAGCGCCATCAGGTCATCACCGGAGTCGGTTCCGGATTCTTCATTTCAGCCGACGGCTATGCCGTGACCAACAACCACGTGGTTGACCACGCCACGTCGGTCCAGGTCACGACGGACGACGGCACGATCTACGACGCGAAGGTCATCGGCACCGATCCGAAGACCGATCTTGCGCTGATCAAAGTGGACGGCAAAGGCAAGGATTTTGCTTACGCCAATTTCGAGGATCAGAAGCCGCGCGTTGGCGACTGGGTGGTCGCCGTCGGCAACCCCTACGGCCTCGGCGGCACCGTGACCGCCGGCATCATCTCGGCCGAAGGCCGCGAAATCGGCGCCGGTCCTTATGACGACTACATCCAGATCGACGCGCCCATCAACAAGGGCAATTCGGGCGGCCCGACCTTCGACACCAACGGCAACGTGATCGGCGTCAACACCGCGATCTATTCGCCCACCGGCGGATCGGTCGGCATCGGCTTTGATATCCCGGCGCAGACCGCGAAGGCCGTGATCGCCCAGCTCAAGGAGCACGGCTCCGTGACGCGCGCCTATATTGGCGTGCAGGTGCAGCCGGTCACCGCCGGCATTGCCGAAAGCCTTGGGCTGAAGAAGGCTGAAGGCGCGCTGGTCGACGAAGCCCAGCCGGATACGCCGGCGGCAAAGGCCGGCATCCAGGCGGGCGACGTCATCACGGCGGTCAACGGCACGGCGGTCAAGGACTCGCGCGATCTCGCGCGCCAGATCTCGACCATGGCGCCCGGCTCCACGGCAAAGCTCGACATCCTGCGCAAGGGTGAGTCGAAGACCATCGAAGTGACGCTTGCGACCATGCCGAACCAGAAGCAGGCCAATGCAGGCAATCACGAAGACTTCTCCGGCCCCGGCGTGCCACACCTCGGCCTCTCGGTCGCACCGGCGGGCGAAGTCGCCGGTGCCGGCGGCAAGGGTCTGGTGGTCACCGAGGTCGATCCGGATGGCAAGGCCGCCGAGCACGGCTTCCAGTCCGGCGACGTGATCCTCGAAGTGGCCGGCAAGAGCGTGTCCTCTGCAAGCGAGCTGCGCCAGGCGCTGGCCGATGCCAAGAGCCAGGGCAAGCATGACGTGCTGATGCGGGTGAAGACCGCCGACAACACTCACTTCGTCGCCATGCCGATCGGTTGATCCCGGCTTAGGCGGCAAGGGCCCGCCGCCCGCGCGTTCTCCAGGCGCGGCGGCGGGCGCTCTTTTCTTGCGGTCAGGGTGACGGTGATAGTTCGGAGTCTGCCTCAATCCAATCGGATCAATCTACAGTTTCACCGGGAACAGATGATTGAGCCCGACCAAAACAATCAACAGCACAATGCCGAGACCGAGGCTGTAGCCGATCAGCTTCTTCTCGATCGGCAGCAGCGGCTCGCCGGCATTGCTTCCCTCTTCGACTTTTACACCAGACGACGACATCGAAATCTCCTTAGCTCGCGAGCGGCGGCTTGAACCCGGCGAAGAACAGCCACGAGATCAACAAGCCGACCCAGATCACGAAGCCGAACAGCGAGACGAGGTAGACCACAGCAAGCTTGCCGAAGCCATCCTGCCAAAGCTTGCGGAAATCCGACAGCACGCCGATCGAGAAGAAGGTCAGGATGAAGAAGATCACGCGGAACACGTTCGCCTCGCCCGCGGCCGCCGGCAGCGCCCTGGCGATGTCAGGCGTAGTGCCGAGCGCAAGCCATAGCGAGATCGCGAATACCCCGACAAAGCCGAGGATGAATTTGGGGAAGCGCTCCCAGATCTCGCCGGCCTTCGCCTTGTCCGCGCGCTTGTCGATATGGTTGGTCCAGATATAGCCGAGGATGAAAGCCCAGACGCCGATGAAGATGTCGATGAACACCTTGACGGTCGCGGTCGTCGCCAAAATCCAGCCCGGCTGATACTTCACGCCTTCCGCGGCCGCTTTCGCCAGGATCAGCGATTCCGTGATGCCGCCGGCGGCGACCGCAGCGCCATCGGTCTTCACTGCAAGCCCCATCCAGGCGCCCGCGACCAGCGGCTCCTGCCACAGGAACGCCTGTGCCAGAAACGGCAGGATCAAGACCTCGACCACCGCGAACACCACGACGAGCGAGGACACCAGGACCGGCACCGCGGGACGCGCGCGAATGGCGCCGCCGGTGGCAATCGCCGCGGCAACGCCGCAGATCGAAATGCCCGACGCGAGCGGCACCGACCATTCGCGGGAAAAGCCGAACCATTTGCGCGCGACGAAATAGACCACCGACCAATAAATCAGATAGGCCTCGATGATCGCGGCAACGCCGCGCAAGAGGATCGAGGAGGCGAGGTTGAGCCGTCCCGCGGCGGTGACCGCAACCGTCGCTCCCAGGATCACGATCGCTATCTTGATGTAGAGCTCGGGACGGATCGCCTCCTTCAGCCATTCCGCAAAGCGCGGAAACAAATTGGCGATCACGAGGCCGGACAACAGCGCCACCACGAAGCCCCCCTCGTTGGTGAGCTTGAGCGACCAGGAAATGCCGAATTTTTGCTGCTCCGCTGGGGTCACGGCCGCGATATGCGCGTAGCTGCCGACGACCCAGCTCGCATAGGCGATGGCGAACACGACGGTGAAGGCAATAGCGAATTTCTTCACGTCGGCGCCGAGCGCCGCCACGCCCGCGCTGAGCACGACCAGCAGCGCGGCATAGGTCGCAAGCAGCGCGCCCACGCCGCCGAGCCCCGCATACGCCTTGGCTACGGGTGCGAGCGCGGCGGTGATGTCGGTATAAACGGACGTCGTCACCGCCCAGCCCAGGAGATCGCGACCGCTGAGGCTGAACAGCGCCAGCGCGAACACAAGCACGCCGATGACGACCGCAAGCCAGTCTTCACTTAAATTCTCCTTCGAGGCGGCCGTCGTGGCCGACTTCACCGCAATGTCCGACATCGTGATCCCCAGCAGAACAGGCGCAAAAAGCGCCGTGAAAATCGATGCCGTCTATGAAATCACGCACGGCGAAACAGACAATCTCACAGAATTTCTTTCTTCATCGAAGCAGGAGAATGAACCTGCTGGCGAATGGGAGCCGACAGAGGGGAGTTTCTTTTTTAGGTCTCTTGCGGCAGCTTGTGGCTCAGACGCCGTCATTCCGGGGCACGCGAAGCGTGAACCCGGAATCTCGAGATTCCGGTTCGATGCTGACGCATTGCCCCGGAATGACGGTGCCCGGACCAGCCGATTCATCGAAAAGGGACACCCCAAAAAAGCTGACGCCCGGCCGCCGTTTATGGCACAACACCTCCGCATCCTGCCGATCCGCGAGGAGACAAAATGCCCGCGCCGAAGCCACCAGCGTTTGAAACCTTGAGCCTGCACGCAGGCCAGCATCCGGATCCCACGACCGGCGCCCGTGCGGTGCCGATCTATCAGACGACATCCTATGTGTTTGACGATTCGGATCACGCGGCGGCATTGTTCAATCTGGAGCGCGCCGGGCACATCTACACCCGCATTTCCAATCCGACCACGGCCGTGCTCGAGGAGCGGCTGGCAGCGCTGGAGAACGGCGTCGGCGCGATCTGCACCGCAAGCGGCATGGCGGCAATGCACCTTGCGATCGCCACACTGCTCAATGCCGGCGACCATATCGTCGCCTCGGCATCCCTCTATGGCGGCACCATCAACCTGCTGGCACATACGCTGCCGCGCTTCGGCATCACCACGAGCTTTGTCAAGCCGCGCGACCTCGAAGCGTTTCGCACCGCCATCAAGCCGAACACAAAACTCGTGATCGCCGAGACCATCGGCAATCCCGGGCTTGAAGTGCTCGACATTCCCGCCGTCGCGGCCATCGCGCATGACGCAAAGATCCCGCTCCTCATCGACAACACCTTCGCGACGCCTTACCTCAGCCGCCCGGCCGAGCATGGCGCGGATATCGTCATGCATTCCGTGACAAAATGGCTCGGCGGCCACGGCATTGCGATCGGAGGCGCCATCATCGACGGCGGCAACTTCGACTGGCGCGCTTCCGGAAAATTTCCCCTGCTCACCGAGCCCTATGCCGGCTATCACGGCATCGTCTTTGACGAACAGTTCGGAGCCGCCGCCTTCATTATGCGCGCGCGCACGGAGGGCTTGCGCGATTTCGGTGCTTGCCTGTCGCCGACCAACGCATTCCAACTGTTGCAAGGGGTCGAGACGCTGCCGGTCCGCATGGAGCGGCACATGCAAAACACCCACGCCGTGCTTGATGCGCTGAAGAGCAACAAGGCGGTCGAATGGGTGCTGCACCCTGCGCTGGAGGACCACCCGGACTATCAATTGGCAAAGCGGTTGCTGCCACGCGGCGCCGGCTCGATCGTCAGCTTCGGCATCAAGGGCGGCCGCGCCGCGGGACGCAAATTTATTGAATCGCTGCGGATGATCAGCCATCTCGCCAATGTCGGCGACGCCAAAACTTTGGTCATTCACCCCGCCTCGACCACGCATCAGCAGATGGATGCCGAGCAGTTGAAGGTCGCCGGCATCGGCGAAGAGTTGGTGCGGCTCTCGGTCGGCATTGAAGCCGCGCAAGACATCATCGACGATCTCTCCTTCGCGCTGCGCGCCTCGCAAAAGGTTTGAGCCATGAATTTGTCCGTCAACGGCGTCGATGCCTTCGTTGCGACCGGCGGCCGCGAATTCGATGCCAAGCAACCGGCCATTGTCCTGATCCATGGCGCAGGCTTCGATCATTCGACCTGGGCACTGCACAGCCGCTGGTTCGCCCATCATGGATTTTCCGTGCTGGTGCCGGATCTACCTGGACACGGCCGTTCGGCAGGCCCGCCCCTGAAAAGCATCACCGCGATGGCGGACTGGATCGCGGGCCTGCTGACTGCGGCCGGCGCGGCCAAGGCGCATCTGATCGGTCACTCCATGGGCTCGCTGATCGCGTTGGAGACTTCGGCGCGGCATCCGGACAAAGTTCCGGCGCTCAGCCTGATCGGCACGGCAGCCACCATGACCGTCGGCCCCGACCTTCTGAAGGCGGCGGAGGCCAACGATCCGGCGGCGATCGATATGGTCTCGATCTGGGGCCTGGGTTTTGCCGCAGAACTCGGCGGCAGCCTCGCACCCGGTTTGTGGATGCATGGCGGCGCGCAACGCGTGCTGCAGCATTGCGCGCCGGGCGTGCTGTATGCCGATCTCAACGCCTGCAACTCATATCAGGATGCGCTCACGGCGGCAGCAAAAGTCAGCGTGCCGACCACCGTCATTCTCGGCGAGCGAGACATGATGACACCCGCCAAGGCCGGCAAGGCGCTCGCGGCAGCGATCCCCAACGCACGTACCATCGTGCTCCCGGGCGCAGGCCATATGCTGATGACCGAGCGCCCCGACGAGTTGCTGGCGGCCCTCACAGGATGAGAGATGAGACGGGGCGGGTCACAGTCCCGCTCCCTTGGCGATCGCTGCCGCGAAGGAGCGGTCGACAATGGCCGATGCTTCCAACTTCTGCCTGATCAGCCCGGAGCGGACATAAAGATCGATCGTCTGCTGCTCGCCGGCCACGACACTGTCGTCGATCGGCGTGATCCGGATCTTTGCACGCGACAGCCAATTTACCGCGACCGCCGGCGGGATGTTCATCAGCTTGCCCCAGGACTCGGCGTAACCATTGACATTGCCAAGCGACCATGCCCGCGCGGCGGCGAGACGCCGGACGAAATCCGCAAGCGCGTCGCGCTTGTCTCTGATGGCCTCCGGCCTGGCGACCTCGAAGCTTAGGCCTGGTGTTAGCCCTTCGCCTGTCATGATGCGGCGGGACTTGAACAACACCTCCTCCTGGCTGACATAGGGTTCCCAGGTCGACCAGGCATCGACCGAGCCTTGGCTATAGGCGACCTTGGCGTCGGACGGCGCGAGGAAAACGATCTTCACATCGCTCGCCGTCCATCCCTTTGCTTCCAGCGCGGCAAGGATGAGCTGATGGCCGATCGAGCCACGGCCGGTCGCGATCTTCTTGCCCTTCAAATCGTCGAAGCTTTTGATCGGCGATTTCTCAGGAACGAGAATCGCAAGCCCCTCCCTGGATTGCCTGATTGCCGCGATCGCCTTCACCGCGATGTTGGCGGCGGCAGCAAAGGTGAAAGGCGCATCGCCGACCAGACCCGTGTCGATCGCCCCTGCCCCGAGCGCTTCGAGCAGGGGTGCCGCGGCCGCAAACTCCTTCCACTCGATCTTGTAGGGAACATCCTTCAACACGCCCGCCGCTTCCATGACGGCCTGCGAATTTCCCTTCTGATCGCCGACGCGCAGCAAAGTTTGCGCGCCGGCGACACTGCCAGCCCCAACGAAGAGCGCAACGGCAACCACAAACCGGATCATTCCGCGGCCAGCCCCTTCGCAGCCTGCCGGTCCGCGATCAGCTTGCGCGTCAACGGGATCAGCTCGCGGCCATACTCGATGGCATCGATCAGCGGATCAAAGCCGCGGATCAGGAAATGGCTGATACCAAGATCGTAGTAGTCGCCGAACACTTCGGCGACCTGCTCGGGCGTGCCGACCAGCGCGGTGGTATTGCTGTTGGCGCCGGTGAGCTTGGCGATCTCGGTCCACAGGCGCTTGTCGATCCGCTTGCCCTGGTCGGCTAGTGCAAGCAGGCGCCGCGCGCCGGCGGTGGCATGGCCGTCCGCGGGCTTGCGATAGCCGGTCTGGTCCTGCAGCCGCGTGGCCTGTTCCAGAATGGCCTCGGCCTTGGCCCAGGCTTTTTCCTCGGTGTCGGCAAGGATCGGCCGCACCGACAGGCTGAACCGCGGGGTCGGCCTGCCATGCTTGACTGCCGCGTTGTGAACGCGCGACGTCACATCCCGCACCTGGGCATAGGACTCGCCCCACAGTGCGAAAGTGTCGGCATGCTTGCCGGCAACCTCGATGGCCGAATCGGAGGCACCGCCAAAGTAGATCCTGATGCCTTCCGAACGATAGGGCTTGACCTGCGAGAACGCGTTTTGGACCTGGTAGTATTTTCCCGCGTAGTTGAATGGCTTGTCGCTGGTCCATTCGGCCCGCACGATGTCCAGGAATTCGCTGGTACGCGCGTAGCGCTCGTCCTTGTCATCGAGCGTGTTGCCGTCCTGCCGCAGCTCCTTGGCATTGCCGCCGGTGATGACATGCAAGGCGACTCGGCCCTTGGAGAATTGGTCGAGCACCGCGAATTGACGCGCGAGCAGGGTCGGCGCCGTGAAGCCGGGCCGCTGCGCGATCAGCACGTTGAGCCGCTCGGTCACGGAGAGCACGTGCTGGGCGACCTGCAGGCTGTCGGGCGTGGTCGAATGAAACGCGAGCAGCGCGCGATCGAAGCCCGCGTTCTCATGCGCCTTCGCTAGCGTCTCGATATGGGTCGGATCGAGCACCGGCCCCTGGCGGACGATCGTCTCCGATGAGTTGTTGTTGCTGATATAGCCGATGAACTCGATTGACATGGTGATCTCCGGTTTGATGCTCTTCAAAGGCCGAGCGCGGCCCGGCCGAGGCTGACGCGCGTCGCGTCGTCCTGCGGGGTGTGAACCCGCCCACACAGCACATCGCGAAAATGCCGCTCCAGCGGATTGGCGCGCGTGAGGCCATGATTGCTGGTCAGCGACAGCGCATCTTCGACCACTGCCACCGCATTATTGGTCACGGTCAGCTTGATCACGTTGGCTTCGGCCGCGTTGAGCAGAACACCGTCATCGAAATCGACCGCAAAACTGTCGATCAGGCGCGCGTTCACGGCGAGCCGCGCTTCAATGCCGCCCAGGATTTCCTGCGTGCGCGGCAGGTTCGCAAGCGGCGCGCCGAGATTGGCCGGTACGCGCTCGTGCAGAAACCTGATCAGCCACTCCCGTGCGGCGCGGGCGACGCCGTCATAGATTGCTGCGATGAAGATCGCGTGGACGGTTGCTTGCGTGAAATCCGGCGTGGCCCAGTCTTCCGGCTTTCGCACGTCGATTTCGTAGTCGAGCGGAAAAGCGACGTCCTCGAAGATCACGTCATGGCTGCCCGAGGCACGCAAGCCCAGATGGTCCCAGGTCTGCTCAATGCGCGTGCCCGGCAGGGCGGCCGGAACCAGGAACAGGCCGACGCGCACCTCCGGCTCGTCGGTCCTGGCCCACACCGCGTACCATTTCAGGATCGGCGCGCCGGTCGAATAGATCTTGCGGCCCGTGAGTCGCCAGGCCGTTTCGGTGCGCCGCGCGATGGTGGCGGGCAGTCCGCCGCGCGAGGGCGAACCCAGCTCCGGCTCGACACGAAGCGCATTGATGAGCGCGATGCCGTCGACGGTCTCCTTGGCAAGCTTGCGCGCAAGCCGGCCGGGCCAGCGCGTGCTTTTGGCCATCACCAAATGCTGGATGTAATGCATCGATAGCACCAGCGCGGTCGACGGATCGGCCTTGCCGAAAACGCCGAGGATGCGCGCCGCGTCGCGGGCGCCGGCGCCCAGTCCGCCAAGCGCCGCCGGCACCGTCAGCGCCAGCAGCCCCGCCTCGGAGAGGTCCTTGAAATTCTCGAACGGAAAGCTCGCCTCGCGATCATGCGCGCCTGCCCGCTCCGCAAAGCGCGCGGCAAGCTCCGAGGCCCGTTCAAAGAGATCGGGCTCGGGCGGCTGTGCGCGCTCGCTTGCGGCGACGGTCCCAAGCACCCTCACCATGTCGCCTCCAATCCGAGCAGGCCAAGAATCTGCCGGCGCAGGCCCGCCAGATAAGGATCGCCGCGATGACGCGGATAAGGACGCTCGACCGCTATATCGGCCTTGATCCGCGCCGGCCGCTCGCTGAGCACGATGACGCGATTGGCAAGGACCAGCGCCTCCTCCGCATCATGCGTAACCAGCAGTGTGGTAAAGCCCTTACGCTGCCAAAGCGCGACAAGCTCGGCCTGCATGGTAATGCGCGTCAGCGAATCCAGCTTGCCGAGCGGCTCGTCGAGAATGAGGATCTTTGGATCGTTGACCAGCGCCCGCGCGAGCGCGGCGCGCTGTGCCATGCCGCCGGACAGTTGATGCGGATAGGCGTTGCGGAACGTCGACAACCCGACCAGCTCGAGCGCATCGTCGACCCGCTGCCGGTGATGCTTCAGGATGCCTTGCGCCTCCAGACCGAGCGCGACATTGTCCCAGACCGGCCGCCATGGAAACAGCGTCGGATCCTGGAACACCACCACGCGCGACGGATTGGGCGCGGTGATGCGGGTCTCGTCCTCGCGCAACACGCCGGACCGGGGCCGCTCCAGGCCGGCGACGAGCCGCAACAACGTGGACTTGCCGCAGCCCGACGGCCCAAGCAGCGCGACGAATTCGCCGGGCTCGATGACGAGGTTCACCTCCTGCAGCACCGGCAGCGCTGCGCCATCGATATCGAAGGCATGGCTGACGTTCTCGACGTCGAGTCCCGCGCCCGCGGCGGGATAGGTGATCGCTTCGGCGGCCGCTACCATTTGACCACTCCCTTCTGCCAAACCAACAGCCGGTCGCGGGTCCAGAACAATAGCGTGATCGCGCCCGAGCACAGCAACGACATCACGATCAGCGCGGCATACATGTTGGCGTAGGCGGCCCAGCCTTGCGCCCATTGCAGATACCAGCCAAGCCCCGCCTTGACGCCGATCATCTCGGCGACCACCAGCACCGCGAAGGACGAGCCGAGCCCCATGAACAGGCCGACGAAGACATGCGGCAACGCGGCCGGAATCGCCACTTTCAACACCAGGAACGACGGCTTGGCGCCGAGCGTGCGCGCGACGTCGTAATAGGCACTGCTGACGCTTGCGACGCCCGACCAGGTCAGCACGGTGACGGGAAACCCGGTCGCCAGCGCGATCAAGAAGGTCGAGGCGCTCCAGCTCGAAGGAAAGGTGAAGAAGGCGATCGGCAGCCAGGCGGTTGCCGGCAGCGGTCCGATGAAGCGCAGCACCGGATGTACCCAATAGCCGACCCTGCGCGACCACCCGATCGATACGCCGGTGATAAAACCAAGCGCGGCGCCGATCAGATAGCCGCCGAGCTGCAGCTTGACCGAAGCAAACACGCTGTCGAAAAGTTTCGGCAGATCGTCGGTATAGACCTCGATGATGGCTTGCGGCGGCGGGAAGAACGGCAGCGGCAGCCACGCGAATTTCGCGGTGGCCACCTCCCACAGTGCGAAGTAGAGCCCGAGCGCCAAGAGCCATGGCGCGCGGATCCGCAAGGCACGGCCGGCGCCGCCGAGATAGTCGGCGGAGAACGTGCCGAGCAGCACGACGGCCGCGACCACGAAGGCGCCGATGCCGAGCGAATGCGTGCGCGACCAATCGCCGACATCTTCCCACAACAGGCACGACAGGCCGAACGCGACCCACGCCGCACTCGCGGCGACACCCGGGCCGGATACGCGCAGGAAGTCCCGCAACCCCTGCGTCGCAGTTTCGGGGGGGCCGGCGCCCGTCTCAGACAGAGAATAGGTCGACATAGATACGCTCCGCGAATTTGGCGGTGTCGGTCGAGGGCTTGAACACCGAGATCACCTTCAGATCATCCGCATAGGATTTGAGCTCGCGCTTGAGCACCTCGCCGACGGGATGATGGTGGTGGGTGTGATAGCACCATGCCTTCGAGATCGGCGAGCGTCGCCGCCTTCGGCGCATAGGGCTGGAAGGATTTAGCCGCCAATTGCGGATTTTGCGACGTGAACATCGCCGCATCGAGCAGCGCCTGCGTCACCGCGCGCGCCACCTGCGGCTCGTCGCGCACAAGGCTGCCGCGAAGGCCGACGATGCAGCAGGTCTTGTCGCGGTACTCACCGTCGAGATTGGAAGCAACCTCCTTATAGGCGGCATCCTTCAGCCACAGATAAGCCAACGGATCGGATGAGAGGAAAGCGTGCACCTCGCCCTTTTCGACCGCCACATTAAGGAGGTTTCCGGGATAAGCGCGCCAATCGACCTCTTTGTTGGGATCGATGCCGAGTTTGGCGAGCTGGATCGAGAAGAAATTCTTGTCAGGTCCGGCGAGGTCGCCGACCGCAACGATCTTGCCTTTGAGATCGGCGAGCTTGCCTACGCCGGAATCGGCTCGCGTCAGCACGCGCATGCAGCCGCCATGCGTGCCGGCGGCGATCTTGACGTCAAACCCCTGCTCCAGCGGTTTGAGCCAGCGCAGCGCCATGCCAAGCCCGGCATCGCTCTTGCCGGTCGCGATCGCCTCCAGGAGCTGATCGGTTGAACCTGAGTAATTGACGAGCTCGACGTCGAGATTTTGCTTTTGGAAGAAGCCGTGATCGATCGCAACGGGGAGCGGAGCTAGGCACACCGCGCCGGCATTCCACGACAATTTCAGTTTGCGTGGCGCGCCGGTCAGAGCTGGCGCATCGGACGATGTCTTGCAGAGCGGAAATTGTGAGAAGTCAGTCGCGGGTCGCATGGCGCGCGGCGAAAACGCCTGCGCGCCGATCGCACCGGCCGGCAGGGCCATGGCCGCAGCAAGGCCGGCACGCAGCACCGCGCGGCGATCGAGCGGCGATCCGCCGCGATTTTCGTCATTAGACATTTCAGTACCTCGCATTGGACAAAGCTCCGCCATTGCGCGCGAACGCCTTCGCGTTGCGCGCCTTGAAACCAAGAAGCTTCGTTCAGAGTAAGTGGTCCGCCTGGCGGCTTCTCGCCGATCAGTTCAACACGCAAATGATGCGGTGCGATCGCATCATCGTCAATGAAATGGAATTTCGAATGTTCCGCGTCGGCGATTGATTGTCTCCACCGCCGCCCACAATGGCGATGAAAGGATTTTCGAGCCTTACCGGCGCGATCTCGCGATTCGCTGCGCATTTAGTTGCATGGGTCTTCAGCAGCCGGGTAACTCGCGGATATCGCTTTCTAACGCGCATGCCGATGGCGACACATTCGTTGTTCGCGTCGACGCCAATTCGGTTAGTCATTTCATTGACTGCACGAGGCCGGCTCATAGACTCCCTACACGTTCCTCATCATGTCACGACGACATGCGGCAGACAGGCATGGACAATGAGCCCACGCGGTAAATGGACGATCCAATCGAACTCAACTGCGCGCAACGCCATCGCTGCGCTGCTTGCCGCGGCGCTCTCGCTGTGCATAGCCATCGCCGCATTTGCGGCCGACGGCATTGTGCTTCGGGTCGGCGACCAGAAGGGCGGCAATCGCTCGCTGCTGGAAATTTCCGGCCTTGCAAAGGACTTGCCGTACAAAATCCAGTGGTCGGAATTCCCCGCCGCCGCGCCCATTCTCGAAGCGCTCAACGCCGGCGCGCTCGACGTCGGCTATACCGGTGATCTCGCTTTTCTCTCCGTCTACGCCACCGGCGCGCCGATCAAGGCGGTCGGAGGCACGCGCTCCGATCCCAGGACTCAGGCGATCCTGGTCCGCCAGGATTCGCCAATAAAGTCGGCTGCCGACCTCAGGGGAAAGCGCGTTGCGGGTACACGCGGCGGCTGGGGCCAGTTCCTGATTGACGCGACGCTGGAGAAGGACGGAGGCAAGATAGAGGACGCAATCTTCGCGCCGCTTGACCCCGTTGACGCCAAGATCGCGCTGCTTGCAGGCTCGATCGATGCCTGGGCGGTGTGGGAGCCCTATGTCTCCTTTGCCAAGTTGAGGGACAATGCGCGCGTCGTCGCTGATGGCGCGGGGCTGACGCCGACGATCACCTTCATCGTGGCTTCGGACAGCGCGATCGCGACCAAACGCGAGGCGGTGGCCGATCTCGTGCAGCGCTTGAACAAGGCGCGACTGTGGTCACTCGACCATCTCGCGGAGTACGCCAGGAACACAGCCGAGCTGACGAGGCTGCCCGAGGACGTGTTACTTGCGGCCTACACGGCACAACACACCAGCCCGATTGCGATCGACGACGACATCATCAAGGAGGTGCAGCAGGCATCCGATCGCGCGACGCGCTACGGCATTCTGAGCAAACAGCTCGACATCGGCAAAGCCGTGGACCGCAGCTTCACGGCGGCCGGCAGCTCGGATTAGTGAGGCACTCCATACGCTCGAGCAAGGACTGGCTCATGCCGCACGCGCAGCGTCCCATCTTCGTCCTGGACGTCGACGACGAGCCACGATTCGCATTCGAGGCCGACTGCCTGTCGCAGGCAGAGGAATTTTCCGGCGCAGCCTGGTTTGCGCGCGCGATTGCCGAGTTCTACATGAGCAAACGCGAAGAATGGAACGACAATCCAACCTCACGAACCCGCTCGGCGTCCGATGCCGAGCTTTCGCTCTATCGCGAGATCGCCGAGGAGTTTTCCGAACACGCGAATTGTTTCTTTGTTGTGCATCTTCGTGACCTGCCTCCGATCAACTTTGCCGAGTCGTTGGGAACACGCCCCTGACCGCTTCGTTGTCGGGCACTTGCCCAGCAATGGAGAACATCGATGAAGAAGACGCTCATCGTCGCGGCCGCGGTGCTGCTTGGAACCGGGCCTTTTGCCAATGCGGCGGAAAAGGGAGCATCGAGCATGTCACCCGGTCACGAGATGCAAAACTCGACGACCGACACCGGCAAGGGCGCATCGGAATATAGCCCCGGCGATCGCATGCAGGACAAGAACACCACCGGGATGTCGCGTGGCTCCAGCAAAGGCGCCTCCGAATATTCGCCCGGCGACCGTATGAACGATCAGCGCAACATGAACGACCAGCGCGAGAAATAAGCCGGATTTGACCGGCCGCTGAGAGCCCGCCGGCCGTGCCGGCGGGCTTTTTGTGACCAAGCTTGTTTGCAAGGCCTATTTGAACGTGAGCCGCTCCCGTTCAGCCAGATCCTTGACATGATCGATGAGGGCACGCGCCCGGCCGCCAAGCCATCTTCGGAGCCCTTGCCGACTGTCGCGCCCCTTGCGAACAGATTTGCGGCGGTGAGATGCCGATGAAGCTACGCCGAAGGCGGCGTCCGTCAGGTCGAAGCCTGCAGGGGAGTGAGCACTGGCGGAGAGAGTGTCCGCCAAAAAAATGTAAGAGACGCCCATTTTATGGGATCGATAGCACGCACCGTTTGGCTACATACACTCATACATACACCACGAACTCGCATCCAGCGTGCGGACGGATCTTAGCCCGCGAACCACAGACGGCTAGCAGGCGAAGCTGGCGCTCAGGCGTAAGCGTGCATTACCGCGAGGCCCTGAGTTTGGACCGACCCTTATCCCGCCGCGCGAGTTCCTGTACGGCCGCCGGCTTATTCGGAAGTGCGCAACGGCGACCATCGCGTGGACAAGAGGGCTCTGCGTGTTGTTGAAGTCTTGTCGACGGTAGACGGCAGCCTGGCTGGTCGGCATGCCGACCTTCCAGACTCGGGTTTGGCTGCGGAGGCCCGGAGCAGCTGCCTGAGAAAACGGTACAACCCAACCTCACCGGACTTCATCTAACTCGCGTTTCGGATGCCACGAGGCGGGATCTGCGATCCAGCGGTTGATGTCGGATTCATGCCATCCAGTCCCGTTGGTGCTGATCTTGAGCTGAGCCGGGAACGTACCGTCGGCGATCTTGCGGTAGATAGTGGACCGGGACAGCCCGGTCCGGGAAAGGACAGTTTTCAAACGGATGATACGGTCTGGTTCGCGCATGGCTGCGCTGCCTCCTGCTCGCTGTTTCTGACGAGGTCTGAGACTAGACAGGGCAGGCCGTCGCGGGCGCGCAAGAGAGTTTTTGGCGTCGCCGTACTCTGGCGAAGGATCGGCGGTAAATCGGATGGGTCAAATTCCGAGGCCGCGGCCTCTGCCAAGGTCGATGCCGAGGCTGAAGGCGAGTTCGAGGCCGAGCCGGCGGCCTGACTCAAACGCAATGCCGAGCTCGATCTTGCGGTTGGCGAGGATGGATTCCAGTTGCGGTTCGCGTTCAAGGCCTCTCGCCATGTCGCCCATCGCCGAGCGCGTGGCCTTATAGCCGGACATGTCGCCCGCCTGATACTGGCGCAGGCTGGCCTGATCGAGGTTCTGCCAGCGCTCCACGAAGCGATCGGCGAGGCGGCTCGGATTGGTCCGCAGCTCGGTTTCGAACTGGAGTGCGCGGACGGCGCGGCTGACCTGGCCGCCAGCCACCTCGCGGGCCAGCTCCGGGTTCTTCTTGTAGGCGGCTTCGGCGTCACGCGAGCCATAGGGTCGCAGCTCCTCGAAACCCTTGCGGGCCTGCTGCAATTCCTTGACCTGCTCGGGACTTGCCTTGCCACCCATCTCCTGGGCCTCGAAGATCGCATCGACGGCGCGGGCATGGCGCAGGAGCGCTCGGGTGCGCAGGCGACGCAATTCCTTTTCTGGGTCTTCCGCCACCTTCCTTTCCGGCGCTTGGGTTTCGCGCCGCGGGTCGGTCTGCATACCGCTCCTTTCCCTTCCCGGCGTTTCCCGCTCCGGCCTCCGTCCGCCGTCCGGGTCGGCCACATCCGAAGGAGCGCGAAGGCCGTCGAGCACGCCGCGCAGCTTTTCCGGTACGACCTTGCGCACAATCTCGGCCACGCGCTCGCGGAAGGTGATCCCACGCCGCTCGGCGTAGCTCTGGACCGGATCGGCACGATCATAGTCCGAGGCCATGTCCTTGGCCCGGTCGCGCGACAGGGTGCGGACAAGGCGACCCTCGCCCGCAAAATCGTCGCAGCCATAATGCAGCTCCATGCCGTCGCGGTGCCGCGAGAGGGCGACATAGCTCGCATGGGCATCCATCCCCGGGGTCGCCAGCACATGGGTCCGGTCCACCGTCATGCCCTGCGCCTTGTGGATGGTCGCGGCATAGCCATGGTCGATCCGGTTATAGTCCTTGAGGTCGAAGGCAACGGATCGGCCATCGTCGGTCTGCACGGTCATGGAATGCGCGCTGACCTGTTCGATGGTCCCGAGCGTGCCGTTCTTCACGCCAAGGCCGCGCTCATTTTGCAGGAACATGATGCGGTCTCCGCTGGCAAAGCTTCGCTCGCCGCGCTCGACCGTCACACGCACCTCATCGCCCAGATCGCCGGCGGCCCGCATCCGCTCGCGCGCGGCCTCGTTAAGCGCCCGGACTTCGTCGTTGGTGTGGGTGAGGATGATCCGGCTCTGGTCGGGCGAGGCCTGCCGCTCGCGGTCCCAGCGCTCGATCAGATCGCCGCGCGCCTCTTCGCGGGTCGGGGCCTCATGCACCATGCCGTGCGCGCGATAGGCTCCAAGCGCCTGGTCGATTTTGCCAGTCGCCAGATCACGCGTGGCGTCGCGCTGCCAGTCCTGGCGCTGACGGCGCACCTCGCCGATTTCCGCCCCGCCGTGACGCTCATGGATCGACCGGAACGCCGCGCCCGCTTCTATTGCTTGCAACTGCTGCGGATCCCCGACCAGCACGACCTTTGCGCCGGCCGCTGCCGCATGGGACAGCACGCGCTCCAGCTGCCGCGTGCCGACCATGCCGGCCTCATCGATCACCAGGACATCGCTGTTCGTGAGCAGGTCACGGCCCTGTCCCCAGCCGTGCTCCAGGCTGGCAATGGTGCGGGAGGGTATGCCCGATCCGCTTTCGAGATTTTCCGCCGCGATGCCGGACAGCGCCGCACCCCGGACCTCATAGCCCGCCGATTCCCAGACGTCCCGTGCCACCCCCAGCAGCGCGCTCTTTCCCGTTCCGGCATGGCCGACCACAATGCCTAGATCGCGCCCGTCCGTGATATGCGCCAGCGCGTCAGCCTGCTCGCCGGACAGAACAAGACCGCGTGCTTCCGCACGCGCCACCGCCGCTTGCCTTTCGGCGTCGTTCACCTCATGTCGTTCCCATTCCGCCATGAGTCTGGCAGCATGGTGCAGACGCCGTTCGGCCTGGATCATGTCGCGGGTGGTAAAGCGGTCCTCGCCGCGAGCATCCTGGCCGAGCTCGACCAGATCGGGCGCGCCGCGCATCGCGCCCATCACCGCATTGAACTGGTCGATCCCGTCACTGTGCCGATGCGCAAACTTCGCCATGTCGCGCTGTGTGAACGTCGATTGCTGCTGGGTGATCGCGTCCAGGCCAAGGGAAGGATCCGCAATGATCCTCTCGCCATTGCCGCGCGCGATCTCGCGGTGCATCTCGGCGCGGTCGGCGGCATCGAACCCTTCACCCTCGATCCGCTGTGCCGACGCGCCGACTTGGCTTTGCGGCTCAAGCGCAATGCCTTGTGCTTCCAGGCTGCGATGGTCGATACGGGCGTCGATGTCGAGTTCGGCCAGGCGCTCGTTGGCTATCTCCGCCCAGCGCCTTCGCCAGCGCTCGACCAACTCGGTGCGGTTCCAGTCCCGCACCTTCGGGCCAAAACCGCTCTCGTCCACCGCGCGCATGGTCAGCATGACATGGGCATGGGGTTTAGGCATGCCGTCGTCGGCCACGTCCCAATGCACATTGAGATCGGCGATCATGCCCCGATCGACGAATTCGCTACGAACGAAGTCGCGGGCCAGTTCGATGCCCTGGGCCTGCGTCAATTCGCGCGGGATGGCGAATTCGACCTCGCGGGCAAGCTGGGCATCTTTCCGGACTTCGAACGTCTCGACATCGTTCCAGAGCCGTTCGCGGTCGCTCCATGCCTCCGGCGCATTTTCGGGCAGCATCACCTCGGAATGGACGACGCCGCGCTTTCCGGAAAAATCGTGGCTGCGATCAAGCCGCTCGTCGCGCAGCCGCGAGCCCGACCGGTAGGCAGCAGAGGCCACCGCGCTGGAGCCAGACTTGCGGCCAATGACCTTGACGTGAAGATGATAGATCGCCATCGCGATCAGATCAGTGGCACAGCGAAGCGCACGTCGGAACGACGTATAAGCGCGCCCTCCCTCGAAAAATTCTCGGGCGGGATTACACCGTCTCAAACCGTCCCGGCGACCTTACAGCATTATGCCCAAGGCTCAACTATCATCGCTCCATCAACATTGGTGGAGGACGTGATGCGCAAGCCGCGGGATTTCGACGGAGAACTGAAAGCGCTTCAGGACAAGGCCCGCGACCTCAAGAGCCGCAAAGTGCAGCAGCTCGGCGAACTGGTCATTGCAACCGGAGCCGACGCGCTCAGTGCCGACGAACTAGCAGGCGCGCTGATCGTGCTGGCCGAGACGAAGGACGCCGCAAAACGGGAGGCATGGGCGAAACGCGGTGCCACGTTTTTCCAAGGGCGGTCGCGGCGATCTGCTCCAGCACCTGGGCGCGACGCTGGCGGCGTTGCGGCGCAACCGGGCGGCGCGCAACCGGCATCAGGCCGCAAGGGCGCGGCATGACATGCGCTCGTGGCAGGTCGAGCGCCGCAAGCGCACGCGGCATCTCATTGAACTCGGCGGCCTCATCGTGAAAGCTGGACTCGTCAACCTAACCGGCGATGATCGCGCCACCATCCTTGGCGCGCTGCTTTGGATGGCCGACAAGCTCGAGAGCGATCAAGGCGAACGGGCACGAGCGCTCTGGGCCGCAAAGGGGAAGCAGGCGTTCGATGCGGACCCGGCAACACACAAGGGGACAGATTAGCTTGCCAACTACGGTTAGATGAATGATCGCAAAGAATATCGCGGGCCGCCTTCGCTCTCGTGCCTGTCACCAGAAGAGCCCGGAGCTCGCTAGAGCTCCGGGCAATAGGCAGAAGGGGGCCTCTAGCTAGGGGCGCCCGCCAACGCTTGCGCCGGCGACGAGCAGAAGGTCCTTCTCCTTGATCTCCGTCAACTACGACATGTGCTCACGGCAGAAGCCTATCATCTGCGGCTGGGCTAAATTAGCGCGCTTCTGTTCAGTGAAGGCGCACGGCACTTCGCCCCATTTCGGATGAAGCTTTGCAGCACGGCTGCCAAAGGCCACGGCCTTTGCTTCTAGAGGATGTCCTCGACCTGGACGGAGGAGATATTCGCGTCCTCTGAGATGATGATTTCTTTCGAACACTTGGCGATGACCTAGCCGTGCTCGTCGAGCACGCTAGATCGCCGGAGTGAAACCAGCCGCCTTGGCTTTGATTGCGATGGATGTCTTTAGGCTGTCCAAGGTCGCATCCCGGTGCCGAGCATAGCTTCTTTTATCGTGGTCGCGACCCGAACCAATGACTTAGCGTGAGGCCAGCAACGAGATGGTGCTAGCACATGCAATCAGTAGCAAGGTTGAAGCGGCCTATCGTCGCGGCGATTTGCTTGAGAAGCGCTGCACTGGGCGAAATTCTGCGCCTCCAAGACAGCCGTTGTAGGGATTCCCGAACACCAGGACGACGCGCGCAGCTTTGTGGTCGCATAGTGGCAAGGCCGACGACCGCGCACTGCCAATATCCGCCTATTCAAACCGGCCGGGCTTTGATGTACCCTCTCCTTGTTGTACAGCCGCGAGGGGAAATCCAGTGGCTACGATTACCGAGTGGCTGGCCTCGCTCGGATTGTCTGAGTATGCGGGCCGTTTTGCCGAAAACGACATCGATATCGACGTTCTCCCCGAGCTAACGGATCGCGACCTGGAACAGCTGGGCGTTTCGCTGGGGCATCGTCGGAAGATTTTGCGCGCGATTCGGGATATTGGCACCACCACGACCGCCACGGTTCAGTCCGCAGCCGCGCCCGAGCCGAAGCAAGAGCATGATGCCGAGCGAGAGCATGATGCCGAGCGCCGCCATGTGACGGTGATGTTCACCGATCTCGTCGGCTCGACTGCACTCTCCGCCCGCATGGACCCGGAGGATTTGCGCGAGGTCATCTCGGCGTATCAGAAATGCGTAGCCAAGACAGTGCGGCGCTTCGACGGCTTCGTGGCGAAATACATGGGTGATGGGGTCCTGGTGTATTTTGGCTACCCCAAGGCTCACGAGGACGATGCTGAACGCGCCGTGCGGGCGGGACTGGAGCTGACCGCGGCCGTGAGGGCGCTCAAGACCCGCGCCCTGCTGCAAACTCGCGTCGGCATTGCAACCGGCCTCGTCGTGGTCGGTGACATCATTGGGTCCGGGGAAGCCCAGGAACGTGGGATCGTCGGCGAGACGCCGAACCTCGCCGCACGCCTGCAGGGAATCGCGGAGCCGGACAGCGTCGTGATCAGCGAAGGCACACGAAAGCTGCTCGGCGATCTCTTTGAGCTCATTGATCTCGGGGCCAAGGAGCTGAAGGGCCTTGCCGGACCGACGCGGGCCTGGGCAGTGCTGCGGGGCAGCTCCATTGAGAGCCGTTTCGAGGCCTTGCACTCAGGCCGGACGACGCCGCTCGTCGGTCGGACTGAGGAGTTCGAGTTGCTGCTGCGACGCTGGCAGCAGGCCAAGTCCGGCCAAGGACGCGTGGTGGTCCTCGCCGGCGAGGCGGGCATCGGCAAATCTCGCATTGCGGCTGCGCTCCAGGCGCATCTACAAGGCGATTCGCACACCCGGCTGCGCCATTTTTGCTCTCCGCATCACCAGGACACCGCGTTGCACCCAGTGATCGGCCAGCTTGAAAGGGCCGCTGGCTTCACGCGCGACGACACGGTCCAGGAGAAGCTCACCAAGCTGGAAGCCGTGCTAGTCCAATCCGATGCGCCGCCTGAGGAAATCGGCCTCATTGCCGCGTTGCTGTCGATCTCGAGCGCTGAGCGCTACCCTGTTCCCGAGCTGAGCCCGCAAAAGCGCAAGGAGAAGACCCTGGCAGCCCTGCTGGCGCAGCTGGAGCGGCTGGCGGCGCGCCAACCCATGCTGCTCGTTTACGAGGATGTGCACTGGATCGATCCAACGACGCTGGAAATCCTGACGCTCGTGATAGAGCGCGTGCAATATTTGCCGGTGCTGTTGCTGATCACGGCACGGCCGGAGTTCAAGCCGCCATGGCCTGCCTACGCGCATGTGACCAACGTGGCGCTCGGGCGCATCGGCCGAG